>NZ_JNIF01000003.1:1419269-2838539 GCF_000702445.1 Bryobacter aggregatus MPL3
GAGCATCCACTTCTTCAAGAGTCTTCGGAAAGAAGCAAAGCCCGCCGGTTTCCTTGGTGATCATCTCAAGTGCCCGTTTCGCCCGCTTGGCTTCGCGCGGCACCTCTTCGCTCAACAACGCAATCGCGTAGATCACCACATCGGTCGAGTGCGCCAGGGAGATCACCTTCTCGAGCGAGATCTTGCTCGCCGTGTCGGCTCCATCAGTGATCAGCATCAGCACCTTCTTGTCGCGCTTGCCTTTGCGCTTCACGTGATCGAGCGACATGCTGATCGCGTCATACATCGCCGTGCCGCCGCGGGCGTCAATGCGTGTCAGCCCTTCTTCCATCTTCTTGATCTCACCGGTGAAATCGACATCGAGAAAGGCGTCGTCGTTGAAATTCACGACAAACACTTCGTCCTGCTGATTGGAGGCCTTCACCATCTGCATGGCCGCGATCTCAACCTTATTGCGGCGCAAACGCATGCTGCCGCTATTGTCGACAATCACCCCAAGAGATACGGGGACGTCTTCTCTGCGGAAGATCTTGATCGGTTGCTCGACATTGTTCTCGTAGACTTTGAAGGCCGATTGCTTCATGTCGGTCACAAGGTTGCCTTTGTTGTCGACAACGGTTGCGTTGAGGATCACCAGGCGCGTGTCGCTTTTGAAAACTGGATCGTCTTGCGCCCGCAGGGGCGCAATCGCGAGAGGGGCCGCCAGCAAAAAGAGGCGCCTATTGAACAGGTGCATAATAGCCTTGCCTCCAGGAGGGCCGCAGGGGCGGCAAACCTCTTGGTTGTACTAACTTAACTTGGACGCGGCGATACTTGCCGTCGCGTTCCTGATTTTTCGGTGAGTAGCCAATCAAATACTGATTGCGCAGCACAATGCCAATTTTAGCTGCTACGTCGGGCAACTCATTCACATTCTCGATCGCAAAGTGCTTCCCACCCGTTTGCTCTGCCAGATCATTCAGCAGGCCAGGGCCGGAAAGCTCTTCCGCCGTGCGCCCTCTCGCGCCTAAGGATTCGAAAATACCAATCGCATACAGTTGGACGTCCGCTTCCCGCACCAAGTTCTTGATTTCGCTCTCTGTATAACGGCTGGAGTTATCTCCACCGTCTGAGATCACCAGAACGGCTTTGCGCGGATTCGTCGCTTTCTTCATCTGATTCATCGCCAGATAGATGCCATCGAGCAGTGCGGTGCGGCCCTTGGCTTGGGTAAAGGTAAGACGGTTCTGGATCTCTTCCGTATTGTGCGTAAACGGAACGATCAACTCCGGCCGGTCGTTGAATTGTACGAGAAAGAACTCATCTTCCGGATTGGCAGTCTTGAAGAACTGCGCTGCGGCCTGCCTGCTATTTTGCAGCTTCGCGCCCATGCTGTTGCTGGTATCAAACACCAACCCGACAGAGAGCGGCGCATCTTCACTGGCAAACTGAGCGATCGTCTGTTCAATCTTGTCTTCAAAGACCTTAAAGTGCTCTCGCTCGAGACCTGTCACAAAACGGTTGAGCGGATCCGTTACGGCAACGGGAATCAAGACCAAGTTTGTGTCCACACGCAAGTTGGCGGGCTTGGATGGATCCGTATCTTCTGGTTTCAACGGCTTGCCGTCGCGTGGCTGGATGTTGACACGGGAAGGCGGCGGAACTTCATTCTTCTTCTGCGCCTGATTCTTGTCGGAATCCGCGCGAGCCCCTTGACCACCTGCGGTCCCAAACCCAAGTGCGACCAATACGATCATCAAGGCGAAGTGTGCCACTTCTTTTTTGATCCTCATCTTTGGACCTCGCCCGCTAAATTGCCCTCAGTATAACATCGGCCTTTTAGGGACTCCTCCAATGTAGTACCGTTACAAATTATTGCTATGAGGCCGCCACGATTGACTGCGGTCGACGCCCTCAGAGGACTGGTGATGGTTCTCATGGCTCTCGATCATGTCCGCGATTTCTTCCATATCGGCGCCATGTCCTTCCAGCCGGACGACCTGACCCGCACCACAACCGCCCTCTTCTGGACCCGTGTGGTGACCCATCTTTGCGCGCCCGTCTTCATGTTTACGGCAGGCCTTGGCGCCTCACTCGCCCTGGCCGGACACGGGGACCGGCCGAAGCTGTCCCGCTTTCTCATCAGCCGCGGTCTCTGGTTGATCTTCCTGGAGCTGACCGCGCTGCACCTGGCAATGTTCTTCAGCCTCAGCAACGGTCCGGTGTTACTCACCGTCCTCTGGGCACTCGGTTGCTCGATGATCGCCTTGGGCGGCCTTCTCTATCTGCCGAAGTTGGTTCTGGGTTTATTGAGCATGGCAACCATTGCGCTCCACAACCTGGCCGACCCGCTGCAGTTGGACGGCGCCTGGAAGATCTTCCACCAACCGGGAGTCTTTCTCCTCGGCCCGATCGTGGTGTTCGTCGCCTACCCGCTGATCCCCTGGATCGCGGTCATGGCCGCGGGCTTCTGCTTCCAGCCGAAGTGGAGCCTGCCCGCAGGATTGAGCTTGACCGCGGCATTCGTCCTGCTACGCAGCATCAATCACTATGGCGACCCGCAACCTTGGGCCGGTACCTTCTTGTCCTTCTTCCGCACCACCAAGTACCCGCCTTCGCTCGATTTCCTCTTGATGACAATGGGGCCTGGACTTCTGCTGCTTGCGCTCTTCGGGCGCTGGCAATTGTCTGAATCGAACCCGCTCGTCCGCATCGGTCGCGTGCCGCTATTCTACTTTCTGTTGCACTTCGCACTCGCTCATCTGCTCGCCTTTCCTCTCGCCTGGCTGCGCTATGGCGAGGTCTCTTTCCTGTGGAAGCCGCTGCCGTCCCTAGGCGGCGCAGCCGACACTTACCCGGCTGGATACGGCTACAGCCTCACTGAGGTCTATCTGATCTGGATCCTGGTGGTGGGCATCTGCTATCCGCTCTGCGTCTGGTTTGGCAATCTGAAGCAGCGTCGCAACGATTGGTGGCTCCGCTACCTCTAGCGATACTGGAGGAGATGCAGACGGTTCTTTTTTTCTTCACCGGTGGAACCATATCGATGAAGCACGACGCCCTGCGCGGAGGCGCGGTGCCGGCCTTGTCCGGGGACGAGATCCTCGCCCACGATCCGGAACTGGCGCAGTTGGCCCGTGTCGAGGTGATCGACTTTGCCCGCCTCGCTGGCCCGCAGATGACGCCACAACATATGTGGGATCTTTCGGAGCAGATCCGCGAACAGTTGGAGAGGCCCGAGATCGCAGGAATCGTGGTGACGCATGGAACCGATACGCTCGAGGAAACCGCCTTCTTTCTCGACCTACGCCACCACTCCTCTAAGCCAGTGATCGTGATTGGAGCCATGCGCAATGCCTCGGAGCTGTCCTATGACGGCCCGGCCAATATCCGCGCGGCGCTACGGGTGGCGCTGGATCCGGCCTCTCGCGAGCAAGGCGTCTTTGTCCTGCTGAACGAGACAATCCATGCGGCCGCCTATGCCACCAAGATGGATACGCAGGCGATTGAGACTTTCCAATCTCCGGTCTTTGGCCCGCTCGGCATCGTCGACAAAGACCGTGTCTACTTTGCCCGGACCCTCAAGCTGCGCCAGGCAATTGCGACCCAAAGCTTTGAGCCGCATATCGATCTGTTCCAGATGTACTCAGGCGCCGATGGCCGCTTCATCGACTATGCGCGCGAGACTGGCGCACGTGGCCTTGTGATCGAAGGAACCGGACGAGGCAATGTGCCACCGTTGACCCTACCCGCCATCCAGCGCGCGATCGATGCCGGAATCCCGGTGCTGATCTCTACACGTTGCGCGCAAGGCCGCGTGCTCGACACCTATGCGTATGAAGGCTCCGGACGCGATCTTCGCAACCGAGGGGTTCTCTTTGCAGGAAGCCTGAGCGGCCCCAAAGCCCGCATCCTGCTGATGCTCGCCCTCGGCGCCACCCGGGACCCGCAAGAGCTGCGGCAGTTGATTGAAGCCGGGCAATACTTCTAACGGCGAAGACTTCTGTTATGATCGCTGTCCGATGACTGGCAAGCTTCTCTTTCTCTCGATCCTCCTCGTCTCCTGCTCCAGCGTCCCGAAGACAACAGCGGAGAAGGCCCCCACCTTGCCCGATCTTCCACGGGCGATCGCCGAGGATGTCCGCTTTCCATCGGCCAAGCGGATCTCCGTCACCGTCGTAGAGAAACCCTTGTTAGGACTGTCCTATCTCGGAGGCGGCAATCTCGCTGCCTATGAGGACGGCAAGAAGCAATACAAGCTATTCCTCATCCGTTGCCGGACAGCCCAGCAAGCAGGCAGCTACATCTTTGACATCAAGAACCAGATGCAGGATCCGAAGTTTGTGGCTTCCTATGGAGGCTACTTTGCCAACACGGCCGCCGGGCCGCTCTTTGTATTTGCCAAGGGAAGCTATCTCGCCGGTATCGCCGGACTGAGCGAAGAGGAAGCCATCGAGACCGGGAAAGAGTTTGCCGCGCGCATTCCCAACTAGGGCTCAGTTGCTCGTGTGGTCGTGGATGAACTTCCAGCCTGCTGCGGCCTTCTTGGCAATGAGAGTGAAGCGGCCCGTCGCCGGGCCTCCGCCCTCCGCCGTGCGCTCCAATACATAGCGTCCCCACACCAGAGCAACGCCCTCCGCCAACATCTTCACTTCTACATCGACAAACTGGAGCTTGCCCATCTTGGCGCGGTCTCCGTAGTCGCGGCGATAGCGGGCAAGCACGCCGTCGTAGCCGCGCGTAAGAGTCTTGCCAATGAAGGTGATGTCCTCGGAATGCTCATAGCCCGTCATGAAGCCTGCAATGTCGCCGCGGTTCCAGGCCGCACTCTGCGCGTCGAGCACCTTCCGAACAGACGCTTCTTCCGGCGCTGCGCTCAATTGCATTGCCATGGCCAAACCGACGATCCATCTCATGCTCGACACTATAACTTGTGAGCCCACTCGCAATCAAAATCGCCCAGCGCATTCGCACCAGTGGGCCCATCCTCTTCTCCGAGTTCATGGAGATGGCGCTCTATGACAAAGAGAACGGCTACTATCGCGGAGACCCCTTCGGCAAAGATGGGGATTTCTTCACCGCATCCCAGTTGCAGCCCGTGTTTGGCGCTTATGTGAAGGCGCTGGCCGAAAGCTTGCTTCCCAACTTCAAGAGCTTCGTCGACATCGGCGCTGGTAGAGAAGAGCTTCGCGAGACCTTCCAGGATCGCTATACGGCGGTGCAACAAGGGCAGGAAATTCCTGAAACATCGCGAAGCATTTTGTTCTCGAACGAATTCATTGATGCTCTGCCTGTCGATGTGAAGGATGGAGAACTTAGCTTACGAGTGGATGTCGATGCACTGGGACAGTTCCACTGGTGGCCTCACGAACCAGGCGAGGGAGTGAGAGAAGTACGGCCCGCTTCCCGCCGCTATCTGGAAGAGGCTTGGGCCTCGATCGATGGTCCGGGCTTCTACATCCTGATCGACTACGGGTATCGCGAAGGAGACCGGGCACGCTTTCCGCAAGGCTCCCTGATGAGCTACCGCCGTCATGCCGCAAGCGCGAAGGATCTACTGCTCGATCCAGGCTCACGCGACATCACCGCTCATGTGGATTGGGATGCGTTGACGGCAGAGGCAGAAGAGGTGGGATGGAAGCGGCACAGCTTCTCGACGCTGCGGGCCTCCATCATCGCCCTCGGGCCCGCTGTGCTGGAAAGCCTGTCTTTATTGGGGGAAATGCAACTGCGAACCTTATTGTTCTCGATGGGGGAGAGCTTTGAGGTAGTTGTGTTCAGAAAAGAATAGAGCCCCGATTGCTCGGGGCTCAGGTGGTTGTAGATTGGCTCACACCCTTGCGGGTACAAATGCTGACTACTTTTTCGTAGCCTTCTTCGCAGGAGCAGCTTTCTTAGCAGCCGGAGCGGCCTTCTTCGCAGGAGCGGCGGCCTTCTTGGCAGGAGCAGCCTTCTTAGCAGGAGCAGCCTTTTTCGCAGGTGCCTTCTTTGCCGGAGCAGCCTTCTTTGCCGGAGCTTTTGCAGCTTTCTTTGCCGGCGCCTTGGTTGCATTCTTCATTCGAATGATTCTCCCTAACATCAATTTGAGTCCTCGCGTGGAGGACTCAGTGCTTCAGATATAAAGTCTTTCGCAATTAATGTCAAGGGAAAAAATTCGCGATGGACGCGGTAGCTACTCAAGTGAAAGTTCAAAACATTTCACAGTAGAATTGTTTTTGAGTAGGGACGCTCTCTTCATGAGGCTTCACGCGTTATTTTCCATTGCCGTCATTATGTTGTTCGCCTCCTCTTGCTCTCATCGCAAGAGTGCAAAGCGCGCCCCATCGGTTCCTCCACCTCCTGCGCGCACTGTTCATATTGGGGATGTCGAACGAGGCATCGCCAGTTGGTATGGAGTGCCGTATCATGGCCGCCGCGCCGCCAATGGCGAGATCTATGACATGCGGCAACTCACTGCCGCACATCGTACGATGCCTTTCGGCACATGGCTTCGCGTAGAGAATGAGAGCAATCGCAAACAAGTGAATGTGCGGATCACAGACCGTGGACCGTTCGTTGGAGACCGCATCATCGATCTCTCCCAGCGCGCCGCCGAAGAGATCGCGATGATCGGCCCGGGACTGGCGAAGGTGAAGCTGACCGTCATCGCCCCACCGAAGGGCGAGGTAGTGGAGTTATATGGAGTGCAAGTAGCGGCATGGTCCGACCGGGAGCGGGCCGAAGCTTTGCGCCGGGAGCTCTCAGGCAAGTTCCCCCATGTCGTCGTGGTACCCAACGATGCAGCGCCCGTCCTCTACCGGGTGATCACAGGACGGAGCACGCGAGATGATGCACAAGAATTAATGGCGCGCCTGCGCGCCGCCGGGTATCGTGGGTTCGTGCTTCGACTGGATCTTCCGAAGATGGGAGTCTCTGGTCCGAGCTAGTACATCCAGAAAAATATGGTGATTGCCACATTTTTCTACAGAGTTTTTACGGCTTCGCGCCACTAGTTCCCAAGGTGTCGACTTCATGCATCCAACTCTCGAAGAAAACCTCAAAGTATTGATCGGCCAGTCGCCGAGAATGTTGCAGCTCCAGCGATTGATCGACAAGCTCGGTCGATGCCGCTGGCCCGTCCTGATCCTCGGCGATACAGGGACGGGGAAGGAAGTAGTGGCCCGGTCGATCCATCATGTCTTGAATGATGGCCCGTTTATTACGGTGGACTGCAGTTCGATGGTAGGACCGCTGATGGAGAGCGAGCTCTTTGGCTATGTACGAGGCGCCTTCACCGGTGCGAATAACTCAAAGGCCGGCTTGCTCGAACTGGCTCATGGAGGCACGGCATTCCTCGATGAGATCGGCGAGTTGCCGCTCGACCTGCAAGCCAAACTATTGCGGGTACTCCAAGAGAAGGAATTCCGGCCGGTCGGTGGCCTCACCCAGAAGCGTGCAGACTTCCGCGTCATCGCGGCAACCAATCGCGATCTGGCCAAAGAGGTGGAGAAGGGAAACTTCCGCCGCGATCTCTATTACCGGCTGAACGTGGTCACACTGCGCCTGTCTCCCTTAAAGGAACGGCGCGAGGATGTGCCGCATCTGCTGGCTCACTTTCTCAAGCGCTACGGACGGCACCAGGCCATGGACCCCGAGGTGCTGGAAGCACTCCTGACCTACGATTGGCCAGGCAATGTACGGGAGCTCGAGAACTGCGTCCAACATATGTTGGCAGTGAACTCAGGCCCGGCCTTCCATCGAGCCGATCTCCCCTCGAGTGTCCTCCACGGAACCGGGAGGCGTCTGACGCTTCCACAAGCATCCTTCTCTCCGGTGCCTGCTCATTTTCCGGATGCAAGCACTCCTCAATTTGGCCCCACCTTCGCGATCAGCCCGGGTACAGGGACAGCCGCCGCACCCGCACTGGCAATGGTTCCGATTGTTCCGTTGGCCGAGTTAGAGAAGCAGGCCATCTTGCGGGCACTCGAATATACAAAGGGCGATCGCCTCACCGCCGCCTCGCTTCTGGGGATTGGGCGAACCACGCTCTATCGCAAGCTGAAAGAGTACGAACTCGGCGAAGAAGCTTGAGAAGAATCAGGAGCTACCTGCACTTTCCTTGTGAGGATGCGCAAGAAGCTCACGAGAATTCTCCTGCTTGAGGACAACATGGCCGATGCTGGTCTCGTTCGCGAGGCCCTCGCCGAACTCGAAGAACTACAGAACGGGAACACTTGGTTGAGTCCCTATGAACTCTGCGATGCCGAGAGTCTTTCTGAAGCATTGCTTCTGCTCAACGAGATCAGCTTCGATGTCATCCTGGCTGACCTTTGGGTCCCCGATAGCGCTGGTATTGGAACCTTCCAACGGCTCAAGGCAGCTGCCGCTCACACGCCGATTCTCATCATTGCGAATACAGAAGATCCGGCCTTGACGGTGCGTCTGGTGCAAGAAGGCGCCCAGGATGTCCTGGTGAAGCACGAGGTGGATTGCACACCACTCGGCAGAGCGCTGCGTTGCGCCATTGAACGCAATCGAATCTCAACGGGTCTGCGGCGCCTGAGTGTGCGCGATGAACTCACGGGTCTCTTGAACTTCACCGGCTTCGTACAACTGGGCGAGCCCTTCTGCCGCTTGATGGGGCGGCGGGAGTCCCCGGCTGCCTGCGCGATGTTATGCCTGGCGAATCTCGATGCGGTATCGGAAATCGCCGGCCGTCATGAGGAAGAGTGGCTGCTGGTGGAGACCGCGGAACTGCTGCGCATCTCGGCAGGCGATATCGATCTGGCATCCTACCTTGGCCGCGGCCGCTTTGCACTGTTGAGCCCGGATCGCGATGCCACCGAACTCTATGAGATCGCGGTTGCGTTGCGGAACTCGATTCGAGGCAAAGCCATCGCACGGGGCACACCGCTGGAGGTGCAGATCGAAGTCGCAGCGGCGCAACTCAGCGAGCACAACTCCTGGCAGTTAGAAGGCCTGCTCGATGAGGCCGAGGACGGGCTATGGGAGAATAGGCGCTTCGAGACCTCGTGCGAGACCTCATTCGATCCAGCCGATCCGGCGGCCAAGTCCCTCATCCACTAATCGGCCTCGACGCCAGCTATTCGATCGGTCAGAACCTCAGCGGAGTGGGCAAGTACTCTCTGCACCTGATGGAATGCCTGCCCGATGACTTTTCTTATCGCCGCTATTACCGGCCACACCGCTATCTCCGTGCGCCCTCGCCCAAGTCCTTGCTGCTCGACCTCCTTCCGCCCGCGGTGGCCTTGTTCCACGGGTTGAACCAACGGTTGCCGCGCCGCAAGCGCAGTCCCATGGTGAGTACCTTCCACGATCTCTTTGTTTTAAGCGGGGAGTATTCGACACGAGAGTTTCGCGAGCGCTTTGCCTTACAGGCCAGAGAAGCAGCAGAACGATCGGACCGGATCATCGCCGTATCGCAATTTACGGCAGACCAGGTGGCGTCTTATCTCGATTACCCAAAGAGCCAATTGCGAGTCGTCCCACATGGCGTCACACTCCCGCCGGTGGTTGTGCCGCTCGAGAGCCGGGAGAAGATTGTCTTGACGGTGGGGGCTGTTCAGAAGCGCAAGAATACGAAACGGCTGATTGCAGCGTTTCGGGCGATGCCCGCAGATTGGGAACTCTGGATTGCAGGCTCCGGAGGCTTTGGCGCCGACGAGATGTTGCAGGGCTTGCCGCCCAGGGTGAAGGTCTTAGGCTATGTAAGCGATGACGAGTTGGGAAAGCTCTACCAGCGCGCCTCGATCTTCGCATTCCCGTCTCTCGATGAGGGCTTTGGGATTCCTGTCCTGGAAGCAATGGCCCATGGACTACCCGTGCTCACTTCGCTCAGCTCGGCGCTGCCTGAGGTGGCTGGAGACGCGGCGCTGCTCATCGACCCAGGGCACCATGAAGCAATTGCGTACGGATTGACACAACTCCTCGATCCGTCATTGCGGGACCGCTTGTGCAGGAAGGGTTTGGCGCGGGCACAGGACTTCAGTTGGGAGAATGCGGCTGCAAAAACAGCGGCGGTCTACCGGGAACTGCTCCCCGCCTAACGGTCGTCTTCTTCGAGCGAGATCTTCAAAGCTTTCAGGAACTTGGTGTCCTGGGAGTTCCAGCTCACCTTGCCTGTCGCTTCAAAGCTCTCAGGATTGGCGGAAGAGGAGGAAGTATTGCCATCCTCGTCTTCTTCCCGTTTGTTGAAGCCGATTGTCGCCTCCAACACCAGGAACACGTCATACCCGGCGCGTTTGATATCGCCTATTGCTGCAGCAATACGATCGGAATCCGAAAGGGACTCATTAATCGCATTCCCGAGCTCTTGCATCAGCTCTTTAAGGTTCTCGTCCATGCGGCTTCCAGTCACAGAATAACATTGGGGCTTATCGGCAACTTCCTGGCTTTGCTAGCATGAAGCTTCGAGCGTATGAGACGTTTTTTACAGGCCTTTATGCCCGGTGTCATCAAACCGCTCCACATTCTCTGGAACGAGTTGATCGGCTTCTTCTTTGCCGTGTTCGCGATTTTCATTTTTGGAAGTCTCGCGAAGGGGATCTACGACTATAAAGGCGACCAGTCCAGCTTCTTCCGCCTGGTGATGTTGGGGATTGCCTTTCTCGTGATGTCCGCCTACGGTCTCCAGAGTTATTTCAAGGCACGCAAGATCGGCAAATCCTAGCTGTGGCCCAACCTCCCCCAGGCGAGTATCCCTTTACCCGCGGTATTTATGCCGACATGTATCGCAAGCGGCTCTGGACGATGCGGCAGTATGCGGGCTTCGGCTCTGCAGAAGAATCCAATCGCCGTTACCGCTATCTCTTGAGCCAGGGCACCACCGGTCTGTCTGTTGCCTTTGACCTGCCGACGCAAATGGGCATGGATGCCGACCACCCCCTCGCCACGGGTGAAGTGGGACGAGTGGGCGTTTCGATTTCGTCGCTCGCCGATATGGAGGTGCTCTTCGCAGGCATCCCGCTCGACGGCATCACCACCTCGATGACGATCAACTCGACAGCGAGTATTCTGCTGGCGCTCTATACGCTGGTGGCAGAAAAGCAGGGCGCGCAGGTCAAGAAGCTCTCGGGCACCATCCAGAACGACATCCTCAAGGAATACATTGCCCGGGGCACCTACATCTATCCTCCCCGTCCGGCGATGCGCATCATCACAGACATCTTTGCCTGGGCCAGTACGGAATTGCCGGAGTGGAACACGATCTCGATCAGCGGTTATCACATTCGCGAGGCCGGCTCGACAGCGGCCCAAGAGATCGCCTTCACCCTGGCCAATGCCATCGCCTATATCGAAGCGGCGATGCGGGCCGGGCTTCAGATCGACGCCTTCGCGCCCCGCCTCAGCTTCTTCTTCAACGCACACAATGACTTCTTCGAAGAGATTGCCAAGTATCGTGCGGCCCGGCGTCTTTATGCCCGTCTGATGAAAGAGCGTTTTGGAGCTAAGGACCGGCGCTCGATGCTGTTGCGCTTCCATACTCAAACGGCAGGCTCTACGTTAACCGCCCAGCAGCCGATGAATAATATCGCGCGGGTGGCTCTCCAGGCCATGGCCGCCGTGCTGGGCGGAACCCAAAGCCTGCATACCAACGGCATGGATGAAGCGCTGGGCCTGCCCACCCAAGAGGCCGCCCGTGTCGCCTTACGCACCCAACAGATCATTGCCTACGAAACCGGAGTGACCGGAACGCCAGACCCCCTCGGAGGTTCCTACTGGGTGGAAGAGCTGACGGACCGGCTGGAGGCCGAGGCCGAAGCCTACATCGCGCGCATCGATGCCATGGGCGGCACGCTTGCGGCAATCGAGAGCGGTTACATCCAGGGTGAGATCCAGAACGCCGCCTACGAGTACCAGAAGCAAGTGGAGAGCGGCGCGGCGATTGTGGTGGGCGTCAACAAGTTCGAGGAAGAGGACAAACAGATGACAGCCGTGTTTCAGATCGATCCGGCGATCGAGACGGGACAAGTGGCACGTCTCCGCGAATTGCGGGCCTCGCGAAGCCAAACAGACTGGACTGCGGGATTAGAAGGATTGGAGCGGGCAGCGCGCGGAGGGGGTAATCTGATGCCGCACATCTTAGCGGCGGCGCGTGCGTATGCTACCGTAGGAGAAATTTCCGACCGGCTACGTACCGTGTTTGGAGAATTTCGAGAGAGCACTTCCGGATCTTTTTTTTAGGGAAAGGGGATCTAGAAGTGCTCTCCGTCTCTCTCTGTTGATATGACGAACGAGAACGCAAAGCGTTAAGTTCCATACGAAACTATTTTTCTTAAATCATTCCGACGATCGCGTTGCCGAGAAGGCAAGCGAGCCCAAGAGGGATCAAGCGTTTCCACCCCAGATCCATCAATTGGTCGTAACGCAGGCGCGGCCAACTGGCCCGGAACCAGACCAGGACATAGAACACACCGCTGGCCTTCAAGAAGAACCAGAAGGGGCCGGAAAGCAGTTGGTTCATGACAGGAATCAGGAAGACTAAGCCTGCCAATGCAAAGAGTACGGTAAAAGGCAGAAGCTTCATCCGGAAGCAGCCATAGGCGCAGAGCCCGAAAAGCAGCAGCGGGACAAGAGCTTCCATCGGCCAAGCCAGCCAGGCGACATTCGGAAAGGGCCGGAGCCATCCGCCGAAGAAGAGCGTCACAGCAACACAGCAAACAATCACAATGTTCGTGTATTCGGCCAGCATGTAGAGCGCCCAGCGGAATCCGCTGTACTCGGTGTGATAACCGGCCACAATCTCGCTTTCGGCCTCGGGAAGATCGAAGGGTGCGCGATTGATTTCCGCCACAGCCGCGATCAGAAAGATAAAGAAGGCGAGCAGCATCCCGCCATAGTTGCCAAAGACGAACCAGACCCCCAGCCGCTGCTGGGCTTCCACGATGCCGACCAGCGAGAGGGTTCCGGACATCATGACGACGCAAACCAGCGCCAGCCCCATCGCCACTTCGTAGCTGATCAACTGTGCCGCCGCGCGGAGCGCGCCGAGCAAGGCGTAGTTACTGTTCGAACTCCAGCCACCTAGAATCAGGCCAAAGACCCCCACCGCGGCCATCGCAGAAATAAAGAGAAGCCCGACATTGACGTCGCTGATATTCAGAAACTTTGTGATCGGCACCACGGCGAAGGCAGCGAAGGCCGTGCAGAGGCTGATCACCGGCCCCAGATAGAAGAGGCCCCGATCGGCTTCGACAGGGACGATGTCTTCTTTGAGCAGCAGCTTGAGCGCATCGGCGAGCGGCTGCAATAAGCCGTGTGGTCCCACCCGCATCGGGCCGAGCCGGGCCTGGAAGTCGGCAAGCAGCTTGCGCTCCACTAAGACCAGATAGCCCACCACTAAGGGGAAAGCAGCCGCAAAACCGAGAGCCATCAAGTAAGGGAAATACCCGGTCAGGATCTCGTTCATCGCAGCGCCTCCCTGGCCCAGGAGAGAGCCGGTTCGGGATTGAGCCCAAGACCCAGGCTGAGAATCGCAGCCACACCGACAGCAGCGCGCCAACCCAGACTGATGGCAATCGTGGGGCCCACCTGCTCCCGCGGTTTCTGTGTCATCTCGCGCACAATGCGGAAGTAGTAATACAGCGAGACCGCAACATAAAGCGCCGCCACAATGGCCACGGCGTACTGCCGTGTCTGGACGAGCGAGAGAAAGATCATGTACTTTGCAAAAAAACCGGCCGTCGGCGGCAGCCCAGCCAGAGAGAGCAGCAGGATCACCATCAGCATCGCGATAGCTGGGTGGCTGTAGAGCAATCCCCGAAAGTCTTCTACGCCCTCGCGCTCCATCGCAGCCAGCACCAGGAAGGCGCCCGTCGTCATCAACGTATAGACCAGCAGATAGAGCAGCATGCCTTCGATGCCGGTCTGGTTGCCTGCCACCAGGCCGAGCAGCAGATAGCCGGCATGTCCAATGCTGCTGTAGGCCAGAAGGCGCTTGGCGCTGCTCTGCGTGATGGCGGCCAGATTGCCAATCGTCAGACTGGCAAGGGCCGCAAAGAGAATGACGCCTTCCCAACTGGGACGGAAGGGATGGAGCGGCCCGAGGAGGAGCCGCAAGAGAAGTCCGAAGCTGGCCACCTTAGAAGCGGTTGCGAGGAAAGCCGTCACCGGAGTGGGCGCGCCGTCATAGGCATCGGGAGCCCACATGTGCATCGGCGCGGCGGCCACTTTGAAGAGCAGGCCGAGAACAATCGGGATGACCGCCAGCAGGATCAGCGGATCGGTGGGCAGCCGGGTGCCGAGTTGCGCCGTCATCGTCAGATAGCGCGTGGAGCCGGTCAGCCCATAGAGAACCGAGAAGCCATAGAGCAGCAATCCACTCGAGAAGGCACCGAGCAGCAAATACTTGAGCGCCGCTTCATTCGAGCGGGGCTCGCGCCGCAGGAAGCCGGTCAGAATATAAAAGCTCACCGCGGTGATTTCGAGACCAATAAAAACAGTCACCAGTTCCGTGCCCGCGTTCATGAGATACATGCCGCTCTGGGCGAGCATCATCAGGCCGTAGAACTCGGGATGATCTTCTTCGCGAGCTTCGAGATACCGGGAAGCGCCAATCGCTGCCAGGACCGTACCCACCAGGCAGATCGCATTCATGTAGATGCCAAAGGAATCGATCACCACCGAACCCTGGAAGCCAGTCAGGCTGGTAAAGCCGTTCTGCCGCCAGAGGCTGATCGCGGCGAGGATCTCACCCACAACGAGGAAGGCCGGATACACACGAGGGCTATCCAGCCGCATCAGAAACAGCGAGCAGCCAAACAGCGCCAGCACCAGCGCCGGCATGATCGTAAACAGATCGTTGATCGACACGGGCATCATGGGCGCAACCTTTCGAGGAGGATCCCGACCGGTTCTTGAATCAGCCGGAAGTGTTCGCTCGGGTAGACGCCAATCCAAACCGCCCAGACCAGCAACGGGCTGACAATCAGCCATTCCCGGAAGCTCAGATCTTTCAGCGACCGGTTCTCTTCCTTCGTGATCGGACCCAGCATCGTATGCCGGTACAAGGAAAGCATATAGCCGGCACTCAGAATGATGCCGACCACGGCAAGGACAGCCCACCAGGGTTGCGCCAGGAAAGCACCGCGCAGGATGGTGAACTCTCCCACGAAGCCATTCAGCAGCGGAAGACCAATCGAACTCAGCATCGCGACGGCAAAGACTGCGGCATAGCCGGGCATCACCTTGCTGATGCCGCCGTAGTCACCGATGTCGCGGCTATGCCGGCGATCGTAGATAAAGCCGATCAACAGAAAGAGCAGCCCGGTGGAGATGCCGTGGTTCACCTGCTGGAGGATGCTCCCTTCAATACCCATCTGATTCAGGCTGAAAATCCCAAGCGTGCAGAAGCCGAGATGACTGACGGAAGAATAGGCGATCAGGCGCTTCCAATCTCTTTGCGCCAAACAAATCAGCCCGCCATAGAGGATGGCGGCAACCGACAAGGCTCCAATCACCTGCACAACATTCGCATCCAGGCTGGCCTTCGGCAGAAGCGGCAGCGAGAAGCGGAGGAAGCCATAGGTGCCCATCTTCAACATCACCGCAGCCAGCATCACCGAGCCAGCTGTTGGAGCCTGGGTGTGCGCATCGGGCAGCCAGGTGTGGAAGGGCAACATCGGGATCTTGATCGCAAAGCCAAGGAAGAGCGCCCAGAAGACCAGACGTTCCGTCGGCAACGGCAAGCTGACACGGAGCAACTGCTGCAGATCGAAGCTGTAGATACCCGTTTGCGCCGCGTGTTGGAGATAGAGCGCAAGAAAGCCCACCAGCAACGCAATGCTGCCGGCCACCGTATAGAGGAAGAATTTGAAGGCCGCATACTGCCGCCGCTCGGCGCCCCAGATTCCGATCAGGAAGTACATCGGAATGAGCACCGCTTCAAAGCAGATGAAGAAGAGCAGCAGGTCCTGCGCCAGAAAGACGCCAAAGCAGCCAGCCTCAAGCAACAGCAACATCGAGTAAAAGGCCCGCGGCATTTGTGGACTGGCCAGAATTCCGAGCAGGCTCATCAAGGCCGTGAGCCCCACAAACAGCAGGCTGATGCCATCGAGGGTGAGCAGGAACTGCGCCCCGATCGAAGGAATCCACTCATAGCGCAGTTCCTGCGGCACGGGCCCGAGGGCGAGTTGTACAGATTCCGCCAGGCAAGCGCCGGCGGCCAGGATGGCAAGCGGCCAAGCCATGCGCTTGGGCAGGGCCAGCAGCAACAGCGCAGCCAGAATCGGAAGAAGCAGAAGCCAGATCATTGCAGCCAGTACCAGCCAAGCGCGGATGCGAGAGTGAGGACAATCACCAGACCGTATTGCGAGATGCGGCCGGTCTGCAGAAGCCGAACCGGAAAAGAAGCAGCTTCAAAGCTAATCGCCACGGTCTTGACGACGCCATCCACGACCAGCCGGTCGAAGGCGCCGCTGAGGTAGCTGAGACCGCTGGTGAAGTAGCCAGAGACGCGGGGCAGTAGGTCGACAAGGTTCTCGTCGATCCAGGCAAGCCCGGCCGCCCCTCGCTTGCCAATCGCCTGTACCCACACGAGTTCATAGGCGTCATTGATGTACCACTTCTGCGTAAAAAGTGTTTTGAGTGTTTGGGGAATCAGAAGGCCGCGCCCGATCCAGAGACCGGCAATCGAGATCAGGGCCGAAGCAGCCATGATCCACAGCCCGTCCTTCGAGTGTGGGCCGAAATAGCCTCCAATCACACTGCCGATCGCGAGGGGCCAAAGCGTGTGCAGTGTTGTCCCATGAGCCTCGTGCGCATCGGTGCGATCGTATTTGCCGTAGAAGACCGCCCAGATCATACGGCTGGAATAGGCAGCCGTCAGGAAGCTGACCAGAAAGGCAATCCCCAGCAGCCAAGGCGAGCCTTGCGCCGCGATGAGAATCTCGTCCTTTGAGAAGAACCCAGCCAGCCCGGGGAAGCCCGCAAGGCTGAGTGCGCCGAGCGTCATCAGGCGAAAGGTCCAGGGCATGCGATCCTTCAGTCCGCCCATGTAGCGAACGTCCTGCTCACCATGCAACGAGTGGATCACGTTGCCGGCGCACAAGAAGAGCAGAGCCTTAAAGAAGGCGTGCGTGGCCACATGGAAAATGGCGGCGTTTGTCGCCCCCAGACCCGCAGCAAGGAACATCAGGCCCAACTGGCTGACGGTGGAATAAGCCAGAATCCGTTTGATGTCGTGCTCCACCAGCGCGATCGTCGCGGCAATCAGAGCCGTCACCGCGCCAATGGCGGCGATCACCAGACCGGCCTCCGGCACGATGGCATAGAGCGGAGCAAGCCGCGCAAACAGGTAGATGCCCGCCGTGACCATCGTGGCCGCATGGATCAAGGCCGAAACCGGCGTGGGGCCCACCATCGCATCCGGCAGCCAGACAAAGAGCGGCAGTTGCGCCGATTTGCCCGTCGCCCCCAGCGCCAGCAACAAAGCAGCGGCCAGCACCGCAGGACTGGCGGCCAGGCGATTGAGGTCCTGGAAGTTGACGGTTCCTGCCACTCCGAAGAGCAGGAAGATTCCGATCAGAAACCCGGCGTCCCCTGCTCGATTGTAGAGAAAAGCCTTGTTCGCACTGCGATTGACGTTCGGACGGTCATGGTGGAACCCGATCAGAAGATAGCTTGCCAGCCCCACACCTTCCCAACCCGCAAAGAGCAGAACCAGGTTGCTCGACAAGAGGAGCAGGAACATGAAGAAGACAAAGAGATTCAGATAGGCAAAGTAGCGCCAACGGCCATCTTCCTCCGCCATGTATCCGATGGAATAAACATGAATGAGCAGGCCAATGCCGCCGACAATCAGCACCATCAGCGCACTGAGATCGTCGTAGAAGAGATTGAAGCCGATGCCCGGCATCCACTCATAAAGATGCTTCGTCACCGCACTACTGCGGGGGCTGAGCGCGGCGCCCAGACCATGGAGAAAACTGAGCGCAATCGCCAGTGACGCAATATAGCCAGAGCCGCGCCGCAAAACGGCGATGAGCGCCGACCCGATCAGCGGGTACAGCGGGATGAACCAGAAGCTGGAGAGAAGATTCACCATTTGAGGAGGTCGATCTCATCGGCGAGAACCGTACCGCGATTGCGGAAGAGCGCAATGAGGATGCCGAGGCCCACCGCGGCTTCCGCAACGGCGACCGTAATCACAAAGATGGCGAAAACTTGGCCGGTGACATGTTCCCAGTGTTTCGAGAAGGCCACCAGATTGATGTTGACCGCGTTCAGGATCAGTTCAATGGACATCAGAATGACAATGACATTGCGGCGCATCAGCAATCCGATCGAGCCGATCAGCAGCAGCGCGGCGCTCACAGCCAGATAATGCCCGGTACCGATGGGGGAGAGGCTCATTCCGGCGCCTCATGCTTCTGCGCCATCCAAACGGCGCCCACCACCGCAATCAGCAGCAACAGCGATGCCGCTTCAAAGGGAAGCGCGTATTGCAACAAGAGACTATCGGCCACCCGCTCTGTATTCCCCGGTGGGTTCAGCCGCGGCGCCGGGCCCGGCGGCAGATTCGGCAGACCCGTACGGATCAGCACCACCAACTCAAGGAAAACGGCTGCCACCGCCGCCATCGCAATCGGCCATTGCCGGCTATACTGCCGCAGCTTGACGGCAGCCTCGACATGGATCAGCATGATGACAAACAGAAACAGCACCATCACGCCACCCACATAGAGCAGAATCTGCACAGCGAAGAGAAACTCTGCCGACAGCATCAGAAAGAGTCCGGCAACGCCGAGCAGCGAGAGGATCAAGGCGAGCGCGCAGTGCACCGGGTTGCGCCGCACCACCGTCAACAGAGCGCCCACCAGCGTCATCGCGGCGAAGATGTAGAAAAGAGCCGTGTCCATTACTTGGTGTAGTGAGTGGGTCTCGGTCCTTCCTCAAGCATCTGGCGGTCCCAGATCAAACCTTCCCGCGTGTAAGACGCCATTTCAAAATCTTGCGTCAACTCGAGCGCATCAACAGGGCAGGCATCTTCGCAAAGCCCGCAGAACATGCAACGCGACAGATCGTAAGTAAAAGTAGTGAGATCCAGGCGCCGGGTTTCCTTGTTGCGTACCGTGCCCACCACGATCAGATTCTCCGGGCAAGCCTTGGCGCAAAGATCGCAGCCAATGCAGAGCGTCTCGCCGTTATCAGGATTGATGTTCAGCCGCGGAGCGCCACGATAGCGCTCGCCCACCTGCGGGCGCTGCTTCGGATATTCTTCGGTGGCAATATTCGTCGTCCGCTGCATCCGGAAGGTGAGCCAAAGCCCATCCAGAAGGTCGAGCAGGAAGATTCGTTTCAGACTTTGACCCAGTCGCGACAGCATCGAAGTAGCGTTCTGTTCCATTATCGATCCACCTCTCCGAGAACAATGTCGATTGTCCCGATGATCGCCACAACATCAGCCACAAGCGACCCTACCGCCATTTTCTCAAGCGAAGCCAAATTCAGGAAGCTGGGGGGGCGCACCCGGATGCGATGCGGATGCACAGTGCCATCCGAAACAATGTAATAACCAAGCTCTCCCTTGGGGGCTTCGATTGAAACATATACTTCGCCCGGCGGTGGCTTGAGAATCTTCGATACCTTCGCGAGAATCGGCCCGCTAGGGATCACGTCCAGTGCCTGCAGAATGATGCGGATGCTCTGGCGCATCTCTTCAATGCGAATCAGGTAGCGGTCGTAGCAATCAGCGCCGTCGCGCACCGGAATGTCGAAGTCGAACTGCTCGTAGCCAGAATAAGGCTGCGCCTTGCGCAGATCCCATGGAACACCGGCAGCACGAATCATCGGCCCGGAGACAGCGTAGCTCTTGCAATCCTCGGCGCTCAGCACCCCAACGCCGCGCAGGCGCTGCACCCAGATCGGGTTGTGCGTCAGCAACTGCTCGTACTCATCCAGGCGATGCTGGAAACTCTCGCAGAAGGCCCGGGTTTCCGCCTCAAAAGTATCGTGCAGGTCATACTGCAGCCCGCCGATACGGAAGGCATGGGTGGTGAGCCGCGCCCCGCAATAGTTCTCGAAAATCTTGAGAATGTCTTCGCGCTCGCGCATGCAATAGAACAGCGCCGTCATCGCGCCAATGTCGAGCGCGTGCGTGCCCAGCCACAGCAGATGGGAAGCGATGCGATTCAGTTCCGCAAACAGGACACGCACCACCTGCGCACGGGGCGGCGCTTCTACTGCAATCAGTTTCTCCACCGCCAGACAATAGCCGAGACCGTTTGAGACGGCTGCGATGTAGTCCATGCGGTCCACATAGGGCGCAAACTGGACATAGGTCCGGTTCTCCGCAATCTTTTCGACACCACGATGGAGATATCCGATGACACATTCCACCGCTTTCACCCGCTCGCCGTCCAGCTTGAGAATCAAGCGCAGCACGCCGTGCGTCGAGGGGTGCTGTGGCCCCATGTTGAGAACCAGTTCCTGGGTTTCGAGGTAGTTTGTAGCGGCAGGCGTCATTGTCCACTCTCGATTCCCAGATGCCGCTGCACCCAATCCTGGTCCATGCCCACGATGCTCTGTTCTTTGCGCAAGGGAAAGCGATGCCAATCCTCGGGCAAGAGAATGCGCTTCAGATTCGGGTGCCCAGCAAAGTGGATGCCGAACATATCAAAAACTTCGCGCTCGAGCCAGTCTGCCGCCGCATAGAGCGGGGTGAGCGACTGGGCAGCGGCGCCGTCAGCAAGACTCATCTTGATGCGGACACGGCGATTATCTGCAAATGAGTACAGAATCGCAAGAATCTCAAAGCGCAGTTCGACCTTCGGCCAGTCCACTGCGGTGAGATCGACCAGATAGTCGAAGCCCTGTTCTTTGAGAAATGCGACGACCCGAAAGAATGCGCCGCTTTCGACCTGCACGAAGGGCTGGCCGTGAAACGATTCGAGTTTCAAGATGGCTAGGGTAAAGGCGGAACTGAGTTGACTGGCGAGAGGGTCTTCCCAAGGGTCCGTGGCCATAACCGGAGCCGGTTTGGCTTCTTGAGACATTGTGAAACTATCAGGGTCGCACAGTTTATTCTGGAAGTTATGTCAGAACGTGAACAATTGCGCGCCAGCAACCGGGTCGTCCCTGTCTCGAAAGAGGATGAAGGCCGGAGCTGGTCGAAGATTTCCAATGGTGTGTACGGCTTTACCTATTCGCCAGCCAGTGAAAATGGGGGTCTTTTTCTAAACGAACCCAAACAGAGCTATGAGATGCACAAGCTCGCCGATGGATCGCTGCACATCATTGCCTACGCAACGGCGGAGTTCGCCCAGAAGCTGCAATCCAAAGGCGCACAAGACATCGAGGTGTATCCGATCGTGAAAGAGGAATCAAAGGTGCTGGTACAGATTCCACATGCACGGATCGCGACGGCAAAAGCCTTGGACCGGGACGACACGAATCGTTTGAAGGTCAGCCTCCGCCCCGTCTAAGCCATTCGGGCTAGCCCCTGAAAATCCTATTGGAATACTCAGGCGCCCGGATTTCAGGTCGATAGAGCAAGGAAGATGGCGAACCCTGCTCTTCGATCTGGGGCGCTTGCGGACTTGTTTGTTCGTGGGTTGGTGACGGCGGCCGAGCCGAAATTTCCACATTTTGTCATTCGTACCCAGCCGCGCGCGGAGCGTCAGGTGCGGGATCGACTGCTGGCCCAGGGCTTTGAGGCCTTGTACCTCAAGTTTCTGCCGAATTTTCTCTTCACACGCTTCTCCCCCTCCCAGCGCTTGCAGATCGCTTCGATTGCGGGTGTCCACTCCATCATCGGCGTCGCGGCCCAGCCCGTGGCCGTGGACGAGAAGGAATTGGACGCCCTGGTGCGAGTGGCGGAGTGCCGCCTCCGCACTGCGCCAGCTCCCTTTCCCGCGGAAGGTCACCCTTGCCTATTGCGATCCGGCCCTCTGGAAGGGGTGAGCGGACGGCTGACCACCACTTGCCAACCTCCCCTTTTCCTCTTGAGCCTGAGCGTGTTGCAGCGCTGCGTCTCTATCCCCATCGAGACGGCGTGGCTCTGATTTCGCCTCCCAACCCATTGCATCCAAAGGAACACCCATGCGAATCGTCTTTTTCCTCCTCAGTTTGAGCCAACTGTCTGGCCAGAACATCACCCCGCCCGCCCTCTCCACTCCGCCAAGCAATCTGCCGGCCCAACAGATTGGAGCAAACGATCTTCTGAACGTGACCGTTTATGGGGCGCCCGAGCTATCCCGGACGATTCGAGTGAGTCCGGAGGGGATGATCCGGATGCCGATGGTGCGCGCCGATTTTCCCGCGGCAGGCAAATTCCCGGGCGACCTGGAAGCCGTGATCGCCACCGCACTGGCCCAGGAGCAGATTCTGATCGATCCGGTCGTCACCGTGACCGTGGCGGAGTATGTCAGCCGGCCGATCAGCGTCATGGGCGCGGTCAAGCAACCACTCACCTTTCAGGCTTTTGGGAATCTCACGCTGATCGACGCCTTGAGCCGCGCTGGCGGGCTGACCGCAGACGCGGGTGGAGAGATCCTGCTCAGCCGTTCGCAACCGGGCCTGGACGGAAAGGCAACGAATCTGATTCTGCGGGTTCCGGTCAAGCAGTTGATCGACCAGGCCGATCCTGAGTTGAACTATGCGCTGCGTGGGGGAGAAGAAGTACGGGTGCCCGAGGCTAGCAAGATCTTCGTCGTCGGCAACGTGAAGAAACCAGGAGCCTTTGCAATGCGGGACAACGCCGACAATACAGTGTTGAAAATGCTGGCGCTCAGCGAAGGATTGATGCCCTTTGCAACCGATGAGGCCTATATTTATCGCCGCGAGGGCGCCGACAACGGTAAGAACGAAATTGCGATCCCACTCGCCAAGATCATCGAGCGCAAGTCGCCCGACGTCACCCTGATGCCGAATGATGTCCTGTACATTCCCGACAACAAGCGGCGCCGGATGACGATGTCGATGGTGGACCGGCTGGTGACCTTCGGCGCCGGAACCGCATCCGGCATGTTGGTTTGGCGGCGCTAGACAGACCGTAGGCTGCTGAGGAGTGGCTATGAATTACTACGATGAACTGGACATCGCCCCCGATGCCAGCCCGGAGCAGATTCGCAAGGCATTTCGTGGCGTCACACGGATGCTCCATCCAGACCTGCAGATGGACGACCAGATGCGGCAGTTGGCTGCGGCCCAGATGCGTCGCCTGAATGAGGTCATGGATACACTTTGCCACCCGGACAAGCGACTGGCCTATGACCAGTCCCTCGAGGCGCGGCAATATGAAATGCTGCCGGTCTTTGAGCCTTCGCCCGATGGCCCCGGCCGGACAGGAGCAGCCCAGGCCTCCGTGCCAGCATTGGGCGCAGGTCTGGTTCTTGGCTCTTTGGCCATGTACTGTGTCTCCGTGCTGGTGCGTCCAGAACTGGAGGCTGCCAAACGTCCACCCAACGAAAAGCGGGTCGTGGTCACAGAATCCCGCAAGGCTCCTGCAGCAGAGCGCCAGATCCGGCAAGTGGCAAGCCCCGCCATCCAGAAAAAGCTGCAAGCGGAAGTGCCACTCCCGCCGCCGCAACCCACCACGGATGCGATGCCCATTGCCGAGGCGATGGTGGACGCACCGCCGATCGAGCGGATCGCACCAGTCCAGCCCCTTCCCGCAACCCGGTCCGCCGTAGCGGCACAGCAACCGGCGCGCCGCATCGAACCAAGGCCGCTCGAAGGAATCTGGCTGTATGCCGCAGATGCGAAAGAGAAGCCCGCGCGCTGGGCCTACGCAGCCGAATACGTGGAGTTGCGAGTGCAGGAACGGGAAGGCGAGATCGTAGGAGCCTACCGATCGCGATACAAAGTACCGAATCGCATCTCGCAGCCTGAGGTTACGTTTCGCTTTCGAGGCCCTGCCAGTTCCACAGCCTTCGAGTGGCAAGCCGCAGGAGCCCGGGGCACCATCCAGTTACAACTGCAGGGAGACAACGTCATGGAAGCCAGTTGGACGGTGGCGGACTCAGGCAATATTCATGGGCTTGGAGCCGGTTCCTCCACACTAATCCGCCGTCTCAACTGAAGACTTTGGCGAGTACCATAGAAGCTCGATATGAATATTCTTGTCTGCGGCGGCGCTGGGTTCATCGGCAGCCATGTATCGAAATCAATTCGTCGGGCCGGCCATGTGCCTGTCGTCTTTGACAATCTCTCGGCCGGCCACGAATGGGCCGTACAGTGGGGGCCCCTGGTGCGGGGGGATCTGAGCGATCGCGACGCCGTAGAGGCTGCATTGCGCACGCATGCGATCGATGCCGTAATCCAATTGGCAGGCTCGATCAATGTCGGTGAGAGTATGCAGAACCCAGGAAAGTACTTCCGCAACAACTTCTCGATTAGCGTGAGTCTTCTCGAGGCAATGGACGCCGTGGGCGTCCGGAAGATCGTCTTCAGTTCGACGGCGGCGATATATGGAATCCCGGCCGCCAGCCCGATCCCGGAGGATGCCGTCAAAGCTCCCATCAACCCCTATGGAGAGGCGAAGTACTTTACGGAGCGATTGCTCGATTGGTACACCAAGGCCCGGCAGTTCCAGTGCCTGGCCTTGCGTTACTTCAATGCGGCGGGTGCCGATCCAGAGGGAGAGATCGGCGAGATGCACTCCCCGAAACCCACCTGATCCCGCTCGTCATCTACGGCGCAATGGGCCAGCGGCCTCCGGTGAAGATCTTCGGCACGGACTACCCGACACAAGACGGGACGGCGATTCGCGATTATATCCATGTCCAGGATTTGGCCAGTGCGCACCTCTTGGGCGTCAACTATCTGATGGCCGGTGGCGCGAGCACGGCGGTGAATTTAGGCGCTGGAACCGGCGTCAGCGTTCTCGAGGTGCTGCAGGCCGTCGAGAATGTGAGTGGAAAACCAGTGCCTAGCGAGCGCTTTGGCCGCCGGGCAGGCGATCCGCCAGCACTGGTCGCCCAGGCTGGCCTGGCCAAAGAAGTGATCGGATGGAGCCCACAACATTCGTCCATCGAAAATATCGTGCGCGATGCCTGGGGCTGGAGCGAAAAGGCGATTCGAACCGGAATCTACGCGGAATAGCCGTTAGCTTTTAAGGCCCAGTACGCCGCCCAGCGTGCCAGCCTCCCGCACGGCCCGATGGATCGCCTCGACCATCACTTCAGAAGCTGCAATTCCCAACGCGTTGATATCTACTCCCGGAATCGCGCCTGTCGACATGGCGAAGACCGTGTCTCCATCTCGCGTCGTATGCACTGGTGAGATCGCACGCATCACACCGGCTTGCGACAACTGGGCAAGCTTGGTTGCCTCCACTTTGGTGAGTTTGGCATTGGTGGCCACCACAGCCAGCGTGGTATTGCCGCCCGTAAACTTCGGAACCGCCCCATCCAGCATCTTTCTCGCGGTATTGACGAACTCGCGGCTGTTCGCCGTCTTTCTGGCCCCCGCAATCACCTCGCGTCGGTCGTCGATGACGTCGCCCAGCGCATTCACGGCGACGATCGCCGCGACTTTCACCCCTTTAAAGCGCCCTGAGAGTTCCCACACCGCTGTCCCAATGCCCCCCTTCATTGCACAGGACAAGCCGTTGATTTTGCCCACGGTCGCGCCGGTTCCAGCGCCGACATTGCCTTCCGCCACTGGCGTGCCCGGCTCGCTCATGTAGGCCTGAGCCGCTGCTGCTGCGCCCATCTCCCGATTGGGGCGCGCCTGCGCATCGCCAATGCCCAGGTCATAGAGAATCGCCGCAGGTACGATCGGGACCCGCGTCACTCTCGTATCAAAACCCACACCGTGCTGTTCGAGAAAGGTCCGCACGCCACTGGAGGCCTCAAGCCCAAAGGCGCTGCCGCCCGATAAGACAATCGCGTGGACCACTGGAGTGATGTGCATCGGATCCAGCACACCAATCTCTGCGGTGCCGCTCGCTCCTCCCCGAATATCCACTCCTGCGCTCGCTCCAGCCTCGCACAAGATCACCGTACAACCGGTAATCCCTTTCAGATCAGTCGCATGCCCTACACGGATGCCTTCTATCGCGGTAATGCCGTTCACGAGGGTATGCTAGCATCAAAGCGTTTTCACCTTGACTGCGGGGGCAAGCCGGTTGCTCGATTACCTTAAGAGCCCTGTACAAACATTTCAAGATTTCCTGATTCTGGCTGGGCGCAGCCTGAAAAACGTCACGAGGAAACCCATCTACTGGAAAGACATCCTCATGCAGATGGACTCGATCGGCGTGGGCAGCCTGCCGATTGTCACGTTAATCGGGGCCTTCAGCGGCATCGTCATGACCTTGCAGCTCTCGCGGGCTCTTGCCACCTACGGGGCCACATCGCAAACCGGCCAGGTGGTTTCCATCAGCATCGTGCGTGAACTCGGGCCCGTGCTGACCGCGCTGTTGATTGCCGGCCGGAACGCCTCGGGCATTGCCTCTGAACTCGGTTCGATGAAGGTAAGCGAACAGATCGATGCCATGCGGGCGCTTGGCACGGATCCCATCCAGAAACTGATCGTTCCCCGGCTGATTGCCACTGCGGTGATGCAGCCCTTGCTCACTGCGATTGCCGACTTTGTCGGCCTGCTCGGCGGTTTGATCATTGCCGTCACCGTGATTGGCAATACGGCGAACCAGTACTGGAGTTCGGCGATCGACATCCTGCGCTTGAACGACATGGTACAAGGGCTCGTAAAACCTTTTCTATTCGCAATGATTATCGCGCTGGTGGGTTGCTTCTACGGCATGCGCACCTCTGGCGGCACCCAGGGCGTCGGGTTGGCAACCACCAAGGCCGTCGTGGTATCCAGCGTCTGGGTCTTTGTGATCGATGCGCTGATCACTCAGATTTTTGTCAACCTCACCTGAACGAAGCCATGTCCGACGTCATCCTTCAGTTCGACGAAGTGAGCATGGACTTCGACGGGAAACTTGCTCTCGACAAGATCAGCTTCACCGTCCAGGCCGGCGAAACCTTCATTTTGTTTGGCGCTGCCGGCTCGGGCAAAACCGTACTGCTGAAGCTGGCGATGTCGCTGTTGTCTCCCACTTCAGGCCGCATTCTGCTGCTCGGGCACGACATCACGTCCATGAAGGAATCAGAGCTGTTTGGGTTGCGGGCAGAGGTCGGCGTGCTCTTCCAGGAAGGGGGGCTCTTTGACTCGCTCACGATTGCCGACAATGTGGCCTACCCCTTGCGGAATCAGATGTCCCTACTCGCCCCAGAGGACGAGATTGCGGTCCGAATTCAGGAATCACTCGATTTCGTCGAGCTCGGACACACACTCGACAAATTTCCGAGTGAACTCTCGGGCGGCATGCGCCGCCGTGTGGGCATTGCGCGGGCCAATGTGACCAATCCCAAGATTTCGCTGTACGATTCGCCCACCGCCGGGCTCGATCCGATCACCGCGCACACCATCATGTCACTCATCATCAAGCAGCGGCAGTTGCGGCACACCACCACAATTTTGGCCTCCCACCGCTACCAGGACGGTTCCATGGCGGCAAACTATATTTGGGATGAGAAAGCACATGACGTCGTACGCGCGGCTCCTCCTGGCAAATATGCCGACTTACGAACCACCTTCCTGGTTATGAGTGAAGGACGCATTGTATTCTCGGGCACACAGCAGCAACTGGAACTCTCGCGTGACCCCTATGTGTCACAATTTGTATTGCATCAGCCCCCGCCGAAACCACTTGCGGGTGCAGAGCGGGGACAGCCTCAGGCATGACGTCGAAAAAGACCACTTGGGCACAGCTACGCGTCGGACTCCTGGCCATCGCAGGTCTCGTACTGCTCGCCGTGCTCGTTTTCTACATCACCAGCACACAAAATCTATTTGAGTCGCGATCGAAGGTTTACGCCTATCTCGACACCAGTGGCGGTCTCTTGAAGAGCGCTCCGGTCCGCTTGAATGGAGTTCTGGTGGGCAAGGTCACCGAAATCGTTTTGTCGGGTGAGAACAGCCCCAACCGCATCATTCGCGTCACCATGGAGATCGACGACCGGATGATGTCTGCGATTCCGAACGACTCCAAGGTCACCGTCGGCGCCGAGAATCTCCTGGGCGCCAAGCTGATCGCCATCAAAAAGGGTGTGGCCCCCGTCTCGATTGCCAAAGGCGGCGAATTGCCTAGCGGGTCCACTCCAGAACTGGACGACATCCAACAGCAGGCCTCGCAGACCATTGCCGTCATGCAGAACATCCTCACCAAGGCGGAAGGCATTGTCGGGCAGGTGGAAGCCGGCAAGGGCACCATTGGTAAGTTGCTGGTGGACGAAGAGCTCTACAATCGCTTCCTCAGCATCACCAAGGAAGTAGATAAGCTTTCTGCCTCGCTGAACCAGGGACGCGGCACGCTGGGCAAACTGCTCAGCGACGATGCTCTCTATACCGACGTGCGCAAGACCATCTCGCGCGTCGATCAGGTGATTGCCGACATCCAGGCAGGCCAAGGCACCGCCGGCAAACTCCTCAAGGACGAAGCCGTTTATAACGAAGCCAAAGCCAGTCTGGTGGAGATGCGCAAGCTGCTCTCCGACCTCAATGCTGGCCAGGGAACGGCGGGCAAGTTGCTCAAGGACGATACACTCGCCAAGCAGCTCTCGGCAACCATTGGCCGCGTCGACACCCTGCTCGACAAAGTCAATCGTGGCGATGGAACACTGGGCCAGTTGCTAGTCAATCCCTCGCTCTACGAGAATCTTAATGGGACGGCGGTGGAACTGAAGAGCCTGATGAAGGACTTCCGCGCCAACCCCAAGAAGTTTTTGCGAATCAAACTCGCCCTGTTCTAGATAGAAGCTTCCAGTGCGCGCACTTGTTGTCAATGCCGACGATTTCGGGTTCACGCCCGACGTGAACGAAGGAATCATTCGGGCACATCGCGATGGGATTCTAACCGCAACCACGCTGATGGCCAATGGCGACGCGTTTGAAGACGCGGTCCGCCTGGCTGATGAGAACCCTCAGCTCGACATTGGCGTCCACCTGCAGATGGTGCAGGGCAAAAGTCTCAGCCAGCCGGAACGCCCGCTGCCACAAACCGTCACGGTGCTGATGGGGGAGCTGATGGCCAAGCGTTGGGATGTCTATCGGGAATTGCGTGCCCAGGTGGAGAGAATTCTAGCGGCCGGAATTACGCCAACCCATCTCGACACCCACAAACACACGCATCTGCTGCCTCCTGTCCTTGATGCCGTCGCGCGCCTGAGTGAGGACTTCCGGATTTCCTGGGTCCGCCGTCCCTTCGATCTCCCCATGCCGGGCAATGCCGGGGGATTCAAGACACGGGTAGCGGCGCTGGTGATGCGCCAGATGCGGCTTCATTTTCGCCGGGTGCTTCTGCGCCATCATGCAAAATACACCGATCACTTTGCCGGTTTTGTATGGACAGGAAACTATTCCGCAGATGATCTGCTGCGCCTCTTTGCGGTGTTGCCCGAAGGCTCCACGGAGTTCATGGCCCACCCCGGCGTGCTGGGGCCGGATTTGGCTGGCGCGGAAACCCGGCTCAAAGAAAGCCGGGCAGAAGAGTTAAAAGCCTTGACCGATCCGCGCTTGCGGCCGGCGCTGGCCGCAGCCGGCATCGAGCTAGGCGGTTACAGGATGCTCGAACGCATGCGGCAGGCGAATCAGAAAACTGGCGCCTGAAGCATCCTCGCGATTCGAGGCAAACACCTCGCCCCCCTGGCTCTCGACGATACTGCGCACGATATGAAGTCCGAGGCCTTTGTGCTTCGGAGTCGTCGTAAAACCGGGCTCAAAGAGCCGCTCGAGCAGCCGTGCGGGAATGCCAGGTCCATTGTCTGTGACATGGATTTTAATGCCTGTGGGTACAGTGTCCGCCTTCACTTCAATGCGCCCCCCCTGCGGCATCATGCGCGCCGCATTCAGAAACAGGTTGAGAAACACGCGCTCCCAGGCTCCGCGCATCCCGGCAATCTGGAGATTCGGCTCAATGGCGGAAACCACTTCGATCTTGGGACCACGCGAGGACACAAGAAAATCCGTCAGCAAGGCCTCCACCTGTTCGAAAAGTCCGGCGACTTCCGTCAAGCCGCCCTGAGCCTCCAGGCTCTTCACAATCCGCGCGCCATGCTCCAGGTTGCGGGCAATGGTAGCACTCAGCTTCGCCTGCTTCGGATCTGCCTTCAGGACTTCATTCGCCTCGAAAAGCGTCTCGAAGACGTTGTTCAAGTCATGAACAACGCCTGCGAGAGTGAGTGCTTCAGGCCGGACCGCCATCGCTTAGCTGGTGAGGCTTCGGAGTGTGGAATAGAATTCCGGGAAGCTGACGCTGGCGGCTTCCGCGTTCTCGATTTGACACGGGCCATCGGCAACCAAGGCCGCGACGGCGAAAGCCATGGCAATGCGGTGGTCCCCGAAACTATCGAAATGCGCCGCATGGAACTTCTGTCTTCCCGGCACCGTAAAGCCATCGGGCCTCACTTCAATCTCGAGCCCGGCGCGCTTAAAGTTGTCCGCAACGGTAGCGATGCGGTCGGTTTCCTTGATGCGCAACTCGGAGGCGTCACGAACATCAAGACCTTCGGTAGCAGCGCCCAGAACCGCAAGCGTCGGAATCTCATCGATCAACGATGCGGTCAAGGCGCCCGAAATTTCGCCGCGCTTCTGAATCGTGCCACGCACCAGGATGTCGCCCACCAGCTCGCCGCACTGGTCGCCAACGTTCAGAATCTTGATCTCTGCACCCAGGCTCACCAGATAGTCGAGTAAAGCGGTGCGGGTCGGGTTCAGCCCCACGCCACCGATCACCAGATTCGAGCCGGGAATCATCAGCGCTGCCGACAGAAAGAAGGCCGAAGAGCTGAGATCCCCGGGAACCGTGAGCTCTTTCGCTGCAAGGCGCGGACGCCCTTGCAAGGTCACGACTTTACCGGCAGAAACAATGTCTGCGCCAAACATGCGCAAGGCAAGCTCGGTATGGTCGCGAGTCTTGACGGGTTCGCGGACAATCGTCTCGCCCTCGCAGAACAGCCCGGCAAACAGGACGCAGGTCTTGACCTGTGCCGAGGCCACCGGCGTTGAATAATCGATTGCTTTCAGCTTTGCGCCGCGAATCTCGAGGGGAGGAAACTTCTCGTCCGTCGCAATAATCTCAGCGCCCATTTCAGCCAGAGGCTTCATCACACGCTGCATCGGACGTTTCGCCAGGGATTCATCACCAGCAATGCGTGAGGTGAAGGATTGACCGGCAAGAATGCCACTCATCATGCGGATGGTGGAGCCGGAGTTGCCAGCGTCGAGCATCTGCTTTGGTGCAGACAGGCCATCGAGGCCTTTTCCGACGATAGAGACTTCGCTACCGCCATCCTCGACTTCGATTCCGAGTTCTTTCAGAATCCCGAGCGTCGAGTGGCAATCCTCGCCGGTCGCATAGCCGTGGATCGTCGTCTTGCCTTCGGCCAGTGCCGCAATCATCGCCCAGCGATGAGAGATTGATTTGTCGCCAGGCAGCCGGATCGCTCCGGCCATCTGATTGGCAGGGTGAATAATTTCAGTCATTCTTTTCCATTCGCGGCCTACTCGACGGGATAAGGCCCGGACTTGCCCACTCGCAACTCCCGCCCATTGCCGTCTTCGGCGCCCAACTCCACATGAACTGCCCGCGCCGGAGCGCGCAATTGTAAGTGGAACTCTGCCGATTCCCCGGGCGGAATGGTGTCAGGTTCCGGCGCGCCGCGCTGGATGGTAATCGATTGCTTGCCCGGAGCAAAAAATTCAAATACGATCTGAAGCTTATTGTAGGTTTTGGTACCCGTATTCTTGATGCTGCCATCGACAGCAAGCAACTGGTCGTCAATTCGACGAACACTGACCTGGGAAACCAGGAGTTCCGGTTGCTTGGGCTTTTTGTCCTGGGCGGACAAGAAGACGGCGATCAGGAGGCCTGTGAGTAGAATTCTACGCATTTCAGAACTGCTTGAAAGTGTAGCAACTCCGGGTGAGCCAATCTGGACCCGTGATGTCGCGTGGGTGATAGGTCCAATCTCTTCTGAATCCTACGGAATTGAAGTGCGTCCTATGGAATGTGGCCAAACGCGAAGTTAGCGTATACTAATAACAACGGGGACTGATATTTTGAGGTATCGAAGTGCGACTCTGATCCTTTGCGCGCTGCCGCTGCTGGCAGCGGTGGATTCAGATCAATATGAAAAGGCTCGTGTTCTTTTTGAGAAGACCGAGTATGCCGCCAGCGCCAAGATCTTGGAGCGGCTCAAAGAGCCTTCTGGTACCGAGCTCAATCTTCTTGGCCGCGACCACTTCATGATGGCTGACTACAAGAAAGCCACCGAATTGTTTGAGAAAGCCGCCCAGATGGAACCGCGCGTGAGCGCACATTGGCACTGGCTCGGCCGTACCTATGGACGCCGCGCAGAACTCAGCACCTTCCTCACAGCTCCCGGTTATGCGTCGAAAGCCCGGCAAAATTTTGAACGGGCGGTCCAGACAGACCCGCGCAATATCGAAGCGCTCAACGACCTTTTTGAATACTACCTGCAAGCTCCCGGCTTCCTGGGTGGCGGCCTCGATAAGGCACAAGGTCTGATCGAAAAGATCGCCAGCGTCGACCCGGCAGAGAAACATTGGGCTATGGCGCGTATCGCAGAGGAACGCAAGGATTTCAACACTGCGGAGGCGCAACTGCGCCGCAGCATGGAACTGGCGCCGAAACAGGTGGGCCGCGTTTGTGATCTCGCCATGTTCCTCGCCAAGCGGGGCCGTACGGCCGAAAGCGACGATGTGTTTGCACAGGCACAACGCCTTGCCCCGAATCACCCAACCTACTTGTGGAATCGTGCGAACATCCTGATTGAGGCCAAGCGCAATATTCCCGAAGCACGCCAACTCCTCGAGCGCTACCTCAGCTCGAAGGTTCAGCCCGACGACGACCACAAAGAAGAAGCGCGCAAGCTTCTTGCCAAAATCCACGGGGCTTAAGTCTTGAATCTCGCAGAGGTCCTCAAGTCGAGCTATGAGGCTCTGAAAGCAAACCGCGTGCGGACGCTGTTGACTGCTCTCGGCTTGGTGATCGGCAATGCGAGCGTCATTCTGGTGGTGACCATCTCACTCACCAGCACCCAATTCATTCTCAATCAAATTAAGGGCATCGGCTCCAATGTCGTGTGGGCCTATTTTGAGGCCGGTAGCCGCGACAGTGAGCAGAGCGAAGGTGACTTCGTCAAACTGGCCGACGTCGATGCGGTGCGCACCCAACTCGCCGACCGCATCGTTGCGGTCACCGCGACGATGTCCAGCAACAACAGCCTCACCATTGACGGCAAGGCCCAGGACACCAGCGTTTTGGGCGTCGATGAATACTACCCGAAGGTGCGGAATCTGATTCTGCTCGCGGGCCGCTACTTTGACCCGGAAGAAGTGAAGCAGCGTACGAAAGTGACTATGCTGACCGAGCCGCTGGCAAAACTGCTCTACGGAAGCGCCGAGGCGGCCGTCGGCAAGATGCTGAAAGTCAAAGATCACCAGTTCACGGTGATCGGTGTCTTTCGCGAACGGGTACAGAGTTTTGGTTTGAGCGAATTGGCCGATAAGGCAATGGTGGTGCCGATCACGGTGCTCCGTTATTACAACCGGGTAGAACGCATCGATCCGATGTACATCCAGGCCAAGCGCTCAGAGGACGTCGAAGGGCTCACCACCGAGGTGAAGGCCATCCTTGAGGCTCGTCATCGCAAAGGCGCACGCTACTTTGTCGACAATCTGGGTGCGATTCTCGATACCGCGAAGAACATCAGTATGATCCTCACCTTTGTGTTGATTCTGGTGGCGGCAATCGCCCTGGTGATCAGCGGGATCGGGATCATGAACATCATGCTGGTGACCGTCACCGAACGCACGAAGGAGATTGGTACGCGGATGGCCGTAGGTGCATCGCGGCGTGAGATCCTCGCCCAGTTCCTGATGGAAGCGGTGCTCATCTCTACCGGTGGAGGCCTGATCGGGATCCTGGTGGGCGTCAGTGGCCCACTCCTCGCGCAATGGCTGGTGCCGGAGTTTGGCGTCTCCATCTCGATCACCAGCGTCGTGGTCGCGTTTCTGGTTTCATTTGGCGTCGGGTTGATTTTTGGGCTGTTGCCGGCGAACCGCGCGAGCCAGTTGAATCCGATTGAAGCGCTGCGATACGAGTAGTTTGTTGCACTTGGCAACCTAAGCAAATCTTAATGTGATATCCTCCCGGTAGCTTTAGCTTCAAGGAGTTGATTTGATGTTTTACCCCCGTAGTGCCCAAGTATCGGTGCTATCCTTCCTTCTTTTCTTTTGTTTTCCCCTTCTCTCCCTTGCCCAGACCTTCACTGGAAACATTACCGGCACCGTCAGCGACACCTCCGGGTCTGCACTGGCAGGAGCCACGGTGAGTCTCAAAAATACAGCCACCAATGACACCCGTAATGCGACGACGAATGAGAGCGGACTGTACAACTTTCCACAGCTCGCACCGGGCACCTACCGTCTTGAAGTCACAATGACCGGCTTCAAGAAGTACCAGGTTGCTTCGATCAACCTCCAGACCTCGCAGGTTGCGGAAATCAATGCGCAGCTCGGTCTCGGTGACGTCAGCGAGAGCGTCGAGGTGCAAGCCTCAGCCGTTGCCATCGATACGCAAACAGCCAATAAGGAAGTCACCCTGTCTTCGCAGATGGTCGCCGAACTGCCGGTCAACGCCCGCAATCCCTTCGTGCTGGTGCATGCAACGGCCGGTGTCACGGCAGTCCGTACCGGTGTTTCCGGCGCGACCACTGACCAGAACCACAATCGTTTCTCACTGAATGGTGGACGTGGCCAGAGCGGCCTCGTTCTCATCGACGGTGTCCCGGCCACGGCCGGCGACTGGGGCGGCCTCATTGCCTCTCCTGGCGTCGACTCGATCCAGGAGACACAAGTCATCCGCACCACCTTCGACGCGCAATACGGGCGCACCGACGGTGGCGTTGTCACGATGATCACCAAGGGCGGTTCCAGCCAGTTCCACGGCCTCGGCTTTGAGTATTTGCGCAACAGCAATCTCGATGCGAACTCCTGGACCTCCAACCGCAGCGGCATCTCAAAGCCCAGCTTCCAGCGCCACCAGTTTGGCGGCAATCTGAGCGGCCCAATCGTCAACAAGTGGAATCTCTTCTTCTTCGGTGGCTACGAAGGCCTGCGCCAGGCCAGCCCCACCCAGAACATCTCCTCCGTGCCCACCGCACTCGAACGCCAGGGCAATTTCTCGAACACCCGCAATGCCGACGGCACTCTCTCCGTGATCTATGACCCCACCACGACCCGTCCGAACCCGAACGGCAGCGGCTTCATCCGTGACGCCTTCCCGGGCAACGTGATCCCTGCCAATCGCTTCGACGCCGTGGGCCGCCGCATTGTCGACCTCTACCCGAACGCAAACGCCGCTGGCGACTTGAATACCCAGACGCGCAACTTCACGATGGGCGCCAAGGCCGTAACGCATAACGACCGCTTCGACGGTCGCATCGATTGGGCGAAGAGCTCGAAGTTCACCCTGTTTGGCCGCATCACCAAGGCGAATCAGACCGACATCGCCCCGATCTTCTTTGGCAATGGTGCGGACTCCAACTTTGGCGGCGAAAATCCCCGCCACTTCGCCTCGGTCGGCTTCACCTTTGTCCCCTCGCCCACCTTCGTGCTCAATGTCCTGGTTGGACATGGCCGTTGGCGCGAAGGCCAGGTTTCGCCGAGCCAGGGCCAAGGCGCAGCCATCACCGGCTTGCCTTCCTCGCTCACCTCGCAGTTGCAAGCAACGACGCTGCCCCAGTTCTCGGTCGCCAACTATGCACAGATCGGCAACTCTCGCTTCCTGAACTTCCCGCGCCAGTCCGACACCTTACAGGTGAACGCGAGCAAAGAGATCCACAACCACAGCCTCAAGTTCGGCTTCCAGTACGACAACATGAAGCTGAACCAGACCGACATCTACAACGGCACCTTTAGCTTCAACCGTGGCCTGACAGCTGCTGAAGTGAACGCAGCTGGCAGCCCGATCGCTGTCGTCGACTCCTCACGCAGCGGCAACGCCATTGCATCGTTGTTGCTGGGCACCGGCTCCGGTGGCAGCATTCCCTACAATAATCAGCCGGCCTACAGCCAGCCGATCTGGGCCTTCTACTTCCAGGATTCCTGGCGCATGAACCGCCGCCTTACGCTCAACTACGGCGTGCGTCTCGAACACCAGGGTGGCCGTACAGAACGCTACGATCGCATCAACTGGTTCGATACCACCTCACCCAATGCGGCGCTCTCCAATCGCGCTGGAATGCCCGTCTATGGCGGCCTTAGCTTTGCCGGTCCTGGCAATCGCAATCTGCAGCTCACCGATGGCCTGAACCCGGCGCCGCGCCTGGGCCTCGCCTACAAGGTGACCGACAAACTTGTGGTGCGCTCGGGTATCGGCTACTACTTCCCCACCACCTGGGTTTCGGTTGCTTCCGCACAGGGCTTTTCCACCTCCACCTCGTGGAACTCGACGGTCGGCGGCAATGGTCTGATTCCGCAGAATCCGCTGAGCAACCCCTATCCGAACGGCCTGAACCGGGTGTCGGGCAGCAGCCTCGGCCTCAGCACGCAGGCAGGCGAAGCAGTGAGTGCCTGGCAGCGTTCGCGTCCCTCGGGCTACTCGATGAACTACAGCTTCGACGTCCAGTACGAGCTCAGCAAGAGCGCGCTGATTGAAGTGGGCTACATCGGCACCCAGGGCCGCAAGTTGCCCTACGGCGTCAATCGCAACATGAACCAGTTGAACCCCATCTATCTGTCGCTCGGCCAGAGCCTGAACGATTCGGTAGCCAATCCGTTCAACGGCTTGTTCAATTCCGGTTCGATCAATGGTCCGACCATTGCCCGCAACCAATTGCTGCGTCCCTATCCGCAGTTCACCAGCGTGAACCTGCAAGGCGACACGCCCGGCACCTCATCCATCTACAACGCACTGAGCGTCAAGTTCCAGAAGCGCTTCAACAACGGCATGTCGACGCTGGTCACCTACCAGTGGTCCAAGGCGATCGACAACGCATCGGAAACCCAGGGCTGGGAAGTGGGTGACGCCTTCCGCGACTACTACAACCAGGCCATCGAGCGTTCGATCTCGGCGCACGATCTGCCGCAGAGCCTTGCCTTCGCCTTTGTGTATGAACTCCCCTTCGGACGCGGCAAGAGCTACGGCGCAGGCATGAACAAGGTGACGGACGCCATCCTCGGTGGCTGGCAGGTATCGGGCATTGGCCGTCTGTCGAGCGGTCTGCCGCTGCAGTTCAGCGCTCCCAATACGCTCTCTGCCTATGGCTTTGCCGTGCAACGTCCGAACATCACCAGCACCAAGGATCTGGCGGTTTCAAACCCGACCCCGGACAACTGGTTCAACAAGGCCGCAGTGAGCGCCCCGGGCCAGTTCACGATCGGCTCGGCTCCGCGCTGGATTTCCGATGTCCGCTTCGGTCCCACGCGCAACCTCGACTTCTCGCTCGCCAAGAACTGGCGGGTCGCTGAACGTCTGAAGTTGCAGTTCCGTGCGGAATCTTTCAACCTCACCAACACCCCGCAGTTTGGCCGTGCTAACACGACTGTCGGCGCGGGTGACTTCGGGAGGGTAACCGGGCTTGCTCCGGGCGCCAACCCGCACAATATCCAGGGTGTGCTCCGTCTTAGCTTCTAAGCACTGAGTTCGTTTCCCCAAACAAAGGCCAGGGCTTCGTGCTCTGGCCTTTTTCAATTTCTACATTCGGCGCCCCTTCTGCGTCTCCACTGGCAGAGTTTCGGAGGTGATGAGAATGCGAGTGCTGGCAGCAAGGCTCAACATCGTTTCGATGCAGACGTCGGATCAGGCACCAAGGCTTAAGCAAGGAGATACATGAGAAGACTTTCGTCCTTTGCCTTGCCGCTGAGTTTCCAGATTGAGGTCGCGCGCGGCACGGTCGCCGAAGGCCTCGTGAAAGTTAGCACGAGTGTTGGGTCCGTGATGGTCCGGGTGCGGGAGCTTGGCGTCGACCTCACTGATCCGGATGGCAAGGAGGATCGCGAACAGATGATCGTTCTGTTCGAAAGCCGCTGGCGGCAGGAACTCATCCTCGACAAGGACTACAAGTTTGTTTCGACGCAGAAGCTCAAGCCCTGACAAACCAATCCTGTGGCACTTGGCCTTCCGGCAGCAGCGCTCCCTTTTCGAGATAACGGGTCCGAGTGGCGAAGCGCGCCGCATGAGGATCGTGAGTCACCATCACCACGGTCTTGCCATGATCGCGATTCAAGGTCTCGAGCATCTTCAATACATCGTTCGCGCTTTGGGAATCGAGGTTGCCGGTCGGCTCGTCGGCGAGGATCAGGTCGGGGTCGGTCACTAGTGCGCGGGCGATCGCGACGCGCTGCTCTTGTCCACCCGAGAGTTGCTTCGGCAGATGGGTCAACCGGTCGCCCAGCCCCACCAGCTTCAGCGCGGTGGTGGCGTGTTCGCGACGCTCTCTGCTATTGAGGTTGGTCAGCAGCAGAGGAAGCTCAACATTCTCAAGCGCCGTCAAAACGGGGATGAGATTGAAACTTTGGAAGATGAAGCCAATGTGGATGTTGCGCCAATGTGCCACCTGCTTGTCGCTCAGCGCGCGGAGGTCCTGCCCGAGCACTTCGATCTTGCCGCCGCTGGCTCGCTCCATCGCGGCGATGAGATAGAGCAGGGTTGATTTCCCCGACCCCGATGGCCCCATCAGTGCGACAAACTCGCCCTTGCGGATCTGGATCGAAGCATCCTGCAAGGCCGTGACTTCAAACTGATCGCGCTTATACACACGGGTCAGCTCCCGGGTCTCGATCACTACTTCGCTCATTTGCTTGCCCCCTTCAATTTCACTTTGTCGCCATCCTTGAGTTCGGTTCCCGGATTGAGCACAAGGTCTTCGCCACCGATCAATCCCTCTTCAACGCGCATGCCTTCGCTACTATTGCCCGTCACTCGCACCGGGCGCTTGACCACCTTGCCATTGAGCACAATAAATACCGCGTCACTACGAATCGCCGCACTCGGAATAAAGACAACAGCCTTGGCGGCAGCCACAGGCGCTCCGGTGTCTTTCTTCTCGTCGCTGACAAAGGCAACGCTCGCATTCATGTCCGGCCGCAGATAATCATCCGGCTCCAACACCTTCACCTTCACTTGCACCGTGGCCTTTTGCCGATTCGCCTCAGGCGCAATCTCATCGATGATGCCCTGGTACTTGCGATCCGGATAAGCATCGGTTGTGATGATGCCCTTCTGCTGGCGATCGAGCCGCGCGAAGTCATTCTGATTGATGTCTAGCTCCACTTGCAGATCATTCAAATTTGCGAGCGAGACCACATAGCCCTTAGCGCCCTTGTCGCCAACAAAGCCAGTAGTGACGAACTCACCCTTCTCCACATTGCGTTCGAGCACAGTGCCAGTGACCGGAGCCTTGATGATCGTGTTGTTCAACTGCGTCTGGTAGAAGGCCACGCGGCCACGCGCCTCCACAATCTGCCCACGCACCGCATCAATCACTTCGCGGCGGGCGCCGAGCCGCACCAGGTCCAGCGTCTTCTCAAGCGAATTTACACGGGCGCGTTGGGAATTGACGCGCGCATCAGCGTCATCGAGAGTCTGCTGCGACATTACCTTCTCTTTCACCAGATGAGCGGTACGGCGCAGTGTCACCTCGGCGTTCTCAAGATCAGCGCGCGCCTGATCGACATTCGCTTTCGCGGTGGCGATCTCTTCCGGACGCGAGCCATTGGTCAGCTCTTCAAGCCGCGCTTGCAGCGTGTGCAATTGCCCTTGGGACTGCTGCAACTGGGCCTTGTACTCGTCATCCTCGAGGCGCACAATCACCTGGCCCTCTTTGACGCGATCCCCTTTCTCGACGCCAATCCACAACACGCGCCCCACCACCTTCGAGGCCACTTGGATCTTGTGATGGGCAACGATGTACCCGGTGGCATTGAGGATGACGGATTTGGAACTGCCGCCAGCATTCGCCGAAGAAGCAGACTTCACGCGGTACACTTCCACCTCAGGAGCGTAGTTCATCAAGCCATAGAGATAGCGGCCCGCACCGGCCAGAACAAAGAGTGTGATGCCGGCGATGATGAAACGTTTGGCCCAGGAAGAGCCTTCATCATGTCTTTGTTTCTTCGAGCGATCAATTCGAAGATTTTTAATTTCAGCGTCCATGATCTCTCTCTACACTTCCCGCAGCGCGGTCAGGATTTCTTTATTTGCGGCATTCCGGGCAGGAAAGAGCCCACCGATCGCACCGAGGAAAAGTGCAAAGCCCATGCCAATGAGCATGATGGCCGGGGTGACCTGGAAGTTGAAGGCGATTTCGCTGAAGGTGACAAAGTTGCCGATTCCGGTTTCAATGTTGTTCAACGGCAACACCAGCAGGCAACCAAGGATGCCGCCCAGCAGCGACAGCAGCACCGATTCGAGAAAGAAGCTGGTGAGGATGCTCAATCGCGCAAAACCCAGTACGCGCAGGGTTCCGATCTCTTTGGCGCGCCGCGCGACAGCGGCGTACATCGTATTCATCGCCGCAAAGCAACTGCCCACTGCCATCACGACAGAAATGAAGATGCCCAAAAACTGTAGCGGCGCCGCAGACACTGTTTGCGCCGCGTAATAACTCTTCTCGCTTCTTGCATTGACGTTCAGCTTCTGATCGGCATTGAGATCGTTGATCAGTGCCTGTGCGGCCACCTCATCTGTAGCCCGCACCAGTGCGGAACTCACTACTTCCGCTCGGTTGTAGTCGGAGCTGACCTGATTGAGGTCACCGAAAATCTCGCTGTTGACCGAACTGCGGCCTCCGTCCATCACCCCGACGACGGTCCACTCGCCGCGTGCAAACTTCAGCTTGCCACCGAGGCGGGCATCGGGAAAGCGATTGGCAATCGATTTGCCAACCACGATCTCCCGCTGTCCGGGAGCAAACCAGCGGCCTTGGGTCAACTGGATCTGATCGCGCATTTTGACGCCAACAGGCGGCAGACCGCGCAGTGTGATGTTCATGCCATCGGGCGTATCGACGCTGGCCAGATTGATGATCGTCACCATCTCAAGAGAAGCCATCGGTTCCTCACCATCGCGCGCGATGCCCGGTTTGAACTTGAGGTCCTGGTACATCGTGCGCGTGAAGTTACTGTTGAGTTCGGCGTCAGAACCCTTGCGCAGCACCAGCACGTTCAGCGGATCCCCCGTCGCCTCGAAGGCCGAGCGGAGCCCTTGCACCAAGGCGAGAACGGAGAGCAGCACGGCCACGGTCAGTCCTACTCCCAAAGCGGTCATGAGTGTGGTGGTGCGGCGCACCACCAGATTGCGGATGTTATATGAGATCGGGATTGCCATGTGAGTTAGCCAGAGTACTTCAAGGTGTCAAGAATATTAGTCCGCGCTGCTGTCAAGGCAGGGACAAAGGAAGAGAGCAATGCGACGACCACAGAGAAAGCAAGAATGACAGCGACGGTAGATGGCGTCAGCGTGAGATTCCGGAACTGGCCGATAAAAGCTCCGGCACTCGCTCCCACGCCCACCGCGAGTATCGTCGCCAGAATACATCCCAAGGCCGCACCCACCACAGAGAGAACCACGGCTTCGCCCAGAATGATCGTCAGAATGCCGCCATTGGTAAAACCAAGTGTCTTCATCACTCCCACCTCGCGTACACGCTCGCGGACGCTCATCGCCATCGTGTTCGCCGAGACCAATAGGATGGTGAAGGTGACCGCCGCGCAGATCGCCAGCAGAAAGACCTTCACATTGCCAAGGAAGGAGACGAAGCTGAGCGCAAAGGCGGCCTCGGTCTCGGTGCGGGTCTGGGCTGGCGAGTTAGTGAACAAGGCATCGACATCGCGCTGCACCTTCGACACATCTTCCTTCGAGCGGGCGAGGATTCCGAACATCCCCGCAAAATCGCGGCGGCCGGCAGGCAGGCTTTGAAACAGGTATTCGAGGTTGAAGTACATCGACTCGTTGTCATTCGCGTCCGTGTAGATGCCGCGCAAAATGAAGTCCATCGTGCCAGGGAAGATGTCGCCCTTGAGCGTGATGCGGTCTCCTAAGTGCAGACCAAGTCTCTCGGCCAGAACACGGCCTACAATGCAGGCCGTGCGTTCGCGGATAAAGGCCTGCTTCTGCTCTTCGGGAATCGTGAGATCCGTGTGGACCTTGAAGAAGTCTTCCGGCTCAATGGCAAAGCGGGCGAAGTTATTCCGGCGGTCGGCATTCTGATCCTTATACTGCCCGCCGTACCACTGCGAGATGGTAACTGCCTGAACGCCGGGCACCGTCTGGATTTTTTGCTTGTAAGAGGCTGGCATCACGACGGCCAGCGAGATCCGGTTGCGTGTGATCAGGCGCAGCGCCTGGCCGGGTGTTGGATCGGAAAAGTACAAGGCGTGATACATCGCAAAGAGAACGCCCAGCAGAGTAAATGACATCGTGACACTCAGAATGGTCAGGATGCTGCGCCGCTTACTGCGCAAGGTGTTCTTCAAGATCAATGGCAAGTAACGGAGCATGTGGATCATTGTAAGGGATTCTCTTCGCCTCAGTTTCGCCAATGTGATGAAAGGGCGAGAATCGCCGATGAAGCTGCTTTTTCGGCGGATGGAATTGGTTGTAGTCTGGATGGATCGTGAAGCACATCCCGTACGTTCCCGAGAGCATGAAGATGAAGGAGTTTAGCTGGGCGGCATTGCTGCTTGGCCTGGTGATGACGGTGATCCTAGGCGCTGCTAACGCGTATCTGGGATTGCGTGCGGGAATCACCATTGCCGCTACTTATCCGGCGGCGGTCATCGGCATGGCCGTGATCCGGATGTGGCGAGGCACCATCCTTGAGGAGAACATCGCGCGAACCGCCGGTTCGATTGGCGAGAGCGTCGCGGCCGGTGCTATTTTTACGCTGCCAGCCTTTGTGATCGCCAAGGTATGGCCCAGCTTCACGGGTCCGGAAGCGTATTGGAAATCGACAGTGCTGATGGTGATTGGCAGCCTCCTCGGCGTCCTGTTCGTCAGCCTGGTGCGCAGAGCCTTGGTGGAAGATCCAGACCTCCCCTTCCCGGAAAGTGTCGCCGCCTCGGAGATCCATAAGGCCGGGCAGCACGGCGCGGGCGCGGCAAAGTTCCTTTTCTGGAATATCGGCACCGGCGGGCTCGTCTATCTGCTCGGCGTCTTCAAGCTCTTTGCCGTGGATAAGGACTTCTTCTTCCGCGTCGGCGAGCTCGGCCGCAGCTTCCTCCGTCTTGGGCCTGCGGGAACCGGGAACACCGTGCCGGTGGGCGCCACGACACTGGCTGCCGGACCCACGGTGAGCCCTGCCTATCTGGGGGTCGGTTACATCATCGGTGTACGGCTGGCTTCTTTGCAGTTCGCCGGTGGCGTCATTGCCTGGGGTGTACTCGTTCCCCTGTTTCTGTACTTCCTCGGCCCGAAGATCCGCGAGTACATGCCCGTGAATGCGAGCGATGACGATTGGGCGGGGATGGCCGCGGCCGTCTGGCGATTCATTGTGCGGCCCATTGCCATTGGCGGCATGCTGGTGGGCGCCGCCTACACCATGTTCAAGATGCGCAAGAATCTCAGCACCGGGCTGGCGCGCGCGTTTGGAGAATTGACCGGCCCGAAGGTCGACCTCGAAAAATTGAACCGTACCGAACGCTATATGAGTTCCAAAGTGGTGCTTCTGCTGATCGGCGCCCTCTTTGCCGTCATGTGTGTGCTGTACACCTACCTTGCCGACTCGATCGGCGGCGGCGTGACCGCAGCAATCGTGATGGTGATTGTCGGCTTCTTCTTTGCAACCATCTCCGGGTTTCTGGTGGGAGTCATTGGCTCCTCGAACAATCCGATCTCCGGGCTAACACTATCCACACTGATCATCGCGGCATTGCTGATGGTGGCTCTCGGTGTCACCGGACCCCAGGGCGTCACGGCCGTACTCGGCGTCGCGAGCGTCGTGTGTGTGAGTTCGGCAGTGGCAGGCGAACTCCTGCAGGATTTCAAAGTCGGCTGGCTGCTGGGCGGCACGCCACGCACCATCCAGTTGGTGGAACTGGTCGCCGTTGTTGTCGCTAGCGCGGCGATGTATTGGCCGCTGTGGATCTTGAACGAAGCGAACTTAAAGTCCGGCGGCATCGGCTTTGGCGATAAAGCCCTACCGGCGCCCCAGGCAGGACTGATGGCTTCGCTCGCGCAAGGGATCGTCGGCGGTGAAATGGCTTGGCCTTTGATTATCGTTGGGATGTTCTTTGGCATTGCGCTGATCATGGTGCAAGTGAAGAGCCCGATGCTGGTATCGGTCGGCATGTATCTGCCGTTTGCAACCACCTTCGCGATCTTCGTCGGTGGCGTCATGCGCTGGATCGGCGACCAGATTGCGGAACGCCGTGGCCTGAACGAAGCCCAGCGGGCCCGGGTGGAGAATGCCGGGGTTCTGGTGAGCTCCGGATTGATCGCAGGCGAGGCGCTCTGTGGTCTGGTGACGGCCTACTTTGCCTGGCAGGAGGTCAAACTGTTCGCCTTTTTTGAGCAGCCCAGCTACCTGGCTGGAGGCCTTATCATCCTCGCGCTGGCCTATGTGATGATCCAGTTTCCGCTGCGCGCCGCGGGCAGAGCCGATGAACCAGCGCCCCCCACCGCTATGATGTAAAGTTGACACGAATTTCTACCTCGACTGCGGCGCCCAACGGCGCCAACTGGCCGACAATCTATACCGGCATCGCCCTCACCACTCTGGCTACTTTGCTTCTGGAGTTGACGCTCACCCGCATCTATAGCGTCATCTTCTACTACCATTTCGCCTTCCTGGCGATCTCAGTGGCACTCTTCGGCCTGGGGGCTGGAGGAGTTTTCTCCTATGTCGTGAGTGGCTGGCCGGGCAAGCTCTATGCCAAGCTCGGCCGGTTGGCGGCCATCAACAGCATTGTCGTGATCTGCTCGCTTGCCTTTCTCCTCAGCCGCAAAGGCTCGCCAGACAATCTGGAACTGCTGGTGATCTACTTCTTCTCCGCCTTACCCTTTCTGCTCGCAGGCGCGATTGTCTCGTTGCTCATCTCAGAGACGATCGAGAAGGTGGAGCGGGTCTATTTCTTCGATCTGTTGGGCGCCGCGGCCGGCTGCCTGATGTTGATCTGGATGCTCGATACCTTTGGCGGGCCGAATACGGTGATCGCGGTGGCAGTGTTGTTCGCTGCAACCTCGGCTATCTGGTACAACATGGCGCGCGAGTTCCGGGGCCGCGTGGCCGCAGTAGGGCTCGCCCTGGCGCTCACCGCGCTGTTCATCTTCAACATCCGCTCGGAGTGGATCGACATTCGCTACGCCAAGGGGCAGGTGCTCGCAAACGAGCAGTTCGTCAAGTGGAATAGCTTCTCCCGTATTGCGGTGTCCAAGGAAGGCGGCACCAATCTCCCCAATATCGTGATCGATGCCGACGCGGCCACCGGCATCTTTACTCAGGACCTGAACACGATGACTGAGGACGCGAAGAAGCGGCTGCTCAGCAGCGGACCGGGATTGCCTTATCGCCTGAAGCCAGGAGCGAAGGCGCTGGTGATCGGGCCGGGCGGCGGCTGGGACGTAGCGCGCGGTCTTGCCAGCGGCAGCAAGGACATTACGGGTGTTGAAATCAATCCGATCATCGCCACCACGATCATGCGCGAGAAGTTCTCACACCTGAGCCACGAGCTGTACTTACGTCCGGAGATTCGGATTGCCGTCGAGGACGGTCGCAGCTTTGTTCGCCGCAGTCCGGAGAAGTATCAGGTGATCCAGGCAACTCTTGTGGACACATGGGCCTCCACCGCCGCTGGCGCCTTCAGCCTCAGTGAAAACAATCTTTATACCGCCGATGCTTTTGCCGACTACATGAGCCATCTCAGCGACGATGGCATTCTGGCCTTTACTCGCTGGGGCTTTGATCCACCACGCGAATCGTTGCGGCTTCTCTCCTTAACCATTGATGCCCTGAATCGCCTGGGCGAATTCGATGTGGCCAAGCATGTCGTCGTGGCCCGCGAAGGATCGAATCAGATCAAGGGCTGGGGCGCGACCGACACCGTCATCCTCTCCCGCAAGCCGATGACACCGGACTTTGTACAACGCGCCGTCGCCGCCATGAACGAGAGCAACATGGAGATTGTTTACTATCCAGGCACCGAGCGGCGCAATCCCTTCCAGGAACTGCTCACCACCGGCGATCGCGAGAAGTTCTACGCAAATTATCACTACAACGTGACTCCGGTGAATGACAACCGGCCCTTCTTCTTCTATACGGTCCAACCACGTGACGTCTGGAGCTTCTTCCAGTCCAAAGACACCGAGAATGCCGATTACAAGATCAACCGTGCCGTCCCCATGCTGTTTGGCGTACTCTTTGTCAGCGTCATCGCCACCATTGTGACGCTACTGCTGCCTCCGCTCGTCCTCGGCCAGAAGTTGCCCAGCGACCGGAAGCTGCGCGTCTTTCTGCTCTACTTTGTCTGCCTCGGCGCGGGCTACATCATGATCCAGGTCTCGCTGATCCAGAAGTTTGTTCTGCTGTTGGGGCACCCCACCTACGCCCTGACGGTCATCATCTTCTCGATGCTCCTGTCGAGCGGCCTCGGCAGCTTCTATTCCAAGCGCATCGTACGGGAGAATCCGGAACGCTTGCGTATCGTACTGCTCATGATCGTAATTCTGGTGCCAGTGCTGGGCTTCTTTGCCGGGCTGGTGAGCGACGTCGGGCCAGACTGGCCGATGGCGCTGAAGATGGCTGCGACAGTAGCGGTCATCACGCCACTCGGTTTTCTGATGGGTATTCCTTTCCCAACCGGGCTTGCGACACTCGAAGGCTGGGAGAAGACCGCCGTGCGCTGGGGCTGGAGTATGAACGCCGCCTCAAGCGTGCTCGGTTCCGCGTTGGCCATCTTCTTCGCCATCTACCTGGGCCTCTACCAGACACTGGTATTGGGCGGGTTGCTCTATCTGGTGGCTGCCTGGATCTACCGGAAGACCGCTGAAAAGGCGATGAGCCGCGCCTAAGCAATGAGCAAAGAAGCCTTCGAGAAGAAACTGGAGGCGCTGCGCACGCTACGGACAAGCGGCGATGACTCGAAAACTTCCGCCGCACTGGCGAAGGCTCTTCGCGACCCATCCAACTACGTCGTCGCCAAAGCAGCCGAGTTGATCGCCGAGTTCGGCTCACGCGAGCTAACAGAAGAGCTGGCTACCGCATTCGATCGCCTCATGGTCGATGCTGTCAAGCGTGACCCGCAATGTTGGGGCAAAACCGCAATCGCCAAAGCGCTGGCGCAGTTGGGATATGGAAAGCCAGACATCTTCCGCCGTGGACTCCAACACGTGCAGAAGGAACCCTCCTGGGGCGACCGCGCCGACTCCGCTGCCCCTCTCCGCATCGCTTGCACCGAAGCGTTGGTCGGCACGGATCTGGACGGGATCGAGATTCTCAGGCTGTTGGTGATTCCCATGGGCGATAGAACCAAGATCGTCCGGATGGCCGCCATTGGGGTGCTGCTTTCATTAGGCCGTTGGGAAGGCGAGTTGTTATTACGGCACAAGGTCGTAGCCGGCGACACCGATCCGGAAGTACTCGCCACCTGCTTTGCCGGGATTGTGGAGATGGGCGAGCGCGGTTCTCTCGATTTTGTCGCCAGCTTCCTTGAGGATGAGCTTGAGATGCGAGCACAGGAGGCGGTGACCGCCTTGGCGCAATCGAGACACCGCGAAGCCATCCAGGTGCTCAAGTCCCGCTGGAAAGGGAAGATGGATGCAGAGCTGCGCAGAACGATCACCATAGCTTTGGGCGCCTCTCCGCTGCCTGAGGGGCGTGACTTCCTCTTGCAGATCTTTCACGAAAATCGAGGCGAACTGCCAGTCTATGCCGTAATGGCTTTGGCGAGAGGACGCTTCCGGGCCGAGTTGCGTGAGGAGCTCAGTCGTGTGGTGGAAGAACGGCAGGAACGCAAACTCTCACAGACCTTCCAGGAAGAGTTCGGCTGAGGATAGAATACACGGAGGAGCAAACCATGATGAAGAAAGTGTTATTCGCACAAGTAGCGTTTCTGGCGGCTGCATTCGCACAGGCCCCCTCAGACAAGATGAACTTTTTCCTGACCAGTGAGGGCAGCGGCAAGGGCGCAGACCTCGGTGGTCTCAAGGGCGCCGATGCCCATTGCGCACAGTTGGCCAAGGCCGCGGGCTCAAAGAAGAAAGACTGGAAAGCTTATCTGAGCACGGACGGCACGGGTGGCACGAAGGTCGTCAATGCGAAAGATCGCATTGGCAAAGGCCCCTGGTTCAACGCCAAGGGGGAACAGGTGGCCGTCGACGTAGCCGATCTGCACAGCGCAAACAACAAGCTCGGCAAGCAGGGTTCGATCTCGGAGAAGGGCGCGGTGCTCAACGGCCGTGGCGATACCCCGAACCAGCACGACATCCTGACGGGCTCGACGCTCGAAGGTCTGGCCTTCACCGATGGGAAGGACCACACCTGCAAGAACTGGACCAGCAGCGGCAGCGACGGCAGCGCACAAGTGGGACATCATGACCGCCAGGGCGGCGGCGACAACCCCACCTCCTGGAATGCAGCGCATGCCTCGAAAGGCTGCAGCCAGGAAAATCTGGTTGCAACCGGCGGTTCCGGCCGCTTCTATTGCTTCGCGACGAAATAGTTTTCTCCGTCGAAAGGGGCCATCCGCAAGGATGGCCCCTTTTCTATTAGGAGAGGTTTTCATCGGTCCCAGCTAGATCTGGGACGATCAGGGCGATACCGGTGCAGCGGCAGTGGTCAAGCGATCGACCGCCAAGAAAGGATTTGCTTACTTCCTCGACGTGGGTGGTAGAGCGAAGCTTTGGCTGGGTGACTTCATCCCGGCGTCTGGTGCAAGATTGTCGCGGTCTTGCACTTCCTTGGCCGCAAGCGGATCGGCTGAGTCAGAAAGCACCCCTGCAGCGCTTCCCTCTCCCAATCGAGTCAAGCCAGCACAACAAAAAAAGGGCCACCCTCGCGGGCGGCCCTTTCTTTTGGATTGGCTTCGTTTAGAAAGCAACACGGAGACCGAAGCGGAGCTGACGCTCGCCACCGGCCGAGGCAGTGACGAAGCCGAAGTTTGAACCATTGAGATTCGCGTTCGGATTCGCAAAGCGCGGCGTATTGCTGAGGTTCGCCGCTTCTGCGCGGAACTGGATGTTGATCCGCTCCTGCACCTTGATCGTCTTGATCAGGTTCGCATCGAGGTTTGCAACGCCAGGTCCACGGAAGCGATTGCGGCCAGTGGTGCCGAAGCGGGTGCCAGGATGGGCAAAGTTTGTCGCCGAGAAGTAAGGAGTGTTGGACCCCTTGCCATTCAGATAAACAAAATTCCCAATCTGGTCCGCAGTCTGCAGACTGCCAGGAGCATTGAGCAAGCCACCATCGGCGGTGACCGTGAAAGGAGTACCGGAGTAGGCGGAGTAGATGCCACCAAACTGCCAGCCGCCTAGCACACCATCCACAAACTTGTTGTCCTTGAAGAACTGCTTGCCCTTCCCGAAGGGGATCTCATAAAGGAAACCCATCTGGAACATCTGCGTACGGTCATAACCAGCAGTGGCTACGTTGCGGTTGATCGTGGGACCCCAATTCCAGTTCACGCTGACCCAACCGTCTTCGTCCGTCATGTTAATGGCCTTCGAATAGGTGTAGGCACCCTTCAGAAAGAGGCCCTTGGCGACATTTCCACTAAGGCTGCCCTGCAAGCCGTGATAGTGAGCTCCCATCCAGCCATCCCACATGCGCAGGTCGCGGTTGCGGCCAAACTGCGCATAATAGGGACGCCCATTGTTCCCAGCGCCAGGAGCCGCAGCATTGATGTCACGATCCCCCAGAACATTGGTGGATTGGGTACCAACATACGCAACCGAACCCACGAGTGAGTTGTTCAATCGACGTTCGATCGTAGCGTTCCAGGATTGGACATAGCCGCGAACAATTTTCGAGTATGGACTGCGGTTGTCGATCGTGGGCGGCAGTGTAATCACACCCGAGGAGAGATCCGGGCCGACGACAGGCGGGATGCCGGTGGCCAGGCTTCCGGTCACCAGATTCTGATACGGCGTGAAACTGTCAGCACCCTGGAAGGTAGAGGCAACCGTCAACGGATAGGCGCCGCGCAAGGGGCGTGAGAAGGGAAGCGGATCAATCGTCATGCCGTAACCGGCACGGACGACAGTCTTCTCAGTGGCACGATAAGCGAATCCAATGCGCGGAGCGACAAAGAACGGCTGTACCTTGATCCCGGGATTCTCCGGAGTGCTGCCGCGCCCACCCAGATAGATCTTCATCGTGCTGGGGTCGAGGAGTTCCAGTCCTTTGCCATCGCCGCGGGTCATCAGCGGATAGCGCTCCAGACGGACACCGAGGTTGAAGGTCAACTTGCGGGTCACCTGCCAGCGGTCGCGCAGATACACGCCGAGCTGCCATTCGCTCGTCGTCATCAGCTCGTATTGCAAAGACTTGCTCATTGCAGTCGGCAGGCCGAGAAGAAACTGGGCGTAGGAGTTGTACATGTTGGCTGCAACACCACCGCGATTGGCAGTGAGGCCGCCACCAAAAGTAAAGGCGCCGCGGGGATTGTCGAGTTCCGGCTGGTTGTGGTTCAAACCATGATGTACCGCATCAAAACCCAAGCGAATCTCGTGCTTCGACTTGATGATCGAAAGATTGGTGGTGAAGGTATAGCTGCGCTCATGCCGCTCGAGCGGCATCCAGGTGGCCGTCTGGCCATAAGAGCTGAACGAGGTGAAGCTGAAGGCAGGCAGGCCCGATTGCAACGGGCTGGAACCATTGGTGCCTGGAATGCCAAAGACATCGGTTCCATAGTTCTTACCAAAGTCCGGCCCCTGTGCGGTCTGGTCCATGCGTGTCAGGCCGAAGGTCGCATCAAACAACATTGTCGGCGAGATGGTGTAGTTGGTGCCGACAGTGGCGAGATACTGGTGTGTATCGCCGAGACCAGGATCGCCACCCACACCACCGCCACCCGCTGCGCCGAGACCAAAGACACCACCAGAGGTGGCCTGCAGCATGGAGTACTTCACAAACATGGTGTGCTTTTCGTTGCGATTCCAGTTCAACTTCCCGTCATAGTTGCCACGGTCCAGAACACCAGTGCCGTTGACAAAATGATTATTCGAGTAGGTGCGGCTGCTGGCATCAAAGACGCGGCTGCCCTCGTTGTTCGCCAGCGGTACAAGAGCCAGAACCTTCAGCGCTTGTGGGCTCATCCGGCTGACCGGAATCTGGTTGCCCGGGAAGGCAGTGCGGCCTGAACCGTCCGCATTGCCAGTAGCCGGATCGAAAATCGTTCCCGCGCCATTGGCGGCAATGTAGTTCGAGAAATTACCGCTGCGGATCGCCGCATCCGGCAACGTGAAGAAGCTCTGGCCGCCGGTGCGCTGACGGGTCCACTCCGCGTGGGCAAAGTAGAAGAGCTTGTTCTTGATGATGGGACCACCGAGCTTCGCACCGAAGATGTTCAACGTGTAGCGCGCGTTCGGAGTGTTGGTCGGCTGGAAGTAGGAGCGGGCTTTCAGCTCCTGGTTCTCGTGATATTCCCAAGCCGCGCCGTGCAGCACGTTGGTTCCCGAGATCGAAGCGACCGTGATGGCCGCGCCGCCCGCCATGCCCTGTTCCGCATCGAGACCAGAGGTAGCAATATTGACTTCGGCAACTGTTTCTGCCGGCGCCACGTAGGCAACGTGATGAGGGAGCCAGATGTTGATGTTGGTCGCGCCATCGAGACGGGTGACGTTGTTGTTGGTTGCCGTACCGTTCACAAAGGTGCGCAGGGCGCGGCCAGGGGTATCGGTCACCGAGTTCTGCGTCGCCGCGGGTGTGGCGCCGGGGGCCAGATTGAGCAGCGCCTGGTAGTTGCGATACGAGTTGAGAGGCAACTCCTGAACCACTTTGGTGCTGATCTCGGTGCGCGTCTCGGATCGATCCGTCTGCAGCGCTACCGTCGAGGCCTCGACCATGATCTGGTCCGTGGTCGCTCCGACTTCCATACTGAAGTCCTGGCGTGAAGTACTGTTGATGGTGATTTCGATCCGGTCGCGGTTCACCGTCTTGAACCCGTTGGCAGAGGCGCCGACCGAATAGATACCGGTAGGAATGCTGGCGATCGAGAAGTTGCCGTTGCCATCGGACAGAACTTCGCGGCTAAAGCCGGTCGCCTTATTTGTGACTGTGACCCTTGCCCCAGGAACAACGGCCCCGCTGGCATCCTGGATGGTACCGACAATAGATCCGTAAAGAACCTGGGCTACAGCAGGGTAACTCGAGGCCAGAAGTAGGACGGACATCGCAAATGCGATGAGTATATTTCTACTACAACTTATATTCTTTAATCTTGATGCAGTCATGAGCAGCTCCAGAGAGAGTGAATCCGACGTGGGATCGTAGCATGTTCACACGGATCGCAAGGGATGTCAATCATGTTTCCAACTATGAAAAATGGAATCGCGCCCCCTCAAATTTGGGCCGGAATCTAGGCTCTTAGCGCCCCTCCAGATTCCGATATGAGAATACAGCGATGTTTTCCATTCTTGGCATTCTAGTTGTCTTCGGGGCCGTTGCGGGCGGCTATTTCATGTCTCATGGCAAATTTGGCGTGCTCTTCCAGCCAGCCGAGCTTGTCGTCATCTTTGGAGCTGCCATTGGCAGCATGCTCGTGGCCAATCCGCTCTCGATCGTACGCGATCTGATCAAGCGGATTCTGGCTGTTCTGAAGGGAACTCCTTATTCAAAAAGCATGTATCTCGATACCTTGAAAGCCCTCGCCGATGTCTTCAGCTATGGGCGCAAGAACGGCCTGCAAAAGCTGGAGAACGACATTGAGAACCCGAAGCAGAGCCAGCTCTTCTCGCAGCACAAGGTCTTCAGCACGAATCATCACGCGCTCGATTTTGTCTGCGATACCTTGCGCACCGCGATTGCCGGAGGCATTGGGCATTTTGAAATCGAGCAGTCGATGGAGGCGGACATCGACATCATGAAGCATGAGTTGGAGCAGCCAGTGAGCGCCATGAAAGAAATGGCGGACTCTTTGCCCGGCATGGGAATCGTAGCCGCGGTTCTGGGAGTGGTCATCACCATGGGAAGCTTGGGCGGGCCCCCCGAACAGATCGGCGAGCACGTCGCGGCCGCGCTGGTGGGTACCTTTCTGGGAATTCTGTTCTGTTATGGCATCTTTGGTCCACTGGCCAGCAACATCCAGAAGATGAACGAAGGCGAAATCGAGTACATGCATTCGCTGCGGGCCGGGGTTGCCGCATTCTGCAAAGGCGCGGCTCCGATTCTTGCCGTCGAGATGGCCCGCCGCTCCATTCCCCCCCACGTACGGCCCAGCTTCAAGGAGATGGAGCAGAAGGTCAAGGGCGGGGGCGCAAAGTAGTTCATGAGTGAGCAAGGTCTCCCGCCGGTTTACATCATCAAGAAGAAAGTCCACGCACACGGTCATCATGGAGGAGCCTGGAAGGTGGCCTATGCCGACTTTGTCACGGCCATGATGGCCTTTTTCATGGTGATGTGGCTGATGGGTTCCTCCGATAAGGTGAAGCAAGCCGTGAGCGGATACTTCCGCGACCCACAGGGATTCAAGAAGCAGTCCGGAACCGGCATCACTGGCGATGGGGAGCAGATCACGATTTCCCAGGACAATATGGAGGGACTGAAGGAAAAGATTCAATCGGCAATGAAGCAACTGCCCGACTTTAAGCAAATCCGCGATCATGTGACGATGACGGTCACCGGCGAGGGTCTTCGGATCGAGTTGATGGAGAAAGAGAAGGGAATGTTCTTTGAAAGTGGCAGCCCCAACCCCAGTGCTTTCGGCCGGGAGATTCTATCCAAGATGAGCGTGGAGTTGGCCAAGCTTCCCAACAATGTCGTGATCGAAGGCCATACAGACGCCAAGCCCTTCTCTGCCGACGGTGTTTATACGAACTGGGAACTATCCTCCGATCGGGCGAATTCTGCGCGGAGACTGATGACCGACGCCGGGCTGCGGTCTGGCCAGATCAAGCAAGTACGCGGGTTTGCAGACCAGCGGCTGATGGACAAGCAGGACCCGAATGCCCCCAAGAATCGCCGGATCTCGGTGATTGTGCAATACCAGGACGCCCGGCCGCCAGCCGAGTCCGATGCAGCCAAAGCGAGCGACGAAAAGCATGAGACAAAAGCCCCCGAGGTGAGCGGCCACCATTAGAAGGAGCGCGGCAAATCATCCGTAAAGGCGTTGCGCGCCCCACACTCCGGACAGGCAAACTCCCGCCCCAGCCAACGGCGCCGGACAATCCCGAGCGCGAGCAGCCACTCCGAAACATGGGCTGCGCCACAGCGGATACAAACATTCACGCTCGGAACCGGGTCGATCGGAGGCAGCTTCCCAAAGTAAAAGGCCCACCCGTAGACACTCCAGCGCGTCCCGAAGAGCCGGTCGCAATGCCGGAAAGCAATACTAGCCAGACGCAGAGTCCATTCCGCGCCGCCGCCAAGCAGATAGATACGGCGCGACCAACGGACTGGCCCATGGCAATTGAGATAGGCAAAACTGGTGTGCAGAAGCCGGATTCCAGCGAGCGGCAGAGGGACTGGTTTCTGGATTCTTTCGGCAAAAGCCGAGGCGTCTTCGATTCCATTCACGTGGCCGCCGCCATGGCTCAGCCAACGATACACCCGGTCAGAGAGAGTGGAGGAATCCGGCACAGCCACATAAAGCTGTCCTTCCGGTTGGAGCACCCGGCCGATTTCAGTCAGACATTCGTCCAGGCCTTCAACATGCTCGAGGCTGTGGTTGGCGATGACCGCCGCGATGGACGCATCACGAAACGGCATCCGGCGCGCGTCCGCCTGCACAAAGTCTGAGGCAGTACTGGAATCCAGATCCATGCGGACCACGCACGCCCGTGTGGCCGCACGCGCAAAGCTCCCACTCCGGCTCCCCAGATCGAGGACGATCGCCTCAGGACCCAGCCGCTCTAAAATCTCATGCAACGAGGTAGACCCGCTAAATCAGCTTCGCCGAAGTCAGCCATTCGATCGCAACTTCAGCCAAGCCCCGCTTATTGATCTCAATCTCGCGATTCAGATTCTTCATCGTCGTGTTATCGATTTTGCCATTCAAGCTGTCGAGAACCTCACGCACCTGCGGATTGGTCGCAGCCACTTCCTGCCGTAGCAGCAGCCCGGCCTGGTTCGACGTGAAGATGCCTCGATCATCCACCAGCACTTTATACTTCTGATTCGGAATCCGCGGATCGGTCGAACCTGTGATCAGCATATCGATGCGCTTGTCGCCCAACCCAAAATAGAGCTGATTGATGGGCTCCAGCCGGGTTCCGGTACGCTCTGGAATCTGATACGTCGTCTTTAAGACCTGATAGCCTTCGGAGCTTTGCGCGAACTCGCTCGTGCAGCCTAACTTCCAGCCCGTGCGGTCTGCACCCGCTTGAGAAAGGGTATTGATCTTCTCAAAAGCAGGGTCGTCTGCACGCACCACCGCCGTATGAATGTTTTCAAAACCAAGAAAGCCAAGCCACTCCGCCTGCGCGTTGGTGCGGAAATCTTTCTGTAGTTTCTCAAGCCGCATCGTTAAATCAATCGGCTCAATCGACTTGAGGAGCACCTGGAAGGCGATGCGGGAGTATTCCAGATAAACGTCAACGTCACTCCCCTGCAGGGCCGCATAAACGGCGTTTGCGCCCTTAATGCCCATCCGCCGCTCAATCTGAGCCGTGAGCTTCCGTTCGAGAAGCTGGCTCATGATCTCGGCAAGCAGCGAGCCCTCAATGTTCTCTTTGCCCCCAACCTTGACCCGAGGCGCACGCTTGCAGCCGGATAAGAAGGCGAGACCTGGTGCCGTAAGTAGAGCTCTCCGATTCAACATAGGTTCCAATAGTCTAACGCGCAGCTATTGCGGCGAAATCATTTTATAATTTTCAAGTTAGTGCGCGGCTATTGCAAGTCTGCTTCGGTAAAAGCGCCACATCCGATCCCCCGGCGCAGAAAGACCAGCAGCCCTTCGACCGTAGCAGCATCATCAAACTGCGTTCCCGATACACGGGCTTTGGTTTGGGATGCAAGAAAAGCCTGGTAACGTTGCCGCATCGCAGGAAGATGCTGGTGAAAATAATCATAAAGAGCGGAATAGCGGCTGATGAGCTGTCCCGGGTGGAGATCCCAACCGCAATATAGCCCTTCGGTGAGTGCACGCGTCACCCGCTCGCGATGGCCCGCAATCGCCGCTTGCTTGGCCGCAAGATCTTCCCCGGTCGGAAGCTGCGTATACGCTCCATCGCTGGTGGCGATTCCGAGCGGCGCCATCACCTGCTGCATAGCCCACCGGGCGCGCATTGCATAGGGATGATCGAGAGACTGTGCGGGCGCCGGGATCCACATCGCGCTGAGATAGTCGTAACAACCAAAGTGCGCCGATTCCAGGCGGTTCTCGCAAGCCTTGGCAATCTCGCTCAGGCCGCGAATGGCGGTGGGGTGCTCCACCATGATCTCGTGGCGCAAGGTCAAGGGGGGGAGATGAAAGTGAAACTCCGCTTTCTCCAGCATTTCACGCCATCGTTTCGCCTCTTCCGCCTTCTCAATCTTCGGTTGGGTGACCACCAGAGAGGCAGGCAGCGGCGATGCGGTGGCATGCTTCAGAAAAGTCTCCAGGGTATGCCGGGCCCGGCGGCCTTCGGCCTTCGGGCGGATTCCGATGCGAAACGGAAGTTGTTTATCCTTGGACATCCGCGCAAACTCGAGGCCCGCCTGCTTTGCTGTCTCCAACTCCTCGGCTTCGCTCCGCTCGCCAAAACCGTCTTCAAAGTCGATGCGATAGTCCTCAATGGGTTCGTTCTCTAACTTTTCCCGTACGGCGCTACTGATTCCGATGTCTTCCGCCAGGGCCAGAGCACGTTGCCCCATCTTGGCGAAAATGCCGCTCTTGAACAGATGCGCCCCGCCGTAGAATACATGGACCGGCTGGCGTTTTGCCGCCTTAATAAGGAATCTTTCCATAGTCTTTGCCCCAGTTCTCAAAGACGAAGAGAGCTTCGTCGCGATGTTGTTGTTCAATCGGAATTCTACGCTCTGCAGGCGGAAGAGCGATCTCGCGGTAGAGGAATTCATCATCGAAACCCGCGAGTGCGGCGTCCTGCCGGGAAGCAGCATAGTAGATCCGGTCGATCCTGGCCCAATAGATCGCGGCCAGGCACATCGGACAAGGCTCGCAACTCGCATAGATATCGCACCCCTGGAGCTCAAAGGTCTCCAGCTTCCGGCAGGCATTGCGAATGGCAACCACTTCCGCATGAGCGGTGGGGTCATGATGAGTCGTGACCTGATTCACACCCTCGGCGAGGATCTCGCCACTTTTGACGATGACAGACCCAAAGGGGCCACCCCCGCGATCATTGACATTGCGGAGCGCAAGCTCGATGGCGCGTAACAAATAAGGGTTCTGCATAGAGCCGAACCCATTATCCGATTCCTAGCCCGCCGCCGTCCGCAACATACTCGTATCGAGCACTTCGCGCACCTTCCCCAACAGACTCCCCAACGTGAAGGGCTTCTGCAGGAAGGCTGTGCCCGAGGGGAACTGTCCTGCTTCGAGCAAGCTCTCATCGGTGTATCCCGAAACAAAAAGCACCTTTAAGCTCGGCTTAGCTTCGAGAGCCTTGTAGCTCAACTCCACACCATTCATTCCAGGCATCATCACATCAGTGAGGAGCAAGTCGATATGACCGTTGAAGTCGTGCATGACACGCAAGGCTTCTTCGCCATGCGCGGCCTCCAGAACGTTGTAGCCTTGGCGGCGCAGGATCTTTCGCACCAGGGCGCGAATGCCGCCTTCGTCTTCCACCACCAGAATCGTCTCGAGAGTGGTTTCCGGCTCTGCAGGCGTTTCGAGCACTGGCGGCGCCACCGCGGTGCCGGCAAGTGCGCGCTCCGCTTCGAGCTCGGCCCGGCTCACCATCGGTAAGTACAAAAGGAACGCAGTCCCTTTTCCAGGACCACTTTCGACCATCAACTCGCCGTGGCTCTGGCGCAGGATCTGATAGGCCGTCGAAAGGCCCATCTTGATGTCACGGACGCTCTCTTCCGAATAGAGCCAGGGTTCGAGAATGCGCTGGCGCGCCTCCGGGCTCATCGGCGTACCGGAGTGGCTAAAGGAGAAGCGGATGTAATCCCCCGCATCCAGGCTACTTTCGGAACCGGTCGATTCCTGGACCCGGACCTGGTCCGCTTGCAGCACCACGCTCCCGGCTCCCCCCAGTTCGAGGAAAGCGTGATGCGCAAGGGATACCAGAGCCTGTTCGATCTGAGCAGCGTCCATCTTGCCCTTGGCAAGATCGGGCAACTGCTCGACCGTCAGGCTGATGTGCTGGCCGAGCACTCTCTCCAGAACCGGAGTTACGGATTGGAGAAAGGTCGGGATGCTCGTGATCTTGGCGTTAACAACAGGACGCCGCGTATAGGTCTGCAACTGCGTGGTGACGGAATAGAGCCGTTCTGTCGCAGACAGAATCTCCTTCATATCGTGATGCAGTGGATTCTCCGCCGGCAGCGAGTTCTTCAACTCTTCCCCATAGCCGGCGATGATCATCAACAGGTTGTTCAGATCGTGAGCCAGCTTGGCGCTGAGGCGGGTAAGCGCTTCGCTCTTCTGTGCCGCCGCGTTCTGACTCTCAATCTGGAGGCGCTCGGTGATGTCCGAGGTGCACCCATAAAGCTTGAGGGGACGGCCGGAGCTATCTCGCTGCACACGAACGGTCTCACGAACATGGAAGGTGGAGTCATCGGCACGCACCGCCTGAAACTCGACGGTATAGGTAGTTCCTTTGCTCGACGCAAGGTGATCATAGAAACGCTTGACACGCTCCCGGTCCTCAGGCGCGACACGGTCTGTCCAGACCTCTGCCTTGTCCAGCCAGGTAGACTCCGGATGTCCAAACAGTTCCTCGGCACGGTCATTGACGTACTCAATCCGGCCGCTTGTGAGATCTGCCTCCCACAGCATCGCATCCACTGCAGAGGCAAGATCCACCGCCTTCGCCTGCTTTTCAGTCAGCGGTGGCAGGAGTTGAGAAGCAGCCACCTGCTCCTGAATCACGAGAAGCGCCTCCGACTCAGAATCCTCTTCCCAACTACGCAGTGGCAGCGCCGAAACGGTGACAGGACGATTCCCCTCACCCAGCGGCCACAATACCTCCACCTTCGGTGCGGCAAGACCGGTGGATACCACTTGTTGCGCCAACTCGACCACCGCATCAATCGGAATCAACTCAGCCAGCGGATGCCCGAGCACCTCATCGTTCTTCTTCGCAGTCGTGACGCGAAACTGGCGGTTGGACGAGATCGCAAGGAGATTAGGCCCCACAATCAGAAGACTAACGGGAACGTTGGCAACGATTTCCTGGTAATAGCGGCGCTCTGTCTCCACCAAAGCAAGCAACCGCGCCACTTCTTTCGGCTTCCATTGTTCAAAATCAGCACGTTCCATGGGTTTCTCCCCACTCACAGTCTTACCTCCCGAGGTTGAGGGCTCAAGGTACTTTCCGCCTGACTGGTTTCAGTACTATTCACCTAATCGGCGTACTGGCCCCTTTTGAGAGAGTGGGAGGTTGCGGGTTTTGGCACCCCCAAATGCGGGTATCTATGGGACATCACCCTTGGAAAAGAGCGATGAAACATTGTTTAGGTTTTATATTTAGCTTGCACATACAGGCAAAAGATTATAGATTATGACGAGCCAAAAAGGCTGAATAGGGGGTTCTCGATGTCGAGACAGATTTCTGCAGTTTTGCTTATGGTGTTGCTCGGTACTGCCGCTTGGTCCCAGGAGTTTCGAGCCACTGTCTCCGGGCGCGTGACCGATGCCTCAGGCGCTTCTGTTCCCAATACGAAGATTACCGCCATCAACTTGGCAACGAATGAAACGACCAACGTAAGCTCGGATAACTCCGGTGCCTATACACTGCCTTTCCTGCGGCCCGGCCAGTACAGAATGACGGCCGTCGCCAGTGGTTTTAAGACCTACAACCGTGAGAATCTGACGGTAGAAGTTGGCCGTCTGCTCAGCGTCGATATTCTGCTCGAAGTGGGCGCGATGACGGATTCCGTATCGGTCACCGCGGAAGCTGGGCTCCTCGAAACACAGACCGCCAGTCGATCTGGCGTCGTCAATCAGATGCAGGTGTCCGAACTGCCGCTCAATGCCCGAAACCCCTTCATGCTCGGCTCGATGATGTCGGGCGTCGTCTTCCGCGGCGCCGCCATCTGGCAGCGGCCCTTTGACAATGGCGCGATCGCCGAATGGAGCGTGAATGGCGGACGGCAATCGAATAACGAATTCATGATGGACGGCGCGCCGAACAATGCGCAGGCCGGTGGCAACAATATCGCCTATGTGCCGGTTGTCGACGCTGTACAGGAGTTCAGCGTGCAGCAGAATTCTTACGATGCCCAATATGGCAAGACCGGTGGCGGCGTCTTTAACGTCGTACTGAAGACCGGAGGCTCGCAGCACCACGGCGTCGCCTGGGAGTTTCTGCGTCGCAAGTTCCTGGACGCCAATACCTTCCAGGGGAATGCCGCAGGCGCTCAGCGCGCGGATCATTTGCTGGACCAATATGGCTTTCAGTTCGATGGTCCGGTGCTGGTTCCCAAACTCCTCACCAGAGAGAGCAAGGTCAAGCTCTTCTACCTGGGCACCTTTGAGAACTATCGCGAGAATACTCCGAATCCCCTGACCAACTCCTATCCCGATATGGCCTTCCGCAATGGGGACTTTTCGAAGCTCACCAATGCGCAAAAAGCTCCGATCCTGATTTACGACCCCACAAACTACAGTTTGGACGCCAGCGGCAATCCGGTTCGAGTCCCCTTCGCCGGCAATATCATCCCCCAGTCGCGCATCAATCCGGTGGCTCAGGCGATCACCAAGTACATGCCAACTCCGAATGCGGCAACCAAAGACGGCTTCAGGTATTCCACCAACAATCACCTGCTGCCGGACTACGTGAACCACGACAAGTTCTACAATCTGATCCTCAAGTTCGACTGGAACTTTGGCGATAAACACCGCGCCTTCTTCCGACATGCCTCAAACGATCGCACCGAAGACCGAGCGTCCAATGGCATCGACAACAAGGTGGGCACAGATGGGCAGCAGCCCTTCCAGCGCATCAATGACGCCTACGTTTTCGATTGGGTATCCACCCTGTCCCCAACCCTGGTGATGAACATCCGGGCTTCCTCCAATCGCTTCATCGAAAAGGGACTCGGGAAGGCGAATGATGGCTTTGACCTAAAATCGCTGGGATTCTCTTCCTCGCTCGTGAGCCAACTTCCCGCCCCCACATTCTTTGGCCAATATCAGTTCAACGACTATTCGACGCTGGGCCGCTACCAGAGCGTCAACATCACGAACAACTATAATCTGGCTGCGAATATCACGAAGATCGCCGGCTCGCACACCATGAAATTCGGTACCGACCTACGACGCATTCACTACATCATCCAGGACACCGGCAACATTCTGCAATTTGGCAAAGACAGTGGCGTTCTCGCAGGCGGCTTCAACGACAAGAGCTTTACGCAGAAGCTCTTCAATCAGGGCGACGCAACCTCAGGAGACGCCTACGCGACCTTCCTGCTCGGTTATGTCAATGGAGCCTCGAATTACCCCGTCTTCCCCTTCATCCAGCAGTGGTACTTCGCGCCCTACTTCCAGGACGATTGGAAAGTGTCCCGCAAGTTAAGCTTAAACCTGGGATTGCGTTGGGACTATAACGGCCCCGCAAGCGAGAAGTACAATCGGCTGAATCGCGGCTTCAACGGATCGGTGGCCAGTCCGATTGCCAGTCAGCTCTCGGCCTCGACCTTGGACATGTATCCGCAGCTGAAAAATCTGAAGGGAGGCTTTGAATTCGCTGGCGTGAACGGGAACTCCCGGCTCGTCGCCAATCCGACCTACCAGACTTTGCAGCCGCGCATCGGCGTCGCCTATCAGGTGCGCAACCGCGTTGTGGTTCGCGGCGGCTACGGCCTATACTTCCTCAATCCAAACAATGACTGGTTGCGCTATGCCGGCTTCCAGACCAACACGCCGATCACAAACTCGCTGGACGGGAATCGCACCCCAATTCCTGGCGTTCTTTCCAATCCGTATCCGGGCGGAATCTCAAAGCCAAGCGGATCCTCGCTGGGGGCCCTGACCTTTGCTGGACGCAACAGCGATTGGGCCAATCCGAACTTCCGCACCCCCAAAGTGCATCAGTTCTCGCTTGGATTCCAGGTCCAGACCTCTCAGTTCTCCTCGCTCGAACTGACTTATGTCGGCAGCCGCTCCATTGATCTGAACAACGCGCGGGATTACAACATTCCCTCGCTCGACTTCCGCAAGAAGTGCAACATCCTTGAAGGCGGGAGCCCGGCTTTCTGCGACCAGAATGTTCCCAATCCGTTCAAGGGTGTGGCCGCATTCCAGGGCACTCCGTACTACGTGCAGGACTCCATCTCCAACTTCAATCTGAACCGTCCCTATCCACAGTTTGCCGGGAACCTCACGCAGCGCGCCGTCAACGGATCGAAGGCCTGGTACAACTCTTTCCAGGCAAATTACAATATCCGGCTGCGTGATCTCAACCTGCTGGCCAACTACACACTCTCGAAAACGGTCGAGCAGTATGGCTGGAACGATCCCTACGCAGACGTCCAGCAGCGCGGCATCTATTTGAATGATCGTCCGCACTACTTCAAGGTCAACGCGGTATACCAGTTGCCCTTTGGCAAGGGCAAGCAATGGGGCGCCGGGAGCCGTGGATTTGTGGGGAAGCTGATCAGCGGCTGGGAAGCAACCAGCTTCTACACCAATTCGAGTGGTGAACCGGCGGACCTGCCTAGCAATGTCATCCAGTTGAAAGACCCGAAGATCGACAACGTCGATTGGAAGGCGAACAAGGTACAGGGCTGGAAGCCTTGCACCCAGCGCATCTTCAACGATGGCAGCACCACCAGCTACAACTGCAACGGAAGCACAGACTACTACTGGCAGATGCTGCCCGGTTATGCTCCGCGCTCGACACCTTTGCGCAGCGGTCAGATCCGCAAGCACCACGCGTTCACGATGGACTCGTCGCTGAACAAGAATACGCAGATCACCGAACGCATCCGTATGCAGTTGCGCTTTGAAGCCTTCAATATCTTCAATCACAACTACTTCGGCCGCGATACCTTCAACGTTGACCCCACCAGCCCGAACTTCGGCGCGGTCTTCCCGTCGGTTGTTTCCAACCAGAACACGTTCCCCCGACAGGTACAGATCGCCATGAAGGTCTACTGGTAAGAAGCAGTTCCACCCGAAACCCAGAGGCTCGCCTTCGCAAGATGGCGGGCCTTTTTATTGGGCGACGCGAGCCAGAACGGCCAGACGTCCGCGTCGCGGCACATCCTTTCGTACGGCCCGAATCGAATCGACGAGGAAGCCAGCCCGGCGCAATTCTTCCCGAATCTCCTGGCGCCGGATCGGCCGTTGGTAGAGCGTAAACTCCACCAGCGGCTCCGTCCCGTTTTCGCGGATCGCCGCCTGGCAAGTGGCCAACTGCGCGATGCGGTCGTAGCGGTAGTGCAGTTCGCAATGACGCCCCTCGTGCTCCACCACATCCTCAGACTCCCAAAACTCCAGATAGCCCTGCTCCTCAATCACATCGAAGAGAAAATAGCCTCCCGGCGCCAGATGCTCGCGCACCGTATGCAACACTGCGCGTAACGAGGCCGCCGTCAGCGCCTGGTTGATGCTGTTGTAAAAACAGGTGATGGCATCGAATCGCCGTTGCAATCGGAAGGAGCCCATGTCCGCTTCATAGAAATCGACAGAGGGGAGCTTGGCGCGCGCAGAAGCGAGAAACGGCGCGGAATTGTCGACCCCGGTCACCCGCAGACCACGAGCATCGAGCCACTGGGCAAAGTCTCCCGTGCCACAGCAGAGATCGAGAATCTGCGCGTCCTCCCGCACCCGGGATTGGAGAGAAACGAGAAACAGATCGCAGGCGCTGTCGAAAAACGCGGTGCCCCAATGGCGCTCGTAGAAGGGTGCAATGGCGTCCCAGGCAATTCGATGGTCAATGTCGGGGAGTGGGTACGTCGTCTCCAGCTTTACTTCTCGTCCGGGTCGACCGGTGGATCAGAGGAGCGCAACGAATTCGCTCCGCTGCCTCCTCTAATTCTCCCCCGATTTGGCTGCTATGGGTTGACGTGCGCGATCTTGCCATCAATGTCGGCAAGCTGCTTCTTCACCGTTTCTACATCAGGCGCCTTCGGCGCCATCTTCAAATAGGCGCTCAACTGCTCTGAAGCCCCTTTGAAATCCTGCTTCTCGGCCAACAAAATCCCAAGGAGATGAGACATCTTGGGGAGCGAGTGGAACTGGTCGATGTCCAAGCCGGCCCGGCAGAGTTTTTCGGCCTGTTCGTGCTGCTGCAAGTTGTAGTTCGCAATCGCGCCATAGAGAAAAGCAGAAGGGAAGTCATATCGATTCAACTTGATCACCTTCTCGGTGAGCTGCTTGACCTCGCCCCACTTTTGCTGCTGTGCTTCGAGCACCGCAAGGCCCAGATAGGGCCGGACATACTTCTCGTCAGCTTCCACAGATTTGACGTAGCTCTGGCGCGCCAGGTCCATCTGATTCTGCATGGATTGCACACGGCCCAGCTCATACCAGGCCTCGGCGAACTTCGGATGCAGGTTGACGGCGCTCTCCAGTTCCTTCTGCGCATCAGGCAGCTTGTTCTTCTTCAATGCCGCGCGGGCTTTGTCCATCGCCTTTTTGGCATCCTTCGGCGCCATCAGGGATGTGGCACTGGTGGTAAAGCCACTGACATCGGCCAGGCGGCGCAGAATGATGATGCCCACATCGGGACTATCCAGACTGCGGCGTCCTGCCAGACTAACGACACTGCTGCGATAACCAGGGAGCGAGGCTCGCAATTCGCAACCCAACAGGTCGCGTTCATTGATGCCACCGCGGCCATTGGGACCTGAGATCTCCGGCGCACCCATGGAACCAAACCCGCCACTGCTGGCGTCCGTCATCATGCCCATCCGCTGTCCGAGTTGGAAACTGAAGTTCCCTTTCTGATCGGTATAGGCCTCCTGGACAGGATTGCCGCGCCCCGTACAGAGTCTTTCGATGACAACAGATTCAGGCGGCGCCGAGCCGTCGTCCATGCGCACTTTTCCGGACAGGAAAATAGGCCGGGTCTCACTCGAATCGGTACCCGGTTGAGGGAGTTGGTTCGGGAAGTCAGGCGTCGGCCGGCCACCTAAGCTTCCGCTCCGTCCGCCACTCGTGTTGCCGCCGTTGCCAGTGGTGGCCCCCGTGCCAGCACCCGTTGCCGGAGCCGCACTGCCGCCTGTTGGAGAGCCGGATTGCGCTTGCGCGGCAAGCATTGCCGCACTCAGCACAGAACAAGAGAGAAACCGTGACCAGGACATGAGAGACCTCGGAGCGAGTCGGTTACTGCGCTGGCGGTATTATTTCATAAGGTGAAACTCCAAAACATCGGCATATTCGCGGCTCCCGCGCTGGCGATCCTTTTTGCGATCTCCTGCAGCAGCCCGACACCCACAAAAGAAGCAGAAAAAAAGTCTGAAGTAGCTCCAGAACCCGTGACCGGCCTCACCGGCCTGTACCGCTGCTACGGACCTTCGCGGATCTGGGCGCAAGACATCCAGGTGTTGCGCGTGCAGAATCTGGCCATCAAATCGCGCGTTGCACCCCCCGGCAAGGCTTACGCCTGGCAGGTGACCTTTGTGTCGCCCTCCAAGAATCGAATCAAGCACTGCACCTATTCCGTCGTGAAAGAAGACGGCCTCTTTGAAGGTGTCTATAATCCGAACGACGAAGCCTACAGCGGCCCCTCCAAGCTCGCCCAACCCTTCATCATCCAAGCCGTCAAGAAAGACACGGATGAGATCTACAAAGTGGCCTTAGAGAACTCCAAGGACTACGCCTCCAAGAACCCCGACGCACCCATCACGATGCTGCTAGAACTGACCGACCGAAACGCGGAGGTCGCCTGGCGTGTCATCTGGGGTACCAGCGTCGGCTCCTCGGCCTATTCGGTCTTTGTCGATGCCACCAATGGCAGATATTTGAAAAAGGCCTTCTAAGAGAAGGCGCCGGTGCTGATGAACATCCTCTTTTTTTCAGACATCCATACCGATTGGGCCGCATTGCACCGGCTTTTGGATCTCGAGGCGGATTACTATTTCTGCCTGGGTGATCTGGTCTCCTGGAGGAAGCATCTCAACCTTGCCGGGGAAATCCTCCAGCGGCGAGCTGGAAAAACTTTCGTGATTCCCGGCAACCATGAGTCTGCTTCCGACATCGAAGATCTGTGTAATCAATATGGCTTGGAAAATCTGCATGGGAAGACAAAGAATTTAGGAGGCGTATCGATTGCGGGTTTAGGCTTTTCGAACCCGACCCCGTTCCATACCCCTGGTGAGTTCACTGAAGAGGAGCTGGAGCAGCAACTTGCCCGTTTGCGGCCCTCCATCCTTTGGTTCTCGCCTGCCATTGCCCTCCGAAAGACACGCCTCTCGACCTTGGTCCCGGGGGCCGGCACTTTGGTTCTTCCTCTGTCGCGAGCTTTATTGAGCAGGTTTCCCCGCGTTATTTTTTGTGCGGTCACATCCATGAGGCCGCCGGGGTCTCCGCGCAATTGGGAAGCCGAGGAAGGACGACAGGTGTTAACGTGGGCAAGCGGGGCTATCTTCTCGATCTGACAACCCCACTGAACACCTCCATTTGAATGAAATTTGACAAGCTAATTTACCTGGCGGCGCTTCTCGGGACCTTGGTGTCTTGCCGCACGGCATCGAAACCAATCGTCTTCGATCCCATGAGTCTGGGACCATCCGGCGCCACTTTGAAAAAATACCTCGACCGCGAGGAGCATCCAACGCCTCGTCCCGATTCGTTGGTGGGCGTCGTAAAAATCGAAGCCTCCCTGCCCAATCTCAATAAAAAGGGGGAAATGGTGGCAGAGAAAACACTGGCGCCAAACGGCACCATCGACTACGAGATGCGTTCCTTTACCGGTGACAACACGATCAAGAAGGAAGTGATCGGCCGCTACTTGAGCAGCGAAAAAGAAGCCTCAGCCACACCCAGCTTCGGTATCACCGCGCAGAATTACCGTTTTAAGTTGAAGCGGCGGGACCGGCTCAAAGAACGCAACGCCGTGGTCTTTGATCTGGTACCGCGAAAAAACGCGATCGGTTTATTTAAGGGCGAACTCTGGCTCGACGAGGATTCGGGCATGCCGCTACGAGAGACCGGCCGTCTGGTCAAGAACCCCTCCGTCATCTTCAAAACTCTCGATTTCACGCGTGATTATGACTTCAAGGACGGAATCCTCTATTTGGCCTTTCAGGATTCCCAGGCCGATACGCGCCTCATCGGGAAGGTGCTGATCCGGATGGAATTCGATACGCCGCATTACAGCAGTGCAACATTAGAAAAGACACATGCATCTCTCGATTAGGATGCGTATACCCCTCATTGCTTTCTTTTGTCTCGCGCCGCTTTGCTTCGGCCAACTCCCTCTCAGCCTTGGACTCAAGGGTGGCTTCGTCAACAACGAGAAGGAAATCCCCGGGCGGGACAATCGAATCTTCCCCTTTAAAATTGGCCCTTATCTGGAGTTGAAGCTCCCTTTCCTCCCCACCATCGAAAGTGGGTTCATGTTTGAACGATTCAACTCGCCCACTGGCTCTGTTTCGGTCTATCAGGTTCCGATCCTGGTCAAAAAACGTTTCAATGCGATTGCGATTCAGCCCTTTCTTTCCGGAGGCGCCACCATCCGTATGGTGCCCGCGCGCGATGAGCGCACAGGCGGCATCACGGTGGCGGCAGGGCTCACCCCACGCTTTCTTCCTTTGAAGCTGGAACCGGAGTTCCGCTACACTCACTGGATCAACACAGCGAATACTCCCAGGGACAGTCAGGTCGAGTTCCTCATTGGCCTGCGCTTTTAATGGTTAGTAGTTGCTAGAATGATAGTTTCAGGTAGTCCGTTCCTACATGCGCACACTCTTTTTGAATCCGCCTTCGTTTGAAGGTTTTGATGGCGGCGCTAGCTCCCGCTGGCCCGCGACTCGCGAAATCGAAAGCTACTGGTACCCGGTATGGCTCTGCTATCCGGCCGGTCTGCTCCCGGATTCGAAAGTAGTAGACGCGCCGCCGCACAAGATCTCCATCGAGGACACCGTCGCCATGGCGAAGGACTTCGAGTTGCTTGTACTCTTCACCTCGACCCCTGGCTTCCATGTGGACGTCAAGATCGCCGAGATGATGAAGGACGTCAACCCGAAGATGCAGGTCTGCTTTGTCGGCCCGCCGGTCACGGTGGAGCCGGAAAAGACGATGCTTGCCTCCAAGGCCATCGATTTCATTGTGCGCCGTGAGTTTGACTACCAGATCGTCAATTACGCGAAGGGTACGCCGTTGTCGGAACTGCCGGGGGTCAGCTATCGCAAAGATGGCGGACTGATGCACAATCCCGAAGGCGGCTACATCGAGAACCTCGATGAGCTGCCCTGGGTCACCAAGGTCTATAAGCGCGACCTCGACTTCCGCAATTACAACGTACCCTTCCTGCTCAACCCCTTCATCAGCTTCTATACCTCGCGCGGCTGCCCGGCCATGTGCACCTTCTGCCTCTGGCCGCAGACGCACTCCGGTCATCGTTGGCGCTTGCGCTCGGTGAAAGACATCGCGAATGAAGTGGCCTGGGCGCTCGAGAACTTCACCGGACTCAAGGAAATCTTCTTCGACGACGACACCTTCAACTACAAGAAGGAACGTACGATCGAACTCTGCAAAGAGCTGAAGAAGCTGAACTTCACCTGGAGCTGCACCAGCCGCGTCACCACCGACCGCGAAACGCTGGCTGCCATGCGCGAAGCTGGTTGCCGCCTCATGATTGTCGGCTACGAATCGGGCGCACCGCAGATTCTCAAGAACATCAAAAAAGGCGCTACCGTCGACATGGCCGAGCGCTTCACCAAGAACGCGCATGAGCTGGGCCTCACCGTACACGCCGACTTCATCGTCGGTCTGCCGGGCGAAACCCGCGAGACCATCCAGCAAAGTATCGATTTCGCAAAGAAACTCGATTGCGAGACCATCCAGGTTTCGATTGCACATCCCTATCCGGGCACCGAATTCTACGATTACGCGCAGAAGAACAATCTCATCCAGTTGAACGCCTCGATGACCGACGAATTGGGCCACCAGTTGCCCACCGTCATCTATCCGGGCCTCGACCGGGCCGAGTTGGTCGATTCCGTCGAACGCTTCTACGGCGAATATTACTTCCGTCCGAAGGCTGCCTGGCGCGTCGTAAAGAAGGCCATCTTCTCCACCGAAGAACGCCGCCGCCTGGTGAAGGAAGCTCGCGAATACCTTGCCCTCCGCAAGAAACGCAAGAAGTTTGTAGCCGATCAGAAGGCTCTGAAAGAGTCCAGCTACGCCGCTACCGGCGACTAGTCTGTTTCGATGAAAAACGCGCGCGGCCGTGTCTATTTACTCACGGCCTTTGTGGTGGCGGCCAACGTGATTGGCAATTTCGCCTTGTCCTGGGGCATGAAGAACCCCACCGGAATCAAACTCACCCAGATCCCCCCGATTGATGCGCTGATCAGCCCCTGGGTACTGCTCGGGATTGTACTCCTCGCCGTCTGGACTCTTTCCAGAATCACGCTGTTATCCTGGGCTGATCTCTCTTTCGTATTGCCTGTGACCAGCATTGGCTATGTCCTCAATGCGCTGATTGGCTTCGTTTTTTTACATGAAGACATCTCCTGGCAGCGCTGGCTGGGCACCGCCTTTATTCTGAGCGGCACCATCCTCACCGGCGCCACCCCTCCCAAGGCAACAGAGGTGGATTCATGAGATGGACTCTCGTCTCGCTGATCGTCCTCTCGACCATGGCCTGCGACTATCTGCAAGCAAGCGCAGTCAAAGAACATGGTGAGATTGCCCCTGGCGAGCTGAGCGTGTTCGCCAAGCTCTTCCGGCAGTGGAGACTGGCGCTCTCCATCGTGTTTATGGCCCTCAGCTTTTTCAGCTTCACCCAGTTGCTGGCTGTGGCAGACTTGAGTTTCGCCGTTCCTGCAACGGCTTTGACGATTCCCGCCGAAACATTTATGGCCCGTTCTGTATTACGGGAAAATGTAGGCTGGAGAAGGTGGGCGGGCGCCGTGTTGGTGGCAATCGGCGTATTCTGCCTCGAACTTTGATCTATCTCCTGTCAGCGATCGCTGTGGCGGCCGCGGTCTATCAGTTGACCGCGCTGCTGGCCTGTCTCCGCCAATTGCTGGTGAGAGCCACTCCGGTTCGCAATCTCCAATCCATTTCGATCCTCAAGCCGGTTCGAGGCCTGGACCCGGACTTTTACGAGGCCATTCGCTCGCACGCAGTCCAGGACTATCCCGTCCCCTTTGAGATTCTGTTTGGCGCGGCCGACGCCAATGACCCGAGCCTGGCCGAGATCGGGCGTCTGCGCCGCGACTTCCCTCATCTTGAGATTCGCGTCATCCATTCCACCACCCAGGCTGCCAATGCGAAGGTCGGCGTCCTGATCGATCTTGCCCGGGAAGCCCGCTATCCGATTCTGCTGGTGAATGACAGCGATATCCTGGTGCCCCAGGGTTATCTGAAGAAAGTTGTTTCGCCCCTCGACGATCCCAAGATCGGGATTGTCACAGCACTGTACCGCGCCACGGCACACAGCACCCCCGGCCAATGGGAAGCCCTCGGGATCGCAATCGATTTTGCGCCAAGTGTCTTGGTCGCGCCGCTGGTCGGCATCCGGGAATTCGGCCTGGGAGCGACCCTCGTGTTTCGCGCCGCCGACCTGCAGCGCATCGGCGGCTTCCATTCCATCGCCGAATATCTGGCAGACGACTATCAGCTCGCGCGCAAGATCACCCAGCTCGGCAAACGTTCGCATATGTCCGAAGTTGTCGTCGAGACCTCAATCGGCGACGATAGCTGGGATGGGGTCTGGAAGCATCAGGTGCGCTGGGCAAGAACGATTCGGGTCTCGCGCGGCGATGGCTATCTCGGACTCCCGGTCACTCATACCGGTCTCTGGATCTTGATTGCAATCCTCTCGGGGGCCTGGAGTCTGGCGCTCAGTCTGACGATACTCAGATGGGTGACTGCTTTTGTTGGAGGCGTTTTGGTTCTGCGCAGCCCGATTGCGTTGCGTGGATTCTGGCTTGCCCCGTTGTGGGACGTATGGGCCTTTCTGGTCTGGATGGCCGGGCTAACGGGAAATACCGTGGTCTGGCGAGACGGCGTACTGAAGCTAACAAAGGATGGTCGACTACTCCGGCAGGTGTCATAATGCGAAATTTGATTCTCATCGCGATGGTAGCTTTGGCTCTGGATTCGATGAGCGGCGCTCAGTCCGCCAAGGCCGACAGCGCCAAGGCGAAAAAGGCGATGGATCGCGCCTTACAGCTTGAGGAATCGGGCAAGTTGGAAGAGGCTTTCAAGGCCTGTACGGAAGCAATCGAAGCCGACACCGACTATGCCATAGCCTGGCGGGAGCGCGGCAAGATCCGCTGGACACTCGGTGAAGCGGAATTTGGAGCTGCCGACCTCAATCGCTCTCTCGCGCTCGACCCGAACGACGCCGAAGCCTGGATGCTGCGCGGCGATATTCTGGCCGGGGCCAATCAGCTCGAAGAAGCGCTCAGTGACTACACCAAGGCCGTGAGCTTTGGTCGCGAATCTGCCCAGCTCTATGCCGCGCGCGCGGTCACGCTCGTCAAGCTCAAGCGCTATGACAAGGCAATTGAGGACTTTGGCCGGGCAATCAAGCTCCGTCTCGACGCCCCCCAGCCATATAAAGATCGCGGCGTCACCTACACGATCCAGGGCCGCTTTCAGGATGCGCTCGAAGACTACAACCGCGCCATTGCGCTGAAGCCGGACTACGCCGAAGCTTATCTCGAGCGCGGCTATGTCTATGGCCAACTGGGCCAGTTTGAGCGGGCGATTCCGGACTTCACCACCGTTCTCAGAACTCAACCCGATAACAGCAAGGCCTATACGCTACGCGGGGCAGCCTACCAGCAGATGGGGCAGCCGCAGGCAGCAGTGATCGACTATTCGGAAGCTCTCAAGCGCCAACCGAATGCGGTAAGCGTTCTGCTCGCCCGCGGGGCCGCCTATTCCGAAATGCGGCAATTCGACGCCTCACTGGCCGACCGGAACCGGGCCGTCGAGCTGTCGCCCCAATCCGCCGAAGTCTACATAGCCCGCGGCGGCGCTTACCATCTGATGGGTGATCACAAAAAGGGCTTTGCCGATCGGGACAGAGCGATTGCACTGAATCCGAAGATGGCCGAAGCGTGGCTCGCGCGCGGCAGTGCGTACTTTTTAACCGATAACTTTGAAAAAGCAAAGAGCGATCTGCAAGAAGCGCTGAAGCTGAACCCCGATCTCGAAGAGGCGAAGGAAGTGCTGGCGCGTACCGAAGAAAAAATCGCCGCAGCCAAGGCAGCGCAGAAGGCGGCCGCCCGTCCGGAATCGGACCTATCGGCCATCCAGACCCTCGCAGAGAAGCAGGCAGTGGAAGCTCCGCCCGCGATTTCCATCCGTCCCGCGCCGGAGAATCCTCCCAAAGTGACCGCAGCCCAGACCATGGCCGCCAAGCCGGTCGCCACCCCGGCACTGCCGCCGCAACCGGTAAGCCCGGAAATCAAAGTTCCCGAACCGCCGCAGGATGCGGACGCTAAACAGGGCCTGTCCGCGGAGAATATGAACTTCCTGGCTCGGGAATTGAGCCAGACGGGCGACTTCCGCGGCGCTTCCGACATGTTTTCGCTGGCGATTGCGAAGAAGCCGGACTTTGCGCAGGCCTATAACGGCCGCGGCTACGCTCAAATGCGCCTGGGGGAATGGAAACAGGCAGAGGAAAGCTTCACCCTCGCGCTCAAGTACAACCCCAAGTACGCGAATGCCTACGCCAACCGTGCCGTGGTTCGCCAGAAGCTCGGGGATATTGCCGGCTCCCAGCAGGACTCGGCCATGAGCAAGCAATTTGGGCCGTCCCGCTAGCAAATCAGGAAGAAAGTACGAAGCGGCTGACGAAACCGGAATTTCTTACCTGGGCCGCGCTGAACTGGCCTCCGAAACAACTCGCATCGAATCAATCACTTAGCTAAAACGAACAAAATGGCATGGCACCTGCTCTAGTGCAGGGACAGAGGAGTTCATCGCATGCATGCCAAACAAATTCGTCTCGCGGCTCTAGCCGCAGTCTTGGGAGGCGTCCTCGTCGCCGGAATCGGTACGGTTGCCATCAACCATAAATCGGAGAGTGCAAGTAACGAAGCGTACAAAGCGCCCGTGCAGACCATCATGGTCTCCGCCCCCGAAGTGCATGTCCCGGGCTACCAGGGTCCGTTATATGACGCACAAGGCAAGATTGTCGCAGTGGGCGTCGCCGCGAAGTCCTCTGCATTCTCGATTGCCGCGCCGGTCGCCGCACCCAAGCCCAGTTCCAGTACCCGCCGCAGCACCGGCAAGTCCATCGCCATTGTTGCCGGAAGCGCCGGAGCAGGCGCAGCCATTGGAGCCCTGGCGGGCGGCGGCAAAGGGGCAGGAATCGGCGCAGCCTCGGGCGGCACTGCTGGTTTCGTCTTCGACCGGCTCACCGCTCAGAAAAAGTAGCCCATTAGTCCTCGGTTGTCGCTTCAACCAAGCCCCTCCCACTCGTGTGGAAAATAGGGGCTACCCCTATATCTGGTAGCTTGACCCCACCCCCTTTTATCGGTCATATTTGAGTGGTCGCAAACGGACCAGAACAGAAAGGGGTTGGAATGGTTAAAACGAAAAAGGCAAAATTTGATTTTTTAGTACCCTCACCATCCTTCTCCTCCCAGGACGTGTCCTCCATTACCGGCGTCAGCTTGCGCCAGTTGCAGTGGTGGGATGAAAAGAAAGTAGTCTCCCCCCGGCAGGAAGGGCACCGCCGCCTCTACCTGGCCGAAGAAGTTCTGGAAATCTCGCTGATTGCCGAGTTGCGCCGCAAGGGATTCTCATTGCAGAAGATCCGCCGCGTCCTCCGCTTCATGCAGAAGCAGGTCGGCAAGCGGCTGATGGAAGTGCTCGACGAGCAAGCGGAGCTGCATTTGGTGACCGACGGCAAGACCATTCATCTCGAAGAAGACGCCAAGCGCATCATCGATCTGATGAAGAATGCGCGCCTGCCGATGTTCCTGGTCTGCATCAGCGACCAGATCCGCCGCATCTCCGAAACCCTGCCCGCCAACCGGAAACCCGTCGGCCGCGAGCTCTCCGTCGCCCATCCTGCGAAAAAAGCACGGATCGTTTAACATTCCGCCGAAGCGAAGTGTCCCCCCACTACGTCTAGAAGACGTTGGCATATACTGTAGTCACCAGTCGTAGCGTTTTTCCCGGAGGCCTCTATTTTTATGGCTCGTAGCCGCGCATCGTGGATTATTATTCCCCTGCTTGTCGCTCTTTGCTCAATATTAGGGGGAGTTTTCGGCCCTGAATTGGATGAAGTCAACGCGGCAACATCCGAGGACGACATCAAAGCTGGCCTGCGGGTCTTCTCAAAGGTCTATGAGGTTGTCGAAGACAATTTTGCCGATAAAGTGAGCGCCGACAAGGTGATTTACCAGGGAGCCATCCCCGGTATGCTCCGGACCCTCGACCCCCACTCCAACTTCTTCGATCCGAAAATGTATGCCACCATGCGCGACGACCAGCGCGGGCGCTATTTCGGGGTCGGGATGACGATTGGCCAGCGCAACGGCCGTATCATCGTGATGGCGCCGTTCCCCGCCTCGCCCGCCTATAAAGCCGGCATCCGGCCCGGCGACATCATCGCCGAGGTGAACGACAAGAAGACGGACAACATGAGCACCTCTGACGTGGCCGACCTGCTGAAAGGTCCCCGTGGCACCCAGGCTCAGATCGTGGTCCAACGCGAGGGCGTCGACAAGCCGCTCACCCTCAACATTACCCGCGATGAGATCCCGCGCAAGAGCGTGAAGGATGCCTTCTGGGTGAAGCCGGGCATCATGTACCTCGACGTGGAATCCTTCAACGAGAACACCAGCTCCGAGGTGAACGAGAACTTCAAGCGTCTGGGCGAAAAGAATGTCAAAGGGTTGATCCTCGACCTGCGCAATAATCCCGGCGGCCTCCTCAATGAAGGCGTTGCCGTTGCGGGCCGCTTCCTGCAAAAGGGACAGCTCGTCGTCTCCCACCGGGGCCGGGCCAACCCGGAGCGCACCTATGTCGAGCGGCGCGGGAACAATGGTTTTGACTATCCCATCGTCGTCGTCGTGAACAAGTATTCCGCTTCCGCTGCAGAGATCGTCTCGGGCGCATTGCAGGATCATGACCGTGCCTGGGTGATTGGGGAAGATACCTTCGGCAAGGGTCTCGTGCAGACGGTGTACCCCTTGAGCGAGAACACCGGCCTCGCGCTCACTACCGCCAAGTACTACACGCCGAGCGGCCGCCTGATCCAGCGCGACTACTCGAACATCAGCTTCTTCGACTACTACTACCGCAAAGATACCGAACTGAAAAACCCCAAGGACGTCAAGATGACGGATTCGGGCCGGGCGGTCTATGGGGGCAATGGAATCGCTCCCGACGAGAAATTCGTCCCCACCAAACTGAATCCCTTCCAGATCGAGCTCCTGCGCCGGGCTTCCTTCTTCAGCTTCATTCCCACCTACTTCAATGGAAAGGAAGCGAAGCTGCCGCAGGGCTGGGCGCCGGACGCCGCCGTCATGGATCAGTTCAAGGCCTTCCTGAAGAAGCAGAACGCGACCTTCACGGAAGACGACTTCAAGGCGAATCTGCCCTGGGTGAAAACCACCCTGCAGGCGGAGTTCTATAAGACGGCCTTCGATATCGACGAAGCAGGCCGCTATGAGATCGAGACCGACCCTGAAGTGCAGCGGGCGATCGAAGCGCTGCCCAAGGCGCGCGAGCTGGGAGACAAGGCGAAGAAGATGATCGTACAGCGCATGGCTCCTCCGGCCTAGTAGCTGCACACACACAATTCGCTTTATCCTGGTAGTTTGACGAAACAACCGCAAATCACCGTTCTGGACGCGGGCGGGCAATACTGCCACCTGATCGCCCGCCGGGTTCGTGAACTGGGCGTCTACGCAGAGGTCCAACCGAGCGAGATCGCCGCTGAAAAATTAGAGGACCGCCGTGGCATCATCATTTCCGGCGGCCCGGCCAGTGTCTATGAATCTGGCAGCCCGCAAGTGGACCCCGAGATCTTCTCGTTGGGTATCCCCGTACTGGGGATCTGCTACGGCATGCAGTTGATGGCGCACCACCTTGAGGGCGGCGCAGTCATCAAAGGCGTCCGGGGGGAATACGGCATGGCGCAGTTGAACGTCACCCAGCAGGACCGCCTCTTTGAGGGCTTCCAGTCGGTCTCGCAGGTTTGGATGTCCCATCGCGACCGGGTGGGCCAGGCGCCGGAAGATTTCGAAGTCACCGCCGCTACCGCCACCTGCCCCATCGCCGCCATCGCCAATGACTGGCGCAAGCTCTATGGCATCCAGTTCCACCCGGAAGTGGTCCATACGCACGGGGGCAAGATCATCCTCGGCAATTTCCTGTTCACCATTGCAGGCTGTGCACAGGACTGGAGCCCAACCCACCAGTTGGAGCAGTTGGAAGACGAAATCCGCAGCACCGCGCGCGGGCGCAATGTCTTCTTCTTCGCCTCCGGTGGCGTCGATTCGACCGTCGCCTTCTCCCTTTGTCTGCGAGCTCTCGGCAAAGACCGGGTCCACGCCGCCTATGTCGATACCGGGCTGATGCGCGAAGGCGAAACCGAATTCGTGCGGGAAGTCTTCACGAAGATGGCAGGCGACTCCTTTGAAGTTGTCGACGCCAAGCAGGAATTTCTCGAAAAGCTGACCGGCTTGGTGGAGCCCGAGGCGAAGCGCAAGGCAATTGGCGAGGAGTTTGTGGCTGTCCAGGAGCGGGTTCTCGAAACCGGACCCTTCCTCAACGGCAAATGGATTCTCGGGCAGGGGACGATCTATCCTGACACAATCGAGAGCGGCGGAACGGCGAAGGCCGAGGTCATCAAGACCCACCACAACCGTGTCGCCGGCATCCAGGCTCTCATTGACGCGGGCCGTCTGATTGAGCCGCTCGCGCAATTTTATAAGGATGAAGTTCGCCAGGTGGGCGCGGCGATTGGCGTCTCGGACGAATTGCTCGATCGCCATCCTTTCCCCGGCCCGGGACTGGCGATCCGCTGCCTCTGCTCGGCAGAGGTGAAGGCGGCGCGCCAAGTGGACGCGGGTTATATTTTGCCGGTACTGAGTGTGGGAGTGCAGGGCGATGCGAGAACCTACCGCGCGACCTTGGCGCTGGAAAACTATTCGGAGGCCGCCTTCCACACGGCAACCGAGTCTATCAATCAGCTTGCCGATGTGAACCGGGTGGTCGCACTGGTGCAGACGGCGGCTCCGCTCGCCTCCTTCACCTCGCAGGTCGCGGCAATCGACGCCACGCGTCTCGAACGCCTGCGCCGCTGTGACGCGATCGTCCGGAGGCTGTCGGTGGAGAGCGGATTTGAGGAGAAGGTCTGGCAGTTCCCCGTGGTGTTGCTGCCATGCGGGATACTAGGAAAGCCCGATAGCATCGTTCTCCGCCCGATCGACAGCGTGGATGGCATGACGGCGCAAGCGGTTCCGATGCCGGAGGCCCTCCTCAAGCAGATGTGCGAAGAGCTGATGGCGGTCAACGGTGTCTGCGCAGTATTCTACGATCTAACGAACAAACCACCCGCGACGATCGAGTGGGAATAGAATCGTAGCGACGGGCCCTTAGCACAACGGTTAGTGCAGCGGACTCATAATCCGTTGGTTGTTGGTTCGAATCCAACAGGGCCCACCACTCCACACCTGCACGACTTCCATCGTCAACTGTGCAACGATTGCCGTTGAAAGGCCAGCGATGCACCGACTCCTTGGCGTGATTCTTCTCTTGTCTCCGATTGCCACGCTCTGTGCGCAACCGTCGCCCCCTACCTTTGTCCAAGCCGTGGAGGCTTACAACTCAGGACGTATCCCGGAAGCCCGGCGTCTCTTTGAAGAGAGCATCCGCATCTCCCCAGATTTCTTTCGCATTTATGACCCCTACTGGAGAAGCGTCGGGCGCATGGACGATGCGGCGGAGCGAAAAGTGATCATCGAATGGAATCTTCGCTATCTCGAGACAGTGCCAGAAACGAAGCGAGACGAGGACTACTACGCAGCCGTCACTACGGGCCATGGAATCCTCGGCAATCGAGAGAAAGCAACCTCCTTCGAAGATATCTGTGTCGCTAGATTTCCAGCCGGAAGACTGGCCCAGCAAAAGCGGCTCCAACGCGCTGACACAGAGAAAGATCCACTGCGAGCGGCAAAGGCCTACTCCGACTATCTAACGGCATTCGGCGAGAACGTGAGTTGGGCCTCCTTAGCGGCCAATTCCCGGTTCCGCTTGCTCGAACAGAACCCGCAACTCTTCTCCACCCAGGACCTGACCGCAGCCGCAAGCGAAGCAGAGCAGCGAAGCCTCGTCTTTTTCAGGAATTTTTCAGATCCATTGCGCCATGTCAACGCGATGCGAGGCATGGCCGAGGCACTCACCAAGCGCGACCCGGCAGCGGCATTGCAGTTTGCCCATCGCGGCATCCAATTCATTGAGGAGCAATGGCCGCTCACAAACGCGCTCCACGAGGAGGATCGCCGCGCGTTCTGGCCGGTACTATTGCAAGCGTATCTGGCGCAAAGCAATTGGAAGGCCGCCTCAAAAATCGCCGAAACGATGCTGCGGGAACTGGATGGCGCGCTGGCGTCAGGCAAGAAGGAGCCCAACTTCGACGAGAGAAAGCTGCGGCTCGATTATGCAAAGGCGCTCGACCAATTGCAGCAGCCAGAAGCCGCGCAACGCGAGCGCCGGCTGGCCGATACTCCAGACCGCAATCGTGGGGATCGGATGCAAGGCATCCGCACGCAGCTGCTCGCCTCAGAGAAGAAACGGGCGGCGAAGCCCTTCACGCTGCAAGACCTATCCGGTGAAAAAGTTTCCCTCGAGGATTATCGGGGCCGCACGCTCATCCTCAGCATGTGGGCGACCTGGTGCGGCCCCTGTGCCGCGGAATTGATGGCGTTCAGTGCGGAGTTTGACCGCTATCGCGCAGATCCGACCGTCGCCTTCCTGGCCATCAGCGTGGACAGCGATAAGGAAGCGGTCCCCGTCGCGGCGAAAGAGCGTGGCTATCGCTTCCCGATTCTTCTCAGCGATGGCAGCATCGATGAGTTCTACCAGACCGACGCAATCCCCAAGCTCTACGTGATCGATGGCGCCGGCCAGATTCGCTTCCAGGTGGATGGATATCTGGCCGACGGCGACTTCCAGCAAAAGATTGCCTGGATGCTGGAAGCCGCCAGAAAATAGTCCCTAGAGTTCGGCGAGCGCCGCCACCAGCGCGCCCTTTGCCGTTGCGTCGAGCGGCGACTTCGCCATCCGCACCTCGCTGAGCGGCAGCGGGAAATCGCTCTCCTTCAACAGCTTCTCGAAGCGGTCCCGGAAGCCGCGCGGCATCGCGCTGCCACCGGAGAGCACCATCGGCACTGGCTTGCCCATCTTCGGGATGTTGCGCGCGTTCGCAAAGGCATCCTTCAATCCGGCCACCACCGCGCGGATCATCTCGTCGTAGTACACGTTCAACACCTGGTGCAGCTTATCGGAGAAGTGACCATTGATGTAGAAGGACTCTTCCTTCTCGAGACGAATGCGCGTCGACAACTCCCCCGTGATCGTCGAGGCCGAGGAGTCGATGTAATCGCCAGCCTTCGGCACACTGAAGCTCAGCACCGGAACGGCCAGATAGCTGAGGCAGACATTCACCAGACCGCCGCCAAAGCTGATGCCGATGCCCGAATAGTTGGTGTCTTCGAGTTCCGAGAAGACAACCGCCAGGCCTTCGTTGATCGGCGTCGGCGAGCAATCGAGTTCGCGCAGGATCTGGGCGATGGTTGCCTCGTGGTAGGTCAGATTCTCTTCGGCGCCGAGCGGGGCGGCAGGCACACTGTAGTAAACAGGCAAGCCACTGCGGCGTTCCCCGGCCGTCAGGTTCTCGATCAACTGCTTCAGCATCGCAGCGTTGGCAGGCTCTTGCGGGTTGAGAACGCCACGCGTCATCGGACGGCGCGTCTCGGTCTGTAGGAGATCGGCGAAGCGCGAGCTCTCGTTGCCCGGCACAATGATGCTCTTGTCGCCGTTGTCGGAGTGCACGACATAAGGGACGCCTTCGCGTTTCAGCGAAGCCTCCGTCATCTTGGACCACGGCACGGTCACAAAGGCGTTGAGCTGTGTCCGATATTGAAAGTCTTCTTCGTGACGCGATGCCGTCACAATGCGGCTGGTGCCAACATCAAGGCCGATGGCCGGCGTGTTGTGGGAGTGTTTCATGGGTTTAACCTCACTGGCTTCGTTCAGAGTCTGCAATAGTTTTCTCGGCCATGGGCGAGTTGTTCTCAGGCAACAGCGCACTCAGGCGTCGGTAATTGTTTCGCAACTGGGTCCGGAGTTGCGCGATGGAGAGCGATTTTTCTTTGGCTTCCGCCCGGATCAGGTCTTCAGAACTTCCTAAGCCCTTCCACATCCTTGTTCCAGTGGCGGCAAAGAAAGTGTTGTCATAGCTAAATCCAAATAGCTGGAGACTGCCCAGCGGCTGTGCGTAGTTGTCGGGCAAGCCGATTTCTTCAAATGGGAAGTTGCCCGCCCAATCGGTATGGTAGCCGATCAGGAAATTGCTGGTGTTCACGGAAACCTGCGCATGCGTAACACAGTTGGTGGCTGCGATCTCATAGCGGGCCCGCAGCATGCGGGTGAGCAGGCGGCCCGCATCAATTTGCGCCTGCGAGACCACCGGCGGCTCGTCTCCGCGACGGGTTTGTGTCTCAAAAGACACAGCAAGAAACGATTCGTTCAATTGGATATAAGCCCATTTGCTATCGGCCCAGATCGACTTGCCCGCATGATTGGCCGCATCGGATTCAGCCACCACACGGAACACGCGGCCAAAGCGGTCAATGACATAGTGATAGGCCTTCTCTTCCCGGGCAAATTGCACGAGCGATTCCCCCAGCAACTTCAACCGGGAGGTTTTATGTTCCACCAGATCTTCGAGCGTACTTTCTGTGGTGTGGAATACGATTCCCGCCGCCTGCTTGCTGGGCAACTGCGTCAGCGAGGAGGCAGGAAGATTCCGGTTCCACACGTAGTATTCCCGGGGGCGATTGGTGGTCGCATAGCGTGTTTCAATGTGCAGGCCATTCGACCAGGTCTCCACGCCCCCTTTGGTCTCGACAAGCCAGACCTTCTCCAGTGGCGATTCTGCAAAGCTTCGTGGGACAGCCGGCGCTGGCGGGACAAACTCCGCAGCCGGAGCCAGTGGCGTCGCCGGTCGAAACAGTGTCAAGCTCGGGACCAGGAGAGCAAAAAACACAGCAAGCCAGAGCTTCCGATTCCGGAGCCACCAATAGCGGGGCCGCCCGAGAACCGTTTCGACTTGGCCCACCCGGCGGTCGCTGTGCCGGAGAAAGCGCAATTTCTCGATCGGGTCTTCAATCTTTGAAGCCCGTGCATCGATCAGCGGATTTAATACTTGTCGTGGAGAAATCCGATTCAAGGAACCGTACTACCTTCTTCCAAAGCACCCTGACCGAAGATCGGCAGAACCGCCTCGAATCCTTATAGGCCGTAGGGATAGTATTAGGGTAATCGCTTAGAAGGCGTAGGTTAATACCACTAGTTAAAGAAGTCCATCCTCAAAGCGAAACTTCTCCCGATTGCGAGAGTTCTCTTTTTAGGAGGAAAGGTTGGGATGAACAGCAAAGCCTTCCAGACACAGCACTTGGTTCGGACAATTGCCGTTTTGGCTTTGCTCCTGAGTCCTCTGGCTGCCAGAAACTCGAAGAAGCCAAACGAAGCCGATGCGAAGTTTCGCGAGAAACTGGCGAAAGAAAAACAAGGGGAGCACGCACTCAGCCGCCTCAGCTTCGGCCCCCGGCCTCAGGATCGCGAAAAGCTCCGGAAGCTCGGCCTCAAGAAGTGGATCGAATTGCAGTTGAACCCGACTTCGATCCCGGAGAATCCTGAGCTGCTCGAAAAGCTCGCGGCGATGCCAACGCTTTTGCTGCCGATGGAGGCATTGCTCGTCCAATACCCGACTCCCCAGATTCTGACTGCCTTTGCCGCGGGAAAAATCACGCCACCTGAAAACCCCGAACTCCGGGAGACCTACACCCGGCTCAGTGCACGTTACAAGCCTCGTAACGAGGAAAGCAAATCGGCGGCGGAGTTAGAAAACGAAGCCAATCAGAAAGCCGCGGCAGAGCGGCGGCGCCGGATCGGCGTCATGAGTACGGAGGAGCGTAACGGCATTCTGCGCAGCACCGCTCCCCAGCAGGCGATTGCGGGAGAACTCACCGAGTCGAAACTCTATCGAGCCGTGCTGAGCGAGCGGCAGTTGCACGAGGTACTGGTCGATTTCTGGTTCAATCACTTCAACGTCTATCTCGATAAGGGAGCCGACCACTGGCTCACCACCGCTTATGAGCGCGAAGCGATCCGGCCTTTTGTGCTCGGCCACTTCCAGGAGATGCTGCTGGCAACAGCCGAGAGTCCGGCGATGCTGTTTTTTCTTGATAACTGGCAAAGCGTCAGCGAAGCGCCTGCAGACCGGCCGCGGAAAACGCAGTCCAAGCGGCCGGTCCGGGGCCTCAACGAGAACTATGCACGCGAACTCATGGAATTGCACACGCTGGGCGTAGACGGCGGCTATACCCAGAAGGATGTGCAGGAAGTGGCCCGCTGCTTTACGGGCTGGACGATTGAGGAGCCCAACCGGTTGGGGAAGTTCAAGTTCAACGAGCGCGTGCATGACAAGGGCGAGAAGCTTGTTTTAGGGGTCACGATTCCGGCCGGCGGGGGTATCGAAGACGGCATCAAGGTCATCGAGATTCTGGCCAAGCATCCTGCGACGGCGCGATTCCTGTCCCGCAAGCTGGCACAACGTTTTGTGGCGGACGAGCCTCCCAAGGCGCTAGTGGAACGGATGGCTGCCAGCTTTCTCAAATCGGAAGGAGACCTCAAGGTGGTCATGCGCACGATGCTGAATAGCCCTGAATTCTTCAGTGCGGGCGCGTATCGGGCGAAAATGAAGAGTCCGCTCGAGGTGGTGGCAGCTGCGCTGCGGGCGACAGAAGCGAAGATCACGAATGCCGTGCCTGCCTCCCAGGCCATCGCCAACATGGGCCAGCCGCTCTATCGCAAACAGGAGCCCACTGGCTATTCGAATAACAGCGAGGAATGGGTGAACTCAGCTGGACTTTTAGCGCGCATGAACTTTGCCATCGCGCTCAGCAACAATAAGATCAACGGCGTCAGCATCGATAAAGATCGCTATGCCGAGATCGCCAGAAGTACCGGCGCGCCCGAGGGACAGCGCCGCTAGAAACAGGAGTCAGGAATGGCAAGCAGAAGAGCGTTCCTTCGCCGTTCGGGAATCGCCATGTTTGGCATCGGAAGTTCGCCGCTGTGGCTGCAACGCGCCATGGCCGTCAACTCAAGTAAGAAGATCCTGGTTGCGATTTTCCAGCGTGGAGCCGCCGACGGACTCAATATCGTCGTGCCGCACGGAGAAAACGCCTACTACAGCGGACGCCCGAGTATCGCGATTCCGAAGCCTGGAGCCGCGCCTGCTTCTGCGGTGGATCTGGACGGATTCTTCGGCCTCCATCCAAATCTGAAGGCGCTCAAACCCATCTTTGACGAAAAGAAGCTGGCCATTGTTCACGCCTGCGGCAGTCCGGACCCGACGCGCAGCCACTTCGATGCGCAGGACTACATGGAGAGCGGCACGCCGGGCCTGAAGGCGACGCGCGACGGCTGGCTGAACCGGGCGATTCCGCAGGTGGCGGGGCAATCGCCCATCCGGGCTGTTTCCGTCGGTCCGGTCTTGGCCCGCACTCTCCGGGGCAACAATGCGGCGGTGGCCTTGAGCAGTGTGCGTGGCTTTCAAGTGCAGGACAAGAAGGCAGGCGACGACTATATGAGCCGTTACGCCGCCTCGGTTGACACGCAACTCAAAGGCACGGGCCGCGAGACCTTCGAGGCAATCCGTCTGCTCGATGCACTCCGCAAAACGGAGTACAAGCCTGCCAATGGCGCCGTCTACCCGACGGGCCGGCTGGGGCCGAGCCTGAAGCAGATTGCGCAGATGATCCGGGCCGATGCCGGGCTCGAGGTTGCCTTTGCCGATATCGGCGGTTGGGATCATCATGTCAATGAAGTGGGGGCGACGGCGCTCGATGGTCCGCTGGCCGGGTTGCTGCGGGAATTCGGCGATAGCCTGGCGGCGTTTTATCAGGATCTGGGACCGCGCATGGACGATGTGGTGGTCGTGACGATGAGCGAGTTTGGCAGGACGGCCCGAGAGAACGGCAATCGGGGCACAGACCACGGTCATGCAAACGTGATGTTCACGATGGGCGGGGCGATGCAAGGTGGCAAGGTCTACGGCCCCTGGCCGGGCATGGAGCGGGAACAACTCTACGAGGAACGGGACCTGGACGTCACTACCGATTTTCGTGATGTTTTAAGTACTGTCGTGCAGCGCCATCTGGGGCAGCCAAGTCTGTCCAAAATCTTTCCCGGCTATCAGCCCAAATCGTTGCTGCCGATCTTTGGCTAAACACCGGCTAAGATGCTACGCAATTCTCGGAGCAGCGGCGCCGGGAGATGCGAGTTCAACTGTTCCAATCGCTCTTGTAGCAGCACGACTGCCGCAGCGTCCGGTTGCTCAAAGCTCTTGTTATAGGCTCCGAACCAGGCCATCAGAAGCTTTGTTGCGGAGTCAGCCAGAATCAGGTCTTCCGCCGCAACGGCATCGAGATAGATCGCAAGCTGGCGCCATTTTCCGATCCCTCGAAACAGCGTGATCACGGTGCGGGAAACTCGCGGATCAGGATGCATTCTGACAGCGGCCCACACCGTTTCGGCCGGCCTTTCGACACCCCGCAGCAGAGTGCGGGCGGCCTCTCTGGCTACCAAGGGGCGATCGGTGGTGACCAGACGCAGCAACACTTCGTGCTGGTCTTCCAACCCAAATGCTTGGATCGCCACCACCACTGCCTGCCGGACACGGGCGAGTGGATGCCCGATCTTCGATAGAATCAGCGCCGCGTCGCTTCGGTCGCCCGTCTCCACCAGTCCACGGATCGCAATAGCAGTGTGCCGGGAATCCTGCCCGATCGCCGCTCGATAGACTGCCGCTGCATCCGCAAACAAGGCCTGGCAGTCCCTCCGGATCGAGGCAGACACATCAAATAAAAAAGGCCGCAGTTGTTCCCTGCTGGCGGGGGACTCGGCACGAAACGCTTCAAAGGCAATCCTCCGAATGGGTCCAAAGGGGTCCTGAGCTGCCTCATGGTGGAGTACGCTGCAGTTCTGGAAGGCCCAGCTGCGAATCCCGGAATCCCGATCGGAACTAGCTGTCCGATACAGCTGATCCGTTGCGATGGCAGGGTTGTCGACGGCGCAATGGAAGCTGCGTGCCCGCACGCGCCGCGAGGCTGCATGACACCCGGCCCGCAAGGCGGCAGCGCATTCGGGCGCATGGAGGAGCGCCTCAATCGAGGTGTCGAGGGATAGCGGGTAGCGGGAGCTGTGAGAAAGAAGATCGAGCAGACCCAGGCAGTTCACGATCGGCTGACTGTAACTGGCCGTGCATTTTCGAGCGAAAGCGATTGCTGCCGCATGGCGTACCGCAGGCACCCAATCGACCAGTCGAAGCATCAGGAACGGAAGAGTGCTTTCGGAGGGGTCTTCGTTCATCTGCCACAGCGCCTTCTCCCGGATGAAGCCATTGCTGTGGCAACTTAAGAGGGCAAGAAAAAGGCGATCCTCCGGCAGCGTCCAGTCCGCCGCACCAGGTTCTGGCGAAAGGTCATGCCAATCGTTTAAGTTGCTCCAGCGATGGCGGAGCAGATCATCCAACTGGGGCAAAGCTTCGAGTGGAAGCAGCGCAAACAGCTTGCCGATGGCGAACCGGGCCGCAGAACGGATCTCGTCCTCCGCAGCCAGGCCAAAGGCCAAGATTTCGCCGATGGCAGCGGCATCGTTTGATTCACCAACTTGCGTGAGAAGATCGAGAACCCGGGCATTACTACGCCAAAAGCGCGGCGGCGCGGGCTTGGGACCGAGTTCTGAGAGCAGTGCCGCTGTTCCTGGCGAGAGCCGAAATCGTTGCGACTGCCGCATCCTGCCTCAAGCGTAGCAGCGTATTTCGAAGATGCGCGCCTCCTCGACGCCGTTCGTTGCCGTCACGTGGACACGCACCGCCTCGGCCTCGACCGGCTGAAACTTCACGCGATTCAAGCGTTGGTAGTTACCCTTCACCGTTGCCACGGTCTCCCAGCCGCTCGTGCCCTTTTTACGCACCAACACCGAGTAGTCCTTCACCGTCTCCGGCTGGGGCATGCGCGGCGTGTCGCGGGCAAAAGCGTCGTTCGCCGTCAGAAAGAGTTGCCGCTGGAAGCCGGAATCGAAAGTGAGTTGGACTTCGCGCAGCGTGCGCGGCTGCTCGAACTTGCACTCGATCCAGGCACCTTCGGCACTCATCGGTCCGGCCCAATGATGGGCTGGCCCTTTGGGAATATCGCGCGTGATCCCGTCGATCACCAGCTTCGACACCGCCTCGCCCAGATCGCCAGAACTGGACCAGGTTGCGCTGCGGGCCAAATCGCTCGGGTCCTCATTGCAGAAGAGTTCGCCGGGCTTGCCCTTGATCGTCTGGTCGTCGCGCAGCAGACGCTGCTGGAGGGTCTGGATCAGGTTCTGATCGGCCACCACTTGGCGCGGCAGTTTGCTCTTCTCGACACAAAGCGCGGCTGCTGTACCGACAGCTTGCCCGATCGTGGCGCAGGTGGCCATGACGCGCGTCGAAGTAAAAGCGGCGTGCGTGGCGCTGATATTGCGGCCTGCCATGAACAGATTCGCGATGTTCTTCGAGTAGCAACTGCGCAGTGGAATCGGGTAAACCTCGGGAGTTCGCAGATTCGTATTTGGAGGCAAATCGGCGCGATCGAAGCCACCCGGCGGATGATCATCCATTGGCCAACCGCCCATCGCGATCGCGTCGGGGAAGCTGCCACTCATCAGGTCGTGCTGGGTCAACACATGATCGCCGGTGAGGCGGCGGCTGCCGCGCTTGCCGGGCATCATGCCGATCCAATCGAAGGCATAGTTTGCGCTGTTGGTGTGATTGCCGCTGTTCTTGATGTAGTCCCAGACGCCCATCACGATCGAGAGTAGTTCATAGCGGATCAACTCATTGTCACGGATGATGTCTTTGTTGCCGCCCCACTCGATCCACCAATAGCCGTACTCCCAGTTGTCTACTTTCCGGAAGCGAAGGGTTTCGGGAGTCACCTTGCGGGCCCAGGCCGGGGCCTTGAAGGGCATCGGCTTGTTATGGAGCCGCGAGGTGAAGAGAATGGAACTGCCCAGGGTTTCCTGGTCTGCCTTCTCGGGCGCCAGGCTTTCGTTGTACTCGGAACGCTGCTCGCGGCCCGTACGGAAGGCCGCACCAGACTCGAGCGCGAGGCGGGAATCGCCCGTCGAGTCCACAAAATACTTCGCCGTGATGCGATAGATTTGCTCGCTCTTATCGCAGCGGGCATAGACTTCAGTGAGCTTGTCTCCCTGCACCTTCGCCTTGTAGAGAATCGTCTCCAGCAGGAGCGTGATGTTCGGCTCGCTGACCACCTTGTCGTAGAGGATGAAGTCCCACATCTCCCAGCAGCGCTGCGGGTTGTTGACCGCATCTTCGAGTCGAAGCTCTTCAATCAATCCGGACTCGCGCCAGCCCGGGCGTCCGCGATGGGAGTCCGCGCCAACGATGTGCATTTTGACTTCGCTTGAGGAGTTGCCTCCTAATCGCGAACGGTCCTGGATCAGCACCACCTTCGCTCCATGGCGGGCCGCGGAGATGGCGGCGCAAACACCGGCCACGCCTCCTCCAGCCACCAGGACATCACAATCGAGCGACACCAGAGACAGGTGCGGCTCCTGGACGGAACCGGCGTCTTTCGCATCCTTGCCCGGGGGCGCGATGCGATCGAAAGGCGGCCTCTGTTGGGCAGCAGGAAGCTGATCGGCCAACACCACAAGGCTATAGCTGGTAAGAAGATCTCGACGGCGCATCATAGGAACTCCGCCGAAAATTATTTCAGATTTCTTGCCCGTTGTACATTGAAGCCACCCATTTTTCGTAGCCGTTGTACAGCAAAGTGGGCCGCCGGCCCATCGTGGGAATGATCTGCTCGACTGCCTGCGACCAGCGCGGGTGCGGAGCCTTGGGGTTCACATTCGCGTAAAAGCCGTATTCTTTGGGACCTGCAGTATTCCATGTGGTGGCAGGCTGGTTGGCGATGAACTCGATCTTGAAGATCGCCTTGCCCCCCTTAAAGCCGTACTTCCAGGGAATAGCAAGACGGAGCGGCGCTCCGTTCTGGATGGGGAGCGGCTTGCCATAGAGACCGGTCACGGCAAAGGTGAGCGGGTGCATCGCCTCGTCCATCCGCAAGCCTTCGACATAGGGCCAGGGGAAGCTGGGAGCCTGTCCGATTCCCGGCATCTCACCCGGCCGGTTCACGCTGGTGAAGCGCACAAATTTCGCGCTCGACTTCGGTTCGGCCCGCTTGAGCAAATTGGAGAGAACGAAGCCAGTCCAGGGCACAGCCATCGACCAGGCTTCGACGCAGCGGTGCCGGTAGAGCCGCTCTTCGATCGGCATCGTCTTCTCGATCTCTTCGATTGAAAGCTTCTGGGGCTTGTCGCAGAGGCCGCTGATTTCGACGGTCCAGGGGCGCAGTTTGAAGTTGCCCACCAAGTCCTTCACCTTCTGCTTGTTGGAACTGAACTCGTAATAGTTGTTGTAGCTGGTGACGGCCCATTCCTCGGTCAGAGGCCGGTCGAGAGTGAATTCGGGATTACGAGTGGCGGCCGGAAGCGCCATGGGCAAGGCCGCAAGAGCCAGGAGTTTGCGCCGGGTGAGAAAATCCGTCTCGGGTGTCGCATCGCGTTCTGGAATTTGCCAAGATTTTGGGACTTTGATCAGCATCGGAACTCCTAGCCCTATGCTAATCTACGAAAGGTAGGGCCACGCTAATTAGCACCTCGCGGAGAGATGGCTGAGTGGTCTAAAGCAGCGGTTTGCTAAACCGTCGTAGTTCTAATAGAGCTACCGAGAGTTCGAATCTCTCTCTCTCCGCCACTTCCACACGGCGTCCGGGGTCCCCGGTACCGGCAGAATTCAACCCAAATCAACCATTCGGGCCCAAGGTGTATTCACCATAAGAGGAAAGCGCACCGATGTCCCCTTTCTCCGATCCTGAGAGCGTCGCCCGCTATGCGGAAAGCCCTGTGCGACAGGTTCCAGGCTTTCACGATCTCCAGAAGATGACTGGCCTCCTTCTCGCCGAACGCATTCGGGACGATGCGAAGGTGCTCGTGCTCGGCGCCGGGGGCGGGTTGGAGCTGAAGGCCTTTGCGGACCTGCAGCCCGAATGGAGCTTCTGCGGCGTTGATCCCTCGGCAGAGATGCTGGGTTTGGCCCAGCGCACTCTCGGTCCACTTGCTTCGCGCGTGGACCTCCATGAAGGCTATATCGATAGTGCGCCCCTGGGCCCCTTTGATGCGGCGACCTGCCTCCTGACCCTCCACTTCATCCCGGAAGACGAACGGCGGCGCACCTTGGCCGAAGTGCATCGACGGTTAAAGCCCAATGCTCCATTCGTCGTCGCTCACCACAGCTTTCCACAAGAGGATGGGGAGAACGCGAAATGGCTGGCCCGCTATGCCGCTTTTGCGGTGGCGTCCGGCGTAGCAGCCGCAAACGCGGAAAGAGCGATCTCGGCCATCAAAGAACGATTGCCTGTCCTGTCCCCGGAGCAGGACGAAGCGCTGTTGTGGGAGGCCGGATTTGCCAGCGTTGCCCTGTTCTACGCGGGTTTCACATTCAGAGGATGGGTGGCCTACAAGGCGTGATCGGCAAGATTCGCTTTTTGATCCTCTCTCATCGCATCCTCTTCCTCTCTTCGCTCATCTAGCAGAGCAATGGCCGAACTGATCGCTGGCTTCATTGATGTCTTTGCCGACACTCCTTTAACGGGAAACCCGCTCGCCGTGGTGCAGGGCGCTGACAACCTGACCGACGAACAGATGCGGCGGATCGCCGGTGAGTTCAATCAAGCCGAGACCACCTTCCTCATGCGCAGCACCCGCGCGGACTGGAAGTTACGCTCCTTCACCGCGAGCGGTGTGGAAGTCTTTGGCGCCGGACACAATGCCCTCGGGGCGTGGCTCTGGCTCGGAGAACATGGTGAGCTCGGTCCGCTCACGACGGCACGGACTTTTCAGCAGGAGATCGGCCCAGATGTCCTGCCGATCGAGCTTGTGTCGATCGACGGCCGCGTCCATGGCCGGATGCGCCAAGCGCAACTCCGCTTGTCGAGTCCGCTGGAAGATATAGGCCCGCTCGCCGCAGCCCTTGGTCTCGATCCAAGCGAGATCCTCTTGGAACCCAAGCCGCGTCCCGCCGATACCGGAGCAGCTCATCTGATGGTGCGTGTTCGCAATGCCGGCGTCGTCGATCAAGCGCTCCCGAATGCACCTACATTGCTCGCTGTCCTGCAGGGCGCCTCGGCAGAGGGCTGCTACATTTATGCCTTCGATTCCGATGCACCGGCTAAGGCCTATGCCCGCTTCTTCAATCCGACCGTTGGCCTATGGGAGGATGCGGCGACCGGGACCGCAGCCGGCCCCCTCGCGGCTTATCTTGCCGCCACGGGATACCTCGAAAACAACGAGATTGAGATCGAGCAAGGCACGAAAATGGGACGTCGCAGCGTTCTGCGAATCCGGCTCACGCCCGAGCCGGAACTCTCCGGGGTAGGAGTCGTCGTACTACGAGGCGCACTCTACCTTGGATGAGATGCAAAGGATTCTGGCCCGGGCAACGGTGATCGAGGAAGCATGCCGCCAGGAGACAAAGTACTGACCCTCCCATGAACCGCTTTGTGGTGATTTCCGGATCTTCGGGCGGTGGCAAGTCCACCCTTCTTGCTGCGCTCAACCAGCGTGGCTATGCCACCGTAGAGGAACCCGGACGCCGGATTGTCCAGCAGGAACTACAAACCGGAGGCTTGGCACTCCCGTGGGTGGACTTGGCTGCCTTTGCCCGCCGCAGCATTGCTCTGGCCCAGGCAGACCGTGCCTTGGCGAGTTCACGGAATGGGTGGGTCTTCTTTGATCGCGGCTTAGTCGACGCGGCAGCCGCACTTGATTTTGCCGCAGGTGAAGAGACACTCAAGGCAATTGGCCGCTTGTACCGTTATCATCATCAGGTGTTTCTGACACCACCTTGGCCGGAAATCTATGTGACCGATGCCGCAAGGCGCCATGATTTCGAGACCGCCACGTTCGAATATCGGCGCTTGCTCCAGGCGTACTCAAAGCTCGGCTACGAGGTGATTGTGCTGCCCAAAGTCAGCGTGGCCGCGCGAGCCGATCTAATCTTGCGAAGCTTAGCGCAATCGTCCGGGTAAGGCATCCTAGCGGTGGAGCGGAATCATTCCCGAGTCCACGGTGTTGCCCGATCGGGAAATCGTTTGGAAGTAGAACTCTTTGCCCACCACTTCGGCGATCAGAAATGCCTGGTCAGTATCGAAGCCTTTCGCAAGATTCGGGCCGGGCCGGATGTTGCCACGCCGCAGTTGTCCCGAGTTTCCCACCACAAAGTAGTGAATTTCCTTCTGCGGCTGGAGGCGTTCATAGAAGTGTTCATGACCGTTGAAGACCACAGCGACACCGTACTTTACAAAGATCGGTTCCAGCCTCGCCCGCAGGTCGAGATCGGGGCCATGGAATCGTCCATCGGAATAGAGCGCGTGGTGGAAGAAGCAGAACTTCCACGCGGCGGAAGACTCGCGCAGCTTCTCCTCAATCCATGTCAGCTGGGCCGGGTTCATATAAGTGCTGTCGAGTGCAAAGAACTCCGCATTGCCACTTTTCCAGTTGTAATAGCGCTTGCCGCCCATATGGAAGGGTTGGTAGTAAATCTCATTCGGATCATCATGATTCCCCAGAGACGCATAGAACTTGACTCCGTCCTCGAGCAGCGTCTTGTAAGGATCTTCAAACTTTCGCTTGAAGGCGGATTTCGATTTCCTGCCATAGATGTTGTCCCCCATCATCAGCACAAACTCGAAGGGGAACTTCGCGCGGGTCTTGGCCATCAGACTCCCGACTTCATACTGCGGCCGAGCCCCAGTCCCGTTGTCTCCGATAACGGCAAAGCGCAGCGACTTGTCTTGGAGCGGCAACTCGATCGCAGGCGGTTCGCCCACCACAATCGGCCCCTGCGCGAGCGACCAGTTACTCCACAGATCGAAGAGCGCCGTGTGATCCAAAGCACCTGTGAATTCTCCCAGCACGCCAGCGAGAAAGGTCCCTCGCGTCAACTTCACGGAAGGGCCGCCTGCAGGAAATCGACAATCAGATTCGCTTTTTCGTCGTACAGAAGCAGGGCCTGCCCGACAAGACGGTACTCCAGTTCCGGAGGAAGCGAAGGCAGATTCGCAAGCACCGTGGGAGGCATGGATTGGAGCGGCACTCTGGGGGGATAGGGTGTATTGATCTTCAGCACGAAGCTTTGCGGTTCGGCATGATCGAGGCTTCTCGCAATTCGAACGGCATTGGGGCCGGTCATGGCGAGCTTGAGCAAGCCGCGAAGTTCCTTTGCGATCGCCGGGGTGATCACATCCCCGGCCAAGGCATCTTTACGCGCAGCAATGATTCCCTTTGCCAGGCTCAGGCGCTGGCTGTGGAGCATCTCGACAGCCTTGGTTGGCTTCATCGGAGGAAGCTCGCGTTCTACCCTTTTGTGAATCGCCACATACGCTCGCACGCGTTGGTCGAAGTCGGCGAGCACCAGGCTGAGGGCGTTCTCTCTTGGTTGTGCACAGAGCGAAGCCATCGCACCGAGAAAGAGGATGAGCCTAAGCATGCAGTTCCGCCTCCTCGACCGCATCTTTCACCGCCTGCTTCACCACCACCTTTACGGCTGTCTTGACCGCATCGGCAACAAGGAGTTCCAGCGCCGCACCATCAATTTCAACTGGCCCGCCTCCTGGATTCATCTCGCGCACAATCTCGTCAATCCTGGGAGCCAGCGGCGCTAAACTTTGCACCACCACCTGCGCGGTCTTCTTTGCCACCTTACCCGCATGCACGGAGTGGGATTCCTGCGATTTCGCCGCCGGCAATGTAGGCGTTGACAACGACCAGTCTTCATCAAAGATTGCACAGAGGCGGGCGAGCGCTCCAGCGTCCTTGAAGATGAGGCCGACCTCGCGCCGATCCTCCAGTTCGGCCCGTCTCAGGCTCTGACTCCCGATGAAGGCCGTATGGCGATCCCGAATGATCGTACGCGTGTGCAGACGCATCGGAGTCACGCGCGCCTCCAGTTGCGTGCTCTTCACCCGGCCCAGAATCCGAATCGTAACGCCATCTCTCGCCCGCTGCTCCAAAAGACGCACCATCGCCAGATCATGGACGGCCAGGTCATAGATCAGTAGTTCCTGCTTTGCGCCTTTTAGAAACGCGGTGAGTTGCGGCCGGGCATTGACAGGGCTCACCACCAGGGCATTGCTCCCCGCCTCATAGGGCTGACGCTGGCCATCGGCTTCAAAGAGTTTCAACGCCTCCTGCACGATTTTGCGATCTTTGGTTGCGATGCCAAAGCTCCGGCTCCGATCGATATCGAGCCGGGTGTAGTTGAAGGCCAGCACAAAGAGTTCGCGGCGGTCGATGATCATGATCTTGCTGTGGTAGCGTGTGAGGTCGCCGGCAGTGCGCGCCACCATCACTCCCGCCGCAAGCAGGCGGAGCTCCAGCTTGCGGAGCAGGGCCTCGCCCGCATGGTTGGTATGGGCGATGAGGGCTCGCACCACAACCCCACGGCGGACTGCATCGGCAAGTGCTCCCTCAATCTCTCGCCGGTCGAAACGAAAGATGACAACTTCAATCGTTCTCTTGGCCCGTCCGAGAGCCTCCCAAATTGGTTGCAATCCATCGTCCGGTTGAACCAGGATCTTCATCTCCATTCCATCCCCAGCAGTTTCTGGTGCGTCATGGCACTTTGCTTGCAAGTGAAGTTCCGATGATTCTGATCCAAGCGGAGATCGAGACGAAGAAGCTGCGATTCGGCCGTTTTCGTGCCGTTTTCCTGATTTTCCTTGTGATGACGCTCGCTGCCTCCGATGCGGGTGTGAAAAAAAGGAAGAGTCATAACCCAGAAGGGAAGAATTACTCGGGCGGTCCGCCAGTGCTCTGGATCGATCCGTCCGACATCGCCTCACGCAACCTTTTCTTTGGTCCTGGAGGCGAACAGCACCAGCCGCGAGAGCCCTTTACTTTTCTCAAGGAGGATCATTCGGGGTCGAACCCAAAGTTCGATGTTCTCGACCGCGATGGGGTGAAGTGGAAGGTGAAGCTGGGCGCCGAGGCACGCCCCGAAACGGTCTCGACACGCTTTGTATGGGCTGCAGGCTACTTCGCCGATGAAGAGTACTTTCTCGAAACATTGAAGATTCAACACATGCCCCAGCACTTACGGCGAGGGAACAAGCTACTGGAAGCGGATGGATCTGTGCGCCATGTCCGTCTCAAACGGCAGCGGGAAGGCAAGGCAGAAGGCGACTGGAAATGGAAAGAGAATCCGTTTTCTGCAACGCGCGAGGGCAATGGATTGCGCGTCCTGATGGCGCTGCTCAATAACTGGGATCTCAAGGATGAGAACAACGTGAGGGTGGCGGAAGACGGCAGGCTCGTATATCTGGTGAGCGACCTGGGCGCCAGCTTCGGCACCACCGGGCTCACCCTCCCACTCCAAAATGCCCGTGGCAATCTGAAGGCCTATACGGAGTCGAAGTTCATCGCCAAGGTCCATGGCCAGAATGTCGACTTCGGCACTCCAGCCTCGGCGCCATGGATCTTATTTCTGAGCCCGGATTTCTATCGCAGATTCCAACTGCGCTCGATCGGGCACAACATCCCCCGGGAGGATGCGCGCTGGCTCGGCAATCTTCTCGGAAAGCTGTCTCCCGCACAAATCGGAGACGCCTTCCGGGCGGCTGGCTACTCGCCACTGGAAATCCAGCGCTTTTCTGAAATACTACTAAAACGAATTGAAGCATTACAAAGTCTATGAGCAAGACCCAGAGGATTCGTTGCTATAAACGACAGATGAGTTGTTTTCTGCCCTTGAAGCTCCTTTCAACGCTAATCGTTGCCGGGATCTTTGCCGTCCCCCTGCACAGCCAGGAAATGATCCCGCAACAGACAGTCCATTCCGAGGGGCATCACTGGCGCAGAAAGGTCTTGAACCCGGCCGGCTATCTCCAGCCTGCCATTGCTGGAGCTTTCCAGCATCTTCGCAATAGCCCGCGCGAGTGGGGCCAGGGTTGGGACGGATTGGGGAAGCGGATGGCATCCTCGGCGGGACGCCATGCCATCCGCACGACGATCAAATATGGCATCGGCACCTTGCTCCACGAAGAGCTGCACTACCAACGCTCGGAAGACACGGCCTTCAAGCTCCGTCTGCGCCATGCCTTGGTCAGTACGATCATCACCCGCAAGAAAACCTCTGGCAAGCGTACCCTCGCGATGGGAGAGATTTCTGGTGCGATCGGAAGCGGAATGATCTCCCGCTTGTGGCAACCGGTCCGCTTGCGGACCGTATCCAGTGGATTTGCCTCAGCCGGAATCATGCTGGGCAGCGATGCCACCTTCAATGTGGTGCGGGAGTTCTGGCCGGAGATCCGGCATCCGCGGCGGAAAAATAGAAAAACTCCTAGCCCGTTGGCGCCAGCGGCTCCAACACCGGGAGCTCTGGCGACTGAGCCGCAATGAGCTTCGCATAGACGCCCCCTGCGGCGACAAGCTGATCGTGACTTCCACTCTCGACAATAGTGCCGTCTTCGATGACGTGGATGGTATCGGCACGGCGAATGGTAGACAGGCGATGGGCAATGACGATACAGGTCTTGCCCTGCATCAGCCGGTCCAGCGCCTCAAAGACCACCTGCTCCGAGGCGGCATCGAGCGCCGAACTCGGTTCGTCCAGGAGCAGAATCGGCGTATTCCGAATGATCGCTCGCGCGATTCCGATGCGCTGCCGTTGGCCGCCGGAAAGTGTCTGGCCCCGCTCGCCGAGCATCGTGTCATAGCCTTCCGGCATCTTCTCGATAAACTCGGCGGCGTTGGCTTCTTTTGCCGCGCAGATCACTTCTTCCCGGCTGGCCTCAGGCCTTCCGTATGCAATGTTGTTCCAGACCGGCGCATGAAAGAGCAAATTGTCCTGAAGAACAAAACTCATTTGATCGCGTAGCGATTTTTGCGTGTACTCCCGGAGGTCAACCCCATCGATCTTGATGACACCAGAGACAGGATCATAAAAGCGCGGAATCAGGCTAAGGATGGTGCTTTTTCCTGCTCCTGTCGGCCCAACGAAAGCAGCAGATTGGCCGGGCTGGATGGTGAAGCTCAGGGACTTGAGAATCGGCGAGCCCGGCTCATAGCTGAAGGACACATTCTCGAAACGGATCTCCCCTCGGACCGGCCCCATCGTGCGCGCCGCCGGAGAATCTTTGACCTCCCGATCGATCTCGAGCACTTCGTTGATGCGCTGGTAGGCAACCGCCGCCTTCGCATAGGTATCCGTCATTTTCGAGAGCTCCTGCATCGGCTTGTACATCTTGCCAAGGTAGAAAACGAATACCACCAGAGACCCGGCAGAAAGCGTTCCATCGAGCACCAGCTTGGCCCCGAACCAGAGCACCAGCGCCGTACCCACCGCAACAATCATCTCGACCAGCATCACTAACATCCCCTTCAGGCCGCGTGCCTGCAGGGCAATTCCGATGCTTTCGAGACTTTCTTCTTCCAGCCGCTTTTCTTCGTAGTCCTCGCGGGCAAACGCCTTGACGACGCGCATCGAAGAGAGCACTTCCTGGATCACCGAAACAATCTCGCCCTCTTTCTTTCGTGCTTCGCGCGTGGCGGTCCTGATGCGGCGCGTAAAGCTGAAGACCACCAGAAAGAGCAGGGGAGTGATGGACAGCGCAATCAAAGTAAAGCGCCAGTTCAGATAGAACATCACCCCCACGATGCCGAACAGGGTGAGCAGGTTGATGATTGTCCCCAGAAAGCCCGAGGTGACAAAGCCCTGGATCGTATCGATGTCGCCCGTCGCCCGGGAGATCAGATCGCCAGTTCTCGCTTGATCGTGGAAGGATAGCGACAAGCGCTGGATGTGCGAATACAGCGTGCGCCGGAGAGAGTGCAGAATCCCTTGCCCCACACTGACGGTGATGTACCTTTCGGCATAGGAACAAAGCGCCCCCAGGGTGGCGATTCCCAGGGTGGCCACAACCGCAATCTTGAGAGTACCCACTGGATCGGTACCCACAAGGGAAGTGATCCAGTTGTTGAGCCAGCCCGCATCCATCTTCGATCGGATCACACCGTCAAGCACGATCTTCAGGGGCCAGGGATCGAGAAGATTCGCCACGCCCTCGCCCACCACCGCCAGCACGCCAAAGAAAAGCAGCGTGCGGTGGGGACGGAGCAGGTCCGCAATCGTAATGGCTTTCGCCGTGCTGTTAGAGTGCAAGCATCCTCAAAAGAGAGGAATCACACAACGGCGAAGCGTTTCCTAATGACGCAGAATTCGCTCTAACGCTTCGACAAAAAAGTAGTCGCCCCAGATCGCGCTCTCATTGATGCCGAGTCCGCGATGCATATGGTACAGCCCTCCTTGCAGAATGCCTTGCCAACCAGAAGTTTGATTGCCAAGATACTCGTCGCAAAGAGTACGCAGGATTCGAACCGCGGTGTTGTAGTAGAAATGCCCCTTCACCGGATCCTGGATCAGCCGCGAGAGCCGGATCAAGGCCGAGGCCGTAATGGCGGCCGCTGAAGTATCTACCAGCTTGCGGAACTCGAGCGGAGCGCGGAAGTCCCAAGGGGGAATTCCATCGCCATTGGCATGCGTCACGTAATAGTCTGCGCAGGCCTCCGCCGTGGCCAGAAAGCGCGGATCACGTGAGTACTCATACGACATGCTAAAGCCATAAGTGGCCCAAGCCAAACCACGGGACCAGCAGGAATCGCGACGGAATCCCTGGTGGGTTGACTGCTCCAGAAACTCGCCGCTATCCGTATCGAAAATTCCCTCCTGCGCCACCGAACCATCTCCGCGCACCAGATTCTTCCGCACGGTCAGCGCATGGCGGATCGCGATTTCACGCAGGCGTTTATCCCCTGTCTCACGGGCCGCATAGAAGATGATGCCGACGTTCATCATGCTGTCGATGAACAGAGAATTCGGAGCGACAAAACTGCGCAGGTAGCCGCCCTTCTCCTGGAAACGTTGGGACAAGGTTGTGCCGGCAGTGATGAGAACTTCGCGATGGACCGGGTCTTTATCAACATCCAGCCAGCGGTAATAGGTGGAGAAATAGAGAAAACCCTGGTCATACACTTCGCGGTCTGTCTTGCGTGCCTCTAGCGGCTTGGTGTACTCGATTGCCTTGGCTTTCCAGAATGCGGTATCGAACTTAGCGTGCTTGGAGAAGATCCACATCATGCCCGGAAAGAATCCGTCGCACCAATGCGTCCAGGACTCTCCCTCATGCTTCCACTTTCCGTCCTTGGTATAGACCGGGTAGAAGCCAGGAGAGTTGGTGACCAAAGCCTTGACTTGGTTCTGCGCAAAGGCGAGTGCGTCCTCAAAGCGGGCGCGGTCTGTGGGAAGCTCGAATTGAATCAACGGGATGTCCTACTATTTTTGGAAATACTTTACTGAGTCTGCCATATCGTAACGAAGCCGCGCGGCAGGCGAAGCTTTTCTGAGAAGACAAGGAACTCATTCCCAGTGACGCGAGGCAAGGCCACCATCCGGTTCAGATTCGAACGGCGGGAAAGATCGAAGGGGGGCAGCGAAGGCACCGCGAGCCGGACGAACTTGAGCGACAGGGGCGCGCGCCAATCCACGCCCGCAAGTTCCTCAAACGAAAAAGCCACCTGATAGGTGGAAAAGGTATCGTGAGAATGCTCAAAGCGGACAATGCGTCCGCGCGCGATGCTCCCCTTGGGCGCAATCAAAGTCTTCTTCACCCGCAGGTCGTTGCGCAGTGTCGCGGTGATTGAATCCCCGACGGCACTGTTGGCATGATCGAGTTCCTGGTCAAGCGCCAGTTCTATTTCGAGATGAGGGGGCAGTTCCACCAGGCGCTGTGGCTTGGCCACGCTCGCATTGCCGTCTGGAATGTCCTCAAACGAAATCGTGCTTTCGCCGGAGTACTGCTTGCAGCGGCTGAGGCGTGTGCGATTGATACTGCTGTCGCCTTTTTCGTCCGTGATCTTGATGACCCCCTGACGGGGGAGCAGCGCGTCCACCGCGCCAATTTGGACCGGCTGATAGTCGAGTTGATCGGCTGCGCTTTTGATCTGGATTTCTTCGGGGATTTCGCGGCTCAGCACCGAGATGCGCACCAGAGCGTTCGTGCGGCGGTCTGCCCAGATGCTCCCGTGGTATCCCACCGCCGCCATAATCGATTTCACCGGATTCCGAATCTGATAGCCACTCCGGCGCTGGGGGACCTCATAGTCATAACGCCATGTGGGCTTGCCGTCGAGCGTCTCTTCGCCTGCGTATTGAAAGCTTGCTTCTTCTCCGAGGAAAATGGCGCGCGCATGCAGCACAAAGCCTCCGGTGGAGAAGGCGCCCGTGGAGATGATCTCGCGCAGTTCCCGATCCTCAAAGCGCGAACTCCCAGGCCAAGCGTACATTTCACGGCCCGCAAGATAGGCGACCTCAAGCCTGAGGATGTCGACTAACTCTTCCTTTTTTGCATGCAGCGCGAGGTGATAACGCTCCACCGTTTGCAGGCAGGTGTAGTTCGGCATGTTCTCGAGATGCGAGGCAATGGCCCGGCGGATTCCGGCCAGCCGCATCACGTCTTCTTGCCGCGAATCCACTTGGCCCCAAAGCAGCGAGGCGAAAGTTGTCCAGAACAGCGCAAGCCGTGCGATCATTTCTTTTCAGCGTATGTCAGCCAAAGTCACAATTTTTAATCATGGACCGATTCGCATCGAAGGAGATTTTGAAATCGTCGATGCCCAGGGTGCGAAGTATGATCTCGCCGGCCGTGCGGCCATTGGCCTCTGCCGTTGCGGCTTGAGCGGCAATAAGCCGTTCTGCGATGGGCAGCACGGCAAGCAAGGGTTCGAGAGCCTCTGCCAGGCTTTTGCACTCCCCGCACCGAAGCCGAAAGTCTAACTAGCCCTCCAGGACGCAAATGTCCTTGAGATTGCGATGTTCTTCGGCGTAGTCGAGACCAAAACCCACCACAAACTCGTCGGGAATTTCAAACCCGCAATAGTTCACCTTGATCGGACGCATGCGCCGGTCCGGCTTGTCGAGCAGTGCCGCAATCCGGATCGAGCGCGGGCGCCGTTGGCTCAACAGGTGGATCAGATAGGTGAGCGTCACGCCGCTATCGACGATATCTTCCACCACAAGAACATCGAGCCCTTCGACACTCATGTCCAGATCCTTGGTGAGTCTCACCTCGCCGGAAGTTGACTTTGAATTCCCGTAGCTGGAGATGCCCATGAAGTCGATCCGGGTGGGATTCTCAATGACCCGCGCCAGATCGGACATAAAGATAAAAGCGCCTTTGAGGATTCCAATCATGATGATCGGGCCTTGGTAATCGGCGCTGATCTGCTTGCCCAGTTCCTCGATCCGCTCTTTGATCTTTTCAGCAGGAACTAGAACGCGAAGTTTGGGGGGAGTGAAGGTGGAGGCGATATCAGGCATGGCTTGAGTGGCTGAGCTACTAGTGTAGACCGCCGCCAGCCCCGTTGCCGCTCGAAAGGTCTGGCACTTTCAGGCGCAAGCTTGGAAGCCCGATATGAATGTGCGGCCCCGTACTCTGGCCCGGGATCATCGCGCGGAGTGCGATGTACGGAATCCGCAAAGTCTGGAGCTGGCTGCGGAGCCACTTTCCTTCGGCATCATCCGGATTCACCCCGACATCCACCCGGCCCGAATGATCAAAGCCAAATGAGGTGTGCAGGTTCGACTGTCCTTGCGCTGTAATCGGCAGGGGCCGATGGAACTGCTTCTGGAATGCCGATTCCACGTACTTGAGATGAGCGTCTTTGAACACACCGCTTCCGGTGAAGCTCTCCACCAGAGGTTTGGCGCTCTCCTCTTGCGGCTCCACCGACTGCAAGAGTTCTTCCGCCTTTGCCATATTGAGCAGGTCCTGGAAAATGTGTGCGCGATTCTCCGCCAGTTGCAGAGCCAGGCGACGGTCTTTGAGCTGCAGTTCCAGATCCTCGATGTGGCTCTTCGGGATCACGCCCTGCTGCACCAGATCTGTCAGATTGCCGTATGTTTTCGCCACGCGCTCGACACGCCGTTGGGCGGCGGCAAGCAGCTCTTGCGTCTGCCCTTCACTCAGTTGCTCGACGCCCACGCTACCATAGAGGAGTCGGTGCAGTGTATCTTCGTCCTGGGCATCCCCCAGGGCGTCTTCTGCTTGAAGCAGCCGGGCGCGGGAAACGGCGCCTATTGTGGCTAACTCACGGAGACGGGCGAGATCCTGTTTCGCCTTCTCGATGGCGGGAGTGCTAGCCAGGGCTGGAAGCGCCAGACAGAGCACGAGCAGCCGCGAGAAAAGACTTTGACGCACTTTCATTAGTGTAGTATTCTTCCGCACAGAAGCACAAAATCACGGAGCATCATTGAGTAACACCCCGGAAATCGTACATCCTGAGATTCTTGCCGCCTGTCGCGCCGCCGAATCGAAGAAAGCCCTCGATCTGAAAATTCTCGACTTGCGGAACATATCCAGCTTTACGGATTACTTCCTGCTTTGTTCCGGCAGCAACATTCGCCAGAATCAAGCGATCAGCGACGAGATTGCCAAGCAACTTCTCGAGTTGGGCCTGAAAGCAACCAGCGTCGAAGGTTATGGCTCCGCAAACTGGATTCTGATGGACTTTGGCGATTTTATCGTTCATATCTTCAGTGAAGAAAGCCGCGGCTACTATGACCTCGAACGTTTGTGGGGCGTCGCCCCTGCGGTGGCCGTGCCCGAAGAGCCTGTCGCCACCAGCTAAAGAATCTGACCGCCGCGCGCTCTGACCGTCTGAAAAAACTGATCGCGCGCGGCACTGTTGAGTTCCTTCGTCGCGTCTGTACGCAAAGTCACCTCGATCCCTCGATCAAGCAAGCCATAAGCAGCATGCAGAACGCAGATCTCTGTGACCACGCCATAAACAACAGCCCGCGTAATTCCCTTTTCCCGGAGAAACTCTTCCATCTGTGGATTCGTGAAGCAATTCACGTTTTGTTTCTCGAGAATCCGGAGGCCCGGAACGGTCAATCGCTCCGGCTTCCGTTGCCCCAAGCTCCCTTGGACGCAATGAGGAGGCCAGGAGACGAATTCCGGATCATTCTCCGTGTGGGCATCCACAGTGGCGAGCAGGGAATGCCCCTGCTCGATGGCTTCCCGATTCAGCTTTTCTACCTGAGGCAGGATCCACTCTGCACCCGGTACATATAAGGCTCCAGCGGGAAAAACAAAATCCAATTGGGTGTCAATGTCGAGATAGAGAGTTGGCAAGCCTATTGACTATGATGCCTCGCATGGGAACGGGTTGCAGGAAAGCGCTGCAGAAGCTCCTCCCCCGTCGGAAGCGCCGCTCCTGATTCATGCACAGGATAGTAGCGGATATTCGGGACATTGCACTTCGGTACGATATCGCTGCTCCACTCTTCTCCCCTCGCAAGCGCCATTTCCTTCAGAATGGTGTTCAGCTTTGCGGTGGTCACGACAGGCGCGATGTTGGCGAGTGCCCAGGGCCTTGGATTGAAGTCCTTCCAGTGCGAACGGAAGTAGAGAAGATTCTCCAACAGATCCGACTCCTCAATGAGGCGCCCTGTATCCGGATGGAAATGCATCTTGGACAGACCAATATGATTCTCGAATGCCAGGCCCGGTACGCCCGCAAAGAATCCTTCGAAAATCGCTCGATTGCTCCCTTCCTGGCGCGATAGCAGTAGATTTACTTTCGAGCGGTTCAGCACCTCATTCACGCCGGCCGCATCGAGGTTCTCGTAAATCGTAATCTGCTGGCTCAAGCCATAAATCCGGATCATATCCAGCAGGAGGGCGCGATCGCCTTCGTCATCGTGATGCGGGGCGACAATGGCGAGTTTGTAGGACGGGTCCGCCATCTTCCGCATGGCATCAAAGAGCAAGTGATGCCGCTTCACAACATGCCAACGTGCGTTCAGCACGGCATCAAACTCGCGCTCCACATTGGGCAGGGGATGGAAGATCTCCGGATGCACCCAGTCGCTGGCCCCCATCCAGATCGGCACCAGATTCGATTGCAACGCCTGGATCAACTGGAAATCCCCTTGATAGGAGGCAGTCACCAGAATTTTGTCGCTTCTGTATTGCGTCAAGGCCAGGAGCTTCGGATCGGCATAACCAGACCAGCTCGGCTCCACGACTACTGAATAGTGCTGGAGCAGGGAGCGAAAGTCGGCGGCGCGATGATACGTCTCGCACCAACTGGTGTTCTTGAGAAGCAGGACTCCGCGCTCAACCTGCAGCCCGTTCCTATCTCGTGGCGCCTTCAGCACAATCGCCGAGTTGACCAGCCGGGCAGAGCCGATTTGAGGCACCGCGCGCACGATCTTTTCACTCTGATCCACCAAACCAGCGGGAGCACAGGCCCGGCGAAGACTAGCCTCAATTTGACGGTTCCAGGCCCCGAGCAGGCCTTTCGACGGAATCGAGCGCATCAGCACCTGGTGGGCCCGGCAAAGGGACAGCAGCGACGCAGTGGGGCGAACAGACCGGAGCACAGCCGCATGAATCAACAGAGCCCCGCATTTGGCTGCATTCAGAACAGGATTGAACTGCGATTCAAAGCTGCGAATCTTCAGGAAATAAGAAAGTCTTCTGATAATAGGGAACCGCTTTAAGCGATGGATCAAACGCTACTGTACCTCCGAGTAAAGCTAACATGCCGCTCGCGAAAATAGAGCTTCTTATTGGAAGAATTGGCAGGAACGATCGAGCCGCTCCAAAGAATCGCTCTGCTCGACGATGCGGCCGGGCTGTCCAAACTGCGCAATCTGCTGCCGTGCATAGGATTGGATGCGGCGAATGTTCTTCTCATCCACCACCGCTTCTCCGTTTGCAATCACCTGCCGCAAGAGCGCTTGTCCGCCTGGCACAACTTCGTCGTGTACCCCGACCACGTCCCGGTCCGCAAGCCGGAAGACCTGCTTCCAACCGGGGATCGTTCGCTTGCCGGTACTGTTCTTGGACGCATAGCGGACCTCGCCCTGCGCCTCAATCTCGACCAGCTTATAAACAGCCGAAAGAGCCGGAGCATCGAAACTGGTGGCAAGGCTGGTGCCGACGCCGAAGATGTCGATGGGCGCGCCCGCCTGCACGAGTGCCGCGATCGTGTGCTCGTCGAGATCATTGGTTGCCAGGATCTTGGTCTCGTGGAAACCAGCGGCATCGAGAATCTGACGGACATCCTGCGAGAGACTCAACAGATCGCCACTATCGAGACGCACCGCATAGAGCGGCCGTCCAACGGAAACCGCGTTACGAGCTCCCTCGAGCGTGTCATAGGTATCGATCAGTTGTACGGTGCGTTCCCCCAGCAGTTCCTGCAACTTCTGAAAGGAACGCTTCTCATCGCCAAAGCTGAGAATCCAGCTATGCGCGGCAGTGCCAAAGACCGGAACCGCAAAGCGCATTCCAGCTTCGAGATTGCTTGTGCCCGCGCAACCAGCAAGGAAAGAAGCCCGCCCGGCCAGACATCCCGCCTCAGGAGCATGGGCGCGCCGGCAACCAAACTCCACCACATCCCGTCCGGCCGCACTCGCCAGAATGCGAGCCGCCTTGCTCGCGATGACGGTCTGGAAGCCGATCGTACTGAGCAGATAGGTTTCTGGAATCTGGGCCTCGATCAGCGGGGCACGCACGGTCAGCAGGGGCTCGCCAGGAAACATCACCGTGCCTTCGGGAACGGCAAAGAGGTCGCCCCGGAAGCGGAACGCGCGCAGGTAATCCCAGAAGCCCTCAGGAGCCCGCGACAACTGCGGCAGGCTCCGCAGATAAGCGATCTCGCGCTCCTCAAAGCGTAGTTGCGTCAGATACTCGATCGCCTGCTCGAGACCACAAACGACAAGGTAGTCGCGATTCGGAGGCAAGCGGCGGACAAAGAGCTCGAAGGTCGCCAACTCCGATTGCTTGCCCGCCATCCAATACCCGGCGGCCATCGTGAGCTGATAGAGATCTGTGTAAAGAGCGCGCAAGAGCGTCTATTTCTTTGGAACCGCGCCGGGCTCTTTGACGTTTTTCACCGCATCTTCAAGGTCGCTGAGCGTCTTGGGATCGATCTCATACTCCGCACTATCGCCTTCGCGTTTCGCATAGTGGAAATTGCCCGCCTTCGACACCAGAAGCTTCTCGGTAGTCTTCGCGTCGCTTTGCGTGATGCTCACTTCAAATACTGGCGTTGTGAACAAGCCGGCCTTGACGAACTTCATCGCAGAGAAGCCACGCAGCGCCTCGAGGACGGGATGCACGGTGGAGGCTTCCGCCTTCTTGCCATTCAGCAACCAGTCTTCGCCCTTGTGCTCCAGTAGCGTGGTCTTGCCACTGGAAACAATCTGGATGCGGGTGGGGTCTTCAAAGCCGAAGTCGAGAAGCTTCTTGGAGCGGAAGTCCTCGAGAGTCTTGTCGAGAGCGGCGCCCAGTTCCTCGGAGATCTTGTAAACACCGGGCACGGCGCTGGATTTGGCGAGGAAGAGATTCTCTTTGCTCTTGCGCACTTCCATCTTTTGCGTGCCGGCGCCATCGACGGCCTGGAGGGTGGCTACCGGCGATCCGGCCGCAAACTGAGCCGCAAAAGTCTTCTGCTGCTCTGCCGTGCTGGCAGGGTCGAGCTTCGCCTCCCGGAGCTTGTTATACAGCCCATCGACCACCACGGTGTCGGTACGGTAGGACTGTGGTTTCGAGAGCTGCCAAGTGCCTTTCTTGTCCCGATCAAAGGCGAGCGTCTCGCCCTTGCGAATCACTTCGAGACGGCTCACATTGGCATCATCGAGCAGCAGCAGCCGCTTATCGCGCAGGTCGGTTGCCGATTTGTCGATGCCTTGCTTGATGTAGTTTGGAACCGTGAACACCTTCTTCTCGCCCGGCTTGCGCACATAGTACAGGTTGCCCACCGGGGTCTCGTCGCCGAAGAGCAGCTTCTCCGTCTTGCCGCTCTTATCTTTGATCTCCAGCGAAATCTGGCCGGGGTCCAGACCGTACTGCAGGAGATCGTTCGCGTTATCGTCCACCACCTTGTCGCTCGAGATGCTGGCGGCGTTGGTGGCCAGAGTGACGGCGGCATCGTTCTCGATCGCAAATTTGGGCTCTGAGGACAGAGCCCAAAGAGCCCCGTTCTTGCGGAGCTGTACCGCCGGCGCCCCGGCATGCTGCACCGTAATCTCGACGAGGTCGGCTGTCTTCAGGTCAGTCAGGCGAACCGTCTTGGCATCCTTTGCCGGATTCTTCGCCGCTTCGTCTGCCTTCTTATCGCTCCACCAAAGCCAGCCGCAAAGCACGGCCAGTACGGAAACGCCAATCAGTAATCCACGAGACTGCATGTATTGCGATTCCCCTTAGCGGCGCTTGCGCCAGATGTAAACCGCGGCACCGAGAGCGATGAGCGGCAGAACAAACTGCGAGACCACGATGATCGTATTCATCTGGCCCTGTTCGAGCTGGATGCGGCGATCTTCCGGATCCTTGGGCCGGATCGAAATCAGGTCCTCGTCGGCACTGAGCCAGGCGAGCATGTTCAGGAAGAGGTCGCTGTTGCCGTAGAGCTGCACATTGCCGTTGTCGACAAAGCTCGAGTTGCCCACCACCACAAAGCGGCCATCTTTGTTTGCCTGGCCTGTCTTATAAGTACCGGCCACGCTCATGGTGAAGGGGCCGCGCTTGTCCTTGGCCGGGTTCGGTTCGAGTTCGGCCTTTGAGAGATCCGTCAGCGCGAAGCTCGACGACATCGACGAGAAGAGCTTTTCAACCGTTGTCTTGTCCGTCGATTTGCCTTCCATCGAACGTGGGAAGGACATCACGACCGGCTTGCCGGCCATGCCGCTCACCACTGCATGGGTGTCAAAATCCTTGGCCAGCACCGCGCCGCCCATCATCTGGCCGACACGGCTGAGATCGACCACCAGATCCTTGTTCAGCGTCACGCCCCAGGAGGCGAGAGCATCAACCAGCGCCTTGTTCTCATTGACCCGCAGTTTCTCGACATTGAAGGGCGGATCCAGCATGAACAAGGCCTTGCCGCCGCCTTCGACGTACTTCTTCAAGCTGTCCACCGAGGCTGTGGGGTAATCAAAGCGTGGTCCGGGAATCACCACCAAAGTACATGCGGCGGGGATGTCGGAGCTCTCCAGCAGATTCAGCTTGGCGATCTTATAGTTGTCGTGCTCGACCAGATCCTTAACGGCGCTAAAGCCATCGCGAGTGGACTTATCGAGATCCTTTTCGCCGCCACCCTGCGCAAAGCAGACGGTGCGATCGGTTCCCTTCAACACGCGCACGAGTGCGCTGGTGATCTGCTCTTCGGTCAGCCCCTTGGCCTCTTCACGGCGCTTGCCGGACTCGATCACAATCGTGCCGAAGTTCGTCACCCCGGCGGCCCGGGCCAGAGCCGGTTTCTTGACTGCATCGGCGTACTCCACCTTCAGCTTCGAGGAAAGAGCAGTGTACTGGTTGAGGATGTCGCGCGCGGCGCCGAAGCCTTCGGAGTTGTCCCAGTAGGTGATGTTGACGTCATCCTTCAGGCCCTTGACGATTTTCACCGTCTGGTCCGAGAGGCTGTATCGCTTGTTGGCCGTCGTGTCATAGGTCTTGTTGTTCTTGTTGGCGAGATAGTTGGCTACCCCAAGAACGGCGATGATGACAAAGACGTAGAAAGTCGAGTAGATGCTGTATTGGCGTTGTCGTTGGTTCATGTGCGCACCTATCCTCTATACCGTGTGGACTCAAGCGAGCGAGCTGTGAGGAAGAGCCCCAGGAAGCTGACGCTGATGTAGTACAGCGTGTCTTTGAGATCCAAAACACCCTTGATGAACGATTCGTTGTGCCGTAGCAGCGAGATGTAGGTCAGCACCTCGGTGAGGCGGTTCTGGTCCATATTCGCCATCCATTCAAAAACCCAGAGCAGCAGCAACAGGAAGAAGGTGGTGACGGCGGCGACAATCTGATTGGAAGTCACCGACGAGATGAACATGCCGATGGCAAGCATCGCGGCAGCCTGCAACAGCAGACCGGCATATCCCACCAGCAGCGGCTTCCAATCCGGCTTGCCGTAGGCGAACAGAAAGATCAGATTGATGCCGGAGAACAGCAGCAGGCTCGCATACATGCCCACGGCGCCAATCCACTTGCCCAGAAGAATTTCCCAGTCTTTGAGCGGTGAGGTGAGCAGCAATTCAATCGTGCCGCGATTCTTCTCTTCCGCGAAAAGCCGCATGCTGAGCATCGGAATCATGAACAGGCACAAGACACCACAGTTGCCCAGAAGATTGCGGATCACCAGTTCGTTCAAGTTGAGCGCCATCGGACGGCCGCTCATCTGCGACTGCATGCTGGCGCGGACAAAAAAGTAGACCAGCGACCAGAAGAAATAGCCAAACATCGCGGCAAAAGCAGCCAGCAGGATATAGGCAATCGGCGACTGAAAATAAGTGTTCAGTTCTTTTCGCGCGATCGTAATCACGTTTCTCATTGCTCGGTGACCTCCGGAGCGGAGACTGTCAGAGCAGAGGCAGCCACCGGGCTTGTCAGGGATAAGAAGAGTTCGTGCAGGTTGACGGAGGTGGAATCGAGACGATAGAGATTCCAGCCCTGGGACAGCGCAATCTGCGCAAGTTGGGGCCGGATATCGGCATCGTTTGCCGTATCGACCTCAATCCGCCAAAGGCCTTGCTCGAGTGGGCTGGCCTGAGCGCCGCTCACACCGGCCAGATGGGCGAAGGGAGCAGTGAGCAAAGCGGAATCGGCTGCACCTGCCGGAACCGTCACTTCGAGAAGCGCTCCGTTGCGGCGGGTTAACTCTTCGACGCTACCGGACTTCGCGATCTTGCCCTTGTTGATGATCACCAGGCTTTCGCACATCGCTTCCACTTCCTGCAGAATGTGGGTGCTAAGAACGATGGTGTGTTCTCCGGCGAGACTCTTGATGAGATCACGGGTCTCGAGGATCTGCTTAGGATCAAAGCCGCTCGTCGGCTCGTCGAGAATCAGCACATCGGGATTGTGGATGATCGCCTGCGCCAAGCCGACACGTTGGCGATAGCCCTTCGAGAGCTTTCCGATCAGCTTGCTCCAAACGTCTTTGACAGAACAGCGCGCCGCCGCTTCCTGGCTTCGTTTCAGCACTTCCTTCTCAGGAATGCCCTTGATGCGAGCGACAAATTGCAGATACTCGCCCACTTCCATTTCTGGATAGACAGGAGGGGTTTCCGGCAGGTAACCAATGCGCTTTTTGACTTCGAGCGGCTGCTTGACAATATCAAAACCGGCTACTGTCGCTGTGCCTTCGCTGGGAGGCATGAAGCAGGTGAGCATGCGCATCGTCGTCGTTTTCCCGGCCCCATTTGGCCCGAGAAACCCGACGATTTGCCCTCTCTCCACAGAGAATGAGACGTGATCGACCGCGACGTTGCGCGCATAACGCTTCGTCAGTCCTTCGACCTGGATCATATGGATATGTGCCTTCTATCGTTTGAGGTGAACTTACATCATACCTAGCAAAGCGCCCGCCGCCGCTCCAGTTTCTGGCATCCGCGAGAAGGGCGGATAGAGCCCTGGGAACCACGCTTCGAGCGTATCGATTGTGCAGTGAAGACGTAGGGGCGTCTTTGTTGTTTCAGTCAATAAGACGCCTCGGGCGAGTAAACGTGAGACGATTTCACGCGCCTGCCGTTCTTTGACATTGGCGATTCCCGGCACGGCAGCCCGTAGGATGGTGCCGGTCAGCCAGACCTCTCGCAGCACTTCAAAACTACCCCGCTCCAGACGCTTCGCCGCAATCTCTCCCGCGCACCAAACGGCAATGCGAGAGAGAAAATCTTTTGTATCCAGCAACTGCGACATAAAACGGACCTGATCGATGCAGGTCTCCAGAAAGTATTCGCAAAAGGTGATTAATGTCTTTTCGCTCAGCGCGCCCCGCCCATCATAGGCGTTGTAGCGGGGAGCGTCGGCGTTTGCAAGCAGCGTTTTATAGCGCTCCACCGTGCGGGCCAAGCCGCGAGAGATGCTCCACATGCTGTTTCCGATGCCGGTGCCGAGCAGCATGGCATGCGACATCAAGCGAACGACACGGCCGTTGCCGTCATAGAACGGATGGATCCAAGTGAAACGATGATGAGCGGCGCCAAGGGCAATGATCTGACGAAGATTCGACAGGTTGCCATAGGCTTCTGTGAAGCGACGCATGTAGGCAGGAAGCTCTTCAGCGGCTGGAGGAATGTGTTCCCCAACGGCAACACCGCCGTCGCGGAATTCTCCCGGAATCAAAGGCTTGTGTTCCCCCGTATCCGGGTTTTCGACAAAGAGAAGCGCAGCCGGCATCGTACTGTAAAACTCCCGATGCAACCAGCGGACATACACTTCGCTGGCTGGAGCCACAGCGGGCGCACGCCCCTCGTCGATCAGAGTCTGCACCCGGATATGCGCTGCCGCTTCGAGCTGCAGATTCTGTGTCTCCCCATTTTCCTGGTAGGTTTTCTGCAACGCGGCATCAATATCCAGCGGATGGGTATGGTGCCCTTCGATGAGATTTGAGTAGTAGCAGTTCATCGAACGCACCAAACTGCCCACAAGCAATTGGTTCCCGGCAGGCACTTGCCCGGCAAAGGCACTAGCCTCACGGATGAGATCGAAGGCGCGGTTTTCTAAGGACTCGATCCCCTCTCGCGGGAGGACGGGTGTGATGCCGTCCCCTGAAAGGGGACCAGGAGGGGTCAACCTTGTGTGGGGCGCCGGTTTGTATGCCGCTTTTTTCGCCGCTGACATAGAGCCTCTCCTTCATGATAAATCAACTAGTTGATATTGAATAGAGGCGATCTGTGCCGCATTACATGCCGCTTTTATTCGGGTGCTTGCAGCCCCATGATCTGGAAGCCGGCATCGACATAGATCACGTTGCCCGTGACGCCACGTCCGAGATCGCTCCCGAGGAAGACAGCGGTATCGCCGACTTCGGCCGGGTCCGTATTGCGCTGGAGCGGAGCGACGGCAGCCACGCCATCGAGAACTTTTGAAAAGTCCTTGATGCCGCGAGCGCTGGCGGTTTTGATCGGGCCGGCAGAGATCGCGTTGACGCGGATGTTCTTCGCGCCAAGGTCGGAGGCCAAATAACGAACGCTTGCCTCGAGCGCGGCCTTGGCGACACCCATGACGTTGTAGTTCGGGATGACCCGGACGGCTCCCAGATAGGTAAGTGTCAGAATCGACCCGCCATGCGCCATCAACGGAGCCAGCGCATTCGAAACACTGATCAGCGAATAGGCGCTCACTTCGTGAGCCAGGAGGAAGCCATCGCGCGAGGTCTCGATGAAGGGACGGCTGAGGTCTTCGCGGTTCGCAAACGCGATCGAGTGAACGACAATGTCGAGCTTCTCATTCGAGAGAGCCTCCACCAGCGCCGCCAGTTCTTCGGGCTTGGTCACGTCACAATTGAGAACCCGGTCTGCCCCCAAATCTTTCGCCAGATCTTCGACTGTGCCTTTCTGCCGTTCTCCCTGATAGGTGAGAATGACACGGGCGCCTTCGCGCCGATACGATTCGGCAATTGCGTAGGCAATACTCCATTTGTTCGCGACGCCGAGGATAATTGCCGTTTTACCGGCCAGAAGAGTAGCCATACGGTCTATTGTGTCATCTAAACTAGTGAAGGAAACAATCTGAAGATCATGTCATTCTCACTCCCCGCCCTCCCATACGCGACCAACGCACTCGAGCCACACATCGATCAAGCCACGATGGAAATCCATCATGGCAAACACCACAACGCCTATGTGACCAACCTGAACAAGGCGCTCGAGTCCGCGCCGGAACTGGCAGGCAAGACGATTGAGGAATTGCTCGCCAATCACCTCGCGATCGTGCCGGAAGGAATTAAGACGGCAGTCCGCAACAATGGCGGTGGCCACTACAACCACTCCCTGTTCTGGACCATCATCGGACCGGGCAAGGGCGGCACGCCCAGCGGCAAGCTGGCCGCTGCGATCGATGCGAGCTTCGGCAGCTTTGATGCCTTTAAGGAGAAGTTTTCCGCTGCCGCCACCACGCGCTTTGGTTCCGGTTGGGCTTGGCTGACCAAGACTGCGGATGGCAAGGTGGAGATCAGTTCTTCCGCCAACCAGGACAACCCTGTGATGGAAGGCAAGTTCCCCGTGATCGGCCTGGACGTCTGGGAACACGCTTACTATCTGAAGTATCAGAACCGCCGTCCGGACTACATCGCAGCCTGGTGGAACGTGATCGATTGGGACGCGGCTGAAGCCCGTTTCAACGCATAGAATTTTCCATTTGAGTCGATTGGTGAAAAGGCCCGCAGCTTGCGGGCCTTTTTGCGTTAGGATGCGATTGCAATGGGCGATGTGCTGGCACTCCGCAATGTTTCGAAAATCTTCCCCTCCCATAGGGCGGTTGACGACATCAGTCTCAGCCTGCAAGCCGGGGAGTTCCACGCACTGGTCGGCCCTTCAGGATGTGGCAAAACAACGACGCTGCGGATGGTTGCGGGCTTTGAGATTCCCACGGCAGGAGAAATTTTTCTCGAAGGCCACAATGTGGCGCCGCTGCCTCCATACCGCCGCAATGTCTCGACCGTATTCCAGAACTACGCCCTCTTTCCCCATCTCCGCGTCCGCGAGAACGTGGAATTTGGCCTGAAGCGGCAGGGCATCGCTGGAGACCTGCGGCAACGCGTCGCCGAGGTCCTGGAGATGGTCAAGCTCCAGGGCAAAGAGGATCGCTATCCCGCCCAGCTTTCCGGTGGCGAGAAGCAGCGTGCCGCCCTCGCCCGCTCTCTGGTCCTGGCTCCTGCTGTATTGCTGCTCGATGAGCCACTGAGCGCCCTCGACCCGAATCTGCGCAAGCAGGTGCGCGCCGAACTTCGCGCACTCCAGAAGCGCGTTGGCATCACCTTTTTGATGGTGACCCATGACCAGGAAGAAGCCCTCACGCTGGCCGATCGCATCACCGTGATGAATCAGGGCCGGGTGGAACAAACCGGCACCCCGCATGAGATCTATCTGAAGCCCGCGACGGCTTTTGTCGCGCAGTTTCTCGGCGAGATGAACTGGTTCCAAGGCATCGGGGTGCGGCCCGAAGCCACCCGCATGGCCGCCGAGATCCCAGCGAACGGAATCATGAGTCACAAAGCCACGGTGCGTAACGCCACCTTCCTTGGCAATTGCATCCATGTCGAAGCCGAGATGCCGGGCGGCGAATTGATTGTTTCGGAGGTGTCGCGCTTTAGCGGCTCCTATCGTCATGGCGACCGAGTGCATGTCTGGTGGGACCCGAGCGACGAGTTGCGCTTCTAACATGAACCTGCGACGCCTCTTTTTGCTGCCGGCGGCGCTGGTCACCGGACTTCTGTTCCTGGTGCCGCTTGGCATTGTCCTGGTCTATAGCCTCATGACGCGCGGCCCTTACGGAGGGCAGGGAGCCCCCTGGACAATCGAAAACTACCAGCGCTTCTTCGATCCTCTTTATGGCCAGATCCTGCTGCGCTCGTTTCTGATTGCGACAGAAACCACGGTGCTTTGCCTGATCCTCGGCTTCCCTTTGGCGTGGTTCATTGCGAGAAGCGGCCCGCGGCGCGAACTGTATCTGCAACTGGTGATGCTGCCCTTCTGGACCAGCTTCCTGGTGCGCACCTACGCCTGGGTTTTTCTGTTGCGCGATACCGGATTGTTTAACACCCTGCTGCTGGCGCTGGGCATCATCAACGAACCCTTGCCTCTGCTCTACAACCATGGCGCGGTGCTGCTGGGGCTGGTCTATTGCAGCCTGCCGCTAGCCGTGCTTCCGATCTATTCCACCCTTGAACGCCTTGACTACAGCCTGGTAGAGGCGGCAGCCGATCTCGGCGCCAGACCGTTTGAGACGCTGCGCGAGGTGGTGATTCCGGTGTCGGCTCCAGGGCTTCGCGCCGCCGCCTTCCTTGTCTTCATCCCCGCGCTGGGCACCTATCTGACCAGCGATCTGCTCGGCGGCGGCAGCACGATTCTCATTGGGAATCTGGTGCAGAACCAATTCACCACTGCACGGGATTGGCCCTTTGGGGCGGCCGCGTCACTGATCCTGATGGGCATCGTTCTGATCGGCATGAAGCTTGTCACCCGCAAAGGTGAGGAGTTGATGTGAGGGCGCCCATCTTGACTCTGTATGCGGTGGCGATCTACGCCTTTCTGCATCTTCCCTTGGTCATTCTAGGGGTCTTCAGCTTCAACCGCTCGAAGTTTACGCACTGGGAAGGATTTTCGCTGCGCTGGTATGAGGCCGCGCTCCGCGATCGCACACTGCTCGAAAGCGCCTGGAACAGTCTGCTCATTGCAAGTTTCGCCACGCTCCTTTCGACGGCCATCGGTACGCTCGCCGCCCATGCCATTTGGAAGCGGAGCGCTCCCTGGCTTAGCACTTCGCTCTATGTTTCGCTGGTCACCCCAGAGATCGTCACTGGCGTATCGCTGCTCGCACTCTTTCAGATTGTCTTCCGCGTGCTGCACCTGCAACTGGGCATGCACACCGTGGTGCTCGCGCATGTGAGCTTTTGCCTGGTGTATGTCGTGATGGTAGTGCTGGCGCGCTTGCGGACCATCGATGCTTCCTATGAGGAGGCCGCACAAGACCTTGGCGCCACGCCCTGGCAGGCCTTCTGGCAAGTGACCCTCCCAATGTTGCGGCCCGGCATCGTGGCCGCCGCGCTGCTGGCCTTTACCACCTCGCTGGACGACTACGTGATCACCAGTCTCGTAGCGGGCGTCGATTCAGAAACGCTGCCAATGATCATCTACGGCATGGCGCGGCGCGGGGTGAATCCGGCGGTGAATGCAATCTCAACCCTCATCGTCTTCGGGCTTGGGGTACTGATTGTGATCTCACAACGGCTGGAGCACAAGGCATGAGACGGCGCATCTTTCTATTGGGCTTGCCGGGCCTGGCCGGATGCAGCGCAGGACGCAAACCGCGGCTGAACGTTCTGAACTACACCGACTACATCGGCAAAACGACTATTGCTGATTTCGAGCGCGAGTTTGGCGCCGAAGTGCGTTACTCACCGGTGATCGAAGGCAGCGAAGAGACCATGGCAAAGACCATTTCCGGGAACTCCGGATGGGATGTGGTCTTTCCGGAGAACCGGCTGGTGAACCCCATGCGGGAGATGGGCTTGCTGCGCAGGCTCGACCCGGCCCGGTTGCCGAACCTAAAGCATCTGGCAGCCCGCTTCCAGTCCCCTGAATGGGACAGGAACCTCGATTGGTCCATTCCTTATCTGTGGTCTTGCTGTGGCATTCTCTCGCAGGCTGGAATGAACCTCACAGGGTGGAGCGATCTCTGGGAGCCTCGCTATCGCGGCAAGATCACCATGCTCGATGAGCCTTCGGAAGTCTTTGGGGCCTGCCTGAAGCGCCTCGGCTATTCGATCAATACCAACTCGCCCGAGGAACTTCGCCAAGCGCAACAGTTGGCAGGAGAACAAAAGAAGATCCTGCGCGCTTATCTGAACACCGAAGTTCGAGACCAAGTGGCGGCGGGCGATGTGCAAGCCTGCCAGCTCTGGGCTGGAAGCGCGCAACTCACCATGGATGGCGCGCCCCAGCTTCAGTTCTGCCATCCGAGAGAAGGCTTTTCACTCTATTGCGATTGCGTGGCGATTCTGGCGGAATCGCAGCGCGCGGAACTGGCCCATGAATTTGTGAACTATCTCTGTCGCCCGGAGGTGGCCGCGGCGATCACGCAAGCCAGCCGCGCCTCAACTCCGAATGCGGCAGCAATCGATCATCTGCCTGCTTCATTCCGTGCGTTAAAGACACTCTTTCCGGGCGACGAAGTGCTGGCGCGCGGGGAGTGGTTTCGCACCAGCAACGCCCCAACGCAGCGGCTGCGCGATCGCCTTTGGACCGAAGTCAAGTCCATGTAAAGGTCGAAACTTCACAGTGTGACTGTGCATCTCATTGAGTAGGAAGAAGGTCAAAAAGCCAAAGAGATGAAACAGACAATACTTACAGCAGTTGTCGCAGGTGTTTTGGCTACCAGTCCACTCTTTTCCTCCAAACTCCCATCGGGGGCCACAGAGCAGGAGCGGCTTGCGGACAAAGTCCGTCATGAGCTCGTGATGTTGCCTTTCTACGGAGTCTTCGATCAAATGAGTTTCTCACTCGAAGGACATAAGGTGATACTTACTGGACAAGTTACTCGCCCCACCCTTCAGAGTTCGGCTGGCAACGTTGTGAAGCGGATCCCAGGGGTAGAAGAGGTAGATAACCGGATTGAGGTTCTACCGCTCTCTCCCAATGATGATCGGCTTCGTTTAGCTCTCTATCGCACCATATTCGGCCAGGCTTCCTTAGGCCGTTATACTTTGGGCGCCAACCCACCGGTGCGCATTATCGTCAAGAACGGCAACGTCACATTGACTGGTGTCGTGATCAACGAAATGGATAAAAACTTGGCTGGGCTTTTCGCCAATCAGGTCCCTGGGGTGTTCAGCGTCACCAACAAGCTGGTTGTCGATAAGAAATCCTGACATCCCTCAAGGGCTATGAGATCAGGATCATTTGTATCTCCTTGCAAACCCCAAAAGCCTGCGCACATCCTCCTGCGCAGGCTCTTTTTTTGGGGTCTTTCCGTGATTCCAATTTTGGCTCACCAAAACTTCGCGGACTTTACAACACCCCTCCCACTGAAACAGGGAGACACGCTTGTCATTGGGATGGTTGGAGGTTGGGACGATTGGGATTTACCGCACCGAATTGTGCGTCGGATTTGTCTGCATTTACGCACCGAGCAGTTGCCTCGTACTTATATCGAAACGGTAGAAAACCATCGCCTGGAACTGGCGCAAGAGTTGATTCAGAGAGCGTTGGATGGCAATGGCGATGGAGTCTTAAGCGCTGCGGAGCGGAGCAGCGCCCGCATTGTGATCTATGGACAATCCTTGGGCGGATCGGCGACCATCCAGCTTTGCCGTTGGCTGCAGAAGCAGGAGATTCCCGTGCTGTTGAATGTACAGATCGACAGCGTTGGGTTCCGCGATGGGAAGGTGCCCTCGAATGTAAAAGCGGCGGCAAATCTGTACCAGCGGGAGATGGGGCCTATCCGCGGACGCTCCCGGATTCAGGCTGAGGATGCCCGCAAGACCGTCATCTTAGGCAACTGGCGCTATCGCTATCCACGCTCGAAGAAGATCGATGTCTCGGAGGAAACGCCGCTGCGCCAGCTTCTGATGAACCCACACGTGAAGATGGAGTTCGACCCCGAGGTGTGGCAAAAGGTGGAAGACCTGATCAGATCTTCGATTGCTTCCAGCGGCCCCGCCGAAATGCGATGATGCCACAGACCGCAATCAGGCTTTCGGTCAGCGTGACTGCGGTAAAGACACCATTCGGCCCCATGCCTGCTGTGCCCGAAAGGTAATTGGCCAGCGGCAATTGGAAGAGCCAGTAGCAGATGACATTGATCACGGTGGGAGTGACCGTATCGCCAGCGCCGTTGAAGGCCTGCACCAGCACCAATCCGTAGGCGTACAGGACATACCCGTAGCTGATGTAGCGAAGCGCGCTCTTGCCAACGTCGATGATTGGCTGCTCCTGCGTAAAGATCCGGATCAGCGGCTCGGCATAGAAGATAAAGACGAGGCTGACCAGACCGAGGAAGATCATATTGTAAAAGCCGCAGAGCCAGGTGGCGCGCTCGCTGCGTTCCGGCCGGCCCGCACCCAGGTTCTGGCCCATCAAGGTGGCCGCGGCCCCACCGAGCGCCCAACTGGGCAGGATGGTGACAATGATGATGCGAATGGCAATGGTGTAACCCGCCGTCGCTACCGCGCCAAACTGAGCCACAATGCGGCTGAGGATCATCCAACTGGCCATGCCGATGCCGTACTGAAACATTGCCGGGAAACTGACCCGCAGCATCTCCCACATGAGCTTGGGTTGGATGCGGAGGTCTCGCAGGTGGATCGTGATACGACTGCCGGGGCTCGCCAGGCGATAGAACTGATAACAGACGCCCACAGTGCGGCCGATGGTGGTCGCCACCGCGCTGCCAGTAACCCCCATCTTGGGGAAAGGGCCCCAGCCAAAGATCAGGCAGGGGTCGAGGACGAGATTGATGACATTTGCGAGGATCAGAACTCGCATGGCGATTGCGGCATCACCGGCGCCCCGGAAGATCGCATTGATCAGGAAAATCAACAGGATCGAGTAAGTTCCCGAGAACATGACCGTCGCATAGCCTTCCCCGGTGGCAATCACTCCGGGTGAGCTAGTCATAAAACTCAGCAACGTCTTGGCGGAGAGCGCGGTGGGAACGCCAATCAGGACACTGCAGATGAGACCTAACAGAATGGCCTGGCCCGCCGACAGGCTGGCTCCGGCCTCATCCTTTTCACCGATGCGCCGGGAGACAAAAGCGGTAGCACCGGCACAAAGGCCCATTGCTACCGCAAATATGATCGTTTCCATCGCCTCGGTGAGGCCGACTGTGGCCACGGCATCCGCGCCGAGGCCAGCTACCCAGAATACGTTGACAATGGCAAACAAACTCTCCATTGAGAGCTCGAGCACCATGGGCACTGCGAGAAGAATGATCGCCTTTTTGAGGCTACCCTTCGTGAAATCGTGATGGTCACCCCGAAGCGCTTGCTTAAGGGTCTCGATCAACGCTGATTGGCTTTCAGAATCTTCTTGCGAAGACGGATCGACTTCGGCGTGATTTCGACAAACTCATCGATCTCAATGAACTCGATGGCGAGCTCGAGCGTCATCACCTTGGGCGGAACCAGACGGATGGCGTCGTCGGCCGAGGAGCTACGCATGTTGGTGAGCTTCTTTTCGCGGACGATGTTGACGACCAGATCGGAATCGCGGGCGTTTTCGCCAATGATCATGCCTTCGTAGACTTCCTGCGCCGGGCTGACAAAGATCTCGCCGCGTTCCTGCATTGCATTGATCGCAAATGCGGTGGTGACGCCGGCACGATCGGAGATCAGCACGCCGGTGGGACGCATCGGGATGTCACCCTGCCAGTCCATGTAGCCGTTGAACAGCGAGTTCATCAGCGCGGTGCCACGGGTTTCGGTCAGCATTTCATTGCGGATGCCGATGAGGCCGCGCGAGGGCACCTGGAATTCGAGACGAACACGGCCAGAGCCATTGTTGATCATCTTCATCATCTTGCCCTTGCGATGGCCCATCTTCTCGATGACGGTGCCGATGAACAGCTCCGAGCAATCGATCAGAAGAATTTCCTGCGGTTCTTTCAGCACCCCGTCGATGGTCTTGGTGACGATCTCGGGCTTGCTGACCTGGAGCTCATAGCCTTCGCGGCGCATGGTTTCGATCAGGATCGCCAACTGCAGTTCACCGCGGCCCATCACCTTGAAGCTATCCGGCGTACCGGTATCGTCAACGCGCAGGGCAACGTTGGTGAGCAGTTCCTTGGTCAGGCGATCGCGGATGTGGCGCGAGGTGACGTACTGGCCTTCGCGGCCGACAAAGGGCGAGGTATTGATCGTGAAAGTCATCGCGATCGTCGGCTCGTCGATGTGGATCTTCGGCAGCGGCTTGGGATTCTCAACACTGGTTACGGTTTCGCCGATGGTGATGCCTTCGACGCCCGCGATGGCAACGATGTCGCCGGGGTAGATTTCAGATTCTTCAACGCGCTTCAGCCCGTCGAAGGAGTACATCTTCGTAATCTTGGTCTTCTGCAGGCTGCCATCGATCTTGGCGATGTTCACTTCAGAATTCACCTTCATCGTGCCGTTGAACACACGTCCAATGGCAAGACGTCCGAGATAGTCGGAGTAGTCCAGGTTCGCAACCAGCATCTGCAGTTCGGCATCGGCAGAACCCTTCGGCGGCGGGATATGCTTGACGATGGTTTCAAAGAGGGGTTCGAGAGTAGTGGCCTCTTCGTCCATGCTCATCTTGGCGAGACCCTGCTTGCCAATGGCATAAACGACAGGGAACTCGAGCTGGTGTTCCTGGGCGTCCAGATCGATGAACAGATCGTAGACTTCGTTCAGAACTTCCTGCACACGGGCATCGGGCCGGTCGATTTTGTTGATGACCACGATCGGGGTGAGATGCGCTTCGAGGGCTTTGGAAAGGACGTAACGGGTTTGGGGCAGCGGGCCTTCGCTCGCATCCACAAGCAACATGACGCCGTCCACCATCTTCAGTGCACGCTCGACTTCTCCACCGAAGTCGCTATGGCCCGGGGTGTCGCAGATATTAATTTTGACGCCCTTATAGTTGACGGCAGTGATTTTGGCTAGGATTGTAATTCCGCGTTCGCGCTCCAGATCATTGGAGTCCATCACGCGATCGGTGAGTTCTTCATTGGCGCGGAAGATACCGCTCTGGCGGAGCATCGTGTCCACCAACGTGGTCTTGCCATGGTCAACGTGCGCAACAATAGCGATGTTTCGAATTTTCTCAGGTGAAAAAGGCATGTGAGGGGTTTAAACTTTATGGTCGCACGGCTCAGCTAGCAGCCGCTCGATCCGCTTCCGGAGCTCCCGGGCCGCTTTCGGGTCCTTGCCGCCCGTCGAGATCGCAATCTGGAACTCGCCAGAGTGGATCCGGGCCGGGATATGAAAGTCGCATTCTTCGGCAGCATCCGCGATGTTGACCCAGATTCCACGCTGCCGGCACGCTTCTCCGATCGACTGATTCAGCTCCCGGTCATTTGTCGCGGCAAAGACCAGTTCGGCGCCGTCAAGGTCTGAAACGGCAAAGTTCCGCCGCTCCCGGGTCACGGCCAGAGTTTCCATTTCGGGATCTCCTTCCGGCGCCACCACCCGTAAGTGGGCTCCTGATTCCAGCAGCCCTTTGGCTTTTCTCACCGCAACAGGCCCAGCACCCACGATGAGAATCTGGCGCCCTTCGATACGAATAAAAATAGGAAAGAGGGGTTTCAACGCTCACGATGTTACCCTAAGACGTTATGGCGCATAGCGCTGGTAAGCCGGTAGTGGTCATCGTCGGACGACCCAACGTCGGTAAATCCACTCTTTTCAACGCAATTACGGGTACACGCCGGTCCATCGTCGGAGATGAGCCTGGGATCACTCGCGACCGAATTCGCGGCAGCGCCAAATATCGGGATCGTCACTTCGACGTGATCGATACCGGTGGCATCATCCCCAACGACGACGAATTGATCCCCGCCAACATCCTCAAGCAGGCCAAGAAAGCCTTTGAGGAAGCAACGCAGATCGTTTTCGTCATTGACGGCCGTACCGAGATCACTTCCTCCGACCGGGAGTTAGCACAGATGCTGCGCAGGCTGGGGAAGCCGATCACGCTGGCCGTCAATAAGATTGACGTCCCGAAGCGCGAAGTTCTCAGTTCGGGCTTTCATGATCTCGGACTCGATCCGGTCATCTCCATCTCTGCGGAACATCGCACCGGAATCGACGATCTGCTCGATCACATCACGGCAGATTTTCCGGAAAGCGAGTCTCCGGAAGAGACTGTAAAGCCTGCTCGCCCGATCAAGGTGGCCATCATTGGCCGTCCCAATGTGGGCAAGAGCACTCTATTAAATTCGCTGACTGGCACAGAACGCGCGATTGTGTCGCCTGTTGCCGGTACCACCCGGGACGCAGTCGACGAGACCGTGACCGTCGACGGCCAGGAATTCATCTTTGTCGACACGGCCGGAATTCGCCGCAAGGGGAAGACGACCCTGATGGCCGAGAAGCTGAGCGTCATGATGGCGCGCCGGCACATCGGCATGGCGCACATTATCATCGTCATGATCGACGCGCTCGAAGGCCCGACGGCGCAGGATGCCCACATTGCGGGCTACGCGCATGAAGAAGGCCGCCCGGTGATTCTCTGCGTCAATAAGTGGGATGCCCATCCGACACGGCGCACCAAGGAGTTTACCGAGGAAGTTCGCGACACAATGAAGTTCCTCGAGTACGCACCCATTGAGTTCATTTCGGCAACGAAGGGTACGAACGTCAAGCGGCTCTTCCACTTGATCCAGAGCGCACAGGAAGCGATGAACAAGCGTGTGACCACGGGCGAACTGAATCGCTTTGTCGAGCAGATTACCCGCGAGACCAATATGAAGGTGAAGTACATCACGCAGGCCAGCGTGCGTCCGCCTTCGTTTGTGGTGTTTACCGATAAATCGAAACCGCTGCACTTCTCCGATGAGCGATTCCTGATCAATCAGATCCGCAAGCACTTCCACTTTGGTGCGACGCCGATCGAGATCAAGGCGAAATCGACGCCAGGCCGCGGCAAGAAGGCATAGCGCGCTTTTCGAAATCGGAACCGGGCTCGTAGCTTGCTGCGAGCCCGGTTTTCTATTGGGCCTCGTCAGAACACGAGCCGCAAGGCCAGTTGAACGAGTCTTGGGTCGTTGTATTGACCGCTGACCACTCCAAATTGTGGATTGCCGAGAGCCGTCCCCGGCGCAGCGAAGCGGACTCGGTTGAAGAGGTTGAAGATCTCCGCTCGAAACTGCAATCCCACGCGCTCCGTAATGCTCGTGTTCTTGAAGAGCGTGAAGTCGTAGTTCGCAATGCCGTGCGAGCGCATGTCAGGCATGCTGCGAGCAGCGTTGCCATAGCTGAAGGCGGCGGGCAGGGAGAAGGCCGCTGGATTGAACCAGCGGTTGAGCCGGTCCTGAGCCGAGCCATCGAGAGACACCGGTTGCCCGGTTCGATTCGGACGCTGTCCGGCGCCAAAGACGTTCGTGTTGACCGCGACACTAATCGGCAACGGAGCGCCGGACTGGAAGGTGCTGACACCATTGACGCCCCAGCCGGACACAAAACGATCCGCCACACCAGTCACATGGCTTCCAAAACGCCGCCCCTTGCCGAAAGGTAGATCGACGATATAACTGATGACGCCACGATGCGGTGTGTCATACAGAGCGAGCGACCGCTCTGCGCGGATGTTGAAATTGTCCTGAACACCGCCCGCGCCACCTGCCGGTTCCAGCCAACCCGTCAGCGTATCGGTGTCACTGATCAACTTCGACCAGGTATAGGCCCCGACAATGCTGCCGCCCGCGCCGAAGCGCTTCTGGAGGTTGAGTTGCGCGGAGTGGTAAGTGGAGTTGCGATTGGTCGGGTTCTTCATTGCAAAGCCCGTGTACTGCGGATAGGGCCGCAACAGTTGTCCATAGGCGACCAGCGGCTGCGCGAGTGTGCCAAGCGCGACCTGCCCATAGAAGGGATTGGGAACCTGCTCCTGTAAGCGGCTGCCAAGCGCCATGTATTGGTTGGGCAATTGATTCAGTTGCTGGTCTGGACCGGGAAGATGGGTTCCTTTCGAACCGGCGTAAGCCACGGACAGCGCCAGGCCGCCCGGCAGTTCGTGTTGCACATCGAAGTTCCATTGCTGGGCATAGGAGAAGGGATCGTTGAAGATTGCCCCGCTTACGCCCTGTCCATAGAAGATTTTCTGCAAGTTGGCACTACGGCCCGGAGTTTGCAGCAGGCCATTCGGGAAAGGATTGCCCAAGCGATCGAGCGGAGTCAGCGAGCCATCGAGTGTCCCGTTGAAGGGATTATTGAAAGAATTGACGGCGTCATTATTGGGCGCCATGTTCCAGCGCACATCGTTCGGCAAATAGAAGATGCCATAGCCACTGCGAATGACCGTGGTGTTTGAGAGACGATAGGCGATGCCCACACGAGGAGAGAAAAGGTGTCCCAGCTTCTGGTTGTTGCGGCTCGCGCTGTCTGGCGAATTCACCAGGCCCAGGCGTCCCTTCAGCTTCAAGCCCGTGATCGAAGACAGAGGATTCTCCACATCCGGGAGCAACACCGAAAGCCGGTCATAGCGCTCCGACCACGGCCCCATTTGCTCATAGCGAATGCCATAGTTCAGCGTCAGCCTGCTGTTGAGCCGCCATTGGTCTCCGGCGTAAAAGGCGCGATAGAGAATCTGTGCGGCCACCAGCGCGTTCTGATTGATACCACCGCCGGAACCGTATCCCAACAGAAACGAAGCAAAGCCATTTCCGGTGCCCGCAGCAGCAAAGGGATTTGCTGAGGTGAGAAGTGCGTCGAAGTTGAAATTTCCGGACGGGTTGTTCTGCTGGTAGTAGTTGTGCGTGCTGCGCCGCAGATCCGCTCCGAACTTCATCGTGTGGTTGCCCCAGATTTTTGTGAGGCTGGGGGCAAGCGAATAGACATCGTTTCGCGATGAGATCGTGCTGCCAGTTCCACTCGTACTGAAGACTCCGTTGTAGCCGGTCACCGAGGGCTGCGGCACAACGCGGAACACCACTTGATTGTTGAGGGCAGCCGGCCAGCCCAGCTGGGTGAGATCGTAGCCCTGGGTGAGCGAAGTCCGATCATAGTGAAAACGCATGTAGGCGACTCGGACATCGGCAACCAGGGTTGGCGTGATCGAGTAGGTGTCCGCGATCACGGCCTGATTGGTGTTGAAGGTCTCGGTGCAACGGTCAACGCAAGTCTTGGTGCCGTAGGGGTCGATGGGGAGATTCAGATTCTTCCAGAAGGTGTAGCGGACAAAGAGGCGCTGCTTTTCGGAAACATTGTGATCGATGCGCGCGTTGTACTGATCGTTCTGTCCGCCGACACTCGCATTGGCCGTAAAGTTATTGACGTTGGTGAACTGAGAGCCAGGGCCATTCGCGCGACCCCAGAGATTCGACAGCACGCGAGCGGCGGGGTCGAATCGATTCTGCGGAATGACATTGCCGGGAAAGACCTGGCGCGTGATGACCTCATTCCCATTGGCGTCGCGGGCGCAGGCCGCATTGCCCAGACGGCCGCAGGTGGTGAGCGGGTCGTAGATGGGAATCATTGCGCCTGCCGCATTCCGCAAGTTCGAGAAGTTGCCGGCACGCATCTCGTCGGTTGGAACGGAGTACACGTAGGACATCCCCTGTCGCAGGCGGAAGCCCTCCCAGCCGCCGAAGAAGAAGGTCTTGTCGCGAATCACAGGGCCGCCGACGTTGGTGCCGTATTGATTCTGCGTGAAGGCCGGACGCTTCACGCCGGCGCGGTTGTTGAAGAAGGTGTTCGCGTTGAGCGACCGATTGCGGAGGTACTCGTAAGCAGTTCCATGGAAGGCGTTGCTGCCCGACTTGGTTGCGAGGTTGATGGCGCCACCGGCAAGATGCCCGAACTCGGGGCCCAGGTTATTGGTCTGCACGCGGAATTCCTGGATCGCGTCCTGCGTGGGCACGAGCGCCGTGAGATTGGCATAGATGGCATTGATCGGCGCGCCGTCAATGAAGGCCGCACTCTGATTCGCTTGTCCCCCGCCAATTTGATAGTTTCCCCAGGCGAACACGTTCGTGCCGGTGGGTGTGGTTCCCGATTGTCCTCCAGGCACCACACCCGGCACCAGCGCCACCAAGCCAAATACATTGCGGCCATTCAGAGGCATCTCAAGCACTTTTCGCGATTGCACCACCTGACCGAGAGAGGCGTCTTCGGTTTGCAGCAACGGAGTCTGCGTCGTCACCTCGACGGTTTGGGTGGTGTCACCCAGTTGCATGGGAATGTCGATGCGAACGCTACTCTGGACTTCGACCGTAATGGGTTCCCGGACGAAACGCCGGAATCCGGTTTTCTCAATCTCGATTCGATACTGGCCCGGAACGAGAGAGACGAACTGGTAGGAGCCTGCATCATCGGACTTCGCCGTCCTTCGATCCGAGGTGCCTAGATTGAGGAGTGTGATGTTTGCTTGTGGAACCGTGCTTCCAGAGGCGTCGGTGATGGTACCGACTACGGCCCCCTGGAAGGTTTGCGCCACGAGCGGGGTGGTTGCGAGGGAACAAAATACAGCGAACAGGATTCGATTGTGCAAGAAATCTCTCCAAGACCCGGCTGATTCTTGGAGAACTATATACGGATTGAGGGGCCACCGCAATCGGCCGTTATGCTCAGTTGGGACGATTCGCTTAGCGAGAAATGTTGCAACCAGCATCTACTCTTCGCGGCCAAGGAAGCAGCAATCGAAATGGTCCCCCCAAACGCACATAGCATTCCATCCAAGAAATCTGGAGAATTCTGCAACCAGCATGACCCGTGCTTTCGCCCGATGGCGCGTATAGTATGAAACCTATGTCTAAAACCCTCTTTTCAGCGGTCATGATGACTGCGCTGGCCGGTACGATCCTCGCCCAGCCAGTGGTCAATGATGGAGGAATCCTGAATGCGGCCAGCTACACCAGTTCGAGATTACCGGGTGGAGCAATCGCGCAGGGTTCCATATTTGTAGTTTTTGGCAGTAAAATGGGCCCTGCGGCGCTCGCGCAGGCCGGCTTCCCTCTCCCCTCTACCCTCGCTGGCACCAGCGTCAAAGTGACGAGCGGCGGACAGACCCTAGACTGCCCACTCATTTATACGGTTGCAGGCCAGTTGGCTGCAATCCTTCCCTCGGCCACACCGGTTGGCAATGCGACGCTCACGGTCAGCTTTGGCGGAGCCACCAGCGCCGCACGCAGCTTTAAGGTGGTTGCCAGCGCCTTCGGTACCTTCGCAGTGAATTCTGCCGGTAGTGGTCCTGGTGTGGTTCAGAACTACGAAAGTGCATCGTCGGTGCCTGTGAACTCTCCCCTGAGATCAGCCAAAGCCGGCCAGACCCTGATTCTGTACGGCACGGGTCTTGGCGCGTTGCCGGCGGGCTCAGCGGATAATGCTGGCGCGGCTGCAGTAGCCATCAATCAATCCCAGGTCGAAGTCTATGTCGGTGCATCTAAGGCTGCGGTTTCTTATGCTGGACGAGCACCTGGCTTTGCCGGTCTCGATCAGATCAATCTGATTGTTCCTGGTAATCTCAGTGGCTGCGCCGTTCCCGTCCTGATTAAGACTGGGACCGTCATCAGCAACGCGACGACGATCGCAATTTCAGCCAACGGCGGAGTGTGCTCTGATCCTCTTGGATTGTCCAGCGCTCAACTCACTACAATCAGCAACGGCGGAACCATCAAGATCGGGTCCATTGCCCTTACCCGGTTGTCCTACGAGATGAACTACTCTGGCCTCGCAGCTTCGTTTAGTCTCGATACGGGAAGCGCAGACTTCCAGGAATTCAACGCACAAACCATCGGCTCCAGTTCTTCGCTGAATGTCGGAGGCACTCCGTCGATTGGTACCTGCTCGGTCTACGCCGGAACGGCAAGTAGTCAGTTCCCTGTTGACCCGGTACAGCCCCGCGGACTCGATGCCGGTACGGCTATCAGCGTAAATGGCCCTAAGGGTACAAAGTCCCTCGCGAAGACACCGAATGTCGTTGGATCCTATGGTGCCACGTTTGCCACTGCAATCTCCATCAAGGATTTACCACCTGGAATTCCTGGTATCGGCGAAGCCCCGTACCTCGATCCGGGCAATTACACCTTTAGCAACGGAGCCGGCGGTGCGGACGTGAAAGGCTTCAATGCAAATTACACACTGCCCCAACCGTTGAATTGGACCAACAAGTCCAACATCAACAACGTCAACCGGGCTGCGGGTCAGACGGTAACCTGGACTGGTGGCGACCCGGCGGGCTTCGTCATGATCTACGGCTATTCGGCTTCTGATCTGACAGAAAAAGCAATCACTGGCACGTTCGTTTGCGTGGAACAAACCAGCAAGGGCAGCTTCACGGTCCCATCGGCGGTTTTACTCTATCTTCCTGCCACTCCAGCAGGTTCGAGCGATACCCCTCCGGCGATGCTGGGAGTCGGAGGGATCTCAAATCCTGGAAGCTTTACGGCGAGCGGGATTGACACCGGTGTCATCGCCGCCACTAGTATCGTCGGAAAGACGGTTACCTACCAGTAGCCCTCTCGACAATAGCTTGAAAAGGGGAGGGCGAACCGAGACGGTTCGCCCTCCCCTTTTTCATACGCAACTCCCAACCAAATCTGCCAAATTATCCAGATTCAGGAGAGTTGAGCAAGGTAGCGACGCTTCTGCTAATCGTATCTTGTTGTATATTCATTTCGACACAGTTGTGGAATATCTTTTCAACTCGGGGACAAGCCAGTGCGCACCCAGACAGCATCCAATCAATACTGGCCTCTCTTAAGGGAAAAGGCTTTCTGCATTCTACTGCAAAAGAAAATCAACGTACTATTTCTAGGTTAGCTTTTGTAACGTCACCAGTATGTCGTTTCTGCGATGAAAGCCTGGTTCAAATTCAAGCAATCCTGAAGGCGACTCAGGCAAAGGGGATGAGAGCACTGGTCGTAGTGGCAGGAGCAGAAGAGCAACCTATGGATTACTGCATAAAAAGGGGTCTTAAGCTAGAGTCGGTAGATTGCATATCGATGTCTGGGGTGCAGGTAACCGTTCCAGCGACTCCCTTCCTTGCGCTTCTTGATCCAGGCGGACGAATCGAGAAGACGTGGATTGGAAAGATCGACGATCGCAGGACTACAGAGATCCAAGCTGCTCTTGGGCGTTATGCGGAGGTTCGACGATTTGTACGTTGCAAGTTTTGCAATCAAGTAGTGGCATATCGCCTCTGCCAGTAGTCCAGTAGTCTTGTTGGCCCCGCGATTGGCGCTAAACTAGCAAGAGAGCGTACCGGTTTCCCGGTACGCTCTCTTGCTAGTTTTCATGGCCGACAACCTGACCCTGATTCTCTTCTTTCCGCTGCTTGGCGGGCTGATTCTTACCCTTCTGCCTGCCGCGAAGCCGATTCTGCTCAAATTCTGGGCCAATCTGGTGCTCGGATTGAACGCATTGTGGACCATCAGCCTGCTCGGCAGCTTCGATTCCGGCAAAGACCTCCAATTTGTCCAACGCCTTCCCTGGATCCCCAGCATCGGCGCGGAATTCTTTCTTGGTGTCGATGGCTATTCGATTCTTCTCGTCGCGATGACCGCCGGTGTTGGCTTCCTCGCCAGCCTCGCTAGCTGGAACGCGATCGAAAGCCGCCTCAAAGAGTTCTACGCCACTCTGCTCATCCTGCAGACCTGCGTCACTGGCGTCTTTCTCTCAATGGATGCGATGCTGTTCTTTGTCTTCTTTGAAGCCTCGCTGATTCCGATGTTCTTCCTGATCTCGATCTGGGGCGGCGAAGACCGTCGCCGCGCGGCGATGAAGTTTCTCATTTACACCATCTCCGGCAGCATGTTGCTGCTGCTTGGTCTGATTCTGCTGCACTTTGAACACACCCGCCAAACCGGCTTTGCCACCTTCAGCATTCCGGCTCTCTGGGCGACGCAACCGGCAGGCGACTTGGCCCATTGGATCTTCTGGCTGATGTTCCTCGGCTTTGCCGTCAAGGTGCCGATGGCGCCCTTCCACACCTGGCTGCCCGATGCGCACACCGAAGCGCCAACAGCCGGCAGTGTTTATCTGGCCAGCGTGATGTTGAAGATGGGCACCTACGGCTTTTTGCGCCTGGTGCTGCCCGGTGTGCCGGAGGCGGTCAAGAGTTCGAATGTCCTTTGGTGGATGAGCATTCTCGCCCTGGTGGCAATCGTCTATGGTGCGCTGGTTTGCCTGAAGCAGCGCGATTGGAAGCGTCTGGTCGCTTATTCGAGCGTCAGCCACATGGGCTTCTGCATGCTCGGCATCTTCGCGATGAATCCGGCCGGCATCTCCGGCAGCATGCTGCAACAGATCAACCATGGCATCTCTACCGGCCTGCTCTTTTTACTCGTTGGTCTGATGTATGAACGCCGCCACACGCGCGAGATTTCTGAATATGGCGGGCTGTTTGGACCGATGCCCGCCTTCAGCCTGGTCTTTCTTCTCGCTGTGGTCAGCTCGATGGGATTGCCGCCGCTGAATGGCTTCATTGGAGAGGTTCGCATTCTGAGCGGCGCCTTTGAGATGAGCGTCTATTGGGCGCTTTGGGGCGGCTTGGGTGTGGTGCTGACCGTAGCCTATCTGCTGTGGTGCTACCAGCGGGTGAGCCTGGGCGTCACCAGCGAAAAGAATCTGCGGCTGCCCGATCTCAGCCTGCGTGAGTGGGCCGTCGTGTTGCCGCTGCTACTGGCCGCTATCGGCATCGGAATTCATCCCCAGCCTGTATTCCAGATGCTCGACCGGCCCGTCAAACACATTATGGAGAAAGTGAGGCCCGGCTACTATGCTCAGTCGAATTAGCGTGCATGGAGCGAGGCAGCACAACCTCAAGAACATCGACGTCGAGATTCCGCGCAACACGCTCACCGTCATCACCGGCCTGAGCGGATCGGGCAAGTCGTCGCTCGCTTTTGACACAATCTATGCCGAAGGCCAGCGCCGCTATGTCGAAACACTGTCGCCCTATGCGCGGCAGTTTCTCGACCAGATGGAACGGCCGGAAGTCGATTCGATCGAAGGGCTGAGCCCGGCGATCTCGATTGAGCAGAAGACCACCAGCCGCAGCCCGCGTTCCACCGTCGGGACCATCACCGAGATCTACGATTATGTGCGTCTGCTCTATTCCTCGATCGGCGTCTCCCATTGTCCCAATTGCGACACCGAGATCAGCCGCCAGACGACGGCGCAGATTCTCGAGCGCGTCGCCGAGATCCCCGAGAATACGCGCATCCTGATCCTCGCGCCGATTGTGCGTGGCCGCAAGGGCGAGTATAAGAAGGAACTCGAAAAGTTTGCCCGCCAGGGCTTTGTCAAAGCGCGCGTCGATGGCGTGATGCGCAACCTTGAGGACGAGATTGTCCTCGACAAGCGGAAGAACCACACCATCGACGTCGTTGTCGACAAGCTGGTGCTCAAGCCGGACATCAGCAAGCGTCTCGAAGCCTCGATTGAGACCGCCACCAAGCTCGCCGACGGGCTGGTGGTGGTGAGCATTGTCAGCAACGACCCGAACGCTGAACCGGAAGAGCGGATGTACTCGCAGAAGATGGCCTGCCCGAACTGCGGCACCAGCGTGCCGGTGCTCGAGCCGCGCAGCTTCAGCTTCAACAGTCCTTATGGCGCTTGTCCCGAATGCAATGGCCTGGGCAGCATGTGGAGTTTTGACCCCGACAAGATCATCGTCGACGAGACCCGTCCGCTATTCGATGGCGGCCTCGGCCCTGGGGCCGGCTCGAACTATGTCGGCCAGCGGGTCACCGACGGCGCCTGGAAGAACAACATCGATCTGTCCAAGCCCTGGGAAAAGCTGAGCGCCGCCCAGCGCGAAGTGCTGCTGAACGGCGGCAAGGGGAATTATCCCGGCCTGATCAAGCTGCTTGGTGACAGCCTCGAAGGCGCCACCGACAACTATCGCGAATACCTAAGCGATTTCATGACCGCTCGGGAATGTCCATCCTGTCACGGCAAGCGCTTGCAGGCCGCCAGCCTGGCGGTGCGCGTGAAGGGAATGACGGTTGCCGAATTCAGCGACCTCAGCATCCGGCGGGCGCTGGCCGCTTGCCGCGGCTGGAAGCTCGAGAAACGCGAAGAAGAGATTGCCGGCGGCGTGGTGGGCGAGATTCGCACCCGTCTGGAGTTTCTTGAAAATGTCGGGCTCGATTATCTGAACATGGCGCGCAACGCGCAAACGCTGAGCGGCGGCGAGGCGCAGCGCATCCGGCTGGCAACGCAAATTGGCAGCCAGTTGCGCGGCGTTCTGTATGTGCTGGACGAGCCATCGATCGGTCTGCACCCGCGCGACAATGAGCGGCTGCTGGGCACTCTTGAGAGCCTGCGCGACATGGGCAATACGGTCCTTGTTGTGGAGCATGATCAGGACACCATTGAGCGCGCCGATTTCGTCATCGATCTGGGACCTGGGGCAGGCCGTTTGGGCGGTGAGATCGTCGCACAGGGCACGGCAAAGGAAATCGCGCGGAACAAGAACAGCCTCACCGGACAATATCTGAGTGGCACGCGCGAAATCGAAGTGCCCGCCGTGCGGCGCATCGGCAACGGCAAGAAGCTGCGCATCTTCAATGCAACCGAACACAATCTGAAGAATGTCGATGCAGAGTTTCCGCTCGGCATGCTGGTGGTGGTGACCGGGGTTTCGGGCAGTGGCAAGTCGACTCTGGTCAATGACATCCTCTATCGCTCGCTCGCCAAGCATGTCTATGGGTCCAAGGCCGAACCGGGCAAGCATGAGCGGCTGATGGGCCTCGGCGAGATCGACAAGGTGATCGAGATCGATCAGGGCGCCATTGGCCGGACGCCGCGCTCCAATCCTGCCACCTATACCCAGGTGTTTGCACCCATCCGCGAGTTGTTTGCGATGCTGCCGGAGAGCCGCGAACGTGGCTACAAGAGTGGCCGCTTCAGCTTCAACGTGAAGGGGGGCCGCTGCGAGGCCTGCCAGGGCGACGGCCTGAAGCGCATTGAGATGAACTTTCTGCCCGACGTCTACGTCACTTGCGACGTCTGCCGGGGCAAGCGCTATAACCACGAAACGCTGCAGGTAAAGCTGAAGGGCAAGAGCATTGCCGACCTGCTCGATACCACGATCGAAGACGCGGCGCCCTTGCTGGCCAACCTGCCGAATATCGCGATCAAACTCGATACGCTGGTCGATGTCGGGCTTGGCTATCTGCATCTTGGCCAGAGCTCCACCACGCTGAGCGGCGGCGAGGCGCAGCGCATCAAGCTGGCCAAAGAACTCAGCAAGCGCCAGACGGGCCGCACGGTTTATATTCTCGATGAGCCCACCACCGGCCTGCACTTTGAGGATGTTCGCCGTCTGCTCGAAGTGCTGCAAAAGCTGGTGGATCTGGGCAACACGGTCATCGTCATCGAACACAATCTGGACGTCATCAAGAGCGCCGATTGGATTCTCGATATGGGTCCGGAGGGGGGCGAAGGCGGCGGCACGCTGCTGGCCAGCGGCACTCCCGAGGACATTGCAAAGGTCAAGAAGAGCTACACGGGCCAGGCGCTGGTGAAGTTGCTCAGGAAAGCAAAGTAGAGGGATGGAGCCGCGCGAGGAGAATCCGGTCTGGACTTATGAAGACCTGGGCATTCTGCTCGGGATGATCCTGCCGGTTCTCCTGCTTGCCAGCCTGGCCGCGCGGCTGTTTGCGCTCTGGATTCCGCAGAAGGGTGTGCTGGCCGCGCTCGTCCAGATTCTGCTCTATCTTGGCGTCGGCGGCAGCTTGTTTGTGCTGCTGCGCACGCGCTATGACCTTGCCTTTTGGAAAGCGTTGTCGTGGCGCATTCCGTGGCCGAGAATGGCCCTCACCGCATTGCTGGGCCCGGTGCTGGCGATTGTCATGGCCCTGGTGGCTGTCGGGCTCAACACGCCCCGGGAGGGTATGGTGCTCGACAGCCTGCTGCAGGATCGTTGGAGCCTGGTGGCGATTGGCCTGGTCGCCTCGACCGTCGGGCCGCTGTTTGAAGAACTGATTTTTCGCGGATTTGCGCAGCCGCTGTTCATCCGAAGTCTGGGCGTCGCCGGGGGCTTGCTGGCCACCGCCGTCCCCTTCGCATTGCTGCACGGTCCGCAATACAACTGGAACTGGCAGAGGCTTCTCATCCTCACGCTGGCCAGTATTGCTTTCGGCGCGGAGCGTCAACGAACAGGCTCGACGGCAGCCTCGACGCTCATGCACGCCGCATATAATTTGACATTTGTCGCTGGCATGATGAGCCAGGGAGGAAGACTGAATCAGGCATGATTGAAACCTTGCGTTGGACTGATAAGGGCGTCGAAATGATCGACCAGACCCGTTTGCCGCATGTGGAGGAGTTTGTCCTCTGCCGCGACTATAAGGAAGTGGCGGACGCGATCCAGACCATGATCATCCGTGGGGCGCCAGCCATTGGCGTTGCCGCCGCGATGGGCGTGGCGCTGGGCGCGCAGCAGGCAAGCGACGCGAACTTTGAGGCGGAATTCGAAGAGATTTGCGCGACACTCGCCGCGACGCGCCCTACCGCGGTGAACCTCTTCTGGGGCATCGACCGCATGAAGAAGCTGCGGGCCAGCCTGGCCGGTGAGCAACTGGGCTTGCTGCGCGAAAAATTGATTGCCGAAGCAAAGCTGGTGCACGACGAAGACATCGCGATCAACCGCCGCATTGGCGCGCATGGCGCCGCGCTGGTGCCCGATGGCAAGACCGTTCTGACCCATTGCAATGCCGGTGCGCTCGCTACCGCAGGCTACGGCACGGCGCTGGGCGTGATCCGGGCTGCCGTCGAGGCAGGCAAGAAGATCGATGTCTTTGCCGACGAGACGAGACCTTTCCTGCAGGGCAGCCGTCTCACCGTTTGGGAACTGCAGAAGGATGGCATCGAAACCACGCTCATCACCGACAACATGGCAGGACACTTTCTGCACAGCGGGCGGATTGGTTGTGTGGTGGTAGGAGCAGACCGGATTGCGGCCAACGGCGATGTCGCCAACAAGATCGGCACCTATAGCGTCGCGGTCCTCGCCAAAGAAAACAATGTGCCGTTTTATGTTGCCGCACCGTTGTCGACGATTGATCTCAAAACCCTGACCGGCGCCGGCATCAAGATCGAAGAACGCGCCGCCAGCGAAGTCACCGCCATGTTTGGGCATAAGGTGGCTCCCGATGGCACCCGCGTCCAGAACCCGGCCTTCGACGTCACGCCCCATCGCTACGTCACGGGCATCATCACCGAGCGCGGGGTGGCCACTGCGCCATTTGAAGAAAGCCTCCGCAAGCTGGTAGAAGGAAAGTAAGAAGTCATGATGAAGAATCTCTTTTTGTTTGCGCTCAGCAGTCTCGCCTTGTTGGCACAGAGTGGCGACTACAGCGGACGGCGCGCCCCCAGCTTTTCTCTGCCGGACGTGAACATGCGCCAGCACGACCTGCTCGACTATCGCGGCAAGGTGGTGATGGTTGAGTTCATGCAGACCAAGTGCGAGAAGTGCCAGGCGCTGACGAAGATGATCGAAGCGAAGATCAAGCCGAAGTATAAGGACGATGTCATCGTGCTCAGCATTGTCGTGCCGCCGGACAACTTTGAGGACGTCAAGAAGTACATCAATGTTTTCAAGGTCACCAGCCCGATTCTGTTTGACATGGGCCAGGTGGCGGGCAGCTATGTGCGGGCAACGCCGCAGAAGCCCGCGATGTACTTTCCGCACCTGTTTCTGATCGATCAGAAAGGTCAGATTCGCGCCGATTGGCAGTGGATGGCTCCTGGCTCCTTTCCAGAGGTGCTGGCCGGAGACAAGCTGATCACCGAAATCGACAAGCTGCTGGCCGAAGCAAAACCCGCCGCCCCGGCCGCACCAGCCGCTCCTAAGAAGAAATAGCGCTAGGCTAGCGGTTGTGAAGCGATGTGCCGTCCTCATCCTATGCGCCCTGTCCCTTTTGGGGGAGCAGGGCCTGCATACAGTGGTGCGGGCAGGCGACATCGACAGGCTGCGCGCCCTGCTCGAGGCCGGCGCCTCGGTCAATGAACGCGACAATCTCGGTGGCACCCCGCTGCATGATGCTTGTTGGGCCGGCTTCTACGAAATTGCCAGGCTTTTGCTCGATCGCGGCGCGGAAGTGGACGCGCCGCACATCGAGATCAACGCCGCTCACTCGGAGAGCGGCTCCACTCCCCTCCACTACGCGATCCTCACCAACCACCTGGACGTCGTTGAGCTGCTTGCCTCCCGCGGCGCCGATCTCAAACGAACCCATCGCTTAGGCTCCACCGCGCTGCACTTGGCCGCAAGCCGTGGACACACCGAAATCGTTGCCTTTTTGATCGAAAAGAAGGTCGGCATCGATGTCGAGGACGGCAGCGGCGCAACCCCTCTCGACGAAGCCGCCTGGAAGGGCCACACCGCCACAGTCGAACTGCTGCTCAAGGCGGGAGCCAACCCGAAACACCGCATCAAAGACACCCAGATCACTCCGCTCCATGAGGCCTGCACGCGCGGGCATCTCGAAGTGGCGCAACTGCTGGTGGTTGCCGGAGCCGAAGTGGATGCCAAGGACCAATCGGGCGCCACCCCGCTCGATGAAGCGCTCAAGCAACGGCACACGGCCGTGGTCGACTACTTGATGGGCAAGGGCGCAAAAATGGCCGGGGGCGCGAAGCAAATGGAAGAGGCGGTGCTGAAGGGCCAGACCGAAGTCGTTAAGCTGCTGCTCGACCGGGGCATGGACCCCGACGCGCCCACCGCCAACGGCAGCACCCTCATCCACGACGCCTGCCTCAAGGGCCATCTCCCGGTGGCCGAACTGCTGCTCAAGGCCGGAGCGAGCCCGAATGCTCTAAACGCCAGCGGAGCCACACCGCTGCACGATGCCGCCCTCGCCGGTCAACTTGGCGCAGCAAAGCTGCTGCTCGACCGGGGCGCCGATATCAATGCGCTCGATCGTGATTCCAAGGCCACGCCGCTGCATTACGCCGCCAGTTGGGGCCGCGACGAGATCGTTGCCTACTTACTCGAAAAGGGGGCCGACCCCAAACGCAAGAATGCCGCAGCAAAAACTGCGGCAGACCTGGCAAAAGAAAATGGGCAGAGCGGCGCCTTGCGCCTACTCAGCGGGCGGTGATGGCTTTTTCTGCTCGGGGAAAATGACGTAGCCCTCTGGCGCCCCGACATTCTCCTGCAGCCAAACCAGACGCTTGCGCATCTCGCGGCTCTGGATCTGGCGCGGGCCTGGATCGACATCGATGTCGCAGCAAAGGCCGTGGAGATAGAGCGTCAGGCTATCAATGGTGGCAACGCGGGCGTAGGCCTGGAACTGCTTGGAATCCCGCCACGGAGTGCCGCTCTTGCTGAGCAGTTCTTCCTTGGCGCGCCAACTCTCTTCGTCCACCTCGCCATGTACCCTGCGTTTTAGCTCATCGCGCAGAATCTCGTGGAAGGGTTCCCAAAACTTCGGCTCCGCACGCTCCAACGCCTTGGCCGCAATGATGCGGAAGAGGCGATAGTGATATTCACCACTATCACAGCCCTGCACGGCAAAAGTCAGGACAATATTGCCGTCCACCTGGAATTCGTTTTGCCAGATGCGGTCTTCTTCTTGTTGCTTGGTTTGCCCCTTGGGGGCTTCCATCACCACCGTCGAGCCGTCCTGGCCTTCGAGATGAGGCACCAGCACAATGGAAATTTCCGGAAGTAACTCCCGCACCATCGGGGGCAGACTGCCCACGGGATCGTAGATCAGTTCCTTCTCATCTTCCTCATTCAGGCGCAAGCCCGCGGAATAGAAGCTGATCTTCCCCGACAGAGGCACCATTTCCTTACGGAAACGTTCTGCAAAATCTTTTACCGTCAAACGTTCAATCGACCGCTCTGTCATCAACTATTAGGATGATAGCGCGATACGCTGGATTCCAGTGGCGCGTAAAATCCTGATCTCAGCCGGGGAAGCGAGTGGCGATTTTTACGCAACCGGCCTCATCGAAGCCCTGCGCAGACGCCGGTCTGATCTCGAATTCTTCGGTTGCGCGCAGCCGAAGATGCTGGCGGCCGGCGTACGGCCGGTGATCGATGCCGAAAAGCTCGGCGTCGTCGGCTTGGTCGAAGTGGTCAAACATCTGCCCGGCATCTACGGCGAATACCAGAAACTGCTGCAAGCAGCGCGTGACGAAAAGCCCGATCTGGCGATTCTGACCGATTCTCCCGATTTTCACCTCCGCGTGGCCCGGCATCTGCATGAAATGGGCATTCCGGTGGTGTATCTGGTGGCGCCGCAGGCTTGGGCCTGGCGCCCGGGCCGCGTGAAGCCGATGCGCCGCGACCTGCGCAAGCTGCTTTGCATCTTTCCATTTGAAGAAGCCTGGTTTCGCGAGCGCGGCGTGCCCACCTGCTACATCGGACATCCGCTCGCCCGCCACATTGCGCCCACCGTCTCGCGCGAAGCCTGGTATGCCGAACTCGGGCTCGACGCCGCCAAGCCGTTGGTGGCGCTGTTGCCGGGCAGCCGCCGCGGCGAAATTCTGCGCCATCTGCCCGCCCTGTGCGACGCCGTCAGGCAAATGCCCGGCATCCAGTTTGTACTGGGAACCCCTCCCGCAATCGGCCGCGCATTTTTTGCTAACCAATCTCTGCCGCCAGCCATCCATGTGAAGGAAGGCCGGAGCTGGGATTTGCTGGCACACTGTGACGTCGCTCTTGCTGCTTCTGGAACAGTCACGATGGAAGCCGCCCTGTTGGGAGCGCCCACGGTCAGCTTCTATCGTGTGAGTGCGTTGAGTTGGTGGATCGGACGATTCCTGGTCGACATTCCGTTCTATACGATGGTGAATTTGGTGGCTGGCAAGCGAGTGATTCCGGAGTTGATGCAGGACGACATGAGCGGCGAGAGCCTGGCGCGCGAAACCCTGCGTTTGCTTCACAGCTCTCAGGAACGGGATGATATGAAAAGGGGCCTGTTGGAAGTGGCGCGAGTCTTACGGAGCGACCAGGATCCATTCGAGTTGGGGGCCCGGATTGTGGATGAAATTTTAGATGAAAAAATTGCGACTCCTGCCGATTCTGCTTCTTAGTGCTTCGCTCTTTGCGCAGCAAGACCGTAAAGGCCGCATCGACGTCGAACACTACGATATCGACGCCGAGATTCTCCCCACAACCCAAACCCTCAAAGCCAAAGTCAAAATGCGCTTTGTCCCATTGGACGATCGACTCTCCACAATTCAGCTCGACTTCAACGATGCCATGCGCATTGGCGCGATCACCGACGACAGCGGCGCCAACATCAACATCTCAAAGACCACCGACTTCAACTACCGGCTGATCTTTCCCGTCCCGCTCGCCAAGGGTAAGCCCGTCACGCTCACCTTCGACTACGACGGCAAGTTTGACGGCCGCGAAGAGAGTCCGGTCTATGGCATCCGCTTTGCCGCGATCGAAGCCAGCGGCGCGGCCATGCTGTATCCGTCCCGCTGGTTCCCAATCAATGAATACACCTCCGACCGCTACACGATGAATCTGAATGTCACCGTGCCGGCCGACTTCCGCGTCCTCTCCTCGGGTGTCGATCTCAAGAGCGATGCCGCCGGCCGGGCGAAGTACAGCTTCCAGATGACGCAGCCCGCCCTCTACGGCAGCTTTGCCGTCGTCAAGGGCAATGCGGAGCGCGTGAGTTCAGAAGGCGTCACCAGCACGGTCTGGTTCAAGAACCTGGCGATGGCCAAGCCCACCGGCGAGATGGTGGCCAAGGCGATGAACTTTCTCTCCGATCTGAATGGCCGCCCGCCCGCCGTCAACCTCACGCTGGTAGAGACCTTCAAGGGCTTCCCGAATGGCTATTCCGCCCCCGGCATCCTCTTCTTTTCGCCAAGCGGCATTGGCTCAGAACCCAACACCCGGCTGATCGTCAACCAGGTGTCCCGCCAATGGTGGGGCGGCCTGATTTCGCCGTTGTCCCGCAACCACATCTGGATCGTGAACGGCTTGGCCCGCTACTCGGAATCTTTGTACTTTGAATCGACCGGCGGCGCCTCGGCAGTTGAATTGGAGATGCGCGATGTCTACGTCGAGGCGCTCACCCAGCCTGAGCCACCACTGATCCAAAGCTCCCGCTACGAGGACTATTCGCCGGAATTCTGGGCAGCCACTGCGGGCAAGGGCTCAGCAGTGCTGAACATGCTGCGCAACATCGTCGGCAAGGACCAGTTCGCCGAGATCCTCAAGCGCCTGACCAAAGAATTCGCCTACAAGCAAGTCTCCACCAACGACTTCCGCAAGGTGGCCGAGCAGGTCTACGGACAGGATCTGAACTACTTCTTCATCCAGTGGATTGAATCCTCGGGTGCGCCCGAATTCAAGCTCAGCTACACCGTCTTCCGCACCGCAAAGGGCTTCCGCGTGCTGGGCAAGGTCTCGCAGGATCTGGACACCTTCCGCATGCCGGTTCGGTTGAAGATCGAAACGGAAGGCAATCCCGAAGAGAAAACCGTCGAGGTGGTGGGCACCTCCTCTGAGTTCAGCGTCGAAACCTTCGGCAAGCCGATCTCAGTCAAGCTCGACCCCGACATGCAGGTGCTGCGCTACGACGACAAGATCCGCGTCTCAGTCGCCATCCGCAAGGGCGAACAGTTTGCCGAAGTCAGCGACTTTGACGAAGCCATGAAGGAATACCAGAAAGCGCTCGAAGTGAATCGCAACTCCTCACTCGCCCACTACCGCGTTGCAGAAATCAACTTCCTGCGCAACAGCTACCAGGCTGCGGCAAACGAATTCCGCGAAGTGCTCAATGGCGACATCGAGCCGAAATGGACCGAAGTCTGGACCCACATCCACCTCGGCAAGATCTTCGACGTCACCGGCCAGCGCGAACGCGCCGTCAGCGAATACAACCAGGCGATCCGCACCAAGGACAACACGCAGGGCGCGCTTGAGGAAGCAGCCAAGTACGTCAAGGAACCCTACAAGCGTCAGAACGTCGACCGTTAGTCCAGCCGCTTGTGGAAGCGCAAGACGCTTAAGCCGAGAATGCTGGTGCCGAGAATCGCGAGCATCAGAATCTGCGGCCAAAGCACCTCGAGACCAACGCCTTTGAGGAAGATGCCGCGCACCACCTCCATGAAGTAGCGCATCGGGTTGATGTAGGTGATCCACTGCACCACCTGCGGCATGTTGCGAATGGGAAAGCTGAAGCCGCTCAGCATGAAGGCCGGCTGGAACACAAACAGCGTCGTCATCATCGCCTGCTGGTGCGTGTCCGAGATGGTGGAGATGAACAAACCCATCCCCAGCGTGCACTCGATGAAGAAGATGCTCGAGAACACCAACAGCAGCGGGCTGCCATGCAAGGGCACTTGAAACACTAACAAGGCAACAACCGTCACCAGCACCAGTTGCACCAGACCGATGGCGGCAAAAGGCAGAGTCTTTCCGATGATCAACTCAATGGGCCGGATCGGTGTCACCATCAACTGCTCCATGGTGCCCACTTCTTTTTCGCCCACAATCGCCATTGAGGTGAGGGTTAGCGTCACCAGCATGATGATGTTCACCAGCACGCCCGGCACAAAGTAGTTGCGGCTTTTCAGTTCCGGGTTGAACCACACCCGCGGCTCGGCCACCAGATTCGGCAAGGCGGCGCGCAAGGGCCCATCGACGGCGCGGCCCACCATCTTCTGCCGTTGCAGCTCTACCAACTTCTTCGCGGAGAAACGGCTGATCACCTCCGTGCATTGTGCCGACACTAGATTCGCCGTATTCGAGTTCGACCCATCGACCAGCACCTGCACCGCAGCCGCACGGCCGCGCGCCAGATCGGCGGCAAAGCCCGGCTGGATGCGCACCACGCCATCCACCATGCTCGAATCAAGAACATGCTGCGTGTCCTCTTCATGCGCCACCTGGCGGACCACCGTGAAGCGCCCTGAGCCGGTAAACTCATCGAGCAGCTCGCGCGATTCCACCGTATTGTCCTGATCCATCCAGGCGAGCTTGGCGTGCTCGACATCGAGATTGACTGCAAAGCCGAAGATCAGCAACTGCATCAAGGGCGGCATGATCAGCATCGCGCGCATGCGCGGTTCCCGCAGCGTTTGCCGCAGTTCTTTCCGAATCATTTCCCGAATTCGTTCCCACATCTCAAGCCACCTTCGCCCGCATCTTGCGCACCGCAAACACGAAGACAACAATGCTGTAGATCGCCAGCGCCATCATTTCCTGCCACAGAATCTGCACACCGACACCCTTCAGAAAGATGCCTTTCAAAATCGTCACAAAGTAGCGGGCGGGGAAGATATGCGAGATGATCTGGATCACGCGCGGCATCGTATCGATCGAGTAAATAAAGCCGCTCAACAAGAAGGCGGGCAGGAAGCTCGACAGCATGCTCACCTGATAAGCCACCACCTGCTGCCGTGTCACCGTCGAAAGCATGATGCCCCAGCACAGCGCGCCAAAGCAAAAGATCCCGGAGGAAACGATCAGCAGCACCGCACTACCGCGCAGCGGCACGTCGAACAGAAAGACACCGGTCAGAATGCTGATCACCATGTCCACCATGCCAATCGCGAAATAGGCCGCCAGCTTGCCCAGCAGGAATTCCACCGGCCGCAACGGGGTCGACAGCAACTGCTCCATCGTGCCGTTCTCCCACTCCCGCGCCACGCACAGGCTGGTGAGCACCGCGGCAATGATCATGAGGATGACGGCGATCAAGCCGGGCACGATGTAGTTGCGGCTCTTCAGATCGCTGTTGAAAATCACTCGAATCCGCGCGTCAATCCCCTTCGCCTTCGGAGCGCCCAAACGCTCCTGTCCCTCCACCCGAAGCTGCGCGCCGTAGAGCGCTACCAGGCTGGTGGCATAGCCCAGCGCGATGCTGGCCGTGTTTGAATCGCTGCCATCGAGCACCAGTTGCACCTTCGCTTCGCGGCCCGCCTTCAGGTCGTCGCCGAAGCCAGGATTGATCAGCACCCCCACCAGTGCCGTGCCACGATCGATGCTGCGATTCATGTCTGCCGGCGTCGCAACGTCAGCCACAATCCGAAAGTAGCGGCTACCGCGAAACTGCTCGATCAGATCGCGACTGGCGGAACTGCGGTCCAGGTCATAAACCGCCGTCGGCACCTGATCGACATCGAGACTCAGCGCATAGCCAAAGAGCAGAAGCAGCAGTAGCGGAATCGCGAGCGCCATATACAAGCTGCGTGGATCCCGCACGATATGCAGAAACTCCTTGCGCGTGATGGCCCACCAGCGTCGAAAACTCATGCGGCAGCGTCCTCACGCTCGATGCTCTCGATGAACACCTCTTCCATACTCTGCTTGCCCAGATTCGCTTTCAGCTCGGCCGGCGTACCCAGCTCCACCATCTTGCCCTTGTACAGCAGCGCCACGCGATGGCAGTACTCGGCCTCATCCATATAGTGCGTCGTGACAAACACGGTTTGCCCCGCTTCGCTCAACTGGTAGATCAGATCCCAGAAGCTCCGCCGCGCAATCGGATCGACACCGCTGGTGGGCTCATCGAGAAACACAATCGGCGGCTCATGCAAGATCGCGCAGCCCAGCGCCAGCCGCTGTTTCAGCCCGCCGGGCAAGGTTCGGGTCATCGAATCTTCGCGGCCCTCAAGACCCGAAATCTCAATGGCATAACGCTTGCGGGCCTCTCGCTTGTCGCGGGGTACGCCATAGATGCCGCTGAAGAAATCGATGTTCTCCTCCACCTTCAAGTCGTCATACAGCGAGAACTTCTGCGACATGTAACCGATACTCGCGCGCACCTTCTCTGGTTCCTTCGCCACATCGAAACCGGCCACCATTGCCTTGCCACTGCTGGGAGCAAGCAAGCCGCACAGGATACGGATCGTCGTCGATTTGCCCGCGCCATTGGGTCCGAGAAAACCAAAGATCTCTCCCTTGGCCACCCGCAGACTCACATGGTCGACGGCCACAAAGTCGCCAAAGCGCTTGGTCAGGTCGGTCAGAATGACAGTGTCTTCGCTCATGCTGCCAGCTTCCGGTTGATGCGCCGCACTTCGGCAATCAGTACGTCTTCAAGGGTCGGCGTAATCCGCTCCGCATCGACGTCCATGTCTCCCAGCACCTCAAAGATCGAGGTATCAGGAGCGAGATAGAGATGGAGTTCGGTACCGCTCAGTTCCACATCGATCACCCCGTTGCGCGCCGCAAAGATCTGCTTGTTGGCGCGCAGGTTGCCCCCACGCACCGCATACACTTTCTCCGGCAGCGAGGCTTTGAGCTCCGCCGGGCTGCCCATCAGCACCAGCTTGCCACGGTCGAGCATCCCGATACGATGGCAGCGCTCCGCTTCATCAAGATAGGCCGTCGTCACCACCACGGTCAGCCCGTCTTTCACCAGATCATCGAGAATCAGCCAGAAGTCCCGGCGCGACACCGGATCGACGCCATTGGTTGGCTCATCGAGAAACAGAATCTGCGGCTTGTGCAACAGCGTGCACATCAGCGACAGCTTCTGCTTCATGCCGCCGGACAGCTTTGCCGCCGGGCGGGACCGGAAAGGTTCCATCCGCGTCATCTGCAGCAGCTTCAACTTCAGATCCTCACGTGCCTGTCCGGTCACATCGAACAGATCGCCGTAAAAGTCGAGGTTCTCCTCCACCGTCAGGTCGCCATAGAGTCCGAACTTCTGCGCCATGTAGCCGATCGCGTCCTTCACATGGTCAAGTTGCTTCTGCACAGCAAAACCGGCCACCGTCGCCTCGCCGGCATCAGGATCGATCAAGCCGCACAGCATCCGCAGCGTCGTCGTCTTGCCTGCGCCATCGGGCCCAACCAAGCCAAACACTTCGCCGCTTGCGACAGAAAAACTCAAATCGCGCACGGCCTCGATCGTGCCAAAGCGGCGCGACAATCCCCGGGCCTCCACTGCGTTGCTCATCTACTTCAGTTGGATCTCCGCATCCACCGGCATATTCAGCTTCAGTTCCCGTTGCGAGTTTTCGATGTCCACCTTGATGCGGTAAACGAGCTTCACGCGCTCTTCATTGGTCTGGATCTGCTTCGGCGTAAACTCCGCTTCGCTCGCAATGAAGCTGATCTTTCCGTTGTAGATTTTGTTTGGATAGGAATCGGAGCGCACCCGCACCGGCATCCCCAACTGGATGCGGCCCAGCTTTGCCTGGGGAATGTAGCCGCGGAGCCAGGGCTTGTCGATCTCCCCGATCGTCACCACCGGTGTGCCCGCCGCTAGCACCTCGCCCGGGTCGGCGCTCTTCACCAGCACCACTCCGTCGGCCGGAGAGAAGATCGTCGTATCATCCAGTTGCGAATCGATCACGCTGACGCTCGCCCGCGCCCGCACCAGATCCGCCCGCCGTGCGCCCAGATCTTCTTCCTGGCGCAGGATCTCCAGCTTCTGCGCCTCCGTCATCCGGATGGCCGCATCAGCCCGGGCCACCGCCGCGCGTGCCGATTCGATGTCCGTCTTGCGCGGCCCTTCGAGAATCAGGCCCAACCGCTGCTCCGCGTTCTGCACTTGCGCCACGGTTGATTCAAAGCGCGAGCGGAACTGATCGAATTGCGACTGGCTGATGTCTTCTTTCTCGATCAGCTTCTGCGCCCGTTCGTAGTCGCGCTGCGCTTGGTCGCGCGCCACCTTCGCATCGTTCAGCACTGCACGCGCCGAGGCGATATCCTGCGGCCGCGAACCATCGAGCAACTCCTGCAACTTTGCTTGGGCCTGCCGCAGTTCGGCACGCCGCAAACCGAGCTCGCTCTCCATCGACGCCCGCTGGTACTCGATGCCGGTGTGAAGCTGTTTCAGATTCGATTCCGCCACACCGATGCCAGCATGGTCGCGGGTGCGCATGCGCGTCATCTGTTCCCGGTCCAGCCGCGCAATCAGCATTCCCTGCTTGACGTTGTCTCCCTCATCGACGGTCAATTCGATGAGCTTACCCGCGGTCTTAAAGGACATATCAATCTTGCGGAACTCAATGTTGCCGCTCAGCCGCAGAATGTTCTCGTCTTCGGGCTTGATCCGGCTCCAGGCAAAATAGCCGCCCACAAGCACAGCCAGCACAATCACAATCGGAATCACACGCTTCATTTCTTCACCATCCCGGCCACTGCTTGCTCCATGCTTCCTGTCGCTGCCGCCACATCGATCCGCGCCAGATTGAATAGATACAGCGCGCCCAGATTGTTATCGCGCGCCCGTGCCAAACGCGTCTGCGCGTCGGTCAACTCAACGCTATTCGCCACTCCCGCCTCCGTGCGCCGCTGCGCCTGCTCCACTTCGTTCTCGGCCAGTTCCAAGCCCAGCCGGGCTGCTTCAATTTGCGCCCGCGCATTTTTCACATTGTTCAGCGCCACCCGCACTTCGAGCTCAATCTGTTTGCGCAGGTCTTCCACCCGCAACCGCTCTTGCCGCTCGAGCACGCCGCCCTCGGCAATCCGCGCTTCCCGGCGGCCTCCATCAAAGATCGGGACGCGGACAGCAACGCCGACGCTCCGCGTCGGCACCATCGTTGAGCCGTTGCCGATCACACCATAAGCGCCACTGGCCGCAAGCGAAGGCAGGCGCTCGGCCGCAATGCTCTTCACATTCCGTTGTGCCACCCCTTGCCTGCGCTGCTGCGCAAGCAGATCTGGACGCTGCTCCAGCGCCGTTTCAACCGCCGCCTCGGCCGTCACTGCCGCATCGCTCCCATCGTTCATCCGGTCGGTGAGTTCAATCTCTTGCGCCAAATCGATTCCGATCGCACGCTTCAAGTCGAGGCTCGCTTGTTCGCGGTCATTCTGGGCGGCAATCAGGCGTTGCTTCTCGTTCTGGAGCTGCACCCGGCTGCGCGTCACCTCGATTCCCGTTCCGGTACCGGCCCGCTTCTGCGATTCCGCCAGTTGCACAAGGCGCTCGGCCAGATCCACATTTGCCTTTGCCGTATCCACACTGGCTTCCGCCTTCAGTTGGAGAACATAGGCGCGCGCCACTTGTTGGATGGTCAGCTCTGTCGTGTTCCTCGTCTCCGCCCGGGCCACCTCGCGCTGCAGCTTCGACGCCCGGTAGCGTTCGATCGCGGAGAGATCGAGAATGCTCTGCGTTGCCGACACGCGATAATCCACCACCGTAAAAGGTCCAACAAAGGTCGGAATCGTAAACGGCAGAACGCTCGTCAACTGAAATCCGAAGGCGGCGAGGTTCTGCGTCTGGCTGGAAGCGGAGATCGAGCCATCGAGATTCGGCAGAAAGGCGCCCAAAGCCTGACGTCGCCGCGCCTCTGCTTGGGCGATCGTTTCGCGCGTGATCTGCAGGCGCAAATTGCCATTCGGAGCCGTGGCAATTTCAATCGCTTTCGGCAGGCTCAACGGCATCATTGCGGCCGACAGCGGAAGAGCCAGAAGCCACACCAGTCTTCGCATCTTCATCCCTCCAAACTCGCGGCCATCAGGCCTGCTTTCGCATATTGCTTCAATTGACGGAGTACCTCAGCCCGATCGCCCAGATTCAGCTGCCCCAAGCTCAAACGGGAGATCTTCTCTTCGGCAGCCAGCGTATGGGCCAGCACGCCGATCGTCAAGGTCATTCTCCACATCGCCTCGACAGGTTGTAGATGCGGCAGCGCACGGCCAAAAGCCTGCAGATAGCGGTTTGCCACCTCTGCCATCTCGCTGGACCAGATCTGTTCCACAACCGCATGCGGTTCCGTGTAGATCCGACCCAGAAACTGCCCGATTGTTACACCGCGCTCCCGCAAAGCCATCGCCGTATCCAACACCGGCCCATAGAAGGCATCGAGCAATTCGTCCAGGCTATGCTCTCCCGTCTCCAGTTCATTCAGGCGCCGCAGACGCTCCGCATTCATCGGGCGCAGACGCCGTGTGTACACTTGCCGGGTGAGTTCATCCTTCGATTGGAAGTGGTAATTCACCGCCGCCAGATTCACTCCCGCCTCTGCGGTGATCTGGCGGAGGGAGGTCGCCGGAATGCCCTGTTGCGCCAACAAGCGCTCCGCTGCATCGAGAATCCGCTCCTTCGTTTCTCGAACCTTCGATTCATTCATACGTTTGTTTGATATTACACCCAGAAAGATTCAAATGGAACCGTGTGGGGCGCCAACCGCGAAGCGTCCGCTCCACAGGTACGTCTAAGCAAGGAGAGAGCCTGATTGCCAGAGACGACAAACCACCGCCGCTTCTCCCCTGTCTGGGCCTTCATCGCGTTGCTGCTGTTTGCCGCCGGAAGCTGGTTCGCCTGGAGGTGGCGAATCGAGCTTCTCCCGCTCGCTCCTGCGGCGCCTCCGGCACTGGAGATGGAAGCGAATGGCAAATTTCGCCTGCGATTCCCTGGCTTTGTTTTTGTCACAAAGATTGCATCTTTCCGGGATGAGCTGTTTGCCTACCTGATGTTCCAACACTATCGCTCCACCGGACCATTGGCCCAAGAGGACTTGGTTCTGCGCTACCACAAGGACGGCGAAGAAGCCCGTTACGAAGTGCTTCTCGTTCTCTCTGACGACATGATTCCCTCAATCGATCGTGTCGCCCAGTTGGCGGCAGCTTCCAGCCGGGATCGTTTCGAAGGCATCGAGTGGAATCTGATTCCGGTCTCGCAGTTGGAGATCGATCGCAAGCAGACCCATCTCTTTGAATCTGCCTATAACCTTCCCGTTCGCAAGAAGATGGAAGACCTCTCGACAACAGAACTCCGCTCGCTGGCCCAACGCTTCATTCGATTCAAATCCACTACTGACCCGAGGATCCGCAAGGGTCTCGAACCTGTACCGCAGGTGCTCTCCCCCTCAGATGCACACCGCATCGCCGAAGACATCATTTTGGTGGCGGATTTCTATCACCTGCCTCTCGAGTTTTTCCTCGGCATCGGCGCCATCGAGAACAACTATATGAATGTGCGCGGAGACCTGCAGCACAGCATCTGGAAGCGGCAAGCCGCCGAAGACGACATCGTGCTCGAACGCCGTAACGGACGGGTTCGTGTCCTCAACGATTCTGCCGGAGTCTGGCAGATCACACGCCAGACGCTGCGGCAGGTTCATAAACACTATCTGGCAGACAAGCGGGATTACACCAAGCTGCCCGCCCGCCTGCGTCCACCCCGCCAACTGAAAATGAAGAACCTCGATCCGGAGATTCTGACCACCTATGCCGGCCTCCTGTTTCGTACGCTGCTCGACCACTTCAAGGGCAATGTCACGCTTGCTGTCGGAGCCTACAATGGCGGCCCCGGCAAACCCAATATGCGTTATGAGGAAGGCGTCCGCTCGGCAGCACTCCATGCGCGGGACATCATCGAGAAGGCTGCAGTCTTGAATGGACTCTCCGTGATGAACACACCGTGGATCACTTCCCGCTAGTCCCTTTGGAGATCCGCTTCTACCCATCCAGCCCAGAAGCAGCCCAAGCTTTTGCGCCCATTTTCCTGTTCTCTTCCGCGTATTGATGCGAGGAGTACCGATGCGCACAGCTTCAGACATTGCTGATTGGTGGGACAAGCAACATAGAGAGTCCAAAAGAGCTCTGGATGATTTTGTCGATGAGAACCCAGGCCTCTTCGGCGTGATCGTCGCAACGACGGTCGCAACCGCGATGGATCTGGGCAAGGGCTCAGTCGACGTGCTACGGCTGGGAGAAGGAGCGGCCGAGGGCACGGTCGGCGGAGTTGCCACCGATGCCTTACGGGCCTTATCCATTGTCGGAACAGTGGGCAAAGGCGCCAAGATCGTCAAGGAAGTCGTGGCTCGCAGCCGCATGGTCAAACTCATTGTGGACCCGGGCGGCGGCCGCTGCGTTTATGTTTCCGCAACGCAGGCGCTCCGGCAGACCGGGCAAAGAGCCTACACAGGCGTCCACGAGCTGGCAAAAGAACTGGGTATGAGCCTCGAACAAACCGGGGCCGCCAACGCCGGGCAACTCAGAGCGTTCTTAACAAAGCTGAAAGTGGCGATGGGTCCGGTGATGAAGTTTCAGTCTTGGAAAGACATCGAACGTGCGGTGCCCCGCGATGGCAGTGTCGTCACTTTTGGCGTGAACTTCGTCGGAGGCGGGGCGCATCGCGTCTATGCGTTCCGGGATGCCCTGGGCCGGGTCAGGATCATGGATCGTGGAGGCCGCCTGGGCAAGCTGCCGGAGGTCTTCAATACGGTGGAGGAGTTAGCGAAAAAGTACAGCCGCAGCGGAGTGGCCTCTTTCAATGAGGGCTTTGCCATCAAAGATGTCTTCATGAAGTTTGTCGGCCCCAAGGGAATCGCCACTCTGGCAATCGAAGTCCTGGCTACCGTTACTCACGATCAGGAAACAACGGAAGAACTCTTTGAGGCCTACAAGCAAAGCGAAGAGTCCCCTTCTACCCCAGCGGCCCCAGCCGCACCCGGTCCTGCACCCCGCAGGACACTACACATGGATCCGGTCTATATCAAAGCAGGAGATCCTCTGCCCGGCGGTACTTACACCGTGAAGTCAGGCGATTCGCTCTCGAAAATTGCAGAACGCGCTTACGGCAACAAGATGAAGTACCCACTGATCTACATGGCCAACCGGAAAACGATTGGGCCAAACATCAACCTCATCCGCCCGGGCCAAGTGTTGAAGATTCCGCAGTTGAAGCAACGATAACTACGGCTTCACTTCGAGGTTATTCACAACCTTCGTAACGCCACTCACAGACATCGCCGTTTCCTCTGCTTTCCGCTTGTCTGCGGCAGTAGGAACGTGGCCGCTCAGCGTGACAGTGCTGCCGACGGAGTCGACATTGATCGAGGTCAAGGTCGAGAGACGAACGTCGGCAGCCAACTTTGTCTTCACGGCAGTCGTCGTACCGGCGTCATCCATCTCACGCTCAGCCGATCTCGCCGCCTCTTTTACGTCGCGCTTGGTATTCTCCTGCTGCCGTTCAGAGCAACCCACCGTAGCGATCGCGACCGCGATCAAAAGAGCCATTTCAAGTTTCATTCGAATCTCCTTGCGAATTCCCCTGTAGGACAACTCCCCGCCCGATCAGTTACAAGTGGCGGGACGGGAGCGCAGAAGAAAGATTGTTTGGCAGGCAACGTGCTCGATAAGAGCTAGGAGACCACAATAATGTCAAGTGCAATCGGATGGATCGTATTCGGATTGATTGTTGGCGTCATTGCCAAACTTGTGACTCCAGGGAGAGACCCTGGCGGCTTCATCGTCACTATTTTGCTGGGAATCGGTGGAGCAATGCTCGGCGGCTGGGTGGGCCAACTCATGGGCCTCTATCAAAATGGCCAAGCCGCGGGATGGATCATGTCCGTGTTAGGAGCGGTAGTGATTCTGCTTGCCTATCGCATGTTTTCACGGGGTACTACCGCCTCGGTCTAGCCCTGCTAGCACTCTATCTATTCTTCTCACCAATCTTCCTACTGGGAACTTTTGAGGCCGGGTTGCGATCCCGGCCTCTTCTGTTTTGTCGAGTTCTTGCTAAAAATTTTGTTCGTTTCGTGATTGAAAATACGGCCTCATCGCGCATGTTCTGGTGAGAAGCAACTGATGATTCTTTCCGCCACAATTAACGACAAGAACTCTGCCGAGCTGGAGCTCGATTTCACAACCAGAACCTGGAGCATCCCGCCTGCGGCTGCCAAGTGGAACCACGTCATGTTCTCTGACCGCGGCGTCTTCGACGTCCGGCCGTCCGGAGTGATCTGGCTGCTGGACGGTTTGGGATCGCGCAAGAAAGACTGCACCGTTATCCTCCACGCCGCTCCAACCGGCGAGCAGGATCTGGCTCATCGTGCCGGTACCGGACGCGCCTATGCGCCAGCTCTGCCCGCCTACAAGGATGGAGAGATCCGATGGCGCATCCTGCGCTCTTCGCCTTTGGCGGTGGCAGCCATTGCAAATACTTCCGGCTCTCTGACGCCGGTACGGGCGAAAGCGAAAGAAATTGCCGAGCAGTTGCTGCCGAAGCCGGGAGAGTTATCGAAGGGTGTCCCTGCACCGGGTGCGCGAGGAACAGGATGTGGAGAGTTCCCCGGGCGCGTCATGCGCCGGATGCCGGTGCTCGGTCCCCCGCAGCGCGGCGCCTTTGAGATTGCAGTTCCAGGGCTGGGCAAGCTCTATCTCACCAGTCCGATGACGCAGTGGGAAGAGTTTGCCAAAGCCGTCGACCAGAAGTACAACCCGGCAAAGAGAATCTGGGTGCCCTTTTCCGGATCCAACCGCCCGAAGACCGGAGATATTTACACCCTCACAAACTTTGAGAATCAGGCGAAGTTCCAGCATGTCGGCATGATCATCAGCGCGGAAGGAAACTCCTGGGTCACCGCCGACGGTGGACAGGGAAACGGTTGGCAATCCGGCTTTGTCCGGCGTAAGTTCTATGCGACCGGGCAAATCGATGGCGAGTTTGGCAACAAAGCCTGGATGAAGGGCTGGGTGGATCTCGACAATCTGCGCGAGACCTTGGCCCAGTGGTTTCCGAAGGGTCTGTAAGAATTCTTCAAGCCGGGAACGGCTTGCGGTAATGCATCCGCGAATAGGCAACGGTAAAACCACAACGCTGGTAATTGCGCTGCGATCCGCCGCCGGGCTCGACCTCGGCGTGCATCCATTCGCTTCCCGCCTGGAAGGCCAGGCACATCCGGTCGCGAATCAAACGCTGCTGCAAGCCTTGCCCTCGATGCGCCTGCAGAGTGCCATCGCCGGCAAACAAAGCCACCCCGGATGGATACAAAATATTAGCCCCGGCCACCATCTCGCCGTCCCGCCATATACCGAAGCTCCGCGAGCCTCCCAGGTGGAATATCGTACGGCCCACCGCCATCGATAACTCCGAGATACCGCCAAAAAAGCTGTGGCTCATCAGCCGGGCCCACGCTTCGGGATCGCGGCATTCCTCCACACCCTCAACTCTCTCCATGGCGCTGCTTCGTTGCGCCATCACATCTTCCACCGCCACCCGCTCAAAGCCGCACGACTGCAAAAGCGCCGCACTTGCTTCTTCCACCCAGGGAGCAACTTCGATTAGCGCGTCCATCTTACGATCGAAATAGAAGCGGATAATCTGATCCAATTCTTCACGCACCGGCGCGCGACTCATGCCTTTGACGGCATTCACCGGAGAGCCCTCCCCGCAATAGCCCGCCACGCCACCAGCGACGTCAATCCATTCGCCTGCGCTCGCTTCGGCAAAGCTCCGCATCACAGCCGCCGCCGACGGCTCAAAATTTACCCGCTGCACTAGTTTTCTTTCGGCCCGATTCCGAGCGCTTTCATCTTACGGTAAAGATGGCTGCGCTCCAAGCCGAGTAACTCCGCGGTCTTGGTCACATTGCCGCCGGTCTCATCCAGCTTCTTCAGAATATAGTCGCGCTCGGCGGCCTCACGAACTTCCTGCAAACTCCCAAAGCGCTCCAGTGGCCTCTCCGGAAGATTTCGCTTGGCCGCATTCAAAGGAATCTGCCTTGCCTCAACACGCGTTTGCGGATTCATGATCACAATGCGTTCCATCAGATTCTTCAGTTCGCGTACATTGCCGGGCCAGCTATATTCGTCCAACACCCGGTAGGCCTCCGGCGTGAGTTCCTTCGCCTTGCGGCCATAGCTGGTTGTAAATTCATGCAGAAAGTGATCGGCCAGCAAGCGGATATCTTCGACGCGCTCGCGCAGCGGAGGAACGTGGAAGGGAATGACATTCAACCGATAGAACAGGTCTTCGCGGAAGTTGCCGCGCTCAATCTCATCTTCAAGATTCTTATTGGTTGCGGCAATCACGCGGACATCCGCACGAATGCTCTCCTGCGCGCCCAGCGGCTGGAAGCGTCCCTCATCGAGAACCCGCAGCACCTTCGCTTGGGTCTTCAAACTCATGTCGCCCACTTCGTCAAGAAAAAGCGTTCCGCCATCGGCGCGCTCAAACTTCCCGATCTTGTCATCGCCCGCACCGGCAAAGCTGCCGCGCCGATGACCAAAGAGTTCGCTCTCGATCAGATGCTCTGGAATCGCGGCACAATTCACTTCCACAAAGGGGCCCTGCACCCGCGGCGACATCCGGTGGATCGCATGTGCCACCAACTCCTTGCCGCTGCCGCTTTCTCCAAAGATCAGCACCCGGCCATTGGTTCTGGCCATCAACTCCAGTTGTTGCCGGAGCGCGCGCATGGGAACGCTCTCGCCGAGGATGCGCCGCTCTTCGCCACTCGCGCCCTTGAGCCGTTCCACTTCTACTTCCAGCTTCCGCTGCTTGATTGCGTTCTGGATGGTGATCGTCACCTTCTCGATGGTGAGCGGCTTTTCCAGGAAGTCGAAGGCGCCCATCTTGGTCGCCCGCACCGCCGTTTCAATATTGCCGTGGCCGCTGATCATCACGACGTTCGGCCGGTCGGTCAACGGCATTTGCTGGATGCGTTGCAGCGTCTCAAGACCGTCGATGCCCGGCAGCCAGACATCGAGCAGAACAACATCGTAGCTGCGTTTGGACAGAGCCTCCAAGGCATCTTCTCCGCGCCCCACGGTATTGACGGAGTAGCCTTCGTCCTCTAGCACCCCCCGAAGCGACTCTTGAATCCCTGGCTCATCGTCCACCACCAGAATCTGGATATGCCTCAAACTCTCGCCTCCACTTTTCCATCCTGCAGCGCATCCGATTCCCGTTCGCTCCAGGCCGGTAACTCGATCACAAATCGCGCGCCAATCGGCTGATTCTCTTCCACTCGAATCTGCGCGTGGTGTTCACTCAGAATATGATTCACGATCGCCAGGCCTAAGCCTGTGCCCCGCCCCTTCGTGGAAAAGTAAGGGAGAAACAATTTCTCGCGATCTTCTTTGGACACACCACTCCCACTATCGGAGACAACTAACTCCACACTTTCGTTTCCAAGGGGATGCGTCCCGACATAGAGCCGTTTGACATGCGCTTCGTGCATTGCCTCCGCCGCGTTGTCCACCAGATTGACCACCACCCGTTTGAGTTGCTCGCCATCGGCATGCACCAGCGGCAAATCGGGAGAGAGTTCCAGATCCACCGTGATGCCCTCCAGACGTCCTTCAAAGACACGCATCGCGTTCTCCACCGCACCATTCAAATCGACAGCCGCCATCTGCGCCGCCGGAAAGCGGGCGAACTGGGAAAACTCGTCCACCAGCGTCCGTACCGTTTCCACCTCGCGGCTGATCAGCGCCGAACACTCGCGCAGCACACGCGCATTCTCCGGAGGAATCGCCGCCCGATCCAGTTGCCGGGCAATCCGCTCCGCACTGAGCGCAATCGGCGTCAGCGGATTCTTGATTTCATGGGCCACACGCCGCGCCACCTCATGCCAGGCCGCCTGCTTCTGGGCGCGCAGCAACTCGCTGGTATCTTCGATCACAAGGACAAAGGGCGAGCCCGGGTTCTCTTCGACAGTCGAAACCGTCACCCCCAGATGCAGGCGGCGGCCCTCTTTCAGAAATTCAAATTGCCCCATTGCGATTCCCGTGCGCCGGGCCCGCTTCATCATGTAGCGCAACTCGCCGGCCTCTTCCTTCGGAAAGAGGTCTTCGAGACGTAAGGATAGCTCCGCCTCCATCTCCGGAAAGATCTCCCGCATCGCCCGGTTCACGCGCAGCACACGGCCCTCGGCCCCCACTGACACGACTCCGGTAGGAATGTTCTCTAGAATCGCCTCCGTAAAACGGCGGCGGCGTTCCAGTTCCTTATCGTTCGCCTCCAAGGACTGTGTCATGTCGTTGAAGCCGCTCACCAGCGTCGCCAACTCATCGGCCGCTTTCGTCTCCAGACGATAGGTCAGATTCCCCTGACGCACTTCCTCGGCGCCCTTCAGCAGTTCCGCAATCGGAACGCTGATCTGCTTGGCCAACAGCAACACCGCCCAGGTGGAGAGAAACAGAATGAACAGGCAAATCAGCGCAAGCAACAATAAGTAGAACTGCCAAAGCTCACGCTTGCTGACAGCAAGCTGGTCGTATTGCGCAATGCTATCGAGCAGCTTCTGGTGCTCGGCCTCGGCGCTTGCTTCAAGATGCGCCCGCACCCAGACCGTGCCCAACAGATCGGGCAGCGCGGCGCGCATCGCATGTTCGCGGGTGGAGGTACGGCTGGTGGAGCACAGCGGCAGCCGCCGGCCCTCCTTGTTCTCATACATCGCCTCGGCGATGCCATGGTCGACGCAGAACTTCTGGATCCGTGCGAGCCCGGCTTCGTTGCCATTGGCGTAATCGAGCACCTCGGGGCGGCTGGCTAGCAGCTCCGCCTGCGCCGTCGCCTTGCCCTCGGCGCCCCGCTCGAGCGCCATCGACATCCCTACCAGCGTGTTGGTCGCGCTGATCGCCGGGCGGCTGAACCACTTATCAAGATTGCGATTCAACACATAGACGCTGAAGAGAGCAAAGAAAAAGACCGGCAGGATCGTGATGCCCAGCGCCGCCACCAGCAGCTTGGTGCGCAGCCGCGAACCCTCGCGGTTGCGCTGCCGCTCCAGATAGATTTTGACAAAGGTGCGAAAGAGCAGAAATCCAATCAGCACCGTGAGCAGAAAGACGACCGTCGAGACAGCCCAAAAGATGGTGACCTGCTGCGGCCCTGCCGGAGCAAAATCTCCAAAGCTGAAGCTGCCTTGCCACACGAGGAGGCCCACCAGCACGGTCAGCAGCAAGGTGCCGACGCCGTAAAGCAGTTTCTGCTTCATAGCCCCACTTTACTCGTCGCGGTGCACGCGATCCAGGGTAAAGGCAGGCAAACAGATCGCAATGTACTCACAACCCTCAGGCCCGGGGGTCGAATAGCGGATCCATTCGCCCGCAGTGGTGAGGATCGCCTGGCCTGCGGCCACATCAATCACACCCTCCCGATGCTCAACGCGCATTGCGCCGCGCAACACCACGGTGTACTCGTCGAATTCTGGCGTCTGGCCCGGTTCCGACCAGCCGCTCGGGCTGCGCATATGAGCGACGCTGAGACGTTCTTCCTGATTGTTCACCTGCCCGGCATACTCGTCGATGCGCTTGCCACCCGGAACCGGAATCGTGGTGGGAGCCGCAATCAATTTCGGCATTCTAAACTCCTTCTACTAACAGCGCGCCCCATTGGAAACCAGCCCCAAAGGCAGCAAACACCACTTGATCTCCGGCGGCAAAATGATGATCCCACTCGCAGGCCGCAATCAGCATTGAGGCCGAACTGGTGTTGCCATAGCGGGCAATATTCGAATAAAACTTGCCGCCCTCGACCCCAAGAGTCTGAGCGATCCTCGTGATCAGATTCGAGTTCGCCTGGTGCATCAGAAAGGTATGCACATCAGAGGCCTCCAGGCCCGCGCGGCGCAGCACGGCAAGGATCGCAGCTGGTACCTTTCGCGCGGCGTGCATGATCACCATCCGCCCGTTCATGTACACCGGCGCATTGAAATCGAGCCGTAGCTCCAGCGCACTTGCGCCATCGCTACCCAGTTCAAAATCGACCATCCGCGCCACACCCTGATCGCGATCGACCAGAACCGCGCCAGCACCATCGCCAAACAGCATGGCCGTCCCTTTTTCAATCGGCGGCGTCAGCGCAATCTCGCTCATCTTCTCCGCGGCCACCACCAAGACTTTGCCCACGCGCGCGGCCCACATCTCGGCCTGGGCCAGGGCAAATAGCGCGCCCGCACTGGCCATCGGAACATCGATCGCAATCGCCTGCGCCGCGCCCAATCGGTGCTGCACTTCGCTTGCCGGCCCCGGAAAGCGCCGCTCGGCACTGCCGCTCGAAACCAGAATCAAGCCCAGTTCTTCCGCCCCGACACCGCTGCGCTCCAGCGCGTCCTTGCCTGCGGCGGCAGCCATCTCTGCTACCGTTTCCCCTGCGCGGGCAAAGCGCCGCTCCTCGATGCCCGACATCTCGTGAATCCAGGACGGCTCGGCTCCAATTTGCGCGCCGATTTCGGCATTGCCGACCACGCGCTCCGGAAGATACTTGCCGAACCCACGCAGAAAAGCCATGAATCTATTGATGCGCCTCAACGTAGCCGACGATCTTGTCGATCGTGTCGAACTTACGGGGGTTCAAGTCAGAATCGGGAACGCTGATCTTATACTCGGCTTCGAGTGCCGTCACCAGGTCAGTCAGCGCAAAGCTGTCGAGCAGCCCGCTATCAAAAAGACTTTCATCGGAAGCGATGTTGACGGGCTTCTTTGCCACTGTCGCGACGATCTCACTAATTTTGTTTTGAATCATTGTTATTGCCAGTACTGTCGCCAAAAACTTTCTGCCGGATGCGCCGGAACTCTTCGTAGTGCGCCATCAGGTCCTTATAGAGGGTCTCGCCCACCAGACGATAGCCAGCGCCCGTCAGGTGCACAAAATCACCCTGCGCAAAACCCGCGTAAACCCAACGCTGAATGGCTCCGCTGCCACCCATTCTTTCCCGTAAATCCCAGAACGCGCAGCCCATCTCCAAGGCAACGGCGCGCTGTGCCTCGCTGATCATATCGAGCTTCGGGACAGGTACCCAGGCCCGGTTGACGCGCTGCGCTCGATCAGGAGGTCCCACCACGAGGAAACTAGCCCCGGGAGCCATCGCGCGAAAACGCTGCAGCACACCGCGGAACATCGCACGGTAGGTCTCGGGAGTCCAATCCCGGTTGCTGGCCTCGTTGGTCCCATAGGCGAAGACGATCAGGCCCGGATTGCGCTTGGCCACCAGTTCGCGCAGTTGATTCTCTTCCCAACGCAAGCTCAGATTCGCCTGCGCGCCATTGATGCCGAGTGTCTCCCAGGTCAGGCCCTGGTTGCGCTCTGTCACCCAGCCGAGCAGACGCACCGGCGCATGGCTCAGCGTTTCGACGGTAAAGCGCTTGAGACCTTCGGGCGTCGCCATACTCCAATAGCCGGGGCCCAACGGTCCGTCGGTGCTGATGGTGGCAGTCTCTGTGCCATCGATCGATACCCGGAACTTGCCGCCACCCGGTTGCTGTAAGTAGGACAACTCCACATTCTGCCCTTCGGCATCCAGGTACACCGTCTCGCCGGCCCGCTGGGCCGCAATCGAGACGCCGCCCAGGCCGTAATAGCCGTCAGATCCCTTGGTCAACAGGCCTTCGGTCTCCCAACGTGTGCTCTGGCCGCTCTTGACGTCATAGCGGCGGTAACCGGCGAAAGGCCGCCCCGCAATACTGTAACCAGCCCCACCATTTCCGAAACGTCCCTGAAACAGAACACGCAACTGGTTCGCCCAATCGTCACTGGCCGTATGGGAATCGCCATACTGCAGCACATGGAGATTCTTCTCTTTGCTCTGCTCCATTTGCCAGAGCTGCTCATAGAAGGGCACCAATGCGGCTGAGTTCTCAATCGCTGCGGCGGCAACGGCATCCATCGCGCCCGACACGTATTCCTGGGACGCCTCTTTCACTTTGGCGCTCACCACAGGCGGCTTGGCCACCACAACGCGTTTCTTTGTGGTCTTCTTCGCGCTCGACTTCTTTGTGCTGCTCGAGACTTTTTTTGCTGTCGGTTTCGCGGGCGCCTTCTTGGTGGCGCCGGTCAGCAAACCTGCCAATAGCACCGCACCTGCCGCCAATGTGAATCCGCGCAGCATAATTCCACTTTAATCTTCGCAAAACCGGAGAGCCTCTGGCATCGTCGTAGCAGTGATGCTCTCCCGCCGCGCTCTTCTCCTGGCTAGTCCAGCCTTCGCTCAGGACCCCACGTTTTCCAGTAACGTGAATGTCATCAACCTGCTGGCTACTGTGCGCGACAAGCGTGGGCAGCTCATCCAAAACCTGACCGAAGAGGATTTCATCCTCACCGAAACCGGAAAACCTCAAAAAATTCGCTATTTCTCGCAACAGACCGACCTGCCGCTTCGCCTCGGTCTGCTCGTTGACACCAGCATGAGCCAGGAGAAAGTGATCCCCGCGGAACGAGCCGCGGCCTACCGTTTTCTCGATCAGGTGCTGCGCGAGAAACTGGACAGGGTCTTCCTGATTCAGTTCGATACCCTTGCCCGGGTCCGCCTCGGCTTCAGCAGCAATCGTTCGCAGTTGGAAGGCATTCTGAACGACATCGATACTCCCACCCGCAAGGAGCTGCGCGCGGCGGGCGGATCGGGAACCGCGTTTTTCGACGCGATTGGGTCAGGTGCCGAACTGATGAAAGCAGAAACCGGGCGTAAAGCGCTGATTGTGCTGTCCGACGGCGTCGATTCGTCCAGTGACCAGACCCTCGCCACAGCGATCGAGCTGGCCTTGCGTGCCGACACCCTCGTCTATACGGTGTACTTCACTGACCCGGCCTTTTACAGCCTCGGCTTCGGGGTGCCAAACGGGCACGCAGTGATGGCCCGGCTGGCCAAAGAGACAGGCGGCGGCTTCTTCGAAGTCTCAAAAAAAATGACGATCGAAGCCATTTTCCAGGCCATCGAGCAGGAACTGCGCAGCCAATACAGCATTGGCTATGTCTCCGACATCCCGGTCGGCTTTCCCGCCTTCCGCAAGATCCACCTGAGCACCCGGCAAAAGGGACTGGTCGTACAAACCCGCGACGGCTATTGGCCAAAACGGCCCTGAGCCTTACTCGACCGTAACGGACTTTGCCAGATTCCGTGGCTGATCGACATCGCAGCCCAGCCGCACCGCAATGTGATAGGCCAGCAACTGCATCGGAATGATCTCAAGCAGTGGCAACAGCATCTCGCTGGTGACCGGAATCGGGATGACATAATCGGCCATCTCGGCGATTTCCTTGTCGCCTTCGTTCGAGATCGCCACCACAATACCGCTCCGCGCCTTCACTTCCTGGATATTCGACACGGTCTTCTCATAACGCAGCCGGCTCTCGGCATCGTCCGGATCATAGGCAGCCAAAATCACCACCGGCAGATTCTCATCAATCAGCGCATTCGGGCCATGCTTCATCTCGCCCGCCGGATAGCCTTCGGCATGGATGTAGCTGATTTCTTTCAGCTTCAAGGCCCCCTCAAGCGCAATTGGAAAGTGAATGCCACGCCCGAGATACAGAAAATCCTTCGCCTTATGCAGCGAGCGGGCCAGATTCTGGTAGATCACCTCGCTGGCCAGAATCTGCTCCATCTTCCCCGGAATCTTCAGTGCTTCTTCGATCTGGGCGCGCACCTGCGCCTCGGTCAAAGTACCGCGCTCCTGGCCGAGATAAAGTGCCAAGACAAACAACGCGGTCAACTGGCTGGTGAAGGCCTTGGTTGAGGCAACGCCAATTTCGGGCCCGGCATGCGTCATCAGCATTCCGGCGGCCTCGCGCGTGATCATCGAGCCAATCACGTTGCAGATGGCGAGCGTCGGCGAGCCTTTGCTCTTTGCCTCGCGTTGCGCGGCGAGCGTATCAGCCGTCTCACCCGACTGCGAAATCACGATCGTCAGCGTATCGGGGCCCAGGATCGGGTCGCGATAGCGGAATTCGCTGCCATAATCGACTTCTACCGGGACTCGCGCCAGCTTTTCGATCAAAAACTTGCCTGCCAGAGCCGCATGCCAACTGGTGCCGCAGGCCACAATGCGAATCTGCCGGAAGCCGCGCATCTGCTCGGGCGAAATGAGCACTTCATCGAGAAAGGCGCGGCCCGACTCTGCCCCCAGACGTCCGAGCATCGTGTCGCGCGTCGAGCGCGGCTGCTCGTAGATCTCTTTCTGCATGAAGTGCTTGTAGCCGCCCTTTTCCGCCATGATCGGGTCCCAGAGGATGCGCGAAACACTGCGGGTGACCGGATTGCCTACAAAATCAGTCAGCGTGACGCCGCTCGCCGTCAGAATCGCCATATCCCCATCGGCAAGAAAGAACATGTCGCGGGTGTGGCTCAGGATGGCAGGGACATCGGAGGCGACAAAATACTCGTCCTCGCCCAAACCGATCACTACCGGCGGCCCCTGCCGGGCGGCGACAATCTTGTTCGGGTCCAGGCGGGAAATGATGGCAATGGCCAGCACGCCCTGGATCTGCGCGAGCGCGGCGCGCACGGCCTCCTCGAGATTGCCCGTAAAGGCATCTTCTACGAGGTGGGCAATGATCTCAGTGTCGGTTTCGGACAGAAAAACATGCCCGCGCGCCTGTAGACCATGCCGCAAAACGAGGTAGTTCTCAACAATGCCGTTGTGGACCACCACCAGATTCCCTTTGGAATCGCGATGGGGATGGGCATTCTCTTCGGTTGGGCGGCCATGGGTGGCCCAACGCGTGTGACCGATGCCGAAGTTGCCATCGGTCGGGTTCTGCCGCAGTGCCTCTTCGAGGTTGCGCAGTTTGCCGGAAGCACGGCGTACTGAGATCGTCTGGGTGTCGTCAAAAACTGCGATTCCCGCCGAATCGTAGCCCCGATACTCCAAACGCTTCAATCCATCCATAATGATGGACACGGCCTGACGACCGCCGATATAGCCAACGATTCCACACATAGTGTTCTCCGGTGCTGCTTCGCGTTCGTCCGTCAGGAAGGAAGAATTTTAGTCGAGAATTTCGATCTGGAAATCTTCGATCACCGGATTCGACAAAACTTCCGCTGAGATCGACTCCAAATTCTTGGCTACTGTTTCCTTCGAGACGGCAGAGTCCAGCTCAATATCAAAATACTTACCTTGCCGGACGCTCAGAATCTCTGCGTGACCCAAGGAACGCAGTGCTTTCGAGATGGTCTGGCCTTGAGGATCAAGGACCGAAGGTTTCAGGGATACGTGGACACGAGCTTTCATCGTTCCTACCAGTTTAGGGCAGCGTGGGTTTCAAAGTGGGAAAATGGAAGCTTCCTATCATGACCGGTCATCAAGTTCGTCAGACATTTCTCGATTTCTTTGCGGGCCACCAGCACCGCATCGTCCGCTCTTCTTCGCTCGTTCCCGCGGACGACCCCACCCTCCTGTTCACGAACGCGGGCATGAACCAGTTCAAGGAGATCTTCCTTGGCCAGGAAAAGCGCGACTACTCGCGCGCCACCACTTCGCAGAAATGCGTGCGCGCCGGCGGCAAGCACAACGATCTTGAGAATGTCGGCTACACCCGCCGCCACCACACCTTCTTTGAGATGCTGGGGAATTTCAGCTTTGGAGACTACTTCAAGGCCGACGCGATCTCCTTTGCCTGGGAACTGATCACCAAGGTCTACAGCATCCCGAAGGAACGCCTCTATGTCACCGTCTTCCGCGAGGATGACGAAGCCGAAGAGCTGTGGCAGAAGGTCACCGGCATCTCGAAATCGCGCATCTTCCGTCTGGACGAGAAGGACAACTTCTGGCAGATGGGCGACACCGGCCCCTGCGGCCCTTGCTCGGAGATTCACTTTGACCTGGGCCCCGAAGGCGCTGGCCCCGGTCATGAGCACGAAGAATTTCCCCTCGACGGCGGCGGCCGCTTTGTCGAATTCTGGAACCTCGTCTTCATGCAGTACGACCGTAGCGCCGACGGCGTGCTGACGCCGCTGCCGCGCCCCTCGATCGACACCGGCATGGGTCTTGAGCGCATGGCCGCCATTCTGCAAGGCAAACTCTCGAATTACGAATGCGATCTGATCGTGCCGATCCGCGACAAGGCGACCGAACTGCTGGGCAACAAGATGAAGCCCGCGACGCTGAACGTCGTTGCCGATCACTCCCGCGCCGCTGAGTTTTTGATCCACGACGGCGTGCTGCCGGCCAATGACGGCCGCGGTTATGTGTTGCGCAAGATCATCCGCCGCGCCATCCGCCACGCCCGCCGTGACGGCTTTGAAGGCATCTTCCTCCACCAGATGACGCCCTTTGTCGCCGAGTTCATGAGCGGCGCCTATCCCGAACTGCTCGAAAGCACCGAACGCGTCTCGCGCATCGTCAAAGAAGAAGAGCTGCGCTACGCCTCCACCTTCCTGGTAGCCGAAAAGATGTTCCGCGACGAAGCAAAGACCGCTGTCGGTGGCATCCTCCCCGGCGCGGCCGCCTTCAAGCTCTATGACACCTATGGCCTGGGCCTCGACGAGCAGGAAGACATGGCTCGTGAACTTGGCCTGGGCATCGATGTCGCCGGTTTTGACGAAGCGATGGAAGGCCAGAAGCAACGCGCCCGCGCCAGTTGGAAGGGCGCCGAGAAGGCCACCGTCAACCCCGCCTTCGCCGAGCTCCCCAAGACCCAGTTCCTCGCCTACACCAATCTCGAATCCACCGCCAAGGTGCTCTATGCGAGCGACAGCGAAGTGGTGCTGGACCAGTCGCCCTTCTATGCGAACTCCGGTGGCCAGATAGGCGACAACGGCGCGCTCTACGATGCCGCAACGGGCGAGAAGCTGGCCGAAGTCAGTGGCGCCGCCTACGGCATGCCCGGCCTGATTGTCCACAAGATCAAGAGCCTGAAGCCGATCGCAGTTGGCGATACGGTGCTCGCGCAGGTGGAAGCCTCCGCGCGCAGCGCCTCGATGCGCCACCACACGGCCACCCACCTGCTGCAGGCCGCGCTACAGAAGGTGCTGGGCCGCCACGTCAAGCAGGCTGGTAGCGTTGTCGAGCCGAATCGGCTTCGTTTTGACTTTACGCATTACGCCGCGCTGAGCGCCGAAGAGAAGGCCGAGATCGAAGCACTGGTCAATGCCGAAGTGCTTGAAAACATCGACGTCGCCACTAATGTCATGAGTCTCGATGAAGCGCTGCAGTCGGGCGCCATGGCTTTGTTTGGCGAAAAGTATGGCGACAATGTCCGCGTCGTCCGCATCGGCGACTTCTCGAAGGAACTCTGCGGCGGCACCCACGTCAAGCGCACCGGCGACATCGGCGGCGTCAAGATTGTCTACGAAGGCTCCAGCTCTGCCGGGGTCCGGCGCATCGAGGCGGTTGCCGGTCCGCGGGTCACCGAATACTTTGAGGAACAGTTGAGCGCCAAGGACCAGGCCCTCGCCCGTGCCGAAAAGGAAAAGAAAGATCTCGAACAGGCCCTCGCCCAACTGAAGGAGCAATTGGCGCTGGCCCAATCCTCCACCCTGCAGCCCGAAGAGTTGAAGGGGCTGAAGGTGATCCGGGCCAAGGTCAACAACATGGACCGCGTGCAGATGCGCTCGGTCGCCGACGACTTCCTCAATCGCGGCGCAGCCGACATCATCGTGCTGGGCAGCGAAACCGCGGGCGGCACCGTCGAGTTCATCTCAGCAGTGCGCAAGGACCTGACGCCGAAAATCCATGCTGGCAACATCATCAAGAGCATCAGCGAGATTGTCGGCGGCAAGGGCGGCGGCCGTCCCGACCGCGCCGAAGGCGGCGGCAAGGATGTGGCCCGCATGGCCGAAGCACTCCAAAAAGTAGCGGAGCTGATCTAGATGTTGGACGTGGTGGTTGTCGGAGCGGGCCCAACCGGGCTCGCTTGTGGAATCGAACTGCGCAAGCGCGGTCTCAGCGTCGAGTTGATCGAGAAAGGCTGCGTCGTCAACTCGCTCTACAACTACCCGACCAACATGGTCTTTTTCACGACGCCAGAACTGCTCGAAATCGGCGGCATCCCGATGACCGCCATGAATGAAAAGCCAACCCGCAACGAAGCGCTGAAGTATTACCGGCGCGTCGCCGACCACTTCAAGCTGCACATCCGGCAATATGAACGGGTGGAATTTGTCGATGGCGAAGACAACCACTTCCGGGTGCATTCCACCACCCGCGAAGGCGAGCCCAAAGTCACCGAGGCGCGCAAGGTGATCTTCTCCACCGGATACTACGATCTGCCGAATCGCCTGGGAGTTCCTGGGGAAGAACTCGAGAAGGTGATTCACTATTACCGCGAGGCCCACCCTTATTACGACGCCGATGTGCTGGTGGTGGGGGCGAAGAATTCCGCCGCCATTGCCGCACTCGAACTGTGGTGGACCGGGGCCCGCGTCACCCTGGTGCATCGGGGCCCGGAGATCCACAATCACGTCAAATATTGGATCAAGCCGAATATCGAAAACCGCATTAAGAATGGGGAGATTCCGGCCTACTTCGATTCGACAATTGTAGAAATCCTGCCGCGCGAAGTCTTACTCCAGACGCCGCAAGGCCAAGTCCGCCTGAAGAATGACTTTGTTTTTGCCTTGGTCGGCTATCATCCTGACTTTACTTTTTTGGAACGGCACGGCATCCGGCTGAATCCTGATACACAGCGTCCTTATTTAGATCCAGACACCTTTGAGACCCAACGGCCTGGCATCTACCTCGCCGGAGTCCTGGTGGCTGGGGTCCATACCAATGAGATCTTCATTGAGAACGGCCGCTTTCATGGCGAAAAAATTGCTGAAGCCATCCGATATAGGATTACAGATGAAGTTTGCCCTACTGCTGCTCCCTCTGCTGGCGACACCCCTGTTCGCCCAGCGGAATCTGGTCACCAAACCCCTTGACCCCACCCGAAGCGTCCGGCTGCGGGTCAATTTGCGGCCGGAGCTTCGCGCCAGCCGGGACCTGGGAAATCTCGCGGCCACAGAGGTTCTCGATTCGATTGAGATCCGCTTTGGAAGGTCCAGCGAGCAGCAAGCCGACATGGACCGGCTGCTCGAAGAACTGCACAAGCCGAGTTCGCCAAACTTTCATCGTTGGCTCAAGCCGGAGGAATATGCCGATCGCTTCGGCGCCTCAGTGGCCGATGTCGCCAAGCTCCGGGCCTGGCTTGAATCGGAAGGCTTCTCCCTGCGCTATCTTTCGAAATCGCGCAGCTACCTCACCGTCTCAGGGCCGGTGTCGAGCGTACGGCGCGCCTTCAAAACAGAACTCCATCGCTTTGAAGTAGACGGACGCCGCCACTTCTCGCACACCGGGATCCCGGAAGTGCCGGAGGCTTTCGCCTCGATGGTGCTCGATATCGAAGGGCTGCATGACTTTCTGCCGCAATCGCAGATCCGCCAGCGCTCCTTGCCGCTTCCCGAAACCACGAATTCCAGCGGCGCTCACTATCTCAGCCCTGACGACTTCGCGCAGATCTACAATCTGAAGCCTGCCTATGAGAACGGCATTGACGGCAGCGGCCAGAAGATCGTGATTGTCGGACAATCGACCATCGACCTGCGCGACATGCAAAGTTTCCGCAAGCGCTACAACTTGCCGGCAAACGATCCCGAACAGATCCTCTATGCCGGCTCGCCCAACCCTGGCGTGACCTCCTCACAGGAGGAAGCAAACCTCGACCTGCAGTGGGCCGCCGCCGTCGCGCGCAACGCCAAGATTTACTACGTCTATGGGCGCAGTGCGTTTAGCGCGGTCGCCTATGCCGTCGAGCAGAACTATGCGCCGATCATCAGCGCCAGCTTTAGCGGCGGTTGCGAGGCGAGTAATTCCTTTGCCACCCTTGCTTCTCTTCGCCTGCTGGCCCAGCAGGCCAATGTCCAGGGCATCACCTGGGTGAACTCTTCTGGCGATGCCGGCCCAGCAGGTTGCGATGCGAACGGAACCGCGATCGCGCAAAATGGCTTGTCCTTGCGCATCCCTTCGAGTACGCCGGAGATCACCTCGGTTGGCGGAACAGAGTTGAATGACCGGGGCGGCACTTACTGGAGAAGTACGAACGACGCGAATCTGGCCTCGGCGCTTTCGTATATCCCGGAAGTTCCCTGGAATGAGAGTGCCGCCACCAATCGCCTGCTCGCCGGTGGCGGAGGCATCAGCAACTTCCATCCCCGCCCGCCTTGGCAGGCAGGCCCGGGAGTGGGCACCGAGCTGTATCGCAAATCTCCCGATGTAGCCTTTGCGGCCTCCTCCTATAACGGCTACTACGTGATCTATCAGGGTACGGGGTATATCTTCTCGGGCACCAGCGCCTCAGCCCCCGCCTTTGCCGGAATCCTGGCGCTGGTGCTGCAGACCACCGGGCAAAATGGATTGGGGAACGCCAACCGGCTGCTCTATCCCTTGGCGCAGACCAATCCTGAGGTTTTTCATGACGTCGCCACTGGCGATACCTTCATGCCCTGCTCCCAGGATGCGCCCGATTGCCGGAACGGCAAGATGGGCTATGCAGCGGGCGCGGGTTATGACATGTCGACCGGACTCGGGTCGGTGGACGTCGCCAAGCTGCTCGCAGCCTGGCCGCAGCAGAATGCGGCCAAGTCTCTCATTACGCTGTCCAGCAGCAAGGATCCGGTCTATGCACAGCCGGACACAAGCGGCCTCATCTGGACCTATACCCTGACCTTGAAGGAACATGCCGGAGTGGCCGCGGAGATCCGCTACTTCCGCATCAACGGCGAAGACAATACAAGCCAGATCCGGAGCTTCTTTGGCAGCAGCACCCTGCCCGCCAATGGAGCGCTGAGCACCGGACTGAGCGCACGGGGCCTGAGCGCTCCGCTGGTGCGCACCTACGAGATCGGGGGGACCGATGCGAACGGCGCCGACTGGACCCAAACCCTCTATCTGCCCTTCTATCCCCTCCCGGTGACGCCCACCATTGGCGGGGTGGCAAATGGCGCTTCCTTTTCCCAAAGCGTCGCCCCCGGCGGCGTGCTCAGCGTCTTTGGCGCCAATCTCGCGGAAAGAACCCAGGCGGCGGCCGCCGTTCCGCTCTTAACGTTCATGGGAGCGATTTCGGCGACAATCAACGGCGTCAGCGCTCCGTTCTACTACGTGTCTCCGAGCCAGGTGAATCTACAGATTCCGTTCACCACAGCGCCGGGCACCGCGGAACTGATTCTCGGCTTCCTCCAGGGCAATGCGGCGCGCTACACCTTCAACGTCCAATCGGTCGCCCCGGGCATCTTTACCGACGGCAACCGCTTCACGGTGCCGCAAACCAGTTGTGGCCGGGGCGAGACCTGTATCCTGTTTATCACCGGACAAGGCGCGGTCAGCCCGGCGCTTGCCACGGGCGCGGCGCCAAGCGCCAACAGCAGCATCGCCAATCTTCCGAAACCAATGGCTCCCGTCTCGATGACGATCGGCGAGGTTCCGGCCAGAATCGAGTTCGCCGGCATTCCGCCCAGCCTCGTCGGCGTAATGCAGCTCAACTTCACCGTTGCTGCCAATACGCCATCAGGAACCCAGCAGGTGATCGTAAAAGTGGGGAACACCGAGAGCGCGGCCGCGAAAATCAACGTGAACTGAGCGCTCCCGTCCAGAGGAACATAGAATAGCTGCATGCTATCTCGCAGACAATTCACGGCTGGCGTGCTCGCCACGGCCGGAGCGGCCAGTCTTTCGGCGGCCAAAATCAACTCCACATTCAAGGGCGTCACCATCGGCGCTCAAAGCTATAGCTTCCGCGACGGCGATCTCGACAAAGCGATTGCGTCCATGAAGGAAATCGGCATCGGCTCCGTCGAACTCTGGAGCGGCCACGTCGAACCGAAGATGCAACGCAACGAACTGCGCAACTGGCGCGAGACTGTTGCGCTGAGCCACTTCGAACAGGTGCGCAAGAAACTCGACGACGCAGGCATTCAGCTCTGGGCCTACAACTACAGCTTCCGCGATGACTTCTCGGACAAAGAAATGGCCCGCGGCTTCGAGTTTGCCAAGGCGCTTGGCGTCACCCGCCTGACGGCCTCCTCCAATGTCAGCACTGCCGCCCGCATCGATCCCTATGCCTCGAAGGCGAAGGTCTATGTCGGCATGCACAACCATTCGAACCTCCGGCCGAATGAGTTTGCCACCGCCGAGAACTTTGCCGAAGCGATGAAGGGCAAGAGCAAGTACATTGCGGTGAATCTCGACATCGGCCACTTTGTTGCCGCAGGCTTCGATCCCATCGAGTATCTGCCGAAGATCGCGCCGCATGTGGTTTCGCTGCACATCAAGGATCGCAAGAAGAACCAGGGCGCCAATGTCGTGTTTGGGGAAGGCGATACGCCCATCCACCAGGTGCTGCAACTGATGGCTGCCAAGAAGTACAAGTTCCCCGCCAACATCGAATACGAGTACAAGGGCGCCGACACGCTCACCGAAGTGAAGAAGTGCTTCGAGTACTGCAAAAAGGGTCTCGCCTAACCATGAACCAGCACGCAGGCTCGCGCCGCACCTTTCTCGCCGCCCTGGCGGCAAGCATGCCTCTCGGCGCGGCCGGGCCTGCGCTGACCGCCACCCAGGTGGTGGAAAAGATCCAAGCAGCCGTCGGTGTACCGTGGCGCACGGAGACGGTGGACAAAATTGTCGCTGGCTCGCCCGAGGTGGCGGTGCAGGGCATCGCGACCACGATGATGGCCACGCTCGAGGTCTGCCAGCGCGCCGCAGCCGCCGGCAAGAACTTCGTCATCACCCATGAGCCCACCTACTACACCCATCTCGACCGCTTTGCGGGCATGGAAAAAGACCCCGCCTTCCAGTTCAAGGATGAGTTTCTGCGCAAAAACAAAATGGCCGTGTTCCGTTTTCACGATCATTGGCATGCGCGCCGGCCCGATGGCATCCAGACCGGCATGCTGCGGGATCTCGGCTGGGAAAAGCATCTGGACCCGAACAACTCGCGCCGCCTCAACTTCCCCGGCCTCAAGCTCTCCAGCTTTGCCAAGGAAATCGAAGCCAAATTGCAGATTCGCACCATGCGCGTCGTCGGCGATCCGGATCTGATCGTCAACACCGTAGCGGCGAATTGGGGCTATGGCTCCTTTGAGGGAGGCCTGCGCAGCATGGCCCAACCGAATGTTGACGTGCTGATCGTCGGCGAGTGCCGCGAATGGGAACTGGTGGAGTATGCGCAGGATTTGATTGCCTCGGGGCAGAAGAAAGCGCTCATCGTGCTAGGCCACGTCGTCTCCGAGCAGGCAGGCATGAAGTACTGCGCCGAATGGCTGAAGGACGTTGTTCCCGGCCTTCCCATCGAATTCATCGCGGCGGCGGAGCCCTTTTGGCATCCCGACAAGCCATTTGCAATAAAGCGGCCTTAATTCTTGCCACAATCCTAAAGCTCAGCCCCTAAGCGCTCGATGAAACTTACTGGAGCAGTATGGCCAGTGCCGTCCATCGGGTAGAGCCCTCAACCGTCCTCGCAAATGCCGCGCATATCCTCAAGGAGCCGGTGCGCCGTCCCTTGTCGCATATGGCGCAGTGGCTCTCGCCGTTGTCCGATGGTCTGGAGAAGCAATTCGTCGCCCGGCTGAAGGCGCTTCGCTTTGAATCCCGCCAAGTGCAGGCGCTGATTGCAATCACCACCGGCACCGCCGCGCGGGTTCTGGGCCCGGCCAAGGGCAACCGCAAGTCAATTCTTGAGTTTCTCGAGCAGGTGGAATACAGTGGCCGCCGTCTGGCGAAGCTGAATCTGCCCCCTAGCGGCATCCAACTCGCCTTGCAGGAATACGATAAGGTTCTGTTGCCGCTGATCGCCCGTCTTGGGCCCGAGCGTGCCGCTGAATTCCGTTGGGCCAACGAGCAACTCCATTTCTGCGTCCTGCTCACCCTCAATAACGCTTATTACCAGGTCCGCGAGAGCGAAACCCAGGCCTACAACGAGCTCTTCCGCATTGAGCTGGAGAGCCGGAGTCTGCATGAGTTGCTACGGCGTTTTCTGACCACCCTCGCCACGCTGTACCACGCCGACAGCGCTTGCCTGTTTTTCCTCGACAAGAACGACCAGGTGTTGGTGCCGATGGCCTTTGTCGGAGTCGGCAGCAAAACACCGCCGCATCTGGTATCGAATGAGCCCAAGCTGACGGCGGCACTCAGTTCTGCCTTTTGCGTTGAGGAAGGGGGTCCCAATTCCGAACTCATTCTTGACCGGCGCACCCGCAACAAATACACCACCTGCTGGAGTGTGCCGCTCCTGGATGGCTCCCGTTTGCGCGGGGTCATGCAGTTCCGCTTCCGCAAAACCTATGAGTGGCTGCCCCGGGAACAGGAAATGCTTGAAGTAGCCGGCGAGCGCTGTCTGATGGCGGCGGCCAAGGCTCGCCTGATGGAAGATCTGGCGGCGCGCGAGGAGCAAGTGCGGCGTCTGGCGGAGCGGATGCTGCAAGTCGAGGAGATGGAGCGGCGCCGGATCAGCCGGGAGCTGCACGATGAGGCAGGGCAGTCGATGCTCTGCATTCGCCTGCAACTCGAAATGATCGAGGGCAACCTGGGGCCCAAAGAAAACGAACTCAAGGGCAAACTCCAGGAAACGCGCGATCTCACTGAGCGCACGATTCTCGAGATCCGCCGGTTGATCGCCGCCCTGAGCCCCGCCGTGCTCGAGCAATTGGGTCTGGGCGCCGCGCTCCGGCAACTGGTGAGCCGCTTTAGCCGGGTCCACACCGCGCGAGTGAAACTGGCGCTATCGCGGATGGGGAAACTACCTAAGAAGACGGAAGTGATTCTCTATCGGCTTGTTCAGGAATGTATGAACAACGTTGCGAAACATTCTCAGGCTTCTCATGTAAACATTTCGCTCGAAAGTGCCGATGGAGTGTTAAGGCTGAACGTCGAAGACGATGGCATTGGCTTCGAGGTAGAGGAGGCTCTATCCCGTAGGGATTCCTACGGTTTGGCTGGGTTGCGCGAACGCGTAGCACTCTTAGGTGGCAAGTTCTATGTCGAGAGCCATCCGAGATTGCCCGGAAAAGACGGAGGAAATAAGGCAGACACCCCAGTGTCCCGCCTGAATGAATCCGTGGCCCGCGGAGGAATGAAGTTCAAAGGCCGTTTTCGGAAAGGGACTCGAATTCATATCGAGTTGCCGCTGTTGCGTGAAGTGAACTAGAAACCCGACGTATTTGGGAGGCAGTACAGCATGGCAAAGATCCGAATCCTATTGGCAGACGACCACACACTATTCCGCCAGGGGATTAAAACACTGATCAACGCAGAAGCGGACATGGAAGTGGTGGCGGAGGCCTCCAACGGTGGCGACGCCGTGGATCGGGGCGCTGAAGTCCGTCCCGACCTCGTCCTCATGGACATCGGAATGCCGGGCCTCAGCAGCTTTGAGGCAACGCGCCAGATCAAGAAGAATCGTCCGGAAACCAAGGTCCTGTTTCTGACGATGTATGACGACGAAGATTATCTCGTGGAAGGGATGGAAGTGGGCGCCAGCGGCTATGTCCTGAAAGATAGTCCTTCAGGCCAGTTGGTCAGCGCCATTCGCGACATCTGCCGCGGAGGTAGTTACCTGAGTCCGCGCATGCTCAGCCAACTCGTCGACGACTTCCGCAGCCGCATCAAGAGCGCCAACCGGCTGCCCCGCTTTGCCACCCTCACCACCCGGGAGCGCGAAGTGCTGAAAATGCTGGCCGAAGGCAACAGCGTCAAGGAAATTGCCTGTGACCTCAACCTGAGCGTCAAAACGGTGGAAGCGCACAAGTTCAATCTCATGCGCAAGCTCGATATCCACAACAAGGCGCAGCTCGTGCAGTACGCCATCCAGAAAAAGATCATCAAGATTCCGAATCTGGTTTAGCACCAGCTGGATCGGTACCGATACAATCGCGATGTGCAACGCCGTGATTTTCTAAAGATCAGCCCAGTTCTCGCAGGGCAAGCATTCCCAGCCTCCGCGGCTCCCGTCGCGGAGGCTTTGCTCATTGGAGGCCCTGTCTTTCTCAAATCCGACGATCCAGCCGAGCTCGCCCGCGAACACCGGCGCCTCGGCTACAGTGCCGCCTATTGCCCCCCGGTCCGGATCCACGAAAAAGAACGGCTCCGCGCCATCGAAGCAGCCTATGCCAAGGAGCGCGTTGTCATCGCCGAAGTCGGCGCCTGGAAGAATCTGCTCGACATCGACCCCGCCAAGCGAAAAGAAAACTTCGACTATGTGGTGGAGCGGATGGCCATTGCCGACGAGATCGGCGCCCGCTGCTGTGTCGACATCGCCGGCAGCTACAGCGAGAAGAGCTGGTACGGACCCCACCCGAAAAATCTCTCGAAAGAGGGCTTCGACGCCACGGTCGAGAATTGCCGCCGCATTCTCGATCAGGTCAAACCGAAGCGCAGCTTCTTCACCGTCGAGGTGATGGGCTGGATCCACCCCGATTCGCCCGACAGCTATCTGCGACTGATCAAAGCCGTCGACCGCAAGGGCTTCGCCGTGCATCTCGATGTCTGCAACGCGATCAATTCCCCCAGCAAGTTTTACAATTCGGGCGCCTTGATCGACGAGTGGTTCCGCAAGCTCGGTCCGCACATCCGCAGTTGCCACGCCAAGGACCTCGAGTGGATCGTCGAGTTGAATCTGCATTTCCTTGAAGTCATCCCCGGCCGGGGCCAAGTGGACTACCACTCCTATCTGCGTGGCCTGCGCAGTCTCCAAACACCCGCCCCACTCATGCTCGAACATTTGAAAACAGCCGATGAATACCGGGAAGGCTTCGTCTACATTAAGAAGATTGCCGGTGAGTTAAATTACCCACTGGCCTGAGGAGAATTCCAATGAATCGACGTGACCTGATCGCAGCTGGAGTGGCGAGTTTCATGGCAGGGAGCGCCCAAGCGGCGCGATTGCCGATCAAGAAGGCAGTGCTCGGCAGCATGCTGCCGAAAGCTCTTCCAGACTGGAAGAGTAAATTTGCAGTCGGCAAGGATGCTGGCTTTACACACATCGAGATGGGCACCGTCGAGGACCCCAAAGAGGAAGCGGAAATCGCCAAGGCCTCAGCCGACACCGGACTCAAGATCCATGGCGTGATGAACGCCGCTCACTGGAAATACCCGCTGAACTCGAGCAATTCTTCCGTGGTCGAAGAGAGCATGAAGGGCATGCGCACCAGCCTGCGCAACGCCAAGGCCTGGGGCGCCAGCACCGTCCTGCTTGTGCCTGGCGTCGTCAGCGCCACAGAGCCTTATGGCGAGGCCATGACCCGCAGCGCCAAGCAGATCAAAATTCTTCTGCCCGAATATGAGAAGGCCAAGGTCATCATCGCCGTCGAGAATGTTTGGAATAAGTTTCTACTCAGCCCGCTTGAGATGGCCAGCTACGTCGATCAGTTCCGCTCGCCCTATCTCTGGAACTATCTTGATGTCGGCAACATCGTCCTCACCGGCTATCCACAGGACTGGATCCGCACCATGGGCAAGAAGCGCATCGCCAAGGTCCACATCAAGGATTTCCGCTTTAAAAACCGGGTTGCCGAGTTTGTCGACCTCTGGGATGGAGAGATCGATTGGAAGGCTGTCCACCAGGCTTTTACCGACATCGGCTATGACGGCGTGGCGACGGTGGAGTTGCGCGGTGGAGATGCGGCTTACTTAGCTGACGTGAGCAAGCGATTCGACCGTATCCTAGAAGGTGCATGAAGAAGTTTCTCCTAGGCATCCTCTGCGGCTTTGTATTCGCCGGACTCGCGATCTTGATTCTCGGCTTCGCGCTCATTCGAGCAGCATCGAAAAGCGCTCCTGAAACTGCAGGAGAATCCTTTCTCGTGCTTCGCCTCGATAGTGAAATTGTCGAGCGCCCGGCGGACGAGAATCCGATTCCGTGGTTCGACATGCAGTCGCCCTGGACGGTGCTGGAGATCAAACAGGTTCTCGAGCGCGCCGCCACCGACAACAAGATCAAGGGACTCTTCCTCGAAGGCGGAAGAACCTCAATGGGATGGGCCAAGGCGGAAGAACTCCGCATGGCCCTTCTTGCTTTTAAGAAGAGTGGCAAGCCGGTCCACGCCTTCCTGCGCACGCCCAATGCAAAGGATTACTTTGTCGCCACAGCCGCCGATCGCGTCTCGATGGTGGACGAGGACTATCTCGATCTCAAAGGCCTCCGCGTCGAACGCACCTATTACAAAAACACTCTCGACAAGCTGGGGATCCAGGTGGAGGTGGAGCACATCGGCAAGTACAAGGACTTCGGCGATAGCTACACCAAGACCTCGATGACGCCCGAGACGCGCGAATCAATGGGTGCCATCCTCGATGGGATTTTCAATGTCATGGTCCAAGGGATTGCCGAAGGCCGCAAGCGCACTCCTGCCGAAATTGAACGGCTGATGGACGACGGCCCTTTCCTCGCTAAGGCCGCACTTAAAGAAAAGCTGGTGGACGCGCTCAGCTACGAGGAGGGTGCGATGGATGAGTTGGCCAAGGTGGCCAATGTGTCGTCCAAGAGCCGGAGCTCCGCGCGCGACTACCGCAAGCAGATCCGCTTCCGTTGGGACAAGAATGCCGATCAGAAGATCGCCTATCTTGTCGCTGAGGGCGACATCATCCGGGGATCGGCCAGCGGTGGCTTTGGCAACAGCGACAGCATCATCGCCTCGCGCGACTTCATTAAGAACGTACAGGCGCTCAAGAACGATTCCAGTTATAAGGCTGTTCTGCTCCGGATTGATTCCGGCGGTGGCGATGCCATCGCTTCCGACGAGTTGCTGGCCGCGCTCCAGGAACTGAGCAAAGCCAAGCCGCTCGTCATCTCGATGTCCGATGTCGCTGCCAGCGGCGGCTACTACATGGCCGTTACTGGCGACCCGATCCTCGCCTACCCCGGCACCATCACGGGCTCGATTGGCGTCGTCTTCGGCAAGCCGAACCTGAAAGGCCTCTACGACAAAATCGGGCTGACCAAGGATGGCCTGCAACGAGGGAAGAACGCCGATCTCGATTCGGAATACAAACCGATGAGTGACACGGCCCGCAAGAAACTGCGGGAAGGCATCGAGGAAAGCTACCGGACCTTCGTCGGCAAGGTGGCCGCCGGGCGCAAGGCCCAGGTAGAGGAAATTGAAACTCTCGCCCAGGGCCGCGCCTGGATTGCATCGGACCCGAAGGCGAAGCGCCTCACCGATCAGTTGGGCGGCATCGACGCCGCACTGGCCGCGCTCTACAAGAAGGGAAATCTCACCAACACGAGCCAATTGCGCCTGGTTCCCTACCCACCCACGCAGAACGCCCTGGAGAAGTGGTTTAGCGAAGACAAGCTCGTGAGCACCGCCTTCCAGTCCGCTTTCGGCGGCGCTTTCAAGCTGGAGACACCCGCCTATGTGGACGAACTCCGCAAGGGTCTGCGTCCTGCGCTGCGCCAAGGTGGAATGCTCCGCTGGATGCCTTATACGATTGATGTGAAATAGCGGGAGATGGCAATGCTCGCGGTGCTTGCAATCGCCGGCATGCTGGCCCAGACGGGCCCGCCGCGTCTTGCGCCTGTCAGCGACGAAGCGCGCGATTCCAGCTTTCAGGCTTATCTCAAGAAGCTCAAGACCGTAGTCGCCAAGCGCGACGAGAAGGCTCTGCGGAAGCTGGTGGACCCGGAAGTGTTGACCAGCGTCGAGGGGCAGAAGGACCTGCGGGGTTGGCCGAAGTTTCGCGCCATCTGGTGTGTGGGGGAGAATGGCGGTCCCATCTGGGACGTGCTGACAGACCTGATCGATCTTGGTTTCTTTCGTGAGATGCCCTCCATCTATGTTTCTCCTTACGTCGTGTGGAAGTTCCCGCGCGAACTGGATCCGAATCTACACCTGGTGGTTTTACGTGATGCCTTGCCGCTGCGGGCCAGGCCAGACCGGGACGCGCCAGCCCTCGCAACGCTTTCCTTCGACATCGTCAAGCAAGTGAGCTTGATGGACCCGAACAATCGTTTTGGCTGGGTGGAAGTAGAAACGGCCGCCGGTCTGCGCGGCTATGTCCAGACCGAGCAGGTCAGGAGTCCACTCATGCCCCGTGCCCAGTTCTCGCGCCGGGAGGGCCGCTGGGTGCTCACGGCTCTCGATCGCGCCCGCTAAGCCAGTTTCAATTCGATTTCTTGGCTGCAGATCGAAACTTAAATCTTAGCTTCCCGCCCCACGGTCGACACGAAAGATCCGTAGCTCTCAACCATGCGCTCTGGCTCTAGCAACAGCCAACATCCGGTGCAAAGCGCAGATTCCAGCAACGCACCCAAGGACTTCCGTCACTGCACCGACAGATATCCTTCGCCGGCATTTCGAGATGAAAAAAATTGGGATTTCCCGGCCGGCCAAGACCATCCTGCCGCGAGGAGGATCGATGTTTTGAGTTTCCGAGAGGGCCGCTGCAGAGAAGCGTTCCAAGGGCTCTTGGAGAGGTGGAGTCCGTTCGACTTGCGCCGCTTGGTTCCTGCAACAGCTCAGCGCAACGCAGATCGGCGATGGAGCCCGAGCGCGATCATTCCTACGCCCAAGGTCCAGGTGGTTGCTGGCTCTGGTGTCGCAACGTCGAACACATGGACACCCGTATTCGCGTCCCAAAGGTACAATCGCCCCTGGCTATCGAGAGCGAGCGAAGTGCGTCCACCCGAAGCATCGAGATTGGCCACCGCCGAACTCAGCGAGCCCAGCAGAGCGCCCGTCTGCGAATCATAGATCAGCCCGCCCCCATTGCCATCGGCGACATAGAGCCGTCCATCTGGACCAATGAGCAGCGCAGCCGGGTCTATCGTGCCCGTAAGAACGAACCCGCCCGCGGCCGTTCCATCGGCAGCATGGAAACGTTTGATTTCGTTGTTGTCTCCGTCGATTCCATAAATCAATCCATCCGGCCCGATTGCAATGGCGCCGACATGGCTTCCAAACACCAGATCCGCAATCCCGGAGAGTGGAGGAAACTTAGAGATTCCGCCGTCCGCCGAGAAAAAAACGTTGCCAACCAGATCGACAGTCATCCCATCAGCAATGGCGAAGGGCAGGCTCAGACCGGTAAACGGAAGTACGGTCGAATACGTTGCCAGGTTGAAGTCATATAAGTGATTCCGGCTTCCCAAGACAAATAACTGGTCCCCCGCAAGAGCAATCAGAGCCTCGCGGGATATTTTGATACTGCTCGGTAAATAGTTTTCGACATCAAAACTCAACCCAGTCCCAGTTGAATAGGACCCAGAGTCGTAGCGCCCGCTCGCCCGCAGCACATAGAGCTTGTCCTGCCAGACGACGCCTCCCAGAACGGAACCGATGCCTTCCGGCAAAGAGCCATCGGAAACGGAGTTGTAGAGGGTCGTGGCTTGCGCGACGCCCGCAACCAGCAGCACAGCGATCGCAGACACAGATAAAAATTTTCTCAACACAAACCGCTCCCGCGGCAAATTTACCATGCTTCTCCCCAGAAGCTTTGTCGATTTCGCAGGATATAGTTTTTAGTACTGCCAGCCGGGTAAGGGGGAGGGAGGAGCGAGCTGAGTTCTAGAACGCGGCAGCGGAGCTGATGCCCGCCTGCCCGAGCGCATTCGCCATCTTTTCGAGAGCAGCCTTGTGGATCTGTGAGACGCGGCTCTCGTTGATACCGAGCATGCCGCCGATCTCCTTCATTGTCATCTCGCTGGTGTAATACAAAAGAACGACGCGCTGGTAGCGCTCGGGAAGCGTGTGCAGGGCAGTGCCAAGCAAGCCACGCAACTCTTCGCGCGCACAAATCGAGTCCGGATGCATGTCCGGGCTGGTTGGAAAATCGGGAGCGGGAAGATCCTCGCTGTCATTGGCGCGAGTCGAGGCCGAAACCAGACCGACGTTCCGCAGGTCGATCATCATCTGGCGCCACCGCTCGACCTCAACCCCCATCTTCTGGGCGACTTCCTGTTCGGTCGGGTTGCGCTGGAGTTCTGTTGCAAGATCGCGTGTGGCCGCTTCCACCTGCTTGTGCCGGCGGCGTAGATCGCGCGAAGCCCAATCCAACTGGCGCAGACTGTCGAGAATCGCACCCTTGATGCGGTGCTTTGCGTACGAGGAAAAGGCTACATTCTTCTCACGGTCAAACTTGGTGGCCGCATCAAAGAGACCCATGATCCCGGCATGGATCAAATCATCCAGGTCAACGTGAACCGGGAGATTTTCATGAACGCGGACAGCAATGGCGCGCACAAGTGGAAGGTGCTCCAAGACAACACGGTCGCGATGGGCATAGAGACTCTGGGCAGGCTCCTCATAGGAGGCCAGGGTGGCGTTTACTTCCATTGCAGTCGACATCATTGTGTAGGAGGCAGGTACAGACATCGGATTTATCTCCAAGCGGGATATAGGTTCAATCGCCCGGTTAGAAAAAGTAGCCGTCAGCGCCGCTGGACTGTCAAGTCCTTCGGGACTTTGACCGATTCTCTCTGTAGCTGGTGGCTTCCGCATGGCTTTACTTTTTCCGCCCGTCTGCCGACCCACCGTTGCAACCTTTCGGGTCGCCACTGGAGCGGCACCCTTCTTACTGCACGGGGCGTGCCGTTCTTCCTCAAAAACTTTAGCCCCAATTTGGCGCAAAGCGTATGCCATTACGGGTTCCTCACAGTTCCCTAATCTATTGCTGTAGATGAACTTAGCCAGAACCTGACCTCTACTGACTCCATCTGTCGTTCCTTGCGAAGTTTTCCACAGCTCCAAAACGGGACCCATTTCGGCCTATGTGTTCCAAAATGGAAATATTCCCTCCAGATTGAAACACTACCCCCAAGAACTTTGTCCTCTTCGCTGGCTTAATCGTAGTATCGATCATTCTCTCGCGTTCTAAGTACTTGAAAACAAGGGAATTTTACCTTAGCCGTTCTAAGATGAAACACTGAGACGTTTTACAAGCCAGACCCCTAAAAACACAACCCACATGGCCCCAAATTGCCCCCAGCCAAACTCCTCGCGATAGACCAACCAGCCTAAGGTGATGGCCACCACCGGATTGACATAGGTATAAATTGAGGCGATGGCTACTGGTAAATGTTGCAAGGAATAGAGGTAAGCACTGTAGGCAAGGATTGATCCAAACAGCGCGAGGTACAAAACGGCGCCGAGCACTTGCGGGGTGGGACGAATGGCCCAGTCGCCATTCAGAATCGCCAGTAGCCCTACCGCAATACCTACGGAGAACTGCTGAATCCCCCCAACCAGGATTGGGTTCGTCTTCTCCGGCCGTCTTTTTTGCAGGATTGACCCTAGGCTCCAGCCAAAACAGCTTAGCTGCAAAAATAAAAATCCCTTAACCATATTGCCGTGAATTCCCAATCGGAGAGCCTCCGGAGCCACTAAACCGACAGCACCACTAAACCCGATCAACATGCCCAGGAGCGCCTTAGGCCTGAACTTTTCTCCGCCCGGCAGGATGGTATCGAGGCCGACCATCCAGAAAGGTCCCACCGTGACAAAAAGTGCCGCCAGCCCGCTGGGGATGATCGTCTCGGAGAACGTGAGCATGGAGTTGCCCAGGCCGAGGGTGAGCAGTCCGGTTCCGGCGGGCCACCAAAGCGCCGCCCCGCGAGGCATCGCCCAGCCGCGCCACCAGGCAAAGGCAAGAATCAAGGCCCCGGACAAGAGAAAGCGAGTCCCCACCAGGAGGAGCGGCGGAAAACCTTCGAGCGCGATTCGGATGCCCAGGTACGTGGTGCCCCAGAAGAAACAGACGGCAGCCAGACTCCACCAGGCCGCATCCGGAGGAGACTTGGAAGGAGAGGCAGACAAGAATTCAGGGTAGCAAGTACAATCGAAACTTGATCATCACCGTCACGCTCAACCCTGCTGTTGACCAGAACATCTCGGCCGATCAATTGGTCTTCGACGATCGCGCTTATATTCTCGACACCTTCGAGAGCGCGGGCGGGCGCGGGATCAACGCGTCGCGCGTGATCCACTCCTTCGGCGGCAAGACGCTTGCGATCGCCTTCTCTGGGGGCGAGAGCGGAACACATTTCGAGCAGTTGTTAAAAAAATATGGCTTCCCCGCCGAGTTTGTGCGGATGAAGAACGCCATTCGCCACAACCTGGCCATCACCGATAAACAAGGCCTGAGTGTCAAGCTCAATGAACGGGGCCCGGACCTGAGCGGTCCTGAGGTGGAAGCAATTGCACAGCTGGTCATCAAGCGCCTGCCCAAAGCCAAATGGCTGATGTTGTGCGGCAGTCTGCCCCCTGGCGTGCCGAACGATTTCTATTCGCAGCTCATTGAGGCCGCACGCAAGGAAGGCGTCAAGACTCTGCTCGATACCGATAGCGACCCGCTCACTCTCAGCGTCGAAGCCGGCCCCACCGTGGTTACCCCCAACCAATCGGAGGCCGAACGCTTGCTCGGGCGCGCGTTGCTCACCCGCAGCCACTTCATCGATGCCGCAGAGCGTATCCGTGAAATGGGTTCTGAGAACGTGCTGCTCTCTCTCGGGGCTCGCGGGGCAATCGGCTGCACCCCAAACCATGTCTATGAAGCGATCCCTCCCCGGGTCGACGCCGTGTGCCCGATTGGCGCCGGCGACGCGATGGCCGCCGCCTTCACCTGGGCCATGACACGGGGCAAGCCCTTCGCCGATGCGATCCGTTGGGGGGTTGCCGCCGGAACAGCATCGGCGATGCTGCCGGGCATCAGCTACCCGACCCTCGATCAGACCAAAGACATCTACAAGCGCGTCGAGATCAAGCCCGTCAGCTAACGGCCCAGCGCCTTCTTCCCGGCCGCAATCACTTCCAGAATCCGATCGACGTCGTACACCGCACCTGCCCAGGTTCCGCCCGACACATCCTGGAGAGCAGCCCATAGCCGTGAGTCGGCGGGCAATTGCGGGTCTGCCGCAAGCGTTTCGGGCATCGGCCGCGCGGCGAGAATCCGGTCGCCTTCCTCGGCCCCACCATTCTCGGTAATCAGATTCACAGTTCCCGAAAGATCGTTGCGATCAATGAGGATCTCGATCAAATCCCCATCTTGAATTTTGCCAATCGGCCCTCCGGAGAGAGCCTCGGGCGTCACATGGCCAATGCAGGCTCCGGTCGAAACCCCGCTGAAACGCGCATCGGTGATCACCGCCACATGCTTGCCAAACTCCAGATGCTTCAGGGCGCTGGTGAGCTGGTAGGTCTCTTCCATGCCGCTGCCCAGAGGTCCCCGGCAGTTCAACACGAGGATATCGCCAGCCTGAATCGCATGCGACTTGATCGCATGGATCGCATCGGGCTCTGACCGGAAGACGCGAGCCGGACCACGCTTGCGATAGACATTGTCCGCATCCACCACGCTCGGGTCAATGGAGGTGCTCTTAATCACAGCGCCGCCGGGCGCCAGGTTGCCGAGCGGGAAGCAGACCGTCGCGGTCATGCCGCGAGAACGGGCCGTACCGGGCGACATGATCACATCATCGGGATGGATGCCATCGCGCTCCTGCAGTTGCTGGCGCAGGAGATGACGGCGTTCGCTGTGCTCCCACCACTCGAGGCTCTCGCCGAGCGTGTACCCCGTAACCGTCAGCGCATTCAGCTTTAAGAGTCCCTCATCGCGCAAATGCAACATCACCTCAGGCACCGCGCCCGCAAGGAACACCTGAACCGTCGGATGATTGCGCGGGCCATTCGGCAACGCATCGACAAGGCGCGGTACCTGGCGATGGATCGCCGTCCAGTCAGCAGGCGTTGGCCGCTTGCGGCCCGCATGATAGGCAACCGCAGCCAGATGCATGATCACGTTTGTTGAGCCGCCAAAGGCAGCAAACACAGCCATGGCATTCGCAATCGCATCGTCGGTGAGGATGTCTGTCGTTTTGAGGCCCTGCTGCGACTGGTACAAGAGAGCGGTCGCCGAGCGCCGTGCCATATCGAGCCAGATCGGCGCACCCGAGGGAGCGAGCGCGGAATGTGGCAAGCTCAAGCCCAAAGCCTCGCCAATCACCTGCGCCGTCGCCGCCGTGCCGAGGAACTGGCAGCCGCCGCCCGGGGACGCACAAGCACGGCACCCCATATCGGCGGCATGCTCGAGCGTAATCGTGCCATGCGCAAAGCGCGCGCCAATGGTCTGCACCTTCCCGGTGTCTTCCCCGTCTTCCGTCGCCAGCGTGACGCCACCGGGCACGAGGATGGTTGGAAAATCATGGGTGGCCGCGAGCGCCATCATCATGGCCGGCAAGCCCTTATCGCAAGTCGCGACACCGAGCACGCCCTGGCGTGTCGGCAGGCTGCGGATCAGACGGCGGAATACCTGCGCCGCATCGTTGCGATAAGGCAGACTATCGAACATCCCGACCGTGCCCTGAGTCCGGCCATCGCAAGGGTCGGTTACATAAGCGGCAAAAGGCACGGCGCGGTGCTTCTTCAGCTCTTCCGCAGCCGCTGCCATGAGCAGATTCACCTCCCAATGGCCGGTGTGATAGCCCAGCGCGACAGGCGTGCCGTCATTGGCCCGCAAGCCACCGTGGGTGGAGAGCAGCAGAATCTCTTTGCCGCCCAGCAACTTCGGGTCCCAACCCATGCCCGCATTTTGGGTCCAGCCGAACAGGTCGCCCGAAGGCTTCTGCAACAGCATTTCGGCGGTGATGGGAAGCGCGCCAGCAGGCCCCTTTGCTTTAGAAACAACTTCCAAAACAGACTTGTCAGCAGATTCCACAAGGGCAAGAAGATTCGGCGATAGCGAGGATGACATGAACTCCTCATCCTATCGCGGGTGGCTTCAAATGCTGCCAGTATTCGAATTCCTCCTGCCCGGAACCTCTTCCTGCTAAGTTTTGGACCAAGATGCATCCGTCAGTTGCAATCCTCACACTGGGAATTCTTGCAGCGGACTCCGCTTCGTCTCAATCGCTGGTCGGCGCGATTTTTCTTGTGCTGGGCATGAGAGGATTCCACTTGGGTTCGCGAGGCTGATGGCTCAATCTTCGCCTGGCTCCCATCCCAATACTCAATACCGCTCCCATTCGCAAGCTGGCGGCGGCTTCATCTTCTGGGTCCCACTGTTCACCGGTGAGATGATCGGTGCTACCTCCGTCCGGTTTTGGATTCTCTTCCTGCTGGCCCTCGAAACGAACCCCCTCTTATCCTGATCACCACAAGCACAACTCCTCGAATGAGAATATGACTGTCTATACCGATCTCTATCCACCGCTCAAGGCACTCCTGCCGCTCGGAGTTGCACTCATCGCTCTCGTCTGCCTGATGAGCCTGCGGCCCCGCGGCATCGAAACGATCCCCGCCTTCTTCCTCGCCTGGCTCCTTGGCATCGTAGCGAGCCTCCCAGCCTTCTACTGGCTCGGCGACAACGAAGTGACCAATCGCGTGCTGACGCCCTGGTGTATCGGCATGTTGTTTCCCTTGCTGGCCGCCCAACTCACCTGGCTTCTCTTCGCTCGTGCGGATTTCATCGTCCAGCTCAGTGTTCCAGTACTGGTTGGCTTGCTCACCGCGCCAGCCATGGTTCTGGCAGTGGTGATCCTCTCACTCGCCAATAGCCGCTAGTTCCAGACAGATTCCTGTCGCTCTTCGCCTTCGGGAACTTCCTCCCTCTGGGAAATTGCGATGCGCATCGATTGGCTTAGGAAAGGTCCTGTTTTCGGGCCAGCGTTGCTGTTGGCGTCAGGGTCGGCGCAATCTTTGTCGGCTGCGCGCTTCGCTTTGATATGATTCGCCCGATGTCCATGACCAGACGAAGTTTTGCCGCAGCGATGTCGGCTGCAGCCTATTCGCGTATTCTCGGCGCCAACGATCGGGTGCAAGTCGGTTTTATCGGCTACGGCTTGATCGGCGCGCAACACGTTTTCGACTTTAAGAATCAACGCGACGCAGATCTCGCCGCGGTCAGCGAAACCTACCAGCCCCGTATGGAGCAGGGCATCCAGGCCTGCGGCGGCAAGGCCAAAGGTTACAAAGACTTCCGCCGTCTGCTCGACGACAAGGATCTGCAGGCTGTCGTGGTCTCGACGCCCGATCACTGGCACGCGATGATGACGATCATGGCCTGCGCCGCCGGCAAGGACGTCTATGTCGAAAAGCCGATGACGCTCTTCATCAAGGAAGGGCGCTGGATGATCAACGCAGCGCGCAAGCATAAGCGCGTCGTGCAGGTGGGTACCCAGCAACGCAGCGGTCTCCACTACCAGGAGGCCAAGAAGCTGATCGCCGATGGCGCGATCGGCAAGGTGCATAGCGTCCGCATGGCGAGCTTCCGCAACATCATGCCCGGCTTTGGCAAGCCCACCGCCGACCAGGTGCCGAGCGAGCTTGATTACGAAATGTGGTGCGGTCCCGCGCCCCGCCGGCAGTACAGTCCGCACCGCGCTCTCTATCATTTCCGCTGGTTCTGGGACTATTCCGGCGGCCAGATGACAAATCTTGGCGCGCACCAGATCGACATTCTGCAGTGGTATCTCGGCTATCAAGGCCCACAAGCCGTCTATTCCAACGGAGGCCGCTTTGTCATCGAAGACGACGGCGAAACGCCCGACACTCAGGACGCCGCCTTCACCTACTCGAATAAGCTCACTTCGCTGTGGAGCCATCGCGAGGGCAGCCAGGGCGATGCGGCAGGCAGCGGCCTCGAGTTCTACGGCACCAAGGGCAGCTTGAAAATTGGCCGAGCCGGCTACGAGATTATCGGCGACGACAAGAAGCCTCCTGAAAACGCGATCCCCAGCTTCCAGGGTCATCCCACGGGCGGCGCCGTGCGTACCCAGACCAAGCCCGAAAAGTGGATTGAAGCGAAGTCCGCCAAAGGCTCCAGCCCGCAGCAGTTCGACTCGCATGTGCGTAATTTCCTCGACTGCATCAAGACACGGCAGCGCACGGTTGCTGACGTGGAAGATGGTCATTACACGGCCATCCCCTGCCACCTTGCCAACCTCTCGCTGCGTCTCGGGCGCGCCCTGCGCTGGGATGGCGACAAGGAAGAAATCATTGGCGATCGTGAGGCCAACGCAATGCTTGAACGGCCCTATCGCGAACCTTGGGCCAAGATGCTGAAGAGCATGAACCTCGCATGATGCCGCCCAAGTCCTCCCTGGGCGTCGCCAGCACCAGCTTTCTCACCGCCCTGCGCCCCACCGACCCGCTCGCCTTTCTTGAACTCTGCCACGGCATGGGCGCCGGTGGCATCCAGATGGGCTTGTTTCAGTTGGACGCCGCCGGGCAGAAGACACTGCGCGATCGCGCCGGCGAGTACGGCATGTTCCTCGAGACCATGGTGCCGGTCTTCAATGCCGATCCTGATCTCTTTCGCGCGCAGGTGCGCGCCTCAAAGGCGGTGGGCGCAACTGTCATCCGCACAGGCTGCCTGAGCGGACGCCGCTATGAGACTTTTGCCACTCTCGCCGCGTGGCAGAACTTTGTCGCCACCAGCCGGAAAAGCATCCAGATGGCGATCCCGATTCTCGAGCAGGAGAAGATGACTCTCGCTCTCGAGAATCACAAGGATTGGACCCGCGAGGAATTTCTCAGTCTGCTCCGGGACTACCGCAGCGAGTCTCTCGGCGTCTGCATCGACACCGGAAACAACATCTCCTTACTCGACGATCCTTACCAGATCATCGAAGCGCTCGCCCCTTACGCCACCTCCACGCACATCAAGGACATGGCCTGGGCCGAGACGCCCGAAGGCTTCGAGATGGCGGAAGTGCCGCTCGGCCAGGGTTCTCTCGATCTCAAACGCATCCTCGCCACCATCCGGAAGGCCCGTCCCAACGTGCGTCTGTTGCTCGAGACCATCACCCGCGACCCGCTGCAGGTGCCCTGCCTCACACCGAAGTACTGGACCACCTTTGGGGACCGCAAAGCAGTGGATCTCGCCACGACGCTGGCCATGGTGCGCACCCAGAAAGCACCCTTTCCCATGGCCCGCACCTCAGGGCTCAGCAAGGCCCGGGTGCTCCAGATGGAAGAGGACGCCGTCCGGGTCTCACTCGACTACGCGCGAAGCAACCTGGGGCTAAGGCTACAATAGTTGTTTACCCAACCGCGTGTTCACAGCAATCTATCCGGGTTCTTTTGACCCAATTACCAACGGTCACCTGGATGTCATTGGCCGTGCCTCCCGCCTGGCCGACCGTCTGGTGGTGGGCGTCCTGCTCAATTCGAACAAGAATCCGATGTACCCGATCGAAGAAAGAGTGGAGATGACGCGCGAAGCCGTCAAGTCCTACCCGAATATCGAGGTCACTCACTTTGACGGATTGCTGGTGGAGTTTGCAGAACGCGAGGGTGCCCGCATCATCGTCCGGGGCATCCGCGCCATCTCTGACTACGAATTTGAACTCCAGATGGCGTTGATGAACCGGCGCTTGAAGCCGGATCTGGAAACCGTATTTCTGATGGCAGGCGAGCAGTACTCATTTGTCAGCTCGCGCATCATCAAGGAAGTCGCCCGCTTGGGCGGAGATATTGGCGGCATGGTGCCGCCGCATGTTGAGGCCTTGTTGAAGGCCCGTTTTGAAAAGGAGCTAACGAAGTAAATCGAATGCCTGTTGCGCCGCCGACCGAACTAGCCGAAAGAATCTCGCGAATCAGCGTGAGCGCCACCATGAAGGTGGCCGCCGATGCGGACCGTCTCCGCCGCGAGGGTCATGATGTCGTGGATTTCAGCGTGGGAGAGCCCGACTTCCCCACGCCCGCCAATGTAAAACAGGCGGCCATTGACGCGATCAATCACAACTTCACCAAGTACACTCCGGCGGGCGGCACTGCCGACCTGAAGGCCGCAATCTGCAATCGCCACAAGACCGACTACGGTACGGACTACTCGCCCGCCGAGTGCGCCGTCACCGTGGGTGGCAAGTACGCCATCTTTGCCGTGATCCAGGCCCTGATCAATGAAGGCGATGAAGTCATCATCCCGGTGCCTTATTGGGTGAGCTTTGCCGATATCGTGAATTACGCCGGTGGCAAGTCCGTCTTCGTTGAATCCTCCGAAGAACAGGGCTTTGCGGTCACTGCCGAGGCGATCGAGGCGGCCATCACGCCGCGCACCAAGGCGATCATCATCAACTCGCCGTCCAACCCGAGCGGTGCGGTGATCCCTACGCCCGAGTTGAAGAAGATCTTCGAACTCGCCAAGAGCCGTGGCATCTGGGTGCTCGCCGACGAGTGCTACTGCCGCTTCCTTTATGAAGGCGAGCCCTTCAGCCTGGCCTCGCTGCCAGGCGCAAAAGAAACGGTAATCGTCATGGGCTCCTTGTCCAAGACTTACGCGATGACCGGCTGGCGCGTCGGCTTCCTGCTCGCTCCGAAGTTTGTCATCGACGCCTGCGGCAAGCTGCTGACCCACTCAACGTCCAACCCGAATTCGATTGCCCAGAAGGCTGCTGTTGAAGCACTGAGCGGTTCGCAGGAATCGATCACGATCATGCTGGCCGAATTCCGCAAGCGCCGTGACTATGCGCTCGAGCGCCTGCGTGCGATCCCGGGCTTTAGCTGCCGCACGCCGCAGGGCGCCTTCTACGCGTATCCGAACATCAGTGGTGTCTTCGGCAAGGGCGGCATCCACACGCCGATGGAATTCTCCTCGAAGCTGCTTGCAGAAGCGCTCGTCACCGTAGTACCGGGCGAAGCCTTCGGCAGCAACAACCACTTCCGCCTCTCTTACGCAACCTCGATGGAAGACCTCAAAAAGGGGCTCGACCGCATCGAAGAGTTCGTCAAGAAACTCGCATGATCATCGGGCCCGGCGCACGCCGCCTGAAGGCCACGCAATACGAGAAAATCTGGGGGACAACGGACTTGTCCCCCATTTTCAGCTCTGCCGGCAAGAAGATCGGCGAAGTTTGGTTTGAGGATGAAGAGCGGCTGCCGCTGCTCTTCAAGTTCCTGTTCACCTCAGAGCGCTTGTCCATCCAGGTGCACCCTGATGATGAGTACGGCGCAAAGCATGAGAACTCGCTCGGCAAGACCGAGATGTGGCATGTGCTACGGGCAGACCCGCAAGGCGAGATCGGTCTCGGCTTTAACAAAAGCTATACGGCTGCTGAAGTGGAAGCAGGCGCGCGCAATGGCGCCATTGAAGACATGATGGCCTGGCGGCATGTGCAGGCCGGCGAAACTTACTTTGTGCCTGCCGGTGAGGTCCATGCGATTGGCGGCGGTGTCGCCATCTGTGAGATCCAGCAGAATTCCGATGTCACCTATCGCCTCTATGACTATGGGCGGCCGCGCGAATTGCATCTCGAACATGGCATGGCCGTCAGCCGCCTGGGCCCCTACGATGGCTTGCAAAGCGGCGTGGTGGAGTGCCCGTACTTTCGCACCGAAAAGTTGCGTCTCGATGCCGCGCTGTCTCTCAGTGGGCCGAACACGGTGGTGATCTTCCTCGAGGGTAAGGGCAAAATCGCCGGAGAAGCCTACGAGAGGGGCGAAGCCTGGAGGCTGCTGCGCAACGTCACCATCGAGCCCGCAAAGCTCACCACCCTTCTTTACGTCACCTGGCCAGGCTGATGCGATGCGCGTGATTTACACGGCCGCGCATGCAGGCGCCTCGACAGCGGTGCCGATTGGAGGCGGGGGCGCCATTGCGAGCATGCTGGCCGCCGAATGGGCGATCACCCAGCCCTTTGAGCTGGTGGTGATCCGGCCCGATGAGGATGCCAATGAAGTGGTGACCTACTCTGAGCGCGAGTACGCCGCCTTCTGCCACCGCTTTCGCCGCTATGCGACGCATCGCATTCTGAGTGAAGACCCGAAGCAATGCGTCGTGCTGGTGAACGACATCAGCGAAGGCCCGGACTTCGATTTGCTCGCCCGCCACGGCTATCGCATCTACACGATCTGGCATGTCGATGTTGTCGCCTATGTCGCGCGCATGTATCTGCGGGACTGGATTTCGCCGTCCACGCTCGTGCGCCTGGTGAGGCCGGTGGAGAAGCTACTGCCCGCCATCGCAAAGCTGGTCTTTCACCAGCAGCGCAGTTGCGTCGAGAAGAGCGCAGGCCACATCGTCATGACCGAGGCGATGAAGCAGATGATTCTCAATTGCTATCCGTCCACACCGCCAGAGAAGATCCATGTCGTGCCGTGGGGTGCTCCTCCGCGTGTACTGACCGGCAAGCCGAGAGAACTGGCCAAACCAGTGCTGCTGACCTTGAGCCGCATCTCGCCAGAGAAAGGCCTCGACCGCCTGCTCCAGATGCTGTCGCGATGGCGAGGCCGCGCAACGCTGCTTTTGTGCGGCGGCGCGGCTTACATGGAAGGAAAACGCTATCTCGCTTCGTTGCGCGCAATTGCCAGCGGGATGGAACGGGTGAAGGTGGAGTTTGCAGGCCATCTCTCCGGGCAAGCGAAGGCGGATGCCTTCGCCAGTGCCGACCTCTATTTGTTCCCCTCGGTCTTTGAAAGCTATGGCCTCACTTTGATGGAGGCGCTGTCGCATGGAGTTCCGGTCATTGCCTTCGATCATGACGGCGCACGCGCGATTGTGCAGCCGGACTTCGGCATTCTGGTTCGGAATGAACAGGAGCTGCATGTGGCTCTCGACACACTCCTCGGCGATCCGGAACGCCGCGCCGCAATGAGCGCCGCCGCGAAAGCCTATGCGAATGCCCGGCCCTTCGCAAAATCTGCTCATCGGGTCGCGCGGCTGCTGCAATCGTAATTGGTTGACGCGGTCTGGCCGCCGTTTGCGCTATCTGAGGTATGAAAATCCTTTGCGGCCTTCTGCTCGGTACCCTGGTGTGGGCTCAGACGGCAATCCTCCCCAATGAGTATGCAACCAAGGGTGGCTCTACTTACTCGAATTACCCGTTCTCCGGTTATCCCTCCACCCTGCAATTCATCTATGCCGAGAGCCTGGTGCTGGGCGCAGGGATCAAGCCTGGCGATGTGATTACCGGCATGCAGATGCGCATGCGCAGCGGACAAGCGGGCGGACCGCCACGCGACTTCACCTACAACAACTGGGATGTCACCCTCTCGAAGAGCACTCGCGCGGTGGGAAATCTCACCAGCTTCATCCCAGGCAACCAGGCCAGCGACGCCGTTGCCGTGCGGCGCGGCAAACTGTTCATGCCTGCCAACTCGATGCCGAGTGACAAGCTGGTAAACAACTTTGGCCTCTACATTCCCTTCACTACCGGCTATCCCTATACGGGCGGCGACCTGTTGCTGCAGATCACGCACGACGTCGGAGATTGGGATGGCAGCCACCAGATCGACTCCGCCAGCGATGCGAGCACGATGCAGCATATCGCTGTCCTCCGCTACAACACCGCAAACACAGACCAGAGCTACGGCGACGCTCTGGTTCTCCAGTTGAGCTATACGCGCCAAACCACTGGGCCGCTGCTCACGGCGACAGGGATCCTGAACGCCGCCTCCTACGGGGCCAACGCCGTTGCGCCCGGCGAGATCGTGACGCTCTATGGCGATCGTCTGGGCCAGACTGCTGTCGTTTCGGCCAATGTAAATAATGGCCGCTTCCAGACGGTAGCCGGGGGCACGCGCCTGCTCTTTGATGGCGTAGCCGCGCCAATGATCTACTCGAGTACAAAGCAGCTCGCCGCGATTGTTCCTTATGCCGTCGCGAGCAAGGCCACCACTTCGATCGTTGCGGAAGTGGATGGCGTCAAGTCAACGCCAGTCGCCATGCCGGTGGTGAATGCGCTGCCAGGGATCTTTACAGTAGACGCTAGTGGCAAGGGCCAGGCCGCGGTTCTGAATGAAAACGGCACGCTCAATGGCGCGGCGAATCCTGCCGCTGTTGGGTCGATCATCGTCATCTATCTGACAGGTGAAGGGCTCACCAATCCGGTTGTTGAGGACGGCCTCATTGCCAGTGGCCCCAGCTACGCAAAGCCCGTGTTGCCCGTTTCGGTGACGGTTGGCAATCTCGAGGCAGAGGTGCTTTACGCTGGCGCCGCGCCGGCATCGGTGGCGGGCCTGATGCAGATCAACGCGCGAGTGAGCGCCGCGGCCGCACCGGTTGCCAACTCGCCGTTGCTGGTGCGGATTGGAGACAGGACGAGCCAGGCTGGCGTTACGGTCGCTCTTCGCTAGAAGGCCTACCAAACTTGACCCATCGATGATTCCAGCGATGGGTCAAGTCTGAGGCGATGAGAGGAGTACTGGAGGCGCTTGCCGAAGATCTTCGAACCCGAGGTGCATTCGATGTCCGGAGGCCTTCATCGACAGAAGCTTTGCTTCCGCAAAAGAAGGGGGCACGGAAAGTGCTACTCCACATGAAGTGACTTTGGTGCAGCGAACACTGGCCGAGGCGGATGACTCCGAAAGGCTGGATCGCGAGCTTGCTGCAACCGGAGTCGAGAGAATTGCTCCGCATCGGCGCAGGATGGCTGGTCTCTCTGCGGCCTCATCATCCGCTACGAATATTCCCTCGATATCTTCACCGGCATGCTTCACCTCGCCTGGAGTTCGAGTGTGTCCATAGCGATATGAGCCTTACGGCCGTTCCTGCACTACCCGGGGTTCATAGCGGGGACAGCGCTGGCGATCTTCATCGGTGCCCAGAATCTCTCGCTACGTTGTTCGCAGACCAGATCGTGGGGATCTCTCATTACAAGTGGATGCGCCGAAACTGCGCTCGGTGCAAGAGTTGGCGGTTACGGGCGCGTAGCGTTCGGCACTTGCCAGCTCTCGTTGAAGAAGTCTGCAGCCACCACCTTGCCGGGCCGCACGGGACCGGGAGCCTCGGAGAGATCGATGAGCGCGAAGTCCGGCAGGCGCGGAGTCTGCAGCGAGTTGGTGCCATTCGAATCTTCACGGAAGGTGGGGCCACTGTTCAGAACGATGTAGCGTTTGGGGTTCAGCGGGTTCGGGTAGACCATTACCGGCATGCAGCCCTGTGCGTCACAGGAGTTCTTCCCGATGCTGAGCTTGCTCGAGTTCCACTCGAGCGGCAGCTTCGCCGCAATACGGGCAAGCACGGCATTGCTCGCCGGATCGCCCCACAGAATCAGATTCGAAGCAGCAATGTCGGCATCCGTGATCTCACTATCCTTCTTGACCCGAGCCGCACCCCGGAACAACGATCGCCAGTTGCGGATCGCACGGCTGCTCTCGGCCTCCACCCATTTTCCAGTAGCTTCACTTTGTGGCTTGCCGCTGGGCAGCACCATCACAAAGCTGGACAAAAACGCATCATCGATCGGACCTTGGAGGCCGTGGCGCTTGCGCAGTGACTCGTTGGGGCTCGCAGACTGCCAACCAGTTGGGGTCTTCGAGAAGCTGCCCTGAAGGCTTTGGTCCGACAGAGGCTGGAGCTGGCCTGCCGGTTGGCCATCAATGCGCACGCTCACCTTACGGTCGAGCGGCTGTTGCCAACCCCCGGAACCGAAGTGGATGGTGAGCCCGGCAACGTTCTGCGTTTGGATCTGGATCTCGCCGGCCGCAGTGATCTCTGCATTCACGCGCGCCCGCTCCCAATGCTGGTTCAGCGCGTCCACAGTAATCCAGCGCATGCGGTTGTAGCGCAGGGTGTAGGTGGTGAAGCGGAGCGTACGCGGATACGTGTCACGGCCGGTTTTGGCAATGGCGGCCAGTCGCGATTCGAGAATTGGCTTCGAATCCGGATGGTACTTGTGCTCCGTATTGGGTCCGATGACGTGTGCGAGCGCCATGCCTTCCTGCGCGAGATAGCGCTGCATGATCTGCGCGGCCTGGATCTGCTTGTCGATCTCGCCTGAGTAAGCGATGAGCGGCGTATTGTAGAAGTTTGCCGCGTACTCGGTCGCATCGTACCAGCGCCAAAGCTTCTGCTCATACCAGGGGCGGACATCGCCCTTCTTTTCAAGGCCCTGGTACTCGCGCGTCTCGGCAAAACCAGCACCGGGAGCAACGCCAGCCCAACGATCCGCGAAGTGCGCGCCGATGTGCCAGGACGAAGCGCCACCCATCGAGAAGCCACGGATGAAGGCGCGGTCTTCATCGATGCGGTAGCGGCTCTTCACCGAAGCCTGCGCTTCCAAAACATCGACTTCACCAGCGAACTTTGTCGCATTGCAGTAGCGGCCATAAGGATGCAGCACGATCGCATCGGGCGGCGCGAATTCACCGGGCCGGGTCATACGTTCGGTGAGGAAGTTCACCTCGCTGCGGACATCGCTGCGGCCAGCCAGCCAAGTATCGAGACGCCACGGAGCCGCGCCGCTCGCCTGCCATCCGGCGGGGATCACCAGGCCGTAGGGCTGCACGCTGCCATCGATCTTCGAGATATAGCCGCGCACGATGAGTCCGCTCGCCGTGGTCCAGGGCGACTGGCCACTCGCCAGTTGCCGCGCGCGCAGCAGCCCTTCCTCCAGCAGCTTGACTGCCTTCAGCCCTTCGTCTTCTTTGAAGAACTCGTTGTAGGTGAGCGCGGTGTGCACCGCATCGCGGAAGATCAGCACATCGGGCAGGAGCGGATGCTTCGCGATCGGCTCGAGGTTCTGGTTCAGCTCTTTCAGCTTTGCCTCAAGAGTTGCTCGCACGGCAGCGGGGATTGCGACACCGGGAGGAGGTAATGATTTGGGAGCCTGGGCAAAGACGACAGTGGCTAAGAGAGTGAGAGCGAGAGTTTTCATGGTTGTGTGATGGGGTCGCGCGGTTCGCGAGCGCGTGCGGGATCGAAGATTTCGAGGTTGGCCGGAACAGCCTGGAAGGGCGTGAGGTCGGGCGAGAGCGCAAAGCAATCGGCAAGGTCCTGTGCGGTGTGATCGAGGAGATGGAGGCTGGGAATCTGCAACAGGCGGTAGATGGTCTTCAGCAGGCCGGGGAAGCTGGTGTTCACGCGCGAGACGTAATTCTGTTTTGCGTAAGGCCCGAGGACCATAACAGGTGCGCGGTGAGAATCGATGTGATCGACGCCGCCTTGGGTGGTGGCCTCGGTGACAAAGATCGCCATGCTCTCCCACTCCTTGGTGTGCGAGAGGTGTTCGATGATGCGGCCGAGTGCGAGATCGTTGTCGGCCATGTAGCTCGCCTCCACCGGATAACCTTCTTCGCGGCGGGGACGGGCCGTGTGATCGTTGGGCAGGTGGATGAAGGTGAACTGCGGCAAGCCTTCTTTTGATTCCGCGATGAACTGCGAGGCGCGGTATTGATCGGGGATGTACATGTTGTACAGCGGGTAGTTGCGCGAAGTGTTGTGGAACAGAATGTCGGGCATCGAGACGTTGGTGCGGAAGCGCGCACCGGTGGGCTTCATGCCCATGCCTTCGTCCGCGCCAGCCAGTTCAAAGCCTTCGCCGAAACTGCGGAAGCTGATCTTGTGGCGGGCCAGATGATGCCACAGCGAACCGGCTTCGATCAACTCTTCGGCGTGGATGCTCGCGTTGGTGCCGGGGAACTGCAAACGGCCTGGAGCGTTGGTGGGCAGACGGAAGTCTTTCTGGCCACCGAAAGCCGCCATCAGCGAGGACTCGGTCCAGGCATTCGGATAAGCTCCGGCCAGCCAGTGGTGGCCATCGACGCTGGTCTCACTGTCGGCGTAGAAGTTGTCGCTGATCGAGAAGCGTTGGGCGAGCGCGATGTGATTCGGGCTCACCACCTGCCCCTTCTGGCTGATGCGTGGCTTCAGGGCGCTGCGCTCCACCTGGACAATGCCATAGCGGCCAAAACGGGCCAGCAGCCAGGCGCCGCGGATGTCGCCATTGCCGGCCTTTTCAAGATCGCCAAACAGCTCGTCGAAGCTGCGGTTTTCTTTGACGATCAGCACCACGTGCTTCACTCCTGCCGGGAGCGGCGCGGGATCCTGATTGCTTTCGAGAAAGCCATTGTTCTTGAGGACAGTCTGGGTGAGCGGCGCGAGTTCAGCGTCGCCGGGCAGCTCGAAGGTCTGGATGCCACCGCGGCGCAGATCGGCCTGGGCGGTGCGCTCGAAGGCAACCGTTGAGGTGGCATTGGGACCTGTGCCGAGGCCCTTGGCTGTCGCGACGTGGATGCGGTTGCCGCTGACAGCGATGTCGGTGGGGAAGAAGGCGCTCGGGATGTGGCCGAGCACGCGGCGCGCCTGCGGATCGATGACGCCAATCGCGTTGATGCCCGCTTCAGCCACCAGCAGACGGCGGCTGCCGGCGTGCCAGGCAAGACCGATGGGCAGCACACCGCGCAGGCCTTCGAGCTTAGGGATGTGAATCGGAATCGTCGCGACCGTCTCGAGCTTGCGGGCATCGATGACGCTGATCGAGTCGTTGTGCGCGTTGGCGACATAGACCTGATCGTGCGTCGCCACCACGCCACTCGGCGAACTGCCGCCGATGATCAGATCGCCAATGGAAAGGCCGGTGCGGATGAACTTCAGCAGCTTGGCCTGGCCCGGGCTGGCAATGTCCAAGACCGCCAGCGAGTTGGCCTCGTCCTCATTCGGGTTGCCGAGCGTCGATTGCGCAACGGGGAACGGCGCGCGCTCGATCGGTTTGGATTCGAAGATACCAAGATTCGTGACGTAGAGGCGGGTCTGGTCGGGGGAGAGAGCGAGCGCAAAGGGAAGGCGGCCGACACGGACACTTTGCAGGAGGCGGCGCTTGTCGGTGTCGAAGATGCCGATGCGGAAGTTCGCCTGATCGACAACGTAGAGCAGCTTGCGCTTGGCGTCATAGGCCAAGTCGCCTGAATAGCTGTCGCGGAAGTCGCCTTGGTTCAGTTCGAGCTTGTAGAGGGTACGGCCGCTGTCGATGTCGATGCGACGGATGCTGCCGGAATTGCCTTCCGAAAAGAAGAGGCCGGAATCGGTTTCAAAGGCGAGTCCCTGGAAGACGCTGGGGAAGCCGTCGGGGTCGTCGTCTTCGGCATCAGGCTTGCGACCACGGATGGTTTTCGAGCGCCAGGAGTTCGAGTCGCGCTTAAGCACGGTGAGCGAGAAACGTGTCGGGCCGCCATCCGCCGAGACGACCGCGTCGCCCTTGGGGTTGACCGCGATGCCAAAAGAGCCGGGACCGCTGGACTGGAGCTGCCCAAAGGGCGTGAGGTAGCGGCCACCGGGCAAAACGGTGAGCGCACCCGGACGCCGGGCTGCGGTTTCTGTACCGGCTGGGGTACGGAAGTCACCGGCTTGGAGGAGGCACGTGGCGACGGCCAACAGTGCTGGACGAATGGGCATCAAAGGGTACTCTAACTAGTGTGCCGCGAATGGCGCAAACAAATTTGGAGGCGGGCAACTTGATTGGTGTGAATGCGCAGTATGAATCGGGACGGCTGATCGTCCTGCAACAGTTTCTTCTCGATAATGGCGAACAGATTGGCCGCCTGCATGGCTATCTGAAGGATGCACTTTTACCTGCTCTCGCACGCGAGGTGGGTGGGGCGCAGATTGTTCTCGAAGCCATTGTGGCGGCACACCAACCGCAGGTCCTGTTTTTGCAGGAGTACGAAGATGTCGCCCAGTGGCGCGCCGCTTCGTTGCGTTTGAAGCAGGATGCGGCGCTGCTCGCAGCGCATGCCGCCTGGGACAAGGCGGGGCCTTATTTGTCGCATGCCACGAGCCTGCTCGCCGCAACGCACTACTCGTCGCCGATTGCGCCGTCCGAGACACCCCGGATTTTTGAGCTTCGGCTGTACCAGGCCCCGAGCGAGTGGCAGTTCAACGGCTTGCACGAACGCTTTGCCGGGCCTGAGGTGCCGATCTTCCACCGCTGCGGAATCTTTCCGCTGTTCTATGCGTCGACCATCGCCGGTCCGCAGATGCCGAATCTGACTTACCTGACCCCCTTCGCCAGTTTGGCTGTCCGGGAAGAGGCGTGGGCGAAGTTCCAGGCCGATCCGGAATGGCATGCCGCGCGGCAGCACTCAATCGACCAGCATGGCTATACGCCGCGGGCCTTGTCGGTGTCGCTGTATAAGAGCGCACCTTATTCGCCGATTCGCTAAATTGGCTTTGTTTTGTCTTTGCTCTGCTCGAGGAGCTCATAGGCCTCGCGCTTGTTGAGTCCGGCGCGCTTGGCAGCGAGCTTGATTGCGTCCATGCGGGATTTGCCCTCAGCCATCAACCGTTCCACGTCTGCTTTCAAATCAGCAGGTTGCGCCGGATTGGCTTCGTTCTGTTCCGGGTTATGACGCTCCAAAACCAACGTGAACTCGCCCTTGATCGAGGGCCGGGCGGCGAGGGTAGCGTGGATCTCGGCGGCCTTGCCGCGCAGAATCTCCTCATAGATCTTGGTCAGTTCCCGCGCAGCGGCCAGACGGCGATGGGGGTACATCTTGGCAATCTCTTCGAGAGTTTCGAGAATGCGGTGCGGGGACTCGAAGAAGATGAGCGTCGCTTCGATCTGTCCCCAGCTTTCCAGTAATTTCTGCCGGGCTGCACTTTTGTGAGGCAAAAAGCCAATGAAGGCGAAGTGATCGGTGGGGAGCCCGGAAACACTGAGTGCACTCAGCACGGCGCTGGGGCCGGGAATCGGGCTGACGCGCACACCGGCGGCGACGGCGGCTTCGACGAGGCGGAAACCCGGGTCGGAAATGAGCGGAGTGCCCGCGTCGGAGACGAGCGCGAGGTCCTCTCCGGCGAGCATGCGGTCAATGAGCTCCTGGCTTCGTTCCTTCTCATTGTGCTCGTGCAGGCTGATGAGGGGCCGGTGCGCTCCGGCAGCCGCCATGAGCTTTGCGGTCTGCCGGGTGTCTTCACAGGCGACGGCGGCAACAGATTGAAGAATTTTCGCGGCCCGGAGGGAAAGATCTTCCAAATTCCCAATTGGAGTCGCAACGATATAAAGTAGTCCGGCCACTTGTCGATAGTAGCTGAGCGGCACTCGCAAAAGTGACAGGGAAATTTTCCCTCTGGCCCCTCACGGTACCTTGAGAAAGCTCAGGCTCAGGGCGTAGCATAGACAGAGGTGGCCCGAAAGGACGTGTGATGTCTCATTGGCAGCCTTCCAGCCAACCCAGCCCGACCGAATCCGGCTCCGATTCGCAGAACACCGCACTCATGGAAAATTTCGTACAAACGCCGACGTACTTCGTTTGGGAGGTCGCCGGCAAGCCTGTCACCATTCATCTCGACTTCGAAGTCGTTGATAAATTGGCGATGGAAGTGATGCGCGGATTTGGTGCGGTACCGCGCCGTGGGGCTGAGGTCGGTGGCATTCTGATGGGCTCCATCGAGATGGGCGACAAGCTGTTGGTACGGGTGGAGGATTTCATTCCTGTTCCCTGCGACTACATGCGCGGTCCTTCCTATCTGTTGACGGAGAATGACGAGGCGCGTTTTCGGGCAACCGTCGAGACAGTAAAGCAGTCCTCTGAGAAGCGTTTGTACGCGGTGGGCTTCTATCGCAGCCACACACGGGATGGATTGGCACTCAGTGACGAAGACTTGCAGATTTTTGAGAAGTACTTCGCCGACCCGACCAATGTGATTCTGCTAATTCGTCCGTTTGCGACCAAGCCCAGCGTCGGAGGGTTCTTTTTTGAGGAGAATGGCGGATTCCACCGGGAGTCGTCGTACCTCGAGTTTCCATTCAAGCGGCGCGACCTGGGCGGTGGCGCTTCGCCGTCGATGCGGACGGCTCCGGCAGAAGAACGGACAGAACCGCGCGGGCCGGAATCGGCGGAACAGACACCCGGCGAAGGCTTGTCCAATCCCGGCAATCCGGATGATCTGCGCGATTGGATTCAGAATCGCAGATCCCAGGCGGACAGTTCTGATCGCGAGGCGACCACTTCGGCCCGTTTCCGCAGCAAGTCCGTGTGGATTCCGCTTTCCTTCGTATTTCTGTTGCTCGGCGTGATCATTGGCTTCCAGGCCGCACTGGTGCTGAACCGGGGAGATGCCCAGAAGATTGCGGCGCAGAGCTTGAGCCTGTCGCTGACGGCGCAGTTGGAATCCGGCAAGCTCATTGTGCGCTGGGATCGCAATTCTGCAGCAGTCCTCAATGCGAAGAGCGGCACGCTGCAGATTCTGGATGGCAGCTTTACCAAGACCGTGAATCTCGATGGCCGCCAATTGCAGAACGGTAGCGTCATCTACATGACGGCGGACAGCAAGGTGAGCTTCCGTCTGGAAGTGGTTACGAACAACAAAGGAACGATCAGCGAGACGGTCGAATACCTTCCGCCGTCCCGCTAGACCGCGCGGCGCCTAAGTGTCCTCTTCTTCCTCATCGCCGGGGTGAATCCGAATCAGGATCCGCTCGCCATTCTTCAGATCCATTTCCACCAGTGCGCCGGACGGGATTTTTCCGTCGTTGATCACGGCCGCCAGGGGCTGGAGGATCAAGCGTTGGATGGTGCGCTTCAACTCGCGGGCTCCGTACTGGACGCTGGTTCCCTTTTCAATGAGAAAGCGCTTCAGCCGGCCGGTGAGATCGAGCTCGAACGCTTCAGAGCCCAGCCGGGTGTCGATGTGGGTCTGGATATTTTCAATTTGCAGTTCGAGGATTCGGGAAATCGCTTTGTCGTCGAGCGGGGCATAGGTGATGGTGGAATCGATGCGATTCAGGAACTCGGGCGAGAATTTCTTCTTGGCCGCAGTGAGACCAATGGCTTCGAGACGCTGATTGCTTGCAACGGTGTCGTTGACCGGAGCAATCGCCGCAAAACCCATGGTGGGCTTGAGCTCCTTCTGCATGCTCTCCGCACCCAGGTTACTCGTAAGAAAGATCATCGTGCGCTCAAGACTCACGAGATTGTTGTCGCCCAAGCGCAGCAATCCCCGGTCGAGGATGCCGAGCAGGACACGCATCATCGAAGGGGCTGCCTTTTCGATCTCATCAAAGAGAAGGATCGACAGGGCCGAGCGATCGCTCGCCACCGAGTTGATCCGGGCTTGCGATAGCAACGGTTGGGTCTCGCGGTGGCCCAGGTAACCGGGCGGAGCCCCCACCAGCTTTGCCACTTCGTGATCCATCTGGTATTCCCCGCAGTCGATACGAAGGATGTTGCGAACGTTGCCATGCAACGCTTCCGCAAGTGCCTCGACGGTGCGAGTTTTGCCCGTGCCCGTAGGGCCGAGCAACAGAAAAACTCCAGCGGGACGGCCTTCTGGCGATAAGCCTGCCTCAAACATCTGAACAAACGGCAGCACATGTCTCGCCACGCCCGGTTGCCCGATGAGCAACCGATCGAACTCCATCGTGATCCCACTATCGAAGTTATTTCTACGGTTCTGATTTCCTGATCCGAAAGTAGCCATAAAGAATCGCTTCCGAGAACAGCGTAGCTGGAGGCGGTAGCGGCTTTGCGGCGATTCGGGCAGGCACACGTCAACTGCTGGACGCGTAACCTACTTCAAATCAGAAGTTTAGGATGGTAAAGGAAATATTTGGAGGGGGTCGCAAAAATCTGTGACCGTCTTTGCGGGCCAAGGTGCAATTACTTATGGCGGTAGGTAATGCGGCCTTTGGTGAGATCGTAGGGCGAGAGTTCGAGCGTAACCCGATCGCCAGCGAGGACACGAATCCGGTTCTGACGGAGCTTGCCGGCCAGATGCGCAAGCACCATGCGTTCCTGGTCCAGCTGCACGCTAAATTTGCCATCAGGCAGCTTTTCAATCACCACACCGGTGACTTCAATTGAATCTTCCTTACTCATCAGTCTCCTTAAGCTAGATTGCGCCACAAGGGCGCGAACGGAATTTACCATCCTGAGTATAACCTAGCCCTGCGTACGGTACACTCCGAATGGCGACTGGAATGGGTGTAATCAACGGTGCAAAGGCTTACCCGGTAGACGGGTTGAATGTAGTGATCACAGGCGCAGGGCGCGGGATCGGCAAACGTTTGGCGATTGGATTTGCCGCCCGGGGAGCACGAGTGGGACTCGTAGCTCGCACGGGTACGGAGCTCGATCTGACCGACCTCGAGATCAAACATGCAGGCGGCATCAGCCACAAACTGGCTGCTGACGTGCGGGATTTTGAACGGGTGAGCGGCGTGCTCGACCTGATGCGGCATCGCAATGGGCCGATCCAGGTGCTGATTTGCGCTGCGGGCATCCAGGGTCCGATCGGCCCGTTTCATAAGACCATCGGCAAGCTTTGGCTGGAGACGATTGATACGAACCTGATGGGTGTCGTCAATTCGTGCCGGGCCGTGATCCCCAGAATGATTGAGAACCGGCGCGGCAAGATTATCGTGCTAGCCGGTGGAGGAGCAGCAGCGCCACGACCCAACTTTACGGCGTACGCAACGTCGAAGGCGGCAGTGGTGCGCTTTTGCGAGTCGCTGGCAGAGGAGTTGCGGGAGCATAACATCCAGGTGAATTGCTTTTCACCGGGCGGATCTTATACCTCGATGACCGACGAGATTCTGTCAGCGCGGAATACGGCCGGTTGGAAGGAAATTGAGGCCGCCGAAAAGATCCAGCATAGCGGCGGCGTGAAGCCGGAGAAGCAGATCGATCTGGCGTGCTTTCTGGCCTCCGAGGTTTCGAATCATATTTCCGGAAAGTTTCTGCATGTCGATGACGACTGGAAACGCCTGGTCGAGACGCAGGTGACGCCGGATCTGTACACGCTGCGGCGCCTAAAAAAAGCGTAGGAGTTGCATCGGATCGGGGGGTTGTCGCATCCAGCTATCCGATGACCTATGACTTGCAGCAGTCGCTCGCGTTGTTGACGCGCTTTCCTCGTTCGCTTCAGAATTTGCTCTCGGGCTTGCCTGAAGGTTTGCTGCTGGGGAATGAGGGCGAGGGAACGTGGACGCCGAGGCAGATTCTGGCGCACTTGATCCATTGTGAGAAGACGGATTGGATGCCACGGGTGAAGTTTGTGCTGGAGTTTGGGGAGTCGCAGACGATGCGGCCGGTGGAGCGGCTTGGGGAGCCGAATGGGGCCTCGATCGAGGAGTTGCTGGAGGAGTTTGTGCGGGCGCGGGCAGCGAGTCTCGAAGAATTTGAAAGTCTGGGGCCGTTGGATTTAGAACGCCGTGGGGTGCATCCGGCGTTTGGTTCCGTGACGCTGGGACAGTTGATCGCGACCTGGGCCGTGCATGATCTAACGCATTTGCATCAGTTGTCGCGGGTGATCGCGGTGCAGCATCGGGAGGCGGTGGGGCCGTGGGCGCAGTATCTGGGAGTGTTGCATTGTTTGGGGCGGAGCTAGCCCACTTTCAGCTCATTCGGCTCGTGCGTGATGGTGCTTCGGTGGGGGTTGCAAGCGTTCTGCTTTTCGGCTTCTTGCACATCCGATTTTATGGGGACCAGTGGTGCTCGGCGATTGGCGAGTGACCTTCACTTTCACGGCTTGAGCCGCCTAGTTGTTCCCAGATCGATCTTCAGACGATTCCGGAAAGCAGTGCTACTCATTTTTGAGCACGATGTTCGGATCTACCCGAGAGGCACGCCAGGCCGGTAGCCAACTGGCAACCATCGCTACTACCGTAATCACCGCAATCACAAAGGCGATCGTCACCGTATCCGTCGGCTGTATGCCAAACAGCATTGACGAGATCAGCCGGTTTAAGGCAAGCGCGCCTGCCAGGCCGATCGCGATACCAGCTGCCGTGACCTGCAGGCCTTGCTTCATGATCTGTGTGAGCACCTGGGAGCGAACTGCACCCAGGGCGATTCGAATGCCGATCTCACGCCGGCGTTCCGTCACCATGTAAGAGAGCACACCGTATGTGCCAATGGCCGAGAGTACCAGCGCGAGTGTGGCAAATGCGCCCAATAGCTGCGCCAGGAGTCTTGGCCGGCGAATTGATTCAGCGAACACCGAGTCCATGTCACGAAGGCGCACAACGGGAACCGAGGCGTCTACTTCCGACACTACACGCTCGATCGTTGCGGACAGCGACGTTGGCGGCAGCGTCGTCCGCATCACCACATTCATACTGGGCGGAGAAACCCTGTGTTGGTCCAGGGACAGATACAGTTCAGATCCTGGCTGACGTTCTAACCCTTGCTGCCTGACGTCCTTGGCCACTCCGATCACCGTATGCCAGGCGTCATCGGTTGCACCAAACGAGGCACCAGGAGGACGCAGACGCTTGCCGATCGGGTTCTGTCCCTTCCAGATCCTTCTCGCCAAGGTCTCATTGACGATAGCTAGTTTGCCCTGCGACGCGTTGTCGGTTGATTCGAAGCCGCGGCCAGTGACGATCGGGATGCCCATTGTTCTGAAATAGTCGCCCATGACGAATTGGTAGTAGTCGACGATTTCAGAGGGCCTTCCGTCCTCAGAGATGTGGTTCTCGATCGGAGTCGCCACCGCATCTGGAGTTCGATGTGGCGGCAGACCCGACATCGCCACTGTTCCCAGCACTCCTGGTATGGCGCGAAGTCTGTCCAGGATCCGCTGGTAGGCTTGGGCCCGTGTGTCGGGATTCGAATTCGCCATTGGCATTGTCATCGAGAATGTCACGAGTCGCGACCGGTCAAACCCTGCATCGATCTTGGTCAGGTTGTAGACGGTTTGAACCAGCAAACCCGCTCCGATCACGAGCATCACAGCGAAAGCGACCTGGGCGATCACGAGTCCACGGCGGGTGTAATCGTGCAGCGTGCTGCTGACGCCCCTCGCGCCGTCCTTCAGCGCACTCGCTAAGCTACCCGACCTCGTCCGCCCGAGTGACAGGAATCCGAAAAGCAGGGCAGTCCCAGTCGAGATCGCTAGCACAACCAACAGAACGGGTAAATCGATCCTAAGATCACTTGTCCGCGGGATGCTGGTTGGGTAGGCCCGGATTAGCATCTTCAAGCCAGCGTTGGCCAGCCACAAACCCAGGATGCCACCGGCCCCGGCCATCACCACACCTTCGGTAATCGACTGCCGGAGCAACCGGCCGCGGCTGGCGCCAAGAGAAGTGCGCAGTGCAAACTCGCGGCTGCGTGATCCGGCGCGAGCCATCACCAAGTTTGTAAGATTCGCGCAGACGATCAGCAGAACAAATCCAACGGCGGCCTGCAGAACCCAGATTGCCCGGCTGGCATTTCCAACAATCGCATCCTGGAGCGTCCGCAACCGGAGCGTGTGGTCGATTGAGCGGATAGGGCGCTTGATGGGGACATGGTCCGTCACACCGGCACGATCACCCCAGTTTTCCAGAAATGCGCTCAACTCCGCCTGTGCCGCCTCCGCGCTGGCGCCGTCTTTCCGCCTCGCAACAACGTACAGGACATGCGCTTCGCGTTGCCGCGCCGCATTGGGGTGGAGCCAGAGGGGTAACCAAATCTGGGTGTGATGATCCATCACGTCGGCCCCAGGTGGCATAATGCCAACAATTTCGTGAGGGCGGCCTTCGATTTCCACCTTCTGTCCGATGATTGGCCGTCCTCCAAATCCGGTTCGCCACAGTTCGTGCGAGAGCATTGCGATCGGTGGCGGTAGTGTTCCGGTCCAGCGAGCGGTTTCTTCGTCCCGGAAAAAGCGTCCGTGCTCCGGCTGAATCCTGAGCGCCTTGAGCAAAGGTGCATCGACTGAGATTGAGCGCACCCGCAGAGGGCGATCCCCCGCCGTCAGGTTCACCTCCCCAGTAGTGTATGCGGCACCGCCGGTAGAATAAGCGCCAACATCCGCGAATGACTGGTTCATCTGGCGGAACTCCAGGTACTCTGGCGCGGAGAGTGCAGTTCCAGTTGCTCCCGTGACCGGAGATTCCGCGGTCAGATACATCAATTGATCGGGCTTAGGATAGTCCAGTGGACGCAGGAGCACCCCATGTACGATCGTGAAGATCACAGTGGTGACGCCGAACCCAAGAGCCAACGTGGTAACGACTACGGCAGTGAACCCTAAGCTCTTTGCTAATGATCGAATCGTATGACGGACGTCCCGTACAAAATCTTCAACAAAGTTTACGCTGCGCATATCCCGGCACTCCTCTTTGTATTGCGTGGCGCCTCCGATCGTTCGCCGCGCGGCCCAGCGGGCGGCCTCGGGCGTCATGCCGGATGCAATGTTCTCTTCGATGAGCTGATCCAGGTGGAAAGCAAGTTCGGCTTCAAGCTCGAACTCGACCTTCCGGCGGCGGAACAGCGACCGAAGCCGCAAACGGGCTTTGTCCAAAATCCGCATGGCTAAGCCTCCTGGACCACGACGTTGATGGCCGCCGATAGCCGAACCCAGTTCGCCAATTCCTTTTCCAGTTGTTCTCGTCCCGAAGGCGTCAGCGAGTAGAACTTAGCCATACGCCCGGTCTCAGTCGTCCGCCACTCGGCCTCAATCCAGGCCTGCTGTTCCAGACGGTGTAGCGCCGGGTACAGAGACCCCTGTTGGATCTGGAGAGCATCTTGTGAAACCAGTTGGATGCGCTTGGCAATCGCCCAGCCATGTTTGGGTTCGAGCGAGATGGTCTTGAGAATCAAGAGATCGAGAGTGCCTTGGACAAGATCGGTTGGCTTTGCCATACGCCTAGACTACCAACAATTGTAGATAATCTGAATATCATCCCTCAGGCTGGCCTGAGTGACGGACGACAGGCGTCGAGAGCAAGCAGCTACTTCGATCTTGGCTTTGGTCCATGTTTTCAACTGGAGATCTCGACGTAGTTCGTACGAACCGAAGCCTGGCAGAACGCTGTACTGCACGGAGTGATTGAGTATCGCCTGAGCTTCAGGTTGGGAGTTTCCGGTTCACTCCGCCTTCGGATTCGGGCGTGCCGCCGAGGTCTGATCGATGAAGAACAAGCTATCGTATCGCTCTGTGATCACTTGCTCGAAGATTGTATAGTTCGGCGCGTCCTCATCAAAACGCCCCATGATGTTGCGTGTGGAATGCTTCACGCCGAGCCACTCAGCGACGGGACCAGTTCTCGGGGCACCCCGCAGATCCAGGGCAAACAGCGGTGTGCCGCTCGCTGCCAGCGTGGCATCCAAGCTTCCCGCCGGAAGCGGGCCAACCGTAAAATTCTCCATCCCTCCATTCCTTGCCCCTGCCCGGAACGAGCCCTGGTTGAAAGCAAAGCCAAAGGTGACCAACTTGTCTCCGTACATCTTTCGCAGCACCGCTCCCATGCTGTTATCTGGCCCCGTCATGACGTGAAAATTGTGAGCTGACAGAACGATCTTGGCGCCCTTCGACTGATTGAGAATCCACTTTAGGTTGGCCGCCATGCTCGCGTCGCGCATCGCCATGGATAATGGCCCATTCCTCATGTTGGCGGCCTGCTGGATAAACTGCCGCACAATATGCGCGTTCTGGATCGCCCACTCGAGGCCAGCGCGCGGGCGCTGAGCCTCCAAACGCTTCACGACCTTCTCCCACTCAATCGCAATTTCCGGATCCACTGCTCTCGGATTCAGGGCAAGCGCCATCTTTGAGGCGTGCGCCAAAGCGGGTGCGTAATCCACATCTGCCTTCTCTACGAAATCACGCACGATCTTGAGGGCAAGAGTGGGATTCTGCATATCAAAGCCTGTGAACTCGATACGTCCTTTTCCCGATTTGTTGTAGTCTCGCATCCACAGCACCATGTCGAGCACTTCCTGTGTGTCCCACAGCGTGAGCGGACCTTTGAGAAGCTTCGCCGGATCGCCCTCTCCCTTGAGGACGAAATCGTTCAGGCGATACGACTCTGGCATGCTCGCTTCGAGTGAGAAGATCGAAAAGCCCATCTGTGTAACGAGGAACTCCAGCATCCGGTGCTTCAGATGGAAGAATTCCCGTGTGCCATGCGTTGCTTCGCCGAGCGCCACAATGCGCGCATCACCCACGATCTTCTTCAGCGGCTCCATGTCCTCAAACCCGTGCCCTGCAACCGGCGTTGCCAGCGGGATTGCAGCGCGGCGAATCCACTCTGAGACGGCATCGGATGGACTCGGCGTCATGGGGAGGTTGCTCTTCGTATTCTGGGCAAGTGCAAGGGCTGCACCGGCAGTTGCTGCCAAGGCGGCACGTCGAGAGAGTCTCATGCCCATACCAGACGCGGGGCTCTTTTAGAAAGTTTGCCCGGCAGTGGGTACTGCTAAAAATTCGAGTGGGCCGGATCGACACCTTTTGCGACTGATCCTTGGCCGGGGAGCGAGCAGAATCTCCATTCGGATATGCTCAGGTAAATCCAGATCGTGTCCAGTTTAGCGGCAAACGGAGGAGCCCTCCCTGTGAACTATAGATCTCGAAAGGGAAAGGTGGAGCGATGAAGAGAACAGCATTGCTGCGATTCGACGGCGCTGTCGAGCGGGATCCTGCTATCGATGTCTGGATGAAAGAGCATGCCGGTGAATTGGGAGCCATTGCGCATCAATGGTTTGAGGCGATGCGGAAATGCGGAGACGAAGTCCGGGAGCTCTTTCATGACGGCTGTCCAGTTGCCTGTTTGGGAGATGTCCCCTTCGGCTACGTCAATGTATTCACTTCGCATGTCAACGTGGGGTTCTATCAGGGGGCATCGCTGCCGGATCCGGCTCACTTGTTGCAAGGCGCCGGCAAGTTTATGCGCCATGTGAAGATCCGGCCGGGAACGGCCACAAACGCCGCAGCACTACGCCAGCTCATTGATGTGGCTTACTCGGATATCAAGGTGCGCGTCGAACACGGCTAGCACCTGAAGAGGGCAACGCGGGTAGGAACCATCAGATTCGTAACAGTATGTCGTAGTTAGTTGTCGTGGCTGGATTGCCCACGATGCAGGAGCGACCAGACCACAGCGTGGGGCTCGACTTCGGCATCTCATGCGAGCGCCTACCAGGACTGACATACGCTCGCCCGAAACACTTGCCTCCTTCGTTGCGGTACGAAGGACCCTGTCTTACTCGTGCCGCAGAGCCACCAGCGGGTCAATTCGAGACGCTCGCCTTGCCGGCACATAGCCAGCGAGAATCGCGGCGCCGAGGAGGACAGTACCTGCCAGCGCCAGGATTCCCGGATCATTGGGCTGGGTTCCGAACAGCAACGATTTGACAAAGCGGGATGCGCCTAACGCAACAGGCACGCTGATCGCCAGTCCCACTGCGGCCAGGAGGAGAACGCGGCGCAGAACCATCCAGATCATAGCGCCGCGTTTCGCGCCCAGAGCCATACGGATTCCAATCTCACTAACCTGCCGCGCGACGCTGTAGGACATCGTTCCGTAGAGTCCCACACAGGCAGTCAGCAGCGCGAGAACCGCGAAACCCGTGCATAATTTCGCGAACGTGACTTCCCGGCTGATCGTTCGATCAATTTCCGCAGCCTGTGTGACCACCTTAGTGAGGGGTATGGAGGAATCTGCCTCCCGCACGATCTCACGCACATTCCTGACATACAGCAGCGGATCGCCCGTGGTACGCAGCGCATAGGTCATTCCGCCAGGAGAAATCTGGCTGGCCGCCACAAACACGGTCATAGAGCTCTCCTCTTTCAGACTGCCGTGCCGCAGGTTAGCCGACACACCGGTGATTTCGAGATCGCGCTTCTCATCCAGGAACGTGATTCGTCGGCCCACTGGGTTTTCGTTCCCGAAGTAAGTCCGTGCCAGCCGCTCGCTGATGACTGCAACCGGTGTGGAGCCCGGCTGGTCGCGGTCGTCAATCTCACGCCCAGCGAGGACCGGGATCTGCATCGTCGTGAGGAAACGCGGTCCGGCGACCAGGACGCGCGCGCCTTCGACGGTAACAGCGCCGATCTTTATGGGCCCCCTGTATGTGACCCCGGCACGGTCGGCGCTGATGATCGAAGCGTGCGAAAGCGTTGCGCTATTCACTCCAGGGATCGATTCGAAACGTTTGCGCAGATCCGCGTAGAAAGTGGCAATCTCCGGGTCGCGATGCCCGGCCTGCCGCGCATTCAACGAGAACAGAAGGATGTTCTCGCGGGTGTACCCCAGTTGGACGGAGTGCAGCTTATGGAGCGTCTGGACAAACAAACCCGCGGCAACGAGGATGAGAAAAGACATCGCAATTTGGGCAACCACCAGGACGTGCTGCATGCGACGGCGCGATCCGCCCCCGCGGCTAATCTTTAGCTCTGGTATGACGTCCGGACGCGTCGACTGAATCGCTGGGACGAGGCCAAATAACAGGCCACAAACCACGGAGAGCGCCGCCGTCATAGCCAGCACCTTCCAGTTCAATTCCGCGTGCAGCGTAAAGTTCTCCTGCCCCTTGGAGAACAGAAAGGTCAGCGATTGCACGCCCCAGATCGCAAACAAGACCCCGAATGCTCCGCCGAGCGACGCCAACATGACACTCTCGGTCAGCAACTGCCGCACGATGCGGAAGCGCCCCGCTCCCAAGCTGAGCCGGACCGCCATTTCGCGGCGCCGCGCGGCTGCCCGTGCCAGCAGCAGGTTGGCGATGTTTGCGCATGTGATCGCCAGAATCAATCCCACCATCGCCAGGAGCACAGATAGAGGCTTGGAATACTCGCGGCGCAAGCTGCCCAGACCGGCGGCCCCCGGATGCAGCAAGAGCGCGGGCAATTTGACGCGTTCACCGTCGGTCGCCGCCGTGGAGGCAACCCATTGGTGGAAGCGGGGAGCCAGCGCGGCCTGCGCCTGGGCCATGCTGACACCGGGACGCAGGCGGCCCATCATTTCGACCCAATAGTGGTTTCCGTCGCGATAGATGCGCTCCGTTCCGGGTCCGTCCACGAGCAGATTCGTGTGCAATGGAAGGTAAAGGCCCGGCGCCGCCGCCGGGTCGACCCCGAAAAATTCCGGCGGTGCAACGCCGATCACCGTAAAGGGCACGTTATCGACGAGAATCGCTTGTCCAATCGCATTGGACGGCCCTCCAAAGCGCTGCTGGCTTGTCGCAAAACTGATGACGGCGACGGCCGCTGCGCCTGGACGGTCGTCTTCGGAGCCGATCAGCCGTCCCGCAGCCGGCGACACAGCCAACCCGCGAAAATACTCACCGCTGACGTACTCCGCGCTGACGCTCATGGCCTGCCCGCGGATGGACAGGGTACGGTTTCGTCCGTTCACGTATCCGAAAAGCGTCGAAAAGACGGGATTGTCCTCGCGTAGCGTCTCGAACGCCCCATACGGGAATATCCCGGTGACCACGGCGCCTTTGGCGCCCTGCCAGAAAAGGCCGGATACCGAATGGACAACGTGCACCCAATCCTTACTCGCGCCCTGGGGCGGCTGGCTATGCCAGTTCAAAACCACCAGCGACTCAGGATCGGCCACCGGCAGCGAGCGCAACAGAATCGACTCCATAAAACTGTAGATCGCAGTATTGGCCCCGATGCCGAGCGCCAGCGACAAGACCGCCAAAGCGCTGAATGCCTTGTTGGTGGCCATGGTCCGAAAGCCATAGCGGATATCCTGACCCAGTTCCGACCAGAATCGTGTCAGCCAAATCTCCCGTGACTCTTCGTGCTTGAGGCCGAGGTTGCCAAATCGCCGGCGTGCTTCCGCCCGGGCGTGATCTGCCGTCATCCCGTCTGCTTCCAGTTCCGCGGCTCTTTCCGCCAGATGGAGTTCCAGTTCTTCACGCAGCGTCTCGCTGCGCCTGGCGCTTTCTATCCAATACTTCAACCGTCGGAACATGTCCGTCACTCCGTTCCCATCACGCGCGCGATCGCGAGCGTGAGTTTGGCATACTGCCGGGTTTCAACGGCTAGCTGTTTGCGGCCAGCCGCCGTAATGGTGTAGATCCTCGCCCGCCGATTGTTCGACGTCACGCCCCAGACACCGTCGATCCAGCCGTTGAGCTCCAGCCGTTGGAGGGCGGGATACAACGAGCCCTCCTCGACAAGGAGTTCATTGTCGGAGGATTGTTGGATGAACTGGACGATGCCGTATCCATGGAGGTCGCGCAGCGACAGCGTCCGCAGAATCAACATGTCCAGGGAACCGGGTAATGAATCGTTCTTTTGCGCCTTGCGTCCCATACCAAGAATTCTTAGCTTATGGCCACGAGAATGCGCGCGTCAAGTTCAGGTTGTTTAGCCCTCGAGCCGCTGATGGTTTGGGCAAGTGGTGCGCATGCCCTGTCAACCGGAGATGATCCGATGAACGAGAAGTCGCCACGGCCTCTGTCTCGATTGCTCCTGGATCACGCGCGATTCGCCAATGGACAGCTAGCCGGCGACTTCGCCAGAAGTGGAGCACCCGTGCCCGCGCTGCGAAAATTGAAGGGAAGCACGCTGTATGCTCCTGATTCCAAAAGCATCACTTTAGGTGGATTCCGTCATTGCGAGCGCGATGTCCAGGCATACCCTTGCCATCGTTGGATCGTCGAAGCCTCGTGTTGAGAATCAGGAAATCGCGCCCGGTGTGGCCCAAGAACACGTTGTGGTTTTTCCTACCGGCGCGACATCGCAGTTTGCGCCTCAGAAATTCCAAGCGATGCCGAAAGGTCGAAGCGCGTACACTGGTCGAGCGACTCGACCCTAAACCGGCGGTTTTCGTGGACTCTCCGATCGATCTCGCGGCGATCGTTCTACCGCCATAGCCCGGTGCGGAGGATTGCTTTGCCGTGTTGGACCAACAAGCAGCGATGCGGACGAAGGCTGCGCAAGTTGGCGCACTCGGCTCCCCATGGGCATGCAAGATTCTGCTCGGCCCAAACTACATGGCCACGCCAGAGCACTTTTTCGGCCCCTTGGACAGGAATGCCGGCATGAACCCTGGCAGGATTTCACGGTGCTTATGAAATGGACCACCAGCCAGGGCCGATAGTGTGCTTTTTCGAAAGAAAGTAACGATGGCTCGCGTAATATACCCCGATCAAAATCCATGCTCAATCACGCGCGATGCGGAGGTTGAGCGATGATTCCCGAACAGTCGAGAGTAGGACGGTTTCAATTCTGGAGTTGCATCGACAGTCTGATGCCGCTCGCGTGTTCGGGGCGGAATATGAGGGCAAATACGAAGAGCCTCCCAGGAGGGGAGGCTCAGACTTGCATTCGAATTTGATATCGATCGACTAAAGACTGGAACTGGAGCTGGAGCGCACTCGACCGGCGCCGAGGAGTCTCAGATCGCTGTCGGTGAGGCTGTCATGACGTTCGTCGAAAACCTTCCAGAGTTCGTCTTTTCCAGATACGAGCAGGTCGGTTCCGGCTTCAGCCCACTTGCCCAGATTCTCCATGCGGCTCTCGCCAAGATCCACCAGTTCGGCAATCTTGAGATTGTAATGGTCGACGCGGTAGTAGGCGTAAGCTGCGGCCTTGAACGCATTGAGCCAGTCCTGACAGGAGATTTCACCTGATCCGGAATCGGCCTGATTCAGTTTCCGGAGAGCGGCGTCGAGTTCCTGATAGGCAGCCTTCTGCTTTGTGATGTTGGAATCGATCTTTGTCGCCAATTCAGACAAGGACTTGGACATGAACTTTGCGTTCACTGCGCTGGCAGACTCGCCTTCGGCTTTGAAAACACCCGCCTTGAGGCGCTTTTGACGGATCTTGGCGCTGATCTTGTCGACTCCAAAGCTGAGCACACTCCCAACCAAGGGAACTCTTCCGGCGAGAAACCGGATCGCCATGGTGGGCGACTTGCGCATCATCTTGCGGCCGGTAAATCGAGCGCTCGTCTGGAGGCGGCTGGTGAAGTTGTGGCTGTTCCGCCAGGCGGCGGCTTCCGCCTCCTCCATGATCTGGTTGAATTCATCTTGGCTTGGCATTGTGTGGGTACGCACAGCTTATCACTGCCATGGAGAAAGCAACTACAAGCCCAAAGAAAAGGCACTAGCGATTGATTCAGATCGATTAAGAAATTTATGAAAAAACAAATAACCTAAGGCATTTCACCTATTCACCCTAGAGCCATCCGTCTAGAAAAAACAAAAATATTCATGGCCAGATTGTTACGAATTGGACGGGCGCTCGCCCGTCCAATTCGTTGCATGTGCTAGAACGCGAAGCGGAGACCGAGTTCGACCACTCGCGGGGCGCTCACCGAGGTGATTTTTCCGAAGGTGGTTGTATTCAACTGCGTCGTGTCCGGGTTGTTCAGATTCGCGTGGTTGAACAGATTGTAGAACGAGGCCCGGAATTCAAGACGCCGGCGCTCCGTAAAGCGGAGTTGCTTTTGCAGTGCCAGGTCGGTGTTCCAGGTGCCAGGACCACGCATGAAGCCGATGCCTGTATTGCCGAAAGTTCCGGGGGCGTTTTGCGCGAAAGCGGCCGGGTTGAACCAGGCGCTCATCTGGTCCTGACGGCTGCGGTCGCCGGAAAGGTGCCAGTTGCCGATGACGTCCGCCGTGTCGCCGCCAATGGCGCTGAGGGAATTGTCACGGCCGGCGCGGATGGTGAGCGGCGATCCACTGACCGCATTGGCGATGCCGCTCAACTGCCAGCCACCAATCGTGTAGCGCTGCCATTTGGGAGAGCCTGCATTCGCAAACGGCAGATCCCACATCGCCGAGACGATGAAGTTGTGCGTTCGATCGAGGCCAAGCGGACCGTAGTCCGATTGGTAGTTGTAGGGATTGCGCGGGCCGTTGCTGCCTTCGCCATTTGAGACGTTCACGCCCATCGCCTTGGACCAGGTGTAGGAGCCGAGGACACTGAAGCCTTTCGCATATCGACGGTTCATCACCACTTGCATCGCATTGTAGTTGGAGCTGAAGGCGCTGAGCGTGTTGTTGATCTGACCGAACTGCGGGTAGAGACGGCGGGTCTGGGTGTTCGCAATCGTGGACTGGCCGGGGATGTATTGCGCAAAGTTCGATTCGACCGTCGAGAAGAGGTTCACCGAGGAGCTGCCGATGTAGTTTAGTTCGAGCGCAGTTCCTTTTCCGATCGCCTGTTGCAGCGAGAGGCTCCATTGGTAATCGGACTGCGTCTTGAAGGGTAGGCTCCAGGTGGTTTCGTTCGCGGTGGGAACGAAGTCGGCATTTTTGAGGTTGGCGCCCGAGGGACGCGGGAAGGGGCTAACGCCGTTGAAGGGCGCATTGGCGAAGATGTTGTAGGCATCGCCGCTGACAACGGTGAGATCGGTGGTGTAAGGCTGGATCAGCGTAAAGCGGTTGAGGCTGATGCCACGGGTCATCGGGACGAAGTACTTGCCACCGCCGAGGCGGATGGAAGTTTTGCCGTCGCCGAAGACGTCCCAGGCGATGCCGAGACGCGGCGCGATGTTATTCCAGCGGCTGCCGACCACACTCTGCGGGACGTTGGGGTCGCCTGCGAAGAGCAGTCCTTGCGGGGCCTTGGGGAAGAGCTGCGATTGCTTGCCGGGGGCGAAGAGCATCATCTGGCCGTCTTCAGAGACATAGCCGTTGTAGGGTTCCCAACGGACGCCGATGTTGAGGGTGACGCGGCGGCTGAGCCGGAAGTCGTCGTGTGCAAAGAGGGCCGGGAGATTCTGGCGCACGCGCGAGGTGAGTCCGGTGACCTGGCGGTAGGAGTTGAATTTGCCGAGCAGGAAGTCGGCTGCGGCGTTGCCCGATTGCGCGCCGGTGAATTGGATGTTGCCGCCGGACTGCCAGTTCTGCAGCTCATTGACGCGGTTGCGGTAATACTCAAAGCCGAAGCTCATCGAGTGTCGGCCTTTGTTCCAGGACAGCGTGTTGTTGATGTGGGTGGTGGGCATGATGTCACGCGTGGGCGCGCCGGTACCGGCCGAGACAAAGCCCGAGATGCCGAGAACCGATTCGGGCGTGAGTCCGAAGCCGGTGTTGATGTTGGCAATGCTGATGGGCAAGCCGAGCCCGGTGAGCGAGAAGTCCTTGCGGGTGAGGAGGCCGAAAGCGCTGCGGACATAGCTCATGCGGAAGGAGTTGACGAGCGACGGCGAGAAGATGTGGTCTTCGCCGAGAGTGTAGTTCTGGAAGCGGGTGGGGAGATCGCAGAGCCAATCGGCAGCAACGCTCGCGCAGGGTTGCACTTGCGGGACGTCGTTATAGAAGGCGCGGAAGTTGATCTTGTCCTTTTCGCTAATGGTGTAATCGAGGCGGCCGATGATCTGGTTCTGGTCGAGACGGTTGCCGCTGGGCGCGAAGCTGTAGAAGTTGGTGGCGTCGTTGGCGCGCGGGAGGTATTTCGCCATGAAGGTGTTGGCAAAGGGGCGGATGCGACTGGCCGGGATCTGGTTGTTGGGGAAGACGGCGCCGGGATTGTCGGGGTCGCGGATGACGGTGCTTTGGCCGGAGAAGTTGCCGAGACGCTCGGCATCGTTCAAGGTGCGGTAGCGGGTGTCGCTGGGGGTGCCGCGGGTCTTGGTTCCCTGGTAGCCGAAGAAGAAGAATAGTTTGTTTTTGACGATGGGGCCACCGAAGGTGCCGCCGTATTGGTTGCGTTTGAAGTCTGCGCGCTTGGCAGCAAAGAAGTAGCGGGCATCGAGTTGGGTGTTGCGAATGAACTCGAAGGCGGAGCCGTGGAATTCATTGGTTCCGGAGCGGGTGACGGCCGAAACCGAGGAGGTGCCGCGGCCGAAGGCGGCCGAGTAGTTGCGGGTGGTGGTGGTGAATTCCTGGAGAGCGTCGGGATTGGGATACTCGTTCGCAATCGAGTAGAAGGAGTTCATGTTGTAGCCACCATCGAGCGTGAAGTTCATGTCGATGTTACGGCCGCCGGAAGTGCTGAAGGTGGACTGCGTCGCGCCGAATTGGCCGCCGGTGCCTGCGTTAACGACGCCGGGCAAGAGGGCGACGAGTTGGAGAGCGTTGCGGCCATTGAGGGGCAGTTGCTCGATGCGCTTGCTGTCCATGAGTTGGGAGACGGAACTGGTGGAGGTGACGACGGGCGGAGGCGTGCCTTCGACCTCGACGGTCTCGCTGACGCTGCCGATTTCGAGTTTGGGACGCACGGTGAGCTGCTGACCGACGGTGAGTTGGAGAGGACCGAGATGGAGTTCGCGAAAGCCTTGGGCGGTGACGTTGATCGAGTATTCGCCGCGGGGAAGATCGATGAAATTGAAGAAGCCTTCGGCGCTGCTTTGGGTATGCCGCGTTTCACCGGTTTGGGTGTTTCGTAGGACGAGGTTGGCGCCGGGTAGAGCGGCTTGGGTGGAGTCGGTAACGGTTCCATTGATGGAGCCGTTGACTTGCGCCAGCAACATTGCTGGCAGAAATATCGCTAAGTATAGACTACAGAGTCTAAATATGTTCATGATGCCCTCCTGAAGAGCAACTGCAGATTCTTGCTGGGACAATATCACATTCGAGGGGCAGGTTCTTCGTTGGAGGCCACAGAATTGCTTCATTTAAGGTCGCCTGGAAACCTCTTAAGCAATTGAAAATAATTGAGATATTTGCTCGGTAGTTTTATCCCTTCGTTTTTGGTGTCTAGGTGAGTTTTGGGATCGGAGGGCGACGAGACATCTACTGCTTATTTCAGTTGATCTCCTCCGGAGGGTGCTGCAGCAGGAGTGCAAGAGGATTTTCTGGGAAATCCATTTAGGAATCGGTGACCGGGTTGCGAGTGTTTCGCGAGTTGGAGATCACGCCGTGCGGGCTCTTGTTAGAGCACGCCACTCAAACGCGAGGCTGCCTGGAGCACGGCCGACAAGTAGAGACACAGGACGGCCAAAGCGGCACAATCGACCAGCCTCAAGCTTTGTGGAGCCTGCCTGAGCGTCATTTTCGAATGGCAGCGCGCGCGAACTCGCTTCTCCCAATCGGCGCTGGGTTTGACAGTTCGCAAGTTGGCCAAGCGTTCAATCACTTGATCTTCGCGATTCGTCATTGGATCACCTCATTCGAAAGGATGCCGCTAGGCAGTTCCTGGTCCTTCAATCGTTGCGCGAGTAGGGCGCGAGCGCGACTCAGGCGTTGGCGCAGGGCTTCCGGGGAGACGCCACAGACGAGGGCGGCATCTAAGGGGCGCAGGCCTTCATAGCCAACCAGCAAGAGGACTTCCCGGTATTTGGGCGGCAACTCCATGAGAGCTGTTTCGAGCCGCTGTTCCAATTCATCGACAACCGCTAAGTCGAGCGGCGAGGACGGGGCGCCGCTTTGGCATAAGGATATCCAATCGCGCGCTTCAGCTTGTTCGCGGGATCTGGAACGGTAGTCGCTGAGGAACAAGTTGCGTGCGACGGTGAAGAGCCAGGGTCCGAGCCGGGTGTCGGGGGCGAGCGTCTTTCCGTTGGAGACCAATCGCAACCAGGTTTCTTCCAGTAAATCCTCGGCAGCGCTGCGGTTTCTTGTCATGCGCAGGAGGAAGTTGAAGAGGCGCAAGTTATAGGCATCGTAGATCGCGTCAAAAGCACGGACATCACCAGCCCGCAACTGTTGGACAAGCGCGACTTCCTGTTCTCGCTCCATAGGAAGCATAACGCCAACCAAGCTTGTTCGTGACAGCTGTCACGAGTTGCGGCTTGCGGCGTTATTCCCAAGTGTAGTCACTGTGACAACAAGTAAGGAGAATCGATATGCGTGGAATTGTTGGAGCGAGCATGGCTTCGCTTTTGGGTTTACTGATTTGCGTGGCGCCGACCCTGGTTGGCGTCTGGTATGCGATTCGGCCGAGCGAGCGGGGGTTGGCGCTGATGAAGCCGCTGACGCTGGCCGCCACGTTTTCGGCGCTCTGTGGACTTGTCTTGGCGATTGCGAATGGCGCTCTCGTTGCCAGCACATTGGCCGATATAAATCTGGCGGGCGTCCGGCTGATAGGAGCCGTTCTGTCGGAAGGGCTTGCGCCAGTGGTAGCGTCGTTTGCCTGCCTGACCGTCGCGTGGGCGTGTGTGGCGATCGGGACGCGGCGGCTTTAGCGACGAGCGGCCGCTGGCGGACTGATGGGGGCGCCTTCGCTATTGTCAATCCGCCCGAAGTGTCAAAATTTCGTGAGCCTGTTGCAGAATCGTGCAACCAATAACTGGAGCGAACCGAGAACTGCAACGCAAACATTTCACTTTGTCCGCTCCGGCCTCCGTCTCTGATCCTATTGCCTGGTAAATATCCATCTGCATCTCAGCTAATATTGATCCCGATTCCTGTCTCTGAAGATCTGTTGGATTTCGGAAATCGAACGCACAGCTCCCTCAGTGATAATTCCAAATTCCACAGGAAACTGCATTTCGGGCTTTCTGGGCTTCGTAAAATGGGCATCCTGATCTAATTCCAATACTCTCTCGGACGCCCAGGCCAGTGCCCACGGTATCTCAAAAGTCGATTCTGCTTCCACTCTTTTGAACCACTCAAGATAACGTTCATACTGAATCGCCCTAGAGCCGGAGATCAACCAAGTTGAGTTGCTAAATTTAATAATCATTAGCATGCAGCAGGTAGTTTGTGAAATAGAAACACACGCGTAATCGGCAAGCTCTGGAACTTCGACCGTAAATCTACCACGAAGCGAAATAGGATCGATCCGCACTTCAAACTGATGATCTCCCACACTACTCTGCGCATAGGCCAATGACTTCGTCGATACCCCGGCCGGAAAAATAGGTGAGGTCGACGAACGAATTCGATATTGAACCCGATCACCCACGGATAATGAGCGCTCGCCAATTTTACAATCGGAGACTGGGTACCGATGTCGCTCATGAATGCTCACATATCGAAATGCTCCGCTTGGGTCGCGTCGTCGCAATAACGGCTCAATGACGGACCGCTCCGGCGACGTAGTCGGTACGATGACACTCTTTTCGCTGTGGAGGTTAGCGATAGAAACAATGACATGAAGCTTTTCGGCAGGGAATAGCACTGGATAAGCGCTTTGGGCTTCCGCTGATATCATTTGATCTGCTAGCAATCGAGAAAATCCAACACAGTCATTCTGTGTTCCCGGGCTTAGCTGTTGGAGGGCCAGGGCAAACCAGAGGGAGAAGATCATGGACGAAAGCGCTTTCTCGATTCCTGATACGTCTCCTCAATCCACTTCGAGTCGTGAGTGAAAGTCGAGGACTGCACAATTAACTGCTTGAGTGAAATAGACTCGCTCGACCGCGAGATCCGGAACCTCGTATCTGGCGGCACTTCTGTAAGCACCAAGCTATTGCGCTCAATGAGGAACCTGGATGCTAGCGCAGACTTCTCCCGGTGATAGTCCCGGACTGCTGCCTGATAACCAATCGTATGCCCTGCCCCAACTGCTGCCAAGAGGAGATGGCGTCCCTCGAGATTTACGATTGCGAAGGGCTGACAGAACTTCCTTGGGTCTTGGACCATTTTGCCTTTCTCCATATAGGTCCGCACCACCTCTCGATCAACACAGGTATAATCGACAAGCTCTGCTTCCGCAACCTGGTAATATCCTTCTACCCGAAAGCGCCCAAGATGAAAGATATAGAGCTGCTCCCCTGCATTTCTACTGGCTGTCGCGATATATCGTGTGGCATCAATCTCGCCTTCCAGGAGTCGATCCGGAAACCACGCCAAGTTGAACTCCTTGGTTTCACCAGGCAGAATCAAGATTGTATCTGGCAAGCAGAATGGCTTGTCACCTTCTTTACGGGGTTGATGGTATACAGACCGATACGCATATTTGTGCTCAGCTTCATTCCAAGTCCGTGTTGGACTTTCGATGAGCATTCCCGTGTAGCTTTTTAAGTTTGGAATTTGAAGAGCCACACCGGCTTGATTCGTCACTGCTATCACAGGAGCGAGCAACTGACCAGGTAGTAAGGGTTGATTCCGAAGCTCCGTTCGCCAGTTCAAGCCTTTTTGCTCCATCAAATCCTGGAACTGGCGGCATTGGGGAGTGAAGTCTTGACCGTGTGCCGCCTGGTACGTACACCAGATGAGCAAAACAGCGCGTACGTGAAAAGAAGATGTATTCATAAGAGACCTCAGTTCAATCTGAGCAATGAGACGTCATTTCTGCTCGCAGACAGCGCACTTGTTGTGCTTTGGAATATATAACTTCCGGGCAGGAGGCTCACGAGTCCGGGATCGATGATGGCACTCATAATTCCTTGCAAGTCAAATAGCTCTAAGTAGGTGAGAAGGCTTGTATTCGGAGCGCTCAAAAAATCAAACCGAGTAGGAGCGAACTGAATAGTGGTTGTGCTTGAAGCCGAAGTACAGAGCGCAAGAGACAAAGATGTGGTGCTCAGACCGGCACTAGCTCCAATATGCGGACTTGGACTATCTAATACTTTGGCATAAGAGAGACCACCGCCCGTATAGCATATATACTGTGTCGTAGCATAGAGTGATTTATTGGAGGAAGTAGACTCCGAATATTCGTTGAACCCTAGAGATGAGAGAGCTGTTGTATCATCTAGCGGAGTCGGTTTTCGCGTCAACGGTCGCATATAATGTTCGAGACCAAACCTATGCCCAACTTCATGGGCCACGGATATGGCAACGATCATATCCTGCACAGCTGGACTATTAGTTGCGTTGTCAATATTAACCAAACAAATATTTATCTTAACTTTATCCTTTCCGAGATTCGGAACCCATCCCATCGTCTCTGCAGAATTGCAAGCGCCGGTGGTGGAGGCTGTGAAGACAAGTGGAAAATTTTGAAGATCGCTTGAGGCTTCTGAATTTAAGTTCAATTTGTCTAGATCGCCTGTCGGCAGTGTTGAATACTGTGTCGATCCAAGCTCGAAGAACTCTACCTCGTTTTCTAGCTTGGGTTTTAAGATAACCCCGATAGCTGTCTTTGCCCGATTATTTATACCTGTTTCATCAGCGAAGAATGAAGTCAAGATGAGAGGATTGGTTCGTATATGCTCGGGCTGTCCGTCGACAGTTATATGAAATCCTCGATACTCATCATAGGCGCTATAGCCATCACCAGCCTTAATACCAGTGGCAGCGACAGATGTTTTTTCCTCATCCCAGTTTGGCGGAAAGTGATCTTGCATTAGTGCCGTCCTTGCATAATCGATTTCCCAACTGTCTGCAATTTTGTTGCAGTCGGTATCAATGGGTATCTGTATGATTGTTCTGACATCTTCCATCCCTACAGCGCAAGTAGGAGGCGGAAGAATATTTTCATAATCCGCGTCATAAACTGGAGTTGATTCTGCGTATATCCACTCATCCCCAATTTTGGCCTTTGCTCGCAGCAAAGTGACGCCCCCGTAATCCAGGGAGATCACTTTTACCGCAGCGAAGTTAACATCATCAATCGTCGTGATGGATTGCCCATTGGAGATTGGTGGATCAAAATCATCTTCAACGAAAGGCTCGAGCTTATAATCTGGATCGTTAACAGTATCAGCGCCAACGTTACTGCTGATTCCTGGACGAAATCCACTATCACCTGCATACTTAGTGAGTTCAAACGTGATTTTGGCGGTAAATCCGGTTCGTGTTGAGAAGCCAGTATAATACTCAGACTCACAAACCAAATTTTCCACGCCACATTTCGCTGCCGAATCTCCTTTAGCCCGAGGAAGGAATGAATAAGGAGTCGAGTTCATATCAAAGGAAAACCGACAATCGATCACAATGTCAAATCCTAGCGGTGAAAAATATGATCCTCGGGTTGAGGTTACCTCGAATTCGAATGAGGCTTCTTCATCAGTAGTGAGGTGGCTAATGTCAATTGCCTTAGGAATGGAGCGAGTCCACAATGTTCCGTCTGATGTCGGCATTGACGTCCAACCTGAGCCACTAGGGGGCGTAGTTCCCCCACTCACCGAAGAGGAAAAGTCAATAAGGGCCGTATTCGTGGTCAGATCCTTTAGAGAAGTCTGGAAAGAAGCGCTACACGTTTCACCTGGCGTCGGGCTTGAGCAACGGATGTGGTTCTGCAAGTAATATTCGCTCATGATGACTAAAATGAGGCGCTGACCGATTGGAGCCGTCATCGGCTGAGTACAGGTGAACGATGGATCTCTAAGTTCTCCATCGATGGCAGTTCCGACAGAAACATTTTCCACAGTTGGCCAGTTTGCACAAGTGGTTTGACCCAAAAGGGTAAACGAGCCGACCAAGAAACAATATGCGGTAAGGAATCGACGCATGCGTGAGACAGTAACAGAACTAGAAAAAATGTCAACAGATATAAGGTAGAATATTCCTAAATATCAGTAAATAGTTACCGAAACTCATCCGGATCGCCGACTTTCACATCTCGCTTGGCTGGGCATTCGGCCTCGAGATGATTCTGGGATGGATTTGGAAGTTTCTAATTGATTCCCGCAGGCGCTTTCTGAACCATGATCCTTAGCAAAAGTCTGGTGCCTTTGGCTTCAGTCAAACTGCAGTTCCGTGTAAAGTGGCCCCACTATGAACGCTTCGCGGCTGAGCACCATTCTCCTTGCCGCAACATATATAATGAAATCGAGCGCTCGGCTGGATTGCCGACGCATGTGGGTTCCTCTGGAATTCACACATCAAGAGTTGGGGTGACGCCCAACGCCAACCTGCTATCCGAGCAAGGTGGCGCTCCCGCGAGGGAGGATGTGGCCGATTCGGCAACGAAACGGAGTACGGTGAGGCGTCTATCCCCTGAAATGTAGGAGAGACGCGTCCATGCCGATCAAAATACCCGATCATCTGCCTGCCTGTAGCACCCTCGAAGCCGAGGGCGTGATGGTGTTGCGTGAGACCGACGCTGTGCGCCAGGATATCCGCCCCCTGCGCATTGGGCTACTGAACCTGATGCCCAACAAAATCAGGACCGAAACGCAGATTGCGCGCCTGATTGGGGCCAGTCCTCTACAGGTGGAGCTGAGCCTGATTCGCATCACGAACCATGTCGCTCGCAATACCCCGACCGAACACATGATCTCGTTCTATCGCCCGTGGGAAGAAGTGCAGAACGAGCGCTTCGATGGCTTCATCATCACCGGCGCGCCGGTCGAACGGATGCCTTTTGAGGACGTCAACTACTGGGACGAAATGCGCCGCGTTTTTGACTGGTCGCAAACCCATGTCCATCGCAATCTGAATATCTGCTGGGCCGCCCAGGCCGCCGTCTATCACTTCCACGGGATGCCGAAATATGATCTTTCGGCCAAGGCCTTTGGCGTGTTCCGGCATCACAACCTGGCGCCCGCCTCGCCGTATCTGCGCGGATTTTCTGACGACTTCTCGATTCCGGTTTCGCGCTGGACGGAGATTCGGCGGGAAGACATTCCGTCTGGTCATGGGATTCGAGTTTTGGCAGAGAGTGAAGAGACCGGAGTCTGTCTGCTCGATGATCCGAAGCGCCGCGCTCTCCATATGTTCAATCATGTGGAATACGATTCGACATCGCTGGCTGAGGAATATGCGCGCGATGTTGCGGCCAACAGCGAGATTCTCGTTCCGCGGAACTACTTTCCGCATGACGATCCGCATCGGCCCCCGGAGAACCGTTGGCGCAGTCATGCGCATCTGTTGTTTGGAAACTGGATCAACGAGATCTACCAGACAACGCCCTTTGATGCGACGCAGATTGGCAGTCGCTCCGCAGAAGACTCCCTGATCGAGACCCCGGCTTAGGCCGGGGTTTTCTTTTGTTCGCGATCTAGATGTAGAGAGTCTACTGCCACGGATGGATAGTGACTTGGACTGGGGCTCTGATTGCGCTGGCCGCAGCCTGGATCGAGGAACCGACAACACAGGCGGCTCCTTCCTGAGGAATCGAAAAGCGAACAGCCTCAATTCTCAGATTGTTCTCCAAAGAGGGAACATCCATGCCTCACGCCGTGTTCCTGATTACATAAGGAGTAAGAACAAGGCGCGTACGCTGCACATGGTGGCGCTCGGCAGCATCGTCGAATGCAGGGCTGAAGAGAAGATTGAGGAAGTATACCTGGATTGCAGCATCGAGAGCAGCTCGGTTGCGCCGCAGTAGGAGCGGAAGGCGGTGCGCGTAGGATTTTTGCCCGAAAGATCTTTGTGCGGGCGGAACGCTTTGCGGATCGATTGGTGGGATGCAGGAACGGCTAGATCACGTTGGCAATCGCGGACAGGAAAATCTAATCGATACTCGATTCCACAACCCTAGAAATCGAGTATCGTATTGAGGTGCCAATCGCTGAAAATCAATTGCCCCTGCCCGCACAGAAATGTCCGACACTTCGTGAGATCTATTTGACGGATATCGTTACGGATCACGCAGGCCAGCAACGGAATCCGTTTCCAACTTCCACTCCGCCTGAGATCAGCGCTCATCTCTACGACAAGATTGTCGGCAGTGAACGCCGGCGCACCATCGAAATCGGCATGGCCTATGGCCTCTCGACGCTCAGTATCCTGCAAGCCCATTGTGACAACGGTGGCGGGACACACATTGCACTCGACCCGGGACAAGACCATCGCTGGGGAAATATTGGGCTATTGAATGTCGAACGGTCTGGACTCGGCAAGAATTTTCGCTTCTTCGAACAAGCCTCTCATGTCGCATTGCCGGCACTTCTGGCCGAAAAACAGATCTTCGACTTTGCTTTTATCGATGGCTGTCATTTGTTCGATTACGCACTGCTCGACTTCTTCTACATCGACAAGATGATGGAAGTGGGCGGGCTGATCATGATCGATGACGTGTGGATGCCCGCGGTTCGCAAGCTGATTTCCTTTATTCTGCGGAATCAGAACTATCGCATGGTTCCCTATGAATCCAAGCCAGGCTTTGGATCGCCGATCAAACGGATCGCAGGCCGATTGCGGCGCTCGCCCCGCGAAGGCTTCCATCTCCAGACCATGTTGCTGCCGTCCAACATCTGCCTGCTCGAGAAGACGAGTGTAGAACTGCGGCCTTGGGATTTTCACCAAAGCTTTTAATTTTTTTTGCGGAATGAGGGAACGCTCTCCGCCTCAGCGCGTAGTACTGATGTGGCATCGCCACAGGAGAGTGCATGGCTGAAGAGAAACTCGATCTGCTGCAAGGGACCCTCGATGTGATGGTGCTGCAGACACTGAACGCGATGGGCGCGGTGCATGGCTACGGCATTGCCCGGCGCATTGAACAGGTGAGCGGCAATGAAGTGCTGCTGAATCAAGGGACCATTTATGCTTCCCTGGTGCGCTTGCAGCAGCGTGGGTGGATCGATTCCGAGTGGGGTTGCTCCGCGAATAACCGCAAGGCAAAGTTCTACACGATCACGCCGAGAGGCAAGAAGCAACTCGAAGAAGATCTCGCCTATTGGCGGCGCCTGGCCGGCGTGATGAGCCGTGTTTTTGCCATGGAGGCCGGACAATGAGCGCCTCCCGGGAATGGTTTGCCAAACTGCGCTCGGTGTTCCAGAAGCAGCAGATGGATGCGGATCTGAAGGCAGAACTCGCCTCGCACATTGAACTGGCTGTGGAGGAGAACCTCGCGCGAGGAATGAGCGAGACCGAGGCTCGGCGTCAGGCGCTGATCAGCCTGGGAGGCATGTCGGCAACAACGGAGCAGCAACGCGATGCGCGGGGCCTGCCCTTTCTCGAAACGATTCTCCAGGACCTCCGCTATACAGCGAGAACCTTGCGCAAGGACCTTGGCTTTACTGTGTTTGCCGTGTTGATCGTCGGCCTGGGGATTGGCGCGAGTTGCACCATCTTCAGCGTCGTCAATGCGTTGTTACTGCGGCCACTGCCCTTTGCCGATCCGGCGAGCTTGGTGTGGCTGGCGAATGCGAAGAGCGATGAAGGCCTCTCGGCGCAGACCGTGCAAGTGAATCATCTGCTCGAATTCAAAAAGCGCAACCAGAGCTTCTCGGATATCGCCGCTTACTTTGCTTTCTATGGGAATGGTGATCTGAAAATGGTGGGCAACGGACCGCCGGAGCGGCTCACCCAGTTACCGGTGTCGCAGAATTTCTTCCCCCTCCTGGGCATCCAGCCTGAACTGGGGCGCAACTTCACCGACGAGGAGTGCAAGTGGAACGGCCCCAAAGCAGTGTTGCTGAGCCATGGCTTCTGGGAGCAACGCTTTGCCTCGGACCCGAAGATTGTTGGCCGCACCTTGACGATGGAAGACGCAACCTTGACGGTGGTGGGTGTGCTGCCCGCGTCCTTCGATTTTGCCTCGGTCTTTGCGCCAGGTACGCATTTTGATCTGTATGCTCCCTTCCCGTTGACGGCCGAGACCAATCGCTGGGGCAACACCTTGGCGTTGATTGGCAGATTGAAGCCGGGCGTGTCGCTACCAGCAGCGAATGCGGAAGCACAAGCCTTGAGTGTCCAGTTGATGCAGCAAAACCGCAACATGAACAGGCTCACTCTCCAGGCCAGCCGTCTCACAGAGCATGTGAGCGGCAGGCTGCGCTCCGCACTGCTCTTGCTTGCTTTTGCAGTCGGTGTCGTGATGCTGATTGTCTGCGCGAATCTTTCCAATCTTCTGCTGGCGAGAACAACCGCCCGGCAGAAGGAAATCGCCGTTCGCATTGCACTGGGCGCGGGCCGGAGACGCTTGATCCGGCAGATGCTGACAGAGAGTATCGTGCTCTCCTCGCTGGGCGCCATCGTCGGACTCGCACTGGCAGCTGGTGGCACCTATCTTCTTTCTCACCTCACGACAGTCAGCGTTCCTCTCTTGGGCAAGGTCAACTTAGATCTGGGAGCATTTAGCTTCACGTTGGTGGCGGCTATTCTGACCGGCTTGCTGTTTGGCGTAGTGCCCGCCTTTCAGATTCCGAGCCTTGCCTTGCATGAGTCGTTGAAGGACAACAGCCGGGGATCGAGCGAAGGCAAGGGACGCGGCTCGATTCGAGGCGTGCTGGTCGTGGCCGAAATTGCCTTTGCCTGTGTCCTGGTTGTCGCCTCCGGACTGCTGATTCGCAGCTTTCTGCGTGTGCTCGATGTGAATCTTGGGTTTGAGCCCGCCCGTACGGCGGCGATACGCATTGACCCTGGCTCGAAGTACAACACCAGGGAAAAACAGAACGCTTACTTTGATGAAGCGCTGCGCCTGACCAAGGCGATTCCGGGAGTGGAGGCCGCAGGCCTGACGGACGCTTTACCGCTCGGCCGCAACCGTACCTGGGGTGCAGGCGCAAAGGGTGTTGCCTATGATCCCGACAAGTATCCAGAGGCCTTTGTCCGCATCTCGAGCGATGGCTATCTGAAGGCGATGGGCATTGCGCTCAAGGAAGGCCGCGACTTCAGTCCGCGCGATACTCCGGGCACGGAGCCGGTTCTGATTATTAACGAGACCATGGCGCGCACGCTCTGGCCGGGGCAGAATGCAATCGGACAGCTAGTGCCTTTTGGGCCGAAGATGGATCGCCGTGTGATCGGCATTGCCGCGGACGTGAGGCATCTGGCGCTCGAGAAGGAGTCTGGCAACGAGATGTATGTGCCCATTCGGCAGACCGGAGACTTTGCTTCCGTCGATTTGGTGGTGCGGACGACGCTGCCTCCCGCGCAATTGGCCGAGGCCGTGCGCCAGGCACTCCGCCCGATTGAACCAAATCTGCCAGCGAACGAGTTCCGTACGCTGCAGCAGTTGGTCGATAAATCCACTTCGCCACGGCGCCTGATCGTGATGCTGCTGGGAGGCTTTGCCGCCTTTGCCCTGGTGCTCGCTTCGCTTGGGATTTATGCCGTGATCTCATACTCCGTTAGCCAAAGAACTCAGGAGATCGGCATCCGCATGGCGCTCGGCGAGACGGCGGGCGACTTGCAATTGCGGATTCTCAAGCAGACGCTTGTGTTGGCTGCCATTGGGATGACGGTTGGCTCGGCGGCGGCCTGGGCGCTGGGGCAGTCGCTGTCCGGCTTGTTGTTCGGAGTGACGCCGAATGACCCGCTCACCTTCGCGGTGATGCTGATTACGATTTCGGCGGTGGCGCTGCTGGCGGGATATCTACCGGCGCGCCGGGCTTCCAAGATCGACCCCATGGTGGCGTTGCGCTCAGCTTAGCTCTAACTACAGCTAGAAGGAGATCACTGAACGCGGCGAATAATAAAAAATTTCTATCATTTCTCTGGAACTTATAAGCCTTCCAGGTATGAACTTTTTTTTATTGCAATCGCTACATATGTCCTATAGCATCTCAACATGGACTATCCACAGAGTGGTAAAGAAACAAACTAATGAAAATGGAGTAGCTTGAATGAAAATCATCCTTTTATTTTTAATAGTGTGCAACAACATTCTTGGACTCTACTATCTTAAGCCGGGAACCACCATTCCACTTTCGGGATGTTTATCGTCCGGCGGGTCTGGGGAACTTGTAACCTTTACTACGACTTCCGGCGGGGGCGGAGGACATGAGGCGACGAACCACGATGTCAGCGCGCGTCCTCGAGGGAGTTTCTCTGGATTTGGATCCGCAACAACTATTGGCGTCTACACGGGTGTTGATGGATGTGCTCACGTCACATGGGTTGCCCCAATATTTTCTGGCTTTTATGATATTTCCGCATACGGAGGCGGCGGTTCAGACCTCTCGAACTTGCTGGTATACACTCAGGCCGATGGAGGAGACCTATTGCTTCCATTAGCTGTTGCCCCTTCCAGCTACCAACTAATTGGAATGACGCCTCCACATCCACAAAACCACTACGGCACCACTGACGCAATTACGAAATTAGGAGTAATTATTGGAGCATTCAGAGGATCAACTGGATTATTGCCCTCCGTGAACGATATGAGTTTAATATATGGAGGGAAATTTGATTTTGTGGTAGGGAGTTCCAGCTCCGGGTGCTGGACAGATACTGTGTCTTGCGGCCATCAAGAGCACCGACTTGGAACGAATGCTGATATTTCATTCGCTTCTTTAGGAACAGTGACTCAAAGAGCGCTATTTAAAACGATGGCTGAAGCGGGAGGTGGGGATGGTGGCGGCCCCATTGTCGTTCACGCTGATCATTTCCATTTAAGGTTTTAATAAATAAGGTGCTTTATGAAATATTTACACCGACTGCCAGTAATTGTAACCTACAGCATAATTGCGACGGCACAGCAAACCAAACCTATCCGGATCACCGTCGGTCAGCCATCAACTGCACCTCAGTTGGAGCGGGAAGAGAACGATTCCGTTCAGTTGGACGCCGCAAGCGGAGATATCATCGTGTCTTCCAGGAATGAATCCTTTCGGATCCCTCCTGAAACAAACATCAACGCCAACTGGAGCTGCGACATTTCACGTGCGGCATCGAAGTTTATCTATGACTGCAAGCTGACAACTGGCCCCGGTGCGCTAAACCAAGTCATCGCGTTCAGCATGGCCAGCGAAGATCCAGACTCTCTCACGGTCAGATTGCCCTCAGGGTGGAAGACATTTAAAGGTGTCGATAAATTACATCCGTCGCTTGAGTTTATTTTAGTGGGAGGCGATGGCATCGACCGGGAGGCAATGGCTGCAACCGGACGAACGGATGCGTTCCGCTTCGAGAGTGAACTCATGCCAGGAGTGGTTTCGTTTGATCTCAGACCTGTCCCGCGTTTTCCGAAGCCAGGAGAGAAGTCGCTTGGAGAGCGACTCGACGCCATCTCCCCTTGGGCGAACGCTGAAATTTTGAAATTAGAGACCAAAGACCGTCATCGTCGTCGCTTTCTAACGGTTGGCCCAAAGATCCGCGCACAAGTGGATTCCTATGCAGCGTTGCGAGCTGAACTGATGATATTGATTGGCGTACCCGAGTACGGCCTGTGGCAGGTTCATCTATCCAAACTGTCTCAGACCACAGATCCCGAACTGGGGAGCCTTGTACGAAGCCTACCAGAAAGCTCTCCCACCCAGACCGCTCTGCGGCAGGCGTTGCTTCTACGTGTGGAGTCACTCCCGCGCTAAGGGCAAAATCGAGGCGCCAAACAAATAGCGCTGCACCAGCTCCCAGATACGGTCGGCATTGGCTTCGCCGCCGCAGCAGCCATGTTCGCGGCAAACGGTGATGAGCCCGGCGCGGCGGACGTATTGCGCAAACAGCGGCAGGCTTGCACCAAACTCGCTGGCAAAGATGCCTTCGTCCCAGGCCAGCACGCGGTCGCGGTAGGCATAGGCAAAGCAATCGAGATCGATGTCGAGCAGGATCGGCGTGTCGGTCCAATCGAGCAACGCTTTTGCGCGCGCGCCAAGACTGTCGAGCTTGGCCGGCATCTGGTAGCGGCCCATGATCGCCGCATTGCCGACTGCCTTGGGCAAGTCTCCCATGCGATCGTCGACACCAAAGATGAAGACATCTTCGAGGATGCCAAGCCGGATGCCGGCAACGATCCAATCGTCGTCGTGATGGCTGAGCGTGTGTTCGCAGAAATCGAGGAGCGAGGCCAGGGTGAGCGGGAAGAGCTCGAAATCCACCGGGTCGGCGGCATCGGTGTGGCGATCGAAAAGGATTGTCTTGACGGGCCGGGGAAGCCGGCCTTCTTCTTGCGCCTGGAAAATGAGCGGCAACACCCAGCGATGGTCTTCATGATAGAAGAGCGGCGTTTCGCCATAGCGGAAGGAGCGCAGGCGATCTTTCTCGATCAGCGAAGCGAGCATCTCAGCCTTCTGCCGGTGCAAAGCCAATGATGCTGATACGGGCATCGTCTGCCGCCTTCAGCAGAGCGTCTTTGTCGAGCAACAAGGTGCGGCCCGCATCGACAGCCAGCACCCGCGCGCCACATTCCCGCATCACCTCGATGGTGGTGGGTCCGGTGACCGGCACGTCAAAGAGCAGATGCTTGCGGCGGCGCGACGCCTTGACCAGCGTAAGTTCTTTGCCATTGACCAGACTGGCCGCACGGCGCAGCATCGCGTCCGTGCCTTCCATTGCTTCCACCGCAACGCAGGCCTGGTCGGCAATGGCCACGCTTTGTCCGATGTCGAGACCGGCCAACGTATTAGCCACCGTGCGTCCGTAGGCGACATTCTTTTCTTCGTCGCCAGTCAATTTGCGGCGCGCCATCAGGCCTTCGGTCGCAAGAAGACTGGTGAGCAGGCGTGTTGAAGCAACCAGCTCAATGCCTTCGCTCTTCAGCTCGTCGACCACGACGCCGATCAGCGAGTCTGTGTTCTTAGTGGCGAGCTTGCCCAGCAGCTTGAAGAGCCGCCAATCGGGCCGGATCGCCGAAAAGATGCTGACATGCTTCACCTGGCCCGCCATCATCACTTGCGTGATGCCGTCCTGGTGCAGCGTGTCGATCAGCTTGCTGAGATCGCCCAGCGAGATCCAAACCGTCTTTGCCGCCAGCGTCTCGATCACCGGATCGGCCTCTTCTTTGATCGCCATCGCCAGCACTTCGTCGCCCTGCCGGCGCGCGGCTTCGAGAGCCAGAACCGGAAAGCGGCCATTGCCGCAAATGATGGCGTAGCGGGAGGACATTTACTTGATGAAGCCGCGCTCGGAGCTGGCGATGAAGGCCAGCAGCTCTTCGCGCTCGGGAAGCGCTGGCACCTCGGCGCGAATCGCTTCGATCGCCTTGGTCGTGTTCAATTTCTTGTCACGTAAGAGCCGGAAGCACTTGTGCAAAGCCTGGATCGCCTCAGCACTGAAGCCACGGCGCTCGAGCCCCACCTTGTTGACATCGAAAAGCTTGATCTCGCGGCCACTGCCCGTCGTCAGCGAAAAGGGCAACACGTCCTGCACCACAACGCTAAAGCCGCCAATCATCGAATGGCGCCCGATGCGGCAAAACTGATGGACGGCCGAGTGGGCGCTGATCACAGCCCAATCACCCACCGTGACATGCCCAGCGAAGGTGACGCCGTTCGACAGCACGCAGTGGTTGCCGAGTTGGACATCGTGCGCCACATGCGTATAGGCCAGCAGCGAATTGTCGTCGCCAATGCGCGTGATGAGCCCGCCGCCTTCGGTGCCGCGATGGATTGAGACAAACTCGCGGATGCGATTGCGGTTGCCGATGTAGGTATAGGCGCGCTCGCCATGGTACTTCAAGTCCTGCGAGGCGACGCCGACCGTCGCATAAGGATAGAAAACGTTCTCCTCGCCGATTTCGGTGGAGCCTTCGACGTAGACATGCGCCATCAGACGCGTACCCGCCCCGATCTTCACATCGGGACCAATCACACAAAAAGGACCGATCTCGGCGCTCGGGTGGATCTCGGCCTGGGGATCGAGGATTGCCGATGGATGTACCGGCATCGCCTGTCCTACAGAACTGCCTTGTCGCGAAGAACGCACATCACTGTGCATTCGGCAACCAGTTCGTTGTTGACCCGCGCTTCGCCGCGCATCTTGGCGAGGGAGGAGCGCTTGGAGATGACGGTCATCTCGATGCGCAACTGGTCGCCGGGGACCACCGGCTTGCGGAACTTCGCGTTGTCGATCGAGGTGAGCAGCACCACTTTATTTTTCCGGTCGGGAATCTGGCTCAGCACGAGGATGCCCGCGGTTTGCGCCATGCATTCGACGATCAAGACGCCGGGCATCACTGGAAAGTCGGGAAAGTGACCCTGGAAATGAGGTTCCGTTGCCGTGACATTCTTCAATCCCACAACGCGCGTCTCCTCAAGTTCGAGGATGCGGTCGACTAACAGCAGGGGATAGCGATGGGGAAGAATCTCTTGGATCGCGAGAATATCGAGCTCAGGCATGCAAACAAGCTATTATAGCCGCCGATGGACCCTTTTCTTTCCTGGACACAAGCGAACCAACCGGAATGGATTGCTTTTCTCAAGGCAATGGTCGAAGTGGAGACCCCCAGCGGCGACGAGATGGCGATCACGCGCTTTGCCGATCTGCTGGAAAAACACGTCTCGGACATTGCAACCGTCAAGCGCGTGAAGGGCCCCGGCTTTGGGCCGCATCTGCTGTTGGAGTTTGATTTGCCGGGCGCAAAGAAGAAGGGGCAGATTCTCGGCCTCGCTCATTCCGACACCGTGCATCCCACCGGCACCTTGCAGAAATTCCCCTTTGCAGCGAAGGCAGGAAGGCTGTTTGGGCCCGGCGTGCTCGACATCAAGGGCGGCATCGCGCAGTTCGTATTTGCGGCGCGGGCGCTGCGCGCCTGGGGGATTCCGGTTGCGAAGAAAGTCGTCTTGCAGATCAACAGCGACGAAGAGGTTGGCAGCGATTCCTCACGCGCGCTGAGCGAAAAAATGGCGAAGCAATCGGACTATGTGCTGGTGGTTGAGCCCGGCACAGGCCTGAGCGGCAAGCTGAAAACCGCGCGCAAGGGCACCGGCGACTATAGCGTCCGGGTGAAGGGCATCGCAAGCCACGCCGGAGTCGATTTTCTGGCCGGGGCAAGCGCGATTGTCGAGTTGGCGAAGCAAATTGAAGTGATCGCAGGCTTTACGGATCTTGAGCGCGGCTTAACCGTGAACCCCGGCGTGATCCAAGGCGGCACGCGGACCAATGTGGTGGCGGCCGAGGCGCAAGTGGATGTCGACATTCGCATTGCGAGGCTGAAGGATTTTAACGCGCTCGACCGCAAATTCCGCAAGCTGAAGGCGATCGACAAGCGCTGCCAGATCACGGTGGAAGGCGGCCTGAACCGGCCGCCGATGGAGCGCAGCCAGGCGATTGCGGCGATGTTTGCCAAAGCACGCACGCTGGCGCTCGATCTCGATGTGAAGCTGGAGGAGTCTGCAACGGGAGGCGGCAGCGACGGCAACTTTACGGCTGCCCTTGGCGTGCCGACGCTTGATGGCCTCGGCATGGTGGGCGAAGGCGCACACACCCTACAGGAATGTCTGCTCCTCGACCGCGTTGCCGACCGCACCGCGCTACTGGCCAAGCTGATCGCCAATCTGTAGCCGTTATTTTCAGCACTCCCCGGTGATGACATCGAGGCGTCCCGTCGCGATCTCAAATTCGCCAACCTGTATGTGAATGGTCTTCTGGCATCCAACAATCCAGTTGGCGAAGATGGAGTGGTCATCTGACACGTTCCACATCGAATTCATCGATGTTGGCGTACTCAGGGTTCTTTGCACGGCAAGTCGCCCCATACACCAAGCAACCATGTCTGCGGCCTGCATTCCCGGATGAGCGTTAGATCCTGTCCAAGTAGGACAGCGCCAGAAGACCAGTCCGGAGCGGATGATTGAGCTTTAAGCGTTCAATGTGCTTTCGAAACGGCTCGTTCCTGTCGAAGTTCAAGTCGACTTGGCTTGCGATTTTAAGAGGAAGACTTGAGTACCAACGCAGAAGTGGAACGACAACAGCACGAGCGCAAACAAAATCAGGACTGTAAAGTTTTTTACGTTTGCTCCACTTTTGAAAGGCTTGCAGGTCAATGGTGCATGTGACAACAAGGATCCGCGATTCGTGGGTGTAGCATGCGAGCAAATCCGATGCGCCACTTATCGTCCACCGGATCTCGTTAGGATCGGGGCTTCTAAAGTTTCCGAGCTTCGGCATCAGATGCTTCATGTGCAAAGTATCGATCGCACCGCGTTCCATGAGGAGGGATCGCCATTGCTCATCAAACTCAACCCAATCATTGTTCAGTGCAGCAACGGCGCAGAGTGAGAGCGACTGACCGTCGCGCTTACTTCCATCCAGGAACGCTGTTGCGAAGGAGGGGCCAGGCAGAAGGGAATCCATTGGCGACCACCGTGAGTATAGCCAGGAGAGGCTGGCCCGCCTCATTTCTACCTCCGCCGCAATAGCAGTCCAGCAGAGGCAACCCGACGCCGCGGCCCACGCTAGCGCTATCCTGAAAATTTGCTCCAATTTTTGTTTGAGGTACCCTCTTGTCGAATCTCCCCTTAGCTGCCATCCGCAACGTGCGTCTGCAAAAGATCGCATCACTGCGTGAACTGGGCCTGAATCCCTTCCCATCGAAGAGCCACCGCTCGCATATGGCTGCCGCCATCACCAGCGACTACGACGCAAAAGAAGGCCAGCAGGTCACCGTGGCCGGCCGCCTGATGAGCTGGCGCAAGATGGGCGGCATGGCCTTCGGCAACGTGCAGGACCAGAGCGGGCAGATTCAAATCGCACTGCGCCGCGGCGAAATGCAAGGCACCGATGCAGCCAACGGCACCCTCGGCTTTGAGAACTTCAATCTGCTCGATGTCGGCGACGTCGTCGAGTGCACCGGCAAGGTGGGCAAGACCAAAACCGGCGAAATCTCGGTGATTGCCGATAGCCTGCGCATCCTCACCAAAAGCCTGCGCCCCTTTCCGGATAAGCATTTCGGCATCAAGGATCGCGAGATCATCCTGCGCAAGCGCTATCTCGACACCACCGTAAACCCCGAGAACCGCACCCACTTTGAACAGATCGCATTGATGCTGTTTGAGATCCGGCGCTTCCTCAATCTGAAGGGTTTTCTTGAGTTCAACACGCCGATCATCCAGCCGCAGTACGGCGGCGGCACGGCCAAGCCCTTCCTCACACGCGTCAATGCGCTGTCGACGGACATGTATCTGGCCATCTCGCATGAGCTGTATCTGAAGCGGCTGATCACAGCCGGCTTTGACAAGGTCTTCATCATCGGCCGCCACTTCCGCAACGAGGGCATCGATCGCAGCCACCATCCCGAGTTCGTGATGCTCGAGACCATGACGGCCTATGAGAACTACGAATACAACATGCGCCTCATCGAGGAGATGTTCCGCCACATCGCGGTGAATGTCTTCCAGCGGACCACCTTCCAGGTGAAGGGCCACGAGGTGGACTTTGCCCACGACTGGCCGCGTATCCGCATGACCGACGCTGTCCGGGACGCAACCGGCATCGATTTCACCGCCATCACTGACGTCGAGGTCGCAAACGCGAAGCTGGCCGAAATCGGCATTCACGATCCGCAACCGAGCGTCGGCAATGCGCTCGTGCGGGCCTTTGAAGAAAAGGTTGAAAAGACTCTCATCCAGCCGACCTTCATTTACGGGCACCCGATCGAGATCTCTCCGCTCGCCAAGCCCATGCAGGAAGACCCGCGCTACGTCGAACGCTTCGAGATCTTCATCGCCGGCATGGAATGCGGCGACAACTGGACCGAACAGAACGACCCTGTGCAATTGCTCAGCACCTGGAAGAAAGCCTTCAAGCCCGAGGATCGCGACGAGGGCGAATTCCATCCGCTCGACTACGATTTTGTCGAGACGCTCGAACACGCCATGCCGCCAACCACCGGCATCGGCCCGGGTCTTGAGCGCATGGCGATGATCTTCACCGGCCAGGAAGACATCTATGACGTGATCTTCTTCCCGATGATGAAGCCGCTGCTCGGCGAAGTGAACAAGGTGATCTTCGAGGTAAAGGACGAGGACGCAGCGCAGGAGAAGATCGATCTGCTGCTCGGCGCGGAAGAGTTCGAGGCGCTCTTGAAGCAGGGCAAGCTAAAGCCGCGTGGCGGAGCCGTCGCGCTCACGCCAGTCGAGACGACATGGGAGGGCCTGAAGCTGAAGCATGATGAAGTGACGGGCCTCTCGAATGGCGGCAAGGTCACTGTACGCGGGGCGGATATCGCAGGATTACTGGAGCAGTATTTTCCAGGTACGAGCGTAAAGCGCCGGCCGCTGGTGAAATCCTAAACGCGTTTGGAATTTTGCACTGGAAAAGGGCGTGTGCCACTACGGCATACGCCCTTTTCAGCTATGGACAGGCCAACCAACCATCCTCTGACCCTAGAAGCTGAAGGGAGACGCCTCAATTCCTGAAACAGGACGTGCAGCGCCCTATCTGACCTTGACAGTTGCGGTATCTCGTGAATTCCGGAGTGTCCTGACAATTGATGCCGCACACAACGCTGGATTCGGGCGCAGGTGTTTGAAGCCATGGTCATGACCTCCGAGAGGTGGTGCGCTTGCGGGAAGGACGGCAGGTGCAACCGACCACGGTGATTCTCGATAGCCGTGCCTTGCAAGCCCTGCAATCGACACCAGAAAGCGGAGCCCGAGCCGACTACGGCGGGGCAAAACGACGAAAGAGAACTAAGGTCCATATTGCCGTTGGCCTCGAGTCAAAGTGAATGACAGGCTCTAGCCGTGATGCCTCCATAGGTGGTCTACCTGATCAACAACTGGGAAGCTGAGTTTGCAAAGACCGGCGACCGAGGAGACCAGATGGACTACCACCAGAATGCCCGACTGACCATTCATCATCGAGAGCAACTTGCCCGGAAACGAACGTCAACGCCCAGACCGCAGCAAATGGGTCCAGCGTTTTCGCCCGCCGGGCTCTGCAGGCTTGGTCGATCGCAGTTCACGACCTCATCGATTCCGCTGCCTGTCGCGATCCTGGGATCAAGCATCGCTTCACAAAACCCGACACGCCACGCACCAACGACAAGGCCGAACACTTTCTTCAAACAGCGCTCAGAGAACGGGCTGATGCACGGCCCTACCAGGATTCCGCGGACCGATTCCGGGCTCTTGCCCCTGGCTCCACCAATACAACCAGCACAGACCACATGCGAGCCTGGGCCTGTCGCCTCCGATCAGCAGATCCCTACTTGAGAGGAATCCCTGTTGAGACCCCACACCTAGGCATCCGAGAACAGTGTACGGTGGCAGGCAAATTTCGTCATCCCACGCCACCAACTGAATCTATTCGGGGCATCGATTACTTGACACGGTATAGGCAAGCGGTCAAGGACAGATTGCCGGATTTCACGTTCACGGATGCAGGGCGACCCAACATCGTCATTGCCTGACGTAGAAGGTCTTCGATCTGCGGCTGCCCAATCGCTGCAAAACCTTCCAGTGCTGTTGAAGAAGAACTATTCGAGAACTAGCTCCCTCGCAGCACGCACTTCATCCTTCGAAATAGGCACTCAATTGTCTCCTAGGCTCCAAGCCGACAGAATTATTTGTCGGCTTGGAGCCTGGCTGCGTGATTCGCTGCTACAGCGTCGCCAATGCAACCAGCACTTCTTCCGCGTGACCAGCCGGCTTGACCTTAGAGAAGATCTTCGCAATCTTGCCCTCTTTATCGATCAGGAAGGTCGTGCGGTCAACTCCCATATACTTCTTGCCGTACATGCTCTTCTCCACCCATACACCGTAGGTCTCGGCGGCAGCGTGATCTACATCCGCAAGCAAAGTAAACGGCAGCTCAAACTTGTCGCGAAACTTTGCCTGCTTCTTAACTGGATCAGGAGAAATGCCAATCACCGTGGCATCGATCGATTTGTACTTTGCTGCCGTATCGCGGAACTCACAGGCTTGCACCGTGCAACCGGGAGTGTCGGACTTCGGATAGAAGTACAGAACTACATTCTTGCCCTGCAGGCTCGAGAGCTGCAGCTTTTCGCCGCTGTCAGTTTCGAGAGTGATGTCAGGAGCTTTTGCGCCTTCTTGGAGTGCCATATAGATTTAGATTGTGCCTCGGTTACTAGGAATCAGAAAATGGTGCCGCTTGAGAAATTCCGTGGTGCGCGGCGGCGTGGGATGCGTCACCAGACGGACGAGATCGGCGGGCGAATTCACAGAGAACCACTCGCGGCCAATCTCAACACTGCAATGACAACGCTGGGCGGCTTCCGTCAGTTGCTGGGTAAGATCGCTCCGGGTCCAATCAACAGTGTTCAGAAGAAATGGGGGGAGCTTCCGCAGACTGAGAGCATAGAAGGAGCCATCCTCAGTAGGACCGATCGCCAGATCGGCCGGAGATTCCAGCAGCTCTTGCAGGTAGGCCGGCGGTAGATTCGGCGAGTCGCTGCTCAACACGATCACCTGCTTGCGTCCTTCGGTCATGGCGGCGCTCACCGCGTCGAAGATCCGCTCCCCCAGATCGCCCTCGCCCATGAGGACACGCCGGTAGGGATAGTCGCGCCAGGCGTCGCTAATCAGATCGGTGTGCAGCTCGATGTCCGCCAAGCTGTTGTAACCCTTGAGCCAGTCGAGCACGTCTGCTACGAAGGAAAGGTGCAGTTCAGCGCTCTCGGCAGGAGTGAGAACAGGCTGGAGTCCGGTTTTTACTTGGCCCGGCACCGGTGCCTTCGCGAAAAGCAAGATGACGGGGAACATATGCTCATTGTAAAATTGAATCGCATGAAGAAGAGTACTCTGCTGACTTTCGGCGCGACTTCGTTGATGACCTTGTCGCTGGTATCGCTCCCGTCCGCTGCGGCTGACAAGGGTGATGCGGGGAAAGGCAAAGAAGTGTTCGAGCAGTGCTCTGTTTGCCACAACGCTGACACGGACGAAAAGAAGATGGGTCCGGCCTTGAAGGGTCTTTTCAAGAAAGAAAAGATGCAGAACGGCAAGAAGCCGACCGAAGAGAATGTCCGCGGTTTGATCAACAGCGGTGGCAATGGCATGCCCGCCTATGAAGAGTTGTTGAGCGCTGAAGAGCGCGACAATCTGATCGCCTATCTGAAGACACTGTAAATCTTACAGAACTTCACGCCAGCATTGCTTCAATCGGCCTTCTGTCTGGTACAATCAATAGCTGTGGCCGGTCCTCTGCGGCCACAGCAAACAATGCGTCCCCATCGTCTAGAGGCCTAGGACACCGCCCTTTCACGGCGATAACCGGGGTTCGAATCCCCGTGGGGACGCCACAAACAACTTCTTCCTTCTTCTCCTCTCTCCCTTCCTTTCGCGAATCTCCCTCGCTTCCTCCAATCGCCCAACCGGAACCAGCATCAGCAGCCTAGGCGCTCAAGCAACCCCTCACGAGCACACGACAGCAAATGCCTGACGTCCGCCGTAAAGCAAGAGAGCCCTTGCCACAGCGGATTCGATCGACAGATCACCAACCATCAAACTCACCAGATCCCTCCTCTACGCTGCCCAGCCTTAGAGTATTTATCAGAAATTCTGAATTTCAGTAATTTCATGCCCTGTGACCGGAAAAATATATTGTCGGTAGCGAAACGCGAACCGACTCGCACCTCAACTTTCTTTACTATTACTGACAAGTATTTTTGTCGGTAGCGAAAACTCTCATTTTGATTCACTCCAGAACACTCTCCCTCCTCACTCACGATCCTCCAAGAAATCCAAGATCTTTGGGGCGCAATCTGGAATCCTAGCAATATGCTCCAAGCTCGCATCGAGAACGGATTCGGAATTGAGAATGTGCAATGGGCCAAGGCCCCGTCACCCCAGGCGGGTCCCGGGCAAGTTCTGGTGCGGATGCGCGCCGCTTCTTTGAACTTCCGGGATCTCCTCTTGGCAACCGGGAAATATGATCCCAAGCTCCCGATGCCGCGCGTGATGGGCAGCGATGGCGCCGGAGAAGTGATTGGCCTCGGCGAAGGGACGAAGCGTTTTCGATTGGGCGACCGGGTGGCGGGAATTTTTATGCAGGGCTGGCTCGCCGGCCGCTATCGCGATTCCTATGCAAGCTCGGCTCTCGGGGGAGCGATTGACGGAGTGTTCAGCCAGGAAGTCGTGCTTGACGAGGAAGGGCTGGTTGCGATCCCCCAGCATCTGAGTTTTGAGGAAGCCGCGGCGTTGCCTTGTGCCGGAGTGACAGCCTGGAATTCCCTCTTTGCCAGCGGAGACCTGCGGTCCGGAGAGACAGTTCTCGTCTTGGGTTCCGGTGGCGTGAGTGTTTTTGCCTTGCAACTCGCAAAGGCAGCCGGAGCCCGGGTGATTGCCACCTCCAGTCAGCCGGAGAAAATGGAGATGCTCAAGGCAATGGGAGCCGACTGGGTGTTGAACTACAAAGAAGTGGCCGACTGGGGCAAGGTGATTGCGAAGGCTGGTGGTGTCGATCATGTGGTCGAGGTCGGTGGCGCTGGGTCTCTCGAGCAATCGCTACTTGCCGTACGCGGCGGAGGCAGAGTGAGTCTGATTGGAGTTCTTAGTGGCGCTGCCGGACCGATCAATATCGGAAGAGTGCTCCACAAGCATGTGACGGTGCAGGGAATCTATGTCGGTTCGCGCGAGATGTTTGAGGCGATGAATGCCGCGATCGTCCAGAACCACATCCGTCCCGTAATCGACTCTGTTTATGAAGGCGCCCAGATACAAGAAGCCCTGCGCCATATGGAGAGCGCAGGGCATTTTGGAAAGATTGTTTTGCGTCTCGACTAGATGTCGAGATTGCGTACATCGAGCGCATTCTCTTCGATGAACTTGCGGCGATTTTCAACATCGTCGCCCATCAGCGTCGAGAAGATCTCATCGGTCTCCACCAGATCTTTGAGATCGATGCGGAGCAGGGTACGGCCTTCGACATTCATCGTCGTATCCCACAACTGCTCAGCGTTCATTTCGCCAAGACCTTTATAGCGGGTGACGTTGATGTCGCGCGTGCCCTCTTCCTTCGTACGTGCCAATAGCGTGCGCCAGTCGCCTACTTCTTCACGGAATCCATTGTCTTTCACCATGAAGAAAGGCGGCTTGTTGAGAGGCGCGACAGCCCGGGCCAAAGCGCGGGTGCGGCGGTATTCGGGCGAGGTTGCCAGCTCAAGACCCACCACACGTTCTGCCTTGGTGGAATCCTGGAAGACCAAAGAATAGGTGGAGTGCTCTTCGTCTCTGACGATCTTCGACTCGAGCTTCACCTCATTCAGCAACTCCTGCAGCTTCAGCAGATTTGCTTCTTCCATGAAGTTCTCGCGTGAATCCAATTCCAGCGACTGCGAAAGCAGAGCTTCCACCACGCGCGCATCGCGCATCCGGCGCTCAGTGCGGATAGTGGCCTGCACCAGTTCGTCGAGTGAGGCGAGGAAGCCGCGCATTTCTGCGCCTTCTACCTTCTTACCTTCAATTTCGAGCGAGATGCTGTCGCTTGCGCGGCGCAGAATTTCCTTAGTGAAATCGGCTTCGTTCTTGATGTACTTCTCGCTCTTGCCCTTCTTGATGAGGAAGAGCGGCGGCTGCGCAACGAAGACATGGCCGCGGTCGATGAGCGGCTGCATGTGGCGATAGAAGAAAGTCAGCAACAGCGTCCGAATGTGGCTGCCGTCGACGTCGGCGTCGGTCATGATGATGATCTTGCCGTAACGCAGCTTGGCAAGATCGAAATCATCTTTGCCAATGCCAGTACCCATCGCAGTGATCATGCAACGAATTTCTTCGTGGCCGAGCATCTTGTCGTAACGGGCTTTTTCAACGTTCAGAATCTTACCGCGCAGCGGTAAAATTGCCTGATAACGGCGATCGCGTCCGCCTTTGGCGGTGCCGCCTGCCGACTCGCCCTCAACGAGGAAGAGTTCGCAACGGGTGGGATCTTTTTCCTGGCAGTCAGCAAGCTTTCCGGGGAGACCGACACCATCAAGCGCGCCTTTGCGGCGGGTGAGATCGCGTGCTTTGCGAGCCGCTTCGCGGGCTCGTGCCGCATCGATGGCCTTGCCCACAATGCGCTTCATCACGGCAGGATTCTTGTCGAAGTATTCCTGCAGTTTTTCGTTGATCACTTGCGTGACCTGGCCGCTGATGTCGCTATTGAGCTTGCCTTTGGTCTGGCCTTCAAACTGGGGCTGCGGCAGCTTGACGCTGATGACGGCGGTGAGGCCTTCGCGAACGTCGTCGCCGCTTAGTTTTTCTTTGACATCTTTGAAGAGGCCGGCCTGCTCGCCCGCCCAGTTGATGGTGCGCGTGAGAGCCGTGCGGAAGCCGGTGAGGTGTGCACCGCCATCCTTCGTATTGATGTTGTTCGCAAAGCTGAATAGAGTTTCCGAATAGCCGTCGTTGTACTGGAAAGCGATTTCCATATAGACGCGGCCCTGGTCATTGGCCATGTCCCGCTCGCCCTCAAAGTAGATGGGCTTCTCGTGCAGAACCTGCTTGCCTTTATTCAGATGCTTGATGAATTCGGCAATGCCGCCTTCGTAGAAGAACTCGTGCGCCTTGGGCGGATCTTCCCGCTCATCGGCGATGTTGATGCGCAGTCCTTTGTTCAAAAACGCGCGTTCGCGCAGACGCTGCGAGATGGTGTCGAAATTGAATTCGACCGTGTCCATCACGGTGCTGTCTGCCTTGAAGGTGATCTTTGTTCCGGTTTTCTTGCCAGACTTGCCGGTGGCCTTGAGCGGCGCTTGCGGCACGCCCTGCCGGTAGTCCTGCTCCCAGGTCTGGCCGCCGCGCCAGATCTCGAGGTGCAGCCATTCGCTCAGCGCGTTAACGCAACTGACGCCGACGCCGTGCAGGCCGCCGGAAACTTTGTAGCTGTTGGAATCGAATTTGCCGCCCGCATGCAACTTAGTGAGCACGACTTGAGCAGCTGAAACGCCCTCGCCCGCGTGGATATCAACCGGAATCCCGCGCCCGTCATCCCAGATCGAAATCGAGTTGTCCAGGTGGATGACGCAGTTGATTTCCGTACAGTGGCCGGCCAACGCCTCGTCAACGGAATTGTCGACGACCTCATAGACGAGATGGTGTAGACCCATCTCTCCTGTCGAGCCAATGTACATCGCGGGGCGCTTGCGCACCGCCTCGAGGCCTTCCAGAATCTTGATACTAGTGGAATCGTATGTCGGGTTATCAGCCATTTGAGCTTGTTTCGGTTGGGAGACGGTCAGATGCGCATCGGCATCACGACGTAGCGATAGGTGTAGCCTACCTCTCCAGCCTTCTTATCTCCATCACCCGCAGCAGCGGGACGCATCTCTCCGGCGCTTTGCGCGTCGTTGAACAGGAAGCTGAGAGCGCCCTCAGGAGTGGCGCCCAGGAAATCGAGCAAGTATTGGGCATTGAAGCCAATGTCGGTGGCAGGTCCGTTGTATTCGATCGCGATCGTCTCTTCGCTCTCGCCGGTGTCGGACATCGACGAGAAGACCTTCATTTCGCCATCGGCGAACTGCAGGCGGATCGCTTTCGAACGTTCTTCAGAGAACTGGCTGACACGCTGGACAGTGGACTTCAGCTCATCTTTGCCAAGCCAGACCTGATGGGTCTGGGTCTTCGGCAGAACACGATCAAAATCGGGGAAGTTGCCCGTGAGCTTGCGGCTCAGCAGCAGACGGTCGCCCAACTGGAAAAACAGGTGATTGTCATCACCGCTGAACTGGAGCGTTGCGCCCTCAGCAGCGTCCGAGGAGAGCTTGAGCAGCTCCGTCATTGCCTTCTTCGGCAGCAGCGTCTTGTAGACGCCTTCGACGCTCGGATTGGATACTTTGTTTTCGACTAGCGCCAGGCGATGGCCATCGGTGGCCACCATCGTCAGCGCCTTGTCGGTCATCAACAGTTGCGAACCGTTGAGGGTGAAGCGGCTCTCTTCGCTGGAGATCGCAAAGATCGTCTTCTGGATCATCTGCGACAAGGTCGAGGCCGGAATCTCGCCCAGCGGCGCGGGCATGGCCGGAAGTTCCGGATAGCTCTCGCGCGACATGCCGGCGATCCGCGAACGGGAACGCCCGCAGACGATGTTCGCCCACTGGTTGTCCATCATCTTGAAATTCACTTCGGCGTCCGGCAGCAAGCGGATGTAATCCAGCAAGCGCCGCGCGGGCAATGTGCCCGAGCCGGCTTTGATGATGCGCGCAGGGCAGGAGCAACGAACTCCCAGTTCCAGATCTGTCGCCGTTAAATGAATGACCCCTTCGCCCGTCTCAATGAGGACGTTCGACAGAATTGGGATCGTTGTCTTCTTTTCAACTACACCTTGAGAGAGATTTAACTCTCTGACCAGGTCCGATTGCTTTACGCTAAATTCCATTCGTTGGTGGTCCTTGCCCGACGCTTTCCGGAAGTACTACAAGAAGACAAGATATCTATGTATTCTCTAGAACCGTAATAGTAGGTGCTGCGGAAATGTGGATATCTCTCTAAATTATACAAAACAAAAACGCTTGCCGCTATGGCTTGCGATTAAAACCCTGTGGCCGACTTCTGCAACACTCGGCTCCACGGCCCGTTTTCCTATCCCGTCCTGTACGCGAAGAAGGAGCGAAGATGTGGAAAACGACTTATCACTAGTGGAATGAGTCGATTAGGCTGTGGAGAAGTTTGTTCAAATCCTGGTCCTTATGGCGCAACTCGTCAATCTTGTGGATGGAGTGCAGCACGGTGGTATGGTGTTTGTTCCCAAGGGAACGGCCAATCTCAAGCAACGAAGCCGTGGTCAGCTCCTTGGCCAGATACATCGCAATCTGACGAGGATAGGCGATGCGGCGCTCATTCGACTTCTGCTTGAGCTGGCTGGGCACTAAATCAAAACGATCGGCGACGGCCTTCAGAATCGATTCGATGGATACCCGCTTCTCGCTGTTCTGGGTCAGGTGCTTGAGAAGCTGCTTGGACATCTCCAGCGTGATGGGGCTGCCCGTCACACTCGAATAGGCCATCAGCTTCACCAGAGCGCCTTCCAGCTCCCGGATGTTCGATTTCGTACGTGTAGCCAGGAAGATGCGCACGTCTTCCGGCAGGTTCATGCCTTCGTGCTCGGCCTTGTGGTCGAGAATCGCCATTTTCGTTTCGAGATCAGGCGGCTGGACGTCGACAATGAGACCCCACTCAAAACGGCTGCGCAGGCGTTCGACCAGCCCCGAAACTTCCTTGGGCGGTGAATCGGAGGAGATCACGATCTGCTTCTGGTTGTCGAACAGCTCGTTGAAGGTGTGGAAAAACTCTTCCTGGGTTCGTTCCTTGCCGCCGATGATCTGGATGTCATCGATCAACAGCACGTCGGCCGAGCGATAGAACTGGTGGAAGTAGCTCATCTTCTCCATGCGGATGCATTGGATCATCTGGTTCATGAACTTTTCGCTCGTGGTGTAGATGATCTTCATCCCCGGATGTTCATGGAGAAGGTTGCGGCCGATGGCGTGCATCAGATGGGTTTTTCCCATGCCCACTCCGCCATAGATGAACAGCGGGTTGTAGCTGCGGGAAGGGCGGGTGGCAACGGCATGCGCCGCGGCGTGGGCGAACTGATTGCAGGAACCGACAACAAAATTGTCGAAAGAAAACTTTGGATTCAGCGGAGCAACTGGTTGCGAGAACAGGTTCTCAATCGACTGCGGGGAATCAGTGTAGGCATGATTCATTTGCGCAGGCCGGTTGAAACTGGGGGCTGGCGGCGCAATCGGGGCGATCGCTTCAAGGTCATAGACAACGCGGCGATAGGGCAGGTTGAGATGGGCAATGGCTTGCTCCACCTGCAAAGAGTACTCGCGTTCCATCCACTCCCGCGTGGTTTCATTCGGAACAGAGACGTACAGAATGTCTCCATCCGTCCTGGCAAGCGTAGTCCGTACTACCCAATTCTCAAAGCTCTCTGCGCTTAGGGTCGCTGCCAGCGTCTGTTTTACTAATTCCCAGGCGTTCATGATTTCCGCAATTTCAAAGCGATACTACTCCGCGCAGACCAAAACACAAAAATCCCACAAGTTTTCCACATGCTGTGGAAAAGTCGGGGGACGAGCGATGTGAGTTGGAGAACTATTCGGCTCGAGAGAATCTCGAGGAGCAGAAGGCATTAGCCCGCTATTTGGCCTGCGATTACAGAGTCTAGCACAGATACTGAAGAGGGCAACCAAAAAACAATCAAAATATAAGTGCTTTGTTGTGAGGTATTTGGCAGCGTTTTTCAGGGGCTTCCGATAGTTGACAAATGGGTGTAGAACTTGATGCTGTCATCGGGTTTTCATCGTCTCAAACAGAGCATTTGACAAGCTGGGACTCTGTCGGCGATACTAAGATTTCGGCGCTTGTAACGCAGACGCCGGGCTCCTGTGCGGGAGTAACTCAGCTGGTAGAGTGCAACCTTGCCAAGGTTGATGTCGCGAGTTCGAATCTCGTCTCCCGCTCCAACACCCCTTTTCCTCTTTTCTCCCTCTCTATTTCTTCCAATCCCATTGTTTGAGATGCCGGATAAACGATGCCCGGATCGGAGTGGCCTGCCGTCCTTTCGCGAGCGCGTAGCCGATGCGGCGGACTGCTGTCGGCTCAAAAGGCACAAAGCGGCAATCCGTACGGCCTTCAGCGGCCCGGTCTGGTACCAGACTCAGCCCATACCCTTCCGCAACCAGACGCAGAATACTCTCGAGGTGATCACTCTCGAAGATCTGCTGGAATTGCGCCTTTGCCTTGGTGCAGGCGGTGAGAACATCTTCTCGCAGGCAATGGCCTTCTTTGAGTAGGAGCATGCGTTCAATGCCGAGGCGGCTTAAATCAATCTTGGTGCTGTTGGCCAGACAATGATCGAGAGGAACGGCGGCGAGCAGTGGTTCTCGAAAGAGTTCGCTGCAGACGATCTCCGCATGTTTGATGGGGAGTGCGAGGATGGCGACATCGATTTCTCCCCGACGCAGGTGCTCCACCAGATTCGCGGTGGTGCCTTCGCTGAGGATGACATTGGCTTTGGGGAAACGCTGCTGGAAATTTGAGATTGGTTTTACGAGCGCATAAGGAAGCACGGTCGGAATCACACCAACCTTCAAGTCACCACTGTCCTCGCCTTTGAGCGTTTCAATGGCGGCGCGCGCTTCATCCATCTGGAACAGGATGCGCTCGCTTTGTTCGACCAATTTTTCCCCGTAAGTGGTGAGCCGGACACTGCGGCCCAGGCGATCAAACAAAGAAACGCCCAACTCCCTCTCCAACTTGCGAATTTGCTGGGAGAGGGAGGGTTGAGCGATGCCTTCCTGATCGGCGGCACGGACAAAACTTCCGGTGCGTGCGACCGCGAGAAAATAGCGGAGCTGCTGAAATTCCATTGCTATCTCAACATCCTTACACCTTTAGCGGCCGTGTAACTTTGCAATCAGGCGATCGACAAGTGGCTGGTTGCCTTGCGCTTCGGCTAATTGGATGGCATCGTAGCCGCGTTGGTCGCGACGGCGAAGATCGGCGCCTTTTTCGAGCAGCAGATCGACGACATCGCTTTTGCCGGTGAGCGAGGCAAACATCAGAGCCGTGGCTCCGATTTTGTTCGTATCATTCACACGGGCGCCCTTGGCCAACAACTTCAGCACAATGCCTTTGTGGCCCTTGAAGCTGGCGGCCATCAAGGCGTTTGAGCCGGTCCAATCGGAATCGCCGACGCGGGCGCCGCGGCGGAGGAGTTCTTCCACCGCGGCCTCTGAACCTGCATAGCAGGCCAGAATCAGGGGCGAGAAGCCCTTATCGGTTGGGGCGTTGATATCGGCCCCAGCATCGAGCAGCGCGCGAATTTTGACAACGTCGTCAGCACGCGCTGCGTTCTGCAACTCTTCCGGTGTAGCGGCAAAAGCAGCAATGGCGAACAGTGTTAGGATTGCGATCCTCATTCTGCTGCCGCCTTCTGCACCTCGCTCAGGTTGAGGCCAAGAGCCTTCATCAGACGGGTGCCATAATCCTTATCGGCCTGGTAGAAGTAATTCACCATGCGGCTCAGCACCACCTTGTCGGTCACTTGGCTAAGGTCGCCGGCAAGATTCGAGATCAGGTTTGCGCGTTCGCTCTCGCTGAAGGAGCGGTAGAGCTCGCCAGCTTGTGCGAAGTTGTCGGTCTTGGCAATGGCCTGTTGCAGCGTGGTTCCGGAGAGAGGCTTTCTCGAGTAACGATACTTGTTGTCGTCGAGATACTCAGACTTGTTTGCATCGTTGCGATTCTGACGGCTGGGTTCGTAATTCACTTCGCCCGTGCGGCCTTGGTTACTGAAGGCTCCGTTCTGGATATTGGTCACGACCTTGACCGCCGGGCGGTTGATCGGCAGTTGCTGGAAGTTCGATCCAATGCGGTAGCGCTGCGTATCGAAGTAAGAGAAGAGACGGCCTTGCAGCAGGCGGTCTTCACTAGGCTCAATGCCGGGAACCAGATTGCCTGGAGAGAAAGCGCTCTGCTCGGTCTGCTCAAAGAAGTTCTCTGGCATGCGATTGAGAGTCATCGTTCCCAGCTTGGTCAATGGGGCAATGGCTTCGGGCCACAGCTTGGTGGCATCGAGAGGGTTAAAGGAGAAGTCGTTCAGACGCTCTGGCTTCAGAGTTTGGACATAGAGATCCCACTGCGGATAATTGCCCTTGCGAACATTCTCATAAAGGTCAGTGGTGAGATGGGCCCAATCCTTACCGACAACAGCTTCTGTCTCTTTTGCAGTCAGATTGCGATGGCCTTGCTTACTCTTCCAGGTGTACTTCACATAAGTGACATCGCCCGCGGCATTCACCCATTTGAAAGCGTGGACGCCGAAGCCATCCATCTCGCGATAACTGGCGGGAGTGCCCATGTCGGAATAGACAAAGGTGAGCATGTGCGTCGCTTCCGGTTGGTGACTGAAGAAGTCAAAGAAACGTTTTGGGCTTTGCTTGTTGTCGACGGGCGATGGCTTCAGCGAGTGCACCATGTCGGGAAACTTCAGCGCATCGCGAATGAAGAAGACAGGCAGGTTATTGCCCACCAGGTCGTAGTTGCCTTCTTCGGTGTAGAACTTGGTGGCGAAGCCGCGTGGATCGCGAGCCACTTCGGGAGAGCCCTGGCTATGAATGACGGTGGAGAAGCGGACAAAGACATTGGTCTTCTTCCCGGGCGCAGAGAGGAAGGCGGCCTTGGTTTGCGAGCTGAAATCACCGGCGCTGACGAATTCGCCGTGCGCACCTGTGCCTCGTGCATGGACCACGCGTTCTGGAATGCGTTCGCGATCGAAGTTGGCCAGCTTCTCGATCAGGTGGATGTCTTCGAGTACGACGGGCCCATCGGCGCCGGCGGTTTTGGAGTTCTGGTTATCGCCCACGGGGACTCCGCCGTTGGTGGTGAGCACGGGCTTTTGCGCGAGGCTCAGCACGGCAAACAGAGGGAGAGCAGTCAGGAGTTTCTTCATGGTGTGTCCTGACAGCCAGCCTATCGGCAGAACACAATTCAAACCAGACACATTTGCCTATCGCTCCGATAGGCAGAATTAGACGTAGTGCCGGGGGACCCGCGTTGAGATGCCGCAAAGAATGGAATAGGCAATGGTGCCGGCCTCGCGAGCCATCTGCCGGGCATCGATCGACACTTCGCCTTCACTGCCCAACAGGGTGACGGAATCTCCGGCATTGAGTTGCGGCGTGCCGGTCAGATCGACGGTGGTGACATCCATCGAGACCGCGCCAAGGATTCTGGCATACTTGCCGGCGGCGATCACCTGCCCGCGATTGCCCAGGCGATGGGGCAGGCCATCGGCATAGCCGACTCCGAGGATGCCGATCTTCATGGGCTTGTCAGCGACAAACTGCGCGCCATAGCCGACTGGCGCCCCAGCCGGAATCTCTTTGGTCAGCAGGATCTTTGCCTTCCAGGAGAGGGCGGGCACGACATCTAAAAGTTCTGTCGGCGCCTTGCCTTGGGGACGTGAGACAAAGCCATAGATCGCATAGCCTGGACGAGCCAGGTTGCCCCAGCTTTGGCGGAGGCCAAAGTGCAAGGGATTGGTGCTGGCCTGGTGGAGATAGTGGGGTCGGATGCCTGCTTCTTCGAGCGCCAGGCGAATGCCTTCAAAATACTGCTGCTGCGATTTGGTCTGCTCGCTCTCGAAGTTTGCCGAAGAAGCATAGTGCGTCATCAGGCCTTCGATCCGGGTGCCACGAACGGCGGCGATAATGGTCTCCGCACTTTCATTGGTGCCGAGACGGGCCATGCCGCTATCGATTTTGAGGTGATAAGAAACATCGGGGTGGAGGGTGGCAATCTCGCGGAGGTCATGGATCACCGGAGTCAGGCGCGCTTGGCTCCAGGCATTGGCGTCGCTATCGACACGGTCGGCCATGACGAGAATGCGGGTCCGGATGCCGGCATCCCGCAGCGCTTTGCCCTCTTCAATGTTGCTGACGGCGAGCCACTTTGCGCCTTCGCGCTCGAGCACCTGGGATACCGCAGTCGCCCCATGGCGGTAAGCATCGGCTTTGACAACCGGCATCGTTTCGATGCCCGAGCCCGCAGTGCGTTGGATCATCCGATAGTTCAACGCAATCCGGTCTAAAGAAACTTCTAACCACGTCCGCGGCATAAACCCTCAAACAGAGCTTCGTACTGATTCGTCACTACATCCCAACTGTAACGCTGGCGCACACACTCGATCGAGGCGGCACGCATCGCTTCGCGTTTTTCTTCCGGCATCTCAATCACTTGCTGCATTGCGTGGCTCAGCGTCTTTGGATCAAAGGCAATACCCACATCGCCCGCGACTTCGCGATTCTCCGGCGTATCGAGGTAGAGGATCAACGCGCCGCGGCCCATCGCTTCAATCAAGGCCGGATGCGTACCGCCCACCTCGGTGGCATGAACATAGGCGAAGCAATGCGATTGGAGAACCCGGTAACCTTCGCCGAAGATGGCGCCCGGGATCAGCACGCGCGGATCTTCGGTCGCACGAACGCGGGCAATGTAGTCGTGGGCATAAGGCGCATCGCCAATGAGAGCGAGCTTCAAACTTGTGCTGACTTTTTCAAAGCTCTCTCGCACCAGCAAGGGGTTATTCTCGGGTTCAAAGCGCGTCACGTACAGAAAGTATTGCCGCGGCTCCAGGCCGAGGATGGGTTTCCAGGCAACCGGTTCCGTTTCGGCGCCATAGGGAATGAAGGTGGATTCGGCGTGATAGGCTTCGCGATAGTAGCGTTCGATCTCGAGCGCATCGGTGATGATGCGAGTGGGGCAGAAAGTGGAAAGCCATTCGGATAGGTGATACCACTTCTTGGCAAGCGCGTTCCACTTCTTACGCTTGCGCTCGAGGCCATCGACATTGATCGCAACCGGCATGCCGAACAAGCGAGGCAGCCAGGTGTAGATCGCGTTTGCTCCGTTGCAATAGAGCACAACATCGACGGGGTGCGCGAGGAGGTGGGCGGTGGAGAAGCCGGTGTGGGCGAGGGTGTCGAAATACTTGTGGCGGATGGTGGGCAGATATTGCCGCTTGGCGCCGCGATAGAAACCTTCAGGTTCGCGCTCCCGGCAATAGACCGTTACGGAATGGCCGCGCTCGACCAGGCGCCAGGATAACTCTTCGGCGAAGGTCTCAAATCCACCATAGCGGCCAGGAATGCCGCGTGTGCCCAGAATCGCGATCCGCAACTTACAGTCTACGAGCTACGCGCTTCTTTAACCCGTGCCGCAACGCGGACGGTCTTGGGAGCCGGTTGGCTGACCGGTTGGAACTGGAACCAGTTCGCCAGGTATTCATCGCTGACCTTGCGGTTGGCCATGATGATCTTGCGCTTGGCCCGGACGCTCTTCCACTTCTTGGCCAACAGCCAGAAGGCCTTCAGCGAGGATCGTTCCTGCAACAAACAACAACCGACCACGACGATGTCTCGAAACGTGATCGGGATGAAATTGCGGAGGTAGAGATCGGGGGTCATGTTCTTCACTCGCATCAGGAAGCGATTCTTGACGGAGTGCATGTTGATAGCGGGAGAAAGAGAACGGCGGTTGCCAGGCAAAACCGTACGGACATGATAGCCGCGGGCATGCGGCGTATAAAGAGTCTTCCAGCCATAGAGCTGGGCGCGCCAGGCAACGTCGGCATCTTCGCGGTAGACAAAGAAGTCGGCGTCGAAGAATTCGTTGTAGATCGAAATATCGTCGATCATCTCGCGGCGGTACAGCGCAGCGGCGGCAGTGGCGCCGAAGACATATTCAAAATTCAGGTAATGGCCATTATCGACATCCTGGCTGCCGCGATCGAGATGGCGCAGCATCGGATTGAAGTAGATTCCGGTGGAATCGACCATCGACTTCTCCGGCAGATCGAAGGTGGCCATCATGGCCATCAGCTTGCCGCAGACGGTGCCAATTTGAGGGTCGCGATTGCCGGCATCGACGAGGCTCTGGATGAAGTTTGGCATCAACAGAACATCGGGATTGAGGGTGAGAATCCATTCGGCATTCGACATGTGAATGCACTGATTCTGGGCAGCGGCGAACCCAACATTTTCTTCGTTGGTGACTAAGCGGATGCGATCGGTGAACTGGTCGAGGATGTCGAGGGTGCCATCGGTGGAGCCGTTATCGACAACGATGATTTCCTTCAGTGTGTAGCGCTGCGCTAACACCGATTCCAAGCATCGTTTGATGAAACGTCCGCTGTTGTACGTAACGATTGTGACTGAGACTAAGCCGTTATGCATTGTCGATATGATCGGGGCCTTCCACCTGCCGGCCTGGCCGGAGGGTATCAACCCGGCCCTTGATGAGACTCACCAATGCCAGTCGCAGAACGCTGACATAGACGCCGGGAGTGCGGGCACTCTCGGGCCGGAAAATAATCCTAGAAAACATCTTCAGGACGGACGCAGCGGCTACAGCCAAACCAACCAAACACCGGGAACACCACCCAAAACGCTTGGCGGCGTACCTTAGAAGGCTACCATACCATGTTAACTCTTTAAAGGACCACTCAATTTTCCGGATGCTGCGCCCGCCGGCATGTTTTGCCTGGGCTAAAGGAGTGTAGCGAATGGAGAAGCCATGGTCCAGCAGCCGCGCACAGAAGTCGACATCTTCAAACCAGACCGGCCAGAACTGCTCATCCATGCCGCCGAGACGCTCGAAGATGTCGCGCTTGACCATCAGAAAGGCGCCGGGAGGCTGTTCGACCTCCTGCGCTTTTGAGGCGTCAAAGCCCGCGCAGCGATAGCGCCGGTTCACCGGATTGCCCGGAAAGAGCCGGTTGAAACCGAGGGTTTCAAAGATCAACGTGGCGGGAGTGGGCAGACGCCGGATAGCAAAGCCGCTTTGCAGCGCGCCATCCAATCCAGACAACATGCCGCCTGCCGCTCCCCCACCCGCCGCCGCCGCCATTTCTGACAGACCTCCTTGGACGACGGTATCGGGATTGAGAATCAGTGCAAACTCACTTGCAAGCGCCATCACCCCGCGATTTACTCCTCCGCTGAAGCCTAGATTCTCGGGGTAGTAGAGGAGTTTCACCTGCGGATAGGAGGCGGCAATATTTCTGGTATTGTCTGTTGATCCGTTATCGACCACCACGATCTCGCGCAATCCGGCCCTGTCGAGCGCTTCGATGCAGGCGGCGATTTCGTCGGCGGAATTCCAGGTGACAATGACGGCGCCGATGCTGGCGCTCATGTGAGCATCCAGTAGCAGCGCCAGAAGCGGTCGCTGCCGGTTGCGGCGTCAGAGGCGAAGATCTCGCTTTCCAATCGCGACAGTAGAGCCGTCGAATCGGCTTCGTTTTTGAAGTTCCGAATTCCTTCGAGTTTGCCTTCGAGCCAAGGGAGAAAGCAGCCATGGCGCGCCGCGGCAAAACCCCAAAGTCCTTGGCCGACTATCACTTTCCACCAATCGCCGCCGTGCCTGGCGACGAGTTTCAGTTGGTTGCGCGAAGTGAGTTGCACCTGGCGGGGGTGCCAGGCGCCGAGCGTCGAACTACCCCGGTGCCAGGCGACCGCCGCCGGTTCATAGATGCCGCGCAGCCCGAGTTTGCTGCCGCGCAAGCCGATATCGACATCTTCAAGATAACTTTCAAAGCTGAGGTCGAGCCCGCCGGTGGCCTCCCAGTACTCCCGGTTGAGGAGGATCGCCGTCCAGGGGGCGAGATCGATCGAGCGGCCGCGATTCCAATAGGCGCTATCCCGTTTGCCCGCTCCAGCGCGCATCGGCACCCCGCTGAGGCTGGCCAGATCCCAGGTGGCATCGATCCGCTCCGGGTGTTGCCATTGCAGGACTTTGCCGACGGCGAAGCTGGCATCGACGCGGGCGAGGCACTCGAGCCAGTCCGGCGCGAGGCGAATGTCGTTGTTGAGAATTGCGATCCGGTGGGCGGTTGACGCTTCGATGCCGGCGTGGACGGCTGCGGCAAAGCCCAGATTTTTGCCGAGGTCGAGCCAGGTGGCGCCATATTCTGCAGCAACTTCGCGCGAACCGTCTTCTGACGCACCATCGACGAGAATCACTGCAGTGGGCTGGAGAGTCTGCGCGGCAAGACTCGGCAACAATTGCGCCAGATGCTCCCGCCCGCGCCAGGTGGGAACGACTACGTGAATCGCTTCTTCAGAAGAAACCATAGGTTGTAGAAGCCATCCCGCCACGGGTTTAGCTTAATTTCCCCGAGCCGCGACGTATAGTGAATCGAGAGTTCGGCAAAACGAACATTCTCTGCCTTGATCGCCTCGATTTTTATTTCTTCCGAAAACGCCATTCCGTCGCTTTCGAGCGTCATTTGAGAGAGGATGCTTCTGCGGAAGACCCACATGCCGCTTTGTGAGTCGCTCACCCAGCGAAAATAAAGGATGCTCATCGCAATCGACAGGATGAAGTTGCCGATCTTATGCTTGAAGCTCATCGCCTCCGGGTCTCGCACCGGGAAGCGCGAGGCGTTGAGGAAATCGACGTCCAAATGACGGAAGGCTTCGAGCAGATAAGAGATGGCGTCGGGAGGATAGCTATGGTCCCCGTCGAGGGTGACGATAATGTCACCGGTGGCAAAGGCAAAGCCCTTCTTATAAGCACGCCCGTAGCCGCGGGCATCTTCGCGAATGACACGCGCGCCGAAGCGGGCCGCCACCTCACTGGTGCGGTCTGTGGATCCGTTGTCCACCACGATCACTTCATCGACCAGGGGCGGCATACGCAGCAGAACCTGCTCGATTCCCTGCTCTTCATTGAGGCAGGGCATGATGACGGTGATGCGTTGGTTGTTATACATCAGAAAAGGAAATTCCAGAATGCCATGCGCACTCTAGCTCTACTAGTCTCTACTACACTGACGGCCGTGATCGGCCTGGCCCAGGGCAATGCCGAATTGAGCCAGGTGCAAACCGTGTACCTCATGCCGATGGCGAATGGCTTTGACCAATATCTCGCGAATCGCCTGCGCAATGGGGTGAACCAGATTCGCATCGTGACCGACCCTTCCAAGGCCGATGCTGTTTTTACCGATCGCATCGGGACCAGCTTTGAGGCGAAGCTCGAAGAAATGGAAGAGGCGGCCAAAGAAAAAGTGGCTGCTGTCGCGCCGGTGACTTCGCCGCTCCCACAGGACATCCCACACAATGCGGGTCCGGTGGGCGACACGCCGTCCGCAGGCTTCAAGTTTGCCCCAAAGATTTCGTCCAGCGCCGGCCGTGGCCGTGGGACGTACTTCCTGGTAGACCGCCGCTCGCGTCTGGTGCTCTGGTCGACATACAAGGCATCAAAAGACATGCAGCCGAAGACGCTGAATGGGACCGCGGGCAAGATTGCTGAGGAGCTGGAACGAGACTTCATCGGCAAGAAGTAATTGCCTTCTCTGCCAGACGGCGCCGGTACTCTGCCGCCAGCCGCGCAATCACCAGTTCGGAATCCCACTCCTGACTGACATATTGATGAGCGCGGTTGGCCATGGCCGTGGCTTGGGTCCGGTCGCCTAATAAGGCTTCGAGACCATCGGCAAACTCCTCCGCCGTAGTCGCCAGACGGCAATGCTCTCCGTCCACCTCGGACAACCCTTCCGCTCCCACCCTCGTTGACACCACCGGAATGCCCGAAGCAAAGGCTTCGAGCAACTTCACACGAATTCCACTCCCAGCCAGAATCGGACAGATGAACACCGGTGCGCTTGCCATCTCGCTGGCAATGCTTTCCCGGTAGCCCGGCAATTCGAGAATGCCTTCCGAATTGGCAAAGGCGTAAGTGGGTGGCGGTTCCATGCCAATGGCAAGCACTTTGAAATCGACATTGCGCTGCTTGAGGATCGGAACGACGGCATCGAAGAACCACTGCAACGCTTCGAGATTCGGCAGATGCCGGAAGCCACCGACAAACAGCACCGTGTTGCCGTTGCGCGCTTCGAGATTCGCTTGAAACTTCTTTACCGGAATCGAAGCACGCAAGCCATCCCGCAGGCGCGGCGCAAGGCTCGGCTTCAAGCTTTGCACGTAGTCGAGATTGGCTCCGGTACACACCTCGATCAGGTCGCAGCGATCCAGCATCTTCATTTCCCAATGCATCGCTTTCAGATACTCGATGCTGGCGGGGATGCGCCACAGCAGACTTGGGTTGGTGGCAATCTGCCGCGAGATCGACTGGAAGTAGATGTCGTGCTCAAAGATGGCACAGAGCAGCCGCTGGAAATCGCAAGCGTATTGGCCGAGATTGGTGTACTCGAGCTGCAGCACGTCGATCTTGCGATCAAGGATCGTGCGATGGATCATCCACTCCAGGTCTTCGTTGGCAAACTCTTCCACCGCGCTGGGCGTCAGGCTGAAAGGCGCCGCCGGCTTGCCGGTCATGCGGACCAGAAACTGCATGCTGGCCGTGAAATCTTCGAGCTCTTCATGCGCGTAGCGTTCCCATTCCTCATCGACCAAGGCGATGAGATGCACTTCGGCATGCTTGCTCAACTCGCGTACGGCGAGCTGCATGAAGACCGCGCCGCCGTGCGAAGCGGGCGCGAGGCCATAAGGGGAGACCATCAACACGCGTGGCTTTTGAGGAGGGGCGGGGGCGATGGGCTCAAAGCGATCGCGATAGTAACCGCCCATCGGACGGCGCATTGCTTCCTTGTCATCGACATCGGCCAGGCAGCGTGCGCGCCAGCGCGCTTTTGCCGCACCGAAAATTTGCAGTGCAGCGCGAAAGAGACTGGGGAAGTTCGCGCGACCCGGCCGGTCGCCAAACAGAAGGCTGATCCAGGCCGAGGCATAAGACGAGGCAAAGTGCTCGAGTAACATCGACGGGGCATGGATATTTTTCCAGGCGAACAAAACATAATTCTTGAGCACAATCGACTGGATGTATTCGCGTGAAAACTTCTTGCCGATGGTGCCGCGATGTTCGTGCCACACTTTGCTCTGCGGTTGATACAGAACCCGCCAACCACGCTTCCAGGCTAAATAACCAAGGTCGGTATCTTCGAGATAAAAGGGTCGCAGCAATTCATCGAAGCCGCCTAACTCCAAAAACTTGTTGCGATCAAAGGCGCAAGAACCACCGCCGCCATAGAAGCAGGGGAAGAGATCGGTCACCTGTTCATCAATGCGATGGCGCAGTTGTAAGAAGCCGCGTTTCCAATGCGCCTGTGTGAGTCCGGTCTCTTCGCGTAACTTATTCGGGTCTGAGAAGAAGATCTGGCAGGAGACCGCAAAGACATCCGCATCGGCAAAGCCTTTTAACAGCGGAGCAAGAAAGTCACGATCGACGCGCATATCGCTGTTGAGTAATACAACGACATCATTCTTTGCTTCGCGAAAGCCGCGATTCGATCCGCCGCCAAAGCCAAGATTCTTTTTCAGTGCGACTAACTTCACACTGGGGAAATGAGCTCTGACAAATGCGGCGCTGCCATCTTCACTGCCGTTGTCGACTACGATGACTTCGTTGTCCGGATGTCCAGACATTGCATCGACCACGCTGGGCAGATACTTCTCGAGAAGATCTTTGCCATTCCAATTCGGAATCACGACACTCGCTGATTTTTGATTGGCCTTCTGATTGGGTGGTAACTTCTTTTCACCAAGCGCATGCCAGAGCAGATCGACAAGCCAGAGCGTGACCAGTTCCACAAGGAGGAAGAGCGGACTCAGAAGAACAATCGGGAGTTGCCGCAAAACCCGCTTTAGCAAAATCATGAAAACTTCGGCCCGAGTCCGAATGCCTTCCCCATTCGGATCCAACGCGAGGCTTCCACCGCGGCAAGCTTTGCTTCTGCTTCCTGCCGCTTTGTCTGTTCTGCCATGGCTCTTGCTTCTGCGCTATCGATTTGAGCGTGGGCTTGGCGCAACTCTTCATCGAGCTTCTGCACATGAGCGGCGATCGAGGCAAGCTGCGCGTTCAATTTGGATTCGTTCTCGCGAGACCAGTTCACGTGCTTGGCGATCTCCGCCTCATAGCCGCTGATGATCGAGAGCGCCTCTTGCTTGTGCTGGTCCATTTCTGATTCCAGCCGCTCGATCTCCTTGGACGCCTGATCCACGCGTGCGTTCTGTTCGAGTGCCCACTGGTTCTTCGCCTCGATCTCTGTCTTGAGATTGCGGAACTGATCGACGAGCAACTGATGCTTCTCAGTTGTCTGCGCGAGCCACTCATTCTTGGTTTGGAGCTCGGCTTCGAGCCGCTCGATGTGGTGTTCGCGTTCGCGCAGGACATTTGCCGCAGTGGGCACATACACGTACGAAGGCCCCCCGATCATGGGTGTCGAGGCGCAAACGGCGACAAAGAAGTGTGCCTCGTCAGGGTTGGGAGTGGATGCCTCGAGACGCAACTCCGTGCCGGACTTTCCTTCGATCGGCAAGAATACAAGACCGCTCGCATGGTTCTGGACAAAGAAAGCCTGGTGGGGGAAGTACTCGCTCAGAGCACTTCGAAATTCTTCAAACTCAAACTCGTGTTCATGAAACGGATTCGGCCCATTGCGTTTTCGGCTCTCGGCATAGAACTTGATGTTCGGAGTAGAGACAATGAACTGGCCGCCAGGGGCCAGCACGCGGCGGACTTCACTCAGCAGCTTGCGATAGTCGGTGAGATGTTCAATCACCTCAAAGCAGACACCCAACTCGAAGATCCCGTCGGCAAAGGGGAGGGCTTCGAGCGAAGCAACATCGAACTGCAGATTGGGGCGCACATAATTCTTGCGTGCTTCTGTCACGGCTTCGGGATCGACATCGACGCCAATCACACTTGCCGCATTGGCCGCCAATTCGGCGGAGCCATAACCGGCGCCGCAGCCTAGATCGATCACCCGCTTGCCGCGCGCCAGACGTGACGCAAACAAATAACGGGAAAGATGTTCGTTCCAAAGGTCGATATCGACCTTGCCCGGGATCACCCGCTCACCGGTAAACTCAGCCACGGAGCACCTCAACTTCGCTCGTCTGCATCAGGCGGGCATTCACTTCCACGCGGCAGGGCAGGTGGAGGTAGCCATAAATTTGACCCTCGCTATGGCCCATCTGGAGGATCATCGCGTTGTCAATCCAGTCACACATCTTGTAGTGGGTGAGGCTTCCGTCGGCAATGGCAGGCGAGAACGAGAAGTGCGATGGATAGAGGGCCGGAATCTCGAGATGAAAATCCACCGTGATCGTGTCGCCCGGCGCCATCGGTGGCAATTCGTGCCCCTCGCGAATCGTATTGGTGCCAGCAAAGTCCAAGCCCATATGATTGCGCATCATGAAGCCAATGTTCGGGAGATCAATGCGTTCGTTGGCACGGGCACTGATGCGTAAGATGGCCTTCGTGTTGGGTTCCAACATGAGAGCCGTTTCGCCGGTCTCACGCAGCACGGCGATGCCGATGATTTGCGCGCGGCCGTCGCCATGGCGGTGATCGACATTCGGAACCGCGGTGACGACTTCCGGCGCCATGCCCGCCGTGCTTTCGCGATTGGCGCGATGTTCGGCGTAGTGCTCGACGAAGTCGGAATCCTTTTCACTCATTGCAGCCAAGTACTTTGCGACAACAAGTTCTGTTGAACCCAGCTCGCGGATGCGGCCATGGTCGAGCCACATCACCCGATCGCCGATTGCCTTCACATCGCCCATCGCATGGCTCACAAAAAGAATCGTCACGCCGCGTTGCCGCAGTTCATGCACTTTGCGCAAACAGCGTTGGCGGAAGTAGACGTCCCCGACTGCGAGTGCTTCATCGACGAGCAGAATTTCCGGATCGACATGAATGGCAACCGAGAAGGCGAGCCGCACCGTCATGCCGCTCGAATAGGTTTTGACCGGTTGATCGAGGAAGTCACCAATCTCAGCGAACTCTTCGATCGACTGGAAGCGGCGGTCTGTTTCCTCGCGAGAGAGTCCAAGAATGGCGGCGTTCAAATAAACATTATCGCGGCCACTGAACTCTGGATTAAAACCGCTGCCCAACTCAAGGAGGGCAGCCACCCGGCCTCGCACTTTTGCTGTGCCGCCGCTTGGTTGCAGGATGCCTGCGATGATCTGCAGCAGCGTGCTCTTGCCAGACCCGTTTTCGCCGATGATGCAGAAGGTTTCTCCTGCCCGGACGGAGAAGGTGATTCCTTCTAAAGCATTGAAAATACGGTGTTTCTTCACCGTATTGAGGGTCATCAGTTCCACCAGACGGTCGGATGGCGCCTCGTAGATCGCATAGCTCTTGGATACGTTCTCGAACGCAATGACGGGCGTGGTCGTCGATGTTGCTTCCGCGGTTTCCACAGATTAAATTCGTTGTCTTTCCTTTTAGTTTGACAAGCAAGGCGCTTGCCGGATAGCCTGAAGAAAGGGCCTGTTTCGCAGGCCGCTTGCCGGCGTAGCTCAGAGGTAGAGCGAGGGTCTCATAATCCCTAGGTCGGAGGTTCGAGTCCTCCCGCCGGCACCATCCGCTACCAATCTAATTCTCGCCTACCAACTGCTGGTAGATCCGGTCCAGTTCATCGGGCGAGTAATATTCGATTTCAATTCTGCCGCGCTTTTCGTTCTTCGGCAAAATTCTCACGCGAGTTCCCAGCACCCGTTGCACTTCTTCCTCGGCCGCTTTGACGTTCGGGTCGATGTGCACTTTCTTTTCTTCCTTGATCGGCGCGGGCTGCGTCATGCTTTGCACGAGGGCTTCGGTGGCGCGCACGGAGAGTCCTTGCGACACCACTTTTTCGGCCACACTCTTTTGCAGTTCTTCGGTGGGCAATGCCAGCAGTGCGCGGGCGTGACCCATCGAAATGCGACTCTCGCTCAACAGCGTTTGGATCTCGACAGGCAGACGTAACAGGCGCAGGAAGTTGGTGATCGTCGTGCGATCCTTTCCGGTGCGGCGGCCAATCTCTTCGTGGGTGAGATTCAGTTCACGGCTCAGGCGATCAAAGGCAACCGCGGTTTCAATCGCATTGAGATCGTCGCGCTGGATGTTTTCGATCAGGGCAAGCGTGAGAATGTTCTCGTCGGCGATGTCCTGGATGACGACGGGAACCGTGGTGAGCCCGGCCATGCGGGCTGCACGCCAGCGCCGTTCGCCGGCCACAATCTCGTAGTCGTCTCCGAGCCTGCGCACGAGGATCGGCTGGATGATGCCGTTCACCTTGATGCTCTCGGAGAGTTCGTACAGTTTTTCGGGGCTGAAGAAACTGCGCGGTTGTCTCGCGTTGGCGATGACCGAATCGAGGGGCAATTGCATCCATCCGGTGGATGCTTCTGGTGCCACTGCGGGAGCAGCGGCCACTGCCGCGGGCGCGGCGCTGGGTGTGTTCGGACGGCTCGGCAGCAATGCCGAGAGGCCCTTACCCAATACTCTGCGCGGATCGTGCGGCTTGTTCATTGGCCATGATCTCCTTTGCCAGTTTAATGTAGCTCTCGGCGCCTTTCGAGCGGACGTCATACGAGATCACCGGCTTGCCAAAGCTCGGTGCTTCCGCCAGGCGAATGCTGCGCGGGATTACGGTCTCAAACACCTGATTGCCAAAGAACTCGCGCAAGTCATTGGCCACCTGCCGGGTGAGGTTGGTGCGATCGTCGAACATCGTCAGCAGAACGCCTTCAATAGGCAGCTCATGCTGGAAGGCTTCGCGAATGCGTTGGATGGTGTCGATCAACTGCGAAACCCCTTCGAGGGCGAAGAATTCGCACTGGATGGGGACGATCAGAGAATCGGCTGCGATGAGAGCGTTCAGATTCAACAGATCGAGGGCAGGGGGGCAGTCGAGCAGGATGTAGTGGTAATCGGCGCGGACGAGATTCAGAGCGGTCTGAAGGCGGAAGGCGCGTTCGTCTTCGTCGACAAGATCGATGTTGGCGGCGACAAGGTTTTTGTCGGCGGGGATGAGATAGAGGCCATCGAAGTCGGTGGCGACTGCGGCTTCACTCGCGGTGCAGTTGCTGGCCAGGACATCGTAGCAGGTGAACTTCAGACCCTCTTTGGCCACTCCCACACCAGTAGTAGCGTTACCTTGGGGATCACAGTCAACTAATAGTACCTTGAGCTCATTGAGAGCCATGGACGCTGCCAGATTGATGGCCGTCGTCGTTTTCCCGACCCCACCCTTTTGGTTGGTGATCGCAATGATTTTTCCCACGGGCATATCTTAGCACTGTATGAGTGAGCTAGCTTCTTTGCTTTCAGTCAGGTAGGAAAGAGGGCAGGGGAGCGAGGGTTTCACGTGGAACGAAGCCGATCGGCGAAGAAGCGGGCAACTTTCGGTCCGATCTCTCCTGCAGCGCATTCAAGTTCTGCAGGCGGGAGAAACACTCTGGCGACTCCGAGTTGGGGTGACGGTCCGGCTGCTGGAGCAGAGAAGGGGCACTCCCTATGTTTCACGTGGAACGCGGCCTGCTTGGCCTCGCTGTCCTGAAAGGAGAGATTTTTCTGTGCGAGAATGCGTGCTCCAGAGAGGAAATGGCATGTTTCACGTGGAACAGCGCGGATTGCCACTCTCGACGACCTTCGGAATCAAGGCAGAGGTGTTGGATTCTGCTCGAAGAGCGGATTTTCCCCCTCTTCAGTCCTCAGATGGGTTGTTTTGAGGACCGAAGGAATCATTTTTTCGCGAGAACAACCTTCTGTGCAGCCAGCGGAACTCATTTCAACTCTGGAATGAGAAGCAGAAGCAAATGTTTCACGTGGAACTACTGCTGAAACCCCATGGAAGACGCATGTTTGGGGCTGGAGTTCCGGTTTTCGGTGGCTCGGAGGTCAAAATGGCACGAATCTCCTGGATGGTGCTGTGTTGTGGTTCCACGTGGAACCCATGCCTTCGCTTCCGATCCTTCTCCTCGATCGAGTGTTTCACGTGGAACAAGGGCGGAATCCCCTACCAAACTTGGTTGTGCGGTCCCTGTAGGTTTTCGTGCTCGGATTTTTTTGGAGAATCCGGTATTCAGTGTTCCACGTGACACATCCCACAGGTTTCGAGGGCTGGTTCGGCCGGGTGATGGTTTCACGTGGAACTTGTGGTGTCGTTATTCCCTCGTTTGATTGGATAGCTGAGATTTACCTGCTCATCGGGGATCTGTGGCAGCGATGGGATGTTTCACGTGGAACAACGAAGAAATGTGCGGTGAGAGGCTCAGTTTTGGGGGAGAAAGCGTGTTTGGGGGCTCTAGGAGCCCCAAAGAACCTCTTTTCCCAATTTGAGCCGAAGCTTGAGGGCTAACGGAGGATGGCTCTGAGGGATGATGTTTCACGTGGAACAGATGAGATCACCCCCTCGGGTAGAGTGCTTGGGCGAGATTGTTGCTCCTTTAGGCTGTGGCCGTATGGTTCCACGTGGAACCATACCTTTGTTTCGCGCTGATCGGGATTGTTGGGTGCGGTGGCGGTTTCCCTGCGATTGTCGTTGTTCCACGTGACACATGTTCTGCTTTGCAGCGTGGAATGAAGGCAGCTGTGTCGTGCTTCAAATGAAAGAAGAGTGTCTCTCGGTTTGCGGGGTTGTGAGGTATATCTCTTGTTTCACGTGGAACGCATCGCGCTGGTCGTCGACCGGACAGGAATCCGATCTGGGTTGTGGGGACCGATTTTGACCTCTTTCTCCTCCCCGAAGGCCCTAAAATGGCAAAACCGGGACTCTTTCGAGGTCCCGGTCTCTGTTTTCTGCGTTTTGGATGCTTCAGGCGCGTGGTTTCTGGAGATTGAGGTAGATGTCGAGGATCGCGATTGCTGCGGGTGTCACACCCGGAATCCGGCCTGCCTGGCCGAGGGTCTCCGGTTTCACCCGGTTTAACTTGTCGACGACCTCGTTGGAGATCCCCGGGATGCCGGAATAGTCGAAATCCCGGTCCAGCTTCCGCGACTCCCCTTCCCGCAAGCGATTCACCTGCCGTTCCTGCTGCAGCATGTAGCCTTCGTACTTGATCTCTGTCTCGACCGTCGTTAGGACATTCTGCTGGATCGGAGTCTCCAGTTGCTGCTCGAGCCAGGGCTGGATCTGCGAAATCTTGGATTCCGGACGCTTGAGCCACACCGCAAAGCTTGGGCGGTCGTCGGAGGCGATCGAAACGCCCGCAATCATTCCTGGGGCGACTCGTTTCTCGCTGAGAAGTGCCAGTAACCTCTCCTTCATTGCCAGTTTCTCCCGGAAGCGGCGGATGCGCTCCCCGCTCGCTAATCCGACCCGTTCCGCAATCGGTGTCAGTCTCTCGTCGGCGTTGTCGATGCGTAGAGTTAGCCGGAATTCGGCGCGCGAGGTGAACATGCGATAGGGCTCATCGGCCCCCTTGCTCACCAGATCATCCACTAGAATGCCGCCATATCCCTGGTTACGAGCCAAAACGACCTCATCCCGGCTACCGAGCTTGCAGGCTGCGTTCAAACCCGCGAGCAAGCCCTGAATTCCCGCCTCTTCGTAGCCGCTGGTTCCATTGATCTGACCAGCCAGGAAGAGTCCGGGGTAGCGCTTCACTTCGAGGCGATGATCGAGTTCGCGCGGGTCGATGGCGTCGTATTCGATCGCGTAGCCGGGGCGGATCATCTCGGCATTCTCCAATCCCTCGACCGAGGCGATCATTTCCTCCTGCACATCAATTGGCATGCTGGTGGACATCCCATTCACGTAGACCTCATTCGTATCCAGCCCCTCGGGCTCGAGATAGATCTGGTGCCGTTCGCGATCGGGGAATTTCACGAACTTGTCTTCAATGCTTGGGCAATAGCGGGGACCGATGCCTTCGATCTGTCCACTATATAGGGGGCTTCTTGGAATTGCTGCCTGCAGCACCGCCCGCGTGCGCTCATTGGTATAGGCCAGGAAGCACTGGATCTGCGGGCGATCGATGCGATCGGTGAGAAAGCTGAACGGCGTGGGGACCGGATCCCCATTCTGCAATTCAAACTTGGCCCAATCCACGGTCCTGCCGTCGAGACGGGGCGGAGTACCGGTTTTGAGCCGCGTCCATTGCAGCCCCAAACCACGCAACCGCTCTGCGAGAAGATTGCTCGGCGCCTCGCCGTTGCGGCCGCACGAGTAACGGGTTTCGCCGACGTGAGCGACTCCCTTCAAAAAAGTTCCGGTGGTGACGATCACCGCTCCAGCGGACAGATCTCTTCCGTCGGCAAGACTAACACCGTTCACCTTCGTTCCATCGAAAAGAAAAGCGGCGACCTCGGCCTGCAGGATTCTCAAATTCGCTTCCTGCTCGAGCACTTCTTTCATCCGCACCCGGTACATCTTCTTGTCGCACTGCGCTCGCGGACTCCAAACGGCAGGCCCGCGGCTCGTATTCAGCAAGCGGAACTGGATTCCCACGGCATCCGTGATTTCGCCCATCACTCCACCCAGTGCGTCGATCTCGCGCACCAGATGGCCTTTGGCGATGCCACCGATTGCCGGATTGCACGACATTTGCGCGATCAGATCAATATTCATGGTGATCATCGCGGTCTTCAATCCCATGCGGGCACACGCTCTTGCCGCCTCGCAGCCTGCGTGGCCGGCGCCCACGACAATCACGTCATATCGGATTTGCTTCATTTCACCCCGCTCTACGCCTTATTCTAACTTTTGGAGGCAAATTCTCTTTTGAACATCTTGATCGTGGGTTCCGGTGGACGTGAGCACGCCATGGCGTGGCGTTGTGCGCAGGAGGGACACAAGGTCTTCTGCGCCCCTGGAAACCCCGGCATCTCGCAAGTTGCCGAGTGCATTCCTTTGGAAACCCAAACTCCCGAACATTTTTTACAAGTGGCGCGGTTGATCCACGCCGACCTGACGATTGTGGGGCCGGAAGTCCCGCTGGTGGCTGGCATCGTCGATCACTTTGAGGCGCACGGCCTCCGGATCTTTGGTCCCACCGCTGCCGCCGCAGAACTGGAAGGCAGCAAGGCTTTCTCGAAAGAATTCATGGCCCGGCATGGCATCCCCACGGCTCGCTTTCAGGTCTTTGACAATCTGGAAGACGCGAAACTCGGTCTGGGCCGCTTTGAATATCCAGTGGTTCTCAAGGCGGATGGACTCGCGGCCGGCAAAGGCGTCGTGATCGCGAAAACAAAGGCCGATGCCTGGACCGCGCTCGAAGGTCTCTTTTCGGGAGACCTGGTGGGCGCTGCCGGTTCTCGCGTTTTGATCGAAGATTTCTGGCGTGGCGAAGAAGTCAGCTTCATTGCGATCTGCGATCATGACACCGCGATTGCGCTGCCGCCGACGCAGGACCACAAAAACATTTTTGACAACGACGAAGGGCCGAACACGGGTGGCATGGGGGCTTACTGCGATGACCGGATTCTCAGCCAAGAACAGAAAGACGAAATTCTTGAGAACGTCATTCTACGAACCCTGCGCGGCATGGCCTCTGAAGGCAAGCCCTTCCGCGGCTTCTTATACGCAGGGCTTATGATGACTCCCGACGGGGTGAAGGTCCTTGAGTTCAACGTGCGTCTTGGCGACCCCGAAACGCAGGCGCTGCTCTTGCGCATTGAAGCTGGCTTTGTCGATACGATTCTCGCGGCGACCGAACATCGTCTGCCTTCGGCTCATTTGCAACTGAGCACAGGAGCCACGGCCTGCGTGGTGATGGCGGCTCATGGGTATCCCGGAAAAGTGCGCACGGGCGACAGGATCAGCGGCATTGAGAACAGTGGCGAGGCGATGGTCTTTCATGCCGGCACGAAATTCGAAGACGGTGAACTGAAAACGGCGGGTGGCCGCGTACTCGGTGTGACGGCCGGAGGCGCTACTTTGCAGGAGGCTCTCAACCGGGCTTATCGCGGCTTGGGCTCCATCCACTTTGACGGCATGCAGTTCCGCCGCGACATTGGACAAAAGGGTTTGAAACGCTACACTAATTAGCTAGTGGGGACGTAGCTCAGTGGATAGAGCGTCCGCCTCCTAAGCGGAAGGTCGGCAGTTCGACCCTGCCCGTCCCTACCATTCCTGACTGGGTCTCCCTCGCCTGAGGAGAATCGATGTTATTCCTTCGCGCCCTGCTTGCCTTCGTGGCTCTTCCAGTGGTGGTGAGTGTTTTGGTGCCTTGGCTTTTGTTGCCCAACGACCGTTGGCGGGGCGCGGGATTTTCTTGGGCTTGGCCACTCCTGGTGTTGGGCCTTTGTCTCTTGCTCGCCAGCGTCCGCGATTTTTATGTCGCCGGCCGCGGTACACTCGCCCCTTGGGATCCTCCCCGAAAGCTCGTGATTGCCGGGCTGTACCGGTGGGTGCGCAATCCGATGTATCTGGGAGTTCTGGCCTGGGTCGGGGGCTGGAGTCTGCTTGTTGCTTCCCCACTCCTGGCCGTGTATACCGCGCTCCTGGCGATTGGCTTCCATCTGCGTGTTTTGCTCTACGAGGAGCCGACGCTTGCCCGGCTCTTCCCGGCAGATTGGGCACTTTACCGCGCAAAGGTAAATCGTTGGTGGCCCCGATTATTTCCTGCGGTAGATTGAGGGCTTGGCTGGGTCGAACTTTCGCAGCTCTAACATTCCGTTGTGATGGACGAGCCGCTCGGCTTCAAAACGCATTTCCTGAATTGCGTTTCCATCGATCGCAAACACGAAGTCGCGCATTCCTTTTGCGACCGGGATGGGGCCAAATTCCACTCCAAACACGCTGACTTCAAAACCCACTTCCCGGACGTCTTTCAATTTCGGAAAGAAGGCAATCCCTTCCTCATTCGTCCTGCCCTGTACGGACTCGCTTCCGGTTCTCAACGCCACGTCGATGTTCTCGACGCCCCGGCCGTTACTGCCCTGGACCCACACCTTCACTCCACTCGCATCGCCAGCGGAACTTTTGAGCAATCGAAAGAAGGGCGCCACCTTACCCGTGCTTTGCAAGACGACGGAGTTGCCTTCCAATTTCCAGGTTCCTTTACCCCAGTAGTCTGCGGCGCCATAGATCAGCCCGAAGGCAAAGCTGCCGTCGGCATGGAGCGTCAATTCCGATGCGGCTTCGTGCACGCCTTCGAGAACATAGACGCCCACCTGTCCCCAACTCAGGGTCTGCGACAAGACCAGCAGCACTATCCATTTCATACAGACAACAATGCGAAGAATCCCTGCAAAAGCGATCATGGGATCGCAAATTGCAGGGATCGGTGTTATTGATATTTTGTTATTGTTAGTGAAGGGGGGGCGAACTACATCGCCGTTCTTCCGCGCAGTCCACGATTCATGCCACTGCAATCGTTGAACAGTGCGGCGATCCAGGTTTGCTTCCAGCTGGGGAAGGGATCGTAGCTCATGGACTGGTCCTCCCGGACAATCCACAAATGCAAAGTATCGGAGGGGAACTTCCAACCGACTCCGAAACCATCCTTGCAGGTGACTTTGCGGATCTCCTGCATCTTTGAGAACTCGGTGTGGCCGCTCTTTGGGCCCCAATCTTCGAGGAACTTCTCGTAGGCGTAGTTCCGGCAGGGCTTCTCGGGAGTACATCCCCAATAGCGGTAGGCGCCTGGGTAATCCTGCTTCTCTAAAATTTCGCGAAAACCGGCGAGCTTGTTCTTCTCGCTGTGATTCCGCAAGGCGTAATAGCCGGCGATGCCCAGGACAATCAAGGCCACAAAAGCAAGAACGGCGCGAACAATCATCTTGTTGCGCCGTTCTTCGCCAGCTCCGTATTGGTCTAAATAAGAAGACATATCCCTACTTTGCGACGGGATGAGCCTTGTCGTAGGCTGCAGTCGCCTCCGTCGTGATTTCAAGCGCGGGCTTGAAGTGAACCGTATTTGCTACGTCGAAAACCACATCGTAGCCCTTTTCATCCGACAACTTCTTCACCACTTCCTGCATGCGCTGGCTGGCCTTCAGCAGAATTTCCTGCCGATCGCGTTCGACGTCTGCCTGCAGATCTTCCTGCTTGCGCTGCATCTCGCGCTGTTTCCGGGTCCCTTGAGCGTTGAGATCGCCTTCTACCTGCGGCGTCAATTTTCCCGCTCCTGCATTGAGACGATTCTGGATGTCCACAAGTTCCGAATCCAGCCGCTTTAGATCGTCGGTGCGCGGTCTATACTTCGCTTCGAGATCGGCTTGGGCCTTTTTGATCTCAGCCGTATCGAGCAGGGCCTTTTGCGTATTCAGGATCGCAACCTTCGCCTGACCAACAAGCGTCACCGCCAGTAACGCGCCGAGCGCCACCTTCATCATCGTCGTCTTCATGTTTTCCTCAATCCTTTGCGCGCGTCTCTAGCCGAGAACCGCCAGAATTTCACTTTCCCTCAAGATCAGATATTCGTCCCCGCCCACTTTGGTTTCGGATCCGGCGTATTTTCCGAAAAGAATTTTGTCGCCGACCTTCACTTCCATCGCGACCCGACGCCCATCCTTGAGCTGCGTCCCTGCCCCAACGGCAATGACTTCAGCTTCCTGGGGCTTTTCCTGCGCGCTATCGGGCACAAACAGGCTGCCAATCTTATTACCCTGCGCCTCGAGGCGCTTCACTAGCACGTGATCGTGCAACGGACGCAATTTCATAGATACTCCCTTGGACATTATCCAATCTAGCAAACCCCTGCGCCGTCATTCTATTGCAACCACTTCTCGCACAATAATGAAAATGCCCACATGAAGCAGCTCCTCTTCCTCCTTCTCAGCGCATTTTTCCTTTGTGCGCAGACCAAAGACCCCAACTTCTTTCAGAAACCCTATCTTCAGCTCGGTGACCGTCCCGCCAATTCGAAAAGCGAAGGACTCGATCTGATGTGGCTTGGCCACGATCGGGATACCCATTTCGCGGTCGAATACAAACCCGGATCCTCCTGGCGCAAAGCAGAAGTGCAGCAGCTTCGCCGCGTCGCCGTCACTGGTACCGTCGCGCATCGGGTCTACCGCGCCTCGCTCGACAAGCTGAGTCCTGGCAAAATGGTGCCCTACCGGGTGCTCGTTGGGGGCAAAGCGATTTTCGAATCCACCGCCCAGGCGCGCAAGCCGGAGAAGTCAGACACCCATCTGGTCGTCTTTGGCGATTGCGCCGCCAACACTCCGGGACAACGAGCGGTGGCCTACGAGGTGTCGAAGCTCAAGCCGGACTATGTCTTTGTGGCGGGCGATATCGTCTATTCGCGGGGCCGCGTTTCTGAGTACGAGGAGAAGTTCTGGCCCGTCTATAACGCCGATACGGCTGGCCCGGCGACAGGCGCACCTCTCCTGAGAAGCACGCTCTTTACCGGTGTGATCGGCAATCATGACTCGCCGCTCGTTCCGGATTTCGATCTTTACCCGGATTCTTTGGCGTTCTTCCGCTACTGGTCTCTCCCGATGAATGGTCCTTCGATCCAGGCCGGAGGCAAACATACCGCGAAGTTCAAGGGCAATGAAGCAGCCCAGCGTGCTTTTCTGAGCACCACCGACCGCTACCCGCGCATGTCGAACTACTCTTTTGACTACGGCAACGTCCACTGGACGGTCATCGACAGCAATCCCTACGTCGATTTCACCGACCCTGCTTTCCGCGAATGGATCCGCAACGATCTGAAGGCGGCCTCCAAGGCGAAGTGGCGCTTTGTGGGCTTTCATCATCCACCCTTCAATTCTTCAAAGGCGCACTTCACCGACCAGCGGGTTCGTCTGCTTGCCGATCTCTTTGAAGAAGGCCGGGCCGACCTTGTCATCGGCGGCCATGTCCACAACTACCAGCGCACGCATCCGATGAAATTCGTTGTTGAGGCTGGTTTCAAATTGGGTTCGAAAACCGAAGTTCCTGGCAAGTGGACGCTCGACAAGTCTTATGACGGTGATAAGAATACGAAGCCGAATGCGCCCATCTACCTGGTAACTGGCGCCGGCGGAGCTACCCTCTACAACCCGGAGCAGAATGGCAATCCCAGTACCTTTCAGGATTTCACCGCGAAGTTCTCCTCCGACACTCACTCCTTCACTGTCATCGATGCTTCTGCCAAGGAGCTGAAGGTCCGTCAGATCTCGTCGAGCGGAAAAGAGATCGACCGCTTTACGGTTACGCGCTAACTTTCGGTCCGAATCGTTTGCGGAGACCAAAAAAGCACAACGCGCTCGAGACGAGCAACCACACCGCAGGCTCCGGCACATCGGCGAGTGCTGTGATCTGATAGATCGAGCCTCCGCCCCAGTCCAGGATGAACAGGGAGTCTGCGGTCGAATAGATTCCGACCGGATTGTGAGAGAGTGTGCCGCTCTCGATGAAATGGATCAGTTCGGTGAAGGTGGAATTGGCGAACACGACGGGGTTCTGATTGTTGGTCCCCTCCGGACCTGTCCCGCCGCTGAACCCAACAAAAATGCCGTTTCGATAGAGTGCCGGGAACAGCGCGGGGCTGAAGGCGATCTCTGTGGGGCCTTCCGATCGAAAGCCGGAGACGGGCTGGAAATTGATCAGGCTTTGGGTCACCCCATTGCAGGCGCCCGGATTCGTTTCGATCAGCGTGTCGCTCCGATACTCCGGGTAGCAATTCGGAAACCCGAATTGCAGCACTTCTGTGCCGAGCTTGGCGGCAGGAATCCGATTCAGTTCATCGGCCTGGTAGGGCTCTGAAAAATTGGTGACATTGTCCTCATCGATTGCATTGTCGGCAAAGTACAGATCACCGCTTATGGGATCGAAAGCCATTCCGTACACATTGCGAATGCCGCCGGCGACCTGGCGCAGATTGGAAGCAATCGGCACATCGCCTGTCTCGTCGATGGTAATCATGTACAGCGAGTCGCCCTGCAATTGGGTGGGCGCCAGGCCGAAACCACTCACGGTCACGGGGGATGTGGAGGCCTGTGCGTTGTACTGCGAGCCGACATTGAAGATGAGATCGATCGAACCAGGCTTGTCTGGGGTCGGACGCACCGCAATGCCGGGCGTTGGATGTGCATAGTCTGGGGCGTACTCGAATTTGAGACTTCCGCTTGCCTGCAGAGGGTCTTCCGGGCTGACGCCAGGTGCGAGTGCGGTGATCGCAGTGTTGCCGAACTCTGCAATGTAATACAGCTTGCCGGCCTGCCGAATCTGTGTGGCCGGGCCTGCGTTCGCATTTGAGTAAAGGATTGTGGGCGCGCCATCGGCGACGCCATCAGAATTCAAATCTTGAAACCGGACCACCTGACTGGTGCCATAGCCCGGGGAAAGCAGCACCAGAAGCGAGCCATCGGAAGCCTTAATGGCGCTGCTTGGGAGCGGCAGACCCGTCGCAAACTGCGTCACGCGGAAGAGTGTCGCATCCACACTGGGCGTATTGAGGATATTGCTTGCTGAGAGGACCTGGGCCCAGACCAAAAAACAACACAGCGAAAGCTTCATGATTGAAGCTAGCGATCCGCTTTCGTCTGCCGCAATCGAGAAATATGCTCAGTCGGCGGCGGAGAGAGACTGGGGGGCAGCTAAGGTCCCGGTTGGCTGCACTCTGTAAAAAATGTGGAAACTTGCTCGAAACCTTTCTTATCCCCGATAATCAAATATCAGTAATGAGTCTCCATGTGCTGGCCGCCCTCGTAGGCACCGCGTCCAGTGTAGTCAGTCTATTTTTTACCCCGTCGCCGGTAGCCATGCGTCGACTCACCGCAGGCAGCGGTTTACTTCTGCTGCTCAGTGCACTCGGTGGATTTGGCGTCCCACTGGCCTTCGTCGCTGGTTTTCTGGGGGTCTGGCTCATCCATCGCTATGTGCACCCGATCTGCCCGGCCTGTACGCACGATCATCAACATGATTCCTGCACCACGAGGCTCCATGGTTTCGGGATGCCGATGTTGTTGGCCTTGGCGCTCCATTCTTTTGCCGACGGCCTGAGCTCCGAACACACCACTAGCGCCCTTGCTGTCATTTTGCATAAGGTTCCCGAAGGCATTGCGATGGTGATCTTGTTCCGTGCCGCATTGGAGCGGAATTCGCAGATTTTTGCCGCAGTCGTTACGGTTCAGTTCATGACGGTTCTGGGCGGGATGAGCGTCAATGGGGTTTGGGCCGAGCAACTGAAATCTCTGGCCGCAGGTTCGATGCTCTTCCTCGGTTTGCACTCACTGCATGCGCTCAGCCAGCGCTGGTCGGCGCTTGTGCCAGTCCGTCCGCTTTTGGAATTCCTGGCCCACAGCCAGCAGAGCGTTCTCGGTAAACGCACGTCCCATGAGCGTCACTCCCACCGGTAAACCCTTTACCAACCCACAAGGCAGCGTGAGCGCGGGCAGGCCCGCCAGATTCCCCGCCGGGGTGTGAGCGTTAAAGCCGCGCTTGCGGCCCGCAGGGACCGGGCTCCCTGGCGCATCGAGCGGCACTGCGACTTCGTTGGCAATGCCACGCCGCGTGGGCACCAGAATCATATCGATGTTGTAGAAGAAGTCCTTGAATGCTTCGATTACCTGCCGCCGGATCCGCATGGCGCGCAGATAGTCCTTGGCCAGGAGTTCGCCCGCAGCCTTCAAGCCTGCAATCTGCTTCTCGTCGGCAAGCTGCTCCACCTTGCCACTGGTGACCAATTCCTCAAAGATACTGGCCTGCTCGGCTTGCAGGATTGTGCTCAGGATGGCGCCATACGGGAAGTCTGGCAGCTCCGCTTCCTTCAACTGGAAACCCATCGCTCGAAACACCCGTAAGGTCTCGGCAAAGGCAGAACGCGCTTCCGGGTCTGCCCATTCTTCCCAATCGACCGGCGCATAGCCGATCGTGTAATCCGCAAAAGGCCGGGCAAACTGCGGGGTGTAGGCGAAACCCTTGCCTGCGCTCATCGGGTCGTCGTCGTCACCACCGGCAATGACGTCGAGGATGACGCCGCAGTCTTCGGCTGTCCTGGCCATGGGGCCGATCTTATCGAGAGTCCAGCTCAAGGCCATCGCGCCGGCCCGGCTCACGAGTCCGTAGGTGGGACGCAAGCCGGTGATGCCGCAGAAGGCGGCAGGAGTCAGAATGCTGCCGCTGGTTTCGCTGCCCAAGGCAAAGCTCACCAGACCGGCAGCGACGGCCGCACCGCTGCCGCTGGAGGATCCACCCGCCCAGCGTGTTTTGTCCCAAGGGTTCAGACAGGGGCCGGTCAGCGAAGCCTTGGCCCAGCGATAGCCGGGGCCACCGGCGAGTTCGATCATCGCCAGCTTGCCAATCAGCACGGCGCCCATCTTATCGAGATTCGTCAGGACGGTTGCGGGCTTGTCGAAGACTTGATCCGCGTAGGGCTTGGCGCCCCAGGTGGTGGGATGCTTGGGCCAGGCGAGCAAATCTTTTGCGCCAAAAGGCACGCCTTGCAGCTTGCCGCGAAAGCGTTCAATCTTGCGGTCCTTATCGACGTCCTTGGCCCGGCGAATCGCGTCCCTGCGCAGGCTGAGCGCGAGCGCGTTGTGCTCGCCTCCGATGCCTTCGAGACGATCGAGATAAGCCCGGGTTAACTCTTCACTGGAGTAGTCGCCCTTCCGCCATCCAGCATTCAGTTCCGTGGCGGAGGCGAAGAACAGATCGACACCGGCAATTGCCATGCTCTATGCCTTGAATACGAAGGCTGGCTCTACCGCCATGGGGAGCTTGACCTTTTCGAGGGCTTCCCGATTGGCGCGCATAGAGGCGCGAGCCTGCTCGAGAAGCTCCGGAGTTTGGGCCTGTAGCGGGACGGCGAGTGCCGTGGTGGAGAGCAGCCAATCGCGACGCTTCACTTCAGCGCCTCCAGAGCCGCCTTTTCCATCACGCTGTGAGGAGCACTCTCGCCCATCCAAATCTCGAACTGCTGCGCAGCCTGGGTGAGAAACATTTCGAGCCCGGGGATGACTTCGCCGCCTTGCGACTTTGCCCGGCGCAGCAACTCTGTTTCGAGCGGGTTGTAAACCATATCGAAGGTGACGTCGGCGGGGATCGCTCCATCGAAGAAGCAGTCCTTGACGTTTGGCCACATGCCCATCGGAGTGGCATGCACCAGCGCATCGAATTTCTTGCCGTTCAACTGTTCGCGCAACAAGGGTTCTGCTCCGCACATTTTGGAAAGAGCACGAACACGATCGGGGTTGCGGCCACTGATGACAACTTTGGCGCCCGCGTCGGCCAAGGCAAAGGCCGCGCCGCGAGCCGCGCCGCCATTGCCCACGAGCAATACGGTGCTTCGATTCAACTTGATTCGCTTGCCGAGCGGTTGGGTGACGGCGGCAGCATCGGTATTGGTGCCGCGCCATTTGCCGGCCTTCTTCCAAACCGTATTGACCGCGCCGATGCGGCGGGCCAGCGGATCGATCACATCGAGATAACGCATGATCCGTTGCTTGTGCGGCAGAGTGACGCTGAAGCCCTGCACCGGAAGATTCTCGCAGAGCGTGAGGAAGTCTTTCAGTTGGGTGGGCTTCACCAGAAACGGAAGATACACCGCGTCGAGCCGTCGCGCCTGGAACGCGCGATTGTGCACGGTGGGGCTGAGCGAATGGCGCACCGGGTCTGCCACCACGCCATAAATTTTTGCGCTCTTGGTCAGCTTGTCGATGCGATAGAGCTGCCGCAGGAGCCGCGCTCCCACCTGGCCTGCCGCGGTGCCCTCTACGGCATTGGGCGCGGCATAAGTGTAGATGCCGCCATGCGAATTGCACAGCACACGGGTGGCGAATCCGACTTCGCCCATCGCGAGCAAAATCATCGGCACCTTCGGGTGCGCCTTCTGCAAGGCAAGAACCTTCGAGGCATCACTGGGCTTGCGGGCTGTGGTGACCACCTTATAGGCGTCCGCCGGAACTTTCATCATCCGGCGCAGCACGGGCTCGAGGGGCGGAGTGCCCTCATAGTTGTGCCAACTCACGATCAAGTGGGCCTTGGCGCGCAACTGTTCGCAGCGCGCGATGGTCTTCTCGGCTGTTTCCACTTCGACATCGATGGCATGAGCGCCGGCGTCAATGGCGGCGTCCAGAATTTTCATCTGGTCGTCAATGACACCGTTGTATTTGCCGTGGTTCTGGTGCCGCCGGCAGGTCACAAGAAGCGATACATCGGGGTGCTTCTGCGTGAAGGCCGTAATCGCTTTCAGACCCGCCTCGGGCTTGGTTAGATAGTCGAGCCGGAATTCAAGGAATTGCTCTCCGGCCGCGACTTCTTTTTCTGCTTGATCCAGCAGTTTCTCGACTGTGGGTAAACCCAAAGCGATGCATACTTTGGGTAGTGCCGCGCGCGTGGACATAGGTTGGAAAACGTCCCCTAGCTTACCACCGCTGCACTTAGCTCTTCTTTATGGGGAAGGGTCTCGAGGTGAGCCTTCCACGCATCAAGAAGCGCAGCAGGGTGCCTTACGCCAAATCGGGCAATGCCCATTTCCTTGAGAATCAGAACTTCCTCCAGACTCTTTCCATCGATCATGAGTTTGACTTCCACCTGCGGTACGCAGTTCCGCAGTAAGATCTCCACCTGTCCAATGCGATACTCGCTCGCACTTAAAATTGCAACTCCGCTGTTCTTTGCCATCTCGCAAAGACTTGCCATCTGCTCTTCATCGAGGAGCGAGACGTCGACACTGGCGGTCAACTTCGTGCCTGTTTCTGTGCAGATTCTCACCAGTTGCTGTAGCTCGCCTTCGACGTAGGCAAACTGGCGGCTCATCATCTTGGGCAGATTCACTTTCGCCTCTGCCAGTGAGGCGCCGCGCTGCAGCATGTCTTGCACTTCAAACAGCTTCACTGCCGTTGTCGCATCCCCTGGCGCGGCACTGGTTCTGCTGGCCAGCCGCAGGGGCGCCTGCACCCAGCTGCGGGCCAAATCGAGATCGCACGGTCTCACGATCACACTGCCCACGGCATAGCTTGCGGCACGCCTGCAACCTTCATGCACCTGCTCTTCTGTCATCAAAGGACTCGAAAGGTGGTAGTCGATCCTCCCCGCTAGATCACGATATTCCATTCCTTTAGTTATAAAGGTTAAGATGCGTCCTCTGCTTGCCCTCCTCCTGCTTGGTCTCGGTGCGACGGCTGCAAAACGGCCAATCACGCACGAATCGATGTGGCTGATGAAGCGCGTAGGAGCGCCGAGTTTATCGCCCGACGGCAGAATCGCCGTCTTCAGCGTGGTGTTTCCGGCCTACGATCCCAAAGAGCAAAGTAGCGATCTCTGGACGGTGCCAACGGACGGATCGAGTGCGCCGCGCCAGCTCACGCACACCCGGGCTGCCGAATCTGCGGTTGCCTGGTCTCCCGATAGCCGGCGCATCGCCTTCACCACCACGCGCGAGGGCGACAACGATCCGCAGGTTTATGTTCTCGAACTGGGCATCGCAGAAGCGCAGCGCTACACCAACATTGAGGGCGGGGCGAGCGAGCCGCGCTGGTCGCCAGACGGCAAGAAGCTGCTCTTCGCCGCCAATGTCTCCGATGCGCCAAAGCGCAAATCGAATGCCCGTGTCTATGAAGGCTTTCCCATTCGCTACTGGGACCATTGGCTCGATGCGAAGCGGGCCCACATTTTTGTGATGGACGATCACGCAGGGGCCACCCCCATCGACATTCTGGCTAATACGAATCTGGGTGGCACCCTCACCACCACCGGAGAAGAACTGAACGCCACCTGGACTCCCGACAGCAAATCGATCCTCTTCCAATCAGACATCAATCGCAACGAAGCGGCCTTTGCGCAGGTGAAGAGCAAGATCTTCCTTGTCCCGGCCGAGGGCGGCAAGCCGCAGCCTTTGTCTGCCGGAGCTTATTCGTACTCCAATCCCAGATTCCGGCCCGACGGCAAAGCGCTGTATCTGATCGAGAGCCGCGAAGGGGTCAACAACACGACCTATAGCTTGAATCGCCTGGCGATGATTCCTTGGCCGCAGGGCGGTGTGCCCCGCACGATCTCAGAGTCGATCGACAAATCCATCGACTCCTTTGTCTTTTCCGCCGACTCCAGGCAAATTGTCTTCAGCACCGATGAGCAAGGGCTGGGCAAGCTTTTCGTGATGTCTGCGGAAGGCGGGGCTGCCGTCGAGTACCAGCCTCAGACGGCTGGTAATTTTTCGAATCTGGTGCAAAGCGGCCCAGTGCTGGTTGCGAATTACGACAGTGCCACGCGCCCCGCAGAAATCCAGGTTCTCGATCGCGACCCGGCCAAGACCCGGACTCTCACCCACTTCAACGACACCGCGCTGGCCGATCTCGATCTCTCCACTCCCCAGCACTTCAGCTTCACTTCGAAGAAAGGCCGCTCGATCCACAATCTGCTGATCCTGCCTCCGAACTTCGATGAGACCAAGAAGTACCCGCTGCTGGCGTTGATCCATGGGGGGCCGCACAGCATGTGGAAAGATCAGTTTTTCCTCCGCTGGAACTACCATCTCCTCGCCTCACCCGGCTATGTGATTCTGCTCACCAACTACACCGGGTCTACTGGCTTTGGCGAGAAATTTGCGCAAAACATCCAGGGCGATCCGCTCGCCACTCCGGGCGAGGAGATCAATCAGGCGGTGGACGAAGCGCTACAGCGCTTTTCGTTTCTCGATCCGGCGCGGCTTGCTGCCGGTGGCGCGAGCTATGGCGGGCATCTGGCGAACTGGCTGCAAGCGACGACGACACGCTACAAGTGCCTGGTCAGCCACGCCGGGCTCATCAATCTCGAGACCCAATGGGGCACCAGCGACACGATCTACTCGCGCGAGGTGAACAATGGCGGGCCGGTCTGGATGCAGGGCGAGGTCTGGCGCAAGCAGAATCCCATCCGCTATGCCGCGAATTTCAAGACCCCGGTGCTGGTGACGGTTGGAGAACGGGATTACCGCGTGCCGCTCAACAACACACTCGAGTATTGGAGCGTCCTGCAACGGCAGCGCATTCCGTCCAAGCTGATTGTCTTTCCCGACGCGAATCACTGGATTCTCAAGGCCGAGGACAGCCGCTTTTTCTATCAGGAAGTGCTGGACTGGTTCGCTCGCTGGCTACATTAAGGTCGTCGCGCCCTGCACGCCCATGGTGCCGTCGGCGACATTCTTGTTTTTGTGCTCGTCGAGGTTGATGACGTAGGTATCCTTCGAATCGAGCAGGATCGGCGAGTGCGTCGCGCAAATGATGCGGAAGTTCTTCTGATCCACCAATTCCATCAGCATCTTGAGGATGCGGCGCTGGTTGCTGGTGGAGAGCGCCATTTCCGGCTCGTCGAGCAGCAGGATGGTGCCGTCGGGCAGGCTCGGGAAGTTTTCGCGGAACATCGCGAGCATCACCTGGCCGTGGCTTGCCATCTGGAGAAACTCGATCATCTGCGGGTTGTCCTGGAACAGATCCAGCTGCATGCGCGGGTTGTGTTGTTCCGCATCGAACATGTAGGGCGTGCCCAGTTTATTGACACCAGTGTCGAGACGGTAGATGTAGCCATCGACGCTCTCATTGCGCAGTGCGTAGTAGATGGAGTGGAGCAGGGTGCTCTTTCCCGCGCCATTGTCGCCCGCCAGCATGACAAGCGGATGGGACAGGTCGACCACCATCGGCATGTGAAAGTTCAAATTCACAAACACCGGGTGCGCGAGGATCTTGAGAAACATAGGGCTGGACGTCAAGGCTAGAAACTCCTAGCTACCAGAATAGCGTTCATGCGGCACATCTTCGGGCTCAAATCCCATGCGCCGCACTTCTTCAATGGCGGCCAGATACTCGCCCAGATCCTCGGCTCCGCTCAGCAGACGGCTCGCCATCTTCAGCCGGGCGTCCGGTTCGGGGTTGTGCAGCTTGGCGAGACGAAGCCGAAGCGTCGCTTCGACCTCGTCCACAATTAAAAGGCACCCATCTTCCATTCCGAGCTGTCTGCGCAGTTTTGCGGGAATCACGACGGTTCCCCGCTTGCCCATCTGAAGAAATTGAGAAGCCATGCCCCAGAATATCTGAAATTCAGAAATTCTGATCTAGTTGACGCCCCGATTTGCATAGAATTCAGCGACCAGGTTCGGATTGAATTCAAATGGGATGTGTTCGACCCCGGGATTCGACACTACAATCCCGACCTCCAGCTCATCGGCCGCCGACTGTTGCAGATAAGATGGCAGGCTCAAGCGAGGCGAAGAAATAGAGAATATGGTGCCGGGCAATGCCTTTGCCTTCATGGTGAGCTGGATGCGGTCGCCGACTTTGACTAGAGCGGAGCCAATCGTGAGCTTCCGGTCATTCACCAAAACATGCCCATGGCTCACCAGTTGGCGGGCTCCAGCGATGCTGCGCGCAAAGCCAAGGCGGAACACGATATTGTCGATGCGGCTCTCGAGCAGGCTGAGCAGTTTGGAAATCCAGTTCGAACCGGCGCCCTGTTTTGCCATGCGGACAAAGCGGCGAAGCTGTTCTTCGCGCAGTCCGTAGTGGAAAATCAGCTTCTGCTTCTCGCGCAGTTGCAGTCCGTAGCCGCTAATCTTCTTCTTGCGGGCCTGTCCGTGCTGGCCGGGAGGGAAGTTTCTCTTGTCGAGGGCGCCGGCGCGTCCCAGACCAGGCAATTCCAAACCAAGCTGGCGCTGGACCTTCCAACGATTGCGGGATCCGAGTTTGCTCATGGCCTAGCTCACCTGTTCCGTGCCGGAATTGGGGGCTGCCTCGCTGGGCCGGGCCTGCAAATAGGTTTCAAAGTTGGCGGCGCTCGTATGGACCAGCGCTACGAGTTGAAAGTAGGCCTCCATCTCGAGGGTGAGGCTCACGGGACCAATGGTCACGTGGATGTGCCCGCACTCGCCACAATCGAAAATCCGGCCAAAGCCGGGAGTGTCCGCCAGAATCAGGGCTTGCTGTTCCATGCTGCGTTCGTCTCCTCTTTCGGGTTTCTACGAACGGTGATCCTGCCTATACTGGTGGGCAGTCGTCAGCCGTTCCGGTTGTCGTCCAGGGTTCTTCGGCGCCTCGCCAAAAGTCTGCCGAAGAACCCCTTATTTTTTCGCTCGACTGGTCACTTTTCTGTTGCGACCATTTTGGTCCATGATGCTATACTCGACCTCAGATTGCAAGTGAGTTGCGATAAGAAATCGCATCGAAGCTGGCAACGGGCTGCAGACTTTGGCGAGGACGGAGCCCAAACCCATACCGGAACCATTGTTAGGAGGCTGATGATGTTGATTGAAAAACGCAGTAGATGGATCTATCTGTTGCAGGTCTTTGGCACCATCCTGTTCTTTACTTTGCTCGCGTGCATGCTGTCGGGCTATCTCACGTTTGACCAGAGCTAAGCAAAAAGGGCGGCAACCGGAGTTGCCGCCCTTTTACGGATAAATTTGCCTTGCGCCTAGGCTAAGCCGTTTCTTTGCAACAGCGCGGCCTGATCGGGATCCCTGCCCATAAAGCCGCGGAACAGATCGCGAGCCTCTTCACTGTTGCCCTTGGCGAGGATCTTGGCGCGGTACTCGCGGCCCGTCGCCGCGTTCAGCACCCCTTCGGCCTTGAAGCGCGAGAAGGCGTCGGCGTCCAGAACTTCGGCCCATTTGTAGCTGTAATAACCGGCGGCGTAGCCGACCGGCCCCGAGAACAGGTGGGTGAAGCCGAGAATCATGCCGTAGTCTTTTGGCAACTGCGTGACCGCAAAGCGCTGCAGTACGGCGTTGGCAAAGTCGAGCAGATCCACTTCCACCTTCGGGTCAAACTCGGTGTGGAGCGTCAGATCGACCGTCGCAAAGCCGAGTTGGCGCATTTGGGCAGAGGCGGCCCGATACTGCCGCGCACGCACCATCTTTTGGAACAGCTCCTCAGGAATCGTCTCGCCGCTCTCATAGTGGCGGGCGAAGAAGTCGAGCGACTCGCGCTCCCAGCACCAGTTCTCCATGATCTGGCTGGGCAGCTCGACAAAATCCCAGGGCACATTCGTGCCGCTCAGCGAACGGATGGGCACCTCGCTCAGGCAGTGGTGCAGCAGGTGGCCAAATTCATGGAAGATGGTCTCCACCTCGCGGTGCGTCAACAGCGCGGGTTTATCGGCCATGGGAGGCGTCATGTTGCCGCAGATCACGCCGAGATGCGGCGCAAAACTGCCATCGGGCTGCGGGCCTCCGGTGCGCACGGGCTCCATCCAGGCTCCGCCGCGCTTGGATTCACGCGGAAACCAATCGGCATAAAACGCGCCGATCATCCTCCCGTCCGAGAAGATCTCGTAGTAGTTCACGCTTGGCTCGTAGACCTTCGCATCCGGGCGATGCTGCACTTCGATGCCGAAGAGCCTCTCGCAAAGGCGGAACATGCCGTCCACCACCGGACCAACGGCAAAGTAGGGACGCAGCGCTTCTTCGTCGAAGGCATACAGCTTTTCGCGCTGCTTTTCGGCGTAGTAGCTGATATCCCAGGGCTCGAGCGTCTTGCCGGCAAAGGCTTCGAGCGCGCTGTGCTCCTCGCCAAACTTGTCGCGGGTGGCCAGCTCCAGACCGCCGACAAACTCCTGGGCGATCACGCCGCGTTGGGCCATGCGATCGGCAAGGACGAAGTCGGCAAAGGTGAAGTAGCCGAGCAGATGGGCTTTTTCGCGGCGCAGAGTCAGAATCTGGCGCATCAGATCGCGATTGTCGTATTCGCCCGAGGTGGCGCGGCTCATATAGGCTTGCCACATCTGGCGGCGGATCTCCGCATCGTCAAGATAGGTGAGCACCGGCAGGTAGCTGGGCGCCTGTAAGGTGAAGCGCCAGCCGCTCTTAGCCTTGGCTTCGGCGCTTGCCCGCGCGGCTTGCTTTGCGTTCTCCGGAAGCCCAGCCAGCTTGGCTTCCTCCTCGACAATCAGCTCATAGGCGTTGGTCGCGTCCAAAACATTTTGCGAGAACTTTGTGCACAGGCCTTGCAGGGCGACATCGATCTCGGTGAGCCGTGCCTTGGCGGGCGCTTCGAGTTCGGCGCCGTGGCGGCGGAACGCATCCACCTGCTTGGTGAGAAAGCGCTTCTGCACGGCGTCAAGACCCGTCTCTGGAACCCCTTGGATCGCCTTCCACAGCTTGTCATTCAATGGAATTGCTGAATAGAACGCGCTCACTTCGGGGTCGATGGTCTGGATCGCTTCGCGCAACTCGGGTGTATTGGACACGCACTCGAGATGGCGCACGACGGCCATCGCATTCTCGAGATTGACCCCTGCTTCGTCGAGCGCGGCCATCGTATTGGCAAAGCTGCGCGGCTCGGTCGAGTTGGCGATCGCATCGATATTCGCTTGCGCCTCGCCCAGCAACTGCCGTACGGCGGGCACGATGTGGGCGACTTCGATCTGATCGAAGGGGATCTCAAAGGGAACTCTCAACAGTGGATTCATGCGGCTTTCAACATCTCCTCAATCTTTTCGGCGGCTGTCTCACAGGCGGCGCGCGGGACATCGTAGTGGGTGACGATGCGCACCAGGGTGGGCCCGAAGGCGCTCATCAACACACCGCGCTCTTTCATCTTGGCCGAGAACGCGGCTGCATCATAGGGGGTTGCAGCGACATCGAAAATCACGATGTTTGTCTGGACGCTGCTGGGGTCGATGCGGATGCCGGGCATCTTTGCCAGGCGTTGGGCGAGCCTCTGCGCATTTGCGTGGTCTTCGCCAAGACGCTGGGGCATCTTTTCGAGTGCGATCAGTCCGGCGGCGGCGAGAATACCGGCCTGCCGCATGCCGCCGCCCAGACGCTTGCGATAGGTGCGGCCCTTCTCGATCAGCTTTCGCGGACCAACCAAGATGCTGCCGACCGGCGCGCCGAGGCCCTTTGACAGGCAGAACATCACGGTGTCCAGCTTGGCGGCGATTGCGCCCACTGGGGTGCCCAGCGCTGTTGCCGCATTGAAGATGCGCGCGCCGTCCATGTGCACCGGCAGGCCCAGGGCATGCGCGCCATCGCAGATCTCATCCAAACGGGCTTGCGGGTATACCGTGCCGCCGCCAACATTGTGCGTATTTTCGACTTCAATCACTCCGGTCGAGGCCCAATGCAGTCCGGCGGGTCGATACTCGCGCTGGACACTGGCCCAATCGAGAATCCCATCCGAGGTGGGGATCGCGCGGGTGAGGCAGCCGCTAAACCAGGCGAGCATCGAGAGCTCGTAATTCTGAATGTGGCTGCGTGAATCGCAAATCACTTCCTGCCCGTGTTCGGTATGTACCTTCAGGCCGATCATGTTGCCCATCAGGCCTGTGGGCACAAACAGAGCGGCTTCTTTGCCTACAATCTCGGCGGAGCGCTCTTCGAGCCGGTTTACCGTGGGATCTTCGCCATAGACGTCGTCCCCCACTTCGGCCCCGGCCATGGCCTCGCGCATCTCGGGGGTGGGCTTGGTTACCGTATCGCTTCGCAGATCAATGAGATCCATCGCTTAAAAACTCCTGGAAAACTTCGTTTGACAGTAGGACGCCGCGCGGGGTGAGCCGGATGCGGTCTTGCAAGCGCTCGAGCAGGCCATCCTCGATCAGGCGTTCGATCTTTGCCTTTGCGGCATCGCCTTCCGGCACGCCTTCTGCGAGCCGCAGGCCGACCCAGTAGCGTTCGCCTGCGGTGTCGGCGGCTTCGCGCTCTGGCGCTGCTGCTCCGTTGGTATAAGCTTCCACGTCTTCTGCGTTTTGCCAGCGCCACTGGCCATCAAAGGAGTGCGCATCCGCACCAAAGCCGAGATAGGGCTCGAGCTTCCAGTACTTCAAATTGTGCAAACTCTCGTGGCCGGGCCGGGCAAAATTGGAGATCTCATAGCGGGCAATGCCCACCGCGGCGAGCCGCTCGACGGCGTACTCATAAAACTCCGCCTGCAGATCGTCACTCGGCACATCGCGAGCCCCATAGCGTTGGCCGTTGAACAGCACTTCCTGGCCGAGGCGGCTCTCTTCATCGACCTCGAGAATATAGACGCTGACATGCGGCACGGCGAGTGCGATCACGCCCTCGACACTCTGCTGCCAGCTCTCGCGAGTCTGGCCGGCCAGGCCGGCAATCAGGTCGAGATTGATCTCCGTGATGCCGTGACGGCGTAGCAGGGCGCCATCGCTTTCGACTATCGCGGCTGTGTGTTTGCGGCCGGTGCGGCGCAATTCGGTTTCGATCAGGCTTTGCACGCCGAGGCTCACCCGGTTGATGCCCAATCGGGCCCAGGCGGCAACGCGTTCCTCCGTCAGGCTCCCGGGAGCGGCCTCCATGGTGACTTCGCGCCAGGGCGCTCCCGGAATCGCGGCCAAGACAGCTTCCACCTCGCCGGTATCCCACAAACTCGGGGTGCCGCCGCCGAAATAGATTGTCTCCGGCGTCCAGCTCCAGTTTGTTTTCTCGATTTCTTCGAGCAGGCGGCGCTGGTAGAGCGGCTCCAACTGCTTGGGAAAAACACCTGACGCAAAGTTGCAATAGGTGCATTTCTGGGCACAAAAGGGGTACGAGATGTAGACCCCGGCCATTAGAGCGCGATGGGCTCCCCGATGCGTTGTTGCAGCAGATCGGCCATCAACTCCTTGAGGGTCTGGCCGGTGGCGGGCAGGACAAAGGCCTGCCGCGCGTCTTCCCAGTCGAGCTTGTAGCTCTTCACGCGCGCGCTCACCCACACCTGGAATGCAGGCGCTTGCGGGCTGACAACGTACTTTTCACGCGGCTCTTCAAACTCGACGGTGAGTGCGCCGGCCTGGAAGTCCGGGTCGAACTCATGAGCCTCGGCGGCTCGCAGCAGCGCCTTGTTCAAGTCGGTCATCGCCGTGTCACAACGCAATTGAAATTCGGAATCCGTCAAAAGAAGCCTCTGCTCGAAAGGTAACAAACTTTTCGTGACTTTCGTCCCAGTTTCCGCATCTGCTAAGGTACGTCTGTGGGCTCCAGAGTAGACACAGGGGACACGTGTGAATGAACGGTGCCTGCATACGCCATAACGAACTACCAGGGTCTTCGAGACTCTTCGTCGATCTTGTTTCCAACTTTCCGCGCGTTGCGCCGTTTTACGCGCACGATCCTTCCGATCCCGAAAGCCTGCCGCGCGCGATTGCCGAGATTGATTATCCCGACCAACGCCGGGCCGCAGTGGCCCAGGCGCTTGCCGTTCTCAACGCTGGCAATCCTTCTCTAGAACTCTTTGCACAGCCTGGAACCGTTGCCGTGCTCACGGGCCAGCAGGTGGGCCTCTATGGCGGGCCGGTTTATACGCTGTACAAGGCGCTGAGCGCGATCAAGACCGCGCGCGAACTCACGGCCAAGGGCACTCCGGCGGTGCCGATCTTCTGGCTGGCTACGGAAGATCATGATGTTGAAGAAATCCGCAGTGCCGCCTTTTGGGATCGCGACATTACGGCCGATGCGAAGTCCGACGGCCGCCCGGCTGGCAATCATTTGCTCGCGGGCTTGCCGGACGATCTGCCGCTTTCCGATGAGATTGCCGCCCTGGCCCATCGCCACTATGTGAATGGCCGCAGCTTTGGACAGAGTTTTCTCGGCATGTTGCAGGAGTTGCTGGCGCCGCTGGGTTTGCTCTTTGCCGATCCGCTTGAGCCGACACTGCGTGCCGCTGGGGCGCCGTTTTTATCGCAAGCGGCGGAGAAAGCCGTCGAACTGGGCGAGGCGGTGCTCGAACGCAACCGGGCTTTGATCCAAGCGGGCTATCACGCGCAAGTTCATTTTGAGCGCGATCACACTTCCTTCTTTTTTCTGCTTGAAAACGGCCAGCGTGAGCATTTGATCTTTCATTCGAAGACTTATGATGCGGCGGCCATGGCTGCCAAAGGCGTGGCCTTGTCGCCGAATGCCCTGCTCCGTCCGGTCTGGCAGGATTGGCTCTTTCCTACTGCCGCTCTCATTGGCGGCCCCGGCGAACTTGCCTACTTTGCGCAATCGGAAGTGCTGTATCGCATTCTGCTCGGCCGCATGCCGGTTGTCGTGCCGCGAGCTTTCTTTACGATCGTCGACTCGAAGACCGCGAAAATTGTTGAAAAATTCCGGGTCCGCTATGCCGACATGCTGCAAAGCGAAGAGCATGTGCGCGAGACCCTGGCTAAGCGGCTGGTGCCACCCGATCTCACCGAATCTCTCCACAACGCCGAAAACAGCATTAACCGCGCCTTCAGCACTCTTGGCGCGAAGCTCGAAAACTTTGATCCAACGCTGTCGCGCGCGCTCGATGCCTCGCTGCGCAAGGTGCGCTACCAGTTTGCGAAGAATCACACGAAGGTGGTGCGCGAAATGTTGCGCAAGAGCGAACAGACCCAGCGCCAGGCCGCGCACATCTCGCATCGCCTGGCCCCGCATGGGCATCTGCAGGAGCGGCACTATTCACTGCTCGCGCTGCTCTCCGATTCGGGGCCCGATTTCATCCCCACCATCCTCGAGAACATCCACACCAACTGCTTTGATCATCAGGTGCTTTTGTTAGGCTAGAAGCCTAACTCGTGGGACTCCGTAAAAATATTCTCAAAGAGGCTCTGAAGCAGGGCCAATGCCAGTATGGCTGTGGATTCGGGCAGTTGCGTTCGCAGGAAGTGATCAAGCTTCTTGCTGCCGCAGGCTTTCATTGGGCCTTCGTTGATTGCGAGCATGGCGGCTTCGATCTCGAGACAGTGCAAGACCTGCTCCGCATTGCACCCTTCGTAAACTTCACACCCTTGGTGCGCGTTGCCGACCTGCAGTATTCGCTGGTCGCCCGTGCGCTCGACGTTGGCGCGATGGGCGTCATCTTCCCGCGAGTGGAGTCGCCAGAGTTGCTGGCGCAAGCGATCTCCTGGACCAAGTTCCCCCCGCTTGGTGTGCGCGGCTATGGCCTGACGCCGGTGAACTACGATTACGCCGCGGTCAGCATTCCGCAGGCGATTGCGCATTACAACGAAGAGACGATGGTTGTGTTGCAGATTGAGACCGAGACGGCGGTGGCCAATCTCGATGCGCTGTTAGACGTTCCTGGCATCGATGTTGTCATGATCGGACCGGCGGATCTGAGCGTATCACTTGGTGTTCCTGGTGAATTCACTCATCCGAAGTTTGTTGCTGCTTATGAGAAGATCCGCGACGCTTGTCTCAAGCGCGGCATCGCGCCCGGCACGCACAATCGTTCGCTCGAATTGATGCAGATGTGGAAAGAGAAGGGCTTCACCTTCCTTGGCTGCGCAAATGAAACGGCGATGCTGTTTGAGCGCGCCTCGGCGATCATCAAAGGGATTGCGTCGGCTCCTGGGCCTGTTGCTTGATCAGGTCGCGATAAGCAAGTTTGAGAAGCGGCGGCGCCACCATCGTCGTCGCAATCGACATAAACACCACAATGGCGTAGACGTCCTTCGGAATCACTCCGATGCTGTTGCCGATCTGCGCCACCACCATTCCGACCTCTCCCCGCGGCACCATTCCGATTCCCACCCGCGCCGCGTCCCGCACTCCCAGGCGCAACGCACCCAATCCACATCCAAGGAATTTCGAGAGGATAGCGGCCAATAGAATGAGCCCGCACACCCAGAGTGTCGACGGGTTCTGAAAGACGCTCAAGTCCATATGGAGCCCAATCCCGGCAAGGAAGAAGGGAACCAGAAACTCAGTCACGCCGGCAGTCTGTTCCTTCGTGTGTTCGTCGACGCTGGAGGCGAGCGCCATCCCAGCTAAAAACGCGCCAATGATGGCGGCCACTCCGGCGATGCTCGCCAATACGGAAAGAGCAAACAGCAGGAGGATCGACAGCACAAACTGGTTATGCGCTCCGCTCATGCGGCGGTCCATGCGCGGCACCAGTTTTTCAAAGGCCTTGGTGCCAAACTGCGCGACGATCAGTGTGAAGCCGATGGCCAGAACTGCGGTGATTCCCAGTTCGTAGTAGTTCACCGTGCCCTTGGCCAGGCTCGACACCACGGCCAGCACAATCAGACCGAGCACGTCGTCAATGATGGCCGCGGCGAGAATGATCTTGCTGGCCCGTACGTTCAGCAACTTCAGGTCGGCCAAGACCTTCGCGGTGATTCCGACACTGGTCGCCACCATACTGGCGCCGACGAAGGCAGCTTCCAAGCCTGGATGTCCCAGCGCCAACATGATCTGCCGGCCAACGATAAAAGGCAACAGCACACCGGCAACGGCAATCAGCAGCGCGTCCCAGCCCACTCGCATCAATTTGAAGTCCTTCAGCTCCAGGCCAACCTGAAACAATAGGAAGAGGACTCCCAATTCACTGAAGACCGTGAGAAATTCATTCGGCCGCACCCAATCGAGCACGCTCGGTCCGATCAGGACCCCGGCGATCAGTTCTCCGACGACGGCCGGTTGTCCCAGGCGTTGGGCGAATTCCGCAAATAACTTGGCAGCTCCAAACAGCAAGAGCATCTGCATGAGCAGCCCAACTGCTGCCGAGTCACCCATCAGAAAGAAAGCCATTTCTTTTACCTTACTTGACTCCGATTAGGAATCTACAAAATCCGTGCTAATCCTCGAAATCTCAGATGTGAAGAAGCGTTATCTTGCACAGGGCCAGGAGGTGATGGCACTTGCTGGTGTCAGCTTGACCCTCGCTCCGGGAGAGTTTGTGTCACTTGTTGGACGCAGTGGCTGTGGCAAATCAACGCTCCTCCACCTGGCCGGGGCGATGGATTTCCCCAGCGAGGGTACGGTTTCGATCGATGGCCAGCAGACAACGAGTCTGGATGATGCTGCACTTACCACGCTGCGGCGCCGGAAGGTCGGGTTTATCTTTCAAAATTTCCAACTACTTCCCACTCTGAGTGTCGTTGAGAACGTCGAACTGCCGCTGTTGCTGGCGGGCGAGCCACAGGAACGAACACGGAGTCTCGAAGCACTTGCCTGGGTAGAACTCAGTGACTATGGGAATCGTATGCCGCATCAGCTCTCTGGCGGGCAGATGCAGCGCGTCGCCATCGCCAGGGCGCTTGTGCACCGGCCTAAGCTTCTGCTTGCCGACGAACCGACGGGCAATCTCGACACCACTACCGGTGACCGGATCCTCGACCTGCTCCGCCGTGCCGCAAAGGATTTCAATGCCGCCGTTCTTATGGCGACGCACTCGGTGGAGTCCGGCCGCGTTACGGACCGCACGATCGCCATGCTGGACGGCCGCATCCGATGATGCGCCTGGTCCAGCGTCTGATTCTGCGTCCCCTTTGGGCCGAGCGTGGACGGAGCTCGGTCACGCTGATCTCGATCGCGCTTGGCGTTGCCGTGATCTTTGCCATGGATCTTGCGAGTGAAGCCGCCGCGGGTAGCTTTCGCTCTTCCATGGATGTGGTGAGCGGGCCGGATGACATCGAGATCCTTGCTACCGGAGGCTTGCCTGTGGAGTTGCTTGGTGATCTCAGCCAACTCCCGCTGCCGCTCCAGTTTGCGCCCCGCATCGAGGACTTTGCGATTGTCAACGGCAAGCGCAGCGTGCCGCTCCTTGGCGTCGACGTGTTTGCCAACGCGCTCCAGATGGACGGCGACCCGCCTGTTTCTGACCTGAAGAGCCACGGCATTTTTGTCAGCCCCAGTCTCGGCAAGCGAGGCGACCGCATCCAGCTCCAGATCAACGACAAGCCGCTGGAATACACGGTGGCCGCAGTCATCGACGCGAAGCAGTTGTCCGGGGACCTGATCGTGATGGACATCGAAGATGCCGAGGCCGTGACGAGTCGCATCGGCCGCATCGATCGCATCCTGGTGTCGTTGCCTGCGCAAGAGAAGGAGAACGTGGATGCGTGGGTGGAGCGCCTGCGCCCTTATCTGCCGCCCGGCGCCACAATCCGTCCCATTGGTGCGCGAACGGAGGAGAACCGCAAAATGCTCTCCGCCTTCCGCTGGAATCTACGCGTACTGAGTTACATTGCGCTGATGGTGGGTGCTTTCCTGATCTACAACACGATCAGTGTTTCGGTGGTGCGGCGGCGGGCAGAGATCGGTATTGTCCGCGCCGTCGGGGGGACGCAGCGCTTGATGATCGTTGCCTTTCTGATCGAGGCTGTCTTCTTTGGTGTGGTGGGTGGTGTGATCGGCCTGGTGCTTGGGCGCTTTCTTGCAGAAGGCGCAGTGCGGTTGGTCGGGCTGACCGTGCAGGCGCTCTATGTCTCCTCGACGGCATCGGCAATCCGTTTCGACTTTGCTTCCGCCGCCGTGGCTCTGGGCTCAGGGCTTGCTGTCTCTCTGCTGGCTGCGCTCGCTCCCGCCATCGAGGCCGGCCAAGTGCCACCAACTGACGCGATGGCTCGTGGACGCATTGATACGCAATTGCAAGAAGCTTCCACGCAGCATTTGTTCCTCGCTCTTGTGTTGGCCTTTGCTGCCTTGCTGCTGTCGCAACTGCCTCCGGTTGCAGGCAAGCCTTTCGGTGGCTATCTTGCGACTCTGGCCTTGGTCGCCTCCGCGAGTCTCTGTGCGCCAAGTCTCATCGAGTATGCAGGCAGGTGTCTTGCTCGTTTTGGCGGTGTGGAATCGCTCCTTGCGGGGCGGAGCCTCGCCGGCGCCTTGCGCCGCAGCAGTGTTCTGGTTGCGGCCTTGGCTAGCGCGATCGCAATGATGACCAGTGTCGGCATCATGGTCGGCAGCTTCCGCGAAACGATGCTCACCTGGATTGATCGGCAGGTACAAGCGGACTTCTACTTACGGCCTGCGGGCCAGTCTGCCATGGATCGCCATCCCACGATCAGCGAAGACATTGCACGCGAGATCGAAGCACTGCCCGGAGTGCTGGCTGTCGATCGCTTTCGTGCTTATGCCATCCGCTACAACGGGCTCCCGGTGACGCTTGCCGCTGGCGATGCGCAGGCGCAGATGCGCTATGGCCGCACTGCTCTGCAAAGCGGCGACACCCAAGACGCACTGCTCGGCATGCAGGCGGGCGAGGCTGTTATTGTCAGCGAGCCCTTCAGCGAAAAGCATCATGTGAAGGTGGGAGACCGCTTGTCGCTACCCATCGGCACGGCGCGCCCCAGCTTTCGTGTGGCAGGGATTTATCGCGATTACTCCAGCGAGAATGGCTACATCATCCTCGACCAGTCTGTACTGCGAAAGTATCTGCCGAATGAAGAAGCTTCCAACTTAGCCGTCTATGTTGCGCCCGATGCCGATCGCAAACAACTCCGCGCGGCGATTGAAGCCGCTTATGCGCCGCGAAGGATTGTTGTGTTCGAGAACAGCGCGCTGCGCCGCGAAGCGGTGCGGATCTTTGATCAGACCTTCGCCGTCACTTACGCGCTCGAAGCGGTTGCCATCTTCATCGCGGTGATGGGCGTGGCTGGCGCGATGCTCGCGCTCATCATCGATCGCCGTCGCGAGATCGGGCTACTTCGCTTTCTCGGCGCGGACAAGACCCAGGTGCGCAAGATGATTCTCTTCGAGGCTGGCTACATCGGACTCTTCTCGCAAATCCTTGGCGTGGTCTCAGGCGGCCTGCTGAGTCTGGTGCTCATCTTCGTCATCAACAAACAGAGCTTCGGTTGGACCATTGAGTTCCATCTGCCTGTCGCGTCCTTGCTGAGTGCGCTCGCCTTCGTCTTTGTCGGCACCATAGTTGCAGGTCTCTACCCGGCGCGTGTCGCCACACGTCTGAATCCCATTGAGGTGATGCACGAGCAATGAGCAATCCCCTTTCGCGTCGCGACTTCCTCGCTGCTGCCAGCTTCCTCAAAGCGCTGCCCGGCTATCGCTATGAGTTCCCTCGCGATCACTTCTCGCATCCGGGTTTTCAGACGGAGTGGTGGTATTACACGGGCAATCTAACCAGCACAGAAGGCCGACCCTTCGGCTTCGAGCTCACCTTCTTCCGGCAAGCGCTGGAGCCCGATGTCGAGATCAAATCGGTATGGACCACGCGCGATGTCTGGATGGCGCACCTCGCGTTGACTGACATTGCGGGCAAGCAGTTCTTCCACGCAGAAAGACTCAATCGAAGCGGCCCGGGAATCGCTGGCGCAGACCTCAAAGCGCAACGCATCTGGAACGGCAACTGGTCCGTACATCTCACTGAGACTGTCCATGAGCTGAAGGCGATCGATGAACGTTTTCAGTTCAGCTTGCAGTTGAAGCCCGCCAAGCACTTCGTCATCCACGGAGAGAATGGCGTCAGTCAGAAGGGTGGGGTCGCTGGCCAAGGCTCGCACTACATCAGCTTCCCGCGACTTGCTACCAGCGGCACATTGCAACTCGGCTCGCAGCAGTTCCGAGTGAGCGGCGATGCCTGGATGGATCACGAGTTCTTCTCAAGTCAACTCGACCCCGGGCTCATCGGCTGGGACTGGTTCTCGATCCAGTTCGATAACAACACGGAGCTGATGCTCTTCCGTCTGCGACGTCGCGATGGAGGAGTCGATCGCTACTCTGCTGGCACCTTCATCGACGCGAATGGCAAGACGACATCTCTCGCAAGTTCCGATCTGCAACTCCAGCCGCTCCGCACTTGGAACACCTATCCAGTGGAGTGGCGCATCGCCGTGCCAAAGCTAGGTATCGACATCCAAGCGACCCCGCGCCTCGACGCGCAGGAGTTGGTCAGCAAGAGCAGCCTCACGCCCACCTATTGGGAGGGCGCGATGCAGTTCAGCGGTAGCCACAACGGCAAGGGTTATCTCGAGATGACCGGCTATCGCAAAGAGTTTCGCTTCCTGCCGACACCCTAAACGATTTATATATTGCTGAAACTGGTCAAGATTCTACGTACAACGATTAGAGTTGATCTCAAGTGAAAGCCTCCCTGTATCCCCATTTTAGTGAATAATCTTCCCATGAGTTCCAAACGATTTCAGAGAGCCGTTCTGGAAGTCTCTATTTAGATTTGTGACTAGTTCAAGAGACTTAGGATGCCTCCAGGGAATTTGGGTGCAGAGCTGTAAGTATGTTCCTACTACTTCCCGATGATCTGCGTCTAGAAGTTTCTGAGCGAGAATGTAATTGGGCATAGTGTTAGTGATGGATCCATCACTCATGTTTCGGATGGATGATAAAAGCGCTTCGCCTGCTCCTTGCATGTCGTTATCTTTCAGGTCCAACAGCCCCAATATCGTATACGCTTGATGTACGTAAAGGTCTGAGGAGAGCGGAGACTTCTGATTCTTCTTTAGTTCAATAACTCGCAATGCATGTAGTCGGGCCTCTACCGGTTTGTTTGCCAGATATGCAGAACGTGCTGAAGATGCTTCTTCAAAAATCGAACTCGAAGTTGTAAAACTCTTTCGCTGAGAATCGTACATTGCTAGCGGTCCCGCCGCTTGTTGCATCCTCATGAGTGAAAGGCCCAGCGAAGAAGCTTTTTGCAGTGCAGTTGGATAGTCTTTCGCCATCATCGAAGTTCGCAATGAGGAAATAAGGATACTCAGCTCAGCATTGGAATTCGCGATGTCAGGTTTTCCGTAATGCGTGGAGGGAGAGCTATCTCGTGGCAGCTGTTTGGCTAGTTCGTGGTGGACTCGAATTGTTGATTGAGCCGCCGCGGCATAGTCGGAAAGCGCGACGGCAGAGCTGATTCGGTCAATTATGGCAACCACTTGGCTGTCCTTCATCTGATTCTCGCCCTGTGCATAGGTGCTGGGCAAAAAGGTACCTGCGAGCAGCCACAGGAACAAAAATGGTGATCGAAATATTGGATTCATAATTAACTCCTCAAAGGGCTAAAATAAAGAAGTTGGTGCTGATAAAGTTCTTCCGGAAGAATTGGCGAATGGCTGACATGGTGGAGAGGGCGAGCTGTCAGGTCGAAATAATATAAATGTCTTTCTAGCCGCCATGTTACATGCCGGCGGATTAGCGCAGCACGAAAGGCAGTTTTCTAGCATCTGATCTAGGTTTGACTTAGCAAAGAAATAGTCGTTCTCGCATTGCGTAAACCGAGCCAGTTCTTCGGATGCACAAAATGAATACCAAGCATACTGGTACTGATAGCAGAGTCCTTGGATATTAACATCAGTCAGCGAGCCACAGTACCAATAATAGTCCGCGGCGAGGTAGTAGCATTCTGATGCCCACGCATTAGTAGAAGATTGGCATAAGTATCTGCCATACATCAAAGAGCTTAAATACGTGTTGTAATCTCGATTGCAGTCTCCTACGCATTGCGCCTTGAGAGTCGCACCGAATGTCATTATTCCCAAAAGGAGTATTACTCGGAAAGATAGCATATAGGGATGATATAGAATTGGTAGGGGATGTCAAGATACAATTAATAAAAATTTCGACTTGCGATCTGATGCATTTTACTTGTCCGTATGATAGTTCAGCTCGCCAGCCTCGATCGCAATCGGCAACCAGTTCTGCCGCACGGGCAACGGGCAGGTAGCAAACGGCGTAAACGCACACGGCGGGTTATAAGCCTTATTGAAATCGAACTCGACGACATTACCCGGCTTCTGAATCCCGTACAAATAGCGCGCCGCCGGATAGGTCGTCTTGCCACTCGATCGATCCCGAAAGATCAGCCACAGCTCATTCGGCTCCTCGCCCTTCAACACCTGCGCCTTCAGTTGCTGTCCAGCCAACGCGAACGCAATCTCGCCCGGGCTCTCATGGTCTTCGATGACGCCATCGATGACAGTCGCCACCTTCAACTTCTTCGGCGTCGCATACGGCAGAAACTTCCCCGTGACCTTGTACTCTGCCTTCACCGGAAACCAACTGCGATGCGTAAACTCACGCCTATACTTGCTCGACTTGTCGCGGAGCCGAATCCCATACTTACCGCCCCGCTCGATCACCGTCAGACTCAGATCGCCAATGCTCGCGATGTCTGCCGTGCGACCGTTCCCATCGTCACCCAGCACACCCTTCGCAAACGGCTTCCCGTTCATCTGCAAACTGACGCCACGTTCGACGCTCAGCTGCACCTTCTTCCCATCGAAATGGAACACGCCAACCTTCTTCGGCGCTTTGCCCTCGGGAAGTACAACGTCACTCTCAGGAGCGCTCCCCACTGTGGCGTTCCCCGGCTTCAGCCAATAAAGACCAGCCACCGTCAGCCATCCGGTATCCGACTTCAGCGTCGTCTCGATCTTCTTCCGGTACTCGAGAATGCTCTTCTCATAGGCAGGGTCAGCGGCGGAAAGGCTCATACTCATTGCAATGGCAGGGATCACCCAAGACTTGATCGGCATACCGAAGATCTACTTTCTCATCGGTAAGATGTAGAATCAAGCGCATGCGATTCGGCCTTTTGTGGATCGCCTGTGTGTTGTGTGCGCAGGACTATTCCGAAGTACAAGTAGAGAAAGCGACTGGTGGCCTGCGTTTTGCGGAAGGGCCGCTCTGGTCCAAAGAGAACAACGCTTTGCTCTTCTGCGATGCGGCCACTGGCACCATCCACGCCTTGCTTCCTGGGAATGGGCTGGCTAAGTTTCGGGAAGAGATGGGCGGGCCGACGGCCCTCGCCTTCGATCTCAACGGCAAACTGCTGATCGCGCAATCGAAACTACGCCGCATTGTGCGTACGAGTCTCTCGTCCAATCCTAAAATCGAAGTTCTTGCCGAACGTTTTGAAGGCAAGCGCCTCAATGGTCCAAACGACCTTGCGGTCCGCAAAGACGGACATATCTATTTCACAGATCCAGCCTACGGCTCGCAAATTGATGCGCGGGAGCTCGATTTTGACGGCATTTATCACCTGAGTCCGACGGGCGCGCTCAGCCTGATTGCAAAGCCCAAGGGGCGTCCGAACGGAATTACGCTATCCCCGAATGGCAAGATTCTCTATGTGGCGAACTCTGATGAGCGTAAGATCTACGCCTACGATCTGGACGGGCGTGGCAATGCGGCGAATGAGCGAGTCATTCTGGAGAAGCTTGATGGCGTACCCGGGGGGCTCCGCACCGATGAGAAAGGAAACCTTTACATTGCTGCGAATCATGTCCTTATCTACTCCCCGAATGGCAAATTGCTCCATACGCTGCACGTCAGCGACAAGCCATCGAATCTCGCCTTCGGCGAGGCCGACTTGATGACGCTGTTCATCACCGCAAAAACAAGTGTCTATCGTGTCAAACTGAAGGTTAAGGGAGCTGTCGCCGAATAACCCCGCAACTTGATGTCCGGCGTTACCCGGCGAAACCTATCCTCGGTGTCGGCGCACTCATCTTCGATGAGGATCGCATTCTGCTCGTCCAACGCGGCAAAGAGCCTCTCAAGGGATGGTGGAGCCTGCCCGGTGGTGCTGTCGAAACCGGAGAGCGTCTGGAGGACGCGATGATCCGTGAAGTGCTGGAGGAGACGAACCTGATCGTTCGCATCGTCCGCTTCGGCGAGATCTTTGAGCGCATCATGCACGACTCCGCAGGCAATGTCGAGTATCACTACGTCATGCTCGATTACATTTGCGAAGTGACAGGCGGAGTCCTCAAATCGGGAAGCGACTCGGCCGACGTACGTTGGTTTAGCCCGGAAGAATTGAATACGGTGTCCGTCACCTCGGGCACCCTGGAAGTAGTGGAGCGATGCCGAACTGGAGCGAAGAATTATTAGAGTATGAGGGACTGCGCAGCCTGTTGGGACGTTATGTCTCTTCAGCCGCTGGACACAGGCAACTCGAAGCGATGCAGCCCTCGAGCGATCGCGACACTCTCGAAGCAAAGCTCTCCGAACTGAGCGAGGCTCTTGAGTTCCTTACTGCAGGAGACAGCGAAGATTCCGGCCTGCCGCGGCTGCGCTTCACCAATCTCGAAGACGTGGCCGAGCCCGTTGCTCGCATCCGGATTGAAGGCGCTGTTCTCGATGGTCTGGAGATTCTGGCCGTCCGTGCCTGGCTGCAACGTGCGACTGAATTCCGCCAAGGTCTCAGCGAATCGCCACACCGCTTTCCTCTTCTCTGGAACAAAGCAGAACGCATTGCGGATTTCCGTTCTCTGTTACGTTCGCTCGACGGCAAGATCCGTCCCGACGGTATGCTCGAAGATGACGCAAGCGTCGCGCTGAAGCGGCTGCGGCAGGAGCTTGGCCGCCAGCGCGAAAACATCCAGCGTTCGCTTGAACGCTTCATGAAGTCGCACCGCGACGATGGCGTCATGCAGGACGACTATGTCACAGTGCGTGGCGATCGCTTTGTCGTGCCTGTTGCCGCCAATTTCAAAGGACGCGTGCAAGGCGTGGTGCATGGCGCGAGTGGTTCTGGACAAACGCTCTTTGTCGAACCGATCGAGACCATCCAGCTGAACAACGATCTGGTGCGGCTGATTGAAGAAGAACTGCGCGAATGCCATCGCATCCTGCGTGAACTCACCGGCTTCATGCGCGAGAAGCACGTCGAGATTGCCGAAGCAGTGGAGGTGATGGGTGCGCTCGAATTCGTTTTCGCCAAGGCCCGCTTTGGTGCGGAGTTCCTCTGTACGATTCCCACTTTTTCGAGCGATCGCGATCGCTCGTTGCACCTCAAGCAAGCGCGACACCCGCTGCTCACTGACGTCCTGCGACGCAAGCGCCTGAGCGCCGTGCCGCTCGATCTTGATTTGAACGAAGGCCTGCGCACGCTTCTGATCAGCGGTCCCAATACCGGTGGCAAGACGGTGGCAATGAAGACGGTCGGCCTGTTGGCGCTGATGGCGCAAAGTGCGCTGCCGGTGCCTGCGCAAGAAGCGATACTGCCGATCTTTGATCAGGTGCTCGCCGATATCGGCGACAGCCAATCGATTGAGACCAGCTTGTCGAGCTTCAGCTCGCATATGCGTCATGTGGCTGAACTGCTCGACCAAGCCTCGCCTGATAGCCTCGTTATCCTCGATGAAATCGGGCGCTCGACAGATCCTGAAGAAGGCGGTGCGCTGGGCGTCGCAATTGTCGATCGCTTCCATCGCGACGGCTGCTTCACGCTCGCCTCAACGCACTTACTCGCGCTGAAGATCTACGGCGTCAATCACGAAGGCGTGCTCAGCGCCTCGATGGGCTTCGATGACGCGACGCTGCTGCCCACCTTTGAGCTCCGTGTGGGTGCACCGGGCCGCTCGGCGGGTCTCGATACCGCGGCGCGCTTTGGCATTCTGCCTGAGGTGATTGATCGGGCCCGCGCCGCGATGACGACGCGTGATCTCGACATCGCCCGCTTCCTCAATGAGCTGCAGCAGAAGCTCGATAGCGCAACGGCTCTTGAAGCGGATTGGCGCCAGAAGGACCAGCAACTCACCCGGCGCGAGAAAGAACTGCAAGACAACTTCGACAAGCGCGACCGCCAACGGATTCGCGAATTCGAAACCAAGACGGCCAAGCTGCTTGATGAGTTTGAACGCAACTCCCGCGCAACGATCGAGCAGATCAAGCAAGGCTCCGACGCCCGCAAGGCCGGGGAGCAAGCGCAGTTGAAGGCGGCCAAGTTCAAGCGCGAATTCCAGGCAGAAGTACAGAGTGCGGTGCGGCCCGAAGGCCAGCCCGCGGCGCAGAAGGAAGCGAAGCTTGCCATCGGCGTCAAGGTCAAGATCGAAGGTGTCCGCGAACCCGCGCAGGTGCTTCGCCTACTCGACAACGGCCGTGTCGAGGTGCAGGCTGGCTTTCTCAAGATGCAGGTCTCGCGCGACGAGATTGTGGAAGTCCTCTCGAATGCGGCGGCGGCCAAGCAGCTCCCCAGCAATGTGCGCTTTGAGCCCGGCCCTAGTTGGGACACGCCGACGCGCGAGATCAACGTCATCGGCCAACACGCCGAAGAAGCGATTGATAACGTCGACCGCTTCCTCGATAAAGCATCGCTTGGCTCGATCACTCGCGTGCGTATCATCCACGGCCACGGCTTTGGTGTGTTGAAGAAGGCGATCCAAAAACTTCTCGCAAAACATCCGCACGTCGCCAATCACTTTGCAGCAACTAACGCGGAAGGCGGCAGCGGGGCAACGATTGTCGAACTACGCTAAGTTCTGATCTATGAGGTACTTCGCTACACTGGCAGGAGTTCATGCGTCAGTCCTTCGGTACCCTCGTTGTTTCCCTGGTCTTTTTCACACACATTGCTCTGGCGGCCTCTCGTCCCGCCATCAACTCAGAGAATCTGCCCTCCGGTAAGATCGGCGAGCCTTATGGCACGCAGCTCGAATATATTTCTGAAGCTCCCACAACAATCGTCTTCTCGGTTGGTGGGGGCAGCCTTCCGCCCGGGCTCTCTCTTTCCGCGAGCGGATTCATCTCGGGCACGCCCACCACTAGCGGCGAGTTTGCGTTCCACGCCCAGCTCAATGATGCAAATGGAAGTGATACGCGACGCATTGTCATCCGCATCCAGGAGGCTCAACTCTTCCTCTCGGGGAGTTTCTTCTATGGCTTCCTCGGGGAACCCTTCCGGGAGCAACTCTCGGTCGACAACGGGCGGGAACCCTACCAGTTTCTTCTCTCCAGTGGAAGTTTTCCTCCAGGGCTCTCGATGTCTCCGCGTGGCCTGATCACCGGCACGCCCACAGTTCTCGGTAATGCCGAGAGCAGGATCACCGTAATCGACGCCTCGGGCCGCTCGGTTTCTGCAAGCGTAACGATTCGAATTACCGACGCGCCTGTCAAGCTCACCAGCCTCAATCCACCGGTTGCAGTCCTCAACAAGCCCTATGCTTACCAGCTCACCGCGTCGGGTGGCGATGGCATCAACAACCACGTCTTCTATCTCGAGAGTGGCGATCTTCCTCCCGGACTTTCGGCTACGGACAGAGGGCTCATCTCCGGCACTCCCAAGACCCTTGGTAGCTTTGTCAGCACCTGGGTTGCGGCGGACTGGTCTGGCACCAAAGGCCGTGGGCAACTCACCTTCAAAGTGGTGCAGTCGAATCTGACGGTCGATAATCCGGGGCCTCCCACTGGCCGGGTCGGCGTTGCCTACGAATACATCGTTACCTCGAGCAACGGCAACTCGCCTGTTTCCTATGCATTGGTGGGTGGAAGCCTACCGCCGGGCCTCAGCCTCACTCCCGCCACGGGCCGCATCAATGGCACTCCCACCCAGCATGGGAACTTCTCTTTCACCATCCGAGCCACCGATAGCACGGCAAGCCAAGCTGAAGCCCTCATGACGATCCTCATCAACCCTCCGATTCTTGTCTTGAGCGGCATTCTCCCCGGCGGGCGCGCTGGCGTCGCTTATGCTGCCACCCTGGCTGCCAGCGGTGGAGTCACGCCGTACACTTACTCACTGCGTTCTGGCACTCTTCCCGCGGGACTGACGCTGAGCACCGCCGGCCTCCTTTCCGGCACTCCAACCCAAGCCGCAAGCATTTCTCTCGGAGTGCGTGTTACCGATGCAACAGGCGTTACGGCGGATGCCTCCTACACGCTCACCATTACCTCGACGCCCATTGTCTTCCCCGCGCCACAACTCTCGCGAGGCTATGTCAATCTCGATTACTCGCAGCGCATTAGCGCACAGGGTGGTGGCGGCGCGCTTCGCTACCTTGCGGCAACGGCGCTTCCTTCCGGTCTTACTCTGAGCAGCACCGGTTTGCTAAGCGGCAAACCCACTCAGACTGGCACCTTCCTCTTAACGTTTCGCGCCACTGACGATGCAAACCAGACGGCAGACACCCAGGCGACGCTCAACATCGAACCCGCGCTGACAAAGCTCACCATCCTTGAACCTCCCGTCAACAGCTTGCTCTATGGACAAACGCCCACGCTCCGCTTCAATGCTGCTGCTGGTTCGTTGCCCTATCGTTGGGCGCTGGCGAGCGGCTCCCTACCGAGCGGAATGCGGCTCGAAGAGTCAGGACAAGTCCTCGGACGTCCCCTGGTCTGGGGCGCTTCGAACTTTACACTCCGTGTTACCGACGCAAGCGGAGCAACGCACGAACTGCCGACCCATCTCGACATCGCGATTCCGGAAAACCTCTATGCGGCGAGCGTCGGTGTTTCGTACACGCAAACTCTGAGTGGCAACGCCACGACATACTCGCTCGACAACAGCTTTCCCGGAGCTCTGCCCGCAGGGCTCAGCATTGATGCGAGCGGCAAGCTCAGTGGCACGCCCACTACTCCCGGCGCTTATGTCTTCGGGCTGCTGACAATCTCTGCGACTGGAGAATATGGCTCGCGCACTCTGGGGCTGCAAGTCCATCCAGGGGCTGGGGCAGCCGCCGTCAATGAACCGAGCCTCCCGGGAGGCAGTGTCGGCGCATCCTATTACACGACGCTTTCTGCGACGCCTACCGCCAATTCCTGGACTACAACTGCCGTGCCTCCCGGACTCCGTCTCGAAGCGAACGGCGCACTGAGCGGCACGCCAACTCTCGCTGGCAATTACAGCTTCACGCTCCGTGCGGATAACGGCGCAAGCCGCGCCTTCACGATCTCGATTCTTCCCGTGGGCATGCCCAGTCTGAGCGCGGTCCTGAATGCGGCAAACTACGACGCCGGTAGCTTGAACCCTCTCGGCCTGATCACTCTCTTTGGCAACAACATGGGTCCCGAGTCGATTGAGACATTGCAGTTAGATGCGAACAACAGCGTCAAAGAACAACTGGGTGGAACCCGGGTCCTGGTCAACGGAAGACCTGCACCGATGGTCTATACGTTCTCAAACCAAGCCAGCGCCATCACGCCGAATCTAGAGGAATCGGACCAACTCCTCCAAGTGGTAGTCGAGCGAAACCATGTGCAGTCGGCTCCCGTGCGGCTCCGTTTTGTTCCTCGTCAACCTGCTGTCTTCACGCAGGATGGCAGCGGCTCTGGACTGGCCGCAGCTCTGAATCAGAATGGAATGCTCAACACCGCGGCAAACCCTGCGCCGCGCAACTCGATTGTGACCTTCTATCTGACGGGCTGCGGCCAAACCAATCCTGCAGCCACGGCAGGCTCGGTGGCCAGCGCGGCCGGCCCCTTGGCCGCGACGACGACGGTACAGATCGCGAAGCTCCCGGCGGAACTTCTCTACGCGGGCGCCGCGCCGGGCCTGGTGGCGGGAGTCTGTCAGATAAATGCTCGAATTCCCGGCAACGCCCCAGCCGGAGAACAAGCGATCCGTTTCACCATTGGTGCTGAAATCTCATCCACAATCGCGACGGTGCAGGTAGGGAACTAAAGAGATGCAGCGTTGAGGTCGGAATCTGCTTTCGACCTCAACTGATGCTTTCCGTAAAGTCGCTTCTATTGCTCCACTATTGCAAAAGTTGGCGACATGTAGATGAGAAGAACTCCAAGATAGAAGAGACTGAGATGTAGTATCCAATTGCAGATCAACTCATAGATCACCCATGTGGAGGAAGCTGTTGTCCAGCGATGTACAAAGCGGTCGCCCGCTTCTTCCCCAAGATCAGCCTGACGCCCAGGCCGATCAAGATCGGAAAGCATTGCAATGTCCTCCCACACCATTTCTCCATTTCGAAACGCTAGCTGACGATCTCCGAACAGGAGAAGGCCACAAACTGCAGCTATGCCAATAATCATTACTCCCGCGATACGAATCGGCCATAAAATTCAACTGTGTACCGGGTCGACATCCTCAGTTTGAACTAGGGCTCACTTCACCCAAGCTCCCACTCGCACAATCGATTCTGTTCACAATCGCCGGGGAGCGCTCCACTTCTAACGCGACGGTGCGGTGGGAGATCTAATCATCTCGCAACGGCCGGAATCGCTTTCAGGTCCTGCTGCTTCGATTCCTTCTCGCCAAGGCGAAGACTCAACGTCTGAATGGAATAGCGCTGCCACACGTGAGCAGAACGACGTTCGCTTTCCATCAGATCTGCAACTGCGACTGCCGAATATTCACCAGGCGCTAGCCCAGAGGGAAAGCTGAAAACACCGTGCTGGTCAGACTGCGCAATCAGCGCCTCCCCACCTGATCGCGGCGCAAGAAAGATCGTCGCATCCGGAATGGCGACATCCTTCTCTCCCAGCACTCGACCCTGAACAGACGCGCCATTCGACGCCAGTACAACCTCCACGCGACCATCCCCTGGTCTCAGCCCATCCACCAAAATATTGCGACCATTTTGATTCGCCTTCCGAATGTAATGCCCCTGCGGCATCCCTTCGATCACCATTCCATAGCCATCCGCATAGATCGCCGGGAAGCGGAACTTCCCATCCGCATCCACCTTCTCCTGTTGATGTTCGCCGATCATAATCCCGCGATCACCGCGCACCAGTCTGAACTGCATGCCCGACGGTACCGTCGCTTCCGGCGCCGCGCCCTCTATGCGAATCGTCCCTTCTACCGGCAACGATGCGTGCAACGGAATGACGCCAAGCTGTACGGCGCTCTTCCCAACCTCGACACTCACGCGCGTATAGCCAATCCCTCGCCGCCTGTCCTTCGTGAAGCTGGAGAGATGGAGCTTGTAGCTGCCGGACGGAACCCCACAAATCTGATGAGCCTCGTTCGCCTCAATCATGCCTTCCGCGATCGATTGCAGCACCTCTCCGCTGCTCCATGACTTCAACGACACATAGAGCATGCTGGGAGCTTCTGCATCCCGAACGGCGCCTGTCGCCTCAAAGCTCACGCAATGCGTTGCTTCTTTCCGCCAGCGAATATCGACGCCTGGCCGCTTCTCTCCAGTCTGAACATTCACAATGCTGGCTGCTTCGTAAGCTCGACCTTCCGGCGCAAAAACGACGAGTGGAGCATTGCTTACAGTAGGCTTCGGAGCAGTCGGCGTCGCGGAAACTTTGCTGACGGGCAGGGCCGGCCGAGCCATCGCCACAATCATGTATGCGCCCCGTGGAACCCCTCCGATCCGATACTCGCCCAGATCATTGGAGCGATCGCTGCCTTTGAGCTCAAAGCGCGCTTTGCCATCTCGCACAGCCCGCGACATCGCCAACACTAAGAGCCCCGCAACCGGTTGATCCGCGTCATCTCGAATGCGTCCGGAAATGACGCCAGCCTCGGGAATCTGGATCTCGATGCCGCTCATCTTCTGTCCTGCCGACAGCCGCAGCGTCCGCGAGCGTGGCTCGCTCGTGTTGTGCTTCTTCTCGACATGCAGAACGTACACCCCCGCTTGTGTCCCTTGGAATGAAAAGCGTCCGTCGCCATCGGTCTGCACCGGCTTCACATATTGCGGCCCTTGTAAGTTCACATAGAAGTCCTTTGGCGAGCCCTCCACACCCGTCACCCGGCCGGAGACTTCCCAGTTGTCTTGCGCCGCGAGACCCAGCGGAATCAGCATCAGAACCCAAAGCATCTTCATTGTGCGCCCTTTCCAATCGATAGATTCACAACATGGTCATCGACTACTTCCAATGCCTGCCCCGCGCTGGCGACGCCATTCGCGATTTCGGCGAACTCTGTAAATGCGAGGATTCGGTAGCGGCCTCCACGCAACTGAACGAATGCAAATCGGCCCTCAGAGTCCAAGCTCTCGACCCGTCCTGTCCACAGGGCTTCGCCATCCTTCCACAGCAATACGTGCTGCCCGGAACCAACAATCTTGCCAGACACAGTTGCGCTGCCCCTTCGCAACTCAAGCTGCAGCGTGAGATCGGAAGCGAGATGCGCCTCCACTGGGCTGGCGAGATAACAGCCCAGCTCAAGACCAGCAAGGCGAACACTGTAAGTCGAACGAGGAAGACGCAGCGTACGCAGTGGAGCCCCAGTCAGCGCATAGCTCGCGGGCTCATCCTCCCAAGCCGCCTGCGTCGAGTCGAGAATCAGCCTGCCCCTGCGCTTACAACTCGCCTCACCAATAAAGTCAAACTGAAAGCGACTAGTGGGCAGCAAGGCCACCTCCGTCGTCGTGCCTGTCTCGACCACCAACGCAGCCGCGCGCGCCGCTGACCCATCAGCCAATCCTTGGCTGCTCCAATCCTCGGGCGATTCGCGAAAGGTCAGCGAGTAGCTCCCCGCTGCCAAATCTGAGAAAGCAAACTCGACGCCCACCTTCGCGGTGCGAGTATGGAGAACGGCCGCCCTTCCACCCGACGCACGCAGATCCATCTCCACGCGTTTCCCCACTGGGTTCGAGATAATGCCAACGATCGAAGCACGTTCAAACGAAGGAATCGTCCATTGCAGCCCATCGAGAAGTTGCCCGGGCCGCAACTCCACCTCCTGCGCTCTGCTCACTTCCGTTTCGCCCGGATAGTAGACGGGAAGGGAAGCCCCAAGCTCCGGCAGACTCGCCGTGATGCGATAGCGCCCCGGCGCCAAACCATAGGCGCGAAACTTGCCCTCGTCATCGCAACTCCAATGCGTGAGGGTCTCTGTCTTCAGATCGAAGTCATCCACACGCATCACCTGGACAAGCGCGCCATGTGCCGGACGCTGCGAGCTCAACTGAACAGAGCCGCTGATCACTCCACTGCGCAGAAGTGGAACTGTTGTGACCGTGTGCGAACAAGCGTCGCCCAGATTCGAGAAGTAAAGATAGCCAGCACGCCGGACCTCGGACACACATCCACTCTGTGGCACCTTCGGAAGATTCAGGATTCCCTCGGAGTCAAGTCGAATCTCCGCCGCCGTCCCGTCAGCGAATCGAAAGACCACCAATGCGCCGTCGATGGCATCGCCACTCTGGGCATCAATGACGCGAAGTTGCCTGTCAGCTTCTGCGCCACCGAGTTCCACCGTCATCGGCAACAAGACACAAACCACAGCGGCAATCCGCCGCAAGCTGCAAAGGTCGCCGTTCATGCTGGTATCACCTCTCCTGAGTTTTCGGATCAAACTCGTGCAGACACTACCCGCCAGATCAAAAGCACAAGTAGGTTAAGTGGAGACTCGATTGGTAAGTTCCTGCTTTCACGGCTGGCTTCCTCGTGACTCACCTTGTTACTACCGGCGGGACCATCCGAGGTCCTCAATTTAATCACATGCCGAACGAATATGCGATAAGAAACCGCAAAAGGAAAATCGTCATAAGCGGCTTATCGCAGGACGGCTCAGGCTGCGAACTCGCTATGGCGATCAATCAGAATGGCACGCTCAACACAGCAGCGAACCCGGCGCGGCGCAACTCGATGTTGATTCTCTATCTAACGGGCTGCTGCCAAACGAACCCTACGGCCACAGCAAGCTCGGCTGCAAGCGCCACCAGCCCGACGGTACAAATCGCGAAGCTTCAGGCGGAACTTCTCTACGCCCGGAGCCGCCCCTGGCCTGGTGGCGGGAGCCTGTCAGATCAATGCTCGAATCCCGCCAATTCTTCCCTTGGAGCGCAATCGATTCTGTTCACGATCAGCGGGGAGCGCTCCAGATCTAATGCGACGGTGCAGGTGGAGAACTAAAAAGAGGCTGCGGCCGATGCTTTTCGTTCAGTCGATTCCATCGCTCGAGGATGGCAAAAGTCGGCAACATGGAACGAGATGGGGTTCGGACTCTGTCGCCAAAGGCCGTGTGTGATCTCAAGAAGGTGAAAAGAGGGGGTTCCACCTCACTTCTAAAAGCGCATGCTCGGTCCAGACCAATTTCTCAGTATTCTCAACAGGTCGCTGACTGAGACTTCGCAGATCATCATAAGGTTCAAATGGATCGAAAAGGGTCATCACGAACATTCCTCTGCTCCCGCATCGGATGACCATCCAGGTCAAGTTGTCACTGGTAGCGTCCCAAGGCGCAAGCTGGCCCAGTTCCTGCCATTCTCCTCTTTCCGCCATCGCAAGCAGGCTCTCGATATCAATTCCGCTAGGAATCACTACCGACGCTAACTGCGCATAGTGATGATCCGCAAAAGCGTCGCTACCGCAGATGGAGCAGTGCTTAAGGCAGTTCCTCACAATCAAACTGTAAGGATCCAGGTCTTCTGTTCTCTGTTTTTTGAATCGCTTCTGGATAAAAGACACATGCGATCTCGTTCCGGCTTACGATCCGAAGATGTTGGCGTTCAAGAAATCATTCCGAAACTTGCCCTTGGGGTCGTACTTGTTCGCAAGACGGACAAAGTCCGGCAACCGGGCGTACTTTGCCTGCAACTCTTTCGGCGCAATCGTGAAGAGCTTGCCCCAGTGGGGCCTGACTTGATACGGCGACAACGCCTTTTCAATCTGCGGCAGTACGCGTCGTACCGACTCCCAATCCTGTTTCCAAGTGAAATGAATCGCCACGCTCGCGCGTTTGTAACACGGACTCATCCATAGATCATCCGCCGCGATCGTGCGGATCTCCGTAATCATCAGATGCGGACTCACCTGATCCTTGAGTCGTTCCACCGCCAAAATCGCATCTACCGCATGCTCTCGTGGCACAAAATATTCGGACTGCAATTCCTTGCCCGCGCTCGGCGTGAAGCCCATCCGGAAGTGCGGCAGTCGCTCGTACCAGGGGCCGGGGATGCCCATCTGTTCCGTGCAGTTCTCCGCAGACAACTCTGCAATCGGATGCAGATTCCGCGTGGCCCGCCTCGCCCCATAGAACTCAGCAGGCGCAGCAAAGGACTTCTTCGCGTCCGATCGATCTTTGATCCAGACCTCGTTGACGAGCTGGTTTTTCCAGTCGGTGAATAGGCTAACGCTGTAACCGCTGGCCTCAATCGCATCGAAATGATTCTGCAATTGCGAGAACGGCAGATTCTGGTAAACATACTGTTTCACCGTGTAGTTTGGTTGCAGGTCCAGCGTCACGCGGGTGATCACTCCCAGCGCACCCAGCCCGACCACGGCGCCTGGAAAGGTATCGCCATCCACTTTACGAGATAACTGCACCACTTCACCTGAGGCGCTGACAAACTCGATGGCCGACACCGCCGTCGCCAGATTGCCACTTGTTTCGCCCGAGCCATGAGTCGCGGTGCTGCAGGCGCCGGCGATGGAGATGTGTGGCAGCGAAGCCAGGTTGTGCAGCGCGAAGCCCTTCTTCTCGAGCACGGGGCTGAGCTGTCCGTACTTCAAAGAGCCATCGACCGTCACCGTACGCGCGCGCTCATCAATGGCGATGCGATCCATTGTGGCCGGCAGCGACAGGAAATTATCGCGACTGTCCGCAATCGTGTTGAAGCAATGACGAGATCCCAGCACCTTCCACTTTTCCTGCGACGCCAGCAAGCTGCGAACCTGATCGACGGAGTTGGCCTCCTTCAGGCGAGTGGTGCTGTAGGTCAAATTTCCGGCCCAGTTCGTGATCTTCTCCGCAGCGGGAGGAGCAGAAAAAGCCGGAATCGCAGGAGCCGCAATGCCGTTCGATAGTAGCTTCAGGAAAGTTCGTTTGCGCATGGGGAGAATCCGCTTACCAGACTATCGCCAACGGCAGTCAACCATCGCTCACGAGATCCGGTCAACACTGCAGAACGTGCCGCGAACTCTCGAAGGCACGATTGTGGAGCGCCGCTGAGGACCTCACCTCACCCAAACCCCAATGCGCGCCACTGACCTCTCCCCGGCGACACTCACTGCGATGGGCAACAGTCCGGCTGGCAGTTCCTGGCCGAGCAGAACATTGATCTGTACCGCCCCTGCTACCAGTCCCGGAGCTCCGCCGGCATATAGCACTTGCGACTTGCGGCCCTCAATCGTCACTTCCACCGCGCCCTCGAGACTGGAAGCAGCGCTGGCAATCGAACCATCCTCCGCCGCCGGACGGAGTGTCCCTCCACCAGTCAGATACAGCACCACCACCTCGCCTGCACGTGCCGGATTCGCCTCCGTGTTCACGCTGCCATTCTGATTTAGAATCGCCCCAGCACCCTCACCGCTTCCGTTCACACTGAACAGTCCCGGTTTCGCGGCAACCACTCCGGCGACCGTAGGAGCACTTTGTACACCGTCCTGCTCTACCACGATCCGAACCGCGTCGCGACCCGCCAGTCCAAACGGAGCAATCGCGCTCACTTGTCCTTTGCTCGCATACAGCAGCGGCGCGGCCACGCCATCGAACAACACTCGAGTTCCCTCAATCGACCGACTTACAGGATTGCCGGTCTTTAAGTTGCCGCCCATGCGCTCGCCAAAAAGGACGAGGATCTCGCCTGGCGCCACCCCACGCGCTTCATAGCTGGCGGAACTCATAACCGCATCGAGAGCAGGTCCTCCACCAGTATCGATACTGAGCTGATAGACATGGCGCACGCTACGATCGCCACTTGTCGCCTGCACGGTGATGATCGTGTTGCCCGCAACATTCGGAGTGCCATGCAGCAGACCCGTAGCATCCAGTTGCAAGCCGGCTGGCAGCTGTCCACCTGCTACTTGCCAGACACTATTCGGCAAATAACTCAATTGCTGCCGATAAGGGCGGCCCACTGAAGCACCGGCCAGGCCATAAGGCAATACGGGCGACTCCCCATCCACCCGCAGACTGACAGCGCGTGTCACCACTCCCTGTGCGATGACGCAGCGTACTCCGAAGGAGTATAGGCCCGAGCTCTCCGGTCTCCCACTGAATTCTCCCTGTCCATCGAGCTGCAATCCTGTCGGCAACTGTCCCAACGCGTTCGCGTTACTCGTACAGGAACTCAGTTGCAATCCCGACAAGTTCCGCAGCGAAGCCTGATAGCTTCCTCCCACGGTGGCACGAGGCAGTAAGATCGCGGGCAGCACCTCGATCTGAGTCTCCAGGTCCCCACGCCCCTGGTCCGCATCGGTCACCTCCACCACAAACTTGTAGGTCCCCGGCGCCAGCACCACTCCTCGCAACAGTCCATCACTGCCAAGTGTGGTTCCGTTCGGTAACGTCCCAGACTTTACACTCCACCGCATGGGGCTCCGGCCACCCTCGGCGGAGAATGCAAATTGATACAGATGCTGTAACAATCCATCTGGTGGCGCAAAGACACTGACGCGCGGTCTCGATCCCACTTGCAGACTCAGGCTCGCATTCGCAATCAAGCCCACGGCATCTGTGACGCGAATGGAAATCGGGTAAGTTCCCGCCTGCGTCGGCGTGCCGGACAAGATACCTGCAGTGGATAAGCTCAGCCCAGGTACAGTCGCTCCGATCCATTGATACTGATAAGGGGAAATGCCTCCACTCACGCTGATGCTTTGCTGATAGGCTACACCGATCACGCCCGCGGGCAACGCCGTAGTTGTGATTGTGATCGGTGTCCCGGTTACCGTCAGAGTGAGCGCAACTTGCGCGCTCTTTTGCAAACCATCGCGGACTGAGGCGGCAAAGTTGAAGCTGCCCCCCTGCGTCGGCGTACCGCGAATCTGTCCGTCGCTCGAGAGCGACAAGCCTTGCGGCAAAGTACCGGATTGCAGCGCGAAGACGAAAGGCTCGGGGCCGCCAGTCGCTACTAGCTTCGTCTGATAGGCCTGGCCCAGCGATGCGGTCGGCAGGCTACTGGTCTCGATCCGCAGGCTCGGCGCTTCGATATCGAACTTAAAGGCTTGTGAGATCTGTGTTTCAAAGCCGTCGTACGCGGTGATCACAAAGGATAGGCTGCCCGCTCGAAGTGGCACTCCGGTCATCAGTCCTTTGGGATCAATCTGAAGTCCCATGGCGAGCAAGGCCACGCTCGAGTCTGTCTGCCCGAATCTGGCTGCGCTTACATCGCCGTAGATCTCGAATTGAAATTGATATGGGATCCCGACAAATGCTTTTGGCAACTGCGTACTCTTGAATCCAAATGGCTTCTCGAAGACATTGATCTGAAACGTGTGGCTCACCGTATCGCTATAGGTTGCATCGCTGCACTGGATCTGGACCTCCATAACTCCGGTTGTTGCGGGCGTGAAGGTGACCTCAAATTTCGGAGGCACCTGCGTGATGAGAAAGTCTCTTGGAAGGGACGCAGTCAACGCCTTGCAACTGTAATATGGCACGCCTCCCGAAAGGAAGAACGCAAATCGGAAAGGCTCGCCCTTTGCTGCTCCACCGTAGGGGAAGAGATTCATCTTTAAGCCCAGGTCGTCGATATTGAGAGTGACTGGTCCCGAGGCCGTGGCGCCAAGCGCGTCCCGCAACTGCACTTGAAAGGTAAAGCTGCCCGCGGTGAGTGGGGTACCCGATACCAACCCGCTATTCGACATCTGCAGACCTGACGGAAAGTTGCCGCCGATCACTGAGAACGTATAGGGAGTTTGACCGTAAACACCTTGAAGCTGACCCTCATAGGGTTGATTCCGTACTCCTTTGCCTAAGAACTGGGTCGAAAGTTGTGGCTGGCTCCGAGGCGAAATCTTGATCGTGAACTGCTGGGTGTGTTCGTTTCCATCGGAATCAGACACTTTTAGGGTGACCGGATAACTGCCTGCGACTGTTGGTTCGCCAAAGAAGCCAGCGCCTGCTGGCGGGATCCTAGAAAAGTACAGCCCAGGCACGCTTCCGCTGAGATGCACGATCTCATAAGGGGGGGCTTGCGTGGATTGCCCATTCACCCCGCCGTTGTAGGGAACACCCACCACGCCATCCGGGAAGGTCTGACGATCGAACCGCACTTGATCTGCACGAACCTGGAAGTAGATGCTTCGCGTCACACTGGCTCTTGTAGCGTCTTCAACACGGACACCAAGCTGGGTATAAACGACGGCGTAGCTTCCGGTTCCGCTCAAACGACCATCAACACTCAGCGAGTAGCCGGGAGTGGCCAAGCCAGATGTGATCTGAAACTTATAGGGCGGCGTTCCGCCTTCGACAGCAAGCTGTTCGGAATAGTACTGTCCCACTCTCGCGTCGGGCATACGATCTGTGAGGATCCGTAGTTCGGCCCCATGGGCGCAAAGCGTTCCGAACATGGAGCAAATTACAACGAAAAAATAACGCCGGAACTGCACGTGTGCTAGATCAATCACCTAGTCAATATATCAATGAAAATCATTTCATCTAGTCTACAGATATAAGTCATGGATCGATGAGAGCTCGATTTTCTGGAGCCCTGCTCGCCTCCGTCATCTCCCCAAAACGCAAAACAGGCGACCCGCCTCTCAGCGCGCCGCCTGCCTCACTCAAACTAGAGCAAACTTACTCGCCTACATAGGCAATACAGTCGATCTCCACTTTCATCGTCGGATTTGCAAACCGGCATCCGATCGTTGTCCTTGCCGGCCGGTCGCTGCCAAAGAACTCGACATAGACGGCGTTCATCGCCGCAAAGTCGTTCTCATTGGCCAGATAGACATTCACCTTCACCACTTGTGCGAGCGTCGCGCCCGAACCCTCAAGAATCCGCTGCACATTCTGCAGCGTCAACCGAGTCTCGTGTGCAATATCGCCAAAGCTGAATTCGGCGCTCGCCGGATCCACGGAAGCCTGTCCCGAAACAAATACGAATCCACCCGCCTTGGTCGCAAGGGAATACGGATTCTTCGGCACCGGCATCGTTGCAGGAAAGATGTGTTCGATCATGCTATTCGGTCTTCCGCTTGCGAGTCCGGCCCGTGGCCGTCGTCGTGCTGCTGGCAGCCTTCTTCGCGGCCGTCTTGCGCGGCGCGCGCGTCGTTGCCTTCTTTGCCTTCACCGGCGGAGGATTCGGCTCCACAATGCTCGGCTGACCTTCCACATAGGGCTGGATCTCGTCGTACTCGCTGTAGAACTCTTCTTCCTTCTTCACCTTCGGCGCTGGCGGCGGGAAGAACTCGCGGCCCAGGTAGACCACCAAGCCCCGCTCATCGTCCTTCTTCAGCTTCACGACACCCTTGTTCTGCGAGAACTCGAGGAATTCCTTGAAGCCCGGGAAGCCATACGAAGCCGAATCGAAATTCGGATGTTCCGCCACCATCCACTGCGCCAGGTCACCCGGCTCGACGCCGTCGCCCATCTCCATCTCGTAGCGATGTGCTTCGAGTGCATCGCGCAACAGCGGCATTGCTTCGATCGGCTCCGGCAGAGGCTTTGCATTCGCGCCACCACGCCGTTCGATCGTCAGCTTGCCGCCGGAGCCATGGACATCGATCAGCTCAAGCTTGGCCAGCTTATCGATAAAGTCACTGAAGCTCGAAGCTCCAAAGCCGCGCTCGTGGAAGGTCGGATCCAGTTGCATCATGGTGCTCTTCAGCAAACCAAGCTGTGCCTGGACACCGCGCCGTTCGAGCGTTTGCAGCGAACGTTCCACCAGCGGCAGCGCCGCATTCACTTCGAGCACCACCTTCGGTTCGCTCGATTGCTGCGGACGCAGTCCACCCTCAGGACGATCTCCCCGATTGCGCTCATCCCGGCGGCGGTCCCGCCGTTCCCAGCGGCTCTCACGGCCCTGCGGACGGTCCCCGAGCGGAGCACGGCTCTCGATCGGACCCCGATCCCCCAGCGGAGGACGGCTTTCAATCGGACCACGATCATTCAGCGGTGGGCGGCTCTCGATGGGCCCGCGCTCGGCGGCGGCCAGACGTTCGCCAGGAAGCCGTTCAATGCCACCTGTCGCGACACGATCTTCCACTACTTCGTCCCGATTCCGGTCGCCACGATCCCGGTCCCCACGGCCCCGATCGCGATCGCCGCGATCTCTGTCGCCACGGCCGCGATCCCGGCCCTGGTCGCTCCGCTTCATCGAATCGGCGAGTTCCAGCTTCAGACGCTCGAGCGTCGGGCCATTCTCGCTGCCATCGACACGCGCGGCGCGGTCCATCAACAGATTTTCGTAGGCCACAAATTCGTGGCAATTGCTCTGGAGAATATTCGAGGTGAAGGCTTTGCCGCCAACGACGTAGACCGTCTTGCCGTATTCCTTCAGTTTGTTGACGAGGGGGATGAAGTCGCTGTCACCGCTGATAATTGCGAAAGCGTTGACGTGGGTGTGGGTAAAGGCCATCTCGAGCGCGTCCAAGGCAAGATTGATGTCGCCACCATTCTTGTCCCCACGCGGGCTAGGTAGTCGTTGCACCATTTGCACGGCGTTTTCCGCCATTTGTCTTGCGGCGCCTTCTTGGCGTCCCCAGTTTGCGTAGGCGAATTTTGCAACGATGTCGCCCCGCTCTTTCAAAGCATCTAGACAAAGTGAGACGTCAAATTCGCGTCGCAACGTTGTCTTCAAACCAATTTCGATGTTGTCGTAATCGACGAACACCGCAATGTTCAGTTTATCTAGTAGAGGCATTCAGCTCCTCTGGATTTCAAATATCGTCAGGCGGGGATGTTCGCCGCACCGCGGATAAAGCTCACTACAGACTCCAGTGAACTTCCCGGCTGGAAAACCGCCGCCACTCCCAACTGCTTGAGCTGCGATGCATCATCTTCAGGGATGATGCCTCCCACAACCACCAGCACGTCTGACATCTCACGCTCTCGCAAGAGATTGAGCACCTTTGGCACGATTGCCATATGCGCGCCGGACAGAATCGACAGCCCGATCACCTGGACATCTTCATCCAGCGCCGCGTTGACGATCATTTCCGGCGTCTGACGCAAACCGGTATAGATTACTTCCATGCCGGCGTCGCGAAGTGCTCTGGCAATCACCTTGGCCCCGCGGTCATGACCGTCGAGTCCAGGCTTTGCCACTAATACGCGTATGCGGTTCAAGGCCAGACGCCTCCAGTATATGTCTTTGTGCCAGCCAGTGTGGTTCACCCTCGCCTGCCCCCACTCTACACTGGTACGAGTGAGCCGTCTCGTTGTTCTTCTCCTCAGCTTGCTTGTATGGCTGCAAGCGGATTCGTATCCTTCCTGGAAAGCCATCGGTCCTTGGGGCGGTGCTGCCCGCATCATTCGTCTCGATTCGCAAAAGCCCGCCACGCTGATGTCCCTCAGCATGCGGGGCACCGGCGTTTTCCGCAGCCGCGACGCTGCCCAGACCTGGACCCTATTAACAAACTTCCCTGAGCTTCCCAATGCGCGTCTCGATACCGGACTCATCTTCCACAATCCCCGTCCCGTTTGGCTCGTTGGCGCTGCACCCGGTGGTCTCTGGCGATCCTTCGATGAGGGCGAAACCTGGAAGTCCGTGCCCGGTACCGAGCACCTCTCCTTCTTTGCTCTCACCGCCTGGCCCAAAGATGAAAATATTCTCGCTGCTGGCACCAACGATGGGGTCTGGATGTCGAACGACGGGGCCAACACCTGGCGTCGCATCAGCCCAAAGAGCAACGCCGATCTCACCGCGATTGTTTCCGTCGCCTTTGACCCGAATAAAGCGGGCATCCTCTACGCTGGCACACCGCACCTCCCCTGGAAAACACTCAACGGCGGGAGCACCTGGACCAAAATCTCCGCGGGCATGTTTGATGATTCCGACATCTTCTCCATCGCAGTGGACCCCTTGCTTCCCGGCCGGGTCTTCGCCAGTGCCTGCAGTGGCATCTATTGCTCCCTGAACTCGGGCGCCGCCTGGCGGCGGGTACAAGGGATCCCCGGCACCAACCGCCGCACCTATGTCGTTGCCCAGGACCCGCACGACCAAAATCTGCTCTTTGCCGGCACCAGCGCCGGCATGTGGAGCTCCCGCAATGCCGGACAGGAGTGGAAGAAGTTGAATGAATACGTCGCCACCAGCATCGCCTTCCACCCGCAGGAAGCTTCCACCTTTTATATCTCCACCGAACGGCACGGCCTGTTACGGACCACCGACAACGGCGCTTCCTTCACCCCCGTCAACAATGGATTCTCCAGCCGAAGCCTCCTCGCGGTCGATTCGGACAACGAAAATCTCTTCGCCGTCGCCCGTTATGAAGGCAGTGCAGGGGGAATTTTCCGTCTCAAAGCCCTGAACACCCCTTGGGAGATCCTTCGATCCAATAAAAATTTTGACCGCTTCTTCGGAGACGGAGACCGGCTCCTCGCGCGCGACTCCGAAGGGGTGTGGCTAGAAAGCCACAATCATGCCCAAACCTGGGATGTTGCAAAAACTCCTCAGGTCGAGTCGGGTGGAGATTGGTTCCAGACGGCGACCAATCCATGGAATCCGCAAGAGATGCTAAGAGCTTCACGATCTGGATTAACTAAGTCCAATGATTCCGGCAAAACTTGGCGGGTGGTCGAAAACGGGCTCGGCCAGGAATGGATTGGAAGTGTGATTTTTCATCCGAAACAGAAAGGCCTTTGCTTTGCTCTAAGGCAACAACGGGTCTTTTGGTCACGTGACTCAGGAGACACATGGTACTGGTTGCCTGCGCACGAAGAGGCACACTTGGCCTTCCAGCGCCTCCATGTTTCCTCTGCAATGCCCAATTTGCTGTTTGCAGTGAGCGCCAGCCGAGGTGTTTATGTGTTGGATTTGCCGCAAAAACCGTTAGAATGAAATAGTTAGGGAATCCCTACTTTATGAAATCGAACAAACTCGCTTTAGCGACAGCCCTTGTGGTGGTGTGTGGGCTTGCACTACCAGCGCAGACGTCTTCGACGTCTTCTCAGAAATCTAGCAGCTCGACAAGTGGTGGAGATCTCTTTGAGATTAACCTTTTTGGCGGTGGAAACTTCGTCAAGCGGCAGAATAATCAGCCGAACCAGGATTTGTCCAACGGTGGAATTGCTGGTTTCCGTATTGTCGAAAATATTTGGAATTATGTCAGTCTCGAACAGACCGGCATGGTGCACGGCATCGCAAATGTCCAATACCGCATTCCCGGTACCAATGAGAACTATGGTTTCGGCGCCCGTCTGCGCCAGTTCCACTTCAACCCCGTTCTACATTTCAAGCCCCGCGAAGCGCGGATTCGTCCCTTCCTCACCATGGGCGTAGGTTTTGATTACTTTGGCGTCACTGATGATGCCCGTCGCGCCGTCGGCACCGGCCAGTTCACTCCTTTCAAGCAGGTCGTGACGCTCGAATCGCAATTTAAACCCGCTTTCAACTATGGCGGGGGCATCAAGGCGAAGGTCACCGACCGCGTCGGTCTCCGTTTTGACATCCGTGGTTTCGCCACCGCTTCTCCGGATTACGGCATCCCCGTCTTCGGCCCGGCTGGTGCGATTACTTACAGCCGCAACACGCCGCTCAACTCCTTGCAGACCACTGGTGGTATCTCCATTTATCTGGGCGCCATCAACAATGGTCCTGTTTGCGTCTTTACCGTTGGTCAGATCGATCCTTCCACCAAGACGGTATGGCGCGGAGAAAGCGCAAGCTACAATCTCCCCATCACCAACGATTGCTTGGGCGTGACGCCGAAGTATCGCTGGACCGTAGACGGCAATGCCGTCGCGGGCGATTCGATGATCGCGGTTAAAGATCTTCCGGTTGGCGAACACCAGCTCAAGGCTGTTGTCGAAGCCGACACCACCAAGGTCACTGATCGCCGCACCCGCAACTTCCTCAAGAAGGTTCCGGTGCCTGCTTCCGAGCGTAACGCCAGCCTGATCGTCAAGGCGCCCAAGCTCGAGCTGGTCAGCCTCACCCTCGACCCGACCACGCTGAACCCCGGCGGTACCTCGCGCATCACCTCGGTCCTCAGCTATGAAGGTCCGGAGGCGGGCGAAGAAGTCACCCTCACTTACACTGCCAGCGCCGGCACCTTGTCGAGCGATCACGGCACTGCCTCTTCTGACGGCAAGTCCCTGACGCATAAGTTCACCGTCAAGCCCGGCAACACCACCGATCATGCTCTGCTCAGTGTCGCTGGTCTGAACCTCACTCCTGGTGGTCCTTCGGCCACGGTCGACGTCACCGCGACGGTGGGCAACAGCAGCAAGCGCGCCACTGCCACCGTAATGGCTCCGCCTGCTCCCGCTCCGATTGCCGCTCCGGCTCCGCCGAAGGCTATGCCGATGCAGCTCGATGACATCGTCTTCGGTAAGAATGGCGCCCGCGTCAACAATTGCGGCAAGCGCATCCTCGATCAGGCCTTTGAAAAGGCTGCTTCGATGGGCGACTACGATGTTCTCCTCGTCGGTCACTTCGACGCAGTTGAGAAGAATATCAAGGTCCGCGACGTCAAGGCGAAGAAGAGCCGCAAGCTCGATGAAGAGCGCGTCCTCCAGGTCGCCGCTGTTCTCAGCGCTGGCGTGGAACCCTGCAAGCGCCTCGAACGCAACCGCATTAAGGTTGCGACTGTCGGTGCCGAACAGCTCTCCCCCTTCAAGACCTCGCTCTGCGAAGCCACTGTGAAGGAACTCGCCAGCGGCAAGATCAACGCGAAGGATGGCAATGCCAAGAACCGCCGCGTTGAAATCTGGCTCGTCCCCAAGAACGGCCCCATGCCCAACGGTATCGCCGGAATTGCTGACGGTCCGGTTGCCGAAATCCAGTCCAAGGGTTGCCCCAAGTAATCCTTCGGATTCCAATGAGTGAAACTTTTAACGAACCCCGCCTCGCCCTCAACCGGATCTATACCAGAACCGGGGACCGCGGCGAGACGGGGCTGGTAGGCGGACAACGCGTCCCGAAAGATACACTCCGGATTGAAGTCTTTGGAACGGTGGACGAGCTCAACTCTTTTGTTGGGCTCGTTCGCATTTCTTCTCACGACCAGCAGCTGGCCGAACTGGAGAAGATCTTCGAGCGCATCCAGCACGAACTCTTCAATCTCGGCTCGGTGCTGGCTACTTTGCCCGCCGATCTCCACCCTCATCAGCCGCGCATCACCCAGGAAACCATCCACCAGTTGGAACGCGAGATCGACCACTACAACGAGGGTCTTCCCGCGCTCCGCAGTTTTGTTTTACCGGGAGGCTCGCGCCTTTGCGCCGAGCTGCATGTTTGCCGCACCGTTTGCCGCCGGGCCGAGCGTCTGCTCGTCACCCTGGGGCGGCAGGAAGAAACGCCACCCGAAGCGCTGCTCTATCTCAACCGGCTGAGCGATGCGTTCTTTGTGTGGAGCCGTTGGGTGAATGTTGCACTCGGAGTGCCCGAGGCCTTGTGGCAACCCAATCAGGGTGCCCGCTAGCTCTTCTTCTCTTTGAGTTCGATCCGGAAAGCATGCATGCGCATGAAGATCTCTTGGGCATGATCGCGATTCAAGCCGAGCAGATAGAAGAGCGGTTTCTTATCTTCAAAAATCAGCTTCAGCTCGATATGCCGAAGGCCTTCCCGCACATTGGCATCGCGGAAAGAATCCAGTGCAAATTCACATTGCCCGTCTTTGCCGATAAAGATCAGCCTCGTCCGGGTCAATAAGAGCAAGCCCTTCGCATTGCGGAACTTTCCGACATCGGATACCGCAATTCCTGGGAAGCCGAAAACAAAGTCCTCATGATCCAGCGCCGTTCTCACTTGCCAGAGCGAGGCGCGCACCTGTGGGTGATCGGTCCCCTCCATCTCGTGAAAAGCCCGGTAGAAGGGCATCTTTCCGACGAACAGATGCTGGTAATTTTCAAAGAAAACTTTGATCTGCCAAGCCACCACGGCGAGGGCGGCGATCAGGATCAAAATGGCGCCAATCACCGAGAGGTAGAGTACAGTGCGGTACTCGATCCAAACTGTAATTGGATCGAGCCCGAGATATCTGACGTATTCAACCCAACTGGGGTACTCGTTCATGAGCGAGGCAGCACGGGGAGGTCTCTATTTTTTACGGCGAGCGACGAGTCTGACACGTCGCGGACGAAGCTGCGTGGTCTGTGAGAAGGCGGCGTCGAGCAACTCCGCCAATTCTTTACTGTGCTGCTTGGAAGATCCGGTGGCGGGTGAGGCCGCTTCCGGCCGTCCGGCATAGTGCACCGAGCGCCGGCTTCCATTGAGGACGAAGGACACCTGCTCTTGTACAAAGCGCCAGGCGCCCATGTTCCGCGGCTCTTCCTGTACCCAGATCAACTCGGCGGAAGGCGAATAGCGTTGTAGCATATCGCTCAACTGATCGGCAGGGAAGGGATACAACTGCTCCAGCCGCACGATCGCGACATGGTCGGCGTTCCGCTCTTCGCGGGCTGCCACCAGGTCATAGTAGACCTTGCCCGAGCACAACAATACGCGGGTGATGGTGCTGCCGGCGTCGGCGTTGGAGTCGCCGATTACTTCCCGGAAGCTGCCCTGGACAAAGTCTTCAATGTGGCTGGCGGCCTTCAGGCTGCGCAGATGTGCTTTCGGAGTGAAGACAATCAGCGGCTTTCTCAAGCCACGCCGGTCTTCGCCGCCGTTCATCTGCCGCCGCAGCAAGTGGAAGTAGTTGGCCGCCGTCGTGCAATTGGCGACGATCATGTTCTCTTCGGCGCACTGCTGCAAAAAGCGTTCAATGCGGGCGCTCGAGTGTTCGGGGCCCTGGCCTTCGTAACCATGCGGCAACAACAGAACGAGTCCGCTCGGCTGGCCCCACTTCGCCTCGGCCGAACTGATGAACTGGTCGATCATGATCTGCGCGCCGTTGACGAAATCGCCAAACTGCGCTTCCCAAAGCACCAGGGTCAGAGGATCGGCAACGCTGTAGCCAAACTCAAATCCCATCACTGCGTACTCGCTCAGCGAGGAGTCTACGGCATCGAACTTCGCCTGATCGGGGGAGAGATGTTGCAGGGGGAAATACGATTTCCCGGTCTCATAATCCACCAGTTCCAGATGCCGTTGCGAGAAAGTGCCGCGCGGGGAATCCTGTCCGCTCAAGCGAACCGGCGTTCCTTCGAGCACCAGACTTCCAAAGGCCAGCATTTCGCCGGTCGCCCAGTCAATCGGGCCTCCGGCCAAAACTTCGGCGCGCTTGTCGAGGGTGTTCGACTTCAACTTCGGATGGACGGTGAAACCTTCCGGCAAATTCACATAGCCCTTGATGATCCGCTCGAGGGTGGAGCGGTCGATGGCCGTGCTTCCGGAGTTTGACGAGGGGAGCGCAGACTGCTCATAGCTCGTCATCTCGACCGTTTCAAACTTCTCGGCATTCGTATGCGAAGCCTCAAAACCCTCTTCCATCTTGGCCGTGATCCGCTTCTTGATCGAATCGAGTTCGCCCGCGCTCAGCATCCCGTCCCGAATCAGGCGCTCGGAATACTGGGTCGCCACTGACGGCTGATTCTTGATCAGGCGATACATCAGCGGCTGGGTGTAGGACGGATCGTCTCCTTCGTTATGCCCATGACGGCGATAGCAGACCATGTCCACCACCACGTCGCGCTTGAATTCCTGGCGGAAGTCAAAAGCGGCCTGCATCACGCGGAAGCAGGCCTCGGGGTCATCGCCATTCACATGGAAGATCGGGGCCTGCACCATCCGTGCAATGTCGGTGCAATAGCTCGACGAGCGGGCCTCCTGAGGGTTGGTCGTGAAACCGATCTGGTTATTGATCACCAGATGCACCGTGCCACCTGTTGTGTAGCCTTCCAGTTGCGAAAGGTTGAAGGTCTCCATCACGACGCCCTGGCCTGCAAAGGCCGCGTCGCCATGGACCAGCACCGGAATCACGCGCTCGCGCTTGGTGTCTCCCAGGCGCTCCTGCTTCGGACGCACAATGCCTTCCACCACCGGGTCCACGGCTTCGAGATGGCTCGGGTTCGGCGCGAGGGTGACGACAATTTCTTTGCCCTTGCTGGAGGTGCGCACGCTTGAGGCGCCCAGGTGATACTTCACGTCGCCTGAGCCCTGTGTCGAGTTCGGGTCAATGTTGCCTTCAAACTCGCTGAAGATCTGCGCCATGCGCTTGCCGATAACGTTCGCCAGCACGGTAAGACGGCCGCGATGGGCCATGCCCACCACCACTTCATGCACATTCGTGTTCGCGCTGCGCTCGACAATCTCATCGAGCATGGCGATTGCCGATTCGCCGCCTTCGAGCGAAAAGCGCTTCTGTCCGATGAAGCGGGTGCCGAGGAATTGCTCAAACATCTCCGCTTGCAGCAAGCGTTCGAGAATGCGGCGGCGCGTCGCCTCATCGAGCGGGGCATGCGCCGAGGGTGGTTCCAGGCGCTGCTGCAACCAGGCCTTCTGGTCCGGGTACTGGATGTGCATGTACTCCACACCCACCTTGTTGCAGTAGGTGCGGCGCAGCGTCTCGAGCGTCTCGCGCAAGGTGCTGACGCCTGGCACATCGCCCAGCCCTGTCGAGGCTCCCAGATTACCGGTGATAAATTCGCGATCGAGATCCCAGATCGTCAGCCCGTAGGTCGACGGATCGAGCTCCGGATGGTATTGCGCCTCGCTGCCCAGCGGATTCAGATCGGAGATCAGATGTCCGCGCACGCGATAGGCATGGATCAACTGCAGAACAGCCGCTTCTTTGGCAACCTCGGAGCTGATCTTGCCCGAGGAGACGCCCGGAATCGCGACAGCCCGGTCGGCCTGCCAGGACACCGGGCGATACGGCAACTTCAGCGCCGCAAAAATCTCTTCGTAAAAATTATGTTTGCCGTTGAGCAGGTCTTGCAGGTGAGCGAGAAAACTACCGCTTTCGGCTCCTTGGATCACCCGATGATCGTAGGTACAACTCATCATCATCGTCTTGCTCAGTCCGAGCAGGGAGCGGGTCTCCGGACGCACGCCCATGTATTCGGCTGGATAGTCAATTGCGCCGGTCGCGATGATCGCGCCCTGGCCCGGCATCAGCCGCGGGACTGAGGACAAGGTGCCGACAGTCCCCGGATTGGTTAACGAAATCGTCGTGCCCTGGAAATCTGCCAAACCCAGTTTGCCGTTACGGCCCTTCTTCACCAGGTCGTCAAAGCCATTGAGGAACTGCTGGAAGTTCATGATGCCGGTGTTCTTGATGCTCGGCACCACGAGGGAACGCTGGCCGTCCTTGCCGGCCACATCGATCGCCAGGCCAAGATTCACCTGCTGCTTCACCCAGCGAAAGGGCTGTCCGTCGCTTTCCGCATAGGCAGAATTCAGGTTGGGAAATTTCTCCACTGCTTTCGAAATCGCATAGGCAATGATGTGCGTGTACGAGATCTTGCTCTTGCCCGCCATCGTACGGCTTTGATTGATGAGTGTCCGATTCTCGTCAATTACCTTCACCGGAATGGAACGCACGCTGGTTGCGGTAGGCACGGCCAGCGACAGGTTCATGTTCTCTGCAATGCGTGCGGCCGTGCCGCGCAGCGGAACCAGTTGTTCGGCAGGGCCGAGTTCCTTCGGCGGGGCCGAAGCTCTGGCGATCAAATCGCTCGAAGTGGCTGGTGCCGCCGGGGCAGCTTTCACTGCGGGTGCCTTCACCGGGGGCGCCAATTCTGCAGGAGCGCTCGCGGTTGTGGTTACGGGAGGGGGAGTGGGTATCGCCGCTCCATTGGGAGTGCCGTTTGCGGCGCTTTCGTCCACGTCGAAGACGCCTTTCCACGCCGTGTCAACGGCGCCACGATTATTCAGGTATTCCTGGTACAGCTCTTCGGCGAGCCAATCATTTATTGATTCGGACATGGGTATTGGCGGGAAGACACATGTTTCAAAACGAGTGCCTACTGTCCAATATGATAGCGAAAGGAGCGCTTCGGATTCGAGCGTTTATGGCTTCTCGCCGGGCTTCAGTTTGCGAAAACCGCCACTTGTTTTCGGATCCGCGTCCGTCTTATCGTCTGCAGCCGGGGCTACCGGAACCGGATTGGCCGGGGCCGCTACCGTGTCGGCTGGCTTTTCTGCCGGTGTATTATCTGCCTTGCGCCAGCCGCCGGCGCTGCTCGGGTCGTCCACAGCCGGCCGCCGTTTCATGCGCGGAGCTTCGCTCGTTGAGGTGCTGGAGTTCACAGGCTCAAAAATACTGCCGCTGTCTGTGGAAGGATTGCGGTGAGTGACCGTCGGCGTGTCGTTCCCCGCACCCGGACCGTTGGTCGTCCCGCCCTCAGTCACGATGTAGGTCTGGCGATAGCGCAATTCTGCGTCCGGATAACGGCGCACCACGGCCCCAGCCAGCGCAATCTCGACATTTCGCTGCTCGCCTTGTTTGACGCCTTCTGGTGCGTTGAAATACAGCGCGTAGCTCTGCCGAATGCGCTCCAAGGTCGTTTCGAGCGCCGAGGCATCGTCGACAGGCATGCTATCCCCACCGGAGGCGCGGGCGATTTCGCTGGTTCCTGCCGATTTCAGCCGTCCATTTCCCATCGTGACTGGCCCGTTCCCACCCGGCATGCGCCTGCCCCCACCGCCGCCCGGATAGCCGCCACCTCCGAAAATGATTCCGCCCAGTCCGCCCCCGCCACCGGAAGGCCAACCGCCTCCGCCTCCGCGGCTCCGCCCACGGCCCGGGAAGGTGCCAGGAGTCTGCGCGCGGTTGCCCATCGCATCGGGCGCAATCAAGGCGCTCATCACCGTTCCTGCCTCTTCGAGTGCCCGCTCGACCCGATATTCATCCCGGTCGCGTTCGGTCATGTCGTCGGTGAGAATCACTACAGCCCGCCGTGCGTCCCGCCGCGCATGCTTGCGCATATAGTCGGTAGCATCGAGCATGCCCCGGGTAATATCGGTGCCGCCATTGAAATTCTCGCGATCGAGCAACTGTTGGAAGCCACGCATGATCTCGTCGTGGTTCGATTTGAAGCTCATGCTCACCCGTGTCGACCGGTCAAAGACTAGAATTGCCACCCGATCTTCATTCCCCAATTGCAACAGCGCCTGGCGCGCCGCCTCGGCAATGCGCTCCACATGCGGCCTCATGCTCCCGCTGACATCGAGCAGCAGCACCAGATCGAGAGGCAGATTCTCGCGCGCAAAATTCACGATCTCGCGCACCTGCCCGCCTTCGCGAAGCTGAAAATCCTCGCGGTGCAGCGCAGAAATAGAGCGATTGCTCCGGTCCGCAACTTGTACATCCACCCGGACCAGCGATACATCGCTCTTAAAGACAACTGGCGGATCTTGGTACGCGTTCAGCGCTGGCGTCAGGATTGGCGAGAGACTGAACGCCAGGGCAGCGAGAGCGGAAACGGAACAGACTGTGCGCGGCATTCACCCATTAAAACGCCCACCGAGCCCAACAAGTTTCGGCCCGAGCCCATCAAAGGCCAGTTTTGGCGAATTGAGCTGTTGTTTTGGCCGTTTTGTACCGGTTGTAGCCGTCCACCATCGCTTGATATAAAAGATTCCCAATAATCTTTGCCCCGCCGGGCATCGGATGAATGAAGTCCGCGCCCACCAATCGGGGCTCGGCGGCATACCACTTCGCCATGGTTCCATTGCCGCCCATCGCCTCGAAAGTATTGAAAAACGCCACACCCTCGTCGGCGGCTACCTTCCGCTCCAGCTCCACCAGGCGCTGCAACGCAGGGACCGTCTCAATCTGGCCTGCCGCATTCCGCTCTCCCCGGTCCATCGGACTCATCACCAGAATGCTCTTATCCGGCAGTGCGGCGCGAATCCGGCGGATTGATTCGCGCAATTCCTTCTCAAACACCTTGTCCACAAACGCCGCATAGACGCTCTCGTTGGTGCCGTAATTGATCACCACCACATCGGGGGCATAATGCTGCAGTTCCTTGGCCCAATGGTCTTCCCGCAAAAACTTCGCAAGAACACTGATATAGGCGCCATTCAAACCGAGACTGTCATAGACGACACCATTGGAACCCCGTAGAAACTGCACTCCAAACAACCGCACCGGCCCGCTTTGTACGCTGACCGCGATGTCCTTGCAGTCTGCAGGCAGTGTATATGCGGTAAATCCCTCACTTGGCTCGCCTGCCGTCGCCTGTTCGCCCAGACGATCCCCGCAAGCCTCCACCGTGAAACTTCCGCCATTCAACTGCTGCCAATACGCCACCTCGACACGCACATAACCCGGTTCTTTCAAGCGAAAGCGTGCCCGCGCTCCTGCTGCGCCCTTGAAACTGACTCCGCCATAGCCGTAATACCCGTCCCGGACCCGCGTTAGATTGGAAGCCTCCGTGTCCCAGCCGCTCGAATCGCTGTCCACTCCTCGATGCCCATACCAGGCCCAGGGCTTGGCGATCAGGTAGAAGCCGTGTCCGGCATCGCCAAAGCGCTTCTGTAACAGCGCGCGCACATCGGCGGTGATCAAGTCGGCGGTGGTTGGCGAATCGCCATAATGCGCCAGCCGTACGACTGCGCCCGGTTCCCCTGCCTCGACGCGCTCAATCGCCTCGTAAAACGCATGGAGACTGCCCTTCGGATCGCTGAGCGGCTCCACTGCGGCCCGCGCGCCCGTTTTCTCCAGTGCCCTTCCTGGCTTCAGCCTCACCTCTGCTTCCACTATAGGATCTGATTTCGTGACGATACTCGGCTTGAAGTCCACCACTTGTTGCACGGCATCCCAATCCATCAGCCGGTAGTTTTTCAACTGCGGAATGTACTCGAGCGCAGCCACGCTGGCCGCCAGAGACAGCACACTCAAGAAAGTTTTGATTGGAAAATCCATGGCCTCTAGAACTGCGAGTACACAAAGGGGGCATTGCCGGTGGCTGCCACATACTTGATACTCATCGCCAGCATAGCGAGTAATGCAGCCTGTACTACAAATGGTGCGCGCCCGAACAACACCTCGCTCTCCTCCAGCCACTTCTTCGGTGCATAATGTCCCGCAATCGCGATCGCCCCGATGGTGAGCAGCGCACCCGTTAGATTCGCGGTCGACATCGTCAGGCTACCGATCTGGGTCAGAATGTCGACTGCGTTCTCAAAGCTCGAGGCCCGGAAGAAGATCCAGCAGAAACACACAAACTGCACCGTCCAGAAGGTCGCCAGCGCCCGGCTCAGCGCGGAGTCCCATTTCTGTGCGCCACGCCAGGCCTGCCAGCCGCGGCAAGCTGCCAGTCCCACGCCGTGCAGGGTGCCCCAGAGCACAAAATTCCAGGTGGGCCCATGCCAAAAGCCGCCAATCACCATCGTAAAGATCAGCGCGACATACGGCATGAGCTTGCCCCGCAAGCCAGGGAAGGAGAAATAGACGTAATCGCGCAGCCAACTGGACAAGCTGATGTGCCAGCGCCGCCAGAAATCCGAAATATTGACCGACGCATAGGGCATGTTGAAGTTCTGCGGCAATTTCAAGCCCAGCAGCAAGGCGCTTCCGATCGCGATATCGCTGTAACCCGAAAAGTCGAAATACAGTTGCAGCGCATATCCATAGACCCCCGCCAGCACCTCCAACCCGCTATAGAGCTTCGGAAAGTCGAAAACCCGGTTCACCAGATTCTCTGCCAGATAGTCCGCCACCAGCAGCTTCTTCATCGCGCCCAAGCCGATCAGAAACAGAGCGCGGCCCCCATCGGAGGCGGCCAGCTTCTTCGGCTTTTCGAGTTGCGGAATTAGATTCGTCACCCGGGTGATCGGCCCGGCGAGGATTGCTGGAAAAAAGCTGACGGCCGTAAAGTGCGCGAGCAAACTCGGTGTCGCCTTCGCATCGCGGCGGTAGACATCGATCGTGTAGCTCAGCGCCTGGAAGCAGTAGAAGCTCAAACCCAGAGGCAGAACCCACTTCCAGTTCTTATCCCAGGCCGGCATGTACTTCAACGAGATCAGAATGCCCAGATTTGTCGCCAGGCTCAGCCCGAGGAGCGTGCGCCGCCACCACACCCGCTGGCTCGCCTGCATCCCCAGGCCGCAGAGATAATCCACCAGGCTCGCCGCTGGAATCAGCGCGAGATAAAACAGGTCCCAACGCGCATAGAAGAAATAGTTGGCGGCCAGGACAACGGCCAATACCGGCGTCCGCCACCGCGCCACCATCCAATACAGAAAGAACACTGCCGCGAGAAATACGAAATACGCGGACGAGGTATTGAGCATTTAGTAAGACTTGGTGAACTTGTTCCGCTGGTTGACCACCGTGAAATGGCCGTCCGACTTCGCGGTCACTTCAATGTGGAAGCCACCGGGCGAGGTCAGGTTCGCGATATAGGGGTCCTCGACATTGTGCTCTTTGCCTGCCGGGACGGAGTAGTGCAACTGCCAGAAACCGGCAAGGCCCGGGGCCGCGCGCATACTGTCGATCGCCGGAGCCTCGCCGCCCTTTTTCTCGCCGTTGTTCATGACAATGGCCTTCGCGCCCAGGGCATGCACCAGCGCCGGGTTGTTGCTCGCCCAGAGACCGTGGTGTGTGGATAGATACAGATCCACCTTCCCCACTTTGTTCACCGGGCAGGCGACTTCCATTTCCTTATTCCAGGTCAGGTCGCCCATGTCGAGAAAGCGGAATTCGCCATACTTCACCAGAATCCCGACACTGCGTGCATTCTCGCTCGGGTCAACGGCCTTCTTGGTGGCGGCGCCGCAAAGATTGTTGTCGCCGGCGCCACGGGCCAGGGCAGAAGCGCCCCGGATCGTCTCGCCGTCGGCGGTGATCACTTCCACCTCAAGGCCGGCAATCGGAAGCTTGTCCCCAGCCTTGACAATGGTCTCCTTGGACTTCGCCTTTGCCTCTTCATACATCTTGTTCAATTGATCGGCGCCTTTGCCGCTTTCGACATTCTTGCCATGGCTCACCAGATTCACGACAGGCAGCCGGTCCATCAGCGTGGTAATGCCGCCCACATGGTCGGTGTGAAAGTGGGTGATCAGCAGCCAGTCGATCTTCTTGATCTTGTTTTTCTTGGCCACGGCGGCAATCCGTTCCGCATCGCGGCTGTTGTTGCCGGGCCAGCCCGTATCAATCAACAGACTTTCACCCTTCGGTGTGATCAGCAGCGTGGCTTGCCCTCCTTCCACATCGATGAAAAAGATCTTCAGATCCTTCGCCGAGGCGGCCATCGCCGTGAACGCCACAAATATCATCATCCAGCCACAAAGCCGTCGCATTTCCCTAAACTATCACTCCGCGAAACCCGTATACACTGTTGAGAACGTACCGGGTCTGAAAAAATATGCCTTTTTGCAACAAATGCGGTGCCGAGGTCCAATCAGGAGACGCCTATTGTGGCGCTTGTGGTGCAGCGCAACATGTAGGGGCCGGCGCGGCAAAACCTCATTACACCCGGCCTGTTCCCGGCAACCGCTCTGATTTCCTGGGTGATCTCGATGAGAACACAGCCGCTGTTCTCTGCTACATCCCCTTTGTCGGTTGGCTTTTTTCCATCATCGTCCTGTCCTCGGAACGCTTCCGGCGCAACAATACCGTGCGCTTCCACGCCTTCCAAGGCCTCTATATGTTTGTCGCCTGGCTCATTTACGACTGGGTGATCGCTGGCCTGCTCTACGACATCATGCCCCGCGCTTACCTTATCACCCGCGCCGTCAAACTGGGGCTCACAGCCGCTTGGATCTTCCTCATTTACAAAACCAGCCAACGCCAAGTGGTGCGGATTCCCTTCATCGGCGAACTAGCCGACAAGAGCGTCGCCGAGCAGCGCTAGGCGATGTTATAATTATTCATAGTCAGTGAATAATTATACTATGTCCAGCACCAAGTCGCTTCGCGCGGGCATCGTCGGATTTCGTGGTTACTCCGGCGCCGAACTCGTCCAGATCCTCCATCGCCACCGGCACGTCGAAGCGGTTCCCCTCGAACACCGTACCGGCGCCGATGCGCTCCCTCTTTCCGCCGATACCATCGCGCGCGAGAAGCTCGATGTTGTCCTCCTGGCCACGCCTCCCGAGGCTTCAATGGAGCTGGCCCCCACTTTTCTGGCCGGTGGCGCGAAAGTTGTCGACCTGTCTGGTGCCTTCCGCTTCAAGTCTGTAGCAGACTACACCCGTTGGTATAAAGAACCCCATCACGCCGAGTCGCTTCTTGCCGAAGCCGCCTACGGTCTGCCCGAGTTCTATCGCAATACGATTCGTCCGGCTCGTTTTGTGTCCAATCCCGGCTGCTATCCGACGGCGGCGAATCTCGCCCTGCGGCCACTAGTGCAAGCGGGTGCGATCGATTTGCAGGCGGGCGTCATCTGTGACGCAAAAAGCGGAGTCTCTGGCGCGGGCCGCAAGGCGAGCCTGAAGACCTCCTTCTGTGAGGTCACGGAGAACTTCTCCGCCTATTCGCTGCTCGACCACCGGCATGTTCCGGAAGTGCTCCAGAACTCCGGCCTCCTCGAAAGCCAGTTCAGCTTCACCGCACAATTGATCCCGATTGACCGGGGTATCCTCGAAACGATCTACTTCCGGCGCTCCACCCCGGACTTTACTCCAGACCATCTCTATCAGCTCTACAAAGACGCTTACGCTGGAGAACGCTTCATCCGCATCCACGCCCCCGGCAAGGTGCCCGATCTGCACGCCGTCCGGCGCAGCAACTATTGCGATATCGGCTTCAGCCAGCAACCCGACGGGCGTACGGTCGTCGTTGCCGCCATCGACAATCTGGTCAAAGGCGCTGCCGGCCAAGCGATCCAGAATATGAACCTGATCCTGGGTCTCGAAGAAGCGGAAGGTCTCTAAGCTCATGAAACTCCTGGTGAAATTGGGCGGAACCCTCCTCGACAACCCAGATTCGCGCACCAGCCTGTCCCAGCAACTGGCGGCCCTCTACAAAACGAACCCAATTCTCACCATCGTGCACGGTGGCGGCAAGCAGATGACTCGTTTTCTCGAAGCGCAAGGCGTCCAGTCCATCTTCGTAGAAGGTCTCCGTGTCTCGAGCCCGGAAGTCATGGATGCAGTGCTGAAGGTTTTCGCTGGCAGCGTCAACCATGGACTCGTCTCCACCCTTGTCGCACAGGGGCTCGACGCTGTCGGTCTCACCGGCATCGATTGTGCCCTGACGGAGTGCGAAATCGTCAATCCCGCCCTCGGCCAGGTCGGCAAACCTGTCCGGGCAAACACCCGGATTCTGGACACCCTCACTGGCGATCGCTTTCTGCCGGTGATCGCCTGTGTGGGTGGCGACAAACAGGGGGGCATCTACAACGTCAATGCAGACCAAATGGCCACCAGCCTCGCCGCCGCCTGGAAAGTGGACCGTTTGCTCTTTCTCACCGATGTGGAAGGGGTGCGTGGGGCCGACGGGCAGCGCATTCCGGTCTTGCACCAAAACGAAGCCAATGCCTTAATCGAATCGGGAGTCGCCACCGGTGGTATGCTCGCGAAGCTCCGGGCTGCTGAGTTCGCCCTGCAGAATGGGGTGGGCGAAGTTCGCATCGTCGACGGTGCTACCCCCAACGTCCTCGAGAGAGTGCAGGGAGGAGAAGCCCTTGGAACCGCCTTCCTCCTCTGACACCCACACCCGCAAAGCGCGCATGTCGGACATTCCGGCCATCCTTGCGCTGATCAATGGCTACGCCGCACAGGCGATTATGTTGCCCCGCACGGAATTCGAATTGTCCGAATTTATTCGGGACTTTACAGTTGTATATAAAGGTTCGGAGCTAATTGGCTGTGCGGCACTGCATTTTTATGGTCCAAGTATTGCCGAACTTCGCTCCCTGGCCGTTGCTCCAGCCTCGAAGGGAACGGGTGCCGGCCGCCTGTTGATGGAGGCGATCGACGAGGAGGCTCGCGCCTTCGATCTTCACTCGCTCTTCGCCTTTACGTATGTACCGGAATTCTTTGCGAAAATGGGCTACGAGCTTGTGGATCGCAACGAGCTCCCGCTAAAGGCTTGGAAAGATTGCCTCCGTTGCCCGAAATTCCAGGCTTGCGATGAAATCGCTGTCCTCAAACGGCTGAAATCGACGCCGATGCCGTCCTTCCGCCCGGAAGCCACCCAACTGGTTACACTCCAGCAAATCACCTTACCTCGCCCCTCTGGACATTAAAAAAAACCTGAGAGTTTTTTCGCGCTAAGAGTACTAGAACGATAGAATGAAGTTGTCCATAAGGCAGCTTCCAATCAGGAGCCGTTGCTATGCGCGCGCAAACTATCGACATTTTAGAATCTTCAGGGCGCATCCTTTGCTGCACAATTTTCAAGCCTTGTGGAAAAAAACTTCTCTCAAAGGGACATATTCTCAGTCAAGAAGACGTCCGGCTCATGCAGACCGAAGGGATGTCAGAGGTCTGGGTGACACAACTGGAAGATGGGGAGGTGTCAGAAGATGATGCCGTCCTTACGGTGGGCCGGGGGGTTGGCAGTGGCGCCCTTGAAATGCGTCCCGCCCCAGGGGGACGTGTGAACCTGATGGCAACCGAAGATTGCTGTGTTCTCGTTGACGACGAATTGCTGAAGCAGATCAACTGCACCTCCAGCGTCGTCATCGCGACCCTCCCCAATCTGAGCTTTGCGACGGCAAATCAGCGGATTGCCACCATCAAGAGCTCTCCCTTCGCGGTAGCCCAGTCCCAGCTCGAAACCATCACTTCGATCCTCAAGGAACGCGGGGCCATTTTACAAGCCCGCCCCATCCGGAAGCCCACCGTGGGTGTACTTTACTCCGACCCGATTAACGGGGATCGCGCGCGCATGCTCTTTGAAGGAATCGTGCGCCAGCGTCTCGGCCGCTTTGGGGTGTCGGCAAACTTCGCCTTGGCTTGCCTCGAGGACGAAGAGGAAGTCACCCGTGGACTGAGCCATTTGATCCGAACGAAGCCAACTGCAATCCTGGTCGCGTCCACTACTGCTCCGGCGGGTCCGGAAGACGTCATTGGCCGGGCGATTGTCCGCCTGGGCTGCCACACCGAGCGCTTTCTGGCGCCGGTGGAACCTGGAAACCTGCTGCTTCTTGCGTATAAAGATGACATTCCGATCATTTCGGCGCCGGGCTGCCATCGCTCCGCGAAGCCCAATGTCATCGACCTTCTCATTCCGCCAGCGCTTGCAAAGTACCGCATCTCCGGCTGGGAAGTGGCCTGTCTCGGTCACGGCGGCTTGCTTGGTTAAGCGTCCCTCCTCAACGCCACCAAGCAAGCTGCCAGAGAATTTCTATTTCGCCTTCACTCGGAGTAGGATTGCTTCGGGTGCCGCAAACTGATTCTGTTGCGGGCTCCGCGTTTCGACATTCCCTGCCACATAAATCACCTGTTCGAGCGCCGCACTGCCCGGTAGCGCCGCCAACGTAAAGCCACGCTTGGTTTCCTCTTCGTTCACCAGCACTCCGTTGAGACCAACATCCAACACCCGCACCGAGGGTGGCAGATTCAGCACCGAAATGGGAATCCGCCCCTTGAAGCCATTCTGCCGCTCGACGGTCAGGTTCACGTCCGCCGTCCCACCCGCTTCAATCTCCACCACCTTCGTGATCGCCGACACCGTAATATCCGGCTTCGGCATCATGGAAAGCAGCTTCAGCTGGTCTTCCTGGTTCGCATAGCGCGCCAGTTTCCCGGCCCGGCCCACCACTTCAATCGGTGTTGCCTGGCCGGCAACGCTCAAACTCGCGTCGCTCTTCAGCAGAATCGTGGCAAACACCTGTCCCGGCGGCATCACGGAGGGAGTCGCGCTTACACCTTTCGGCAAGCCTTCGACGCGCAACTCAATCGGTCCATCGAAGCCGTCCATCCGGAAGGCCTGCACGGTGATCGGTACAGCCGCTCCGGGGGGCAGATTCGGATTCCGCGGCGTCATCGACAGACGGAAATCTGGTTCCGCATGGCGCGCCGTCAAGCGGTAGGGCTGCGCCTTGGCGAGCTCTCCCCGTACATCGCGCAAACGCAGTTGGTACTCTCCATCGGCGGGCGCGGTGAAGTGCAGCAGTGAATCCTTGCTATAGCCCGGGCCGCCATCGTCATTGCGATAGTAGAGCCGGGTTAGTGGCAAGCCATTCGAGGTGAACTTCGCTCCGGCCGGATGTACCTGCACCTTATAGATACTGCTATCGATTGCATGGGCTTCCGCCGTCGTGTCCAGGTAGGTGATCCGCTGGCCATTGAAATTCTCGAAGATCATGTCGTCGTCCGGCGTTTTCGGCATCGCGCTCACCTGAATGACTTCGCCGCCGAGCATCACATAGTCACCCACCTGGATCGCGTTCCAGGAGTTGATGCGAATGCCGCGCGAGGCGCTGTCATGGTCGCGCAGCGTCGTGGTTGTTTCCCACACCGGACGCAACACCGCGCGCTCAATCGATTGGCCCTGCGCATCCACCACTTCGAGGAAGGAGTCGACATCACTCCCCGCCCGCTTTGCGTCCACTTCAAACACCAGCTTCTCGCCCTTCTTCGCTGCAAAGCGGAAGCTCGCCTCCTTCTTCAACTTGCCATTCACCGTCACCGGCAAACTGAGGGAATTCACCCCTTCCTTGGCCTCTACTTCGGGATGCTGGCCCAGTTCCAAGCGCACTTCATTGAACGATAGACCTGTTGAAAGCTTCGGCCGGGTGAGCACCGCAAAGGCATCGCGTTCGCTCGGCACTCCCTGCACCTCAAACTCGCCACTCCCGACATGCAGACCCTCCACCTTCACCTTGGCCTGCTTCCCTTGCTGCAAACCCAGCGGATACACGCTCGACACATAGGGAAACTCGCCGGCCTTCAAACGATAGAAGTGGCTCGCCCGGCCGCTTTGTTGAAAGTCGGTGATCTGCAGATAATAGTTGCCTTCTTTGGCAAAGCGGTAAGAAAAGGCCTTGACGCTACTCCCCCCATCCTGTCCAAATTCTGCGAGCACACTTTGATCCTCATTCAGAATCCGCACCACCGGCTGCAGCGTGCTTCCCAGCAGCATGCCCCCATTCTCAAAGCTCAGTTCCTGCCCGGCCCGCACCTTGATCTTGTACGTATCGACATCTCCATTGCGGCTGATGGCGCCGGTAAAGATGGCAGGGAGATAGACCTCTGTCGCATTGTCCACGCTATCGTTGGGCTCGACATCGGCAGCCTCTCCAAAGAACGGCTCCACCAGAAAAGTCCCCATCGGGCTGGTCCCCAGCGGGGTCAGCAAGCGGAAGTTCACCGGGCCCACGACAGCCTCGCCACTAATCTCCACTTCCACCGTCACCAGATTGCGCGGCGGCATCGGACCAAGATCAATCGACGACACGCCCCCGTTCGCACCCAGGCGCAGCTCGGCCTGATCCGGCAGTTCCTTCACACGAAGAATCTTTCCGGTGACACCCTTTTCGCTGAAGTAGATGGCCGAAGCGTTCGCCAGATTGAAGCCTTCGATCTCCATCTCCACGCTCATGCCACGCGCGACTCCAAGCGGCGCCACGCGCGATAGGGTCGGCGGTGTCATGCGGCTTCCGCTCGGCCAATCGCTCGCCTTCTGCGCAAATACACAACTCGCGCTCAACAATAGAACTGCAATTCGTTTCCTCATGGCACCAGCTCCGTAATGAGTAAGCTCCCGTTCATTCTGCCAATCGCCACCCGCGCGCCATCGGGCGAGTATTCGAGTCCATAGCTCCAATCGGGTTGATTGCCAAGGCTCTTTTGCTCCGACAAATCCGAGGCGCGGAACAACTTCACACTGCGGTCCGCCGAACTCGAGAGCAGATACTTTCCATCGCGGCTCCACACCACCCGCAAGATCGCGTCTTCATGCGCAATCATCGAATTGCGCAGCGTCGCGCCTTTTTCCTCGAGAGACCAAACACGGATCGTCTTATCCTGTCCGGCGGCCACAATGCTCTTTCCGTCGGGCGACACTGCGACGCTATTAACGCCGTCGGTCGGCTCGCTCATCGTGAACAGGCGCTCGCCCGTCTCGGGGTTCCACACCTTGATACTGCGGTCGGCCGCTCCGCTCACCAGACGCTTCCCATCGGGTGTGAAGGCGATCGAGTAGATCGCATCGATATGGTCCTTCAGCGTGCGAATCGCTTTGCCTGTCTCGGCATCCCAAAGCTGGATCAGCTTGTCATAGCTCGACGTCGCGATGGTCTTGCCATCGGGTGAGATTGAAAGGCCATAAATGCAATCAGAGTGGCCGTTGATCGTTGCCTTCAGCGTCCCATCCGCATTCCAGATTTTCACCTCGCCCTTGCGGCCGGGGGCTCCCCCCGCCGCGGCAAGATACTTGCCATCGGGGCTCCAGGCCAGCGCGCGCACCGCATCGGCATGGCCGATCAGCTTGGCGGTCTCGATCTTTCCCGTCGCATCGAGGAGCCGCACTTCCTGATAGCCGCCAACTGCGATCGCCTTGCCATCCGGCCGCCAGGCGAGCGTATAGATCTGCCGCAGTGCGGGCGAAGCACCCACCAGCGGCAATCCAAACACGAGTGCCAGAAATTGCCGTCTCATTGGTTAAACAGAAACTCCTTGCTCGTCAGCAGCGCCCACATCAGGTCTTCCGCACTCTGCCGCCGCGATTGCAACAACGCTTCGGTCGTGCCCTTGGCGAGCCGCGAAGACCGCAGCAACTCGGCCGCGCGCTGCTTCTCGCTGTCCTTCGGGTAGCGTCCAAAGGCCGACAGATACACCTGCTCAATCATCCGCTGGTCGCTGATGCCGAGCTTCAGAAACAGGCTCACGGACCCATCCTTCGCCATCAACTTCCGGTTCAGTGTCTCGCCATTGATCACATGCAGGGCCTGTGCAATGCTCGGGTCACTCGATCGCTCACCCGCATCGCAGATCACCCGCTTCGGACGCCCGAACACCGTCAGAAACTCGCTCTTCACCTGTACATCCGGCAACTGCAACGCGCGGGTGCCGGCAGGGAAGCCATCAAAGCTGGTCGCAACGCCTGTCACCTGGCTCATCGAATCGAGCAGCACCTCGGCAGGCAAGCGCTTCAGCAGGTAATGCGAGTAATACTTGCCGTCATTCTGATTCGAGGCATTCGGCTCGCTGGAGAGTTGATAGGTGCCGGAATTCATGATCGTGCGGATCAACCGCTTCACATCGAAGTCCTTCGTGAAGTCTTGCACCAGCGCGTCGAAGAGTTCTTCGTTCGATGCCGGGTTCGTCGCGCGGACATCGTCGATCGGATCGGTCAGGCCGCGGCCCATGAAGTTCCCAAATACGCGGTTGACGAGGTTGCGTGCGAAGAACTGATTCTTCGGAGACGTCAGCCACTTCGCAAAGTGAACCCGGCGATCCTCCGTGCTGTCCAGGCTCATCTCCGCGCCATCGAGCGGTGTCGGATTCAGCGGCCGCAGCAAGCGCGGATGCATCACGTCGCCGCTCGTGCGGGCAAACACGACCGTCTCGCCTGCACTGTCGCCATTCTTCAGGCCAACCCGCGCAAACAGATTTGCCATCTGGTAATACTGCTTCTGCGTCCACTTCTCGAGCGGATGATTGTGGCAACGGGCGCAGGTGAGACGCTGGCCGAGGAAGGCCTGCGTCACATTCTCGGTGAGATCAATCGGATCCTTGTGCAGCACAAAGTAGTTCAGCGCGCCGTTCTGCCGGGTGCTGCCGCTTGAAGTCAGAAGCTCGGTCGCAAACTTGTCCCAGGGCTTGTTCTCTTTGACGCTCTCGCGAATCCAGTTGTAGAAACTCTGCGTGCCCACCGCGCCGAGCTTGCGCGAGCTCACCAGCATCAGGTCGCTCCACTTGTAGGCCCAGTAGTCGGTGAACTCGTCCTTTGCCAGAATCGTCTCGATCAGCTTCGCGCGCTTATCGGGGCTCTTGTCGGCCAGAAAATTCTCCACCTCTTCGGCACTCGGCAGAATGCCCGCTGCGTCCAGATAGGCCCGGCGGATGAACATGTCATCGGGTGCAGGCGCGGACGGTTCCAGATTGATGGCCTTCAGCTTTGCCAGAACCAGCTTGTCAATGTAGTTGTTCTGCGAGAAGCGTTCATACTTCTCCGGCGCCACCGCATTCGCACTCGGCACGGCAACTCGCGCATAGAGCACTTTGCTCGAGTACCACAGCGTAATCGCTGCCTCGCCCTGGCCGGTCATCTTCACCCGGCCGGTGGCATCATCCACTTGCGCGACACCCTCGTCGTTCGAGCTGTACTTGGCCCAGCGCGTCACATCTTCAAAACGTCCATCGCTATAGCGGGCGCGCACTACCAGTTGCTGCTCGGAACCTGGCTTGAGCGCTGCGCTCTTCGGATAGACTTCGAGGCCCACGACTTCCGCATCCTTGGCGGAAGGAGCCACTGCCCCGGCTTCAATCCACTCGCGAATCACCCGGTACTCGAGCGAATCCTTCTTCAACAAACGGCCGCCCCCATGCGGAATCGCAAAGGACGCCTTCTGCAACAGCAGACTCTTCTCCGGATCGGAAAGCACCACCCGGCGGCCCTGGCTCTGGTGAGTCAAGGTGTCGTAATCTACTTCCGGATCGTAGCCGCGCAGGGTCAGCTTAAAGCCATTCTTGCCGGCGAGCGCTCCATGGCAAGCACCCTGGTTGCAACCGCGCTTGCTCAGCACTGGAATCACATGCTCGCGGAAACCCCAGGCAAAATTCGCACCGTAGTTTTTGACGTTCACCTGCGTTGTCGCCACCACGTCCCCAGACTTCGCCGTGATGGTCGCGACACCGTCCGACTTAGGGGTCAGCATTCCGGCTGCGTCTACTTCTGCTACAGCCGGATTGGAGGACGACCACTGGGCCGTCCGGGTCCAGTCCTCTTGCAATGCACCCACTGTCGCCTCCGCCAGCATCTGCTGACGGCTTTCTTTCGAGTGGAGGGTAATCTTCTCGGGATAGAGCTTCAACTGTGCTGGCGCGGCCCAAAGACCGGCCGAGACCAACACGCCACAAAGAAATCGTTTCATCACTGTCGCCTTAACTGAGCACTTCGTGGATCGGCTCGACTCCGCGGTCCACCAGCGGAATCGGACGGCCTTGCGAACCGGGGAGTTCGAGTGACAGATCCACGCCAAGCCCTTTGTAAATCGTTGCGGCCACTTCCGCCGGAGTAGTGGGCCGGTCCTTGGGATAAGCGCCAATCTCGTCCGAGGCGCCCACGATCGTGCCGCCTTTTAACGGCCCGCCGCCCATCAGAATGCTCCAGCACAAGGGCCAATGATCGCGGCCACCAGCCGGATTGATCTTTGGCGTCCGGCCAAACTCGCCGCAAGCCACCACCATCGTGTTTTTCAGCAAGCCACGCTCGCTCAAGTCTTCGAGCAACGAGGCATAAGCATGATCGAACATCGGGCCAACCAGATCTTTGTAGCAACTGATCGGGGAGAAGGGCTTCGAACCATGAATGTCCCAGGTGATCTCATCAAACACCGTCTCGAACATATTCACCGTGACAAAGCGAACTCCGGCCTCCACCATGCGGCGCGCCAGCAGACAACTCTGTCCAAAGCGATTCAGCCCATACTTCTCGCGCACCGCCTCTGGTTCGCGATGCAGCTCAAACGCTTCGCGCGCCTTCTGGCTCGACATCAGCGTGTAGGCCTGGTGGAAGGTACTGTCCATCAGACGGGCGTCCTGCGAGGTCTCAAATCGATTCACCGCATGGTCGACAGCTTCGCGCCAATTGCGGCGGCGATCGACGCGCATGGCGCTCAGATAGTCCGGAGGCAACATATCGGGAACGCGGAAGTTTGGGTCGCTCGGGTCTGCGTTCAACACAAAGGGATCAAAAGTCTTGCCCAGAAACCCGGCGCTCTGTCCATGTGGCATATTGCCGCCCGTGTTCCCGATTGGCCGCGGCAACAGCACATGCGCCGGCACATCGCCCTTGGGGCCCTTCAACTTGCTCAGCACACACCCGATGTGCGGATGCTCGACGCCGCCTTGAAAAAGCCGGCCCGTCTGCATCATCTGATGGCCGGTATCGTGCACAGCGGCTGCGGTATGGTTCATGCCGCGAATGATGGAGTACTTATCCGCATGCTTGGCCATGCGCGGAAAGTTCTCGCTGATCTCAATTCCCGGAACATTCGTCTTGATCGCCTGGAACGGCCCGCGAATCTCGCTCGGCGCGTTGGGCTTCATATCCCAGGTATCGAGCTGGCTTGGCGCGCCCACCAACATCAGAAAGATGCAGTTCACGTCGGATTTGGTCTGGTCAACTGCGCCCATCGCCTTCAGTGCGGTGAACTGCGTCATCCCAAGTCCAAGCATCGATAGGGATCCGGCATGGAGAAAGTCTCTCCGTCGCGATCCATCGCAGAACTCCACAGATTTGTCAGCGTCGAATCGGAACATGGCGTAGCGTCTCCAAGCGAAAGATTTGTCCAGATTCTATCGTTCTTGGAGAACGAACGCTACGGTATCCCCTTGTGCGCGGCTGCGGAGCGCTGTTTCCAGATTTTTTCTGACGGACAAAAGTTTCGGATGCCGCGCCCGCAGTGTCTTCTCAAAAATCGACAGCGCCCGCCGGTACAGCCGGATCGCCTCATCCTGGCGGCCCTCATCGAGCAACAAGCTTCCCAAGTTATTCAATGCCAGCGCCACATCCGGATGCGATTTGCCAAGCAGCTTCTTCTGAATCGCAATCGAGCGCCGGTAATGCTCCTCTGCCTCCCGATTCTTGCCTTGCGCCGCCAGCAAGGCCGCCAGGTTGTTCAGGTTGATCGCTACCTCGGAATGGTCCGGGCCATACAGTGTGGTGAACACACGTAAGGCATGCCGGTAAATGGGTTCGGATTCGTCGTAGCGCCTCAGTCCATCGAGAATTCCGGCATACGCCGCGCCGTCGGCAACGCTCTGTGGGTGCTCTTTTCCCAGATGGGCGATGGAGATTTCCCAGGCCCTGTACCCTGGTTCCAGTGCTTCTTCATAGCGGCCGGCGGCATGGAGAATCCCACCAATGTTGTGATAGATCGAGCTCAGCTCCAGCGCCTCTTCTCCATAGGTCTCCCGCATGTTTTGCAACGCGCTGCGATATAAAGCGAGCCCGGCGGTAAAGCGCCCGGCATATTTGTAAACAACGGCTAAGTTATTCTGCGAGGTGGCCGTTTCCGGATGCTGCTCGCCAAAGTGACTGCGATTCCGCCGCAGCGCCTCCTTCAGATACTTCTCCGCATTCCTGTAATCCCCCAGCTCGCGATAGACCGTTCCTAGAATGCTGCGCGAGCGGGCGCGAATCCGCACCGCGTCTTCTCCCCGAAAGCGTCGCCCAAGTCCATCTGTAATCGCCATGCTCCGTCTTGCGTGGGCAAGCGCTTCCGCATAGCGTTGCAGCTTGTTCTCTAGCTCCGCGACGTCGTTCAGCAGATTCGCGACGTCGGGGGAGGCCCCGCCTTCCAACATCTCAAAGCTAGCCAGTGCCCGCAGCAATGCGGTCAGCGCCTCTGCAAAGCGGCATTTCGATACCAGCACCCAGGCCTTTTCCTGCATAGCAATCGCGTCGCTCAGGGTCATGGGTGGGCAATCACCAGCAGCGTCTTGGCACGTTGAAAGACGCATTCTAAACATTGGCGCATGTTGTCCGGGTCGAGGGCCGCGAAGCTTTCATCGAGCAGCACCAGATCGCCTCCCTGGAGCAGGGCCCGTCCGAGAAAGAGCCGGCTGCGTTCTCCCTGTGACAGCTGCCAGCCTGTCTCTCCCACCATCGTTTCCATTCCCGAGGGCATCCGGGCGAGCAGCGGGCCGAGGCCCAATTCCTGGCACAGCTCCCAGGCCTCTTTCTTGTCTTGTTCCGTATGCGGATCAGCCCGGCCCAGCAACAGATTGAAGCAGAAGCTTGCTGCCATCAGATGATTCTCGTGAAACTGCGGCACTGTCACAATTCGCTGCCTCCATCCGGCATCGCCGAGAGTCTGCCGGTCGAGGCCCGAGGCAAGCAGCAGCCCAGCCTGGGGTGGCCGTAACCCGGCCAGAATCGCTGCCAGTGTCGATTTCCCGCCTCCTGAGCCCCCCTCCAATAACAGGAAGTCTCCCCGCCGGATCGTCAAGCTGCACCCCTGCAGCGTTGGTTCCCGGCGTCCGGCATGGGTGAACATAAGCTCCTGCACATCCAGCACGGTATCTGTCGCGCCCATTGTCGCTCGTAGGATTCCTTCTTCTGGCACACGGCCTGCCGCTGTAAAGATCGGCTTCACCAACGTCCAGGAGACCCAGGCCGCGCCCAGGCGTGCCATTCCAAATGCGAATCGCGACAATGCCGCATAGGCAAACAGGATGCCTCCCAGGCTCAGGGCCAATTGGGTGGTTGATAACTCCGCACTCAGAAAAGCCGGGACCAAGCTGGCTATTCCCACCAGCAGATAGCCGCGTGGCATGACGCTCGACAGCCACGCCGTTGTCTGGTCCATCCGCCGTGACAAGTTCAGATAGCCCACATTCTCGGTATCTTCCTCGACATGCCAATCTGCTGGCGGCTGCTGGGCCAGCCGTGTCCGGTGCCCTGTCATCTTCTCCACCAAGCGGTGCGTCAGCCGCAGCCGCTCGCTGGTCCAGGCTGCCCGCTGCCGTGTGTTCCAGGCCGCTACCAACAAGTTCGCTGCCACCCAGATCCCGAATCCTGCGACCGTCAGCCAGGGTGTGACGCCCTGCGACAGAATGCCTGCTGCAAACAACAGCTCCAAGAGCGCGAGCACCGTCAACATCCCACCGCCCACTGCACTTCGTTCAATGGACTCCGCCTCCATCGATTGGCTCAGCAGTTGTCCGGCGCCCATCCGCTTCATCAGGTCTGCGTCGATCGTCATCGCTCCTGCCAACAGGCGCTGCTTCAGCAAGCCTCCCAGGCCCACGGCGAAGGTTCCTTCCAGCCAGGTGCTGAGCGATCGCAAAGGCAGCGTTGTTGCCAGACATAGGGCCCAGGCCAGCACCCACCCACGATCGAGACGGCCGCTCAAGGCACCTTGTCCAATCGCGGCCCAGGCAAGCAACAGCATTCCGGTTGCCGCAATGTGGCAGAGCAACAGGCTGAGAAAGCGGCGCAACAGCCCGGTCTCTCGCATCTGCTTCCAGAAGCAGCCACCCGGCGGACGCGCGGCCCCCTCCACTTCCTGATCCACCCTGCCAGTTGGAGCAGGCAATGCGGCGATCGCCGCCTTTAGACGTGGCTCCACTGTTTGGCCCCCTCTTCTTGCAAGCGACCCTTCTCCAGACGCAAGCGGCGCCACATCTTGTGATTCCACAGATGGCGGCGCAGCATCTCCTCCTGGTCATAAAGCGCCCGGTAGCGTGAGCCCGCCTGCTCAAACAGCACCCGTGGATTCCCGTCTTCGAGAATCCTGCCTTCTTCCATCACCAGCACGCGCGAGAAGGCCATCGTGTCCACGACATCGTGTGTGATGCAAAACATCGTCGCCTGGGGGAATCGATTCCGCACCCGCCCGACAAAGTCCTGACGTTGTCTGCGATCGAGGCCGCGCGCCGGCTCATCGAGAATCGCCAGACGAACTCCGTCCCGAGCCATCGCCCGTCCCATGCGTACCCGTTGTCCCTCGCCACCCGACACCAGACGTCCGCCTTCTCCGAGCCTGGTTTGCAAGCCCTCGGGCAAGCGCTGCAATACGCTCGACAGTTCCGCATCCTCAACCGAGCGACCGATTCTCTCGCCCGCCGAGGCATCATTGCCATAACTAAGATTGGCAAACAGGCTGTCCTCAAAGAGCTGGACTTGCGGATCGATCCACGCCGTCTCACGGCGCAAGCGCGACAGCCGCTTCGCATCGAGAACTTCGCCATCCACCAGCACTCGCCCTGCCACCGGCTGATGCCAGCCGAGCAGCAATCCAACGAGAGAACTCTTTCCTGCGCCCGACAATCCCACCACGGCGACCTGTTCCCCCGGCGCCACCTGCAACGACACGCCATTCAGAATCGGATGCCCCGCGGCTGCGACGCGCACCTCTTCCAGTTCGATTGCGACACCGGTGGTCTTGCACTCTCCCGCCTCTGGCGCCGTTACTACTTCTTCTGGGGAACCGAGCGGTTCGAGAAAGCGCAGCATCGTATTGCGCAGCTCCGGATAGTTTCTGGCGAGGTTGGCGATCTGCTGTCCCAGCGCCGGAATCGCGAGCGCCCAATAGACGAGCAACAGCAATCCGGCGGGCTCGCTCGCTGCGGAGGCCTGGGTCCAAAGCAACCAGATCACCAAGGAAAAGACGCTCCACAACTGCAGCGCTTCGGCCTGCACCAGAAAGCGGAGCTGCCGGATTCCTGCCCGGCTCCACTGCGCCAACTGCCGCGCTTGCGCCCGGCGGAGTGTTCCTTCGGCCGCATGTGCCTGGATCGCAGTCACACCGAGCAGTGCATCCAGATAGAAGCGGCTCAGCGATCCTGTCAACTCCCGCACCCGCATGTCCCGCTCCTGCATCCCCGCCTGGCAGAACAACGGAACGCCTACCGCAGCGATGGCGGCAAGACCAGCGGGCAGCCAGGCCTGCGGAAAGAAGTAGCCAATTCCCAGTACGGTGAAGCCCAGTGCAAACACAAGCTTTGCCAATTGCGCGGCGAGTTCGGGCAACTGCCGCAGCATCTGGATCGAATGCGCCCGATAGGCCATATCCGACACCAGACGCGACTGGAAGTAGCGATCCCCGAGCAGCGGAATTTTCGAGAGAAACTGCATGCGCAAGCGACTCTCCAGTTGTCGCCCGAGACGCAGTAAACTCAATTCCGCCGGCCACTCCAGCAACAGCAACCCGCAAAGGAATCCCGCAACAAGGCCAAGTGCCGCGATCCTCTGGCCGCTCAACGTCAAATGTTTCGCCAGGTCGAACAGGCTGCGAAACAAGAGCGCTTCTACGACTGTTCCCGCCGCTGCGGCAAACAGCGCGAGCAGCAACAGGGCCGCGATTGCCCAGCCCGCCTCCCGCAGCGTGCGCCACAAGTGCAAGCCCGGTTGCGGCGGAGCTTCTGTCAGACTCAAGCGCAGTGCCTCCGGCAATGCTGTGATGTCCGCCTCCCCACACCCGGCTGCTTGCAAAAGCACCGCGCCCCGCAACCGCACCTGCGATTCGTCTCCTTCCACGGGACAAATCGACCAGTAGCGATCGGGAATCTCTCCCGGCTCCTGGCGCAATGCTGCCAGCGTCGCCGCTACTTCGCGATGGGCAATCTTGCGCTCGGCGACCAGCGCTTCGGTCAGGCGCAAGGCCGCATCGAGTGCGGCAAGGTCTTCCCACTGCGGCTGCGGCACTCCCAACGCCCGGCATCTCCGCGCCAGCGTTTTCTGATAGGTTTCAGACTCCGCCCAGCCCAGCCATGCCTCCCGTGGAATCGCCTGCTCATGCAGAAACAAGGAAGCAAGAAAATGTTCCCGCTTCATCCACAGGCGCCCCACCGATGGGTCCATCAACTGGACATAAGGGCCGTGTACCCGCCATAGCACCACAAAGTGCGTCGAGCCTCCCGCCAGCCGGGTGACCACGATCGCAGGCAGGCAAGCACTCTCCGGCAGCAGCAGAAGATCGGGCGGCATCATCATCTGCGTCACTTCCATCCCGAGCCGCTGCGCGGTCTCTTCCATCGTGTCGATCGACGTGCCATCGACATCGGTTTGGCAGGCCTCGCGCAGGCGGCCATAAGAGAGATAGCGATGGTAGCCCCCAAAGAGAGCCTTCAGCGATGCGGGCCCGCAATCCATTGAAGAGCTCTGGATCACCTCGGGCACAAACCACCGGCGGCTCATGGCCTTCCCAACTGCGGTGCGCTCAGCGCCTGCCCGGCACTGCGCAACAACAAAGCGGCCGGTGCAATGCGCTCTACTTCAATCTCCACCGCGCCGGGCATTCCATGTTCGAGAGGCATACGCAGTGTCTGGTCCGCATCGATATACAACTCGACGCGTACCTGCTGATCGCGAATCTCCTGCGCCACCCGCGATACTGTTGCCTGCACCGCACCAAACTCGGCCCAGGGAAACCCCTGCAGACGCATCCGCGCTTTCTGTCCCGCGCGGATGCGTCCGAACGCTGCGGGTGCGGGATAAACTCCGGCAATCATCAGAGCCCCGCTCGGGAGAATCGACCCCAGTTTTTCGCCCTCCTGCACCACCGCGCCCACTCGCAGGAGCAGGCTCTCGGCGAGCCTCCCTCCGATTGGCGCGCGTACCTTCTTGCGTTCGATCTCATAGCCCAGCTTCTCGATCGCCGCGCCGATTGTGCTTCGCTCGCTCTCGAGTTTGACGATCTCGGAGCGAATCCTCTCGATGCGCACATCGCGCTCGCGATCTTTTGTCGCCTGCTCCTGGGCCAGCCTGCCCGGCGCCGCTTCGAGTGTGACGACGCTGGCCCGTAAGCGCCGCAACTCCGCTGCGCTCCGGTCCAGATCCCGTGCCGCCACCAGCCCAGCCACGCTCAGCTTCTGCGTCCGCTTCCATTCGTCTTCGGCAAACTGCATTGCGGCCTCGGCCTCCCGAATGCGGCTCTGCGCCTCCACTCCGAGCGATTTCGCGCTCCGCTGTTCTGCCTCGCGCGCGGCCTCTTCGGCCTGCAACTGGTTGCGCAGCCGCGCGATCTCCGGGGCAAGCCCAATTGCTCGTACCTGTTCCTGCCGCATTTGCAATTGGTCCGGCGCGGCATCGATTTCCACCATCACCTCGCCCTGCTTCACCAACTGCCCGGCGCGCAGGCTGGTCTTGACCACCCGGCCGGCAAAGGGAGCTTGCACAGGATAGGTGGAGGCATCGAGCTCGAGACGCGCCTCGCTGCTCACTTCATAGAGCGACACCGGAATTTGTGTCGCCCACCACATCCATCCCCCGAGCAACGCCAGTCCTGTCGCAATCGCCAGCACGCTCCCCCCGCTGCGTTCCTGCAGGAGTGCGAGATAGGTTTTGCTGAAGGCCGTCATGGATTCTCAAAAGGACATGCGCGATTTGAGAAAGAAATCGATCATCGCCTCTCGGGTTTTTGTGCGAAAGCTCGTCTATCCCCAATCAGACGAATCACTTACACCGTTCTTTCGGCCTACAGCAATCCAGTCTCCAATCGAGGATCGCTCCCGGGAAAAACTCATTCCCTTGCTATTCTTGAATCGGAAAGATGCTTTCGCCCCGATTAGATGTCCGAGTCTCGCAAAAGCAGACACTGACCCCTGGCCTGGTCCAGTTGGTGACAGTCCTCCAACTGAATCGGCTGGAGCTGCGCGACATGATCACGCAGGAACTGGTGGCCAATCCGTTTCTTGATGAGACCGAAGGCGAAGAGCTCACCCCCCAGGAAATCCAGACTCTCCTCGAAGCCGAACGCATCAGCGACCCGAGCGATCAAGCGGTCATGGAAATGCTCGAAACGCCGCCCGCTGCTTCCTATGAAGCGGAAGGCGAGTACGAAAGCCGGGCTGCTGAAGCCGCCCAGGACAACCCGAATGCGGTCGAAGAAGCCCCCAAAGCCGCCGATCCTTTCGATGAAATCGATTTCGGCTCTTACTTTGACGAGTATCTCGACCCCGGCCACAAAACACCCGCGGGCGAAGTTTCTGAGAAGGCCTCTTTTGAGACTTTCCTGAGTTCTCCCGTCACTTTGGCGAGCCATCTGACTTCGCAACTGAGCCTGATTCTGATGAACGACTCGGAGCGCGAAGCTGCCGAGGCAATCATCGGCAACCTCGACGAGAACGGCTATCTGCTCGAGCCGCTCGAAGAAATCGGCCGCTCCGAAGGTCTGACTTTCGACGACATGGAAGATGGTCTCGAGATTGTCCAGAGCCTCGACCCGGCAGGCATCGGTGCGCGCGACATGCGCGAATGCCTCATGCTGCAGCTCAAGAGCAATGGAGCCAAGGGCGGCGTTGCCTGGCAGATTGTCAGCGACCATATGCGCCTGCTTGAGCGCCGTGAGTTCAAAGAGATTGCAAAGCTTCTGGGACGTCCGCAGGAGCATATCGACATTGCGCTCCAGGTGATCCGCAAGCTCGACCCGCACCCTGGCCTTCGTTATTCCAGCCAGGCACCCCAAACCGTCGAGCCCGACGTCTACATCTTTAAGGAAGGCGAAGACTACCTGATCCAGCTCAACGACGAGGACATGCCGCAGATCCGCCTGAATCCGGGCTATCGCCGGATGCTCGACAAGGATCAGGCGCCGGAGAAAGACGTTCGCAACTACATCCGCGAACGTTATTCGAGCGCGCTCATGCTCATGAAGAACATTGAGCAGCGGCGTCAGACCATTCTCAAGGTCTGCCAGTGTGTCGTTGAACGCCAGCGGGACTTTCTCGAGGATGGTCTGGATTTCATCCAGCCGATGATGATCAAAGATCTTGCTGAAGAGATTGGCGTTCATCCGTCCACCGTTAGCCGCGCTGTCGCCGGCAAGTACGTCCACACGCCGCAAGGTGTCTTCGAACTCCGATTTTTCTTCTCAGAAGCCGTCCAGGGCCCTGCGGGCGCTGGCACCGCGTTGCTCGTTCTCAAAAGAAAGGTGAAGAAGATGATCGAGGACGAAGACTCCGCGCACCCCCTCACCGACGACCAGATCACCGCACGTCTCAACGACGAAGGTATCCAGGTCACACGCCGTACCGTGGCCAAATACCGCGAAGATCTCAAGATCCCTTCAACGCACCATCGGCGCGTTAAGAAATAGAGACAGCCCAGTATGAAGACTCACTACACCGGAAAACTCGAGCCGCTCACGAAGGAGCAGCAGAAGAATCTCGACACTCACTTCGCCAAAATTGGCAAGCTTGTCGACCGAAAGGGAGAACGCGAAGCGCACATCGTGCTCACCAGTGTCCGCTTCAGTAAAAAAGCCGAAGTCACGATGAACTACTACGGCAAGCAGGCTTGCGGCACGGCCACGCATAAAGATCAGTTCCTGGCTCTCCTGGCTGCGATCAGCAAGCTGGAGATCCAGATGCAGAAGCTGCACAGTAAGTGGTCCGACGCCAAGCGCCACGGTGACGGCATGAACGGCAAAAAGAGTCCCGTTCCCAGCGCGCCTGCGGCTCCTGAACCGAAGGCGAAGAAGACCAACGGGGCCGCCACCAGCTACGGCCCGGCCAAGATCCAGCGCAGCGCAAAGCCCCTTACTCTGGAAGAAGCCCCGCTTGCGCTGAAGGCCTCTTCCACCTATCTTCTGTTTGAAGAAACTTCTTCCGGCCAGGTCTACATCATTGCTCGCCGTGCCGACGGCGGCCTGGACCTCATTGAAGCCAGATAGCTGTGCATCCCGGTTCCCGGCAGTCTGAACTCGTTATCATTACCGGCCTGAGCGGATCGGGCAAAGGCACTGTCCTCAAATGCTTTGAGGATATGGGCTATTACGCGGTCGACAATCTGCCGCTCGATCTGTTCCCGAAGTTTGCAGAACTCACCAAGGACGCGCCGAACATCCGGCGCGCCGCCTTGGTGGTGGATATCCGTGAAGGCGAAACGCTCAAACGTTTTCCTGCTCTTTATCAGGAAGTCTCTGCCAAGGTCCCCACCAAGCTCATCTTTCTGGATGCCGACGACAGCACGCTCGTCCGCCGCTTCTCAGAGACCCGCCGTCCCCACCCGCTCGGCAAGAGCCGCTCAGTCCTCAAAAATGTACAGGCCGAACGCGCCCTGCTCGAGGAACTGCGCTCTCTTTCCACCATCGCCCTCAACACCAGTAAATTCAACGGCCATGAGTTGCGCGCCCTCATTGAGGAGCAGTTTCTCAACTCTGATTCCGAACCGCGCCTCGCGATTCATGTTTCGAGCTTCGGTTTTCGCCACGGCATCCAGCAGGATGCGGATCTTGTTTTCGACGTCCGTTTTCTGCCCAATCCCAACTACATCCCCGAATTCAAACCCTTCACCGGCAGGCACCCTAGCGTCGCCCGTTATATTCGCAGCTTCCCGCAAACCCAGGAATTCCTCACCAAGGTCTGCGACATGCTGTCCTACCTGTTGCCGCACTACATCAAAGAAGGTAAAAGCTATCTCACCATTGCTTTTGGCTGCACCGGCGGCCAGCATCGGAGTGTCATGATTGCCGAGGAAGTCTCCAAGCGCCTCAAGCGGGAAGGCTACCCCATCAAAGTCCAGCACCGCGATAGCCCCTCGAAGTCCGGCAAAAAGAGTGTCTAGACAACTCAGCCTCATCTTCCTTCTGGTCTTTGCGGTGCGGCTGACCAACTTCCGCATCCTCTGGATCGAAGAAGCTTATCCGATGACCGCTGCCATCCAGATGCTGCACGGCCGTCTTCCTTATCTCGATTTCTGGTTCGACAAGCCGCCTCTCAGCGCCGTCTTTTATCTGCTTTGGGGCGCTCTACCCGGCTGGCTGCTTCGCTTCGCCGGCTCTGTTTATGTCACTGGTTGTGCGGCGCTTGCCTACCAGTTGGGTGGCCGCTACGCAGCCTGGCTGCTGGCCGTCTACCTTAGTTTCGGTATCCCCTCGGCGGTGATGGCTCTGGCCCCAGACCTGCTGCTTGTCGCCCCCCATCTTGCCGCCATCTGGCTCGCCCAGACGGGACGGCCCTGGCTGGCCGGGCTCAGCTGTGGCCTTGCGCTTTTGATCCACACCAAAGGGGTCTTCGTGCTCCTCGCGGCTTTGCTCTGGTCGCCAAACTGGCGTACTCTCGCCGGCTTTGCTGCCCTCCTGCCCATCCACGCCGTCTTCGGAGCCGCCTACTGGCAACAGGTCTGGTGGTGGGGGAACGTTTACTCGTCCCATACTTTTGTCACCAAACCTGTCCTCGAGTTTGTACGCCGTACCGGCAACTGGATCGGCTTTCAGAGCGCGGCTGTCCTTGCGACCTTTCTCGACTACCGTCGCCTGGACTGGCGCAATTGGGCCTGGCTTGCGATTGCGCTGGTCAGCGTCTGCACCGGTCTGCGCTTCTTTCCGCGCTACTACTTCTTCCTGCTGGTCCCGATTGTCGTTCTTGCCGGACGCAGCCTGGAACAACTGCCTAAAGCCTGGCGCATCGCGAGCCTTGCCCTGCTTCTGATCCCCATCCTTCGCTTCGCCCCCCGCGACATCCAGCTTGCGCGCGGCGATGAGCATTGGGGCGATCTTGCCCTTTTCCACGATAGCCAGGAGATCGCCCAGGTCATTCGCGACCGGGCCAAGCCCGAAGATACCCTCTTTGTCTGGGGCTATCGTCCCGATATCGACGCACTCTCCCGTCTCAAGGGCGGCACACCCTTTCTTGAAAGCCAACCCCTCACCTGCATCTTCGCTGACCGCCACCTCCGCGAATTCAAACCGATGCAGAATCTTGGTTGTGAAGCCCGGGTCCGCGAGCTCGACCGCTACCAGCCCACCTGGATCGTCGATGGGTTAGGCCCTTCAAACCCCCGCTTCCGTGTCGAATCCTACTACTCCCTCCGCGGCTATGAACTCAGCACCCGCACCCCGAGCGCCTATCTCTATCACCTCGTCATCCCCCGCGACCAGCAGCTCGACGCCGCTGTCCGTATTTCTCCCTAGAGACAATTTCGCGAATCGCTGCAATCGGCCTGTCCAAGCACTCTTCACCCGTCAATTTTCTCAACTCCCAACTTACCGCCGCTCCAGCACTGAAATTTGACCCAAAGGATGGTATTGTGAGTACCGGTACTTTGGCGTCTGGGCTAGATGGAAAGCCTGGGCTAAAGCCTCTGCTGCCGTATTGGCAGTTCCATAAAAAAAATCTGAACCATAAATCATGAAATATTTCATTCTCCCTGTACTCACTCTGCTCGCTCTCTTGCCCCAGCATTCTTCTGCTACGCCACTCGCGGGTTCTTTCTACGGAGACACTACGAATGGCCCAGTCTGGAGTGCCAATGACCCGGGTGGAAATGCCGTTCCGTTCAATATCCTCCGTGTGAGCGTCAGCGGATCAGACCCCGAATACGTATACGACTGGGAGTTCACGGCCAACTTTGACGCATATGCATTTTTCTATTTGTCGCTTCCAGATATGAATAACCCTTTGCAGGGTTTATTGACTGTGGTAAATACCGGTATTTATCAAAATGGAACTATGAATCCTGGTGTTGATCTTTACTTCTTGATTTCTGGTTTTCTTAATGAAGAATATGGAGCCTACGGTTTGGAGTTCACTGGCAGCCAGCCGCTTTCCATCACCGACGTGACTCCCTACGATACTTCCGCAGTCCCCGAGCCCTCCACCGCTGCATTGGTCGCTCTCGGAATCGGCGGAGTCCTTTATCGCTTCCGGCGTCGTTAATCTCTCACCAGGTAGGGCTAGACCAAGCTAGCCCCAACCCTAATGCCAGGATCAGCTCAGATCGACGCGGTGCTTCTACTCAAAAAGTAGAAGGGAAAGTCTTATTATCTCGCCTCCTAAAGTATTAAAATTCCATGCCGATGGATATCAGGCGTTTGATCGATAGAAATTCCAGATCTTGCCGCTGCGGCTCTCACTTACTCTGACCATCGACAGAGCTGCCTCACACACCCCAATCCCCGAAAGGCTTTAATCCCTACTCATGAGATCTCTTTTGCTTGCCGCCTTCGCCCTGGCTACATTCCTGCCCCAACAGTCTCCAGCTGAGACGTTGCTTGCCGGAAGCTTCGACGGAAATACGGAGAATGGACCCGTTTTCGGCTCAGATTCGATCCACTTCAACGTGATCAAATTGTTCATCCCAGGCCCTGATGCGTTCTACATTCACGAAGTTACATTTGCTGTAGATTTCATCGGAGTTCTACGTGTGTACACCGCATTCCCAGACCTTACGGATCTGTCGATAAATCATTTCTTTAGCTCCGCTCCGGTGACAGAAATCTGGGGGCTCTCTTCCAATACTCCTCTCTATTTTTTGGTCAGCGGTGTCTCAACTGGCGATTTCGGGAACTATAGCTTTGAGTTCGCCGGCGAGCAGCCTGTCTTCCTCACCGACGTCACTCCCTACGATACTTCCGCAGTTCCCGAGCCCTCCACCGCTGCATTGGTCGCTCTCGGAATCGGCAGTATCCTTTATCGCTTCCGCCGTCGCTAAAGCTCACAGTGTTCCAAGACGCATCTGCTAGCGTCTTGGAACACGCTCCACGGGTTCTGAACCATCCCAAAGCAATAGAATACAAATCGATAAGAAGACTCAGCTCAGATATGCCAGAGCAGATGTGAAAGCTATTCTGTTGCGCCAAAAATAGCAGCCCTTCACATCCGGTAGACAGCATGAGTGCGATTCTCCTCCGCCAAATCCCGGCCGCGACGCCGATGAATCAAATTCTCCTGATCATTGAGCGGTTACATTACAAGTTAATATGTGAAGTTGGTCGCCGACCTAGGGGAATCAAGCCGTGCGTCCGATGGTATGAGATCGGTCGGACTACGTAAAAATACTGAGTCCCATCAAACACACAAGAGACACAAATCATGAAATATCTACTATCGATAGTACTGGCACTGTTTACCCTCATCCCCCAAACCGCTTCAGCCAAGATTTTGGCGGGCGAAATGAAAGGTAGCTTCACCGGAGCCTCCACTTTCGTCAATCCCGAGACCTTCGGAGAGGTTCAGTACCGATTGTTCTCGGTCCTGGCCGAAGGTCCAGAAGGCTCATACGACTACGATTACAGCTATCGAATCGATTCAGTGGTCGGCGTGCGAGTGTATAACGATATGCCTGACTCCTCGGATCTTTCGATCAACTACCAATACGAAATATCGCTAGCCGACGCTGACACGGGCAACGACCCCTACGGATTCCTTTCAGGCGTGCCAATTTACTTCTTATTTCTCCCAAGCGTGCCGGACCAGACGGACTCGTTCTCGATGAAATTCTACGGTTCTAACCCACTAATCATTGCCGAACACCGTTTCGAACCAGCCAGCGATCCTGCTGCTGTCCCCGAACCTGGTACTGTCGCCCTCGTCGCCCTCGGAATCGGTGGAATTCTCTACCGCCGCCGCTAGACATCCTCAACGCTTTCCTGCCGCTGAACCTCAGGTGTTGGGTCTCGAGCAATTCTGGACCTCGCCGCTGTGATGGCTCTCATTCGCTCTGACCCGCAATGGAGCCGGATCGCCCACACTCATCCCGAAAGACGTCAATCTCTATGAGATATCTTTTACTTGCCGCTCTTGCGCTGGCTACATTCCTGCCCCAACAGTCTTCGGCCTCATCGCTAGCCGGAAGTTTCTACGGAAATACGACGAATGGCCCCGTTCTCGGCGCAGATTCGATCCACTACAACATCATCGAGATGTTCATCCCAGGCCCTCAGCCGGGCTACAGCTACGGATTGACATTTGCTACAGATTTCAGCGGAGGTCTTCGTGTGTTCACGGCCTTCCCGGACATTACCGATTGATCAGCCCGTCATCCTCACCGATGTTACTCCCTACGATACTTCCGCAGTCCCCGAACCCTCCACCGTCGCATTCGTCGCTCTCGGCGTAGGCGGAATTCTTTACCGCCTCCGCCGCCGCTAGTCCTTCTGCTGTAGGTGTTCGATCCGCGGTCGCTTATGACAGATCGGGCGCCTACACTCCCAATGAAACATCATTAACTACAAACGATTCACCTTGAATCTATAATCTGCCTCTGTTAGGCTCCTCAGCAGTTGCTCCATAATGTCCTTCCGAGGTGTCTATGCGCGTTCTCAGGAAACTTCTTCTCATCTGGATCGCTGCTCTCCCCGCTCAGGCGCAGACGCTCTATGGATCACTGACTGGAAACGTCACCGACCCCACCGACGCGGCTGTTCCCAACTCCAAGGTCGAAACCCTCAACATCGCTACTGGCATTACCAAGTCGATCCTGACCGACGATCGAGGCGGCTTTCTGATGAGCGATCTCCTGCCTGGCATCTACCGGATCACCGTCACCGCGCCTTCGTTTACCACCCGTATCTTCAACGACGTCAGGATCATCGTCAACAATACCCTCCGCCTCGATGTTTCCGTCTCCGTCTCTCAGATGGCCGAGAGCATTACGATTGGTGCAAATGCGGTCATGCTCCAGTCCGATCGTGCCGACGTCAATAACCAGCTCAGCACCGGACAGATCGCCGACCTCCCGCTGATCAACTCCCAGGGACGCAACTTCCAGGTCCTCTATAAGATCCTCCCCGGTTTCACTCCGCCCGTCGAAGCCCATTCGGATTCCGGCAACCCCCAGCGCTCGATGGTCACCCAGGCCAACGGCATGCCCCAATCGAGCAACGCGACCAAGCTCGATGGGGCGACCATCAGTCACCCCTGGCTGCCCCGTCTGGTCGCCTATGTCCCGCCGGTGGAAGCCATCGAAACGGTCAACATTGTTTCCAACTCCTTCGACGCCGAGCAAGGCATGGCCGGCGGCGCCGCCACCAATGTCATCATCAAGTCCGGCACCAACCAGTTCCACGGCGCGGGTTGGGAATTCCTCACCAACAGCAAACTGAAGGCGCGGAATTATTTCTATTGCCTCTACTCCTGCACTGGCGATCCGAACCGCGCCCCCAAGAATGTGCAGAATCAATTCGGTGCCATGATTGGTGGCCCCATCGTCAAAAACAAACTCTTTTTCTTTGCCGACTGGGAACGCACCACCCGCCGCCAGATTGCCACCGTCCTGCGCACCGTGCCCACCCTTCCTATGCGCAGTGGCGACTACAGCGCCACCGGCACCACCATTTATGACCCTACGACCGGCAACGCCGACGGCACCAATCGCGTCGCCTTTCCCAACAACGTCATCCCCACCAGCCGCATCGACCCGGCGGCGAAGTACATGACCGACCTGATTCCGCAGCCGAACCAGGGGAACATCTTCCCCAATAACTACCTCGCTGTCGGTGGCTATCAGTTCCAGCGCGACAACGTCGATTTCAAGGTCAATTACACGCCCACCGAGAAACTCCAGTTTTTCACCCGCTATAGCTTCTCCCCAAGCGATATCTTCGATCCCCCCTCACTCGGTGGAGCCGGTGGGGATGCTACCAATGGCGGCCAGCCCGGCAATGCTCCCGGCAGGATCCAATCTGCTGCAATCGGTGGCACTTACACGATTTCGCCGCGACTGATTCTGGATGCAGTGGTTGGCTACACCCGGCTCCGTCTCTCCGCCAAGAATGTCGACATCGATAAGAATTATGGCCTGGACGTTCTGAAGATCCCCGGCACCAACGGTAGCGACCCGCTCCAGGGCGGCTATCCCCGCTTCACCATCACCGGCTTCGCCAGCCTCGGCAACCCAAACGTGTCGAACCCCTTCCTCTTCCGCGATAACCAATACGTCACCAACTGGAATCTTGGCTGGGTCAAAGGCGTCCACTCCATCCGCATGGGCTTTGAGTTCAGCCGATTCGACATCAACCACTTCCAGCCGCAGGCGAACTACGGCCCGCGCGGCGGCTTCAATTTTGCCGGTGGCATCACCAGCCGCAATGGAGGGGCATCCAGCACCGCTTACAACAGCTATGCCGATTTCATGCTTGGTCTTCCCTCCGGCATGGGGAAAGATGTGCAATATCTGAACCCCGCCACTGTGCGCATGCCTTCCTACGGCATGTACATCCGGGACGTCTGGCAGGTGACGCGAAAACTCACCATCGACTATGGCATTCGATATGAAATTTATCCCGCGCCTCGTCGCGACCATTGGGACGGCGAACGCTACGATCCCAATACCGACAAGGTCTATCGCGGTGGCTACGATACTGGCCACGGCCAATTTGCTCCCCGGCTCGGCATCGCTTACCGCATGAATGACCGCACGGTGATCCGCCTCGGCGGTGGCATCAGCGTTGATCCCAATACCTTCCGTTACCTGCGCGATGCTTATCCGGCCACTCTTTCGTATCAGACCAGTGGCTCCACCTCGTATGTCCCTGCCGGTTCGCTCCGCACCGGCCTTCCACCTGTCATCGGTCCAGACCTGACTCAATCGGTGTTTACGCTCGCGCCCAATATCGGCACCACTACCTTCCCGCAAAAGTTCAATCGCGGCTACATCGAATCCTGGAACCTCACCCTCCAGCGTGATCTCGGCAAGGCGCTCAATCTTACGGCGAGTTATGTCGGTTCCCGAGGCATCCGGCAAACGGTCCTACAGAACATCAACGCCGCAGGACCCGGTGGGGGCAATCCAGGCCGCGCACTGTATCCGTCCTTCCAACGCATCTCGGACATTCGCTACTTTACGCCCTTCAACACCTCGCAATACAACGGGCTACTGACCTCTGTCACACGGCGCTTCTCGAGCAGTGTTGTCGGTGCTTCCTACACTTGGTCTCGAGCCATTGGTTACGCCGACGATCAGGATGGTGGTCTGAACTTCAACTATGTCCCACTGCTCTATCGCAACAAAGGAGTGCAGGGCTATGACCGGACCCACAACCTGCAACTCTACGGAAACTACGAACTGCCTTTCGGCAAAGGCAAATCCCTGCTGAGCACTGGCATTGGCAGCAAGCTTGCCGGAGGTTGGCAGTTGAACTGGATCTTGAGCCGCACCAGCGGCGTGCCGCTCACCGTCCTCGCGAGTGGCACTTCACTCAATGCCCCCGGCAACACACAGGTGGCCGATCAGATTCTGGGCAATGTCCAGATCTTGGGCGGCCATGGAGTCGGGCAAGCCTACTTCAACCCCAACGCCTTCGCGCCGGTGACGGATGTCCGCTTCGGCAATGTCGGCCGCAATTCGATCCGAGGACCCGGCGTCTTCAATCTCGATAGCGGGCTCTTCCGCAAGTTCACGATCACCGAGCGTGTCGCCCTCCAATTCCGAGCGGAATGTTTCGGCGCGACCAATACGCCGCAGTTCGGCAACCCTGGGTTAAACGTTTCGAACCTCAACCGCAACGCTGATGGCTCCATCCGCGCGCTCAACGGCTTCGGAGAAATCACGACGGCAACCGGGGAAAGACAATTCCGCTTCGCGTTGCGACTCAGCTTCTAAGGTCTGGGGGAGACTTGTGTTGCCCGGTGAGGGAAACTGTTTCCTCCTGTGACCCTGGTGTCCGCCATGCATACCCTCATGGCCGTCCTTCGAAGGCTCATCCTCGGATGGCGTCGAGTACGAATCCTCTTTGAAGCCAGACTCGGTAGCGAAGAAGGAACATCCATGTGTATTTAGCTGAAGATCTCCGAACCCTTCAGGTTCCAGCTTCCGCCCAGCTCTCTGGTGGCAACTGATGCCACCAAAGGCTCAAGTGCCAAGACGAACAACCCGGTTGGGGTGCATGAGCAAATAATGAGGCGCCGCCATACTACACCCATAGCATCTAGTTCTGGTGATGCAACAAACGACATCCACGGGTTCGCCCTTCCTTCCGCTATGTCGAGTCCCAATGCAATATCGCTACGGATGGGGAAGAAATGAAAAATGGGTTGGAATTTTGCCAAGATCCCAGTATGAGTTTGTCCTCAGTCCGGAACCTGATTGCATCGAATTTACTGTCTGGAAACTAGTGGAGTCGATATGTATCGTTTTTCAAGCTGTGTTGGGATGTTGCTGTTGCTCTCGTCATTGGTGCATGCCGAGATCTGCAAGGACGTCATAGATGCGGTGCATGACCCTCGACTGTCTCTCACCTTGCACACCTTGGAAGATCGCTATCTCCCGAATGAAATGGTTCTGTCGCTCCCTACTTGGGAAGAACAATTTCAGAGCAGGATCGAGAGGGCATGTTTTCACGCATGCAGCGGAATGTTCAATCCAATAGCCCGCCAAGATTCCCGCACTATGAGAGATTGCTCTGGTCTGACAGCAAACACTCTTTCGTCTCTGCAGACCGAATGGTCTCAGAAGGCGACAATAAAACTTGAAAGGCGTATCGAGGCGACAAGAACCCGAATCACCGGAATGCCTTGTCTCCTGGTATGCTTCTGGTCCAGGATTGACTGCAGTGAAACTATATTATGGAGATTGACGAATGGTTGACAATAACAAACTCACTCTCTTAGGTGGCCGTGATTTTATGCGTCTGCATCCTGTTGTGGCTCTGCATTACGGTGGTGGTGGTGTTCCCCGGACCATCAAAGGCAATGGAGCAACGGGCCTGGCCAGTGTCGATTCCGCCTGCCGTATCCTGTGGGCCAATGTCAATCCGGTCATCAATTACATGGGCTTGAATCTGGCCCACACCACCATGAGCCGCAAAGCCGTGAGCCTGACTTTGTCCACCGTTGCGCCAGGGGTTCCGATTTTCCATCTCCCCTATAACAACGACCAGAATTTTCGCGTAACGCTCGTGGATCGCCAGGGTGTCGGCAACGTAAACTTCTTCATCACAGAGTTTGTCGACGGCTGTTCTGTCTATATCGAAGGCTCGCGCACAGCCCCCACCGCTTATCACATCAATGCCGTCAGTACGCAGCGGCGAACCAGTTGGAAGCAATTCTATTGGTCCGACGCCCGGAAGCGGCGAGCGGACTGGCGGGCGAAGTACGCGAAAATGGACCATCGTTTTAAGACGGAAGGGAACATTGCGAAATCCGTCATGAACGCTCTACCCGGAACACTACCGCCGCCGACCAAGATCGAGAATCATGACTACATGGGGGACCTTGGGCTGAACCTGGCAGCACTGCAGCATGCCAACAGAGCACCCACCGTCATGATGGGCCAGAGCGTGGATGGTTTCGAATTGATGGCGCAGCAAGGCACGATCTTTGGCGAGCGCAACATCGGCTCGGGAGAATGGAAATTCTATGTCCAGCGCCGGGCCCTCCTGCGTTATCTTCATATCGATATCCATGGAGTGCCGACGCAACTCGGATTCCAATGGATGGTGGTCAACGTAGAACAGTTCTGGCCGACCGCCAAGACAGGACGAATCGTAGTCTGATCTGGCTCCGGTCAGCGGCTTGACTTCTCTGCTCCCAACGAAAAAGCTGCCCCTTCAAAGCGCTTTTTCCCATCCTCTGACAGCACCACAAAGCGGAATTCTCCAGGTCCGAGGTAAAGATTCGCCCGGCAGGAGCGCGGACATTGCCCGTTGCAACTCCAGCCGTTCCACGACTTCACCAGCAAGGTCTCGCCCTGCTTCAGCACCCGGCTCTTTCCCTTTTCCACCTCCTCGCAACTTGCGATCAGGCGCACGTCGGCGTCGGTGGCCGCCCAACTTCCGCTCTCGTGCTTTTCCACCAATACCGCGCGGCGCAGCGCAAGGTCTGGTCCGTGATTCGTCACCGACACCGCGCCCGGCTGGCTCAGGTTCTTCACCACTACATCTGTACTCATGGAAACTCCAACACAGGCCGTCAACAGCAACAACGGACTCACGAGGCAGTTCAGCGTCGAACGTCGAAATTGTCCCATACCCGTGACTCCCTCACATTCGGATTAGTAGATGCTTGTGCGGCCACTTGGTTACAACTGTTGGCCTGCGGTGAGGTGAGGACATTCGCAAAACGGTGGTCGGTGGAGGGGCCGGTGAACACGCGGCTCACGTTCGCGCTCACTCCTCCTGGTATGGCGGTCGCCGTCAGAGATCCGGCGGCGGTCGGTGAAAAACGGTACTGCCAATGCATGTTCCAGTACAGATGCTTGAGCTGATGGAACTTGCCTGCCGGATCGCGCACCAGAAAAATTGTGCAGAAATGAAACTCGAGTTGCACTTCCCGCAGAAAGTTTGGCTTTCCGGTCAGACTATTGGTGACGGAGATCGGGTAAGTCTCGCTCGGCGTGTCTCGAAAGACCACCGAGATCGTCTGGGGAAAGGGACCGGCCCCCACAGGTTTCCGGAGGTCTGCGCTCATTGAATAGAAAATGTCATTGACCGGGCCGACCGTATCGCGGCAGGCCTGGGCCGGACGCGCGGGTGGCCTCGCCCGTTGGTGAAAAGCGCTGCCATCGCCATTGGTTTGACCGCGAAAGTATCCCCAGTTCGTCTCGATCCATTGCGCCTGGATCCATCCGACAAACCAGCCTGCCCGCGCGTCTGTTGGCAATCCCGAGATTTGCACTTTGCCGGTGCACTCGATGATCCGTCCTGGAAAGTTCACACTCGTTGCGTTGACAACAGGGACACCCACCCCGGGCCGGGTCTTCACCACGACCTCCGCCGAATTGGGAACAATTGCGATAGCCATCTGCTCTCCTCGAATCTTCTATTGCTCTGATAGCGGCCAGCACCCGAAAACTGGGCCAGCAGAATCGAATGAATTTCAGTTCTATCCCCGTAACGCTTGTTGGGGGTATCTTTCTTATACTTAGCCCCTACCGAGTTGAGGACCTAGTCCTGTCCATTCAATTCGATCGGAAGCGATGAGAACCCAATCCTGAGCCGTATGACTTGCATCACCACCTCTTTCTCTTTTTTCGTCTTAACTCGAGTACTCTCTGTTCTGATCCTGCTCCGTGCTGGCGAATCCATTGCCTTTGCGACTTCGATCACCTCAGGCGAATGGTTTGAGCCTGCCGCACTCACATCGGCTTCGCCTCCGAATGGCTGCCAGCCTCAGGATCTCACCCGGAATTTGTGTTTGACCAACACCGGAACGCCGGTCAACTTTCTCAGTTCTGTGCCCATGATGAGTGCGCTCGCCGATGAGGCCAACACTCTGATGATTGTAGAGGGTCTCAACGTCACGGAGGTTTTTGCTCCCGCAGCGGCGGAATCCCCTGAGTTTCCCGTCGTGTCTGCAAAAGGGAAGGGAGCTTGTGGCGATAAGACCGAGGCCTGTCTCGCCCCGCCCGATCCCTGGATGGGCGGTTATTTTCTGGACCTCGGGCATCGCACTTTACGCATTGTCCTGACTCTGACTTCAGATGAACTGGGTGTGGTCAAGAACAAATACTAGCGACGTTCCGCCTTGGGGAGTTGGAAGAGCCACATCGTCAGGACATAAGGTAAGGTGAGGGCCGGAATGCCGATGGGAGCCATTGCCGTGTTCAGCGCCGCCTGTACGATGACGGTGAAAATCATTGCGAAGATCGCATAGAAGGTCACGCCGGTTGAGGGCCGATTGAGAACAGCCCCCACTGCGATAGCCGTCAATACCGCGCTGTAGCCGTAAAGCCCGGCGCTGATGGCGCCGCTGTTTGCACCGAATCCAACAGCGACAACTAAGCTCACAATCGCTCCTAGCACCGCAAACACAGCGCTGCGGAACGAGTTGATGGCGATCGCAATGAGGAACAGGACTCCAGTGACGACATTCCCAATCAGGTGGACCTGGGAGATGCTCCTGGCGACGATGTCGAATCCGTCCGACGGCCAGATTGCCGGTGCGTTCGCCGCGCCTTGCATGGGGACCAGCGGGACATTGGCGAACGCAGAGGCTGCCAGCAACAAAAGCTGTGTCGTGAAGATAAAGGGCGCCGTTGATCCCGATACACCCCAGGTCTGGGTGATGTTTGAAATCGCTAGCGTGAGGATAGTGGAGACGGCCGCACCGATGACGAGAAAGACCCACATGGCCGGGTGGCTAACCAGATAAGTGGGAATCGCGGCGCCCACCAGAATTCCGTTGAAACCGAAGAGTCCTTGTTGGATCGAGGCAGGATCGGCGCGCAGCAGAATCGCTACGAACGTGGAAATGACGAGCCCGGCGGCGGCTCCAAACGCCACTTCCAAATTCCCGGCAGCATGGGCGCCCCAGAAAATGGCGGCAAGAATCATCAGGCCTGTCCATGGATTGTCCTGTAGGAACACTTGGCTCGCCCCACGCAGATTTGCGTCGAGGTAGCCGGCCACCTGATTTCTAGCTACCAGATCGTCCCAAACCTTGTTCACTATGCTGTTCCATCCTTTGTCTGTGTGTTCTGGACGACCAACCAGAAAGCCTGGTTGCAGGTGCGCGGTGGGCGACGCTTTCTACTTTATCTTTGTCTGCGAGGAGACTCACAATACGAAACGAAGCAAAAATCCAGCACCGATGGTGCTGGATTAGAGAAAAACGGAATGGACTGCGCTTTACGGCTTGGAGAGCGGAGACAGCGTATCGGGCGGCGGCGCAGGCGCCATCCAATCTGCAATGTAGACATTTCCATCGCGTGTGTAGGCAATGAAACGGCCGTCTGGGGAGAAGCTCGCATCGCCGGCAGACTTGCTTCCGGTTGTGAGCTGCACCAGACCAGACCCGTCCAGGTTCACCAGAAACAGTTCAAAGTGCTCCCCGGCACAATTGGGCAGATTTGATGCGAACACAATGCGCCGGTTGTCCGGTGCCCAGGTCGGATGCAATACGGTGCACCCGAAGCTCGTGATCTGCTTCTCGTCCGAACCTTTGCGGTCCATGACAAAAATCTCGCTCGGCGCCAGATACGCGCGTCCATAGCTCAGTTCTTCCTTCACCAGCTTCTGCAATTCCAGACTGCGTGCGCGATGACTGCGGAAGACGATCCGTTTGCCGTCGTTGGAAAAATTCGGATCGCCATCGTAGCCGGGAGAGTGCGTCAACTGCCGCTTGTTCATCCCGTCGAATTCCATCGTCCAGATCTCCAGATCGCCGCTCGCCTGGCTGGTGTAAACGATCAGCTTCTCGCTCGGGCTGACATCCACTTCGCCGTCGTACCCGGTGGCACTGGCCAAGCGTTGCATCTTGCCCTTATCGGTGTTGAGGAAAATGTTGAAGCTCGCCGGCACGCTGCCCAGTTTGGTTTCTGCACAGGCCTCTCCCGCATCTTGCGTCGAATCGAAAATCCAGATCCGGCTTCGCAGAATGGGGGCTGCGCTGCGCACGCTGCCCTTGCCGCTTGAGGCGAGCTTGCGCTCTTTGGTTCCCTGCTCAATCCAATACGCTTGCGGACACTTGCCCGCTTCGGTAGACACGATCAACAAACGCTGGCCGTCGGTGGACCAGTGCGGCTTACGGCTCACGCCATCCGTGGTCAACGGTTGCACATTGCCTAGAAATTCCGTCTGTATAGGAATCTGCGCGCCAAAGCGCGCCGACTGCTGGGCGACAGCAGCCGTTCCCAACGCCAACATCCAAATCGCAAAGCGCATGGTTACCTCAAAAGATCTTCTAACTGCAATTTGCCTTCGGTCTTTTGGTCGCGATACTTAACGATCACTGGTGTGTAGAGCGAGACTCCCCACTCCTTGCCAATCCCCCGGGCAATCTGACGCGCACCGGCTACCACGACGGCTTCTTCCGGAATCACCAGCGGTTGTTCCTCGGTCGCCACCAACACGCGTTCCTTCACCAGGTCATAAACAGGTGTCGAGCGATTCAGAATCACGCCTGTCCCGAGTACCGCGCGCTTCTTCACCACCGTGCCTTCGTAGACGCCACAATTGCCGCCGACCATCACTTCATCTTCAATAATGACGGGCGAGGCGCCAACGGGTTCCAACACACCGCCAATTTGTGCGGCAGCAGACAGATGGCAGTTCTTGCCCACCTGCGCGCAACTGCCGACCAGGGCATGGCTGTCCACCATGGTCCCGGCATCGACATACGCTCCGGCATTGATGAACATCGGCGGCATACAGATCACACCTGCACCCACAAATGCGCCATCGCGCACACTCGAGCCACCCGGCACCAGCCGCACGCCGCTCTCGATGCTGAACTGCTTCACCGGATAGGTCGCCTTATCGAAATAAGGCTGGCGTTGCAGGTCGATGCTCATGTCCACCATCTGTCCCAGACGGAAGCCGAGCAAAATGCCCTTCTTCACCCAGGCATTGACAGACCAGCCGGTCGCCGAATTCGCATCCGGCTGTGCCGCACGATAGCGGCCATCGTTCAAACCTTCTTTGAACTTCCGGAACAGCGACTGGTGTTCCTCGCGGAGTTCACTCACTGGCAGCGCAAATGCTGCCTCGATTGCTTCCTGCATTAAATCCCCACCTGTGTTCTCACCTGACGAATCTTTTCGAGCGCACCGTCCGACGGAGGCACCAGCGGCAATCGCCAGATCGCCTTGCAAAGCCCCATATCGGCCATCATTGCCTTTACCGGAATCGGATTCGACTCGACAAAGTTGATGTCCATCAGATCCGCAAAGCGTCCCTGGATCGCCCGCGCTGTGGCAAAGTCCTGGTTCAGGCAAGCCTCGGCCAGATTCGCCATCTCGCCCGGAATCTGATTGCCCGCCACTGAGATGATGCCCTTGCCGCCGAGCGCCATCAGCGGAATGGTTGCGATGTCATCGCCACTGAGCACATCAAAGCTCTCTGGCACCTCATGAATGACACGCGCGATCTGCGCAATGTCGCCCGAGGCTTCCTTCACGCCCACAATGTTCTTGATCGCAGCCAATCGCTTGAGCGTTGACGGCTCGACATTCACGCCCGTGCGGCCCTTGACGCTATAAACAATGATCGGAATTTTAACGGCCTTGGCCAGTGCCTTGTAGTGCTGGTACAGGCCTTCCTGCGTCGGCTTGTTGTAGTAAGGCGTTACGCTCAACAGACCATCGACGCCCAGGGCTTCGAGTTCCTTGGCGAGCGAGATGACGTCTGCCGTGTTGTATCCACCTGCTCCCGCCAGCACTGGAACCTGTCCTTTGGCCTCGGCCACGGTCAGTTCCACCACACGCAGATGCTCTTCATGTGTCAGCGTCGGACTTTCGCCCGTCGTGCCGCACGGCACCAGAAAGTGGATGCCAGCTTCAATTTGACGGCGCACAAGCTTTTTCAGCGTGGGCTCGTCGAGACTACCGTTCTTCTGAAAGGGCGTAATTAACGCCGTGCCACAACCTGTAAATATGCTCATGACCTACTTCTGAAACAGGATTTCCCCAAACTCGTAAACACCCGTCCGACCCTGGATCCACTGCGCTGCCTTCAACGCACCGCGTGCGAATCCTTCCCGGCTCCGCGCCGTATGGCGCAGTGTAATCGTATCTGCCGCCGAATCGAAGCCAATCTCGTGCGTCCCCGGAACACTCCCGGCGCGATTGGAGCTTTCACTCACCTCACGCGTATAGCCGCCCCGGCGCATCTGTTCGACAGCCATCTTCAAGGTACCGCTTGGCGCATCCTTCTTTGCAGAGTGGTGAATTTCCCAGGCCCAGGCGCCATACTCCGGAAACTCTTCCATCTGTGCGCTCAACTGCTTGACGGCGGCAAAGAACAGGTTCACGCCAATCGAAAAGTTCGGGCTCCAAACCAGCGCACCCTTCTTTGCTTGTACGGCTTCGGTCACGCTGGGCAGCTCCTCGAGCCAACCCGTCGAACCCACCACAGTCGGCACACCGAGTTCCTGGAGTTTCAGGATGTTCGGTACTGCCGTATGCGGCGTCGTGAACTCAATGGCGACATCGATTCCCTGAAAATGCTCGGGCGTCATTAGCGCCTGGCCGGCATTGTTGAACTCATCGAGCTTCAACACCACCTCGCCGCCATACTCGCCGGCAAGACTCTCAATCATCTTGCCCATCTTGCCGTATCCAACCATCGCGATTTTCATCCGAACACCTCCGGATCCACATCGGTAAAGAACTCCCGATGCAGACATTCCACGGCTTCACGCAGATCGCTCTGCGCCACAACTACACTCAAGTTTCGCAGGCTCGCGCCCTGGCTGATCATCCGTACATTGACGTTCTCCAGCGCGCGGAACACCCGGTGCGCCACGCCCGACTGCCAGCGGATGTTGTCACCCACCAGACACACGATCGCCTTGTCCTGCTCGCTTTCCACTTCCGCAAACTCTTCCAGCTCACGGCGAATCGTATCGAGGCGGCTGGCATTGTCGATCGTCAGCGACACACTCACTTCGCTGGTGGCAATCATATCCACTGAGGTCTCGTAGCGATCGAAGATCTCAAAGATGCGCTTCAAAAAGCCATGCGCCATCAGCATGCGCGTAGACTGGATGTTCACCAGCGTAATGCTCTTCTTGCAGGCAATCGACTTAGCGACCGCCTTCGACTTCGGGCCTTCCGCCGTAATGCGAGTCCCGGCCACCTCAGGCCGCCGCGAATTCAGAATCAACACCGGAATGTTCTTCTCAATCGCAGGCACTACTGTGGAAGGATGCAGTACTTTTGCGCCAAAGTACGCCAGTTCGGCTGCTTCGGCAAAGCTGATCGACTTGACGCGGCGTCCTCCCGGCAATACGGTGGGGTCGCAGGTCAACATGCCGTCGACATCGGTCCAGATCTGAATCTCTTCCGCGCCCACGCCCGCGCCGACAATGCTCGCCGTAAAGTCGCTGCCACCACGGCCGAGTGTACTCGTGACGCCGTTTAGGGTTGCGCCAATAAATCCGCCCATCACGCTGATCTCGCCCCATTCAATCTTCTGCAGCCGTTCATTGGTCTCTGCATAGAAGGGAGCCGCCTGCGTGTGCCGTTCATCGGTTACCACCACCGTGCGGCTATCGATATGCTTTGCACCCAAGACTAACGCAACGATGCGGCTGGACAAGCGTTCGCCAAAGCTCGAAATCGCATCAATGCTGCGTGGCGTGAGTTCTCCCAAGATGGCTAAACCCCGAACCAGTTCGGTGAGTTCCTGGAAATGTTCTTCAATCAGCTCAGATGCGCCAAATCTGTCGGCTTCTGCGTGGTGATAGGCCCGCAGCGTTTCTACTTTTTCCAGCGCCTCGTTGCGCTGCCCATTCACGGCCAGTTGCGCAGCCTCAAGCAGCCGGTTGGTTGTCTTGCCCATGGCCGAAACGACAACAATCGGCCGCTGGGCAATCCGCGACCGGACAATGCCCGCCAAACGTTCCATCGCGGCGGCCGATTCTACGCTCGTGCCGCCGAACTTCATGACAATCATGGGATTAAAGAAGGCCTTCGCTATGCATCAATTCGGCGTTCAACACCGCCGCGCCGGCAGCGCCGCGCACCGTGTTGTGTCCGAGGCAAACAAACTTCCAATCAAAGATCGAGCAGGGACGCAGACGTCCCATCGTCACGGTCATGCCGTTGTCGCGTGGTCCATCGCGGCGCGGTTGTGGACGATTGTTCTCGTGCAAGTAGAGCAGGGGAACGGGAGGAGCGCTCGGAAGATTGCGTTCCTGCGGCAGGCCGCGGAAGTTCTGGATGTCGTCCAGCAGCTGTTCAAAGGTCGGCTTCTGCTCGAGTTCGACACTCACCGTCAGCGTGTGTCCGTCAATGACTCCGACGCGATTGCAGTGCGCGCTCACTTTGGCTGCCAGGTTCTCAACCCGGTTGCCTTTCAGCTCGCCCAGGATCTTCAAGGGTTCGATTTCCACCTTGGGCTCTTCGCCGCTAATGTAGGGGATCACATTGCCCAGGATGTCCATCGACGGCACACCCGGATATCCGGCGCCGCTGACGGCCTGCATGCTGGTGGTGATGAATTTGAGGATGCCGTACTTCTTGAACGGAGCGAGGGCGACGGCAAGCGGGACAGCAACGCAGTTCGGATTGGTGACAATGCCACCCTTCCAACCGCGATTCTCCCGTTGCAAGCGCAGGAGTGCCAGGTGGTCGGCGTTGACCTCCGGCACCAGAAGCGGCACATCGTCTTCCATCCGGAAGTTCTTTGAGTTCGACACCACAATGTGGCCCGCTTCGGCAAAAGCCTGTTCGATTTCGGTGGCGACATTCGCATCCATCGAAGAGAACACGAGCTTCGGCGCATTGCCGGGTTTGCACTCGTTTACCGTCAGGTTGGCGACAGACTCGGGCATGGCGCCATCGAGGCGCCATGAAGTTGCGTCTTTGTATCGCTTGCCTGCCGAGCGGTCGGAAGCACCGACCCAAGTCAAATCGAACCACGGATGGTTCGCTAATAACCGTGCAAACTGTTGACCCACCATGCCGGTGGCGCCAAGTACACCTACTTCAATACGGGGTGACATCTTTCGAGGAGCGTCCTTAGCATCTGCTGATAAATTTCCACCGCATCCAGCAGTTGCCGTTTGGGGATTCGCTCTTCGCTCGTGTGCGCAACGTGAATCGTGCCCGGGCCGAGTAGGTAAGGTTGCCCCCAAGCGCCTTGAAACGCTGGGATGTCAGTGGTATAGGAAGCTACCATCGTATCAAAACCATCGATCGCCCCCAGACGCACTGCAGGGATGCGCAGCACTTCATTCACCTCGCATAGGTTTGTGCAGGCTCCTCGAATCGCGGTGACGATCGCGTCGCCGTTGTCCACCAGGCGGATCAACAACTCCGCGCGCGCGGCATCGGGGATGACGTTCGGCGCGCGGCCCCCGCTCAGAACACCGATATTCAGCGTCGAAGGGCCAAGCACGTCGTCCCAGGGCAGGTCGATCTTGCGGATCCGTTCGAGAGCATCGAGCAGCTTCTCGATTGCCGATTCGCCGAGTTCCGGATACGCGGAGTGCGCCATCTTCCCGGTTGCGGTCAATTCCAGACGCAGTGCACCCTTGGAGCCGAGCGCCAGTCGATTCTCCGTAGGCTCGCCATTGACAATAAACTTCGACCCGCGCGGATTCCGTCCCGCATGGTAGGCGCCCACACTGTTGCGCTCTTCTCCGACGACGAACAGAAAGCCAAAATTGCGCCCGCCCGCCTCGAGCAGCTTCTCGCCCGCGCAAATCATGGCGGCGATGATGCCTTTGACATCGCAAGCTCCACGTCCCCAGATGAACTCCTCATCCTCGCGCGAAGGGAAGAACGGCGGCACCGTATCCATGTGGGTCGACAGGGTCACCAGGGACTCGCCGAAGTAACAGAACAGATTGTCCCGCTCCGGCTCCACCGGAATGCGTTCGACGGTGCCGTTAAAGCGCTTCGCCAGATCGGTGAGGATCTTCTCGATCTCAATCGAGACCCCCATCTCATTGCCGGTAATGGACTCGATGTCCACCAACCGGCGCGTCAATGCAATCGGGTCGAGCATTAGCAGTGTTCTTCGAAGGCGGCCTTCAGACGCAAGGAGAGCGAGAACTGGTCGCTCGACTCGATATCGCGGCGGTGCAGCGCAAAGACCGGCTTGCCATTCTTAAACAGGAACATCGAGGGGCTCGAGGGCGGGAATTCGCTCAGGATTCCACGAAGGTGCGCGGTGGCTGCTTCGTCGCCACCGGCAAACACGGTGGAGATCTTGGCGGGCTTCTTCTGATTCTGCAGGGCGGCGCCAATCGCGGGGCGCGCCTTACCGGCAGCGCAGCCACAGATCGAATTCACCACCATCAGAACGGTTTCTGACTTCAGCGCTTCGTCCACAGCCTCAGGCGTGCGGGTCTCTTCGACACCATACTTGGTAAGGTCCTGACGCATCGGCATCAGGAATTGTTCGGGATAGGCCATACTTCTAGTTTCGCCCATGCCGAGCGTCTATAGTTTGAAGCACTCCCCCTACTCGAGCCACATGCTCTTGATGCAGTTGCTCGACCCTGCCCAATTGGGCCGTCGCTTGCTCGATGTTGGCTGCGGCAATGGTTATTTATCGGGGCTTTTGGCAGAAAAAGGCTTCGAGGTCACCTGTCTCGAACACCCTGCTGGTTTTGATGCCTCCTTCCCGTCGCACATCCCTCTCATTCCCCACGACCTGGAACAACCGCTTCCGGAACTGCCGGGACCCTTCGACGTCATCCTGATCGCCGACGTTCTTGAGCACCTGCGCCGTCCCGAGGATTTATTAAAAGGTCTGTGGCCCTATCTGTCGCAGCATGGAGTGCTTGTCGGGTCGCTCCCCAACAGCGGCAACCTGTATTTCCGGCTACAGATCCTGCTGGGACGTTTTCCCGAGGATGATAAGGGACTTTTCGACCGCACCCACCTCCACTTCTGGATGTTGGAGAATTGGCGCAACCTTCTCTCCCGATCCGGTTTTCAATGTGAGGTGGCTGAGGTGAGCGGTATCCCGGTTGGTTTGGCAATGCCGGCCTTACAGTGGCTTGAGGTGGTCTGTTACTATTGCGCAAGAGCATGGAAAACCCTGTTCGCTTACCAGTTTCTGGTGATAGCGAGGCGAAAGTCGTCGTAGTCATGCCCGCGTATAACGCGGCAAAAACTCTGCATATGACCTATGCAGAGTTGCCGCATGACGTGGTGGATCTGGTGATTGTGGTCGATGACGGGTCGAAAGACGAGACCATCCGGATCGCGCGCGAACTTGGGCTTGAGCTCTTTGTCCACAACCGCAACTACGGCTATGGCGCCAATCAGAAAACCTGCTACCGCGAAGCCTTACGCGCCGGCGCCGGCATTATCGTGATGGTCCATCCGGATTATCAATACGATCCAACACTATTGCCGCAGATCATTCGCCCGATCCAGGAAGGCAAGGCCGATGTGGTGCTGGGTTCGCGCTTGTTAAATGGCGATCCGATGAGCGGCGGCATGCCCTGGTGGAAGTACATCTCGAATCGTTTCCTCACCTGGGCCGAGAATACAGTGTTTGGGCTTTCGCTCGCGGAATATCATACCGGCTACCGTGCCTATACGCGGGAAGCGCTCGAATCGGTGAATGTCGAGATGAATTCCGACAACTTCATCTTCGATCAGGAGATCATGGCGCAATTTGTGGAAGTCGGGGCGCGGGTGGATGAAGTTCCTGTGCCGACGCGCTACTTTCCGCAAGCCTCGAGCGCCAGTCTGGTGCAGAGTTCCATCTACGGTTTGTCGATCCTGTGGTTGCTGGCCCGTCTTTTGTTGCATCGCATGGGGCTTGTGAAGCAGAAGCAGTTCATCTCCCTCCAGCGCCGCTACAGCCGCGTGATGGCTGCCAGCCGATAGCCGATGCGCAACGGCCGCTGGAGTTGGGTTCTCGATCTCGCACTCCTCTTTCTCCTCACGACATACCTGCTCCGTCCCTATTGGAAGGTTAAGTACAACGAGAACTGGTCGTCGATTGAATCGACCTTCATTGCGGATGCCCGCATGTTGCGCGACCATTGGCCCCGCCCGTTGTGGCAGCCCTACTGGTATGTCGGCACGCGCTTTGACTACATCTATCCGCCGGCGCTGCGCTATGGCACGGCTGCGATTGCCAAATACACTGGCCTCGATCCGGCGAAGTCCTATCACATCTATGTCAGTTTCTTTTACGGGTTAGGGATCGCGGGCGTCTATTTTCTGGCCCGGGTTGGTCTCCGGCATCGGGGGGCGGCTCTCGCGGCAGCTCTCGCGACACTTGTCGTTTCGCCCAGCTATCTGGTCTTGCCCAAGGTGGCGCGGGACATGTTCTGGAACGGACCTGCCCGGCTGAATGTGCTGATCCGCTATGGCGAGGGCCCGCATATGACGGCCCTGGCCTGGATTCCTTTTGTCCTTGCTTTTACATGGCTGGCCTGGCGCAGACGGAGCTGGTCCTGGTCGGTGGCGGCCGGTTTTGCCGCGACCTTTGTGGTGGCCAATAACTTCTATGGGGCCACTGCTTTGGCGATGCTGTTCCCGGTATTGGTGTGGGCGCTTTGGGTAACGGAGCGCGATTGGCGGCTGCTCCGCTATCCCGCCCTTGTGCCTCTGCTTGCCTATGGACTCTCGGCTTTCTGGCTCACTCCGAGTTATCTGAAGATCACGCTCCACAACATGCAGTATGTTTCGTCTGCCGGCAGCGAGTGGTCGGCTGGTCTTGCCGCGGTCATGCTGGCCGCTTATCTGGGTGTGAGCTATGTGAAGTATCGCGATCAGCCCGAACGCACCTGGCACATCTTCCTGTTTGGAAGCCTGTTGTTCTTTACTGTCAATGTCATTGGCAACTACTACTTCAATTTCCGGGTGATCGGAGAACCAATGCGGCTGGTGCCGGAACTGGACCTGCTCTGGATCTACGCGATTCTCCTTGGCTTGCTGTGGTTGTGGCGGCATGGCCGCCGGGGCCAGATTGCGGTCGGAGCGGTGCTACTGGTGACTCTTACCGTACATAGTGAGTTCCTGCGGCACCCGCGTGCGGTGGCTCCTCCGGGCGTGGACCCGAAGGCAACCGTCTACTGGCGGATCCCCGAATGGGTGGCTGCGCATTATCCGAATTCGCGCACCTACGTGACGGGCGCAGTCCGCTTTTGGTACAACACCTGGCACGATCTGTATCAGTTGGGGGGAAGCTCCGAGCAGGGCTTGCAGAATCCGAATATTGTGCCGCTCCAGTGGGAAATCATCCTCGGACGCGATCCGCGTCTCGCGACCGCCTGGCTGCAGTTGATGGGCGTCGATCTCGTCGCGGTGCATGGGCCTGATTCCGAAGAAGCGTATAAAGACTTTACCCATCCGAAGAAGTTCGATGGGCATTTGAAAGAAGTCTATTCGGTCAAGGACGATCACATCTATGAGGTGCCACGGCGGGACCGGTCGCTGGCCAGGATTCTCGATCGTGCCTCGCTCGACGCTTTGCCGAAGATTCGCGATCAGGTCGACCTCGAAGGTCTGGAGAAGTACGTGGCTGTCTATGAGCAAGGGCCAGGGGCCACTGCGGCAACTGCCTGGAAGGGGACTGACGAACTCAATTTTGAAGGGCGTACGGAGGCGGGGCAAAGTGTCATTCTGCAAACCACCTACGACCCCTCCTGGCGCGCCGAATCGAATCTCGGGCTCTTGCCGGTGACGGAGGATCGTCTGGGTTTTGTTCGCATTGATACTCCGCCCGGGGTGACGCAGATCCGGCTGGTCTTTGAGAAGCCGCTCGAGAAACGCATCGGAGAATGGCTATTCTTCGTGACCCTTCTCGGATCGCTCGGTCTGCTCTGGAGAGACCGCAGGCGCACCCGATTGGTAGCATAGCCCTATGCATTCGATCGAGGAGCTGGCCGGCCAGCACTTCGACGCCATTATCGTAGGCGGTGGGATTAACGGAGCCGGCCTGGCGCGAGACTTGGCGTTGCGTGCGCACATGGCGCAGCACCCCATGCGGGTACTGCTGCTGGAGAAGCGTTTCTGGGGGGCGGGCACAAGCGGCCGGAACTCCCATCTCATCCATGGTGGCTTGCGCTACCTGAAGTATTTCGATTTCGCGCTGGTGCGTGAGGCGTTGCGGGAACGGGCTACCCTCTTGCAGTTAGCCCCCCATACCGTGAGGCCGCTGCGCTTTCGCTTGTCGACGAACGGCGTTTTCGACAACCTGTTCTATGGGGTCGGGATCATTCTTTACGACCTGCTGGCGGGGTCGCACCGGATTGGCAAGAGCACTTACTTTGGCCCCAATCAGGCGTACTGGGACGCGGCGAGCGATTCAGCTGCCTTGGTGATCGACAACGTCCGCGATGCCCGCTTCTATGGCGCCACCTGTATCACTGGCCGGGCCGTGAAGCGGCTTTGGGGGGATGGGATCGAACTCGACAATGGAGTTCGAGTGAACGGCGCGGCGGTGATTGACGCGCGCGGGCCTTGGAACCGGGGCGAAACGACGCGGCTGGTGCGTGGGTCGCATCTCATTCTGCCGCGGCTGTTCCCGGGCGAGGACGCGGTGGCTCACTTTCACCACGATGGCCGCATCATCTTCTTCATCCCCTGGGGTGATCTGAATCCCGTTACTTTGATCGGGACGACCGATGTGGACCATAGTGGTTCGGCGGATCAGGTCCAGATTTCACGGGGTGAGATCGACTATCTGCGAGGCATCGCAAAACAACTGTTTCCTGCCTCGGCGGACATGGAGACTCTGGGCTGTTTCAGTTCACTGCGGCCTTTGCTAGCGGCTCCGGGCAAGAGCGCGAGCGCAACCAGCCGCGAGCATCACATTGCCTTCCGGGAAGATCAGGTGCTCGAGATCATTGGCGGCAAGTACACCACCTACCGCTCGATGGCGGAAGAGGCGGCGGATCTGGTGTGTGGCCGGATTGCACCCAACCTCGTGCCGTCGCATCCCACCCGCAGTACGCCCTTCGCCGTGCCGACAGAACGTCCGGGAGGGATTCCGGAACGGATCGCCTGGGCCAAGCAGGAAGAGGGCTGCGAGACTCTCGAAGACTTTCTGACCTGTTCGACAAATTGGGCCTGGCAGAAGCGGTGGACGGCGGAAGAACTGGAGTCGATCGCCAGGGAGTTCTCTGGAGGAGTGGACGCGTTTCTGGAGCGGTATGCCCCATGCGATTGAGCCAGATCGGTCTCATTCTGAAGAGAGCGGCCATCGCTACCTATCGAAATGGACTGATCGACATCGCGAAAGGGGCTGCTTTCTCGGCATTGCTGAGCTTCTTTCCGGTGCTGACGACGCTGGCGACGGTGCTGGTGCAGGCGAATGCCGAGCGGGTATCGCAATCGATCGCGAAGTTCCTGTTTGAAGTGGTGCCGCCGGGCACGGAAGACGTTGTGCAGTATGCCTTCACCTTGCGCGGGGCGAGGCCGAATTACCTGATTGCGGGTGCGGCGCTGTTGTCGGTGTGGAGCGCCTCCGATGTGGTGGTGAGCCTGATGTCCGGCTTTCAGGCGGCCTATCGAACGCCAAATGCGCGCGGCTTCTGGCAACAGCGCCGGGTTGCAATTCTGCTGGTATTCTCGACTCTGTTGCCGACGATTGGGGCCTCGTTGTTGCTGGTTTTTGGGGAAAACATTGTCACGACCGCATTGTCGTGGATGGGCATTCTGGCGCCGGGAGAAGCGCTGCACGGGTTGGCGTGGTTCCTCACGCGCAGCATTTCCTTGCTGCTCGCGGTCTTTATTCTTGTGGTGACGACGAGTTGGCTGTATCGCTTCGCACCGAGTCTGCCGCAGCGCTGGAGCCGTGTCTGGCCTGGGGCGATTGTGACGACCGTGCTGTGGAGTTTGGCGACCTTAGGCTTTGGCTGGTATGTTCGTAACATCGCCACCTACAACATCATGTACGGCAGTATTGGGGCGGCGATTGCCCTGTTGGTCTGGATGTACTTGTTGAGCCTGATCGCGCTCTTCGGTTGCGCTTACAACGCTGAGGCGGAGAAACTGAAGAAGGAAGGCCTCCTCACGTGAAGAGTAAAAAAACAACAACCGTGATCCTCGCCAAGGCACCGAAGAAGCGGAACCATGCCGCCCGCGTCCTTAACCAGAAGGCGCAGACGATTGCGGATGGGCCCAAGCGCATGGGCACCAGAGCCGCAAAGACGCGCGCTGTTCTCAAAGACCAAGGAATTTAGTTGTCCACTCAAAAATTTAAGCTCGCGGGAGACTACCGTCCCCGCGGCGATCAAGAGACTGCGATTGCTGAGCTTGTGCGGGGCCTTGCCGAGCAGGAACCCTATCAGACGCTGCTCGGTGTCACCGGCAGCGGCAAGACCTTTACGATGGCCAAGATCATCGAGACGATCAATCGTCCCAGTCTGATCCTGGCCCACAATAAAACGCTAGCCGCGCAACTTTACCAGGAATTCAAGCAGTTCTTTCCGAACAATGCAGTTGAGTATTTCGTAAGCTACTACGACTACTACCAGCCTGAGGCGTATATTCCCAATAGCGACACCTATATCGAGAAGGAATCGACGGTCAACGATGAGCTGGACAAGCTGCGTCTGGCGGCGACGCGTTCTCTGTTTGAGCGGCGCGATGTCGTGATCATCTCCAGCGTGAGCTGCATCTACGGCCTGGGCTCGCCCGAGGCGTATTACGGGATGTTGCTGATGCTCGAGAAGGGCAAGACGATGAAGCGGGCCGACATCATCGCCAAGCTGGTGGAGATCCTGTATCAGCGCAATGATCAAGACTTCACGCGCGGCACCTTCCGGGTGCGCGGTGATGTGATCGAGGTGTTCCCCACCTATGACGACAATGCCTTCCGCATCGAACTGTGGGGCGACGAGATTGAAGGGCTCTCGCAGATCGATCCCTTGCTGGGCACCGTCAAGCAGACCTATGAACGGCTACCGATCTATCCAAAGAGCCACTATGTACTGACCCCCGTCACCAAGGAGCAGGCGCAGGTGACCATCGAGCAGGAACTCTTGTCGTGGAACGCGCAAATGGAGCGCGAGGGCAAGCTGATTGAGGCACAGCGCATCTGGCAGCGCACGCAGTTTGACCTGGAGATGATCAAGACCATCGGCTATTGCCACGGGATCGAGAACTACTCGCGGCACTTTACGGGACGGCTGCCGGGCGAGGCGCCACCGACGCTGCTGGACTATCTGCCGGCAGACGCCGTGCTGTTTATCGACGAATCGCATGTAACGATGCCGCAGTTGCAGGGAATGTGGGGCGGTGACCGCTCGCGCAAGGAAAATCTGGTGAAGTTTGGCTTCCGCCTGCCCAGTGCTCTCGACAACCGGCCGCTGACCTTTGAAGAGTTTGAGAACCGCGTCAACCAGGCGATCTTCGTCTCGGCAACCCCAGGGCCCTATGAACTGACCAAGAGCGGTGGCGTGATCGTTGAACAGGTGATCCGACCCACCGGGCTGATCGATCCAGTGATCGAAGTCCGTCCGATCAAGGGGCAGGTGGACGACCTGTTGCAGGAGATTCGCATTCGCGCAGAGAAGGGCGAGCGGGTGTTGATCACGACGCTGACCAAGCGGATGTCGGAGGATCTGAGCCAGTACTACTCCGAGGTTGGGGTCAAAGTGCAGTATCTGCACTCCGAAGTAACTACGCTGGACCGGGTAAAAATCCTGCGGGATCTGCGCAAGGGCATCTATGATTGCCTGATTGGTGTCAATCTGTTGCGCGAAGGGCTGGATCTGCCTGAAGTTTCGCTGGTGGCGATCCTCGATGCGGACAAGGAAGGCTTCCTGCGCTCCACCGGATCCCTGATCCAAACGATCGGCCGGGCGGCCCGAAATGCAAATGGACGGGCGATTCTCTATGCCGATGTCATGACGGATTCGATGCGCCGTGCCATTGATGAAACAAACCGCCGTCGCGAGATACAGAAGGACTACAATGAGCGGAACGGAATTACGCCGCAGTCGATCATCAAGCCGATCGACATGAACCTGGTGCACATGGCTGAGGCGGATTACATTACCATTCCGTTGGAAGACGAAAAGCCAGATGAAGTGGATTCGCTCAGCGCAGAGCAGCTTGTGAAGTACCTTGCCGAAATGGAACAGAAGATGCGGGATGCCGCCAAGAGTTTCGAATTCGAGAAGGCTGCGCAGTTGAGAGATCGCCTGAAGGCTCTGAGGAGTAAGCTAATCGATGCCCAAAGCGCCGCGGACGGCACTGATCGGAGTGGGACCAGTTAGCCAGTCTTGGGTAGCGAAGCTCCCCGGATTGCAGCAGAATCTGGGGCCGGTGAAATCAACCTCATTGAGAGTTGCGAGCCGGCTTGTGAACGCAATCAAGGCTGGTGTTGCGACCGACTCGTTAGAGACAATTCGGAAGGTAGAACTGGTTCTCCTGGCAATTCCAGAAACACAACTGGATGGCTGGGTGGCGCAAATCTGTGAGAGTAAGATCGATTGGGCCGGCGTGAGTTTCGTCGTCTGTTCCGGGGCTCGAGATAGTACTTCACTGAAAGCACTGCGCAACTGCGGCGCCTCGACGGCGTCGCTGGACAAGATAGACCTTTTCGAAGGGAAACGCTATCTCTTCGAGGGTTCCAAAGTAGCCCTGCATCGGTTACGGCGTCTTGTCGAGAAGACGGGAGCGGCACGGATTGTGCCCTTGAACGATGGCATGCGCGCCGTGTATGAAGCCGGACTGACCTTTGCCTCAGGGATGACCTTTCCAATGATCGCTGCTGCGGTGGATACGATGCGGGCCGCTGGCTTGCACTCGAAGATCGCCGAAGGAGTGGTGGAAACGGCAGTACTCGGAGCGGTGCGGTCCTATCTGCGCGCGGGCAAGCGCGGATGGACTGGTCCCATTGCGATGGGAGACCGCGTCGCAATGCGAAAGCAATACCAAGGGCTGTTTGACGTGGAGCCCGTATTGGCGGAGATGTATCTGAAGATCGCGTTGGACTATCTGGTGGAGAGAGTGCCAACTGTAAAACGCCGTCGCCAAAAGCCTCAGGAGTATTAAATCGATTTCAAGTATTCGATCAGCGCCCAGCGGTCACTCTCCGGGAGATTGGGGCCTACAACTCCATTGCCCCGCGGCCCATCCTCAAACCAATGACCTTCATTGCTGTTGCCGGGGTGGGTGTATTCGAACTTGTAGCCGCCAGGAAACTCGCCGGTTTCATAACCAACTTTGATTGGATCGTAGTTCTTATTGCCAAGCCAGAACTCCGGTTTTCCGCGCTGCTGTCGGCCTGTCAATAGCGAATAGAGGTTGGGAACCGAGCCGTTGTGGAGGTAGGGCGCACAGGCCCAGATGCCATTCAAAGGTCTGGCTTTGTAGATGAGTTGCGCACGCACGGCCGGGGTGTTGTCCGAGCGATAACCAGACCATTCCGCGCGTTGCTCCGGGCTGAAGTTCATCTTGGCGAAGTATTGGTCGCGGATGCCCTTGGTGACCAGTTCCAGGCCAGCACCGGCGGAGACGATTCCTTTGTTGAGGGCTCCGGTGTCGGCGGTGCGGTTCATGAAGAGCGTGGCTTGTTGCGGGTCTGTGCCGATGACCGGGAGCGGGATGTCTCTGAGATTGAGAAAGCGCTTGCCCGCGGGGTTGACCACCCAGTATTGGGGCTTTGGCTCGCGAAGGTCCCGTTCGAGCTCCTGCCGCGGAGGGAGATGGCAGCCTTGGCAGTGTTCGCGATAGAGTGCTTCGCCACGGGTGACCTTGGCTGGGTCGAGAGGCGGAAAGATCGCAGGCCACTGCGGTGATTTCAAGCCTGTCAATGGGGCAGGTCCGGAGAGGAGATCTTCGAGCGCCTTCAGGCCCGGCATGTCGATACTGCTATCGAAACTCGTTGCGGTGGGACCGTAGAGTTTGGCAACCGCGCGGACGCCAAGCGCTTCTCCGATGTTGCGTACCAGCGGGTCGGCAATGCTGGAATTGTACTGGACCCAGGTGAACCAGGAGGCGTCCCAGACCTGCGGGAAGCGCACGGGCGAGTTGCCCTGGGCGAAGTTCTTTTCGTTCTGCATGTCCATGGCGAAGACCTGATTGCCGATGCGCGTGAGCGCGTCTGTGCGGCCGAAACCCGCGTCGTGCGGATAGACATTGCCGCGAGTGACCGCAGAGAGTTCCGCCTTGGCCCGCTTGAGGAAGGCTTCGAAGCCAGTGCGCAGTTCCTGTTTTGCCGTATCGCTCGGATGATCGCCAAGGACCCGTCTCTCAAAACGCCCGTAGCGGCCGGGATAGGATTCCGTGAGGAGGAGCGCAATGCCGAGAGCTTTTTGGAACTCGGTCGGCTGGATCATCGCGACGCCGCCCTCAATGCGCACGGCGTGGGTGTTGTAGTGTAACTCGCCGGTGTGGCAGGCGGCGCAGTTGAGGCCGACAACCGTATAGTTCTTACCGGAGTCGGGATCGTGGAAGTTTACATCACGAGCGAAGCCAATGGGCAGGCCGTCCGGATTGTACTTGCTGTCCTTCGGGCTGGGGAGAAAACCAAAGCGGCCGAGATAGCTCTGGGTTGCTAGCAAGTCGCAGCCAAAGGGAGACAGGCAGGGCTGTTCGAGCGCAAGGAACCAGGCGTAGGGGACGAGTCGTGTGCCCTGACTGATGTGGTGGAACTGCTGTTGCTGGTCTGGGCTCCAGCCTTGTTCGAGATGGACGATCTCACCGGGAGCCTGGTAGGCGGGTGCGACGACGCGAAGCCGCTTGAGTTGCGGATAAGCGAACACAGCCAAGACAATTCCGATTGCCAGTAGGAGCCAGCCTAACTTTTTCCACATAAATCCTCCCTATCTTAGCCGTCTGTTGTACGTGCGAGAAAGTGGGGCAAAACGGATCAGGCTAAGTGACGGGTCCGGGGGTAAAAGGTGCGAGGGCATTCTGCAGCCCCCAGTGCTCAGCCCAGGACTTCTTCCGCCCGCTGGCCATCTCGAGGATGAGATGAAACAGGCTCCAGCCTGCGGATTCGATGGTGGCCTCGCCGGAGGCAATGGGACCGGCATCGAAATCGATGAGATCCGGCCAACGTTCCGCAAGCGCGGTACGCGAAGAAACCTTCAAGACCGGCACCAGTGCGAGGCCATAGGGGGTGCCTTCGCCGGTGGTGAAGACATGCAGATTCATCGACGCCAATTGCTGGGTGCCGCAGATGAAGTCGCTGGCGGGAGTAGCGGCAAAGACAAGGCCCTTCGCCGTGACCTTCTGGCCATGTGAGGCCACTGCATGGATCGCTCCCGAACCGGACTTCGCAATGCTGCCCAGGCTCTTTTCGACAATGTTGACCAGGCCGCCGCGTTTGTTGCCGGGCGTCGTGTTGGCGCTGCGGTCGGCGCCGCCACGGGCAAGGTATTCGTCGTACCAGCGCATCTCCTCAATCAGCTCGCGGGCGACAGCAGGAGTGGCACAGCGCGGCGTCAGCAGGTGGATGGCGTCGCGTACCTCGGTGACTTCGCTGAAGAGCACTGTGGCTCCGGCGCGCACGAGCAAATCCGCGGCATAGCCGACGGCGGGATTGCAGGTGACTCCCGAGAAGGCGTCGCTGCCGCCGCACTGGAGGCCGACAATCAGATCGGAGGCAGGAAGCGTGGTGCGTTGGCGGCGGTTGAGCTCGGCAAGGCGTCGCTCGGCTGCCTCCATGAGGGTTGAGACGCTTGCGCCGAAGCCCTGCTGGTCTTGCAAACGAATCAGGTTGGGCTGGACATCGTAGGTGGGCAACAGCCGGATGGGCTGGAGCTTCTCACAACCGAGGCTGACCACCAGCGGAGCACCGGCCATGTTCGCGTGGCGGCTGATGTGGCCGAGGGTGGCGATGGGAATCCTGGCGCCCGGTGCTTCAATGGCAACGCCACAGCCGTAGTTGTGGGTGATGGCGACGGCATCGTCGACATTCGGAAAGCGGGGCAGCAATTCGGCGCGAATCCGCTGGATCGCATAGTCGACGGTAGGCGCGACACATTGCACGGTGGTGGTGATGCCGAGAATATTTCTGGTGCCGGCGCTGCCGTCGGCGTTGCGGTAGCCCGCAAAGGTATAACCCTCGAGTGGCGCGAGTGGTGCAGGCACTTCTGTGGCCAGCGGCAATGAATCAAGATCAGGGGCCGCTGGCATGTCGACAATATCCTCTCGGACCCAGGATCCTGCGGGGAGATCCCGCTTGAGGTGGCCAATGATCTGGCCATAGCGGAGAATCGGCTGGCCCTGGGCAAGGTCTAGAAGCGATACCTTATGGGCCTGCGGGATGGCTTCGCGCAAAACGAAGCCATCGGCGAAGCGGGCGCCAGCGGCAAGCCCTTCGGGGTTCACAATCACGGCGACGTTGTCGCGGGGGTGTACTTTGACAAAACGGGGCGTCAATCCGTTAGTCTAGACCCATGTCTATCACCCGACGCAGCATTTTGAGTTCTTCCACGATGGTGTTTGCTCTTCAGGGGGCAGCTCCAGCAGCCAGTATCAAAGACACAGTCAATGTCGGATTCATCGGAAGCGGAATTCGGGGCAAGCAATTGATTGACGAGTTTAAGGCAGTGCCGGGAATGCGGGGTGTCGCGGTTGCGGACCTCTATGACGGCTGCCTGGTGCGCGCCCAGGAGCAGTTTGAAAACAAGCTGGTGACCTCGAAAGATTACCGCACCGTGCTGGACAACAAAGACGTGGACGCCGTGGTGATTGCGACGCCCGATCATTGGCATGAGCGCATCACTCTCGATGCTTTATCGGCGGGCAAGCATGTCTATGTCGAGAAGCCGATGACCTGGTCGATCTCCGAAGGGCCGCGGATTATCGAGGCCGTGAAGCGGAGCGGGAAAGTGTTGCAGGTGGGTAGCCAGGCGAAGACGTCCACCTTGACGGCCAAGGCGAAGGAGTTGATCGCTGGCGGCGCCATCGGTAAGGTGAACATGATCCGGATGGGCAATCACCGGAACAACGCCGAGGGGGCCTGGGAGTATCCGATTCCGCCCGATGCCTCTGAGAAGACGATCGATTGGCCGAAGTACCTGGGTAGGGTTTCAAAGCGCCCCTTTGATGCAAAACAGTTCTTCCGGTGGCGTTGCTGGTGGGAATTCGGCAGCGGCGTGGCAGGCGATCTGTTTGTGCACCAGTTGACGCAGATGCACGAGTACATGGGCGTGCGCGCGCCGAAGTCGGCGGTGTCCCAAGGCGGCATTTTCCGTTGGAACGATGGGCGAACTGTGCCCGATATCATGAACAGCCTGCTCGAGTATCCCGAAGGCTTTCTGGTGGACGTCTATGTGACCCAGGCGAATTCCTTCCAGCCGCGCGGGATTCTCGTCATGGGCGACAAGGGTACGCTGCAACTGGAGAATTCGCGCATCACGCTGACCCAGGATTCGAAGCCGACCGAAGCCCAGTTTTACGGCAGTGCGAACTTTCCCAAAAAGCTGCGGGACGAGTATCTGGCCCAGTTTGCCAACGAGACCAGGCCGGAACGGGTGGCGCCGCAGGAGATTGCCGTCGAGCGAGGGCCGTCGCATAATTCGTTCTTTATCGATTCGATTGTGAATTCAAAACCCAGCCGTGAGAACGCCGAAGAAGGGCATCATGCGGCTGCTGCGGCACATCTGTGTAACATTGCGTTTCGCAAGGGAACGCGGGTGACCTACGATCCGGTGGCTTCCCGCGTCCGTTCATAGAGAAAACCGGCAAGATTCGATAACTGCCAGGCCCCAAGCAACAGCATGCGGTGGACGGCAGACAAGAAGGGCATTTCCCGGAATGGCGCCGAGAGCCATTCCCACGCGCTGGTGTGCATCCCGATGTCGCGGTGATCATTGCGGCGGTGGAACATGGCGGCGCCGCGTCCATAGTTGAAATGAACGCGGCAGAAGCGGCGGAGGGTCATTGGGTGGGAGTGATGAATGATCGCCTCCGGGACATAAAGCAGCGGAAGACCGGCGGAGTACCAGCGTTCGCAGAGGTCGCGGTCTTCGGCGGCGGCAAGAGGATAGGTCTCGTCGAATCCGTTCATGCGGTGGAAGGTTTCGGCCGCCATCGCGATGTTATTGGAGGCGAAAAAGCGGGCCTTACCGGGCACGGAATTGTAGTGAGCGTAAACGATGTCGACGATGGATTGTGCCGCGGCGGAGTAGGGATTGTTGCTCAGCCGGTTTAGGACTTTTCCACCGGCCATGACGCCCGGAGCCTCGTGCACTTTCGTGACGAGGAGACGGATCCAGGACGGGTCCGCCTCACAATCATCATCGGTAAAGAGCAATACTTTGCTGACCGCCTGGCGCGCGCCCGCATTGCGGGCCTTCGCCGGGCCACCGTGCGGAACACGGAGCAGCGTCAGGTGGAACTGGCTGCGGAAGGGGGCCACGACCTCCTCGAGCGGCGTTTCTCCTTCATCATCGACGATGATGACTTCAAAAGACGTGAAGTCCTGCTGTACCAGCGAGGCAAGGCAGCGGGCCAGGCGGTTGGGCCGGTTATAGGTCGGGATGATGAGGCTAGCTTCCACCGGAATTCTTTTCCAGGATATATCCATCGCCCCAGTCGAGTTTCCGGGCGATCTTAAATAGCTTAGGGTAGCGCTTGGTGACCGTCAAAACGCCGCGTGCCGGAGCTTCGCAGAGTTCGAGATCGATGCGTCCGGGATGAGTGACCGGGTGGCGAATGATCCGTGGCGCACCCACCGGGAGCGCGCCGCGCCATGCGGCAAGGTAGCTGAATTTTTCGTCTTCATAGCCGAGCGTGCCCCCTTTGAGACGGCGGTGGAGCGCACTGCGGTTGAGGCGCGCCGAAAAATGACACCAGTCGACGCCAGCTGCGGGGCATTTCTCGTCGGCTGGACAAGGGGCCAGCAGAGAGGCGCCGGCCGAGAGCAGTTCCTTGCGGGCGCGGAGGATGGTTTCAAAGCCCTTGGGCGTACCCGCTTCCACAATGACTAGCAGCTGTGTGGCGGCCTGCCAGGCTGCAGCCAGCGGGAACTTGTCGCTCTCCCCAAGCGAATAGCTCAGAAGAACGACGTCGTGGGGCGCAAAGGTTGCCGGGGTGTCGAAGTTGCCGGTTTGCCAGGTGGCCTCGGGGAGAATCTGCTTGCCCAGTTCGACCATCGCGGGCAAGCGCTCGAGGGCAGTGATCCTGGCGAGGCCGGGCCAGATTTCAGAGAAGGCCAGGGCTCCTGCGCCACATCCGGCGCCAAGGTCCAGGAGAGAAGCCGGGGTCCATTGCGAATCGGGGAGGCGCGAGGCGAGAGTTTGGACAATGGCTTTAGCCACGGACAGATTGGCGGCTCGCGTGGCAGGAAAGCGTACGGAAAGGTATGCGGCAATCAGCGCTTCATCATCGAGACGAGCCGCGCGGGTGTTGCGGCCCTCCCGGTAGGCGTTGCTTAAGGTGTTTACCGCATCGCGGATTCGCTCGCTGCCGAGCTGAGTGACAAGGCGTTCGGCCTCGTGTTGCCAATCGAACATAGGACGAAGTTAGCAGGAACTAAACCGGGGGGACCGGTGTCCATACCAAGAGAGCGGTAAAATTGCTGTTAGGAGGCCCCGGGATGGCCGAGAACAGTTTGGGTTTTAATAACGAGAGCGGCGATGCGTCGGCGCAAGTGTTCAAGGACGCTCTTCTTGTGGAGCGGCTTCGTCAGGGTGAAGACGAGGCATTCGAAGAACTTCTGCGTGTGTATGAGGACCCGGTCTACGGTCTGGTGTTCCGCCTGCTGAACCAGCAGTCGGATGCGCCCGATGTCGTCCAGGAAGTATTTCTCAAGGTTTATCGCAATCTGAACCACTTTCAGGGCAAATCTACCCTGAAGACGTGGATCTATCGCATTGCGGTCAACGAAGCCTACAATCAACGGCGTTGGTTTGGCCGGCACAAGAAGAATGAGGTTGGCCTCGCGGCCGATGAGGAGCATAGCCGGGGACTGGCAGATGTTTTGCCAGACCGCTGCCGCTCTCCCTTCGACCTGGCGGCAGACCACGAGACCCGGGCGCTGATCGAAGAAGCGCTCACGAAGATCAATCCCGTCTTCCGGTCTGCGGTCGTGCTGCGCGATATCGAGGACTTGAGTTACGAGGAGATCGCGGAAGTACTGCAGATCTCACTCGGCACGGTGAAGTCTCGCATTCTTCGTGGGCGTGAAGCATTGCGGCACGAGTTGGAGGCAAGCCTCGAGCCGAGCCACGGCTTCGCATGGTCGGCGCAAACGGCAGCAGGGCAGTCTTAAGGGGCAATTGCATGAAACAGGAAAATCTACATCAGGAAGTGCGGGATTTGCTGCATACTCTCCCGCGCAGACGGCTTCCCGATGATTTGCGGATGCAGTTGAAGATTTCAGCGAGCAAAGAGGCTTCGCGCCGGAAGAAGTGGGCTTCGGCGCCGGCTTTTGTTGTTCGGATGAAAAATCACTTTGAACTTTGGAAGGCAAACATGATGCGGCCCTTCGCGGTGCCGTGCGCCGGTGGCTTGGCTGCGGCGCTGCTTGTCTTCACGATGTTTGTACAAACTTATCCAGTACGCGCAAATACATTAACCGGGGACCGTCCGACGGCGCTCTATACGGAACCTGCGGCCAAGACTTTGGCTCCTTTTGAACCTCCGACTGCCGATGCTGAAATTGAAGTTTCGATCGACGATCAGGGGCGGATTGCCGATTATCGTGTGGTGGCGGGAAATCCCGAAATGGATATTGAAGTGCGGTTGAGTGTGGAGCGCACGCTGCTCTTTACGCAATTTATTCCGGCAACCAGCTTTGGCCAGGCGGTGCCTTCGAAGCTGCGCATCAGTTTGCGCCGTGGCGCCTCCGCCATTACGGTCAAGGGCTAATTTGCCTCGTAAGTTCGGACAGCATTTTCTCAGAGACCAGGCCGTGCTGCAGCGGATTGCGGCGGCTGCGTGTCCGGAAACCGAGCCGCTCGTGATTGAAATCGGGCCGGGCCGGGGGGCTCTCACCCGTCCCTTGCTCAGCCGTTGCGAGAAGCTCATTGCGATTGAAGTGGATCCCGAGATGGTGCTTCATCTCGAACGCCAAATGGCAGGCGAGGAACGATTCTCGGTGCGCCATCAGGATGTCCTGAAGGTTGATCTGCGGGAATTCGCGCCTTGCGTGATCGCAGGCAACTTACCCTACTACATCAGTTCGCCGATTGCGTCGTTGGTGTTTGCAGCGGCTGGGGCCTGGAAGCGGGCGGTGTTTCTGGTGCAGAAAGAAGTCGCCATGAGGATGGCGGCCCAGCAGGGTTCGCGGGATTACGGCTATCTCAGCGTGATGACGCAGGTGCATGCAACAGCGACGATTCTGTTCACCGTGCCGCCGTCTGCCTTTTCGCCCCCGCCCAAAGTCGACTCGGCTGTGATCCTGCTGGAACCGAAGGTTGTGGATGCCGAGTATGCCCGGCGTTTTCTGCAGTTTGCCAGCCGGAGCTTTTTACACAAGCGCAAGATGTTGCGCAATAACCTGTCGGCGTTCTATGGCAAGGCGAATTTAGAAGCGCAGCCGGAGGCGACTTTGCGTGCGGAGCAATTGTCGATTGCACAGCTTGAGGCCCTGTTCGCGCGTCTTTCGTCGCTGGGCCCGATGTTATCCTGAGCGTTTGGCACCTCGAGTACGTTTCGCCCCGTCGCCGACGGGTTATCTTCATATCGGCAGCGCGCGAACCTTCATTTTCAACTGGCTTTACGCCCGTCGAAATCAAGGGACGATGATCCTGCGTATCGATGACACCGACGTTGAGCGCAATACAGAAGCTTCGCTGAATTCCATCTATGACGGCCTGAAATGGCTGGGTCTGGAATGGGATGAATTCTATCGCCAGAGTGAGCGTCTGGAACTGCACCAGAAGCTGGCCTGGGACATCTTTGCCGCCGGACATGCGTATCGCGACTTTACGCCGGCGCATCAGGGCGATGAGGATAAAGGCGCTGGGGCCGGTCCGTGGCTGTTCAATGCAGAAGCGCGGGCGATGAGTGCTGAGGAATCGCAGCGCCGCGCCGATGCCGGAGAGCCGTTTGTGCTGCGCTTTAAAGTGCCCCGGGATGTGGCTCGCTACATCAAGTTTCCGGACGCCGTCTATGCCACCCAATCGAAGAGCGTGAACGATATTGAAGACTTTGCGCTGCTCCGCTCGAATGGGATGCCAACCTACCACATGGCCTCCTGCGCCGACGATATCGACATCCGGATCTCACACGTCATTCGGGGCCAGGATCATCTCTCGAATACCTTCAAACACATTCTGATTTTTGAAGCGCTCGGTGCACCGGTGCCGATTTTTGCGCATCTGCCCTTGCTGGTGGCGCCCGATGGGGCGAAGCTATCCAAGCGCAAGCATGGTCCAGTCGTCAGCGTGATGACCTACGAGGCCGCTGGATTTTTGCCGCAGGCTTATATCAATTTCCTGTGCCTGCTGGGCTGGAGCCCGAAGGACAATCGCGAACAGATGTCGCGGCAGGAACTGGTGGATGTCTTCTCGTTTGAAGGCGTCAACCGTTCGAACGCAGTGGTGAACTTTACCGAGGCCGATCCGATCGATCCGAAGGCGCATTGGCTGAATTCGCAGCATCTGCGTAGCATGCCGATTGCCGAGCTGACCCCGATGGTGAAGGAGCGTGTGCTGCGCTCCGGCCTGCCGATTCCGTATCGCGATGAGGAATTCCCGACGGTGGTGGATATTCTGCGCACGCGTCTGGCGACGCTGAACGATTTTGCGACACTGGCAAAGGCCTACTTCACCGACGACTACGAGATGAACCCGACGGCTCTTGAGCGCCTGGATGCGCCTGGAGCCCGCGAGGCGCTGCGGGAACTTGGCGCCCGGCTCGAGCAGAGCGACGACTTCAGCGAAGCCTTCATCGAGGCGGAGTTGCGGAAGCTCGCTGAGGAGCGAGGGTTGAAAGCGGGGGTGCTGATCAACGGCTCCCGTGCGGCAATCACCGGACAGCCGGTGGGACCGAGCGCTTTTGCTGTGTTTACGGCAATGGGAAGAACGCGGTCCATCGAGAGGTTGAAGCGCGTATGAAGGTGATTGGACTCGGTGGATTGCTTGACGATGCAGCCTGTGCCCTGGCTGTTGCCGGCAAGATTGTTGCTGCCGTCGAACAGAAGAAAGTGGCACGCCGGCATGTGGCCTGGAGTTTGCCGCTCGAGGCGATTGACGCAACGTTGAGCCTGGCACGGGTGGATGCCTCCGATGTGGATGTGGTGGCCATTGCACGGCCTCTCAGCGCCACGCCGGATAGCTTGTTGAGCCTGCGGGTGAAGCAGATCTTCCCCAAGGCCCGGCTGCTGGTGGTAGATCATCATACGGCTCATGCGGCGAGTGCTTATTTCGCCTCCGGCTTTGACGAGGCCTCTGTGTTGTGTCTTGATCGTGCGGGGGATCTGCGTTGTTCTTCCCGTTGGAAGGCGCGCGGTGACCGCTTCGAACTGGAACAGGAATCCTACTTTCCCGATTCGCTGGGCGATCTTTATGGGCGGGTGACGGAGTTTCTTGGTTTTACCGCTCGCGCCGATGAACACAAGGTGCAGTGGATGTCGGCTGGTGGCGATACGCGTTTTGTTGCGCTGTTCGAGGAGATTCTCGGGTTTCGGGCCACGGGTTGGCCTGCGCTGGAGCGGAGCTTTTTCGATCGGGACCGGCTTGGTTCCGGTGGGTTTAGCGCGCGTTTCTATCAGGCTCTCGGTTTGGCGGACGGAGAATCGCCTTTGCCCAAGCTGCAGCCTCATCTCGCGGCCGGCTTACAGCGTGCGATTGAGAATTGCGCTTTGTCGATGGCGGGGCGGGGTGGCAATCTGTGTCTGGCCGGTGGCGTTGCCTTCAATACTTTGCTGGTGCGTTCCCTCGAAGCGTCCGGACAATTTCAGAATGTCTATGTGCAGCCGGCCGCCGGCAATGCGGGTACGGCGATTGGTGCGGCCTATCTGGGCAGCGAGGGGAAACGGCAGCCGATGTCGAGTCTCGCACTCGGCCCTTCTTTCCAAGCCGAAGAGACGAAGCAGATTCTTGAGAACTGCAAGCTGAGTCCGAAGTTTCTGCTGACCACCGATGAGCTGATCCAATCGGTTCTCTCGGAGTTGAAAGAGCAGCGGATTGTGGCCTGGTTCCAGGACCGGATGGAGTTTGGTCCCCGGGCGCTGGGCAATCGCAGTATTCTTGCCTCTCCTCTGGACCCCTATGCGACCGAGAACCTGAACAGTTTCATCAAGCATCGGGAGGCGTTCCGGAAGTTTGCCGCCTCTGTGCCTGCTGAAGATGCGGCGCAATACTTTGAGTTTGGGCCGAACGCGAAGAATCTGGCGAGCATTGCAACAGTGCGTCCGGAGTATCGCGAGCGCTTTGCTCCTGCGCTTCTGGGCGCTGACAGCATTCGTCTGCATGTGGTGGAGGCTGATGAGAATCCGCTGTTCCATCGTCTGCTGAAGGCTGCCGGAGCGGCCACCGGCTTACCTGTGCTGTACAACACCAGCTTTAACCTCTTTGGCGACGCACTGGTGTGCAACCCGCGCGACGCCGTGAGGAGCTTCTATTCAAGTGGCATTGACGTGCTCTACGTCGGCCACTTCCTACTTCGCAAGTAGCGCTTCCACTGCGCCTGCCGCGATGGGGTGGTACGAGGCCTTGTTCCGCGCGAAGAGTGCCTTGGCCCGGGTTTTGCCTGCAGGGGTTTTCGCCATCTCCTCGTAGAGAGGCTTGATGAACTTCTGCCGGCCGACGGACTTCAGGAACTCTTCCACCGCAGGCTGTGCCGGCGTGTAGTTGTGCCGGATGGCCAGAATCAGCCAGGCGTCGAGGATCTCATTGTTGGTCGAGGCGGTGAGTTTGAAGCTCTTGTCGAGCGCTGCCATTTTCTCCGCGGTGAGTGTGGACGGAAGACTGCGGAGAAAATGGAGCCACTGCTGCGGCCCCCAATCATCCACCCGCATGGTTTGGCCCTGCTGGAATCTTGCCACCTGGTCTTCCACTTCGGCAAGCAGGAACGAATCGATTTTGGGTGCGCTTGCCGGGAGGCCGGGCTCGTAGATCCATTCCTTGAGATTCAGCTTCAGCTCGGGCAGCTTCTGGGCGAGGAACTGCTCGAAATTCTCTGTCGTGATGCTTTGGAAGGCGAAGCTCTCGAAGTAGCTGCGCAGCATGGCATCGAATTTGTCGCGGCCGACGGCATCTTCGATGGCGCGCAGCAGCAGGGCTCCTTTGACGTAAGGGACGAGGGTGACGCCGTCTTCGGGATCGCGGCCCTTGAGGTCGATGTGGAGAATCTGGTCTTTGGGCTGGAGCTTTGCCATTTCGGTCTTCAACTCGCCGATCTCGATGGCAAACTCCATATCGCTGCGTTGTTTGCCGAAGAGTGCTTCCTGGATGCGGCGTTCCACGTAAGTGGTGACCCCTTCATTGAGCCAGAAATCACTCCAGGTGGCGTTGGTGACGAGATTGCCACTCCAGCTGTGGGCCAGCTCATGAGAGATAAGCGAGACCAGGCTCTTGTCGCCTGCCAGGATGGTGGGCGTTACAAAGGTGAGCCGCGGGTTCTCCATGCCGCCGATGGGGAAGCTGGGCGGCAGAATGAGCACATCATAGCGGTCCCAACGGTAAGAACCGAAGAGTTGCTCGGCGGCGCGCACCATCGCATCGAGATCCTCAAACTCTTTTGTGGCGGCATCGAGCAATTGCTTTTCGGCATAGATGCCGGTGCGTCCGCCCATGAGGCGGAATTGGATTTCTCCCACTGCCAGGGCGATCAGATAGGGCGGAATCCGCTGCGTCATGTCAAAGCTGTAGGAGCCGGTGGGGGCAGAGGTGCGCTGGTCGTTCGGCGCGCTCATGACGGCAAAGAAGTTCGGCTCGGTTTCCACCTTGGCTTTGTAGGTGATGCGGATGCCGGGCGAATCCTGGAGCGGAATCCAGCTCCGGGTGTAGATCGGCTGGCCCTGGGTATAGAGATAAGGCGACTGTTTGCCAGCGGTTTGTTGCTCGCTAAGCCACTGCAGCGCGACGGCACTCGGGCTTGTTTCATAAGAAACTCGGACAAATTTTGTGCCCTCACTCAGGTTAATTTCAAGAGGAGCGCCTAAGATCTTGTCGCTTGGGCCAAGTTTGTATTCAGCTACATGGAAGTTCACGCCGTCGATGGAGCTTTCAGTCTTGAAGATCTTCAGGTCCTTGGTATCGAGGGTGATCTTCCCCTTGCCTTTCACGCGGTGGGTGGCGGTGCCAGAAATCACTTTTCTTTCGAAATCGACGCGCGCATAAAGATCGAGATGAGTAGAGATGGCTTCGGCTGGAACAGCATAAGAATGCTCATCTTTGGGAATCGGCATGCTAGGCTTCTCCTGGTCGAGCTTGGGTGCGCAGGAGGACAGGAGCGAGATCGTGACCCAGACGCAGCCATACTGGAACAAACGCATCTGACCATTATCTATCCCCAAAAGCAGAAATCCTGCCCCAAAGCAACAAGGCCCCCGTTTTGAGGCGGGGGCCGAGAGAGAAGGACAGAATTGCTTTAATTGGAGCGGCGCGGGGAGTACTTGTTGAGGTCCGCAATCATGACGCCTGCGGCTGCTGGCGGCTTCGGATTTTCAGAGATGATCTCTTTGTTCGTCATCGTCTTGCCGTACAGTTCCTTGTTGACGTCGAGATCCTGGCGGAGTGTCGAGCCTTCAAGCGAGATGCCGGCGAAGACGCCACGGCTGCGCGAGTAGCTCAGGATTTCGGCGGTGAGATAGGCATCGGTCTGCGCGCTCGAGGTGCGGCCCACCGGACCTGCCGCTACACTGGCCTCGCCGCCCAGCTTGAACTGGCTGGAGAGCAGGCGCTGCGCACCCTTGGCGTTCATCACCAGCAGGATTACGTCCTGCTCGCTGCCGCCAATCTGGAAGCCCACGCTGCCACCCTCGACCCGCACTCCGGCGGGCGAGCCCCATCCCGAGCCATTTTCATGACGGCAGACAAAGAAGCCTTTTCCGTACTTGCCCCCAAAAATGAAGGCACCTTTCTTCAGACCGGGAATGATCACCGCGCAGTAACTCTTATCGAGTAAATCCTGGGGAATAGCCTTGTCTTTCATCTGCATTACTTCGTGCAGCGTATCGCCAGCGGCTTTCAATCTCTTCTCTTCGTTGCTTTGGGCAAACAGGCTGGCCGTGAGGCCGAGCGCGAGCAGTGCGCACAGGGGTTTCATGAGGATCCTTTCCAATAAGAATATCGCGAAGCGGCAAGCGTTTCGGTAAATCACCATTTCGCGCGAGGGCATGGGAAAATAAGGGTTTATGACCCTCGAAGAAATCGAGCGGGAATATGATCAGCTCCGCCAGCAAGCAGATTCTGTGCGGAGCTATCTTTGACTCGCCTAAGAAAAAAAAGCAACTGAATGAACTGGAACAGGTGATCTCGGACCCTGATTTCTGGAATCATCCCGAGAAGAGCCAAGAAGTGATGCAGAAGCGCAAACGGCTGGAAGAGTCGCTGGCGCAGGATACCCGCATTGGCACGATGAGTTCGGATGTCGCCGCGTTGCTCGAACTCGGCCGGGAGGGAGAAGATGTTGCCGCCATGCTCTCCGGCGAGTTGGAGGTCTTCCGTGCTGAGTTGCAGAAGCTCGAGACCGGGATGCTGCTCTCCGGGGAACACGATCATCGTTCGGCCATCCTGAATATCCATCCCGGAGCGGGTGGCACCGAAAGCCAGGACTGGGCCGAGATGCTGATGCGCATGTATCTGCGCTGGGCGGAACGCAAGGATTTTAAAGCCGTGATCACCGACGAATTGGCCGGTGATGGCGCGGGCATCAAGAGCGTCACGATCGAGATCGAAGGCGAAAACGCCTATGGTTTGATGTCGAGCGAGATTGGTGTCCACCGCCTGGTGCGGATTTCGCCCTTTGATGCAAATGCCCGCCGCCACACCAGCTTTGCCAGCGTCTACGTGTATCCGATGATTGACGATGAGATCAAGATCGAGATCAAGCCGGAGGATGTCCGTACCGATGTCTTTCGTGCCTCGGGCGCCGGGGGCCAGCACGTCAACCGCACGGAGAGCGCTGTGCGGATGACCCACATTCCAACGGGAATTGTGGTGCAATGCCAGAACGAGCGGTCGCAGCATAAGAACCGGGCCAGTGCGTTGAAACAGCTCAAGGCGCGTTTGTTCGAGCATGAGTTGGAGAAGCGCAAAGCGGAAGACCAGAAGAGCGAGGATTCCAAGCTCGACATTAACTTCGGCAGCCAGATCCGCAGTTATGTGCTCGCTCCGTACCGGATGATCAAAGACCATCGCACGAAGATGTCGGTGGGCGATGTGGACCGGGTGCTGGACGGCGATCTGGATGGCTTCATGCATGCCTGGCTTGTTTATAAGAAGACCGGGAAGACGGCGGGTGATGGCAAGGACGAGCTTCCAGACTAAGGGGAACGAAGACCGGATGCTGCAAGCCGCAGAGTTGCTGCGCCGGGGCGGCGTGGTGGCCTTTCCGACCGAGACCGTCTATGGCCTGGGCGCGAATGCCTTGGACCCGGCGGCGATCGCGCGGATTTACGAGATCAAAGGCCGGCCGCGAACCTCGCCGTTGATCGTGCATGTCGCCACCATCGAGAAGGCGCGCGAACTGGTGACGGAATGGCCGGAGACGGCAGAGCGGCTGGCTCGCCGCTTCTGGCCAGGTCCGCTGACCCTTGTGCTGCCGAAGCATGAAGTGGTTCCGGTGGAGTTGACGGCGGGCTTGGGAACAGTCGGGATCCGGATTCCAGCCCATCCGGTGGCCTTGCGGCTGCTCGAGTTGGCGGGTGTCCCGGTGGCAGCGCCAAGTGCGAACCGTTTCATGCAGTTGTCGCCCACGACGGCGGCGCATGTCGAGGCTGCTTTGGGCGCGGCAGTGGATTTGATTCTCGATGGCGGAGCGACCCGGGTTGGGATCGAGTCGACGGTCTTGAGTCTGGTGGGTGGTGTTCCGTTGTTGCTGCGGCCGGGGATGATCAGCCGGGTGCAGATTGAAGAAGTGATCGGTCCGGTGGAGGTCGCCGGAGCGATGGAGGGGGCGCATCCGTCGCCGGGGATGCAGGATCGCCATTATTCTCCGCGCACTCCGTTGTATCTGGTCCGCGGGCCTGCGGATTTGGCTGCGGCTGGCCGCGGAGTCTACTTATTTTTGACGCGGCCCGCGCTCGGGGTCACTTGTGTTGCGATGCCGGCGGAGGCAGAAGCCTATGCCGCGCAATTGTACGAGACGCTGCATCGCTATGACGATGGGAGCTGGGACTGGATTGCGGTGGAGCAGCCCAGCGAAGAGCCAGCCTGGGCGGGGGTCAACGACCGCCTGCGCCGGGCCCGCATGCAATAAATCTCCTCGGCCCTCTTCTCATTCTTCCTGACAGATCCGATAAGCAGAGGGATGAGGTCTATTGAGTCGGCTCGTTTCGGCATGATCCGCTTTGAGGATCGCGAGATCATTGAATTTCCGGCCGGACTGCCGGGCTTTGAAGAGCAGCACCAGTTTCTGCTGATCGAAGCCGAGGAGAGCGTGCCGCTGAAGTTTCTGCAATGTGTCGGAAAGCCGGGCTTGTCCTTTGTCTGCGCGCCGTTGAGTCTGGTGGATCCGGACTATGAGGGCGTGCTACCCCGTGCGGACCGGGAGTTGTTGGCCATGCCAGGGGAAGGCATTGCGCCCGGAACGCGGCTTGAGTGGCTGGTGATTCTCTGCTTTGGGTGCCCGGAGTTGCCGACTGCGAACTTATTGGGACCGCTGGTGATCCGTCGTGATGTCGGGCTCGGTGTGCAATCGATTCGCGAGGACAGCCGCTATTCGGCCCGGCAGCCCTTATTTGCGGCGGAGCCGGCGCTATGCTCGTAATCCGGCGCCGGGAGGGCGAGGGCTTTGTCATCGGGGCCTCCATCGAGGTGGACATCCTCGAGATTGATGGCAATCAGGTGAAGATTGGCATCCGGGCCCCGCGCGAGACGACGATCCTGCGCAAAGAGATTGCGGCCACCCGGGACGTGAATCTTGCTTCGGCCCAGCAAGCGGAAGAAGCGGTGGTGGAGGAGACGCTGAAGCGTTTGCGCCTATCCCCCAAGCTGCCGCTGGAGTAAGCGATCGAACTAAAGTCATTTTTCCTCATGCGCGGCAGGCTGTGACGATAAGGCCTTTGTCAGCAATTCTGCCGAGGTGGTGAAAGGCCGCTCTCCTGGAAAGGATTTTCAGGAGTTGGAACGCAAAGGAGTGAATCATGGCATTTTCCGCAAACACAAACATCGCCTCACTGCAGGCGCAAAGCTATATCAACAACACAAGTGATTTCCAGTCGAAGACGATCAACCGTGTCACGAGCGGTTTGCGCATTGTCAACTCGGGCGACGACGCGGCGGGTTTGGCGATTGCCAACGGACTGCGCAGCGACCAGGCCGTCCTGACCCAGGGCGTCCGCAATGCGAACGATGGCTTGAGCCAGCTGCAGATTGTCGACGGCGGCATCAACAACATCTCGAAACTGCTCGACCGGGCGCGGACGCTCGCAACCCAGTCGGCCTCGGGCACCTTTACCGGTTCGCGCTCGGTGCTGAACAGCGAATTCAAGAGCGTGATTGAGGAAATCGACCGCCAGTCGCAGGCCATTGGCCTGAATACGGGCGGCTCGCTGGCAAAGTCCTTGAGCGTCTTCATTGGCGGCGGTAAGACTTCGAGCGGCATCTCGGCGATCTCCAATGGCAGCGTTGCGGTGGATCTGAGCACCTCGACGGTGGATGCCAAGAGCCTGGGCTTGAAAGGCGTGCAGGCCAAGGGCATTTCCGGCACCGACATCGGCACCGGATCGTCCACCTCGGTGGCGAATATCCTGACCAATGCGACGAACACCGGTTCGCAGGGCGCAGCGGGCTTTACGGATTTCTACTTCCGTGGCTCCGGCTTCTCGGACGACAATGCGGTGAAGGTGGCGGTCAATCTGAGTGGCGTCACGGATGCGGCGACGCTCGCCACGGCAGTGAATGCGGCGATCGACGCGGCCGGCAATGGCGCTTCGCAATATGCAACGGCCTTCAAGAATGCGGGCATCAAGGCGAGTGTGGTGACGGATAGCGCCACCGGCAAGCAGAGCATGGCCTTCACCAGCGCGAATACCGCCTTCCAGGTGGCTGCTGGCGATCGCACGGCCAATGCACTGCTCGGGAATTTCTCCTCGGGCACCACCGGCGTCGATCTGGCGCAAAGTGTTTCGGGCGCAGCGATTTCGTTGACGGGCGTCTCGGTGGCAACGGCCAGCAACATCATTGTCCGGATCAAGGGAAGTGGATTGTCCGATCCGGTCGATATCACGCTGAAGGTCACCGGCGGCAGTTCCACGTATGCGAATGTTGTCGCGGATCTGAGTTCGCAGATCCAGAACAACTCGACGCTGCAGGCGGCGGGCATCAAGCTGGGGAGTAACTTCGCGGGCGGACAGACGCTGAGCTTAACGGACGGCCGTGGAGAGGTGCTGACGGTGGAGACGCTCGGGGACGCGGAGAATGCGCTGGGCTTCGGAACCTCCTACCGGCAGGCTTCGCAGACCACCTTCTCGTCGAACAACATCACCGGCAGCAACTACCAGACTGGCACGCCGGGCAACTCGACGATCCGGGTGGCGTTGTCCGATGGTTCGAACTTCGATATCACGGCGAACACGGGCGCGACAATCGCGGCGGGTGTAGCGAATTTGAACGCCGCTTTTGCGGCCAATGCAAGCGCGGCGAAAGCAGGGCTCTATGCGACCGTCTCCGGGGGCCAGGTGCAGATCCGTTCCCAATATGGCACCGATTTCCGCCTCGATGAGGCCTACAGCGCGACGACTAACTTTGGATTCAGTTCGGTCGCACGCGGCGCGGCGGCAGTGGGCACGACGAGTACGAGTTCGTCGCTCGGCTCGACTTCAAGCACCTTTAACTCGGGGGGCGCACAACAGACGGCGCTGCTGAGCTTCAGCGGCATCAATTATGCGAATGACGCACAGACGATCAGCTTGAGCGCGACCGATTCCGGGGGCTCGCAGCAGAATCTGTCGGTGGTGCTGCGCAACGATACGACGGTGAAGAATGCGGTCACGATTGACGATGCCATCGACGCGATCAATACGGCGCTCACTCAATCCAACAACGACACGCTGAAGAAGGTGGTGGCGGTGAAGGAGAATGACGGTGGCACGGAAAAGATCCGCTTCCTGAGCACGCTCTCCAGCTTTAAGGTGAGCATCGGATCGAACAGTTCCGGGAGTTCCGGAATCACGACCGGGCAGGGAACGGTGGTGACAAGTGCTTCCGCTGCTGGCGGTTCGACCTCGGACATCTCGACCCAAGAGAATGCGCAGGCTGCCGTTACGGCACTGGCCGATGCGGTGGATAAGCTGGGCCAGGCCCAAGCCGTTGTCGGCCGCGGCCAGAATCAGTTCGGCTTTGCCGTGAACCTGGCCCAGAGCCAGTTGACGAATCTGGCTGCCAGTGAGAGCCGCATCCGCGATGCCGATCTGGCGCAGGAAGCCGCGAATCTGTCCAAGGCGCAGATCCAATTGCAGGCCGGCATCGCCGCGCTGGCCCAAGCCAACTCCGCTCCGCAGCAGGTGCTGAGTCTCCTCCGCGGCTAATCCTGAGGGATTGCTGCTCCAGTAGTACGGATTGCGACACTACGCTCCCGGCGGCCAGCCTATGGTCTGGCCGTGCGGGAGCATTTGTTGTGGAAAGAGAGGAGGAAGCACTTGGCAAGCGCGGCAAACACGACGCCCGATCTGGTCTACGGCGAGCAGCTCCTGCGCCGGCTCGAGGCGAATCCAAGAGACGGGGCGGCCTACGACGCCATGGGCGTTTTTGCGCTCGAACACGCCTCGGTCCCTGAGGCGATCGATCTGTTCCACCGGGCGATCCAGTTGGAAGGCCCGGAACCCCGCTACTGTGCGCATCTGGGTGAGGCTTTTGCCCGCCTGGGCGACTATGGCCGGGCCTCTGCCTGCTTAGGCGAGGCGGTGCTAGGCGAGCCGGCCAACGCCGAACTCCGGATGGCTTATGCCAACCTGCTGCATCTCGAGGGTGACCATGCGGGCGCCGGCAAGCATTACGAGATTCTGGTGGCGCAATCGCCGGCGCATGCGGAAGCCTGGTTCAATCTGGGTGTGACGCGCACCTTCCAGCAACGGCCCGGCGAGGCGAAGCATGCCTATGAGAACGCGGTGGGCGCAAGACCTGTCTATGCCGAAGCCTGGAACAATCTTGCGCTGCTCGAACGCCTGGACGGAAACTACAGCGCCGCTGAGGCTTGCTATCGCCGGGCGCTATTGGTGCGGCCCGATTACCGGGATGCGCTCTATAACTTTGCGGTGCTGCTGCAAGAGCAGGAGCGCTTGCCGGAAGCGGTGTCGATCTATGAGCGATTGCTCTCTGCCGAAGCCTCGTTCAGTGAGGCGCACAATAATCTTGGGAACTGCTATTTGAAGATGAACCGGCTGGCGGAGGCGAAAAACCAGTATCTCGAGACGCTCGCCATCCAGGCGACGCACAAAGAAGCTCCCTGGAATCTGGGCTTTGCCTCGCTCTTGAGTGGCGACTGGCAGCGTGGCTGGGCCGGATATGAACACCGTCTGGTGCAGCACGAGATCACACGGCGGCAATGGGACGCGCCGCGCTGGAATGGGCAGCTCCTGCGCGGGCAGAAGATTCTGGTGCATGCCGAGCAAGGGCTTGGCGATACGATCCAGTTCGCCCGTTATTTACGGCTGCTCGATGAAGGGGGCATGTGGGTGCAGGTGCTTTGCCAGCCGCCACTGGTAAGTCTCCTGTCGCAAATGCCGGGGGTACGCCACTGTACCTCGAATGCCGAAGAGTGTGGGAGCGGGGACTGGCAGGTGCCTTTCCCCAGCCTGCCCTATCATTTCCGGACGCGGCTGGAAAACATTCCGGCGACGCTGCCCTATCTGCTTGCTGATCCGGAGCGGGTGGCCGAGTGGCGCAAGCTCTTTGCCGCGCTCCCGGCTGCCGGGCGGCGGATCGGCGTGGCCTGGCAAGGCAACCCGAAACATCAGAATGATCGCAACCGCTCGATTCCTGTTGAGTTGCTCCGGCCGCTCTTTGAGCTGCCCGGCCAGCAGTTCCTCAGCTTGCAGAAGGGGGTGCCGAAGGCATCGGTTCCCGAGGAACTCGTCGATCTTTCGAGTCTGCTCCTCGATTTTGGGGAGACGGCGGCAGCGATGGAGTCGCTCGATCTGGTGATTGCGGTCGATACTTCGGTGGCCCACCTGGCCGGTGCGATGGGCAAGCAGGTGTGGACACTGTTACCCTATGCGCCGGATTGGCGCTGGCTGCTGCATCGGGACGATTCCCCGTGGTATCCGTCAATGCGGCTGTTCCGGCAGCCCATTGCCGGGGACTGGCGGAGTGTCGTGCGGGAACTGCGGCGGGCACTGCTCGATGGGGGAAGCGACTAGCGCATTTCTTGAGATCCTAAAATGGCTAGCCCATACTCGGACGACTTGCGGCCTAAATTCGACGGAGCCTACGAGTGAGGCGAGGGAGTCTGGAAAAGCTGGCACAACGTTTCGGCGTGAGCCGTAGTTGGGCCGAGAAGTGAACCCGGACGGCTGGGGAGGCCAGCGCGGCTCTGCGAGCAGACGGGTGGATGGGTGAACAGTCTGACTGGACGCTAGCCGAAATCCAACGGCTCCTGTGGACGCAAGCGTGGCGCGGCTGGGAGCGGTGCTGCAAGAGACGGAGCCGTCGGGCAGAATAGCGTCGAAGGTCAATCCGGCGGCTCCAATGGAGGGAACAAGTCCGCCCAGTCGACCCGGAGAAGCTGATCTTTCTGGACGAAAGTGGCGTGGCGACGGAGAGGATATGTCGCTAGAGACGCGCTTGGCGCGGGCCCGGGAAGGTACGCCTGGAGGGCACTGTTGGAGGTTGACCGTGTCAGGCGCGATCCGCAGTTCTGGGTGGGTGGCCTTGATGACGATTGAAGCGGCCACCGACGGAGAGAACTTCCTACCGTATCTGGATCAGTGTTGTGCCCGCAACTGCAACCCGGAGACGGAGTGGTGGTGGACAATCTGAGTGCTCACAAGGTGGACGGTGTGCGCGGCCAATGCCCGTTCCCTGTTCTTTCTGGAACAGAGCCTGTTTGAGGCCCTCTCTATCGTCACGCCCCAGAACATTCCAGCAGGCATCGGGGAGCAGCAGCCGTTTGACCCATCTGGGAGTCCTTCGGGGAAATTGCAGAACGTGAGCCGCTAAGCCACCTTCCTTCCCAAACGCCGGTGAAGGAAGCGATCCGTGGGGCTGCGGCGGCATTTGGGGAAAGTGTTCCGGAAGCTCGCAGCATGAGAGCTGAATTGAGGAAGGGCATCTGGTGCGGATTGTGATTCCGCCGCCGTACGAGTTGCGCAGGTCGTGAGCCCGGATTTCTGGCCGCGGATACTGCGGAAGCCGGCCCAATCGTGAATATGGGGCTACATTCGCAACCTTGCATCGCCGCTTGAAACGGCTCACACCGTTTGCCGGAGGATCCTTAGCCCAGCCGGTCGAGCAGTCCCTGCGGATCGCCTCCCCGCTCTTCAAAGAGTTGGAGCTGGCGGAGCCGCGCCACTTCTTCCCGGTAGCGGGCCGTGCTGGCCGCCCTTTCTGCTTCCACTTGCTCGAAGATGGCCTGGGTTGTCCGGGCCAGGCCTTCAAGCGCAGGGAGAAACTCGAGAGAATCCTGAGGGGCAAGAGAACAGACATGCGCGAGCTTTCTGAGCAGGGGCTCCCGGGCGAAGATCGAACGCGACGGGTCCTGTTGCCAGCCTCCGTCGAGGGATGCAATCTGATCGAGGAGGAAGGAAATCTGTTGTTTGGGAGGCACTAACCCTGGTTCTTTCCGTAGAGGACGAGATTCAGACTCTGGATGGAGGCGCTGACAATGTTCTTTTGTGAGGCAAGGTTGCCGAGGAGCGCATCGGCGGCCTGCAACTTGGCTTGGTAGCTGGTGGTGAGCAGCCGCACGCGGTCTTCCATCGCCGAGATTTGGGAGTTGAGCCGGGTATCGGTCTTGTCGTATTGGTCGAGTTGCATTTTCGCCAGACCCTTGACCGCGTCGGTAAAGCTGTCGGTGCGCGAGGTCAGCGCGCCGAGGCCGGTGGTGTCTTTGAAGAAGGAAAACGCATCGCTGATCGAGCTGTCGCTCAGCGCCTGGAAGGTAGAGGTGTCAAAGCTAATGGTGCCGGTGGAATCAAAGCGGACGCCGAGGTCCGACCAGTTTTTCACCGTTCCGGAGGCGATGCTGAAGCTCGAGATGCGGCGTAGAATCTCAGACGCCTCGCGGACGAGGAAATCTCCACTGAGCAGCCCGGCCGACTGGCCAATCTGCGCGCCCACCTTCGATTGCAAGGCATTGTAGGCGTCGGCAAAGTCTGCGATCGCTGCGGAGAGCTTCGAGCGGTCCGTACCCAAGCGGAGGGTGATCGATTCGCCAGCGGCACTGGTGTCCTTCACGCTGAAGCTGACACCCGGAATCAGGTCATTCACCTGGTTGGTTTTGCGGGAGACGGCGACCCCGTTCAACACGAAGTTCAGGTCACTGCCCTGATTGGCCTGGGTGAGCAGATTCGTGTTTGCTCCCTCGGGATCCTCGGTCAGGGTGAGGGTCTTGGCTCCCGGACTATTGGCCGAGATGCTCAGATAATTCTCTGTGCCGCTGACCGTCAGAATCGAGGCCGTGACCCCGGCGCCCAAACTGTTGATCTTGTCGCGGAGCCCGACCAGATTATTCTGATCGTTGCCGAGGGTGAAGCTGTAGTTGGTATCGCCGACGCTGAGCTGCAGATTGCCACTGGCGGAGACTGGCGTGGCGCCGGAATTCGCATAGGCCAGCTTCGAGGTCTCCGATGCCGCCCGGGCCAGCGAAGTGATATTCGAGAGGGTGTAGGTGGTGGCGGTGTCGCTGTTGACGGTATCGATGCTGACCTTGGCCGCGTTCGAGGTGGAAGCAGCAATGGCACGATTGCCGGCGACCTCTTTGAGCGCACTCAACTTTTGCCCGAACAGCATCATCGAGGCATTCAACTCGTTGGTGAGCTGCCGCCGGGAGGCGACGTCGATTTGCTCATTCTTCAACTGGTTGAGCGGGTAGGAGGCGATATTGGTGATGCGCGTGAGGATGGTCTGGAAATCGGCAGAGTATTCGCTAATTCCAGAAAAGGTCAATGGGGTCAGGCTCATAAAAGGAAAGCTCCGCTCTTCTCCTCTCTCCTTTTCGGTATGGTTTGAAGAATCTTGAGAGAAAGTTTTGCTCTGGCACACTGAAGCAGCATGAATGGACGTGCCCTTTCGCCGCTGGCGCAGATTGCACAGCAACTCGAGAAGAAGAACGGTAGCGGCTCGGTGGTGGTGCTGGGCTCGCGGGCGGCCGAGTCTGTGCCGGTGATTCCGACCGGGTCGCTGCAACTCGATCATGCGTTGGGCTGTGGGGGCTTGCCGCGTGGCCGCATCATTGAGATCTACGGGCCAGAATCCTCAGGCAAGACGACGCTGGCGCTGCACGCGATTGCTGAGGTGCAGAAGCTCGGCGGCTATGCCGCCTTTGTCGATGTGGAGCATGCGCTCGATGCGGTGTATGCGGCCCGTTTGGGCGTAGACCCGGAGCGGGTCTTACTTTCGCAGCCGGACTACGGTGAGCAGGCGCTCGACATCGTGCAATCGATGGTGGCGACAGGGCAGATCGATCTGATCGTGCTGGATAGTGTGGCGGCGCTGGTGCCGAAGGCGGAACTCGACGGGGAAATGGGCGATGCTTTTGTCGGCGTCCATGCGCGGTTGATGTCGCAGGCCTTGCGCAAATTGACGGGTCTGGCAGCGACAACCGGCTGCACGATTCTTTTTATCAATCAGATTCGCGAGAAGATCGGCGTGATGTTCGGGAGTCCGGAGACCACCACCGGCGGGCGGGCGCTGAAGTTCTTTGCCTCGGTCCGGCTGGATGTGCGCAAGTTGTCGGTGGTGAAGGACGGCGAAGAGATCCGAGGGAACCGGGTGAAGGTGAAGGTGGTCAAGAACAAGATGGCTGCTCCCTTCCGGGAGGTGGAGTTTGAGATTCGATTCGGCCGCGGAATCGATCGCCTGGGCGAACTGGTGGACGCCTCGGTGGAGACCGCGGTGCTGCAGAAGTCCGGCTCCTGGTTCAGCTATGGCGACCAGCGTCTGGGGCAGGGGCGGGAGCAAGCTCGCGAGGCGCTGGAGGGCGCACCGGTGATGCGCGGCGCGATTGAAGATGCGGTGCTGCGCAAACTTGGTCTCGACTATCTCGATGCAGGCACCAAGCAGCAGCGGGTGCGCCCGCAAGAGGCACCTGCAATTCCGGAGCCGGTGCGGGTGGCCGCCGCAGCCAGCTAGCCGGCCGTAGGAGGTCCTCGGAGAAGCTCCGGCAGGTGAGGCGCTGAAGGGATGGCCTCCCCGGCTCCAAAAGTGACACCAGACCGAGCTCAGTGACGAAGAATGGGCGTTTGCAGCGCCCTATCTGACGTTGATGGAGGAAGACGTCCCGCAGCGCGATGCGGAGCGCCCTGACTCCCGACTTGCCACCGTGGTCGATCCACAAACACAACGCTGGGCAGGTGTTTGAAGCCATGGTTCACGTCACTCCTGCTGAGGAACAGGATCGCGCGCAGCTCGATATTCTGGCGGAACAGGTGCAAGAGGTGACCAGAGACAGTATTGAATTGGCCTGGTTGACCAAGGCCGCACCGGATCCGCCAGCCAGCGCGGAATTCAACTGGATGTAGTCAAGCTCTCGACGGCCAAGAAGGATCTTGTCTTGCTCCCTCGACGATGGGTCGTTGAGAGAAGCTTTGGGAGGGCCCCTTGATTCCGCCGACTCGTTCGCGATTTGAAACGTTAGACTCTAGGGGCAGCTGATGCCGGACTGCGTCCTCTGTCTCTACACGGGCGTAGCGGCTTAGCCGAGAATCGAGAGCGCGACTTCGAGTTCGCCACGGGTGTGGCTGTCGCCCGAGCGCGTTGTCGCTTCGATCCCGGCGGCGTACATCGCGCGCGCTTCCTCGATCCGGTTCAATTGCTCAAGCGTCTGTCCGCCGTGATAATAAGCGGGGCCATAGCTGGTGTCGTGAGTCAGAATCGAGCGGAATTCGCGGACGGCCAACTCGAGCTGGCCGCCATTCTTATACTCACTGGCCAGCATGTAACGGAGGCGGCTGTCGGTGGGTGCCTGGGCGAGCAGGTTCTCTAGAGTTTCGATGCGATTGGACACTGTACTCATGGTAGCGTCGAAGAGAAATGTCAGCTTGGAAGTTCAATGCCAACCACAACGCCCCGAGTGCAGGGCGGACGGTGCGGGAGAGCCTCTCGGAGATCTCGGAACTCGCGCTCGCCAATGACGCCAATCCCCTCGGCTATCTGATTGGCGGCCGGGTGATGCATCTGGTGGATATCGCGGGCGCCATTGCGGCCAGCCGCCATGCCCGCGCGCCCGTGGTGACCGCATCAGTCGATTACATGAACTTCTTGCACCCCATCCAGATTGGGCAACTGGTGACCGTGCGCAGCGCCGTCAACCGGGCCTGGAACACCTCGATGGAGGTGGGCGTGAAGGTCTTTGTCGAAGATCTCATGAGCGGGGAGGTGAAGCACACGACTTCTGCCTATCTGACCTTTGTCGCCGTAGACGGCAAAGGCGGCAAGCTCACCGTGCCGCCGATTGTCACCGAGAGCGAAGAAGAGAAAAGACGATACGAACAGGCGGGAGCCCGCCGCGCGTATCGTCTTGAAATGAAGAAAAAACTCGAGGCTGGAAATTATTAATCCTCGTCGTCTTCATCCTTATACATGTACTTGATACTCGATTTATAGACGAGCAGATTTGGTTCGCCATCGCGATTTACCTTGAGCGAACCCTTGTCGTACCACTCGATCACGCCATGCAACTCTTCCCCATCGTTGAGGACAATCACCATGGGAGTCTTGGTGTTCATCTGCTTGATGTAGTAGAAATTTTCCGCATTCGTCTGATCCGGTGGGATCTGCTTTTTGGGAGCGGCGGTCGAAGCGGATTTGACCGAAGAATTGGGCTTTTCTCTCGACTCAGAGATTGGGGCACGCAAGCTACGGCGGATCGGTGTGTCCAAAATGATGACTCCTTACGAATTACTTGAATTATAAGCGGAATTCCAAAAATGGGATTAGGCGGCGGCCACCATATCCCGCAACTCGACGGCAAAGGCGTCGAGCGCAATGCCTTTCTGGATATTCCGGCGCAGGAGTCGGATCATCTCATCGGTGAGCTGCACTGCACGCTTGAGCCAGGCAAAACTCACTGCATCGGCGATGGCTTTGAGCTCCCGGGCGATGTCGGGGTTGCGGATCTGATCGAAGCCGTGGGCCAGTAAGAGAATATCTTCGAGCAACAGAAATAAAACCTGAAGATAGGGCTCCAACTTTTCGGATTTTGAGGCCGAAATCGATTCCACGTTCTTGATCCAAGAGCCAAAGGGAGCGCGGCGGCTGGCCACCTCGAGCAGGTTCAGCATCGCGGCGCGGCGTTTGTCGAAGGCGGCAATATCGAGTGAAGCGGCTACGCCAGGCGAGCCATTGGCCAGGCGGGCGCGGCGCTCGCTTTGCTCGAGTCCGCGGGAAGACAGAAAGTTTGTGATCTCCGTTTCAAGCACCTGGTGCATGCGAATGTTCACCGAACGGGAGCGGATGGTTGGCAGCAGATCGTAAGGATTCTCTGCGGTCATGAAGATCAGCAGATGCGGGGGCGGCTCCTCGAGCACCTTCAGCAGCGAATTGGCAGCCTGCTCATTGGCGCGATCGATCTGATCGATCAGAAAGACGCGGCGCTTGCCGCGCGAAGGTTGCAGCCGGGCCTGGTCCTTGAGCAGGCGGATCTGCTGGATGGAGACCTGCCGCAGCGGGCCATCCGGGGCGAAGGTGACAAAATCGGGATGCGAGGAGAGGCTGAGCGGGTCCTCCGAGCGCTTGTCGCTTGCCAATTTTTCCCGCTCGGCCATCATCTCGATGTTGTGGGGCAGGAACAGGTCATCCTGCTCGATCTTGGCCAGGTCGGCCGCATTGGCCTGGAGAATCACACTCGCAAAGCGCCGCACCAGTGTCGCCTTGCCGACGCCTGTGGGGCCGGAGAGCAGGATGGTCTGCGGAATCCGCTGATTGGCGAGCATCTCGGTGAGAGTCGCCACCGCTTCGGTGTTGCCGAAAAAGTTTTCAATCACGGGCAGACCACCTTTCGTTGACGATGCGCCAGATGTCGCCGGCGATGAGGCTTGCCTCCCGGTCTCCATCAATGGCGACCATGCGTGTGGGGTACGCGGCGGCAAGAGCCTCATAGGCTTCGTAGACGCGGGCGTGGAAGCCAGGGCCCTCCGCCTCCAGACGATCCTTCTTCTGGGCGCTCAGACGCTCTGCGCTCACGGCAGGCGAGACGCGGAGATAGACCGTCAAGGCTGGTTCCGTGCCGCGGCAGGCAATCTCGTGGAGGTTGCGCACCAGCGCCTGTCCCAGGCCGCGTGCGGCGCCCTGGTAGGCGAGCGTGGAATCGGTATAGCGATCAGAAATGACAAGCGTGCCGGCCGCTAAAGCGGGGCGAATCTGTTCATCCACATTCTGGGCGCGATTGGCGAAATAGAGCAGCAGTTCGGCGACGGGTGAGACCGGATTCTCCGGGTTGAGCAGAATCTCGCGAATCTGGCGTCCGACGGTGGAGCCGCCCGGTTCCCGATTGATCAGAAAGGGGATTCCGGCCGCTTCCAGACGGGCGGTGAGCAGATCGAGTTGTGTCGATTTTCCGCTGCCGTCAATGCCTTCGATGCTCAAAAAGAGTCCGTTGGGCATGTGTTTATTCCGGGTGGACCTTAGAGTCGTCGAGAACAAAGTGGAAGAGCTTGCGCAGGTCGGTCCAGGCCTCTTTTTTGGCCTCGACATTGTAGGCGCGCAGCAGGTAGGACGGATGATAAGTGACCATCAGGGGAATGCCGTTCCAGCGCTGCCAACGGCCACGCATCTTGGTGACGCCTTCTTTGGTGTTCAACAGCGCACGAGCCGCCGTGGAGCCCAGAGCGCAGATTGCCTTGGGCTGGAGCGTCATCAATTGGCGATAGAGGAACTGGCCACAGATCTCCATCTCGTCAGGCAGCGGCGTGCGGTTGTCCGGTGGCCGGCACTTGACGACGTTGCAGATATAGCAATCCTCGCGGCGCAGGGGAAGAGAATCTTTTGCGGCGGTGCCGTCAATCATCGCAGTGAGCAATTGTCCGGCTCGACCAACAAACGGAACCCCCTGCGCGTCCTCGTCGGCTCCCGGGCCTTCGCCAACAAATACCAGACGCGCCTTTTCGTTGCCAGAGCCGAAGACAATTGACTTGCGCGCCTCGCAAAGGCGGCAGCGCTTGCAATCGCCGATTTCTTCGCGGATGCGCGCGAGGGTATCGCCCTCAGGGGCCAATGTCGGCAGAACCAGATCGTTGACGGGAGTTTTCATGGGTACGGGGGCCGCGACAATCGGCGGCGGAGTGGCGATGGGAGCTACTGGTGCGGCCGCAGGGCGCACCGCTTCCGGTACGGGCGGAGCAGCGGAAATCGCCGCTAACTGGCTCGCATCCGGCGCCGTGATGTGGGTGATCCCCAAATCACGAAAGTATTCGAGATATTGGCGGAGTTGTTCGGCGTTCATCTTGCTTCTGCGTGAGCGGCCAATCGCAGGCCAGGGATGCGATCGAGAATTTTTGCCGCCACCACGGACTTGGCGGCGCGTGAAACGGCCTGGGGTTCGGCATCCCGTGTCACCAGAAGAACCTCATTTTCGTCGCCTTCAAAGCCGGTGCCGTTTCCACCGACCAGATTTGCCACCACCATGTCGCAATTCTTGGCATTCAGCTTCCGGCTGGCTTCGGCGATTAAATTCTGGGTTTCTGCGGCAAAGCCAATGACGATGCGATCGCCTTTGAGCCGCCCGACTTCGGCAAGGATATCTGCGGTCGGCTCCAGCTCGATCGAGAGCCGGGATGCGGTTTTCTTCATCTTCTGATCTGCTGGATTGGCCGGGCGATAGTCGGCGACAGCGGCAACCCCGATGAAGACAGAAGCTTCGGGGAGGCGGTGCAATACGGCATTCTTCATTTGTTCTGCCGATTCGACGCGCACCATTTCTACCTGAGCGGGGGCTGCCAGGGCCACCGGGCCACTGACGAGAATTACTTTTGCCCCGCGCTGGGCAGCATTTGCCGCGAGGGCATAGCCCATTTTTCCTGAACTGCGGTTTGTGATGACGCGGACAGGGTCGATTGCTTCCTGGGTGGGGCCGGCTGTGATCAGAATGGTTTCGCCGGCCAAATCGTTTTGCCCGTCGAGCAGGGCTGTGGCGGCGTCGGCAATCTCAAGCGGTTCGGCCAAGCGTCCTGCGCCCACCATCCCACAGGCGAGATCTCCCGCATCCGGTCCAACCACGTGATAACCCCGCTCGCGCAGCAAACGAAGATTGGCTTGTGTGGCTGCGTGGTTCCACATGTTAGTATTCATTGCCGGGGCAAGTAGTACGGGTCCGGTGAAAGCGAGATGCATTGTGGTCAGGAAATCGCCAGCTAAGCCGTGCGCGAATTGAGCCAAAAGGTTCGCTGTTGCGGGAGCGACCAACAACAGATCGTTCTCAAGAGCGACGTCGATGTGCTCGACGGCGCTGGACAAGATCGCGTTCGCATCCCCGCGCTCGCTAAACAAATGGGTGATGACCTTCGCATGCGTGAGGGTCGACAGGGTGAGCGGGGTAATAAACTGCATCGCTGCAGCCGTCATCACCGGCTGAACTTTGTATCCACGCTGGATCAGAATTCGGGCGAGTTCGGCTGATTTGTAGGCGGCGATTCCACCGCCGATGCCCAGGATGACACGCGGAGGAGAGCCGTTCCGCAGCATAGAGCCCTAGGATTCTTCTTCTGGCTTCAGCTCGGTCTCGCCGGGGATGTAGTATTGCACCAACCCACGCCGAGTCTCTTCCATTGCGACCACAGTTGATTTTCGCGACATCGTGGGCAAAAACGAGCGCTGCCCGCCTTGCAACTGACGAGCGCGTTTTGCGGCGACGATGATGAAGCGGTAAGTGGAAGAATCTGGATCGTCAGGAATGATGAAATTCGGGTTGATCCGGGGAGCCATCTTAACTTCAGCCATCCCACTATTGTCGCGCACTCGGTCGAGCTTTGTCGAACCGCAGGAATTCCAGATGAAGAAACAGTGATTAGGCATTGGATCGTCTGAGGAAAGGAAGCATGTGGGAATCTTTGCCCACGCTTCTCGTGTCTCGAACTCTTAAATCCATGAAATCTGCCAAGAAATCTGCAAACCGCTTCGTACTCGCTTACTTCGGAAACCGTGACCAGGCGTGGGAGGCCTTCCAACTCCTCGATGGTGGATCCTATGCGGCCTTCCTGGTGGAGCCGGGCGCGGACAGTGCTGCGCCGCCGCAACTCTATCGAAAGCGCGACCCGCGGCTCTTCCTCGCCGGGTTGCTGGGGTTGGCCGTGTTTCTCGGCAGCCTGTTCTGGGGGCTCGGGTTCTGGTTTGCCGCCGCCGGTCTTGCCTGTGTGATGGCTGCGGCAGCGATCTACTTTGTCCAGAACGCTACGCTGGCGAATGCCATCCGGCAACGATATGGCCGCACGATCCTGAGTGGAGAAACCCTGGTTGCCGTTGAAGTGGCGCCTGATCGTTTCCAGTCCATTACGCGGAAACTGCGAAGTTCCGATCCGCCGGCGATTTTCGTGGTGTCGGACATCGAAAATCTAAAGAATCACAACGACCCGGTGAAAGGGCAGGGACTGCAACTGGCTCCCGAGGAGTTGCAGCAACTGACCGACGTTCGAACGGCGGCCGCAGACGCGGAAATGCCAAGTATGCCGGTGCGCGCTTCCCGGTCGAAGGTGATCGCGAACATTCTGGCGGAATCGGAATCCACTCTCGACCAGAGCATCGAAGAACTCAACATTGGTCTGCGCCTGGAGCACAGCGTTTCGCCGGCTGCTGAGTGGTTACTCGACAACGCACATCTGGTGAGGAGTCAGGTGGCGGAGGTTCGCCGTGGCCTCACCCCGCCTTTTCTTGAGAACATGCCGGGCTCGCGCTCCGATCAGGTTCGCGTGCAGGAACTGGCCAGCGCGCTTGTCATCAACACCGATGGAGTGATCAATCAGGAAAACGTGCTGGCCGTGCTCGCTGCCGCCGACCGGGTGAAGCATCTGAACATCGGCGAGATCTGGGCCTTTCCGCAGTTCCTCCGGCTGGTGCTCGTCGATCGCCTGCATTTGCTTTCTTTGCGCGTTGTGCGGTCACAGCACCAACAGGAGCTTGCCTATTTCTTTGCCGACCGCATCATTGCGGCCAGCCGCCGTGGCTCCGCGCAAGTGGAAGAGTTTCTCGATCTCTACTTCACGCGCATGGGATGCGATCTTCGCTCGTTCGGCTTGCTGGCCAAACAACTCCAGGACGAGGATCAGAGTCTGAGCAAGGTCCAGGCCTGGCTCCATGCAAAGCATAATTATTCGCTCGCCGACGATCTGCCGGAGTTTCACAAGCGGGAGGCCTTGGACCGGATCTCGATCTCCAACATCGTAGTCAGTCTGCGCAAGCTCTCTTCGATTGACTTCATCGAGATCTTTGAAGCGGTGAACCAGGTGGAGGCGCTGCTCAAGCAGGACCCGACCGGCACCTATGCGGCGAGCAACTTTGCCACGCGCGACCAATACCGCATGGCGATCGAGGAACTCGCGCGGCAGTCCGAGTACTTTACCGAGTTGCAGGTAGCTGAGAAGGCGCTGGAACTGGCCCGGGCCCACCCTCCGCGGGAGGTGGCCGGAGAGGTTGGCTATTACCTGATCGATAGCGGCAGGCCGATTCTGGAGGCTTGCACCGGGTCCCGTCCCCGGCTGCGCGACCGCATTCTGCGAGGGTTGCGGCGGCGTCCGACGATTTTCTACCTCAGCGCACTCAGTACGCTGACCGCGCTGCTGCTGATTGCGGCCTTCTCCGCTGCGGTGTCGATGGGCGGGATGAATTCGATCTTTGTGCTGCTCAGCTTCGCATTGCTCCTGCTGCTTCCCTTGAGCGAGATTGCAACGCAGTTGATGCAGGCCTTGGTGGTCAAGTGGATGCCGGTGAACCGCCTGCCGCGCCTGTCGCTCGAGTACGGGATTCCGGACGAGTTCGCAACGCTGGTAGCGGTTCCGATGATGATGCAGAGCGAGCGGGTGATCGATCGGGAGTTGTTGAAGCTCGAGATCCGTTATCTGGCCAACCGGGACGCCAATCTTTTCTTTGCGCTGCTCGGGGACTTTGTCGATGCCGACACGCATGTCAAGGAGGAGGATAGCCTGCTTCTGGACTATGCCCGCCAGGCGATCGAACGCCTCAACACGCGGCATAAAACAGATCGCTTCGTGTTCTTTTATCGCGAACGCAAATGGTCGAAGACAGAGGGCAAATGGATCGGCTGGGAACGGAAGCGCGGCAAGCTCGAAGAGCTGAACGCCTATCTTCTCGGCCGCAGCCTGCCTCATCACAGCATCCAGATCCTTGGCCGGATCGCCAAGAAGATCCAGTTCGTCATCACGCTCGATGCGGACACGCTGCTTCCGGTCTCCACCGGACGAGCCTTGATCGAGACGATCGCGCATCCGCTCAACCGGTTGAAGGTGGGGGAGCGGCAGTTGGCGCAGCGCGGCTATACGATCATCCAACCTCGTGTCAGCATCGGTTTGCCAGAGGCGCTGGCGACTCGTTTTACGCGTCTCTTCAGCGATATCTCGGGCTCCGATCCTTATGCCCGGCCAGTCTCTGACGCCTATCAGGATCTCTTCTCGCATGGCATCTTCCATGGCAAAGCGATCTATGATGTCGAGGCTTTTCACCACCTGACGATGGGCCGTTTTCCAGAAGACCACATTCTGAGTCACGACCTGATCGAAGGGGAGCATGTGCGTGTCGGCCTGGCTAGTGATATCGAGATCTTTGAGAGCTTCCCGCCCGACTACCCGGCGTTCTGCAAGCGCCAGCACCGCTGGATTCGCGGCGACTGGCAGATTGCGCCGTGGATTCGGAGCATGGTGCCCGATGCAACCGGTCAGATGGTGCACAATCCTTTGACGCCGATTTCGCGCTGGAAGATCTTCGACAATCTGCGCCGCAGCCTGGTGGCTCCTGCCGCGACGCTGCTCGTGGCTTCCACCTGGGTGTTCGGAGCGGGAGTTGGCATCTCGGTCGCAGTGATCGGCGGCTATCTGACTGTTCCCTTTCTGCTTGGGCTGTTGGCCCAGGTTTCTTCCGGCGTAACCGGAGACCACGGCAACTGGCAGCGCTTGTTGACCGAGCTGAAGCGGATTCTCATCACACTCATCCTGCTGCCGCATCAGGCCCTGATTTCTGTCGATGCGATTCTGCGCGCCTGCTATCGCATGACGACCTCGAGGAAGCACATGCTGGAGTGGGAAACCGCAGAAGCCACGCAGGCCGATCCAGCCTTACATCTCAATCGCTCGATGGCGCAAGGCGCTCTGGTCACCGGCACTGCGATGACGCTGCTGATTTTTGTGCTGCTGACGCAACGGGCACTCTGGATTCTACCGATCCTCATCCTGTGGTTGCTGACTACGGAGACGATTCGCGCACTCGGACAGCAGGATGAGCCGAGTGCGGAGCACCAGATCAGTAAAGTCGATCAGTCCTATCTGCGGCTGATAGCGCGCAGCACCTGGCGTTTTTTCGACGATCTGGTGGGGCCAGGAGATAACTGGCTCCCACCGGATAACTACCAGGAGTACCCGAACGCGCAGCTTGCGCACCGCACCTCGCCGACGAATATCGGGTTGTGGATCACGAGTCTGTTTACCGCCTCGGACCTCGGGCATCTCACTCCCGATACACTGCTCAACCGGCTGGCCGCCACTCTCAAAACGATGAAGAGCCTCGAAAAGTATCGTGGCCATCTGCTGAATTGGTATGACACTGAGACGCTGGCTCCGCTGCTACCCCGTTATGTTTCCACTGCCGATAGCGGCAATCTGCTGGCCAGTCTGTTGGTGGCAGTCGCGGGAGTGAAGCGGCTGATGCAAGCTCCGATTGCCGGAGCAGAAAGTCTGCGGGCGCTCGAAGATCATTTGCGGATTGTGCAGGAACTCTCTGCCGGCGACACAATGGCTCTCGCTTCTCTCAAGGCTCTTGCCCGCCTGGTGCGCGGTGGCCTTGCCAGCCGCGAATATACGACGTATTGGAAGCTGGTAGACAGTCCGATCGGGCAGTTGCTCGAGAGCACACGCTGGTCTGTGTCTCCCAATGACCAGCGCGGCTATTGGATTGCCAAACTACACACGCAGGCGGAAGATTGGCACAACCAATGCACGCGCTATCTGCGCTGGCGCGATCTGCTGGTGGCTCCACCCGACGATTTTGTGGCGCAGTTGGGGGCCAATGCTGTGGCCTTGCGCAAAGAGGTGGCAGATACTTCTCCCTCCTTGAACGAGATTGCGGCCGGTTCTGATGCGCTGCGCCAATTGATTGCGCTGCGCACGCAGGAGGTGGTCTCTGCACCCCGGCAGGCCTGGCTCTGGCTGGAAGAGGTGGAGGCTGAGTATAACCGCGCGCACGATGCGGCGATGAAAACCATCCAACTGGCCCGGCATTGCACCGATAGCCTCGAGCAACTGATCGAGCAGACCGATCTCTCCGCGCTCTACGATCCGCAGAAGAAGCTCATGAAGATCGGTCTTGCGATCGACATGCCTGTCCAGTCTGACAATCATTATGATCTGCTCGCCAGCGAGGCGCGGCTGGCCAGCTTCATCGGGATTGCCAAGGGCGATCTTCCCGCGGAGCACTGGGTGGCGCTTGGGCGTCCCTATACGTCTTCTGCCGATGGCCAGGTGCTCTTGTCCTGGTCGGGAACGATGTTCGAGTACCTGATGCCCGCGTTGTTCATGCGGAATGTCGACAACTCGCTGCTTGACAATGCCTGCCGCCAGGCGGTCCGGAAGCAGATTGAATTTGGGGAAAAAGCAGGCGTGCCCTGGGGGCTTTCAGAATCAGGGCACAGCGCGGTCGATGCGAATCAAACGTATCAATACTACGCGTTTGGCATTCCGGGTTTGAGCCTGAAGGCGCGTGTGGAGCAAGAGGTGGTGGTGTCGCCATATTCGTCGGTACTCGCGCTGCAGATCGATGCACCAGAAGCGTTGGCGAATCTGAAAGATCTCCAAAGCCGCGGCATGTTTGGACGCATGGGCTTCTTTGAAGCAATCGATTTTACGCGCGAAAAAGGCCGTGGCCTGGGCGCGGGCGTTGTGGTGCAATCCTACATGGCCCATCACCAGGGCATGTCGTTGATGGCGATTGACAATGTGCTCCATCGCGGCATCATGCAGCGGCGCTTCCATGCAGACCCGCGCATCCGTGCCGTTGAGACCTTGCTCTATGAACGCATCCCGGCGGAGAAGTCCCGTCTGGTGCTGCCGGAGCCCGAACAGCCCGCGGTGCGTGTGATGGTGGATGCGGCAGAGCCCACGCACCGCGTCACCCGCGAGGACACGAGCATTCCTCGCGCGCACTTGCTGGCCAATGGGCGCATGGCGCTCATGGTGACCAATGCCGGATCCGGTTATTGCCACTGGAATGATTTCGATGTCACGCGCTGGAGTGCCGACACGACACTCGATGCGATGGGAACCTACTGCTACATCCGCAAGGTGCGCACGGGCGAAACCTTCTCGGCTACGTATCAGCCGACTCGCACCGATGACGAGTCCTATTCCGCGGTGTTCTCGGCCGACCGTGTGGAGTTCTCGCGCCGTGATGACGATCTCGAAGTGCTGACAGAAGTCACGGTTTCTGCGGAAGATGATGCGGAGATCCGTCGCTACATGCTGACCAACCGTACTCTGCGGGAGTTGACGATCGATCTCACCACCTACACGGAGCTGGCCATGGCGCCGCATGCTGCCGATCGTACACACCCCGCCTTCAGCAAGATGTTTGTCACGACAGAAGTGCTGAAGGACAGGCGTGCCCTGATCGCCAGCCGCCGCACCCGTTCCGATGAAGATCCGCCGCTGTTTGCCGCCTGCGTCTTGGCCGGATTGGGACCCGATGTGGATGTGGAGTATGAGACCGATCGCGCCAGCTTCCTTGGTCGCGATGGCACTACCTCTGCGCCGGCTGCCGTCTCCCGTCCGCTCAACGGCAAGACGGGGATCGTGCTGGACCCGATCTTTGCGCAGCGTTGCCGCATTGTTTTGAAGCCGCGCTCCCGGGTGATCATTAGTTCCGTGCTGGTGGTGGCTTCGTCGCGCGACTTGCTGCTGCGGCTGATCGACAAATATAAAGTGCTCGATGCGGCAACTCGTGCTTTTGAACTGGCTTGGACACATGCGCAACTCGAGCTTCGCTATCTGGGCATCCAGAGCGATGCCGCACATCGCTTCCAGGAACTGGCCAGTCATCTGCTTTATCCGAACGCTCGCATCCGGGCGCCAAAAGACCGGATGGAGCGTACCACCGGGGGGCAGTCTGGTCTGTGGAAGTACGGCATCTCCGGCGACCTGCCCATCGCGGTGATCACCATTGCCGACATCCAGGGCTTGGGCAATTTACGTGAGCTATTGACGGCGCACAATTTCTGGCGGATGCGCGGATTGAAGGTCGATCTCATCATCCTGAATCAGGAGTCGCCCAGCTATGATCGTCCGCTCGCCGAACGCATTCGAACTCTGGTGAGCGCGCAGTCGATCCTGACGGGCATGGACCAGCCGGGCGGTGTCTTCGTACGGGCCTGGGCGGAACTCCAACAGGAGGAACTCGATCTGATTTTGAGCGCCGCACGGATTGTCATTCGCGCGGGCGGCGGATTGCTGATCCAGCAGCTTGGCAAAGCACTCGAGCCCTCCGGGCAGCGTGCCGTGGCTCCTGTCTTCTCGCGGGCCGCCAAGCTCGATACGCCAGGGCTGGGTTTTGAAGAGCTCGCTTACTTCAACAGCCGCGGGGGCTTTAGCGCCGACGGCAAAGAGTACACCATCTTCTTAAAAGATGGCGAACACACGCCGCTGCCCTGGATCAATGTGATGGCGAACCGGAACTTCGGAACCTTTGTGTCCGAAGCTGGCTTCGGCACTTGCTGGTCGCGCAACAGCCAGATGAACCGGCTGACACCGTGGAACAACGACCCTGTGAGCGGACCGCTTTCGGACATCCTCTACATTCGCGATGAAGATTCCGGAGAGGTGTGGACCGTGACACCCCAGCCGATCCGCGATGAGGAACACTATCGCATCCGCCACGGGCATGGCTATACGGTCTACGAGCACAACTGCAAAGGAATCGAGCATCGGCTGGAGGTGTTTGTGCCGAGCGAGAATACCGAGCTGCCCTCGGCGCGCATTGCAAAGCTACGCCTGCGCAATGGCAGTGGGATCGCGCGCAAGCTCACGGTGAACTGGTATGTGGAGTGGGTGCTCGGCACGAATCGCGAAGAGATGCAGTCTCACATTGTGAGCTTCTGGGATGAGAGCAGCGAAGTGTTAATGGCTCGCAATTCATTCCGGGCGATGGATCCGCAGAATGTCAGCTACATGATGAGTGATCAGAGCCCGGCCAGTTACTCTGGCGATCGTGGCAGTTTCCTCGGGCGCAACGGGTCCACGGAGAACCCTGCCGGGTTGCGGCGCAAGCGTCTCGACCGTGTTGTGGGCAGTGGGCTCGACCCGTGCGGTGCCTTGCAGATCGAGATCACCCTCGATCCGGGGCAAAGCCAGGATCTGACTGTTGCACTAGGAGAGGCGAGCTCTGTCGATGAGGTCCGCAAGGTGGCGCAGATTCTCCGCGATCCACAGCGGGTGGAACAGTGCAATCGGCTGACGCGGGAGTTCTGGAACCAGCATCTGGGGGCGGTGCAGGTGAAGACGCCAGTGGCTTCTGTCAATTACATGATCAATGGCTGGCTGCTGTATCAGGTGACCAGTTGCCGCTTGTGGGGCCGCACGGCGTTGTACCAATCCGGCGGCGCGTTTGGCTTCCGCGATCAACTGCAAGATGTCATGGCGCTTTGCATTGCGGCGCCGCAGATGGCGCGGAACCAGATTCTGCTCTCTGCTTCGCGGCAGTTTGTAGAAGGCGATGTCCAGCACTGGTGGCATGCGCAGTCTGGCGCCGGCGTGCGGACGCGTTGCTCTGACGATTTCTTATGGCTGGTCCAGGCGACCTGTCATTATGTGCAGACCACCGGCGATTTCAGCATTCTCGACGAGCAGGTCTCCTTCCTTGATGGCCGGCAACTGCGTGAGGACGAGTTGGAAATCTATTACACGCCTGAGGTATCGGTCGAGACGGCATCGCTCGAAGAGCATTGCCAGCGTGCGTTAGATCACTCCCGTTCCCGCGGCCCGCATGGTCTGCCGTTGATTGGTACCGGCGACTGGAACGATGCTCTCAATCATGTGGGTGCCAAGGGGAAAGGTGAAAGCGTCTGGCTGGGCTGGTTCCTGATCGATTCGCTGAAGCGCTTTGCCGATCTGCAGGAGCAGCGCGGCAACCCCGATGCGGCCTCGGCCGGCCGCGCGACGGCTGCGGTGCTGGCGGCAAATCTCAATGAGAATGCCTGGGATGGACAGTGGTATCTGCGAGCCTTCTTCGATACTGGTGAAACCATCGGATCGCATCTCAATGAAGAGGCGCGGATCGATTCGATTGCCCAGTCCTGGTCAGTGATCAGCGGGGAGGGATTGCCGGAGCGGCAACGCATCGCGATGCATGCGGTCTATCAGTATCTGGTGCTGGAGAAGGAACGCCTGGTGCTTCTGTTCGATCCTCCCTTCGACCATTCTGAGCCCCATCCTGGCTACATCATGGGCTATCCTCCCGGCCTGCGTGAGAACGGTGGCCAATATACGCACGCCTCGCTTTGGGTTGCGATGGCCGCCGCCCGGCTCGGCGATGGTGACAATGCGGTGAGGCTCATGCAGCTCTTGAATCCTGTGGAGAGTACGCGGACAGAGTCTTTAGTCAAAGTCTATAAAGGAGAGCCTTATTCCGTCGCTGCAGATGTCTATCACGCCAAAGGACTCGAGGGCAGGAGTGGTTGGACCTGGTATACCGGTTCGGCCTCCTGGACCTATCGTGTGTGGGTGGAAGAAATTCTGGGCCTGAAGATCCTTGGGGAACATTGTGCAATCCGTCCGGTGATTCCTGCCACCTGGCCGGGCTTTACGATGAGCTTCCGCCACGGCGCGGCAAACTATACGGTGGAAGTGATGCGCGGCACAATTGGCTGTCATCTCGACGGGCGGCCAGTCGATGGATCGTCGATTCCCCTGGAGAAAACTGGCGAACATCGAATTGAGGTCTGGCTGCCGGAAATGAAACAGTCGACGCCGGAAGTGGGAGAGCTTCTCAGCGTCGATCGAGAACAGTTGACCGTGTAAATTCTTCTCGAAACATCAAATCGACACGGATTGGTGTTCACCGGATTGTGGTCCCGGATCATCTCCAGTCAATTTTGATTTCAAAAAACCATAGAGCAAAACCATGGCACTGGAATGCACATCCCAATACTCCGCCGTTTCCACGTTCACTCGCAGGAGAGCGATTTCCGGGTCGCTTTTGCCTTTCGGGAACCAGATTTTGAGGGAGTCATGCCAGAGCCGCTCGATCTGCTCCTTGTCATGAATCATACTTCCTGTGCCGGACAACGAGACCCAGGTGTCGGCGCCCGCATAAGAGATATTCACGCGCGGATCGCTATAGATTTCGTGGACCTTGCCCGACTCGTCTCTGACAAAGAACCAGATGGTGGAACCAACAAAGGCCCGGGTGGCCATGGGGCGGCTATGGAGAGTGCCTTTTTCTGACACCGTCGTCAGCATGGCAATCTTGATGTCTTTGACCAGTTCTTGCACTTTTTGCAAAGCTTCTTCGTTCGTTTTCTGCATACCAGTTCTGGTGCAAGTGGAAGGCCAACGTTTTTTTTCATAACGTCAACCGGGTGGCCGCCATCCAAGACAATAGAAGGGATGACGCGTATGAAACGCATTCTCGTGGTGGACGATAGCAGCCTCAGCCGGGAGCTTCTGGTGGAAGCGCTGTCGGGGCCCAAGTATGAGCTGAAAACTGCGGCCGATGGGGACCAGGCCGTTGCAGCTGCCGAAGCATTTGATCCCGATCTTGTCTTAATGGATATCCAGATGCCCGGCTTAGATGGTTACGGCGCCTTGCAGGCTCTGCGAAGTCATCCCAGATTCCTGAATTTGCCTGTCGTTGCCGTGACTGCCCACGTCCTCAAAGCAGAGCGGGATCGTGCGCTCGGAGCGGGTTTTAATGGCTTTCTTCCGAAACCAATTGACCTCTCCATGCTTCGTACCTACGTTGCTCAAATGCTGAATCGCCCCTGATGGCGGTTGAATTGCACTACGCGATGGGGAGTGACGCAACAAGAAGCCGCCCAGGCCACTTTTAAAGATACGCGCCAGCAGTGGGCGACACGCCTCCAGGCGGTGCGAAACCTGCCCCCGGTCCTTTTTATGGTGTGGGAGGCAGGAAAAACACTTTGCATCGCGAGCGTTCTGGCGCGCACCGTTTCGGCTCTGATTCCCATCGCCATGCTCGGCGTGTCGCGTTGGATTATCGATGCCATCTCGGCGGCGAGCCATGGAGCCCCGGTTCCAGACGCCTTTTGGTGGTGGGTCGGAGCTGAGTTTGGTCTCGCCTGTCTGGCGGCCATTACCGGGCGATCGAGTGGATACTTTGAATCCTTGCTCGCGGATCGCTTCACCCGCTACTTGAGCGTGAGGGTGATGGAACATGCCTCCAAGCTCGACCTGGTTGCTTATGAGAACTCCGAGTTTTATGACCGGCTGGAGCGTGCCCGGTCCCAGGCGACAGATCGGGTGCGGTTGGTCCGCGTGGCGGGCGACATCGTTCAACAAGCGATCCACGCTACCAGCTTTTGTCTGAGCGTTGCCTACTATTCCCCGATTCTTCTGCTGTTGCTGGTGCTTTGCATTCTGCCTGCCTTCACCGGTGAGAGCCATTTTGCGTTTCTTGGATACTCTCTCAACTTCCGCCAGACCCGGGCCCGCCGCGAGATCGACTATCTCCGGATGTTGGGCGCAAGTAAGGAGTCTGCAAAAGAGCTGAAGCTTTTTGGTCTGGCTGCCCTCTTCACCACGCGCTTTGAACGCCTCTCGAACATGATCTATCGCCAGAACCGGATTCTGGCCCGCAAGCGGATGATTGCCGGAGGCTTGCTCGCCTTGGTGTCGGCTGGCGGCTACTACAGCGCCTATGTCTGGGTGATGTGGCAGGCGTTGGAACGCAATATCACCGTGGGCACGATGGTGTTTCTGGCAGGCGCCATCGCCGGAGCTTCAAACAATCTACAAGGACTCTTTGCCACATTCTCAGGCGCCGCTGACGAAGCACTCTTCCTTACGGACCTGATTCTTTTCTTCGAGGAAAAGCCGCAGATCCAGGCACCTCCGCGTCCCAAGCGATTTCCGAAACCCATCCGGAAAGGCTTCTCTTTCGAGAACGTTTCCTATCGCTATCCGGGCAGTGACCGTCTGATTCTGAACGGCATCAATTTCCATCTGGCGCCAGGCGAACGAGTGGCGCTGGTGGGGGAAAACGGGCAGGGAAAGACAACCATCGTCAAACTGCTGGCGCGGCTCTATGACCCCACCGAAGGCCGCATTCTTCTGGATGGCGTGGACCTGCGCGAGTACGACCCCGCGGACATCACACGCAATATCGCGGTGATCTTTCAAGACTTCATGAAGTACGACATGACCGTGCGCGAGAACATCGCCATGGGGCAGGTGAACCATCGGGGAAGTCTCGAAGATGAGCCACGAATCCTCCAAGCTGCGGAGCAGAGCCTGGCCCTGCCCGTAATCGACAAGTTGGAGGGGCGTCTGAACCAGATGCTGGGGCGGCGCTTTGAAGCCGGTGTCGATCTATCGGGCGGCGAGTGGCAGAAGATCGCCCTGGCCCGCGCCTATCTGCGGGATTCCCAGGTTCTTGTGATGGATGAACCGACTGCGGCTCTCGATGCCCGCTCGGAACTTGAAGTCTTTGAGCGGCTGGCGAACCTCAGTGCGGGCCGCATGGCGCTGCTGATCTCGCATCGCTTCTCGACGGTCCGGATGGCAGATCGCATTCTGGTGCTGGCCGACGGCCAGGTTGCCGAGGAGGGCTCGCATGAGTCTCTAGTCGCCGCTGGTGGCCAATACCACCAGCTCTTCCAACTCCAGGCCGCCAGCTACCAGTAGTTATTCGAGGTTGAGCGACTGTTCGCGAATGCGTTCGATCTCGGTTTTCACCGCCAGTCCAATCTCGGTAATCTGCAGGCCAAAGTCGCCGGCATTGTTGGATTTGGACAGAATCGTATTCGTCTCGCGGTTCATCTCCTGCAGCAGGAAGTCGATCTTCTTTCCCACTTCCCCGTTCTTGACGAGCAGGCTGTCGAGGTGTGTGCAGTGCGTCAGCAGGCGGGTGACTTCTTCTTCCACATCGCCGCGGTCGGCCAGGAAGGCTGCTTCCTGGGCCAGCCTGGAGGGTTCAATCGTCTGTCCGCCGAGCAGGTCGGCAATCTTGGTCTCAATTTTTTGCTTGAGCAGGGGCAGAATCTGCGCACGCATCCCACGCACGCTCTCCGCATGTTTGCGAATCCCTGCGTTATAGGCCAGCATCTGCTGGACCAGTGCTGCGCCTTCCCGCTCGCGCTGCCGGTTCAGCTCGACGAGTGCGGCGTCGAGTGCCTCCACAATTGCGGCCTGCAACTCTTCTGAAATCTCATCCTCGCGTGACTCGACCAGCATGCCGGGCAAGCGCAAGGCCTCGTTCAGGTTCGGTGTTCCCATCGAACCGTAGTCTTTCTCAACGGCCTGGAACAACTCGCAATAAGCGGCCAGAAGTTTCCGATTCACTTCCAGCCCTTGTTGCGAGGCTTCCCGCTGGAGCGAGCAGCGAACATCAATGTGTCCACGGGATACGGACGCCCGCGTGGCGCTGCGCATCGTTGCTTCGAGGGGGTCGAAGAAGCTGCTCATGTGGAAGTGAAGGTCGAGTGCCCTGTGATTTACTGTCTTGATCGAGAGGGTCAATTCTCCGATCGGAAGGCTCCGCCGAACGCGGGCGTAACCGGTCATGCTGCGAATACTCATGAGCTTTATAGCGTAGCGGATTCCTGGAACTGAAGCTCGTGCAGACGTGCGTACAATCCACCTTGCGCTAATAATTCCTCATGGGTGCCGCTCTGGACAACCTTTCCCTGGTCGAAGACGACGATGCAGTTGGCGCGGCGAATGGTCGATAAGCGATGGGCGATCACGATGACGGTGCGCTGTGCCATCAGGTTGGCGAGTGCCTGCTGCACCAGGACTTCAGACTCAGCGTCGAGATGCGAGGTGGCCTCATCGAGAATCAGGATCGGCGCATTGCGCAGCACCGCCCGGGCGATCGCCAGCCTTTGCCGCTGCCCGCCGCTTAACTTCACGCCCCGCTCGCCGATGCGCGTCTCATACCCATTGGGCATGCGCGCAATGAACTCATCTGCAAGCGCTGTTCTAGCGGCAGACTCGACATCGGCCATCGGTGCATCCGGTCGTCCGTAGCGGATGTTGTTGGCGACGGTATCGTCAAACAAGAAGGTGTCCTGGGCGACGGTCGCAATCTGGCTCCGCAGACTGTTCATCGTGACGTCGCGCAAATCGTGCCCGTCTACTGTGATGCGGCCCGCTGTGGGGTCGTAAAGGCGTGGCACCAGGGAGGCGAGGGTGGTCTTGCCGGCTCCACTCGGGCCGGCCAGCGCTACAATCTGTCCGGCTGCCACCGTTAAATTGATGCCCTTCAGAATATCCGGCTGTCCTTCGGTAGAGGTGGGATAGCGGAAATGTACGCCCTCAAAGCGAATCGCTTCCCGCAAGGGAGCCAGTGCCTTTGCATTCGCACGATCGGCAACGCCGGGCGGGAGATCGAGATACTCAAACACGCGTTGGGCAGAACCCGTAGCTTGCTGGAAAATATTGTGGATGCCAGTCAGGCGCTTGACCGGTTCATACAACATCATCAATGCGATCACAAAGCTGGTGAACTCGCCAGAGGTCATGACGCCGGCCTGGATTTGCGTGCGCGCGTAGCTCAGCAAACCGACAATCGTCAGCGCTCCGAGAAACTCGATGATCGGCGACGGCATGGCCTGTTGGGCGACATAGCGCAGATTCGATTTGCGCAGCGCCGCTGCGGCGGTCGCAAAGCGTGCGGCCTCAACCGCTTCTCCATTGAAACTGCGAACCACCTGCTGCCCGCTGATGGCTTCCTGCAGAATGTGATTCAGTTGGGCGGCGTCATCCTGCGCGCTGCGCGTGGTGCGGCGGATTCTTTTGCCCAGGCGTGCGGTTGGAATCAGCACAAACGGAAGCACGGTCAGCGAGAAGAGCGCGAGTTTCCAATCGTGGCCGATCAGCACGGTGAGCAGGCCGATGGCCGTGAAGCTTTGCCGCAGCCAGTCTGCCATCATCTGCGAGACGGCCACTTGGATCTTCTCGATGTCGTTCATGATCGAGGACATCAAGCGGCCCGTTGAATGCACCTCAAAGAAGCTCGCATCCTGACGCAACACATGTTCAAAGACGCGTTGGCGCAGATCGGTCACCGAACGGAAGCCGACATAATTCACAAGGTAATTGCCGATATAATCGCTCACCCCTTTGAGTGCAAAGACCGCCAGAATCGCAAACGCTACCATCGTCCAGACCTGTTCGATCTGCGGGGGAACAAACCAGTCGAGATAGATCGGCTGCTTCCAGATTGGAATTGTTGTGATGAGGATCGGGGCTTTGGCCGCCGTGGGATTCAGCACGCGGTCAAACAGCGGCTTGATCAGCAGTGCCATCGAAGCTTGGCAAAGGCCCACCAATGCCATGAAGAACACCGAGGCAAGCAGGGCCGGCCAGTAATGTAAGCCAAGGCGGATGACTCGCTTCATGCAATCACTTTGAGCCTCGACACGGCTTCTACCGCCTGTGCCGAAGTGATGCCATCCATGCCGGCGCTGGAATGCAGCACTTGCGATTCCGTGCGCCAGGGAGCCCAGATGTCGGGATTTGAAGGTCCGTACAACACCGCCACAGGCAGTCCAAACGCAGCGGCCATATGGGCCGGCCCACTGTCATTGCCAAAGAAGAGCGAGGCCGAGGCGAGCAGTGACTTTGTCTTGCGGAGGTCGGTTGAGATCTCGACCGGCCAGGGACGGAAGGGGGCGGGATCGTCGCCCGGCCCTCCAATGAAAATCGGTTCCAGATGCAGAGCCCGGCGCATGAACTCCGCGACATCGAGAAAGCGCTGGGGTGACCAGGTCTTCTCGGGCGCCGAGGCATAGGGATGAATCACCGCATACCCGGAATCGCGCCAGCGTTTCGCGCTAAACAAGCGTGCCCGTGGGACAGCTTGCTTCGGCACACCGAGGTGAAACATCGCGGCCGCTGCGTGCTCGGCCGTATGGACCACGCGCTCTTCGCCCAGAATCTCCTGGGCACGCGGGATGCGGATGTTGTAGGCCAGGGCATAGCGATAGTGGGCAAAGCCTGCCCGGTAGCGTGCGAGAGATGCAGTGGTTAAAAAGAGACTGCGCGTGCCGCCGTGCAGATTGATGCTCAGATTCGGACGCCAGCGCCGCAGCAGCGGAGCACTCGGCATGATGATGTCATCGATATCCGGGTTTTCTTCAAACACCGGCACAAAGCGAGGCTCTGCGACGACAGAGAGTTTCAGGTCGGGCCGGTATGATTTCAACAAATGAATCGCCGGTGTTGCCAGGACGCAGTCTCCGAGGGAGCGCAGGCGAATGATCGCCACGCGCGAGCGTTCCGGCAGGCGCTCGAGCAGACTGGACATCGACTATTCTTCGATTTTCGCTTCGTCCACGAGCATCACTGGAATGTCATCGCGGATTGGATAAACGCGCTTGCAAGCAATGCACTTGAGCCCCGAGCCGTCTTGCTTCAGCTCGAGTTCGCCCCGGCACGCGGGGCAGATCAAAATTTCAAGGAGTTCCTGACTAATGGCCATCCAACCCTAGTATGGCTTACCAGCGCGGGCTCCGGGCAAGCAAACGTTCGGTATCGTGCGCCGAAGCGGGCTTTGTAAAGTAGAAACCCTGTGCCAGATGGCACTTCAACTCCCGCAGAACCGCCAGTTGTTCCAGCGTTTCCACTCCCTCGGCCACCACCTGCATATTCTGGCTCTGTGCCGCACCGATGATCGCCCGCACCTTCTCCAGATTGCGGCCGGTTGCAAGACCCCGCACCAGACTCGAATCCAGCTTCACTCGATCGATCGGCAGGCGGGCAAACTGCGCCAGCCCGTCCGCGTTGTTGTGATAGTCATCGACATTCAACTGCACCCGCAGCCGTCCCAGATTGCGCAACATCACTTCGGAATCTGCTCCCTGCAGCGCCACGCGCTCACTGAGCTCGATGCGCAGGTAGCGAGGATTCACGTCGGAATCCAGCAGAATCGCTTCCAGTTGGACCGTGAAATCTTCCTCCGCAAAGTGCAGGCTCGACAGATTGACGGTCAATACAAGTGGTTCTGCGCGCCGCACCCGGTGATTCAGTTCCGCGGCCTTGGCAACGGCTTCCTGCATCATCCAGCGGTCCAGGTCGAGGATCAAACCGGAGGCTTCGGCCACATGCAGAAACTCTCCCGGCGTCATCAGACCCCGCTCGGGGTGCTGCCAGCGAATCAGCGCTTCGACACCGGCAATCTCGCCGGTATCGAGCGTGATGATCGGGTGATAGAAGACGCGGAACTCGCCATTTTCGATGCCATGCCGCATCTCTGCCTCGAGATTACTGCTGCCCTCCAGTGCCGCAGGAGCCTCTGCCGGTGCGGACAACTCTGGGGTGAAGATAGGCGAAGCGGTTTTGCCCGTTCGGCTTGCCGCCATTGCCCGCGAAGCATCCTGCAACATCTCTTCGCCATTGGAGTAGCTGCGGCTCTGGCTTGTGGCAAACCCGGCATTCAGCTTGAAGCTCACGGTCTTACCCTGATACTCGAAGGGTTTGGCGAGTTGGTAGCGCAGCAGCTCGCTCAGATCCTGTAACTTCTTCTGATCCGCGTTGTGGACCAATGCCACGAATTCATCGCTGCCATGGCGGGCGACAAAACTGTCCTTGGGTAAGGATTCGACGATGCGCCGTCCGGCTTCTGCCAGCGCCTTATCGCCGCCGCGGGTCCCGAGCGTCTCATTGACTTGCGCAAAGTGCTCCAGGTCGACAAAGGCAATGCTGAAGGGCTGGGCCGCGCCGTTGCGGGCGAGCGCTCCATTCACCCGATCGAGGAACAGCGCCCGGTTCGCCAGGCCCGTGATCGAATCATGGAAAGCCTCAAACAGCAGTTGCTCGTCCATTTCCTTCTGCTCGTGGACATCCATCTGCAAACCCACCAGCCGCGTTGCCTCGCCTTCGGCGTTGCGCATGGCCATGGCGCGGGTCATCATCCAGCGGTACTGCCCGTCCTTGGTGCGAATCCGGTATTCCGCCTCCAGGTGCTCCGTCTGCCCCTTCAGATGCATCGCGACCTTGTTCTTCAGCAGCGTCAGATCATCGGGATGCACCATCAGATACCATTCGCCCAGATCCCCGGCGATCTCTTCATCGGCGTATCCGAGCATCTGCTTCCAACGGGGCGAAAAATATACTTCGTCGGTGCGCAAATTCCAGTCCCAGAGTCCATCGCTGTTGCCGAGCGCATTCAGCGTCTTGGTCTTTTCATCCACTTGCAGCGCATCCATCGCCGACTTCTTCTCGGTGATATCCCGATGGATCGCGACCGCGCCAATGCGCCGTTGTTCAGCATCGTAGGTGGCGGTGACCGAGACGTCCTGCACCACCTCGCGGCCACTGGGCGTGAAGTTCGAGACTTCGCCCTTCCAGAAGCCCTCTGTATCGAGTGCCTCGCGAATCTGGTCGCGGCTCGGCACCTGTAGCCAATCGGGTAGCAGTTCTCCGAGTGTCTTGCCTTGCGCAAAAGCGGAACTGAGATTGTAGAGATCCTCGGCGGCGCGATTCATCCAGATCACCCGCGACTCCGTATCGTAGGTGATAATCGCATCCTGCACGGCATTGAGGAACCAGGCTGGCGAGACTTCCGGAACGTCGGAGCGGGAGCGGCCCGTCACATCGCGAGCGCTCATGACCGCCAGCGAACTGCCCTTGATCAGACTGATGACGCTTTCAATCTCGCGCAGACTGCCGTCCTGGTGACGCACATGCAGCGTACGGGGACGCGATGGTCCAAGACCACGGCTGGCCTCTTCCAAGGATTTTTGTGCGGCGGGAACATCGGAGGCCTGGATCAACTCGAGCGCCTTTGCGCCCAGGAGTTCCGTCGATTCATAGCCTAAGACCTGCTGCACGGCAGGGTTGATATATTGCAGCGTCGAATCGAGATCGAGCACCGCTAGAATATCGGAAGCATTCTCGACCAGCGCGCGGAACCTTGATTCGCGCAGCGCCAGTTCTTCCTGAGCCAGATGTTCGCTTGTGACATCGGCCATGAAGCTCATCCAGCAGGTGACAGGTGCCGATTCCTGTGCCGGGTCCCGCAGGGGAGCGGTCCAGACACTCAAGTCGAGGCGTGTCCCATCCTTGCGGGTGGCCTTCAGATCCTGGCGATGCCAGAAGCCGGCTTGGGGTACGGTCACCGGGATTGGGGTGAGTTGTCCCAGAACCTCTTCGTGGCTCCAGCCCGTGACCTCGGCGGCCAGGCGATTCCAGCCCAACACGGCGCCAGCTCCATCGAGCACCTGCACCGGAAGCGGCGTCTCGGCCAGGAGCGATGCCAGCAGTGCTGCGGTGTGCATCTGAGGCGCCGTTTCCGTCACCGTGACTGCTTCCTGGGCTCTTTCTACTTTCTTCAACAGCACAATGCAATGGGTGGTCCGGTTCTGCGGATCCTGCACCGGCTTCACCCGCATCTCGACCTCAACCGGGCTACCCTGCTTGGGAGACAACGGAAACTTGGAGGCCACTGGCTGATTCTTCAACATCGCTTCGTGCAGCGTCGCGCCGACATGTGAGGCTCCGGCATCCTGCAACAACATCTTGGGGGTCTTGCCGATGACTTCTCCCGCTTGAAAACCAGTGAGTTGGGTAAACGCCTCATTGGCAAACAGGATCGGCGTTCCAGTCCCGATCACCTTTTCGCTTTCGGCGACAAAGATGGCGTCATCCACGTTTGCAATAGCTGCCTCCCAGATGCGCAAGCGATCTTCGATTTTGCGGCGGACATCGCCGGTTTCCCCGCGCTTCTCAGGAATCACGGAGATGGCGGAGACTTCTCCCCGGCGCGCAACAAACCAAACCAGCCCTGCCAGGAAAAAGCTCAGCACTCCTCCGCCATAGAGAATCTGCCAGGCCATGCTCTCATTCGCTCTGCGGATCTCCGGGTTGGGCCACAGGCGCATCTGCCAGGCGGCGCCAAAGATTTTCATGTTGCCGTCATGTTCAAGGTCGGCGGCGTGGTTCTTTGCTTCGCCTCGTGAGTAGATCACCTGATAGCCATCGAGCAACTGGATGGAATAGTCATTGGCCAGGATGCGATCAAAGATCGAGTCCATCAGCACTTGCATGTGAAAGACACCGACGACGGCGCCTTTGATCTTGCCGTCGACAAGGCTGGGCGCATAAGCGGCAAACACCTTACCTCGATCGGCAACATAGATGGGCTCGGTAATCTTCATGCGGCGGTCCTTGACCACCTCGCCGAGCAGTGCGAGCCGGTTCTGCTCAACCAGCCCGTGGAGCTTGATCACGGCCGGTTCGTACACGCGCGGCAGCGCCCAACTGATCTTCCAATCCCGCACCATTTCATCGGGTTGCATGTTTTCGTTGTTTGCATTCTGATTCTCGATCCAGCCCAGCGCGAGTAGGCTGGGGTGATCTTCGAGGATCTGCTTGGCGTCGAAATCCCATTCCTGACGGGGCATATCGGGCCGGATCTGCCACTTGGAAGCCAATCGCTGTACGGCGGTCGATTCTCCATCGAGCTCCGTCTGCACCCGGTCCTGTAGTGTTTCCGAGGCGCTTGCGAGGAGTTTCTCTGCCCGCCTCGATTCGTTATGCCGCAACGAAGCCGAAGCAAAATAACTGGCGCCGATCGTGGTGACAAGGACGGCGGCCATCAAAATCCATACTCCAGGACTGACTTTTGTATTCATGTGAGGATCCGGTCAGAGTTGATTGTAAGGGTCCTGGACGAGTTAGAACCATGGAGATTTAGTTCTATCGATATAGTACTCGCGTGAGAATTTTCCGGTACTTCCGGTTAGGTACTAGAGTCCGGCCTTAGTTCATTCTTGCAACGCCACGCGAGATTCAACTACGGGATCTCTGTTGGCGGTAGTCTGGCAAACGAATTCGGGACACTTCTGCCCCGGCATGACGGAGATCAACCAGGCTCTCACCGGCTGGTGGACAGAAGTCCTTTCATTTGAGCGCACTCTTTTCTGGGAAATCTGCTAAGATTGCGTATAGTGCTGAATTGTATTCTGTCGCAGGGACTACCCTGCCCCACCCGCTAAGCGCATGTTTCCAAACAACAGACCCCCCTTCCGGCGCTTACCCAAGATTCGAGAAAATGTTAACGAAGCCATTCGTGTCAAGGAAGTACGTGCGGTATTTCCAGATGGCCAAGTGGAAGTCATGGCCACCCCGGCTGCGATTCGCCGCGCCCAGGAGCTGGGCCTCGACCTGATTCTCGTCTCTCCGACAGCGGAGCCGCCCGTCGCCAAGGCGATGGATTACGGCCAATGGCAGTACGAGCAGAAGAAAAAGACGCACGACGCGAAGAAGAAGCAGCACGTCATTCAGGTCAAAGAAGTCAAGTTCCGACCGAACACCGACGACCATGACTACGACTTCAAGAAGAATCATGCTCTGCGCTTTCTCAAAGAAGGCAATCGCGTGAAGGCGGTCGTGCAGTTCCGTGGCCGCGAAATCGCCCACGTCGATCTGGGCAAGAAGTTATTGCTCCGTTTTGCGGAAGACCTGAAGGATGTCGGAACGGTCGAGGGGCAGCCGAAGCTCGAAGGCCGGAATGCGCACATCATCATGAGTCCGATTAAGGTCCAGGCCCCGCCGGCCAAGGCCAAAGAGAAGCCCGCTGGGGCTCCGAGTCCTAAGCTCGACGCCTAAGTCGAATCCAATCCAAGTTTTGTAAAGAAACCGGTGAGCCCGCTACATGGCGGGCTCACCGGTTTTTTATGGCAAAGTAGCCTTCTTCCTGGCTACCGCCACTCAGTACGTGGCTTGTAATCCTTACTTAATTGTTACTATTTTCCTTGGGAAATCGCAGTACGTACTAAGATAAAGTACTCGAATTCAGGACTTGTAGATCTACTAGTTTTCCCTATACTTCTACCCAGGAGGATTATGCGTAACATAGGAACTGTCCTGGGAATGTTGGTACTGGCTGGGTTGCCTGTTCTGGCCACCACCTTTTCAGAAGACTTTAGCGGTGGAGTGGTGGGGTATTACAGTCACTTAGATCCAAACGCGCCCACGGTGTTGACGGGGACGCAGTTTCAAGTAGTTGGGGCCAATAGTGCAGTGGATTTGATCGGCGCCGGGGATCCTTATCTGGATCTTTGCGGCCCTTCTGGAAGCTGCATAGATACAACCGGGGGCGGGGGAAATGGACGTGGGATGCTCGAAACCATCAATGCCATCCTATTTACTCCCGGATCCTATACTTTTTCATTCAATCTCAGTGGTTGGAGTCATAATGACGGCACGGAGCAATCGCCGTTGTTGAATACGCAGTCGGCCACCATTCGTGTCCAGATTGCCGGGCTCTTCGATGAGACTTTTACCGTCGATGGCGCGAACAATCCCTATGCTCCGATCGTGCGCTATTTTACGGTTGCGAGTCCGACCAGCGCGAAGCTGAGTTTTACGGATCAGAGTGGGTCGGCTGGCTATGCGGGCGCCATTGTGAGCGACATTCTCATCGTCGATCCGGTTCCGGAACCTTCGACGCTCGCCTTTCTGGCCACTGGGCTCGTTTCCCTTGGCTGGCTTCGCCGGCGCCGCTAGGGATCGCTGGGCAAGGTGGTGACTCGCTCCAGTCGTGAGACACATATTGCGAAAAGGGCCACCCGCGGGTGGCCCTTCTGATGAGCTCTGATGGCCACCTGTCAATAAAACAGATACTTGCGCCACTGCTCATCGCTGCGCGCGAGAAGGCGCATCAGATGCCGCGAGGTGTGCAGGCTGAAGGGCTTTGGAGGCCGCAGCAGCCGGAAGTTCGCTTCGTCCGGCGTCCGATTGCCTTTCCGGTTATTGCAGGGATGGCAGCAGGCCACGAGATTCTCCCAGGTGCTGGGGCCGCCTCGCGAGCGCGGGAGCACGTGGTCGAGGGTCAACTCTCCGGCCGGTGTCACTTTGAGGCAATACTGGCAGGTATACTTATCCCGCATCAGGATGTTCTTCCGCGACAGCGACCTGGTTTGCTGCGGGATGCGGCGGTAGTCGTGGAGGCGGATCACGCTGGGCAATCGCACAGCGTTGCGCGTGGAGTGAACCTGCATCTGGCTGTGTTCTTCGGCAATGGCAACACCCTTGAGAATCAGAACGAGCGCGCGGCGGGCTGCGCAGACGTTAATCGGTTCAAAGCTGGCGTTCAAAACCAGTACCGGCTTATGGAGCCGGTCGGCTCCATTTCTCTCCGGACTGTGTCGTTCAGGAAATCTCTCGGTCATCGGGCGGCTCCTTGCACAAACTGCTTCGTAGCGATTGCAGCCTCTGGTCCCATACCGATTCTGCGATCGGCGCGAGCCAGAGCTAATATGGCGACAAACGACGCTCCTGCCCCTTTAAGGGTGAGAGCGCATGCATTGGCGGACGCGCCGGTGGTGACCACGTCGTCCACAAGAAGAATTCGTTTGCCCTGGATTTGTGCAGGGTCTTTGGCGGCGAACGCTCCACGGACATTGCCGCGGCGCTGCTTGCCACTCAGGCCAGCCTGGCGTTCGGTGTGGCGAGTGCGGCTGAGGAGGTCGAGAACCGGCAGGGAAGAAGATTTTGCGACTTCCAGTGCCAGGAGCTGGGCCTGATTGAAGCCTCGCTCGCGTTGCCGCTTGCGATGGAGCGGCATGAAGCTGAGGCAATCGAAAACCAGATCGCGGGGGAGCCCATTGCGCAAAAAGGCGCCGAGCGGCTGCCGCAGGCGTTCCATGGGAGTGTACTTGAAGTGATGGATCAGTTCGCGCAAGCGGCCCTCATAGGGCCCGACACAAAACAGGGCGTCGAACTGCGTCAAGCCTCCGCGGCAAAGCCGGCAATGGCCATCGGGATCGAGTGCGGCTTCCGTATAGAACGGGGAATAGCACTGGAGGCAGAAGAAGTCTGGAGGGGAGAAATCAGGAAAAGCGAGGCAGGAAGAACAGAAGGGGTAAGGGGGGAAGCCGGTCAAGCGGATGCCACAGATGCGACAATCGTCGGGAAACGTGAGCGCAAGGACACCCGCAGCGGCTCTTGTCACAAATTGATGCGCCGCCGTCAGTTTGCCTCGAGAGCCCGCTTGGAGCGGTTTCTTCAGAGGCTGAGTCGCAGGTATGAGGTCGCGAACAAGGTTGATCGCGAAGATCCACCTCCTTGGGGTTGAGCCTGAAGCTATTATGATAACGCAAGATGAGTTCTGAAAATCTCGAGCTCGAACAACAGCGCCGGAAGCTGGAAACCTTAGGGCGCCTGGCGGGGAACGTCGTTCACGACTTCAATAACCTGCTGATGGTGATCGAAGGCTACACCCGTATGCTTCTCGAAGAACCAAATCTGAGTGAGAACGCTCAGGAAAGTGCACAAGAGATTCTTCGTGCCTCCGAACGCGCCTCCGCCCTCACCCGCCAGTTGCTGGCCTTCTCACGCAAGAAAAGTGTGGAGCGCAAAGGTGTCGATATCAACGCGCAATTGACGCAGATGCGCAATATGCTCACCCGCTTATTGGGGGAGACGGTTCGTCTCGAGTACGAGCTCAGCGCGGAGCCTTGCCTCATCTACGCCAATCATAGCCAGATGGAGCAGGTGCTGTTGAATCTGATCGTCAATGCACGCGATGCGATGCCGGTCGGAGGCCGGATTCTGGTGCGCACGCTGGTAGCGGCTGGCCGGGTCCGGCTGGTGGTGGAGGATACCGGCACCGGGATTCCCCCGGAGTTATTGCCCCGCATCTTTGAACCCTTCTTCACCACGAAAGAGGCCTCAAAGGGCACAGGCATTGGTCTTGCCCTGGTCCATGAGATTGTTCGGGAATGGGGGGGCACCATTGAGGCCAATAGCCGCCCCAATGAAGGCACGAGTTTTCATATTGAGTTGGCAACATTCGACGATCCAAGCCTGGCAAAACAGGAACTGGTGCAACCAAAACCGAAGCTTGGCACGATTTTGCTGGTGGAAGATGAAGATGGAGTGCGTTCGTTGATCCGACGGGTACTGGAGCAACGACATTACGAAGTACTGGAAGCAGCCACTGAAGAAGGTGGGCTCGAACTGGCCCGTGGGCGCCGCAAAATCGATTTACTGGTGACAGACCTAGACCTAAAACGCGGAGAAGGCCGGAATCTGGCGAGTTTGGTGCGAGTCATCCATCCCGGCATCAAGGTGGTATTCATTTCGGGCTATGTCAACGAGGCAGGGGGGGAGGGAGCTCTCACCTTGCAAAAGCCTTTCTCTCCGAATACTCTGGTACTAGCCGTACAGGGCTTGCTAAAAACCGCCTGAAGCGCGTTCACTGTAAAGAATAAGCGTGCATTTGGCGATTAGGTAAGTGAGAAGCCGCAGTGCCAGCACAGTTATTTGACCGACAAGCAGCCTTAGCCCGCGTGGGAGATGACGAAGAACTCCTCGTGGAATTGGTGCGTATTTTCCTTGATGACTATCCCAACAGTCTGACGGCGATCAATGAGGCCGTGACGAAGGGGGATTCCCATCATTTGGAACAGGCTGCCCATACTCTAAAAGGTGCGGTTGCGAACTTTGGCGCCGATGCCGTGGTGCGCGAGGCCTTTGAACTGGAATGCCAGGGACGAATGGGCGATTTGTCCCATGCGAATGAGAGTCTCCGGCGCTTGCATGAGGCCATTCGCCAGTTGGACGATGAGATGCGTCCGATCGCGCAAGCCTCCTAATCCCCGAACGAAAATCTACTTTTGTGGCCCTGTTTGTTAGACTGGACACAGCCCCATATGGAAGAATCTTCAGCCCGGGAAATCGTCTGCGCTCATAGCCCCGATTCAGACGATGCCTACATGTTTTATGCGCTGGCAACCCGGAAATTGCGCAGTCCGCTGGTCCATTTCGTCCATCAACTCTCTGACATTCAAGTCTTGAATCAGAAGGCGATGCTCGGTGAATATGACCTGACGGCCATTTCCTATCATGCCTACCCCTACGTCGCCGACAAGTACCAACTGATGGCCTCCGGTTCGAGTGTTGGTGATGGTTACGGCCCGGTTGTCGTCGCCCAATCTCCAATGTCTCCGGACGATCTGAAAGGAAAGCGCATCGCGGTTCCGGGCAAGATGACCACTGCCTATCTCACGATGCGGATTGCACAGCCTGACTTTGAGGCTGTTGTTGTTCCTTTCGATCAGATCCTCGATGCCGTCTCGCAGAAGCATGCCGACGCGGGTTTGGTGATCCACGAAGCGCAGTTGACTTACGGCAAGGGTGGTTTTCATAAGGTTCTCGACCTGGGGGTGTGGTGGAAGAAGAAGTTCAACCTGCCGCTTCCGCTTGGAGCCAATGCGATCCTGCGCGATCTGCCCCCTGAGATCAAGAGTGAGTGCTGCCGCCTGATGCGTGAGAGCATCCGCTACTCGCTCGATAACCAGGAAGAAGCCCTGAACTACGCGATGCAGTTTGCTCGTGACATGGAGCAGCCGCTCGCCGAGAAGTTCGTGGGGATGTACGTCAATCACTATACCGAGGACTGCGGGGAATTGATCCCCAAGGCCGCTCAGATGATGCTCGACATGGGGCATGAGCTAGGATTGATTCCAAACCGTGTTCAACTCGAATTTGTACGTTAAACCTCTTGTCACTGTCGTCCTCCTCTGCAGCGGGTTGACCGCGCAGGATCGTCCGAAGGACAAGATCAAGAACATTGAATCGCTCGCCAAGCAGGGGCAAAATGCCGTCCCTGCGATTGCAGCCTACCAGCGGGATCCGGATGTTTCGGTCCGCTACGCAGCGGCGGAAGCTTTGATCCAGGCAGGAGGCGTACAGGCGGCTGACGCGCTCCGGACGAGTTGCCAGGATGGCTCGGCTGCCATCCAGCGCCTCTCCATTGCCGGGATCGTCAATTTCTACAAACCGGGCTACGTCAAGCAGGGCATCAAGGCGAAGGTGGGCGCGGTTGGGGATAAGATTCTGCGTTCGAACGAAGAGCCCGTGATCGATTCCTTTGTCATTGCCCGTCCGGAAGACATCAATGCCATTCGCAAGGTCCTGATGGAAGGTGCCAGCCGCGAGGCCAAGCTCGATGCCGCCCAGGCGCTCGGCACGCTTCGCGCCAAGAGCGCGTTGCCCGATCTCTATCCTCTTCTCAAGACAAAAGACGATGGGATGATGCTGGCGGCGTTGCGTGCGATCGAGACCAGCGGGGACAAGGCCGCGGCGCAGGAAACCGTATTCCTCGTGCGCGATCTGAACGACAAGATCCAGAGCCGCGCCATCTCCATCAACGGTATTTTCAAAAACGAAGGTGCGCTCCCGGACTTGGCCGAAGTCTTCTCGCGGGGACGCTCGGCAAAGAGCAAAGCGGCAGCGTTGGAAGCCATTGCGATGATCGGTTCGCCGGAGAGCAAAGGCATTTTCGAGCAGAACCTCGACAACCGCGACGGCTCGCTGCGTGGCTTTGCAGCCGAAGGCCTGGGACGAATCGGTGCAACGGACACCGAATCCCGAATTCAGACCCTCTTCCAGGGGGACGACAGCGCCCGCGCGCGTCTCGGCCAGGCTTTTGCGCTGGTGAAGTTTGGGCAACTGGGGCAGGGCGATTTCAGCCCGCTGACCTACTTGTTCAACCAGTTGAATTCAGCGGCATGGAACGACTACGCAAAGACCTATCTCGGGGAACTTTGCCGGTCTGAGGCTGTACGCAAAGAGCTCCGCCTCAAGGTAGCGGCAGCGACAAAAGCAGAAAAGATTGGTTTGGCCCGGATTTTGGCCGCGGAGGGAACTGCGGAGGATAAAGAGGTTGTGGATGCACTGGCACACGACCGGGACCCGGCCGTTGCCCAAGAAGGAATCAAGGCAGCCCGCACGCTAGGTGCAAGGCTGCCCTGAAAAAGCCTATTTGGCTTTCTTCTGTTTCTGCTGACCGACGCGGACTTTGAACTGCTTGGCTTGAGCATCGGCATAAGCCTTCCAATCGAAACGCTTTGCAGCATCCGAAAGATAAGCAGTCACGTCGGCATCCTTAGGAAGCACAGCCATGATGGTGGCTGTCTGCGTGCCATCGGCGTTTTGGATCCGATAGCGCTTTACATTCGGGATAGACATAACGAATTTATTGTAGCAGGGCGCGGAGGGCAGGCTCGAGGGCCGGGTATCGGAACTCGAGCGAGGCATCGGGTAAGACGCGTTGGCTCGCCACAAGCACCGAGCTCATTTCGCCCAAAAGCAGCCGCAGCGCAAAGACGGGCACACTCAAAAGAGCAGGCCGATGGAGCACCCGGCCAAGCGTCGCTGTAAAGTCTGCATTGCGCACCGGGTTTGGTGTGGTCAGATTCACGGGGCCTGAGGTGGTGAGGCTCGGATCGAGCAAATGGAGCACGGCCGTGATCCAGTCTTCGATATGGATCCAGCTCATCCATTGCTCTCCGCTTCCCAGCTTGCCTCCCAACCCGAAGCGAAAGGCGGGTAACAGACTGGGGAGCGCTCCGCCTTCCTTGCCGAGAACGATTCCGGTGCGGAGGCATCGCACCCGCATTCCAAGTGATCGCGCCAGGCCCGCCTGCTTCTCCCAGTCCTCGCAGAGGCTGGCGAGAAATCCACTCCCGGCACTGGAGTCTTCCCTGAGAATTTCATCACCGCGTTCTCCATAAAAGCCAATGGCCGAAGCACTGAGCAGGACCTGCGGCCGGCGGGCCATGGTCGATAAGCTGTGCACCAGCGAACGGGTGGTATCGATGCGGCTCGAGCGGAGCACTCTCTTCGCTTCCTCGGTCCAGCGCTGGTTGACTGGGGCGCCTGCCAGATGGATGATCGCGTCCGAATCCTGGAGCGCTTCGGCCGGGGCCTCCACGCGCGGCGGATCCCACAGAAAGCTCTCCACCTGTGCTGGCAGGCCGGTGAGGGGCTTGCGCGTGAGGAGCTGCAGCGAGTGACCATCTGCGCTCAGACGCTGTACCAGTCTCTGACCCAGAAAGCCCGTGGCGCCAGTCAGTGTGATCCGCATGAAAAGCCTATTCTAGGGCAAACGGATCTTTTCCGGTCTGCTCAATGTAGGCAATCTCGCGCAGATAAGAGGCGACGTCGGTTTTGCGTTTGATTCCGTCATAGCTCATGTAGCGCAGCATGCCAAAGATGGGACGCTCGACCCAGGGCCGGTCATGCAAGCCAAAACACCAGAGAATCCCTGTGTAGGTATTGGGGTCGCGCCCGTCGAGCGCATAGCGATCGTGTAGGAAAATCATCGTGTCGAGTGCTTCCTGGTAGGTGGGGGACCACTCGATGATCTTCTTGCCCCAGTACATGCGGTAGTAGCCGTGGATCTTGCCACGCAGCAGCAACTCCTTCTGCGTGGCATTCCAGATGTCGTCGTAGGTGGCTGCGGCCTCGAGTTGGGCCCTGGTGTATTGCGGATCCCGCTCATCACCCGCGTGCGCGGCGAGTGTGTGGCGCACCCAATCCGGGAGGCAGGAGAGCGATTCCACCTGCTCGCCCGCATAGCGGGCAAAGTTGAAGGCCAGCTCCCGCCGGACGATCATCTCCTCGAGGTATTCGACGCTGGAGAGATCGTGTTCTGCCGCCCAGGATTGCACCTCGACGGCCACCTCCAGCGCTCCAATCATTCCGAAGTGCAGGTAAGGGCTCAGATTGGAAGTGGCATGCGCGGCGGGCTGATTGCGCTCCTTCGCATAGCGCTTCAGATTGCGGGTGAGAAAAGATCGCAAGCGCCGCCTGGCTTCTGTGGCGCCACCCCGGAAAGTAGTGGAGGCCGGAACGCTGTGATCGATCGCACAAGCTGCGACGAGTGCCGCAAACTGGTCCGCGTGCACGGGGACGTGGAACTCCGGAATCGGCGCCTTCCAACGAAAATGAGGCCGCGGCATCTCGAAGGGCTTCAGGTAGCTGGGGAGCAGGCGCTGGATCTTGGGACGAATCGTGTAGGCCGCATATTCGCGCTTCTCGAACTTGCTCATCGGAATGACACAACTCGAGTCGACAGCCAGATAAGGAATGTCGAGTTTCTGCGGGACCCGGGCATTGTGTGCAGCGGCGATGAAGGTGGGGTAGTCGTCGGTGACCAGCGCTGCCGCCTTGCTGGCTAGGCGGTAGAGGATATCGTTGGGCTGCTGCGGAGTCTGCCGCAGATAGAAGACGTAGCCGATACCCATCGTTTCGAGCGCGGCCGCGGTATCGGGAACCCCTTCGAGCACAAAGCGATGGATGCGGTCATTGGCTTGCCGGTAGCTGTAGGTGAGTCCTTCATAGAACAGGACCGGGAGCTTGAGTTGATTGGCCAGGTGGATCGCATGAGCCAGCGCATGGTTCGCGGTGGTGCGGCGATTCATTTGAGACCAGTACAGGACATACTGCGCGTTGCGCCGGAGGGGGGCGTCGTTCAACGGACGGATTCGTTCAAAGGCAGGAGAAGTCAATCACGGTAATGATGACGCGTCGCATCGAAACGGTACAATGAATGATTCCGATGCGCGCGCTGAATCGCGCTCGCCTGCTCTGGGGTTATCTGCGACGCAAGTCGAAGTTGAACGCCTTGCCGGTCGAGTACATTGTCGAGACGACGGCCAAGTGCAACATCTACTGCCCGATGTGTCCGCGCGAGACCCACAAGCAGCCCAAAGAAGACATGAGTGACGAAGTCTTCGAGCGTTTGGTGGTGGAGAGCGGCCAGAGCGCGGAGCACATGATGTTGATTGGGCTGGGGGAACCCTTGCTCGATAACAAGATTTTCGATCGCATCGAGTTTTGCGAGAAGCATCAGATTTCAACTTTGCTGTCGACCAACGGCACTCTTCTCGACGAAAAGGCCGCCGAGCGTCTGCTCAAGACGCCTCTTGAACACATCACCTTAAGCTTTGACGGCGCAACCCAGGAGAGCTTCGAGTTCTATCGCAAGGGGGCTAAGTTCGACCGGGTGCGAGACAACTTTGTCCGTTTCGCCAAGATGAAGGCCGCGATGAAATCGAAACTCCAGGTAGTGGTCCAGATGGTGCGGATGGAGCGCAACTGGGACGAGGTGGGAGCCTTTGAGCAGTTCTGGCAGACGGTTCCTGGCGTCGATCAGACACGTGTCAAGGCCGATGAGACCGACTTGATGAGCCCGGACGGGGGGCACGCGCCGGGGGATTTTACCCATCCTTGCCACTATCTCTGGCGTGGGCCGATGTATGTGAAGCAGAACGGGGATGTCTATCCGTGTTGCCAGAGCTATATGCTCGACGGCAAACCGGTTGGCCGCATTGGCGAGGCGCCACTGCGGGAGATCTGGAATTCCGCCGAGATGGAACGCATGCGCGCCTTCCATACAAGCGGCCGGGCTGGCGAGATCGAAATCTGCAGCAAGTGCCGCACGGCGATTCCACACCCGCTTTTGGTGGCGGGCAGCCTGATTTTTCATGGCAAGACCGTGCGGAAGCTGCTGCCCTGGGTTGAAAAGCTTGCCTATTGGCGCAAGTTGCCCGTGCAGCTTTTGAAGCCGCAACAGAAGCCGGTTGCCGCAAGCGATCTGGTGCAGATCAGCGAACAGCGAGACTGAACTCGCGCAGTAACTCTCCAGACTTGGGATCGCGCAAACGAAGCCAGTACTGCCCCTTCGCCAGCGCCGGCAACTGCAAATTGGCTTCGCTTTGCACCAGGGTGCCCTGGAGTGCGCTATCGGCCAATTCCCATTGCACGGCTGCGCTGGAGTCGAGCCCCGTCCTGTCGACTTTCACCGAAAGGGGGGTGGCCGCTGGAGCAGCCAGTTCCGTGCCGCCTCGCAGCGCCGTCAATTCCACTATAGTAGGTGCCCGATTGTTGAAAACAAAGAGGATCAGGACCGCGCTGGCCGCGATCGCCATGGGTAAATAACCTTTTGAGTTTGCCTTTTTCGGAGGGCGGGCAGCGGGTTTTATTGCCGCGCGGATCGCGTGGACATACTCATCCATTTCTTCCTGCCTGGAAAGGCAATGCTTACAAAGGAAGAGGTGATCTTCCAATGCCTCGACTTCCTCCGGGGAAGTCAGGCGACCGAGCGAGTATAACTCGAGGGTTTCCTCGCTGATGTGTTGCTCTTCCATGGTCCGACTCCAATTTGTTGTCTCCGGATAGTGCGGGGGTTAAGAACTTTTTCTCAAGAATAGTGATCTTAATTTATTCTTCGCCATCCGGCGCCGTCCTTCTTCGCTAAAACGTTGCTTGGCTCGCGATTTGAGCAAGCGAAACTGCGTTTCGTTCAACTCCATCTCGGCGCAGATCTGTTCCTGGGACTGCTCGAGCAGATAGAAGCGGGTGAGTATCTCCCGGTCTCGACGGGAGACCGTGCGGAGAACCTCCTCCATGATCTTCGCGTTCTGGGTTTGGATCGCCACTTCTTCCGGTGTGAGTTGGGTGTCGGGAAACTGGGACTGATTCTCGCTCAACAACTCGTCACGGCGGCGCGTGTAGTTCTTTCCAATGAAATTGGCGATATGGCGGCGAACGATAGTGCGAACAAAACCCATGAGGCGGGCAGGGTCTCGCAGGTCGCCGCGCTGGATGGACTGCACGACAGTGACAAAGGTGTCGTGCACACGGTCTTCAATGTCCTGCCGCCCCAGTTGGCGGACGATCAGGAATTTAATGCCACGAGAAAACAGCGCGTAAAGCTCTTCGAGCGCAGCGTCCTCGTTTAGCTGGATTCGGATGACGAGAGCAGCCCAATCGATACGGTCCTGGGCGATTGGGTCAGACTCGACGGCGGTCGGTGACAGCTCGGGTTCCAGCATGGGAACGTGGGCGGTGGTGAAGGCCGTAGATTCGTCGATGGTGTGAATGGCAAGCATGATTCAACCCTTCGAGATTGCGAGATAGGCAGCCCAGTAGGCTGGCCGGGATGACCATCCTCCGCGGCGGATCATTTCAAGCTGGGCAGCGCGTAAAGACTCGGCAGCAGAGCGCTGGTTCCAGGACTTTTGAAGGAGATGACCGTAGAAGACGGGAAAAATTGGTCCATCGGAATCAACCGTGGGCCAAAGCGTTGCGAGGACTGTGCTGGCGCCAGAGATGAGGCAGGCACGAGCGAGGCCATTAATAGCGATGCCGGAAACAGCAGCGCCGGAAGAGGAACTACAACCGGAAAGCACCATCAACTTCGTATTGGTACGCAAGCCATTCAAGTCCAGAGAGCTAAACAGCGAGTGACGCCCGGCAGAGGGTGTCAGCGCGATGGACAGCAACTGGGGATGTGCCGTATCGGAAACGAAGTGGGTGGAGAGATGAATGATATCCGGCGATTCGAGCAGAGCATTGCGCAGGCGTTGCCCGGTGGCGTCGGTGCCCATCCAGCTTTGAGTCGCCCATTGATTGCTCTGCATCACGGTCATGCTCTTCTGCAATTCACGGGCCGAGGCTGGCAGCCGGCTGAGTTCTAAAAGGTCGGCGGGTTTTTGCTGGTGACTCGCCAGCCGGGTGTCCGCCCGGTTGTATACCGCATCGGCAATGCCGACGGCCTGGCGGCGCCAGGGGCTCGCGGCTGGTTTTTGGAGGGCAATGGCGGACGGGACAATGCGGAGGGTATGATCTTCCACTAGAAAACGGGAACGCGGCATCCCAGAAGGGAGGGCCGCGATCGGGAGAGCCGCAAGCTCTTGGTCTACCACCATAGTCCAGTACTGGATAGTGTGGTGGGAGTACAAATAATCTCCAAACAATTGTCTAGTTAGTTCCAAAGCGGTATTGTTTGTTCCGATTTGGGATGAATTCAAGATCTCTGCGCGAAATTGTTCAATAATTTTGGCGAGCTGGGCGCGGCCAGCGATGCGGCGGACGTGAATTCCACGAGAATCGGCCACCCAGGCCAGGGAGAAGGGTTCGGCCAGATAGTAGGAGAAGACCACCTCATCGGCGGGGAGATTGCGCTTCCAGTCGGCGATGGCGGGAGTGCCTTGGGAAGAGGATTGAGGAATGGAGAGACCCGATTCCATTTCGATGCGGTTTAGGGCCCGCTCCGTCTGGCCGAGCGCCGCAGAAGCGTTCTTATCCCCTCGAATGGCCGCTGTTTGCAGCTTTTGCAATTCCGCGAATTTGGCCCAATAACCACCCGGCATGCGAGCGGCGAAAGCCGCCGCCGGGAGCTGTGCGGCCCGCATGCTAGCAAAGCGCGCTTCTTCTGCTACCCAGAACGACTCCTCGGCCAAGGACTTCTGATTGAGGGCGATCTTTCCAGCACAGAGGGTATCGAGAAAGCTGCGATAGATCTCTGTATTGAGATGGGCTTCGAAGTTGAGGAATGCGGAGTCGGTGGGGAGTACCGAGAGCCGCCAGCGCCGCGCTTGCGAGAGGGCAGAACGCAAGTAGGGAAAGGCGGCTTCAAAGTTGCCAGCGGCGAGATGGACCCGGGCCACTTCACGATCGAGCAGAAAATCATGCATCACGGTCCGATTGGGTGGGTCGACGTGCCGGGATACGGAGAGCAGGCGGAGCGCGGCCTGAAAATCGCGTCTCTCGCGATGGACCATGGCGAGTTGCAGGATGCTGCGGAAGCTGGAACCTTCGCGATAAGTGGAACGGAGCCGAAAGGCTTCGAGGATATAGGGCTCGGCGCGGTGGGAGTCGCCGCGCCAGTTCAGGCATTCGCCAATGACGGCATAAACCCAAGCCCGGCGGAGCTCGCGGGGACCTTCGGACCAGCGATCGGCGTTGCGGTGGGAAACCGGGATCGGGGCGGACGGCGGATCGAGTTCGGCCTCCCGCATGGCACGCGCAAAAGCAGCATCAGCGGCTTCGGTATTGTTGAGTTTTGTAAAAACACTGGCCTGAATGAGAAAGACTTCGAGGCGGGAATTCGCTGCTACTGTAGAGCCATCCAATGGATATTCATTCAGAATATCAGCTGCGTTCTTGGTTTCTCCAATGGCAAGATACAGGCTTGCCATGTTTAATGCAGCAAGAGTTTCCAGTTGAAGGTTGCTAATCTTGCGTGCTTCTAAAAAGGATTGGCGATAGGAACGGATCGCATCCTGGTAGGCATATAGAGAGTAGTAACAGCCAGCAATGTTATTTAGAAACTGGATGGCCAGCTCTTGCCAGTCCTGCTGCAAGGCCAGGTCTCTGGCCTTTTGATAGCTTCGAATCGCCTTTGTAAACTCTTGATTCCGTACAAATTCATACGCTTGGGCGCGCAGTTGTGACATTTGCAAAGAGCCTGGAAATGCTGTCTGCGCCAAATTTTGATTCGGATCTGTGCGTGAAATGCGGGCGGAAAGACAGACCAGAAGCAGGAGTTTGAGGAGCGAAGCGGAGTTCGGCATCTGGTTAGACCTAGGAGTACCAATGCTTAGTACTCCTAGGAATATATCAGAGATTTTGCTTAGTTAAAAAATTTCGACAGGTTTTCCACAGTTTTTGCAGAATCGTGCGAAATTGAACTAGCACATGAAACTAGAAGCAGGGGGGGATAATAATAATGGGTTCCATTATGGTCATACCTTGTGAAGTGAATTGGTAGTTGCATGACACTCGATCAGCGTATTCAGGGTAGACATCGCTGGAAAACAAGCTGGGCATCCGCGTGCAACCGGGCTTGTAAGTAACTGAAAGTAAGGTGGAAAGAAATTTCAAAATCTTGTGACTGCGTTTTTGGACGGAATTTTGACCTGCTAAGCTAGGGGTGGCTGGATGCGCCGCGTTGGACCCTATCTTCTGGTTGCCGTGATTCTTGGGATCGCGGGCTACGTCTGGTATACCTACCAGCGTCAGATGGCCGTCCAAAAACGGAACACGGCTGCTCCTCCTCAACCTCTTCCAAGCACGCTGAATTCCAAAGCGCAGGAGTTTGTCTACGCCACCTCAGAGGGCAACCGGACTGTCGCCGAGTTGCGGGCGAAAGACTACCGTGAGGTCAAGGATCCTGCCCATATGGAGCTCGACCAGATGGAGCTCCGCCTCTTTCATGAGGATGGGAAGACCTTCGACCTGGTGAAGGCCGAGAAGGGGAACTACTACCCGAACGAAGGCCGGCTGGCCAGCGACAGCGATGTCGAGGTGCAGATGGCCGTGCCGCTCCCCGGCGAGGAGAGCAACGGAAAAGTTCTGGGAATCAAGGCCAAGGGCGCGAGCCTGGAAATCAAGACCGGCAAGATGTTTAGTCAGGGTGCGGTGGAGTTCCGCTTCCATCAGGAAGGTGGCGAAGGAACTGGCCATGCGATGGGGGCGGAGTATGATCCACAAACCCACGAATTGCATCTGATTCGCGCTTCCTATCTGAGGTGGCAGCCCAAGGACCCGAAGGTGGAAGCCATTGAGGTGGAGAGCGACGAGGTTCGTTATAAGGAACTGGAGTCGAAGGTCTATCTGATGCCGTGGTCGAAGATGCGCAAGGCCAAGTTTTCGATGGAAGCGGCGGCTAGTGAAGTGAGCTTGCAGAAGGGCGTGATCCGGCATGTGGCTGCCGCCGATGCTCGTGGCAAGGACCTGACGCCGAAACGCCAGGTGGATTATGCCGCCAAAACGTTGAACGTGGATTTCTCTGCCGAAGGGCATGTCGAGAAAGTGATTGCCGAAGACGAGGCGAAGCTGGTGACCACCGGCGAGAGCGGCAAAACGAATACCACCGCCAAGCGCATCGACCTTTTCTTTTTGGTGACGCAGAAAGAGTCGCTGCTCGAGCGGGCGCTTGCCAATGGGAAGGCTGTGGTGGAATCGACACCTGCGGTGAAGGCGGGCGCCCCAGCGGGTGAGACCAAGGTGCTGCGCAGCGAGAGCATTGAGATGAAGATGAGGCCTGGCGGGGAAGAGATCCAGCGGGTGGAAGTGCTCGCTCCAGGGACTCTCGATTTTCTGCCGAACCGCCCCGGGCAACGCAAGCGGCACATGGAGGGTGAGCGCATGAGCATCGTCTATGCGGCAAACAATCAGTTGGAACTCTTCAAAAGTACGAACGTGACCACGCGGACGGAACCCGAAATCACGCCTGCGAAGAAGAACGGAGCGCCAACGCTCACCTGGAGCAAGGAACTCGAGGCGCGCTTTGATCCGAAATCGGGCGAGATGGTGCGTCTGGAGCAAAGCGGCGACTTCCGGTATCAGGAAGGCGAGCGGCGCGCAAAGTCCGACCGGGCAGTACAGGAAACGGCGCAAGATCGCATCACCATGACCGGAAACGCGCGGACCTGGGATTCCACCGGTTCGACGGATGCCAAAGAGATCATTCTGAATCAGAAGACCGGCGAGTTTATCGCGATTGGTAATGTGCGCAGCATTCGCGAGGGGGAAAAGGATGCAAAGACCGGCAAGAGTGGCGAGGTGACGCAGGCCACGGCGGAGCGTATGGAGATGCGTGACAAAAATACGAAGATCCACTACGAAGGCAATGCTGTGATGTGGCAAGGCGAGAATCGCCTGCGTGCGCCGCGCATCGATATCGATCGCAAGCTGAGCCAACTGCGCGCCGATGGGGGCATCGTGCACCAGATGGTGGATGAGAAGTCCGCGGCCGCAAAGAAGAATGGCGGCGTGATTCTCACTCACGTGAAGGCGAGCGAGATGTTCTATGCCGATTTGGAAAAGATGGTGGAATACCGGGGCAATGTCCTGATGGACCGGCCCGGGCTCGAAGTGAAATCGCATCGCCTGCGGGCCTATCTCGATAACGACGACAGCGAGAAGTTCAATGAACAGCCATCGGGTGGTGTGGAGAAGACCTTTGCCTATGGCGACGTGAAGATTGTCGAGACCGGAACTACTCGGGTCCGGAAGGGGCATGGCGAAACGGGCGAGTACTATACGGCGGATGGCAAGCTGGTGCTCGAAGGCGGCAAGCCGGAAATGTTCGATGTGGTGAAGGGTGTTGAACAGCGCCGCACCACCGGAAAACAACTGACCTGGTTTGCGAATAACGACAAATTGATTGTCGATGGCGAAGAGAAAAAACCTGCCGTCAGTAATCTGCAACGGAAGCGCTAAGCTGGAAAATTAGGCGAACCAAACCCTTGCGCACATTGAAGACAACCGAACTGATTAAAGCCTATGGCGGACGCCGTGTCGTGGATGGGGTGTCAGTCTCGGTGGAGCAGGGAGAAGTGGTGGGATTGCTGGGCCCCAATGGAGCTGGCAAGACGACTTCCTTCTATATGATCGTGGGTCTGGTGAGTCCGGACAGCGGCCGGGTGATGCTCGATCAGGAAGATGTCACCGATCTGGCGATGTACCAGCGGGCGCGCCAGGGCATCAGCTATTTGCCGCAGGAACCGAGTGTCTTTCGCAAGCTGAGTGTCGAGGAGAACCTGCTCGCGATTCTCGAAACCTTGCCCCTCGATGGGCGCAAGCGGCGGGAGCGGATGCGCGATCTGATCGAGCAACTGGGCCTGGAGAAGGTGGCCAAGAGCAAGGGCTACATGTTGAGCGGCGGCGAGCGGCGGCGCGTGGAGATTGCCCGCAGCCTGGTGATTGAGCCGAGTTTTTTGCTGCTCGACGAGCCCTTCAGCGGTATCGATCCGATTCAGGTGCTGGAGTTGCAGAAGATTATCAGCGACCTGAAACGGCAGGGCATTGGGATTCTGATGACAGACCACAATGTGCGGGAAACGCTGGCGGTGACCGACCGGGCCTACATCATCAATAACGGGAAGATCTTCCGGGCGGGGAGCCCGGAATCCCTGGGCCGCGATCCGGAAGTGAAGCGCGTGTATCTCGGCGAGAATTTCTATTTGCCGGATGAGCCGGTTCGGCCGAACTGACTCATCCGCGCTGCCTTTTGTCTTAGAGCTTGGCTACAACTGCTTCGAGCTGATCGGTGGCTTGGCCCCATCCCTGGTGGAACCCCATTTTCTCATGCGCTTCGCAATCCTCGACGCTCCAGTGGAGGACGCGGGCGGTGTAGCGGGTGTGCTCGCCTTCTGGCTCAAAGCTGAGGATCAGGGTTATGAAGGGCTTTTGGGAGGGTTCCCAGGCTGAGGTGTAGGCGTCGGTGGCGACGATGCGCCGGTTGGGAACGACTTCGAGATAGACGCCGCGATTAGGAAGCTCGACACCCTCAGGACTCTTCATGATGATAAAGCTGGAGCCGCCGGGACGGAGGTCGATTTCGGCGTGCGGCGTGGTGTAGGGGAGGGGGGCGAACCATTGCTTGAGCAGTTCCGGTTCGGTCCAGGCGCGGAATACCTTTTCTGGGGTGGCTGGGATCAGGCGGGTGAGTTGTAACTCGCGGTTGCCTGCTGGGGGAGCTTGTGTAGAGTTTGACATGTTCTTTCTTCCTTATTGTTTTTCGGCCGGCATTCCCGCTGGGTCCATCCAGAGCAATTCCCAATGGTGACCATCGAGATCGTAGAAGCTGTGGGTGTACATCCAGCCGTGGTCCTTTGATTCCATGGCGGCTTTACCACCGCTGGCGAGCGCCTTTTGCACCATTTCGTCGACGGCCCGCCGGGTGTCGCAAGAGATGGCGATCAGCGCTTCGGTGTGGGTTGCTGTGACGCAGATTTCGTTCTTGGTGAAGGTCTTGAAGAAGGGCTCGAGCAGGAGCATGACGTAGGCCTGATCACTGATGATCATACAAGCGGCCTTGTCGTCGGTGAAGGTCAGGTTGAAGTGGAAGCCTAAGTTTTCAAAAAAGGCTTTGGCCTTGACGAGGTTCCGGGTGGGCAGGTTCAAGTAGATCTGCCGGGGGTTAGGCATGGTGTTCTCTCCTTTGGAAATTCCGTCTGCATAGAGATAGACCGGAAGCCGCACTCGAAATCATCGGTGCCCGGCAAAAAATGAGTTGGAAATTTGAAGAGGAAAGCCGAAGAGGGGGAACAAGGTCTCGGTGTCCAGGAAAGAGTTCATGGCCCGGACTCGATCGTTCTCGATCTCGAGCACGATGAGCGCGAAGGCGGTGTGGCCCCCGGCAGGGTGGGGGCGGTACTGGGCAAAAGCCGGGGAGGCGCTGGCGGAAGTTGGCCGCAGGATGGAGCCGCGGCAGCCCGCGCCACGGCCGAGCAGCCAGGTGCGGATGGTGTCGTGACCCTGGAGCCAGAGGTCGTAGGGCGGCATGGAGAGCGTTGCGTCCTCATGGAGTAGCGCGACCAGTGAATCGATGTCGTAATTCTCAAAAGCAGTGAGATAGCGGTTGAGTAGTGTGTTTTGATCTCCGGAGAGAGGTTGCGGCGCAGCGTTCTTGTTGCTTGCCAAGGTCGCTCGCGCGCGTTGCAGCGCACTGTGGATTGCCGGGATGGAGGTGTCCAGGCTCGCGGCGGCTTCGCTGGCAGACCAGCCCAATACTTCTGTTAAAAGCAGGGCCGCGCGCTGCTTGGGCGGGAGTTGTTGCAGTGCCGAGACGAAGGCGAGACGGATGCTTTGGCGCAGGATGGCGAGTTCGGACGGGTTGGCATCGGAGGGAAGGGCGCGGAGATCGGCAACGGGTTCGAGCCAATGGGTGCGTGGGCGGGCGCTGAGCGTGTCGTGGACAGTTCCGCAAGGGCCCTCTTCTATGGGGCGATAGCGACGGGAAGTGTTGGCTAGGGAGTCGAGGCAAACGTTGGTCGCAATCTTATAAAGCCAGGTGCGGAGGGAGGCCCTACCGTCGAAACTGTCCAGATTCTTCCAGGCGCGGAGCATGGTGTCCTGCACCGCGTCTTCCGCATCGACCGCCGAGCCAAGCATGCGGTAGCAGTGGCCGGTGAGGGCGGCACGGTGAGCTTCGAGTTGAGCGGCTTCCATCTTGTTTGCACGGTAGCACTGGTGGGATGAGATGGTTGTCGCGATTCACGACGGCGAAGCTCCTCGTCGATGAGACGGTCTGGCTCGGTGACTCGCATCTCGAGCTTGAGAGGCTCTGTCCCTGGGAGTGCAGATATTTGTCGCAAGTTTGCCCGAGGAGTCGCACGAACAGGCCTGGAGCTTCGGAGCCAACAAGACAAGCGGGAGAAGCAGCAGCGCGGCGCGCGTGGTGGAATTCTTCCATTTTCCGCTGCTGTGTGCAACGCATTGCGTTAGGATCGTGGGTCTATGCTTTCTCGCATCCTTGGGTTGGCGCTGTTGGGGATTGTTGCTTCCTCGTCGCAAGAACTTCCAGACTCGTATCGCAAGATGTGTGCGGCCTGTCATGGCGACAATGCGCGCGGCACGGATCGCGGACCCAATTTGATCGACACGCGCTCCCTGCGTTCGAGGAGCGAGGCGCAGATTCGTGACATCATTCGCAACGGCACGCGCGGTGGGATGCCCGCCTTCCCTCTGCCTGCCGCCGATCTCGATACGCTCTCGAAGGTGATCCGATCCTGGAATGCATCGGCCTTTGATGCAAACCCCGCAGGTGATCTGGAGGCGGGGCAGAAGATCTTTGCGGGCCAGTGTCTGAGCTGCCATATGGTGCGCGGCGTTGGCGCCTCGAATGGCCCCGATCTATCGAATCTGGGCAACGAGATGACCGTGCGCGAGATCGAAGAAACGCTCAGCAACCCCAGCTCCCGCAAAGGGAAGCGCAATGGCGCTTCGTGCCCGAGCTGGGCCTTCTGTGCCGATGATCCCTGGGGCGTCGTCACGGTGCAATTGAAGAGCGGCAAGAGCCTGCGCGGCTTTGCACGCAGCCAGGGAGCGCATGATCTGCAGTTGCAGGACTTCAACGGCAAGATCACGCTGTTGACGGAGAAAGATTACACACGCGTCGACAAGGAAAAGGGCTCCTACATGCCCGCCTATCGCGGCCATGACAGCGAGAAGCGGAATCTGGTCGCTTATCTGAGCCGCTTGAACGGGATTCCGGAAGGACCGCTGCCGCAGGAGTCCGCGCCGGTGTCGCGTGCGGATCGGGATCGCGTACAGAAGCCCGCCGCGGGCGAGTGGCCCGGCTATCATGGCCTGCCGAGCGGCAACCGGCACAGCGAACTGGCTCAAATTACGACTTTAAATGCTGCGAAGCTGAAGCCGGCCTGGAGCTATTCGCTGCCGCACATGAGTCTGCAGACGACGCCGCTGGTGGTAGACGGCATCATGTACGTTACGGGGCCGAATCAGGTGTGTGCGCTCGACAGCAGTACGGGCCGCGAAATCTGGTGCTATGTGCGGCCGCGTGGGGATGCGACGAAGATTTCGGGCGATGCGGCCAAAGGCGCGCAGCGTGGCGCGGCCATCCTCGGAGATCGGGTGTTCTTCTCGACAGACGATGCCCATCTGATTGCCCTGAACCGGCATACTGGTGCGCTCATGTGGCAGAACTATATGCCGAAGGGGCCGGGTGCCTTTGGAGCCACCGCCGCCCCGCTGGTGGTGGGCGATCTGGTGGTGGCCGGAATTGGTGGCGGCGATGCGCCGCTGCGAGGATTCCTTGCCGCCTACCAGGCGACGACTGGCGAAGAGGTTTGGCGCTTCTATACGATCCCAAAGCGCGGCGAGCCTGCTTCTGAGACCTGGAAGGGAAAAGCGATCGAAACGGGCGGTGGCGCTACTTGGCTGACAGGTTCCTATGATCCGGCGACTGATACCTTGTACTGGCCTACAGGGAACCCTTATCCCGATACGGATGGCGATGAACGCATTGGCGATAACCTCTATACCAACTGCGTGCTGGCGCTCGATCCGAAGACTGGCAAGCTGAAGTGGCACTTCCAGTTCACCCCGCACGATCTGTGGGATTGGGATGCGACGGAGCCGCTGGTATTGGTGGACGCAAAGTTTCAGGGCCGTGATCGCAAGCTGTTATTGCAGGCAAACCGGAATGGCTTCTTTTATGTGTTGGATCGCACGACGGGGGAGTTCCTTTTAGGCACACCGTTTGTGAAAAGGTTGACCTGGGCTACAGGGGTGGATACAAAGGGACGACCAATGCTTGCACCCAACAGCAAACCGACGATTGGCGGCATTCTCACCTGTCCAGCTGTGCGTGGGGCAACAAACTGGTATTCCACCGCCTATAACCCGGCGACGAAGTTGTTCTACGTGATGGCTGTAGAGGACTGCAATATTTATCGGCAGAGCGGGAGCTGGTTTGTCCCATATAGCGACCCAGCCAATCCGGCGGTGAAGCTCCTGCGGGCGCTCGATATTGAGACCGGCAAGGTGGTGTGGGAAGTGCCGCAGGTGGGGGCTCCGGAGAGCAACTACTCGGGAGTGCTTTCGACGGCGGGTGGCTTGTTGTTCTATGGCCAGTCCGGCGGCGATTTTGCGGCTGCCGACGCGAAAACGGGCAAGACGCTGTGGCATTTCAATACGGGGCAGGTCTGGAAAGCGTCGCCAATGACCTATCTGGTGAAGGGTAAGCAGCATGTCGCGATTGCGGCAGGGGGCAACATTCTGGCCTTTACACTCGACTAGAATGTAGAGTCTCAGCAGCTCCTTTAAGTAGGGATCTGCTGATGGGTAGCGACAGGAGAGAGCCCGAAGTTCATCCGTGGCATCTTGATCAGACTGGGTATCAGCGATTCTTTGAGCGCTGTTTGTTGCTGTCGACGATGAATCGTCAGCCGGGAATCCCCCCTGGTTTCCTTGGGTCGCTTATTGAGACATCGCAGCTAGTGAGTAGGACCAGTCGAAGGCTTCGATATCGGATTCTGAGACGTCGAGACGGGCGAAGATGATGCGCCGCTGTTTGGGGTTTATACCGGGTGAGTTCAAATTGAAGGCACCCGAGATTTCGCCGAGGGAAGTGGAGCGCTTGGTCTTGAAGTCGTAGAACAGAATACTGCGTGGAGTATTGCGGTCATCGGTCGGGGTACCGGCGCTGATAGGGTCGAGATAAACGATGCCGTCGGGAAGGGGCCGCCAGTAGCCAGACTTCGAGGTCGATGTCAGGATCGAAGACTGGCGGCAAGCCTTCGGCAAGGGCCGTTTCGACGACCAACGACAGAAAACGGAGCAGGCACGAGTCCCTCGAAAACTCCGGACTGCTCAGAATGCGATCAAGCTGCGTCCGGATCTCCGCTGCGGTTGGATCGGGAAGCGCAGAAGGGAACATCGGAGAACCTGCGGAAGTGTAGCACGAATTCCCTTTTTCCCTTCATGAATCGCTTGGCAGGGCCAAGGAGTTTGCTCCCTGGCCTCAGTGGCGAGCTTCGAGCTGCTTGAGCTCGTCTTCGATTCCGGTCATCTCCCATCGAATCATAGACATCGGGATGATGCCGGAGGCAAAGAAGCGATCCATGAAGTCCTTGAACTGAAACGATTGGGGGTTCTGGCGCGCGGAGTCGGCGATCAGCTTGTTGAAGGCGACCTTTCCTGCAATGTAGGTGGTGCCGTAGCTGGGCTGGGTGGCGTAAATGCTCATGTCCGTCCAAATCGTGTCGCCATTGGGCTGGAACCAGCCATTCGGTGTGTGGTCGACAATGTATTTCATCGCCTGTTCCAGGGTGAATTCGCCGCTATGGAACTTTAGGTCCGCGATGCCGCGGATGGCGCGGACGACCGCCAGGATGTGGACGAGCTCGCGGGCGCGGGGGCGCTGGTCGAGAATCCCAAGATCCATGGTGGCCTCCTCCCAGGCAGTGGCAAGGCCCTCGGACCGACCATCCCAGATGTTGTAAAGCAATCGCGTACGAATTGGGCTGTAGTGCGGTTCAATCTCCAGACGTTGCTTTTCCAGCCAGTGGATCATGTGGCTCTTCATGGGCATGGAATCGCGATAATCGACGTTTGTAAAGATGTCGAGAGCCGCCTTGGGAAGCAGGGTGGTTTTGCCCCGCAGGCGATCGAGATTCATGTACGCCGGGACGGTAAAGATCTCGTTTTCCCGTAGAAACTTCATAAATCCGTCGATTGCTTCGGTGTTACGGCGGTCATATTCCTGGGCTGTTGCCGGCAGGGCAAGGACGGGGAGATTCCGATTGCGGTGTTCTTCCAGTTTCCAGGCGGCGAGACTGCGCTCCAGCTCCAGCTCCATGATTTGGAGGAGCTGCTGCCAGGTATAGGGGTTCAAGTGGACATTCTTGAGATACCAGTTGTAGTTCACTACACCCACCCCAGATCCTGTCTTCATGGTTTTGACCCTGCCCTCCATCCACTTGATGAAGTCGTCGACGGCGGCCTGGGCCTGCAGAATAGCGGGCACCAGTTTGAAATTCGTCTCACCAAAGCGGCGTCCCACGGTAGCGAGTACGTAACTCTCCTGCTTTTTGGCGTGGATGGCGATGGTGTAAAGGTCTTTGGCGTCTTCGGTCAGATTGGACTTGGCCTGCTTGAGGATGGCGGGAATCGCCTGCAACTTACCCAGAACATATGCCTCGTCCATTGGGGACAGGGGCATTTTGAGGGACCACAGTTCGAGGGTGCCGTACATGGAGGGACCCTCGGGAAGCGGGGTATCCGATTCCCTGTCGAAAATAATTCGGTAGAAGAGGGGATTGCGAGACCAGGGCCGGAGGACGCGGTGGTCAAAATCGAGGCCGTTCATCTCTGCGCGGACCAGGTTGTAGTCCACTTTCTGGGTGACGGTCCAACTGCTGATGTCGAAGGCTTCGAGGCGCTCCTGCCAGTGTTTTAATTCTCCCTGCTGGCGGCGCATGGCCGGAGCGGTGTAATCGGGGACGTTTTTCTTGACTTTCGGCTGTTGGAATTCTCGCCATTCCGAGAAGAATCGGAGCAAATCTCCGTGGGTGAGGGGGGCGGCGTCGGCGAGGGGGCACAGCAACACAACGATGAAAAGAACCGAGAGACGCATGTGTCCTTCATAGTGACAGAATTGACCATCTTCTCGCCAAGGGTCTAGAATAGAGGATTGGTCCCTCGTCAAATTGCCGTGTATGAACATGGCAACCCTCTTGAGGCCCAGACGGGCATGATTCAGCGGGTGGCTAATTTCCAAAGAGCAGGAGTCGAATCAATTCAGTGGCTGAGGCAATAAAGCGAATTTTCACGTCGGAATCGGTGACTGAAGGTCACCCCGACAAGATGGCGGATCAGATCTCGGATGCGGTACTTGATGCTGTATTGGCCGAAGATCCGACGGGGCGAGTGGCTTGCGAAGTACTGGTGACAACCGGCATCTGCGTAGTGGCTGGCGAAATCACGACGACGACCTATGTCGACGTTCCGGATTTGGCTCGCAAAGTAATCAAAGAGATTGGGTTTGACGATGCCGCCTTTGGCTATGACGGCAACACTTGTGGCGTTCTGAACGTCATCCAGCGCCAGAGTCCGCACATTGCGATGGGCGTGGATACGGGTGGCGCCGGTGACCAGGGCCTCATGTTCGGCTATGCCTGCAATGAGACTCCGGAACTGATGCCGCTGCCGATCATCCTGTCGCACAAGCTGGTGCGCAAGTTGAGCGAAGTGCGCCGCGCCGGCACGCTGAGCTATCTGCGTCCCGACGGCAAGAGCCAGGTGAGCGTCGAGTACAACGGCGACCAGCCAGTGCGCATTGATGCGGTGGTCATTTCCACGCAGCACGGCGACGACGTCAGCACCGAACAGCTCCGCGCGGACGTGAAGAAGCTGATCATCGACGCGGTTCTGCCCGCCGACATGGTGGACGGCGACACGAAAATCCACATCAACCCGACCGGCCGCTTCGTGATCGGTGGTCCCAATGGCGATACCGGCTTGACCGGCCGCAAAATCATCGTCGACACCTACGGTGGCATGGGCCGTCACGGTGGCGGCGCTTTCTCGGGTAAGGATCCGACAAAGGTAGACCGTTCCGCTTGCTACATGGCCCGCTACATTGCAAAGAACATCGTGGCTGCCGGCCTTGCCGACCGCTGCGAAGTGCAGCTTGCCTACGCCATCGGCGTGGCCGAGCCGGTGAGTGTTCTCGTGGACACCTTCGGCACCGGCACTGTTTCGAGCGAGAAGTTGACCGAAATCGTTCGCGCGAATTTCAAGCTCACCCCCAAGGGCATTATCGAGTCTCTCGACCTGCGCCGTCCGATCTATCGCGATACCGCAGCGTTTGGCCACTTCGGCCGCACGGAAGATACCTTCACGTGGGAGAAGACCGATAAGGCAGCGGCGCTGAAAGCCGCTGCGGTTTAGGCATCCCGGATGAACATAGGGGGCGATGCGGGGAAACACCAGCATCGCCCCATTATTTTGTAGTCAGTATTACGCGAAGAAAGAGCGCTCATCGATATGGCATTGATTGAAGGTTGCCGGCATGAATTAGAGTTGACGGTCCCGGTTGAGGAGATCGCCAAGGCCACCGAAACGGTACTCGCCAAGATCCAGAAGAAAGCCCAACTGAAAGGGTTCCGGCCGGGCAAGGCGCCGATGAGCGTCATCCGCAGCCAATTCCAGAACGAGATCCAGCAGGACGTCATTGAGGAAGTGATTCCGAAGGCTCTGAGCGACCGTTTCGCCGCAGAGAAGCTTGCTGTCGTTGGTCAGCCCAGTATCACCGAATTGAAGTTTGAACCGAACGAACCGATGGTGTTCAAGGCTCAGTTCGATGTTCATCCGGAATTCGATCTCAAGGAATACAAGGGCCTTGAGGTGGAGTACGAAGACCCGCAGGTGACGGAAGAAGAGATTGCGGAACGCCTGGAGCAGATTCGCGACTCCAAGGCCGACTACGTGAACATCGACCCACGTCCGGCGCAGTTGGACGACTATGTCGTTGTCGGGATTGAGAGCGGCGATGGCCTCGAAGGCGAGCCGATGCGCAACCCCGAGATGACGCTGCAACTGGGCAATCCCGATACGATCCCCGCCTTTACCGAAGGGATTGTCGGCATGAGCCCGGGCGAGAGCAAAGACATCCAGGTGAGCTACGGTGAGGATTATGGCCAGGAGCGTCTGGCCGGCAAAACCGTCACTTTTGAAGTGGAATTGAAGTTCATCCGCCGCAAGGATGTTCCGGCCTTGGATGACGAGTTTGCGCAGTCGATGGGTGACTTCCGTACCTTCGACGAATTCAAGGAGCAGGTGAAGGCCAGCATTTTTACCGAGCGCCAGTTCCGCGCTCAGGACGACGCGAAAAACAAGCTGATCGAAAAGTTGGCCGACAGCCACGAGTTCGCGGTGCCGGAGACTTATGTCGATCGCCAGTTGCAGATCCAACTCGAGAGCTATGCGCGCTCGTTGCAGATGCAGGGTATCGATCCGCGCCAGTTGAATCTGGACATCAACAAGTTCAAGGAGAGCCAGAAAGACCGCGCGATCCGCGACGTGAAGGCGACCCTGCTACTGGACAAGATTTCTGAAGTCGAGAATGTCACGGTGGCCCAGGACGATGTGGACCGCGAAGTGCAGCGGGCCGCCCGCCAGCAGCGCGAGCCGGTGGCTGCTGTTCGTGCGAAGCTCGAAAAAGATGGCGGACTCGATCGGATCGCGAATCGCATTCGCACCGAAAAGACGATCGCGTTGTTGTTCGACGCTGCCCGCAAGGTGACCCCTGTCCCCGCGCCTGCAATCGAAGCGACCGAGCCAGAGAAGACCGAGAGCGAGAGCTAAGAGGAGAATTCCATGTCTGAAGACCTGTCACGCCGCAATTTACTGAAGCAATCTGCTGTGGCCGCCGCTGTCAGCGCGGGCCCGGCTGTACTCACCTCAAGCGCGCAGAAGAATGATCGATTGCGCGTCGGCTGGATCGCGGCCGGAATGCGCGGCCAGCATGTCATGAAGCAGATGTACCTGCTTTCCAAGGACATGGTCGAGGTGACGCATGTCTGCGACACCTACCAGGGCAATCTAGCCAAGGCGAAGGACATCGTGCAGACCGAGGGTAAGAACACGCCGAAGACCTCGGTGGATTACCGCGATGTTATCAATGACCCGAATGTGGATGTGATCTTCATCGCCTCGCCCGAGCATTGGCACTATCCGATGGCGATGGCGGCGCTGAAGGCGAAGAAGCACATCTATCTCGAAAAGCCGATCGCACACACGATCGAAGAAGGCTTTGAGATTGTCGCGCTCGCCGAGAAGACCAATGTTGTTGTCCAGGTGGGTACGCAGAATCGCTCGAACAAGCTGTACATCCAGGCGAAGAAGATGGTGGAAGACGGCTACATCGGCGAAATCCACTACACGCGCGCTTTCTGGTATCGCAACTTCGATCAGACGGTGGATCCGGCGAAGGGTGTTCCGGCGGCCTGGCGCTACATTGTGCCGGCAGACGCTTCTCCCGAGAACACCGATTGGCGGCGCTTCCTTGAGGCGGCCGAACATAAGAACATTCCGTTCCACAAGGGCCGCTACTTCCAGTGGCGCAACTATTGGGACTACTCGGGCGGTATCTCCACTGATCTTCTGGTGCACCAGACCGACATCACGAATTTTGTGGTCGGCGGGCTGGTGAAGGCAGAACTGCCCAATAGCTGCATGGCCTCGGGCGGCATCTACCAGTGGGGCGCTCCGGACGATCGCGAAGTGCCCGATACGATGAGCGCGCTGTATGACTATCCGAATAAGTTCCACTTGAACTATTCGTGCTTCTTTGGCAACGACCAGTATGGTTACGGCGAACAGTTCATGGGGCAGAAGGGCACCATCGAAGTGATGGACCGTCAGAATCTGTACTTCAATCCGCAGCCGAAGTTCATCAGGAACATCAAGCCGTTCTCGCCGCATGCTCCACTGACGATGAACTACCTGAAGGACTTCAACCAGCCGGACGCGACCGCAGACCACGTCAAGAACTTCCTCGAAGCGGTGCAGGGCAAGGCGAAGGCCATTGCTCCGGCGCGCGCAGGCCAGATTGCGGCGATTCCGGGTCATATGGCGACCCAGAGCTACCGCCAGAAGAAGGCTGTGTTCTGGGATGCCAAGGCGAACAAGCTGAAGATCGGCTAAGCAGTTTTCCTGTAAATGGAGAAGCGGACAGTGCCAGAGGGCGCTGTCCGCTTTTTGCGTTTTCGGGAGAGTTAGCGCTTGCGGCGCAGCCAGACGAGGAGCCCGGCGCCAGCCGCGCTGAGGGCGAAGGTGGCGGGTTCCGGCACGTCCGCAGCCGGGTCACCGAGGTAGATCTCTCCCGGGCCGGTGATTGTGAGGGCGAAGGCGCCCGATGAATTCTCACTGAAGGCTGTCGATACGAAAAAGTAATGGATGCCGCTCTCGAGGACGTGGTCAAATCCCGAATCTCCGTTGGATCCAAGGTAGTCGTCATTGCCGATCATGAAATTCGTGAGGGGGGCGCCGGGGTCAAAACTGTTCTGGTAAAGAACGGTGAAATTGTCCCAACCTGCAGTCGTCTCGAGGAAGGAGTAAAGTCCGCTTTCGGAAACGGAGAACTCTAAGACATGAAATCTCACGTCGGTTCCTGCAGATGGAAGATACAAGCCGTATGCATCTGGTCGATTCCAAGTGGGACCGCCGGCTGTGGTGCCGTCGAAGCTAAGGGTTCCGGCGCTGGCCAGTTGGCAAACAAAGGCCAGACAAAGGATAGGGAAAGTAAAATGTCTCATCGCTTCTGGAGTGTAGGGTGGATCTACCCTACAGGTCCCGAAGCTTGTGCTTAGCCGGTCAGTCCCACCGGGCTAGCCCGGAAATGTCATCAAGAAGTTGCAAGTGAGCTTTTTGGCGGCAAAACGGATCTGCCCGGAATCGATTCACCAACGCAGACTTCGTTCTATCGCCTGCGGCGCAGCCAGACGAGGAGTCCGGCGCCGACCGCGCCCATGGCGAAGGTGGAGGGTTCGGGAACGGCTGCCGGGCTGAGGGAGATCTCTCCCGGGCCGTCAATCGTGAGGGTGAAGGCGCCGTAGTGGTTAACGTTGAAGCCTGTCGATATGAAAAAGTAGTTCACTCCGGCGACTAGAGATTGGTTAAACCCGGATCCTTCGGAAGCAATATTAGAATCGTCATTGCCGATCATGAAATTCGTGAGGGGGGCGCTTGGGTCAAAGCTGTTCTGGTAGAGAAAGGTGTAATTGTCCCAAGTTGCAGTCTCGTTGAAGGAGTAAGAGCCGCTTTGCGAAACGGAGAACTCCAGTACATGAAATCTCACCTGGAAGGATTCTACATAGGTGCCAAGTTCAAACGGCCGCTTCCAAGTGGGCGCGCCGGTTGTGGTGTCATTGATGACAAGCGTTCCGGCGCTGGCCAACTGGCAGGCCAAGGCCAGGTAGAGGATGGGCAAGGAAAGATATCGCATAAAGATGTGTATATAACTCGGCAGAATGCCTTCCAGGCATTAGGTTTGCTTAATAGAAATCTAGGGACGGTATCTGAGGGCGTTCGGACGATCTTGAAGCGAGACAGGGGAAGGCGAAGGTCATCGTTCTGGCGCGTGCGGGACAAATTGCCGCGATCCCGGGTCACATTATCGCCAGGAGGCCGCATTCTGGGATGCCAAGGCGCACACGCTGAAGATCAGCTCGATTCCGTGCTACATCGTTGAAGAAGGGCGGCGCCATCGGCGCCGCCCTTCTTTGTTTGCAACCATACTTCTTCACTGCCGCCTCTTGGCCGGTGCTTAACTCTTTCTTTTGCGCAGGCGGAAGAGCACGAGTCCGATGCCTACGGCACCCATCGTGAGTGTGGATGGTTCGGGAACTGCTGCCGGGGTGAAGGCGTTAATCGAGCCGGGCCCGTTGATGGTGAGGGTAAAATTACCCGCATCTGAATTGTCGTAACCGGTAGACACCAAAAAGTAGAGCGTACCTGCCGTCAAGTTCTCCGTAAACCCGGAACGATGGCCCGGCCCGGAGATGTCATCATTCCCGCGAATGAAGTTGACCAAGGGTGTTGAGGAGTGGAACGAGGTCCGGTAGAGAAAGATATAGTTATCCCAGTCTGAGCCGGTGACAACCTCCAGGAAGCTATAGTTTCCACTCTGGGAAACGGAGAAACTAATCACATCAAATCGCACGTTTGTGCCGACGTTTGACAGAGAGGAGCCGTCTTCCCGTGGGCGATTCCATCTGGGGTCGCCAAGGGTAGATCCATTGATCGTGAGGGTAGCCGCGCTGGCCAGTTGGCAGGCGAAGGCGAAGCAGAGGACAGGAAAAGTGAGGTATCTCATATCTGTCCCTGAGCGTAGGGCGGACTGATTTTGAATACTTTGGTCTATCCGTACCCGCACGATTCGACTTTGTACGGGATATTCCGGTAGGCTAAGCTCGCTTTGCGGATCGAGCGATGCTGCCATAGTGACCAGCGCTACCGGCAGAAGGAGAGCCGTGTTCTGGGACGGGAAGGCGAATCAGGGGAAGATTGCTTCAGGGATTCCCGCAGATGGAAAAGCGGACGGCGTCAAATGGCGTTGTCCGCTTTTTGCGTTTTAACGCTTGCGGCGTAAAAAGAAGAGAAGCCCGGCGCAGGCGGCGCCCCTGATGAAGGTGGAGGTTCGGGGACGGCGAGGAGAATATCTCCGGGCCGTGAATCGTGAGGCTGAAAGCGCCATAGTGGGTCATGGTCAAGCCTGTCGATATAAAAAAGTAGTTGACCCCGGCGACTCAAGATTGGTTCAATCCAGAACCTGTGGGCGCAATATCAGAATCGTCATTGCCGATCACGAAATTTGTGAGGGGGCGCTTGGGTCAAAACTGCTCTGGTAGAGAAAGGTGTAATTGTCCCAAGTGGGAGTCTCTTCGAAAGAATAAGATCCGCTTTCGGAAACAGAGAACTCCAAGACATGAAACCTCACCTGGAAGGATTCTACATAGGTGACGAGTTCAAACTGCTGCTTTTCAGTGGGCGCGTCGCTTGTGGTGCCGTCGAACTGGCAGGCCAAGGCCAGATAGAGGACGGGAAGAGAAAGAAGGATCTTCAGCGCTGTATCGACGGAATCTTTCTCAACGATTAGGCATGCTAAATAAAAATCCCAAGGGAGAGATCTGAGGGCTAGTTCTTTGCCACCCTTGCTGTGATAGCCTAAGGCGTTTATGGAATCCTCCAACATGCTCATTGTTGCGGCCGTGATGGCCATCTTTGTCTACGGAATGATTGCAGCGATGCTCGGCAGTATTCTGCCCGATCTTTCCAAACGCTTCAGTCTCACCCCTTCGCAAAATGGCGCGATCGCGACGATGCAGGCGATCGGACTTGTGATTGGCTCGCTACTCCAAGGTCCACTGATCGATCTGCAGGGCAAAAAAGTTGGCTTGGTATTGGGACTTGGTTTGATTGCCCTGGCGTTGTTCCTACTGCCGAAGTCGAAGGGCTTCAGTACGATTCGCATTTATATGTTGGTGTTGGGAATCGGCGGCGGCATTATTGTCGCGGGCGCTAATGCGCTGGTCAACGATGTAAAGACAGACAACCCCACGGCGCTGTTCAATGGCTTCAATACCTTCTTTGGGCTGGGCGGCATTGCCACTCCGTTTATTGCGGCCAACCTGTTGGGTGGCAACTCCTTCAAGCTTTGCAACCTGACGGCAGTGCTGACGGTGATCACGCTGGGCTTGCACTCGGTGACCGACATGCCGGTGCCCACCGGCGTGGTGCAGTTCCACTTCTCCGACGTCCCCGCGCTGTTGATGAACCCCGGCCTCTTTCTCCCCGCCTTGTTGCTGTTTCTGTATGTCGCCTGCGAAGTGGGCGTCTGGAACTGGGTGGTACGCCATCTGATCGCACAGGGCATCAACGAGAAGAAGGCACTGAACATTCTTTCCTTCGGCTTCGCCCTCGGCCTGCTGGCAGGACGCCTGGTGGTGGCCACCGGAATCTTCGCCAGCTTTACGAACGCACAGATTTTGATGGGCGCCTCGATCGGTATCGCAGTCACCACGTATCTGATGCTGCAGTTTAAGGATGCGAACATGGCCTGGGCCATGGTCTTTGCTGCCGGTGTGGCGATGGCTCCTGTGTTTCCGACAGCACTGTCGATGGTGGGCGCAACCTTCACCACCGGTACGGCTACCGCAATCGGCGTCGCAGTCACCTGCGGCTGGCTGGGTCTGGTGACCAGTTCGCCGATCATTGGCGGCGTGGCGGGCGGGGAAGCAACTGGCCTCAAGAAGGCGCTGCTGCTGCTGCCTTGCGCAGGCGTCCTGATGTTCCTCGTAACCCTGGCGCTCTAAACACGTCAGAATGGGGGAGTGAAGTATTTCCTTCTGACAGGACTCGCGTGCCTGTACGCGGCCGATCCGGTTGGTCCGCGTATCGGCATCATCGATTCCTATGGCGCGCATAGCTTTTCGACCGAGAAGTTGCGAAAAGAATTGAAAGTCGCTGAGGGAGATCCCCTCCCTCCTTCGAAGGGCGATCTCGAAGAGCTTCTCATTGGCATCAAGGGCATCGCCCGGGCCAATGTAGAAGCCATCTGCTGTGAGCAGGGGAAAGCCATCTTCTACATTGGCGTCGAGGAGCGCGGACGTCCGCACCTCGATATTCGCGAAGAACCGAAGAACGAGACCCTCGTGATGCCCGAGGACGTTACGGCGATGTACAACCGGCTGATTGCCGCGATCGCCGAAGCGACGCGGGTGGGCGAAACTAGCGAGGACTGGAGCCAGGGCTATGCATTGATGCAGAACCTGGAAGCCCGTCTGGTGCAGATGCGCCTGCCGGCGATGGCAGAAGACCAGCAGAAGATTTTGCGCGAGATTCTCCGTGAAGGCGCAGACCCTGATGACCGCCGGGTTGCGGCAACAGTCCTCGGCTATGGCCCCAAGTCACAGGCGATCATCGAAGATCTGCAACTGGCGCTGCGCGATCCCGATCAAGAAGTCCGTGCGGCTGCGCTGCGCAGTCTGGCTCCCCTGGCATCCTACGCGCGCAAGCATCCAGAAGCCGAAATTCGCGTTCTCACAACCTGGTTTGTCGAGATGCTGAATAGCGTCGCCTGGAAAGATCGCATGAATGCGATGAATCTGCTGATCGAGCTGACGGCAGAGCGGGACGAGAAGCTGATTCGCCATATGAAGGAGCGCGGGATTCCGGCTCTGGCGGAGATGGCACAGTGGAAGCACCTGCCGCACGCTCTGCCTGCGTACATCCTGCTAGGGCGGGTGGCCGATCTGAGCGAACAAGAGATTCAGGACACCTGGAGCGCGAATCAGCGCGAAGACACCATCAAGAAGATTCGGAAGAAGCTGAAGGCTTAGTTTTTAACGAAGCCGTGGGAGCCACATGCCCATTGTGGCGATGGCGATGCCGACGCCCATCGCGAGGGTAAGCATGGTCAGCCCACCGGCCATCGCCAGTCTGCTGCCTGGCCCACCCCGGTCTTTGGCCCGGAGATAAAGCTCCAGAATCGCAAGTGGCAGCAGATACTGTGCAAAGGCGAGGAAGGTCAGGAACGGGCCCTCAAAGCGCTGTGGATCGAAGCCTACTGGTCCCTTGTTGACGAAGAGCCACAGCATCAATCCGATCCGGAAGAACCAAACTCCTGCGGCCACAAGAAATAATCGCAACGCCCAGCGGCGATGGGCTCCGAATTGTCTGGCCCGGGCATAATGCAGGGCGAAAGCGGCGCATGTCATGATGAGCAGCGCATTGATGCTAATGCTGACGTGCTGGGATAAGTCGCCCACGGAACCTCGCACCCACACCATAAAGAGTCCGCCGATGCTGATTAGGAAGGCTGTTAGCAAGTAAATCCGGCCATTCCATCGGTGCAGGGACGGGGCATATTTCCGGACCTGCGGGATCAGTTGGAGCGCTCCGCTGAGAATGATCAGGATCGCCAGGAACAAGTGCAGGCCGACTGCGAAATTCCCTACTGGATCACCGGCCAGATACCCGTGCGGCATCCCCTGGTTCCAGCGAGCGAGATCCCCCTGTACCGTGGCCCGGCCATAGAACAACGCGATGTAGAAGGCAAAAATCAACTGTCCGAGGACAGCGGTGAGGAACCAGAATCCGGCGGCGAATCGCAGGGCGTGTTGGGCGGTCCGGCCCCATGTTGGTGACGGGAATGCTTCTGCTGCGCCGGAAAGGGCGAACTCCTCGGAACGATGGATCACGGCCAGCCTCCAGCAAGTCTCACTCGATACGCTGTTAGCAACGAAGGCTGCGGGAGAAAAGTTCCGAAGAGAATTGGCTGGACGCGTGCCTAGCGCAGCCCCTTTGCCTTCAGATGGGCGATCAGCGCGGCCGGGTCGTCAGTGATGATTGCATCGACACCGTCTGCAATGAGCTGATCCCAGATTTTGACATCATTTGCCGTCCAAGGAACCACCTTCATTCCGGCGGCATGTGCTTCGTCCACCCGGGCCTTGGTTGTCAGGCGGTAGTGTGGGCTCACCATATCGATGCCCAGATCTTTCGCGGCCTGCACATAGTCCAACTTCACGACTGCTTCTGCCATGCCGGTGGGGTGCAAGGCGGAAAGATGCAAGGTTGGCGAAAGCTTCCGCAACTCGGTGAGGGTACGCCAGTCGAAGCTCTGGATGATTACGCGCGATTCCAGCTTGTGCTTCTGAACGGCATCGAGCACCATGCGTGCAAACTCGGCCGGGGGCGGTGTGAGTTGGGGCTTCGAGGCTGAGCTCTTGGTCTCGACGTTGAAGCCGAAGTTCCCTTTGGGCGCCAGTGCAAGCACTTCGTCGAAGGTCGGGATGCGAGTGCCGGGGATGGTCTGTTGCTGGGGGAACTCAGGGTTCCGCTTTGAGCCGCAGTCCCATTGCTTGATCTGTGCGAGCGTCGATTCGCGAATCACCAGCGGCAAGCCTGCGGGTGCCATACAGATGGCTGGATTCAACTGCGGATCGTGACTGACCACCAGGACATTGTCCTTGGTGACGGCCAGGTCGAGTTCGAGAAAATCGGCTCCCTGCGCAATCGCGTATTCAAAGGCAGCGATGGAATTCTCTGGTCTTGCTGCACGGGCGCCGCGATGTCCATGCACCAGAATTTTAGCTTCGAGGCTCAACAATAAGGAGAGTAGCAGCAGCGCAATTTTCATCTGTCCACAGGATATACTTCAAACTGTTTCAACAGGTTGAATCGGAGGCTGTAGGTGTCAGTTCTCAATCGCAGAAATTTTGCCAAGGCGAGCGCGATGACCGCGCTGAGTTATTCGCAAATCCAGGGCGCGAATGATCGCGTGATGCTGGGCTATATCGGGGTCGGCAATCGTGGCGATCAGGTACACGATGGGTTCCTCGAATATGGCGATGCCCGCACGGCGGCGCTGTGCGATCTCAAAAGTTCCTACATGGATCTGGCTGAGAAGAAGGCGAAGGATCGAGGTCACGACACCCCCAAGCGCCATGCGGACTGGCGCAAGCTGATCGAGGATAAGACGCTTGATGCGGTGGTGATCGCCACCCCAGACCATTGGCATGCGCTCCAGATGATCGAAGCCTGCAACGCGGGCAAGGACGTTTACTGCGAAAAACCCTTGAGCCTCACCGTCTATGAAGGCCGCAAGATGGTGGAAGCCGCCGAGCGCAACAAGCGCGTGGTGCAGGTTGGCATTCATCGGCGCAGTGCGAAGTTTTTACAGGAAGCCGCTGCCTATGTGCAGTCTGGCGAGCTGGGTACGATTACCCTCGCCCAAGGCTGGCATCTGACCAATGAGTGGCCGACAGGCCTGGGCGCGGCGCCGGAAGGCCCGCCCCCGAGTGAAGCGGAATGGGAAGCCTGGCTTGGGCCCGCTCCCAAGGTGCCCTACAACCGGAACCGCATGTATTACAACTTCCGCTGGTTTTACAACTATTCCGGCGGGCAGGTGACGAACTTCGGCGTGCATTACGTCGACATGCTGCGCTGGTGTCTGGGTAAGGATGCGCCGAAGGCGGTGACGGTGATGGGCGGCAACTATGCGATCAAGGACAATCGCGAGATTCCCGATACGCTCCAAGCCACCTGGGACTATGACGGCGTCATGATGGTGTTCACGCAGATCAATGCGAATGCCGCCCCCGGCAATGCGCAGAAGACGGAGATGATGATTCGCGGCACCAAGGGCACCATGTACTTGAATCTGGACCGTTGGGAAGTGGTGCCGGAGGGAGTGACCGATCTGCCCCTGCCACAACGCACGCCAGTGGACCGCACCAGCGAGAAGTCGTATCATCCGTCGCGCAAGCCGGTGATTGAAGCACGTAAGATGACCGGTTACCCCACGGCCCAGCCGCACGCGCGCAATTTTCTTGATTGCATGAAGTCACGCGCCAAGTGCAACTGCGATGTCCTGACAGGACACTTGTCCACTTCGGCGACTCTGATCGCAAATATCTCGTATCACACCAAGAGCTATCTGGAATGGGATAGCAAGGCGGAGCGCTTTTCAAACAACGCTGCTGCGAACCGCATGTTGAGCTACAAATACCGAGCCCCTTATCATCTGCCATGAACCGTCGTACTTTCCTCACCACCACCACCGCCGCGCTGCATCTGGATGCGCAGGCTCCTCCTTCCGCGCGCCCCTCGCTGTGCCTGTTTTCGAAGCATGCCGGAAAGCTCGATTACAAAGATCTGGCCAAGTTCTCGAAGCAAACTGGCTTTGATGGTGTCGATCTGACCGTGCGCCCCGGGGGGCATGTATTGCCCGAGAAGGTAACGGACGATCTGCCTGTGGCGGTCGCGATTCTCGAGAGTAGCGGCCTGAAGGTGCCGATGATTACCACCGGACTAACCAACCCGAAGGCCCCGGAGACAAGCGCTACGCTCCGCAAGGCGGGCGAACTAAAGATTCCATTCTGGAAGCCGGGCTATTTCCGCTATGAGACAAGCCGGGAGGGTGTTGTCGACATCGATCGCAAGCTGGCCGAGGTGCAGATTGCTCTCGGTGGTTTTGCGCTCCTGTCCCGGATTCATAATATCTGCGCTGGTTTTCATAACCATTCCGGCAGCTATGTCGGCGCGCCGGTTTGGGACACCTGGAACCTGATCTCCCTGCTGGACGCGAACCATATTGGTTTCTATTTCGATGCGGCCCATGCCACCGCAGAGGGGGGCGAATGGACCTGGCATAGCTCTCTTGAAATCGCCCTCAAGCGCATGAAGATGCTGGCGGTGAAGGATTTCTATTGGGAAAAGGACAAGGGGAAGTGGAAGATGCGCTGGTGTCCGCTCGGCCAGGGAATGGTGGATTGGCCGAAGGTGATGAGCCGTCTGGCGCTCGCCAAATTCAATGGCCCGGTGACGCTCCACGTCGAGTATGAGACGCCAAACGAGCTGAAGGCGGTGGCGGATGATTTTGCGGTGATGAAGAAGCTGGTGGACGACGCCTACGGCAAAGCCTAGCGGCGTTGTTGCTGGTCCAGACGGCAGGTGCAGCAATCGGTGCAGCGGCGGCAGCGCTCGCAAAGATGAAGCGCACAGACATCGCGTGTGCAGTTGGCGCAGATCTGTGTGGAGGGCTCTTTGCAGATGTAGCAACTGAAGATGAACTTGGGCGGCGGGGGAAGTGGGGTGGGGGTCATTTTTTCGTGGCCGGCCTGGATGCAGGCGGTCGATTGCTCCCGGGGAGATTGGCCTCCGTACGGCAACGCTGCGCTTCTCGCGCTAGAATTTCGAGCTGCCGGTCGCGTTCGGCGGCAAGGTCGATCATGTAGCGCCGGAAGTGATCGCGCGCCGGTGTGCTCTCGAAGATCTTCGCTTCCACCTGATCGGCGCTTGCCGAAGGTTCGTATCGCCGAACTGCCTCCAGCACCATGCGTTGGGTTTGATCGAGCGAATCGAAGCGGAGAAAGACTTCGAGGGCGACGGCCAGTTTTTCGGGAGTCTGGCGCAGATCCCCGATCGCCGCCAGGACAGAGTGCAGTTGCCGCTTCAGCGAATCGAGCTGAGAAAAATAAGCCTCAGCCGCTCCGGAGGCACGCCACTGATTCAAGTTCAGCCGATCGAGTTCGGGCAGAATCGCGTTGAGTTTTGCCTTCAGATCGTCCAGTTGTCTACGGGCTTCCCACTCGGGAGCCAAGCCCTGTCCTTCCGGTACCGCTTGTGCCGCAGAAAGCGAAGGGGACAACAAGAGACTGGGGGCAGGAGCCAGAATGAAACTACGCCGGCGCATTACACTCCAGGAGGTGGCGGAGGGGCAGAAGGTGGTGGTGGCGGGGCGCCCGTATCGCCGGGCAAGCCACCCGGAACGCTGGACGGACCAGCACCCGGTCCCGCTGCTCCACCGACATGGGGCTGGGTAATCCAGATGTCCTGCATCATACGGAGCACTTTCAGGAGTACCTGGCCACGATCAAAGCTCTTGTCGGCGATCGGCTGGTTCTTATACACCCGCAGATAGTCGCCACCATTCAGAATTTTGGCAGAGCTAAAAGGCATCAGCGCATGTTGCACGGCCACTTGACCTTCCTCCACCAGCACCAGCGTTTCATCGCCGTCTTCCACGGTGACATCGAAGGTGGTGCCGCGGACGGAGATCACCGCCGAGGGCGTCTGGATCCGATTGGGGTTGGGCTTGCCATTCAGCTTCTCAATATGAACCTTGACGCGGCCGATCCAAAGATCGAGCAATTCACGCAGGTTGCCCTGGTTGCTGCGGAAGGTCGCTCGCGAACCCGGAAAAATTTCAAATACGCTGCCATCCGGAACCTGGATCTTGGCATAGCCATCAAAACCGGTGATGATCTCCTGCTTCGGGTTGATGGTGTCCCCGACATTGATCGCCCAGGGGATTTCGTCTCGAAGCACCTGAACCTGGCCCTGCACGTGCAGTACTTTGCCCGTGGAACCGGGAGCGATCGGCAACATCTGTGCAGAAGACACGACGCCGCAAACGAGGGTCAGAGCCACCGTCCACAGAGCGGATTGTAATCCAGTACGCAGCACTACTTAGTTTCCAATGCTAACACCAAAATTGCAGAGCAATTCAACATCCTTAACGTGCTTCAGAGAAACCTGGGCGGAATTGCCCCGTCTTATCAACAGTTCGGCAGAAGACTGTCCGATATTCAGTCAAAATAGGTGGCTACAATAGATTTGGCGATGTGTCAGATGGACACAACAATGCGAGTAATATTTGCCACAGTCGGGCTTTGCCTTTTCAGTGCGTCGCTGGACGCTCAGACAGCGCAGGACTTTGAGTTCCGGTTGAGCTGGCGCCCGATCGGCACCACTGTTGTATATAACGGTCGCGCAGGTCTCTCCGGCTCGCCGGTGGAGGGCGTGTGGTTCTCCCCTGACGGCAACTCGTTGGAAGTGCAGCTGAGCAAGAACCGCCTGTTTCAAACCGTGGATTTCGAGACCTGGTCCCCGGCCGCGAAAGCAGGCTTGCGAGTGGCTCCAAGCGTTCCGATTGTCGATAGCTTGCCCGAGCCCTCGGCGAACGCGGTGTCTGCTCCCGGCAATCCCTATCGTGTTTTTGCCTATGGACGGTTTCTCTGGCGCAGTGACGACTCTGGCAGGCATTGGACGAATCTGATTGCGCGTGGAGAGCTCCGGCTGATTGGCGAGAATATCCGTGCGGTGTCGGTTGCGCCGAATGATCCGGATCGCCTGGCTGCCGTGAGCGATGAAGGTGTGTGGTTGAGTTCCGACGGTGGACAGAGCTGGACGAGCCTCAATCCCGGGCTGCCGAACCTGCAACTGCGGAAGCTCCTGGCGACTCCGCGTGGGGGCCGCGGATTGATTGCCGAGTGGCGGGAGGGACAGACCGTCGAATGGCTTCCGGGTGTTAAGGGCATGTGGGCGGCGGAAGCGGCGGCCTCGCCAACCCGGGACACGCTGCGCTGGACAGATGCGTTGAAGCCGGAAATCAGTCTTGTTGTAAAGCCGGGCGAGCGCGCGCGGATTCTGCGTACGCTGGACGGAGGAAGGCGATGGGACGATTTAACCAGCGACCTGGCCGCGAATCAGATTTTCGGGGTGGCGGCGGATCGAGGGAGTGGCGCGATCTATCTGGCGACAGAACGCGGCGTCTACTACACCTTGAACAATCTCGAAATCGCAGCAAACCCGACGAGTTGGATCCGGCTGGGCGGCAATCTTCCGAAAGATCCGGCGCTTGATGTACTTCTCGATGAGGGAGCTAATTTCCTCTATACCTCGCTTGCTGGCAATGGCGTTTTTCTGACCTATGCTCCTCACCGCCGCCGGAACCCCCTGTTGATTAGTGCGGCCAATCTGGAATCGCGAACTGCTTCTCCCGGAGCGCTGATGTCGTTGGTGGGAATGAAGCTGACACAGGCGCAGATTGCCGGCAAAGCGTTGCCCATTCTTTCTGCCACCACCGATGAGACGCAGGTCCAGATTCCTTATGACACCGCGGTTCCATCAGCGACCCTCGATTTGAGCAATGGCAACGGCGCCCTGCGCCTCGATCTCGATCTGACGGAGACGGCGCCGGTGATCTTTACCGATCGCGATGGAGCGCCGCTGGTGCTGGATGCGGAGACTGGGGAACTGATCGATCCTTCCACTCCGCTGCGTGCCGGGATGCGGGTGCAGATTCTGCTTTCTGGTTTGGGACGGGTAGAACCCGAGTGGCCCGCCGGTGTGGCAGCTCCGTCCTCGAATCCGCCCCGTGTTGTCGCTCCGGTGCGGGTCTGGCTCGATGGCAAGACGTTGGAGGTTTCAAAAGCCGAGTTGGCGAGCGGCTATGTTGGCTTTTATGCGGTGGAGACGCGCCTGCCTCCCGTCCTTGACAATACAGTACTGCCGCTGACAGTTGAGGCGGGCGGGCGAAGCTCGAACACGATTCTGATCCGGACTGCTTTCGAGTAGCCGGCAGCTTCGGCACCCGCATGTTAAACTCTAATTTCCCCCCGTAGGATTTCCTAGTGGATAAAGCACTTCAAAACGTCATCAAGCACGACCAGTTTGTAGAAACGGTCGGCGAGGCTTCCGAGTTCGTCTCGGGCCATAAGAAACAATTCGTCGTCTACATCGTGATTGCCGCAGTAGTTGCCGTGCTCGGTTATGGCGGATGGTCGTACATGCAAGGCAAGAAAACAGCGCGGCAACTTGCACTCGGGGAAGCCATGGGTGTTGCACAGGCGACCACCAGCCGCAGTGCTGCCGATGAGAAGAAAGTCGTGGATGCCTTCACGAAGGTGTCCACCGAGTACGCCGGTTCTCATGAAGGCAACCTTGCTCTGTACATGCTGGCGATGATCGACCTCGAGCGTGGCGATACTGCCGCAGGCGAGAAAAAGCTGAAGGACGTCATGGGTGGGGACAAGGAAGCTGCCTCTCTTGCCAAGTACACCCAGGCGGAGATCTACCAGGGCCAAGGCAAGACTGCGGAAGCCGAAGCGTTGTTGCGCGACCTGATGGCCAGCCCAACGCATCTGATGCCGAAAGAACAGGCCATTCTCCAGTTGGCTCGTTATATTGCAAAGACGAAGCCGGAAGAAGCCCGCAAGTTGCTGGAACCGTTGCGCACCGCCCGTGCGCCGATCAGCACTCCAGCGATTGAAGTGCTCGGCACTCTGCCCCCTGCAGTTGGCACCCCGACCAAGAAGTAAAGCGGCACGGCAATGATCCGTACTGCTGCTCTAGCCCACCTGAAGTTCCCGGTGGAACGGAGCATGGGCCGACGCTATCCGGAGTCGCTCCCTTCCTTTCGAAATGACTTTCAGCGCGACCGTGACCGAATCGTTCACTCTCGCGCTTTTCGTCGTTTAGAGGCCAAGACGCAGGTCTTCCCGGCAGGGATCTCTGATCACTTCCGCAACCGTCTGACCCATACTCTCGAGGTGGCGCAACTGGCGCGCACGGCGGCCCGGGTGCTTGGTCTGGATGAAGACTTTACCGAAGCCTTGGCCCTGGCGCATGACATCGGCCATCCGCCCTTTGCCCATTCCGGCGAAGAAGCACTCAACGAGGCGCTGAAGCCCTTTGGCGAGCGCTTTGAGCACAATCTCCACGCGTTACGGATCGTCGAATCCTACGAGCATCGCTATGCGATGTATCCGGGTTTGAATCTCAGCTTTGAGGTGCGCGAAGGCATTGTCAAACACTCGCGCGACCTGCCTGCCGGTTACACGGGCCCTCTCGAGGAATATCTCCCTGGCTTGCGGCCACCGCTCGAAGCGCAATTGATCGATCTGGTGGATGAGATCGCCTACAACACGGCGGATGTCGACGATGCACAGGAAGCGGGCTTCTTCCGGCTGCAGGAACTGGGCGCCGCAGTCCCCTTTGCGGGGGAACTGCTGGAAGAAATCGAAATGCAGTTTCCGGCTGCTGAGGAACGCATCCAATTGCATGAGATGCAGCGCCGCCTCATCGATCACTTGATGCGGGGATTGATGGAAGGCACCATTGTTGCCACCGAGGCGAGCGGTGTGCGGACGATCGAGGAGATCCGGCAACATCCATCACGCCTGGTGCGCTTCACTCCGCAATCTGCGGACACCTCGGCTGCGCTCAAGCGCTTTCTTCATGCACGGGTCTATCACACCGAGAGTCTGCGGGAGGAGCGCCGCCAATCCATGAGGGCAATCGGGCAACTCTTTGCCTATCTTCTCGCGCATCCCGAGCATCTCCCTGCTGGAGAAGGCCGCTTAGAGCGGCGCATCTCCGATTACATCGCTTCGATGACAGACAGCTATTTCCGCCGCGTCTACCAGGAGCGGGCGGCAGACTTTACTCCGTCGTTACGCTCGTAACCTCAGCGGCGCGCACGCCATAAATCTTCTCGATGGAGCGCGTGATCTCACGGCTGAGCCGTTCGGCCGATACATCGCCTTCTTCTTCCTCGATCACGAGAACCTTCACATAGAAATTCCACTTCTTCCGCATACCTCTTCAGGTTAGACCACGCGCTTTGCTAAACTAGCAGAGGTCAGTTAAAAAGCGCAGGAGTGGCGGAACTGGCAGACGCACGGGACTCAAAATCCCGCATCCTTCACTGGATATGTGGGTTCGACCCCCACCTCCTGTACCATAGACCTTCCTTTCTTCCCCTGGATTCGATACCATCCAGCCTCAGGGGATTCTCCTTTCATGAACATTCGACTTGCGGTTGTGGGCACTCTGCTCGCCGGTTTGACGATTTTCTTTTGGGGCGCGATTTCGCACATGGTGATTCCGGATCCGCTGACCACATTGCCCGATCCGAAAGCCGTTACGGATTTTGTGGACAAGAATGCGCCAGCCAATGGCGCCTACATGGATCCACGAGGTGTGATGGTGATCGTGGGACTGCTTCCGGACCGATCGGATCAAACCCAGCAAATGGGGCCGCTGCTTGGGGTCGAGTTCCTGACAAATCTCGTCCAGGCCTTTCTACTTCTCCTGGTCTTGCTGCGCCTGCCGGCGCGGAACACCTTGCAGTATGGCTGGTATGCGATGCTGATTGGCTTGCTGGCCTGGGTGTCGATCGAAGTCTCCTACTGGAACTGGTATCACTTTTCCCCCAAGTTGATCCTGATGGGCTTTCTTGATGCGACCATTGGCTTCTGGCTTGCTGGTCTGGTCTTGGGCTGGCTGATTCGCAGGAACCACGCTCATGTTTAATCGCCGCGACTTTCTCCTCACCTCGATTGCTTTCCCCAAAGCACCGTCTCGCAAGCAACTGCTGGCGGACTGGATTGAGATTCTCGGGAAGGTCGAACCCAATGCGGTGGATCGCCGCCACTTCCATCGGAAGATGCAGGCGCGGCTGATGGAGGCAAGCGATGCACCTGGCTATACCCGCCAGCATCTGGAGTTACCGCTCGAGGTGGATTTCTACCAACCAAGTCTATTGCTGACTCCGAAGAATATCGCGAAAGGCGAGCGCCGTCCTGCGGTCATTGCCTGGACTTCCACCAGCCCGGATTGGCGGCAGCCAGAGAAGAACTGGGGTGCCTGGCTGGCTTCCAAGGGTTTCATCGTTCTCACCGGCTGGGCGCACATTCGCAACTATCGCGATGGCGCCAGTTACAAAAATGGCGTCAGCGAGAAAGTCTATGAGCGCTTTGGCCGCTGGTCGGGGCTTGGGCGCATGGTCTGGGACGTCCGCCAGCAGGCCCAGTGGCTCGCGCAGCAACAGAACATCGATTCAAAGCGTATTGGCTTTATAGGCAGCTCGCTGAGTGCAAAGACTGCACTCTACGCCGCTGCCTTTGCTCCTGAAGTTGCTGCTGCCGTCTCCATCGATCCCTATGTGCCTCTTTACGGCACAACCAATTACCATGCACCCTGGTACATGGATTGGGATCGTAAGTTTGATGAGATCCGCACACCGGAGCACACGGTCCGCAGTCTGCTTGCGGGACGCACCGGCAGGAGGCACGATCACGACGAGATTCTTGCTCTCGCTGCACCGAAACCGCTGCTGATCATTGGTGGCAATGGTGGAGCCGATTCCGACAAAGCCGCAACCACGCAGCCCCTGGTGGATCAGGCGCGCCAGTCCTACGCAAAGCTCGGCAAGGCAGACAACCTACAACTCCGCATCACGGATTCGGGGCATGTCGCCAGCTCGCCACTCTTTGATTCGTTCTGGCAGGAATTCTTCCTGCAACACCTCGCGCGCCGCTAGGCCTTCGGGTGCGATTGCTGGTAGACGCGTTCCAAATCCTCGATGGCAACCTTTGTGTACATCTGCGTCGTTGAGAGCTGCGAATGGCCGAGTAGTTCCTGGATGGCCCGCAGGTCGGCGCCGGCATTGAGCAGATGGGTTGCGAAGCTATGCCGGAACTCGTGCGGGTGGACGCTCGGGTCGCCGAGTAGCATCATCGCGTAAAATTTTGTGATCTGGTGGACAGCGCGCGTGCTCATCCGCCGGCCTTTGTAGTTGAGAAAGACTGCGGTTTCGCCAACTGCAGGCACACGTTCTTCAAGATAGGCCATCAGGGCCTGCGCGCCAGTGACGCCGAGCGGGGTCATCCGCTCCTTGCTGCCCTTGCCCAGCACCCGCAGCCAACGTTCGTTGAGATCAACGTCTTCCATGCTCAGTCCGGTCAGTTCGCTCACACGCAGACCACTCCCATAGAGCACTTCGAAGATCGCCCGGTCCCGCACAGGGAAGGGGCGCTTCAACTCGGTCTTTCCGATGTTGTCGACCAGATAATTGACCGCATCCGGCTCGAGCACCTTTGGGATCTTGCGCGGCGCTTTGGGCAGCCGGAGATACTTCGCAGGATTCTTGGTCGTAATGCCGTGGGCGTGGCAGTGGTGGAAGAAACTGCGTAGCGAACTCACCTTGCGGCGGATTGAAATCGCCGATAGCTTGCGATCATAAAGCGCCGCCATCCATTCGCGGAGTTCGTTTACGCCCAGAGCTGCCGGGGCCGGAACCTCGGCGCCGGGCGGCGAGAAGAACTCGACAAGCTGCTCGAGATCGATCGCGTAATTGCGCAAGGTATGCGCGCTGGCTGATAGGCGCGAGCGGTCTTCGAGAAAGGCGAGCACCGCATCGCGGAGCGGCCCGGGAGGGAAATGCGCGAAGCGCTCAGACGGAGACGCTGAGATACTCATCGAACTTCTCGAGAGCCCGGCGGCATACCTCGGCATGCCGCGCCTTCTTGTCTTTGCGCAGACGCTTGGCGGTCTGCTCGTCGAGCTTGGGCAGCAGATCGAAGGTGATGTTCGCCGGTTGGTAGTGCTTCGGGTCGGCGCCGGAAATATAGGCACAAAGGCTGCCAATGGCAGATTCGCGGGGCATCGGCCGTGGATCGAGAACAAACTGCGCCGCCGCAAAGCCGGTGGCGATGCTTTCGACATAGCCTTCGACGCCCGAGATCTGCCCGGCAAAGGAGATGCGCGGGTCGCTTTTCAACTGCAGCATGTCGTTCAGCAATTCCGGCCCGTTCACATAGGTGTTGCGGTGGATCTGGCCGTAGCGCAGGAACTCTGCATTCTCGAGGCCCGGAATCAGCCGGAAGATGCGCTTCTGTTCGCCAAAGCGCAGATGGTTTTGGAAGCCGACCAGGTTGTAGCTGTCGCTGCGACAGTTTTCCTTGCGCAGTTGGACGATCGCATAGGCCCAGCGGCCAGTGCGCGGATCGTCCAGCCCGGTGGGCTTCATCGGACCAAAGCGCAGCGTCTCGCGGCCCCGGCGGGCAAGTTCTTCCACTGGCAGGCAGGCCTCAAAGAAGGGCGTCTTCGGGTTGTCTTCTTCGATGTGGAAGGGCACGCTTTCCCCGGCCAGCAACTCGTCGACAAATCGCTCGTACTCTTCCTGGTTCAGTGGGCAATTCAGATAGTCGTCGGTCCCGTCGATACTCTTGCCCCAGCGCGAGGCGGCAAAGGCAATGTCGGTGTTGATGCTGTCCGCTTCGACAATCGGGCTGATGCTGTCGTAGAAGAAGAGGCGTCCCGAACCGCCCAGTTCGCTGATCGAGGCGGCGAGGGCATTACTGGTGAGAGGGCCGGAGGCAATGATGACCGTGCCTTCCGACGGAATCCTCTGGATCTCCTCGCGTACGACGGTGATCTTCGGTTCGGCCTCGATGCGCTTGGACACCTCGCGGGCAAACTCGACGCGGTCGACGGTGAGCGCATGCCCGGCGGGCACTCGCGTTTCCTTGGCGATGTCGAGCAGCAGGCTGCCACCCCGGCGCAGTTCCTGTTTCAACAACCAGGGCGCAGAATTCTCGCTCTCGCTCTTCAGCGAGTTGCTGCAAACCAACTCGGCCATGTCGGCGGTCTTGTGCGCGGGCGTTGTCGCGAGTGGCCGCATTTCGTAAAGCGTCACCTCGACGCCACGGCGCGCCAGTTGCCAAGCTGCTTCAGTACCGGCGAGACCCGCCCCGATGACGACTACTTTTTGCACAGAACCCCTTGTTTTATTGCTTTCCACGCGACTGCTTCCATTCTAGCAAGTGATAAAATCCCACCATGCCAGCCAGTAGACGTGAGCTTCTGAAGTGGAGCGCCGCTTTTTCGGCTGCTTCTTATTCGCGCATTCTCGGCGCCAACGACAAGATCAACCTCGGTCTCATCGGCGCCGGGGGGCGCGGGACCTATGTCACGAAGGTTTTCAACGACACCAAGCAGGTGAATGTTGCTGCGGTCGCCGAGGTCTGGGGCGAACGTCTCGACAAGACGCTCACCACCTATCCGGGCGCAAAGGGCTTCAACGACCATCGCAAGCTGCTCGAAACCAAGACGCTCGACGCCGTGCTGATCGCGACTCCCGACCATTGGCACGCCGGCTGCGCGATCGACGCTCTGAACGCCGGCAAAGACGTCTATGTCGAGAAACCCCTGACGCTGAAGATCGAGGAAGGCCCGCCGATCGTCAAGGCCGCACGGGTCAACAATCGCATCTGCCAGGTGGGCATGCAGCAGCGTTCCGGCAGCCACTATTTGCAGGCGAAGAAGGACTATATCGATTCCGGCAAGCTCGGCAAGATTACGCTTGCCCGCACCTGGTGGCATGGCAATGGGGCGCATCTGCAGAAGGCCCCGGCCAGCCTCGATCGACAGCCGACAAATCTCGATTGGGCTCGCTTCCTCGGTCCGGTAAAGTGGCGCGATTGGGATCCGCAGCAGTATTACAACTTCCGCGCCTATCTTGACTTCGGCGGCGGTCAGGTGACCGATCTGTTTACGCACTGGATCGACGTCGTGCACATGTTCATGGAGCAGGACGACCCGATCAGCGCCGTTGCCGCCGGTGGGGTCTATCACTACAACGATGGCCGCACGGCGCCGGACACGATTTCCGTGCTGCTTGAGTATCCAAAGAAATGGACCGCTACCTTTGAAGCGACCCTCGCCCCCGGCATCAAAGGCGCGGCGGTCGAGATGTGTGGCACCGATGGGCGTCTCTACATCACGCGCGCCGAATCGCAGTTCTGGCCGAATGAGAAGAACCCGCAACCGATCATCACCAAGAGCCCCGGCGATCAGACCGTTGAGCATGTCCAGAACTTTCTCGATTGCATGCGCTCGCGCAAGCGTCCGAACGGCGATGTCTTAATCGGCCATCGTTCGGCGCAGGCCAGCCATCTCGGCAACATCGCCTATGTCCAGCAGCGGCGTCTGAAGTTTGACCCGCAGCGCGAAGAGATTCTGCCGCTCTAGGAGCTTTCCATGGAAGTCTGGCTCCGCCAATTGCCGGTAAAGCTCGACCCGCTGCGCCACCTGCTCTGCTGCACCCTGCAGCAGACGCAGGAAGAGGTGGCGGAGGCTACGCGCGGCCTGAGCGACGAACAGACTTGGCTGCGTCCCTACGGGCTGAGTCCGCTTGGCTTCCATTTGAGTCACATTCCCGGGTCGATCGACCGGCTGCTCACTTATGCCGAAGGTCGCAATCTTGACGAGTTGCAACTCCAGGCCCTCAAGAACGAACTCTCTGCGCAGCATCCATTGGCGGAACTGGTTTCGCGGCTGGATACGGCACTCGCCCAGGCAAGGCTCCGTGTGGAAGCTCTCCACCTGGAAGAGCTGGCAGAGACGCGTTATATCGGGCGTGCGCGGATCGAGGTGCCTCTGGGGACGCTGCTCGCACACATCGCCGAACACACGCAGCGGCATCTGGGGCAAATCACAAGCCTCACCAAGCTATTGCGCCGGCTCTGATAAACTTCCGGATGGTTCCCTGATGAAGCTTGCCCTCTTCTCTCTCCTCACCATGACGATGTCTTTACTCGCAGAATCACCCCAGGTCTTTACGCTCAAGAACAAGGCGGGCATGGAGGTGACCATCACCAATTACGGCGCGATTGTGACCTCAATGCGGGTGCCGGATAAGAACGGCAAACTCGAAGACGTCGTGCTGGGCTTTGACAAGGCCGAAGAGTACATCGCAAAACCGGCCAATCCCTATTTCGGTGCGGTGGTCGGGCGTTATGGCAATCGCATTGCGAAAGGCAAGTTCACGCTCGAGGGCAAGGAGTATCAACTCGCCACCAACAATGGTCCGAACGCGCTGCACGGCGGTCTGCAGGGCTTCAGTAAGCGCTTCTGGAAGCCAGCTCTTTCTGGCAACACGCTCACGCTCGACTACACTAGTGCTGACATGGAAGAAGGCTATCCTGGCGAACTCAAGGTGCGCGTGGTCTATCGCTTGACGGACGACAATGCGCTGCAGATCGACTACACGGCCAACACCAATAAGACAACCGTATTGAATGTCACCAATCACAGCTACTTCAACCTGACAGGACCCTCCGGCAAAGACATCCTCGGCCACATCCTGAAGCTGAATGCCAGCAAGTTCACGCCTGTCGATGCAACTCTGATCCCCACCGGCGAGCTGCGGCCTGTCGCGGGCACGCCCTTTGACTTCCTGAAGCCCACTGCCATTGGTGCTCGCATGGATCAGAAGGAGCAGCAGATCCAGCACGGTGGCGGCTACGATCACAACTTCGTGCTCGACAAGAGCGGCGCTGCGGGGCCGCAGCAGGCAGCGGAAGTGTATGACCCCATTTCAGGCCGCGTGCTGACCGTTTCGACGACGGAGCCGGGTGTGCAGTTCTATACCGGCAACTTCCTGGACGGCACTTTCCAGGGCAAAGGAGGCAAGGCGTATACAAAGCGGATGGCCTTCTGCCTCGAAACCCAGCATTACCCGGACTCGCCGAACCACCCAGCTTTCCCCACCACGACGCTAAAGCCGGGCCAGACCTACAAGTCGACTACGGTGTTTCGCTTTTCGGTGCGGTAGCCCCGCATTTCGCCGTGTTCGGGAGTTGTCACGTATTCCCGTGCAATGGACTAAAGGCATACACCAATCGAGCGGACGGTTGACAAGATTCGTTGCGCGTCTTAATAGCGGAATCGCGTTTTCAACCAATGGGCGGTGTCAGTACAAGTCCAATCGGCACATTTGTAAAGGTACTCACTTCGGAAGACAGTGCTGCGTAGAAGAGAGTTTATCTCGAAGGACTTCCCTGCCGCAAGGCATATCCTCGGAGGTAAAGAAATGTCAAGGGCAGAGGTCAAAACCTCTGCCCTTGTTCTGTTAAGCCTTCTTTTCGCCTGAGTTTCAGTTCCACAGGTTGGTGTCCGCAGAAGTACAGCGCCCTGATTCCGAATCGGCGGGGCGGAATCGCACGCTTGTCGCGCATATCCAACCTGAGCTAGCGCCGCTTCCGCACCGGAACCCGCACATGCACCTCGAGCGCCTGCTTGATCTCCTCGAAAACCAGATCCGGCGTCTGGTTGCCGTCTATGTGCACCACTTTTCCCCCTCCGGCAGCATCGTAGAAGCCGAGGACCGGGTCGGTCACCTCGCGATAGGCTTTCAGTCGACGGTGGGCGGTGGCGACGGTGTCGTCCCGGCGCTGCGTGAGCCGCGTACGATCGACGTCGCAAAGGCCGCTTTCAATAGGTGGTTTTGAGAGCACGTTGTAGATGGCGCCACAGCCTGGACAATTCCAACGCGCGCTGAGCCGGCCGATGAGCAATGGCTCGGGAACATCCATGTGCACCAGCAGCGGTTTGGGATAGGCCAGCGATTCGAGCACGTCGCTGAGATGCGTGGCTTGATCGACGGTTCGCGGATAGCCATCGATCAGAAAACCGTCGGCGCAGTCCGGCTCGGCCAGACGCGCCTCCAGCAGGCGATTGACGATTGCGTCAGGCACAAGGCGACCGTCGGCCAGCAAGCCGTCGATCAGTTTCCCCATACTGGACTGCCTTTCGCTCTCCCGGCGCAACATGTCGCCTGTGGAGATCGCGGGAATGCCCAGGCGTTCCTGAATGAGGGGCGCCTGCGTTCCCTTGCCGCAACCTGGCGGACCGAATAGCAGAAGGACCACGTTCTTCCTCCGTTCGTTCCCCCGTATCCGGTCGGCTGGTTAGCCTCGATACGGGAGGATATTCCAAAAGAGTAGACGGCGAAACGCTCGGCGTCAATCCGCCTTTTTCTGAACCAGTGTCTAGGAGCCCCGATTGCCCAAGCGGATGGAAACAGGTCTACCGCTACAATGGGACATCTCATGCGCATCGCTCTCGCGCAAATTAATACCACTGTTGGCGACTTCCCGGGGAATCGCAGCAAGATGCTGCACTTTGCCCGCCAAGCCGCCGAAAAAAACGCGCAAGTGGTTCTGTTCCCTGAACTTAGCCTGACAGGATACCCTCCACGAGACCTCGTCGAGCGCCCCTCGTTCCTCGCTCGTGCCGCGATGGAACTGGAGATTTTTGCACAGGAAACAGAATCCTTGCCGCTGCATATCGTAATCGGTAGTGTGGCCGCTTCCCAACAGGGGGCAGGCAAAAAGGTTTTGAATACGGCTTCGGTCCTCTACCGGGGCCGGGAAATCTTCCGGCAGACCAAGATGCTGCTGCCTACCTACGACGTTTTTGACGAAGGACGCTACTTTGAGTCGGCCTCGGAACAGACGCTGCTCGAAATCGACGGCATTCCGGTGGCCCTCACGATCTGCGAGGACGCCTGGAATGCGAAGAGTCTGCACGCTCCGCATCTGTACCGCCGCGATCCGATCAGCGAGTTGCGCGCACAAGGGGCCCGGCTGCTGCTGAGCATCAACGCGAGCCCTTTCGAGATCGGCAAACGCCAGCGCCGCCGTGACCTCTTCGAGGGCATTGCCAAGGAGCAGTCGTTACCTTGCGTCTATGTCAATTCAATTGGCGGCAACGACCATCTGGTCTTTGACGGTTCCAGCTTTGCGATGAATGCGTCGGGCGGCCTGATTGCCGAAGCTCCGAGTTTTTCGGAAAGTCTGACGCTGTGCGACGTGAGTCTCGGCACCGGAGAGCACAAGGCTTCGCACCTCACCGAACCGGACGCGGTGTACGAGGCGCTGGTTCTGGGCACGCGCGACTATGTCGCCAAGTGCGGCTTCCAAAAAGTGCTGCTCGGTCTTTCCGGCGGCATCGATTCGTCGATCGTCGCCTGTCTGGCCGTTGAAGCCTTTGGGCCTGAGAATGTGATGGGCGTCGCTATGCCTGGCCCTTATTCCTCCGAGCATTCCGTTACTGATGCCCGCGCGATGGCGGAGCGCTTGGGCATCCGCTTTGAGATCTCGCCGATCCAGGCCGCCTATCACACGGTGGTCGAGACGCTCAGCCCCCTGTTTGCGGGACTGGCGCCCGATGTCACTGAAGAGAACCTGCAAGCCCGCCTGCGCGGGGTCACCTTGATGGCGCTGTCCAACAAGTTCGGCGCAATGGTGTTGACGACGGGAAACAAGTCGGAACTCGCGGTGGGCTATTGCACTCTCTATGGCGACATGTGCGGCGGGCTTGCGGTGATTTCCGATATTCCCAAGACGTTGGTTTATGAGCTCTGCCGGGTGGCAAATCGCCGCCTCAACAATGCCATCCCTGAGAACGTCTTTGTGAAGCCTCCTTCGGCGGAACTGCGTCCCGATCAAACGGATCAGGATTCCTTGCCTCCTTATGACGTGCTCGATGCCATTCTCAAGGGATATATTGAACGCTTTGAATCGCCGCAACAGATTGCGGATGAACTGCAGCTTCCGATTTCCCTCGTCCGTGAGATTGCCCGTAAGGTCGATCTCAATGAATACAAGCGCCAACAAGCCGCCCCAGGACTGAAGGTCACCTCCAAGGCCTTTGGCATGGGACGCCGCATCCCCATCGCACAACGATATCGAGAGTAAACTCATGAACCGCTTCTTCCCCGTTCTCGGGCTTGGCTTGATTGCTGCCTGTGCCTTGTTGTCCCAACCCCGGACACTCGGTCCGCAGCCGGATGGCAGCACTCTGTTGCCGACGGGCTGGAGCATCCGGCCTGCCGGTACGCAAAAGGAGACCGATTCCTTCCCCATGGCGAGCGCGCTTTCTCCAGACAAGCGTTTTCTTGCTGTGCTGCATGGTGGCGCCAACCCGGCTGCGGTTGTGCTTCTCGATGCGAAGACGCTCCAACAGATTTCCCGTGTCGAGCTGCCCGATGCCTGGCTGGGGCTCAGCTTCTCGCCGAATGGGAAGAGTCTCTATGTGGGGGGCGGCTCGCGGGCGATGGTCTACGCGCTCAGTGTCGCAGGCGACGGGCAACTCACCCGCGCCGCCGACTGGCGGCTGACGGAAGGCGCACCGGTTCCCGAAGATTTCACGGGCGATGTGCAGGTTTCTCCCGATGGCCGGCTACTCTATATCGCAATGCTGCATCGCAACAAGATTGCAGTCATCAATCCCCAGTCGGGCCGGGTGATCGAGCGTTTTGATACTGGCCGCCGTCCCTATCGCATCCTCATGCACCCCGACAATCAGACCTTCTTCGTCTCTGCCATGGGTGATGCAACGGTCTACTTCCATCGCGCGTCAGACGGCATGATCCTGCAGCGGGTGCGTGTGGGTTCGACACCAATGGACATGGTTTGGCGAGGCGCGAAGACTCGCCTTGATGAGGACGAAGAAAAGGGTCCGCAGCCCTGGTTGGCGCGGATCTTTGTCGCCAGCTCGAATACAAATTCCGTCCATGTTCTCTCGGTTGCGGAATCAAAGGACATCCAATTTGTCGAGACCATCAATGTTTCGCTCACGCCGTTGCAGCCACTGGGGGCCACGCCGAGCGCGCTCGCGTTGAGTCCTGATGAGTCGCGGCTCTTTGTGGTCTGTTCTGATCTCAATGCTGTTGCCACTGTCGCTGTCGAAGGCAAGCGCTCGCAGATGCTCGGCTTGATCCCGAGCGGGGCCTATCCGGTTGCAGTGCGCTCGATGCCCGAGGATCGTCTGCTTGTTTTTCAGAAGGGCAGCATCTCGGAGATCCCCGGTCCCGATCTGGCAAAGCTTGGGAGCTATACCGATGGGGTGCGGCAACAGACGCCTTATCGCGACACGCAAATGACCGACAATCCGCTTTCCTCCGCGATTGTTCCCGCGCAGGTGGGCACTCGCAGCTCCGCCATTGAGCATGTCCTTTATATCGTCAAAGCAGGCCGCAGCTACGATCAGGTTCTCGGGGATCTGGGGAAGGGCAATGGCGAGGCCGCGCGCACCACGTTTCCGCGTGCAGTGGCTCCCAACCATCACAAGCTTGCCGAAGATTTTGTTTTGCTGGACAATTTCTATGCAAATGGCGAGGGTGAGGCCGACGGCTCCAACTGGTCCTCTGCCGCGATCGTACCTGCTTATGTCCAGCGCCTGGGCCGCTTCCTTTCCTCGGGTTTTGATGGCGGTGAAGTTGCCGCCAATGCTCCGGCCGGACGCATCTGGAGCAATGCGTTGGCTGCCGGACTGCGGATCCGCAACTACGGATGGTCAGTCGAAAATCTCCCGAAGCCGCAAGGCGACCGGCAGATCGCGAAGCTTCGCGATCCGCAGCTTGCCGCGCACACTGCAATGACTTTCCGCGGCGCCGATCGAGAGTATCCGGATACCGAGCGCGCGAAGGCCTTTCTCGCGGAACTGAAGCAGTACGAAGCGAACGGTAACCTGCCCAACCTGATGGCAATGCGTCTCAGCAGCACCCAGATGGATGACAATGATGAAGCCCTGGGGAGGATTGTCGAAGCGGTATCAAAGTCCAGGTTCTGGGCCAAGACAGCGATCTTCGTCATGGAAGCGAATGGGCAAAAGGGTGCTGACCATGTCGACTCTCACCGGACTCCCGCTTTCGTCATCAGCCCCTACACACAGATGGGGAGTATCGATTCGACGATGTACAACACAACAAGCGTGCTGCGTACGATCGAGTTGTTGCTCGGCTTGCGGCCGATGACTGTTTATGACGCCAGTGCAACACCGATGACACGCGTTTTCGCAACCACCGCGAAGACTACGCCCTACACGGCACTTCCAGCCGCCGGGGGGCACTAGGAATCGATGCCCAAAATCTACCTCTCCTTCGTCTGGCACATGCACCAGCCCTTCTATAAGGATCTGGTCTCCAACGAATACAAGCTGCCCTGGACTCGTCTCCACGCCCTCAAGGACTATTACGGCATGGTCAAGGTGCTGGAGGATTTTCCCCAGGTGCACCAGACCTTCAATCTGGTGCCGTCGATGCTGGTTCAACTGGATGAGTATGCTCGCGGCGTCGCGGTGGACCCCTTTCTCCGGTGTGCGAACAAGGATAGCGCCAGCCTGACTGACGGCGAGCGTGAGTTTATCCTGCGCTACTTCTTCCAGGCCAATGTCCAGCGCATGATCTATCGCTATCCGCGCTATGGCGAACTCTATGAAGCCTTTCTGGCGGTGAACGAAAACACCAGCCGCGCGCTCAATACCTTCAACGATACGGCTTTTCGCGATTTGCAAGTTCTCTCGCAACTCGCCTGGTTTGACGAAGAGTTTCTCACCCACGATAGCGATGTAAAGGCGCTGGTGAGCAAGGGGCGAGGCTACTCGTCCGCCGATCAGTCGTTGCTGGCCGCCAAACAGTTGGAGAAGCTTGGGCTGGTGCTCGATGTCTATCGCGATTTTTCCAAACGCGGCCAGATCGAAGTGTCGGCGACTCCCTTCTACCATCCGATTCTGCCTCTGATCTGCGATTCGCAAATTGCCGAAATCTCGCATCCCTATGTCGCGCTTCCGCCGCGCTTTCGCTATCCGCAGGATGCGCGTGTCCAGTTGGAGCGATCGCGCGACTACATGCAGCAGCAGTTTGGCCAGGCCCCCAAGGGACTCTGGCCGAGTGAAGGTTCTGTTTCCGACGAGGCGCTGTGTCTTGCTCACGAGACGGGCTTCCGCTGGTTTGCCACTGACAACGGCGTTCTGGCTCGCACCATCGATCACGCCGGTACGCCCGATGTCACCTACCGGCCTTATCTCTGGAAGCAGGGCAAGTATGAGATGCATGGCCTGTTTCGCGATCACACCTTGAGCGATCTGATTGGCTTCGTTTATTCGCGCATGGGGGCCAAGGAGGCGGCCGACCACTTTCTGGCTGCCATCCGCGCCAACTGCGCTCCGATCCTGCGTGCGGGCCGGGATGCGCTGGTTCCGATCATTCTCGATGGAGAGAATGCCTGGGAGTATTTCGATCTCTCCGGCCGCCCCTTCCTGCGGGAGCTATACCGGCAGATTGAAGAAGACCCGAAGATGGAGGCGCTGACCGTGTCTGAGGCGATTGCCAAGGTGCCCGCCGAGCCGATCGGGCACATCTTTCCCGCCTCCTGGATCAGCACAAATTTCGACATCTGGATTGGTGCTGAAGAAGACAACAAGGCCTGGGAGTATCTGCTCCGCGCCCGCGAGACTTATGACAAGGTGAAGGACCACGTCAGCGAAGAGGCGCGTTGTCTGGCCTTCGAAGAACTGCTGATTGCCGAGGGCAGCGATTGGAATTGGTGGTACGGCCCGGAACACTCCTCCGCCAACCGGACTGATTTTGACCGCCTCTATCGCGAGCACCTGGCCAATGTTTATCGGGCTCTCGGACTGTTGCCGCCCGAGGAGCTTTCCCGCCCGATCCTGAAGGTTGATATCCAGGTGACGCACCAGAGTCCGCGTGGTCCGCTCCGTCCGGACATCGATGGCCAGATCTCCAGCTACTTCGAGTGGATGGGCTCCGGCAGCTATTCGATCGACCAGCGCCAGGGTGCGATGCATGGCCAGCGTTTCCTGATTCAGGAACTGCACTATGGATCGGACGGGGCTTGGCTCTTTATCCGCATCGATTTTGTGAAGGGTATGGAAGAGTCGCTGCGTGGCGCGGAATTGCGCTTCCAGTTTCAGGGAACCGAAGTGACGGTGCCGCTGGTTCCGCTCTACGAGACTCCTCCTCACGATCCTTTACTGCTCCGCGCGGCCTATGACCAGATTTTTGAGCTGCGGATCTCACAACGAGCGGTTGCCAAGGCGCACCCGATTCGTTTTCAGGTTTCGGTCTGGAAGGATGGTCTTCCGCTCGATGCGCTGCCCCAACAGGGCTCGATCGAACTGCTCAGCCACGAACTGAACGAGTGGCTCGGCTAGCTGCCGAGCGCCGCGATCCGGCCCGAACGGATGCAATCGGGAATTCCAATGCCGCGGTAGCCGTTGCCGGCGAGCCGCAGGCCCGGGTGCTTCGCCACCAGGCTATCGATTTCTTCGAGAAGCGCCGCATGGCCCACTTCGTACTGCGCCATCGCGCGGGGCCAGCGAGAGAGGTGGAAAGCGAGCGGTTTCGCGGTGATTCCGGTGAGGCGCGCAATGTCCGACAGGACCGCCTTCTCGAGATCAGCGCCCGGCCCTGATCCTGCGACAAAACAGCGCAGCAGCAAGCGATTTTCCGGAACGCGGTAGTTGAATTTTTGATCGACGAAGGTACAGGCGAGCAACAACTCTCGCTCTTTTTTCGGAACCAGAAAGCCAAATGCGGCGAACTTCTGCGGCACATCGGCGCGGTCGTAGATCACGCCAATGGTCATCGAACTGGAGTAGTCGATGCGGCTGAGGAGGCTCGCCAGATGCGGGTCGAACGATTGCAGCAAGGTCGATGCGGCCCAGGCGGGAGTGGCGACAATCAGTTGGCTGCTGCTCAAAGTTTCGCCGCCAATCTGAACCTTGTACTCCGCTCCATGGTGGGTAATTTTCTGTGCCGGTTCCCGGATGATGCGGCAGTAGGGAGCAATCGATTGCTCGATTGCCTCGACAAGCGAACCCAATCCGCGCTTCAGGGTTCGAAACAGGGTGCCGCCTTCCCGTTTGGGGGCGTTGGCGATGCCAGCGAGAGTTCCTTTCGTGAGACTGCCATACTTTTCTTCCATTTCGGCAAAGCGTGGCAGCACACTGAGAACGGAAAGCTTGTACGGATCGCCACCATAGACTCCGGCGAGCAGCGGCTCGGCCAGATATTCCACCGCTTCGCGGCCGTAGTGATCCTCAATGAAGTCGCCGACAGAACGGTCGGGGTGCCCTGGGGTGGGCGAGCGGAAGAGTTCGAGCCCCATCCGGATCTTCGTGCGCCAGGAGAGCAGCGGGCTCTTCACCATCGGCATCACCCGGGTAGGCACCATCATCATCAATCCTTCGGGCAAGGGAATCATGCGGCCGTCGCGCACGATCCAGGTGGCCCGCTGGTGGTCGTTTGAGCCGATCACCTCATCGGACAAACCAAGCTCGCCGATTAATGACAAAGCCTCGGGCTTGGCCGAAAGAAAGCTATCGGGCCCTGCCTCGAGGACACAGTCTGCGATGGTATTGGTTTGGATCACGCCGCCCAGGCGAGCTGAGGGCTCGATCAGGATGGACGCTTGTTGCCGTCTGGCAAGGTAATAAGCGGCGGAGAGACCACTGATCCCTCCGCCGATAATCATGACGGGTTCCAGGCTAGGGGCGGAACTCACGTACCATCTGCACCACGGCCTTGACGTTCTCGACCGGAGTTTCGGGGAGAATGCCATGGCCCAGATTGAAGATATGGCCTGGACGAGTGCCGGTGCGCTTCAGGATCTCGTGCACCTTCGACTTCAGTTCCGGCAGTGGCGCAAACAACGCGGTCGGGTCGAGGTTGCCCTGGACAGCAGAGCGATAGGAGATGTCCATCCAGGCCTGGTCGATGTTCATGCGCCAATCGACGCCCATCACATCGCCGCCCGCGGCATGCAGTTCGCGGAAGAAGCCCGCGCAGCCGGTACCGAAGTGGATCACCGGGACACTTGAGGTGCGAATGCGCTCAATCAGCGCGCGCGAATAGGGCTGGACATAGCGGACATAGTCGTCAGAGGCGAGAGCGCCAACCCAGGAATCAAAAACCTGGATGCAGCGGGCGCCGCTTGAAACCTGCATGAGCGCAAAGGTGCCCAACACGTCGACGATCTTGCCCATCAGACGGCGCCACAGCGTCTCGTCGTGGTACATCATCTTCTTTGTTTTGAGGAAGGTCTTGGACGGGCCGCCCTCGATCATATAGCTGGCCAGGGTGAACGGGGCGCCCACAAAGCCGATCACCGGAACCTTGCCTGCGAGAGTACGGGTGACCAGTTGGATGCTTTCTCCGACATAGCCGAGATCGTCCGTGTTGGAGGTGGACAGCGAATCGACATCCGTGGAGGTTTCCACCGGGTTATCGATATGCGGCCCTTCACCCGCAAGAAACTTCAGCTTCAATCCCATCGGTTCGACGGGCAGCAGAAGATCGGCAAAGATGATAGCTGCGTCTACGTCGAGAATTTCGATCGGTTGGAGGGTGACCGCGGCCGCTAAGTCCGGGCGCTTGCAAATCTCGAGGATTCCGGTCTTGGCCCGGATGTCGCGATATTGCTTCATGTAACGGCCAGCCTGGCGCATGAACCAGACAGGACGGACATCGGTGTTGCGGCGCCGGCAGGCGTCGAGGAAACGGGAGTTCATTGGAGCCATTCGCATGTCGTTTCCCACTTCTGGCTCCGGGTACCTTCGGGGCAGATGAGAACACGCATTCCTTTCGGTTTGTGGCGGGCCGCCCAATCGCGGCCAAGTATATAGAGTGGTTTCGCCCAGGCTTCTGTGTCAATCGCCTTGGATCCAACCAGTGAAACAGACAAAGTTCCCTGCGCGGGAAAGCCGGTGCGGGGGTCCATGATGTGGCTATAGATATTGCCGCCAGCCATGAAGTACTTTTCCGAACTGCCCGAGGTCGCCATCGCTTGATCCCGGAGCATCAGTTCGGCGACACTGCGGTCTTTGTAGGCAGGATGCCGGATACTCACCTTCCAACCTGGCTCACCCGGAGGGGTTCCCAGGCCATAAAGGCTCGACCCCGATGCGGAGACAAAGGCACTGGTAATCCCGGATTCCCGTAGAATCGCCACCATCCGGTCCACGGCATAACCCTTGCCGATCCCACCGGGATCGATTTCCGTTTGCGGATTGTCAAAGCGAACGGTCTGCGTGTCGCGGTCGAGGATGATGTGCTGGTAACCAACGGCGGACATGGCGGTGCGAATTTCTGACCGGTGCGGAAAACGCCCTGACCCCTTGAAGAAGCCCCAGCGCCGCATCAGCGGCCCTACAGTAATATCGAAGGTTCCTTCACTCTGACGGCTATATTGCAAGCACGCTTCGAGCAACTGGAACAGTTCAGCCGAAATTTCGACAGGCCCTTTTCCCGCTCCCGCATTCACTTTCGACCACTCGCTGGTCGGCTTGTAGTTGGACAACAGTGAATCGAGACGGCGTGCCTCTTCGAGAGATTCCGTCACGGCAGCCTCGAGCTGGCTGCGATTTTTGCCGTAGGCGGTAACTGTAAATACCCCGCCCATGCAGTCTACGCTTGCCTCATACCGAAGGACTTCGTGGCCCTCAGTTTGGCTCCAACCCAAAACAACTAGAACTAAAAGTAGCACAGCAGGTACGATTTTCGAGGAGTTTCGCCTTACCTTCGTACACTTTACAGAAGCCACTCGTTTTTAGTCCTTTGGACGCCCTTTTTGGATGCGTTTGAGCAAATCGGTCACCCGGGCCCGAGGACCGAGATTCATTGCAGAGTTGAAGTAAATCTCAGGAGTGTAAAACAGATCAATGCGTTGCGCGAGTTCTTTTCGAAAGTAAGCTTTGGTGGTCTTCAGTACTTCCAGAATCTTCTCTGCTTCTTCGCCTTGAGCCGGAATGTGGACGCTCACGGCCACCTTCTTCATGTCAGGGGAAACCTGCACGTCGGTCACCTCAAGGCCCGCCAAGCGCGGGTCCTCCAGATCGTAAGCGATCATTTCGGTGATCTCCAGGCGAATCGCTTCCGCGACTCGTTCAAAACGGCGGCCTTCCACAACTCTATTATCCGGCCTGTCAGCCCAAACAAGGAAGAATTTCTTTGGCTGCTAGCTGGCGCCGTGTCTGCTGAGGTACCCGGCGACCTCTGTCTTACCTCCGTGCTGGGCCCAGCCGAGCGGTGTGGCCTGCCAAAGTTTGTCCTTGAGATCCAATTGCGCGCCTCGATCCACCAGCAGCGCGACCACCGCAAAATGACCGGCGAGAGCGGCCTGGTGCAGCGGTGTGGCATGGGAGTGGAGATGCGCCGGGTTGTAGCGATTGGGGTCTTCGCCTGCATCGAGCAGCAGCTTCACAATCTCGACCTTGCCGAGTTGCGCCGCAAGGGCCAAGGCCCGATGCCGCTCTTCCACGCCGGCAGCTGGCAGCAGCCGTTTTAGGTCCTCGATCCGTCCCAATCCGGCTGCTACGGGTAGCTGATCCACCCTCGCGCCCCGCTGGACCAGCGTTTCTGCTGCGTTTTCAAATCCAAAGACCAGGGCGGTGACCAGGGGCGAAGTCCAGGCTCCTTCGCCTTGGGCTTCTACGGAAGTGCCGAAGTCGACGAGCGTATGAATCAAGCCCTGCTGGACGCCTGATTCCGCCGGTGGCGTGCTCGAAACCAACATGCTCATTGTCGTGCAGTGGCCGCCGTACATGTCGGCAACTGCGTCTGGCTCGGCACCGGCCTCGAGCAGCAGACGCGCGACCTCGACAGCGTTGGCCGGACTCTTTTGCCGGTAGCTCTCGACGCCGTTTGCGCCCAGGTAGTGCAGCAGTGTGGCGCGGTGAATGGGGGGATCGAAATTAGTCACCCGCGTCGAGCGCGCCTGGATCAGTTCCGGGTGCTTCTCCAGCAGGACTCGAAGGCGGTCCAGATCGCCGGCGATGACTGCCTCGACTGCAGATTCGAAATGAAATACCGCAGAATCCCGATCGGCCATCGCGTGCACCCACTCTGACAAGGCGGCCCAGTCGCGAAAGTTGTACCAACGGGCGATGGCCAGTTCGGCATCGTCCTGGCTCAAGGCCGCTGCTTGGATCTCGTCATCGGAAATCCGTTTCGGCAGCCAGACGACTTTCTCGTCGAGAAAGCGAGGGTGATTCTGGTGGAACAGCTCGATCGCCCAGTGCTGACCGTCTTGCTGCGCCAACAGCAGTGCGGCTGCCTGCTGGCGGTAAGCTGCGAGTGTGGAGTCGAAGGACAGCGGCTGCAGCGCCATGACTCCTTCTATCACAATGTCCGGGTTTGGCTGACCTGCAATTCCACGGGGATATCCGTATAGTTGCCGACATCGCCCAGGATTTGATTGCCGACTGCGGCGATTCCGGCCTGAAAGCCCTCCAGGCGATCAAAGTAGAGGCGGCAAATGAAGCGATAATTCGGCGGCATGCCAGCCGCGAAGCCGGAAACACCTTCATCCACTTCGATCTTCTGCAAACCAAAGGGCTGCAGGAGCCGGCTCACCATCGGCAAGTGCCGGTCGTAGTAATAAACAGTGTCGAAACGGCCCTCACCAGCCGCTGGGTAAAACGCGGTTACGCAGATCATAGCTGTGTTAACTTAACGCTGTATGGCACGTAGCGTCAACAAGGTAATTTTGATTGGGAATCTCGGCCGTGATGCCGAAACCAAGTTCACCCCACAGGGGATCGCGGTGAGCCGCTTCTCCATTGCGACCACGCGCCGCATCAAGGATTCCGGTTCTGGCGACTGGAAGGACGAGACCGATTGGAACAACGTCGTCCTCTGGCGCAACGAAAATCTGGCCCAGTATCTGACCAAGGGCAAGCAAGTCTATATCGAAGGCCGTCTGCAGACGCGTAGCTACGAAGACAAAGACGGCAATAAAAAGTACTCCACTGAAGTGATTGCTGAAGAAGTGATGCTGCTTGGTGGCCGTGGGGAAGGCGAAGGCAGCGGTGGCGGCATGCAGAGTGCTCCGCGTAGCGCTTCTCAGCGTCCTGCCCAAGGCGGCGGTGGCGGCCGCCCGTCCGGTGGCAACTTCGACGACTTCGATCCGGGGATCAGCGACGACGACGTTCCTTTCTAGAGCGCGTCTCTTGGCTCATCTGGTGATAGGCTGAGTTAAAATGACTCCTCAAGAAGTCCTGGATTTTGCCAAGGCGAATGCTGTCCAGCAGGTCGATATTCGTTTTGCCGATATCCCAGGCCTGTCCCACCACATTACCTACCCGATCTCCGAGGTCAGTCTCGACAGTTTCGAGTCCGGTTTCGGCATTGATGGCTCTTCCATCCGTGGTTGGGCAGCGATCAACGAAAGCGATATGCTGCTGGTGCCTGATCCAGGCACGGCCTTTCTCGATCCCTTCACGCGCGTCAAAACACTGGTGATGAACGGTACCGTGATCGACCCGATCACTCGCCAGCACTATGAGCGCGACCCGCGCTGGATTGCGATCAAGGCCGAAAACTATCTGAAAACCACCGGCATCGCGGACACCATCTTTGTGGGGGCTGAGGCAGAGTTCTTTATTTTTGAGAACGTCAGCTTCGACCAGAATATGCACTCGGCTCACTATCAGATCGATAGCGATGAGGGCCATTGGAGTTCCGGCCGGCGTGAGAACAATCTCGGGTACCGGCCGCGCGTCAAAGAAGGTTATTTCCCGGTTCCTCCCACCGATCACTATCACGATCTCCGCTCGGAGATGGTGGAAGTGATGCAGGCTTGCGGGCTCGAGATCGAGTGCCACCACCATGAGGTTGCCACCGCGGGCCAGTCGGAAATCGACCAGCGCTACAACACGATGGTGAAGAGCGCCGACAACATGATGCTCTATAAGTACGTTGTGCGGAATGTCGCGCAGCGTAATGGGAAGACCGTCACCTTTATGCCCAAGCCGCTCTTTGGGGACGCCGGGAGCGGCATGCACGTTCACCAGAGTCTCTGGCGCGATGGCAAGCCACTGTTTGCGGGGGAACTGTACGCCGGTTTGAGCCAGACTGCGCTCTGGTACATCGGTGGACTCTTGAAGCATGCCCGCGCCCTCAGCGCGATTATTGCCCCCACCACCAATAGCTACAAGCGCCTGGCTCCTGGTTATGAGGCGCCGGTCAATCTGGCCTACAGCCGCCGGAATCGCTCCGCAGCGGTTCGCATTCCGATGTATTCTTCGGCTCCGAAATCAAAGCGTGTGGAGTTCCGTCCGCCCGATCCCAGCGCAAATCCTTATCTTTCGTTTTCCGCGATGTTGATGGCTGGGATCGATGGCATTATTAATCGCATCGATCCGGGCGAGTCGCTCGACAAAGACATCTACGATCTCTCTCCCGAAGAGTTGAAGGCTGTGCCATCGATGCCTGCTTCGCTTGACGAAGCGCTCGACTGTCTCGAATCTGATTACGAGTTCCTGCTCAAGGGCGATGTGTTCACCGCCGAGCTGATTGAAACTTATATCGCCTATAAACGTAAAAATGAGGCCGACGCCATCCGGCTGCGGCCTCATCCTTACGAATTTCACCTGTACTACGACATCTAACGCTTGGGTCCGAAGTAAGCGACCAAGCCGATCAGAACTGTATTCTGGCCCTTGGTCGCGTTTGGGGTGCCGCCGCGCTCAAAAACCTGTCTGTTGGACCAATCACGGCGATACTCGAGCCGCGTCAAGAGACCTTCTGCCCACTTGTACTCGCCGGTCAGCGTGAACTCGTTGAGCTTTTGGGCGGTTCCAGTGATGAAACCATCCTTGTCGTAGTAGTGTTCGATGCGAGGACTGATCGAAATTTCATTGGTGAGTTGAAACTTCGCCGCCCCTGCGACCGCAATCCAATCATTTGATCCTTTGCCGACAGCAAACTTTTCTGTACCGTAGTCGAAGTTCACATAGGTGCTGATTTTACTGGTTGGGTTCAGCGTGACTACGGTGTCATAGAAGTTTCGGAATCCACGATTCGTGTCCGTTTTCTCGGGACCTGTATAGTAAGTATTCATCCAGGCGAACTTACCGAGAGTGAGTGCTGTGGTGAAGCCCAGTGTCTTACCGGAATTGTTATCTTCGACGTTATTCCACCCGTTCACCAACTGGAAGCCAGCGGTGAAGTGTTGGTTGATCGGGATGGAGGTGCGCAACCCGAAATGGTAATACGGGCCGTTCGCATAGAGAAGCGAGCGCGAATAGTTCCAATTGAGGTGAGTTTCCGTTGGTTCCGCACCAGCGCTGGTGTAGAACTTTCCGAAATCCAATTGCAAGCCCTTGGCCTGTTTCGGCTTGAAGCTGATGTAGGCCTGGGGCACATAGCGCAGGTTATCGAAGCCATTCGCGGTGTCTTGGAAGTTGAAGATATCCATTGCCCTCCCGAATCCGAGATCCAATTTGAAACCCACTGGATCTGCGTCGTGCTCCAGTGTGAGCTTGGCCATGTTCAGGCTGAAGCTGTTTGCTCGCACATCGAAGTTGCGATAGATATTGGTCCTCGAGGCCGGATGATTGGGGGCGTAGCTGAAGTATCCGTCGACAAGCCCACTGAAGTTGATGGGGCCCGCCGACCAGTTTGCGGGGGCCGCCGGCGTGGTTGGGTCAGCCGGACCTTGGGCAAAAAGACAAAAAACAAAGAATGGGCAAATTGCGGTCTTGAGGTAAAAGCGCGAATACTGCATCATGGCTCCTATTAGCGATCCTTATATTTGGCATCACTCGACTGAGAGCCGGCCATCTCGTTTCAACGAGTGTATGGGGTCTGTACAAAAGATCGCCAATCAAACATTTCAATTAGGCGAATCAAAATAATCTGTTTCCCACTTTCGTTTTGAAGTAGCATGATGAATCAATCCGCCAAGTCACGCGCGATGTCTATCCCGCCCCTGTCGTCCACGGGAATCCCACTGAACTGGACAGTCATGAAAAGAACCGCATTTGCAGTCCCACTCGCACTTGGCAGTGCCGCTGCGCTTTTCGCGCAGGCAACCCCACCGCCGACCCTCGCCTCCCTTGAGGCAAGCGTCAAGGCCGCACAGTCTGCAGGCGACAACGCATGGATGATGACCAGTTGCGCGCTGGTGCTCATGATGACGGGCCCTGGCCTCGCCCTCTTTTATGGAGGCTTGGTACGTAAGAAAAACGTTCTCGCAACCATGATGCAGAGCTTTACGCTCATGGCCCTGGCAACCGTCCTGTGGGCCGTTGTCGGCTACAGCTTGTGCTTTGGAGAAGGCCAACCTTTTATTGGCGATCTTCGCTATTTCATGTTGAACGGCGTTGGGGCAGATCCCAATACCGACTACGCTGCGACCATTCCGCAGCAAACCTGGATGATGTTCCAGTTGATGTTCGCGATTATTACTCCGGCACTCATTACTGGCGCCTTTGCAGAGCGCATGAAGTTCAATGCGATGGTGTTGTTCATGATTTTGTGGTCGTTCCTGGTGTATTACCCGATGGCGCACATGGTTTGGGGCAAGGGCGGCTTCCTGAATGCGTTTAGTGGCAGTCCAAACGCTGTGCCTTGTTTCGATTTCGCTGGCGGCACGGTGGTGCACATCACCTCGGGTGTTTCCGCGCTGGTCTGTGCCATCTACATGGGCAAGCGGCATGGTTATGGCACGGAGCCGATGAAGCCACATTCGCTGGTGCTGAGTTTTATCGGGGCTTGCATGCTGTGGATGGGCTGGTTTGGCTTTAACGCCGGAAGCGCTCTGAGCGCCGGTTCTCTCGCCTCAAGCGCCTTTGTCACCACGCACTTTGCCGCTGCTACTGCCGCGCTGGGCTGGACCCTGATGGAATGGCTCCACTCGAAGGCGACGGTGCTGGGCGCAATCTCGGGCGCGGTGGCCGGATTGGTTGTGATTACTCCAGCGGCTGGCTTCGTTTCTCCGAGTGCGGCCCTGATCATGGGTTTTGTTGGCGGCATCTTCTGCTACTACATGGTGGTGAAGGTGAAGGCCATGCTCGGCTATGACGATTCGCTCGACGCATTTGGTGTCCACGGCGCAGGCGGCACTCTGGGTGCGCTGCTCACGGGTGTCTTTGCCAGCACGGCCGTCAACTCCGGCATTCCGGCAGGAAAAGCGGGTATGCTCGAAGGCAACGGTGGTCAGGTTCTGAGCCAGGGCATTGGCGTTGCGATCGCATGGGGGATCGCGATTGTTGGCACACTGTTGATTCTAAAGATCTGCGATCTGGTCTGTGGCGGCGTCCGAGTGAGCCAGCAGGATGAAATCGAAGGTCTGGACCTGTCACAACATGGCGAAGAAGGCTACTCGCTGGAAGGCTGAGGATAGAGAGGCAATCACACAATGAAAAAACTCGAAGCAGTCATCCAACCGTTCAAGCTGGAAGAAGTGAAGGAAGCCCTCAAGGGCATTGGGGTCGATGGCATGACCGTCACTGAAGTTCGTGGTCACGGACGGCAGAAAGGCCACACCGAGGTCTATCGTGGGCAAGAGTATAAGGTCGACCTGCTGGCCAAGATCAAGATCGAGATCGTGATTCCCAGCGCACGGCTGGAAGAGGTGCTCGACACGCTCATGAAGGCCGCCCGTACGGGCAAGATCGGCGATGGCAAGATCTTTGTCTACGATGTCGCAGATGCAATCCGGATCCGTAACGGAGACCGGGGCGAGAGCGCTATCTAGCCGACTCCGCACAAAACAAATGAAGAGGTCCCCGGCCGCAAGGCTGGGGACCTCTTTTTCGCGAAAGACGGTCATTCCTTCTTCCGGTAATCGTGGCGAAATGGGTTGTGCCCGGTCGAAGCTTGCCTCCACGGCCTTGGGGTAGATCACTTCTGTCGCCTGACTGCCATCAAAAAAGGCCCCAGTCTTGCGACCGGGGCCTTTGTCTTGTTGTGGAGCTCTCTTAGAACTGGTTCCAGAGGAACTGGTTGTAAACCTCGTGGTGATACTGCACTTCTGGCGCCTTGACGAAGGTGCCGAGAAGACGGGGGCAGCGATCGGCGGAAGCTTGCTTCAGATCCGCATAGCGGCCCTTGACGTCGTCTCCCAGCAGCTTGGTGGACCAATCGGAGGCCCGGAAGTTTTCCATTGCCGTGTAGACGTTGTCCGGAAGGTAGCGCTCTGCCTGGCGCAGATTCTTGATCTTCGAGATCTCGCCGTCGAGGCCAGTCTTGAAGACCGAATACAGCACCATGTAGGGGTTGGCGTCCGGTCCCACCGAGCGAACCTCCACACGCGAACTCTTCTCGTTGCCGATCGGAATGCGAACCATCGAACCACGATCCGTGGCCGAGGCCTTGATCTGGTTCGGCGCTTCGAAGTGTGGATCGAGACGGCGGTAGGCGTTCACGCTCGCATTCAGCATCAGGCAGATGTCGTTGCCATGAGTGAGGATGCGATCGATGAACTGCCAGGCAAACTTGCTGATCTTCTCTTCGCCCTTCGGATCCCAGAACACGTTCTTGCCACCCTTGGTGATCGAAACGTTGGTATGCATGCCGCTGCCGTTGACGCCGACAACCGGCTTGGGCAGGAAGCTGGCGGTGAGGCCCATGCGGGTGGCCACTTGACGGCAGATCAGCTTGTAGAGCTGAATCTGGTCCGCCGCCGCGACCACTTCGCCGTAGGAGTAGTTGATTTCAAACTGCGAAGGAGCCACTTCCGGATGGTCCTTTTCGTTTTCAAAGCCCATCGAGCGCTGCACTTCGGCCGTGGTGTCGATGAAGGTGCGGAGCAGGTCGCCAGGCAGAGAGTGATAGTAGCCGCCGGTGTTCACATACTCAAACTTACCGAGCTCATGATAATGACGTTCTGCATCGGTGCCCTTGAACAGGAATCCTTCGATTTCGTTCGCAGCGTTCAGGGTGTAGCCGTTCTTCGAGAACTGCTCGTTCGAGAATTCTTTCAGCACGGCACGCAGGTCGCCACGGTAGGCCGAGCCGTCCTTGTCGACGACTTCACCGAAGACCAGTGCCTTGCCCGATCCGAAGACATCTGCCGGACCCCAATAGAACGCACTCCAGTCGATTGCCAGGCGAAGATCGCTCTCGCGCTGCGCGGTAAAGCCACGAATCGAAGAACCATCAAAAGTCAGATTGTCGAAACTATTGATCAAAAACTTCTTGTCATAGTCGAGCATATGCAGGCGGCCTTCGAGGTCGCTGAACATGACGGTGATCGCCTTGATCCCTTTTGCGTCAGTGAGATACTTCAGGCGTTCTTCCTGGATCACGTGAGCGGGAACGCGATTCTTGCGCTGCTCCTTGGCTGCCAGGTTCAGTTCTTCCAGCTCTCCATAGGAAAGCGTTAAAAAATTGCGCAAATCGTTAGACATTCATTCCCTCGATTGAGTAGATAGGGTACGGGCTATTGAGCGGAGCAGTAGCGAATCGTTCCAGGGCTGTCAACGGAGACGGGCGGGACGGGATCGTACCCAACAAAGACCAAATCCGGCACGAAGGCCGTTGCCCGATTATAATCCTTGGACTCCTTTGAATCCAAGATCGGAGAGGCTTGAGTACCCATGGTTATTTTTATTGAGGCTATCGATTCGGATAATGGAGAGATAGCATATGGACGGTAATATAAGTCAGCTGAATATTTCACGGGGTGGACTTCCCAAGCGTCCTCTGCCGCAGGCTCAACTCACGCCACTCGGTTTAGAGGGAGATGACTGGGCTCACCCCCAAGTCCACGGTGGTCCCAATCAGGCTCTGCTGCTGATTGGGCAGGAAGTTCTCGACGAACTCAATGCCCTCGGCTACACGCTGTTTCCGGGCGCGCTGGGCGAAAATCTCACCACGACCGGACTGGATTATCAGCAACTTGCGCTGGGCCAACGCTTTCGTTTGGGAGCGCAAGGTCTGATCGAGCTGACGAAATTGCGCAAACCCTGCCGCACCCTTGATCTATATAACCAGCCTGGTCTTGAAAAAATCCAGAAACTGCTGACGCAGAAGGGGCGCGGTGGCTGGTATGCCCGCGTTCAGAAAGGTGGGCTGCTCTTTCCGGGTGATAGGATCAGCTTGGTAGACCAAGTTGTCTGATCTCATCCTCAACTCTCTCGAAGGGATTCTCAAGAATCATAGCCGCGTGCTGGCTGAGGAATTGCGGCAACATCCCGAATGGCTTGAGGGACTGCAACTGGAACGTGATTTTGCCGTCGATCGCTTCCGCGAACTTCTGGCCGAAATTCCTTTTCAAAATCTCGCCCTTGCGGCCTTCCGCCGCCGTTGTATCCTGCGCATTCTCCTGCGCGACATTCTGGGGCATGCCTCGCTTTCCCAGACTGTTTCTGAGATCTCCGCTCTTGCCGACGCGATTCTGGACTGGTCCTACCAACAGATTCGTCATGAGGCCGAGGCGGTTTATGGCACCCCCCGGCTGGAGGACGGCACGCGCTGCGGCTGCTCCATCCTCGCTCTCGGCAAACTGGGTGGGCAGGAACTGAATTACAGCTCCGACATTGACTTGATGTATGTCTACGACGGTGTTGGCGAAACCAGCGGTCCGATGGTTCTCAGTAACAAAGAGTTTTTTGAGAAAGTTGCGCAACGGCAAACGCAGTTTCTTGGTGCTTATACCGCCGAAGGCATTTGTTATCGCGTCGACTTGCGTCTTCGTCCCGAAGGTAGCCTCGGCGAGATTGCTGTTTCTCTGGAGGCGGCGCGCGAGTATTACCGAGTCCGCGCGCGCGACTGGGAACTTCAGATGATGATCAAGGCCCGGGTTTCTGCTGGCGACCCTGCCCCCGGACTGGCGCTCATCGAATTCGTCGAACCTCTCACCTATCGCACCACCACCGATTTTTCGGCGATTGAAGCGGTCAGCGCAAGCCGGGTCCGGCTGGACGAAAAACTTTCCACCCGCAAGTTGAGCGGTGATGCACTCGACATCAAGCTCACGGGCGGTGGCATTCGCGATATTGAGTTTCTGGTGCAGTGCCTCCAGCGTCTGCATGGAGGACGTGAGCCCTGGTTGCGCCACGGTGGCACAATGCTCGCGCTCGCCCGGCTCAACGACAAATCGCTGATCTCGAACGCCGAGTTTCTCGAGCTCAGCGAAGCTTATGAATTCCTTCGTCATCTCGAACATCGCCTGCAGGTGATGGAAGACCGGCAGACGCATAGCATGCCCGAGAATCCGGAAGAGATCGATCACCTCGCCCGGCGTATGCCTCCGATTGATCTTGGCCATGAGAACACGGGGCCGCGTCTGGTGGCGCGCCTCAAGCGGCATCTTGCTGCTGTGGAATCGATCTACGCCAAGTTTATTTACGGGCGTGCGGCGGCATGGGCGCCGAGTCAGCCGGATCGATCACCGCTGAATGCGGGTTCCAAGCTCGATCGGTTGCTCGACGCCGCCAAGCACGACGCTGCGCTCACCCGTGATCTTCTGGATATTGCGGCGCTGAGCCCCTATCTCACGGAAGAACTGGTGCGCCAGCCGCTCTGGGTGGAAGAGGTGCGCCGCATGCGCGTCAGTGCGAATCATCCGGTGCAATGGGAGGCAGAAGGGGGCATGCGCCGGGCTTTCCGCCGCCGCAATTTCCGCATCCAGTGCGAAAGCCTCTGTCTGCGCCGCCCTGTTTTTGAAACGCTCTCGGCCACCAGTGATCTGGCGGATGCCGTCATTGCCCAAGCGTATCGGCTGGCGCTGAATGATGTTTCAAAAGGGCGCACGCAGATTGACCGCGACATGATGGTGGTTGCCTTGGGCCGGCTGGGCATGCGGGAATTCGATCTGGCAAGTGATGCCGATCTGGTTTTCATTCTTCCGAATGATGCGGCTGAGGATCTTGAGTTCTGGACCCGTGTGGCCGCCCGCATGATCGAGCTGTTGACGGCCTACACTGGCGATGGCGTGATCTTTACCGTGGACGCGCGGCTCCGTCCCTACGGACGGGAAGGCGACCTGGTGCAGTTTGAAGAGACCTACATCGATTACTTCACCCAGCATGCCGAGGCCTGGGAAGGCATTGCTTACATGAAAGCTCGCGCCGTTGCCGGTAACGTGGAGCGGGCCACTGCCTTCTTAAGTGAACTCCAGCAAGTGGATTGGCGCCGCTATGGACAATCGCATCGGTCTCGCAGGCAACTGAGTGATATGCGTGTACGTCTTGAGAAAGAGCAGGGAAAGAGCAACGCGCTCAAGGCGGGCCATGGTGGCTATTACGACATCGATTTCATCTTGATGTATCTACGCTTGCGCGGCGCGGGAATCTTTTTTAAAGTGCTCAACACTCCCGAGCGGATCGATGTACTCGAAAAGATGGGTCATCTGGAACGTGACGATGCCCGCTTCCTCATGGATGCGGCGACGCTCTTTCGCGCCATTGATCACGGATTGCGCCTCTACACCGGACAACCAGCCGGGAATCTTCCTCACTCCCGTGCCACTCTCGATGCGCTGCATGCCATGCTCGAGCGCTGGGTGCCTGACCGGCTGCGCCGGGAAAGTTTTGAAGCAGATCTCCGCAGTATCCAGGACCAGACTCGCGAAACCTTTGATCGCCTTTTTGCCTAAGCTCTCCATTCTGTTGCTGCTTCCTCTCCTCGCCCAAGCAGCAACGATCGAGTTCGCCTTGAATCGCATGTACAACTTCGATTTCAATGCGGCTGATCGTGAAATGGATCGCTACATCGCAGAAAAGCCCGAGGATCCCCTCGGCTACACATTCCGTTCTGCGGCCTATCTGTTTCGGGAGCTCGATCGTCTGGCGATCCTCGAAGGAGAGTTCTTTGCAAGCGATAAAAAATTTCTCGATAAGAAGAAGCCTGCTCCCGATCTGGCATTGAAGCTCCGCTTTCGGGAGTCGCTCGACCTTTCCCGCCAAAAAGCACAAAGCTTACTCAACAGCGATCCGAACCACCGGAACGCACTCTTCGCGCTCTGTCTCGATGCCGGGCTCACCAGTGACTACACGGCACTCATTGAGAAGAGGCAACTCGGGAGCCTGAGCGATGCGAGGGAATCGCAAGCCTACGCCGTCCGTTTGCTGAAACTGGATCCAGACTATGCTGATGCTTATCTGACGACCGGCGTCACGGAGTATTTACTCGGGAGTGTTCCCTTCTTTGTGCGTTGGTTTCTCCATTTTGATGAGGTGCAGGGGAGCAAGGCGGTTGCTGTGGATCGCCTCAAGTTGGTTGTCAAAAAAGGAAAGTATCTCGGCCCCTTTGCGAAAATCCTGTTGGTGATTGTCCATCTTCGCGAGAAACGGCCACAAAGTGCGGAAATCTTGCTCTCCGAGCTGAGCCGTGAATTTCCGGAGAATCCACTCTTCCAAAAGGAACTGCAAAAGCTCCGGCCCACGCTCAAAGGAACGAAATAAGAATCCAGGTCCAGATCACGACGAGAAGATAGACGCCGAACAACGCGGCGAGGGCAATCTTGTCGCCAGTGCGAAGGTGAAGTTCGGGCCAGGGGAGGGGTGCCTGGCGGCTTCGCAGCAAGGCAAGGCCGAGCCCCAGTGTGATCGACAGCAATGTGGCCGCGGCACACCAACCTCCATAAACTGCATTCAGGGCTGGCTCTGCCAGCAGGCAGATTCCTACCGCTTCAAAGTCCATTTTCAATCCAATGGCGAAGACTAAGGTCTTGAAGACGCCTGCGAAGGCGGCACGTCGCTCTTCGTTTTTAAAGTCCGCAGCACGTGCGAGCATCAGCGCCGCCATCCCGCCATGTAGCAGATTCATAAGCGGAACCCGGAACACGATGAATCCTGATTTCGCGGCAAAGACGGCCTGATGGCCAAGGGGGTTCCGCAACACGGGCAGCTCTAAGGGGAGCGGACTCGTAACATCTTGCGAGGAGTAAAAAGGGCAAGCCGAAGATCAAGGCGCAAGCCATCCGCGAGAGACGGCTCATCCGTGAGTTTCGCCGCTCTATTCGAATTTCTTGAAGTTCTCGTCAAACAGTTTTTTGAGATTCGTTGCCGCCTTGTCGTAGGCGTCGCCATCTCTCCACTGGGCCTTCGGATCGAGACTGCTCGCGGGCACGCCAGGACAAGTGACCGGCACATGGACACCGAATACCGGGTGCGGACGTGTCTCTACAGTATCGAGTTCGCCGGCAATCGCGGCCTCCACCATCGCGCGGGTGTACTGCAGCTCCATGCGATGGCCCACGCCATAGGCTCCACCCACCCAGCCCGTGTTGACGAGATAAGTCTTGACGCCGTGCCTCCGTAACTTGTCGCCGAGCATGGTGGCGTAGACCTTCGGGTGCCGGGGCAGGAAGGGCTCGCCGAAGCAGGCACTAAAGGTGGCGGCGGGCTCCTTGCCCAAGCCACGTTCCGTACCGGCAAGCTTTGCCGTATACCCGCTCAGGAAGTGGAACATTGCCTGTTCCGGTGTCAATCGGCTGATCGGCGGCAACACGCCAAACGCATCGGCTGTGAGGAACAGCACATGTGTAGGATGTCCGGCCACGCCAGGGATGCGCGCATTCGTGATGTATTCGATGGGATAAGCGGCTCGTGTGTTCTCGGTGTACTCTTCGCTGTTGTAGTCGAGTGTGCGTGTCTCCGGGTCCATGACGACGTTCTCAAGCACGGTGCCGAATTTGATCGCATCCCAGATTTCCGGTTCGTTCTTGCGCGTGAGGCGGATGCACTTTGCATAGCAGCCCCCCTCGAAATTGAACACGCCATTGTTGCTCCAGCCGTGCTCGTCATCGCCGATCAAGTCGCGCACCGGGTCTGCCGAGAGCGTGGTCTTGCCCGTGCCACTCAAGCCGAAGAACAGGGCTACCGCGCCGCCCTTGGCTGCATTGGCCGAACAGTGCATGGGGAGAATGTTTCGGTCTGTGAGGAGAAAGTTGAGAATCGTGAAGACGCTCTTTTTGAGTTCTCCTGCATAGTAGGTGCCGCAGATCAGCACGATGCGCTTTGTAAAATCGATCGCGATACAGGTGCTGCTCCTGGTGCCATCAACAGTTGGGTCGGTCTCAAAACTTGGAGCAAAGTACAGCGTAAATTCTGGCTGATGGTGCAGCTCTTCATTCGCGGTGGGCCGCAAGAAGAGTTGCGTGCCGAATAGACAGTGCCAAGCTTTCTCGGTGATGAAGCGGATGGGCAGACGGGTGGCCGGGTCGGCGCCGCCAAACCCGTCTTTGACAAAGAGCTCACGGCCTTCCAGATGCTTGGTCAGCTTCTCAAAAATCCTCGCAAACTGCTCGGAATCAAGGGCCTGATTCACCGGGCCCCAGTTCACGGTGTTCTCTGTGATCGCATCGCGCACAATGAACTTATCCTTCGGCGACCTGCCCGTAAACTGGCCTGTCCGTACGACAAAAGCGCCGTTTGCCGAAAGCTGCCCCTCCTCTCGCGAGATGGCCGCCTCAATCAGCGCGGGTGTCGAAAGATTCCAAAATACAGGCCCCGGATTTGAAATTCCGGCCCGTTTGAGGGCTTCCAGCCGGCTCGAAGTAATATTGGATACGTCCATAAGTGTTGTTTATGAGAGTCTACAGAATATCATGAGGGTGTGAAATTGTTGCTTCAGTGTGCGATGGTCTGCCTCCTCGCCTTCACCCGCCTCCAGGCGCAGGTGATCGAGTTTGAGTCGAACGGACTGAAGTATCAAACCCTGACAAAATCCGGGCTTACCGTCATGTTTGCGAGCATCCCGTCGCAGATCCGCGGCTATACCGTATTCCAGGTGGCCGTGAACAACGGTTCGAAGTACATCTGCACTGTGGACCCCGAGGACTTCTTCTTCCGGCGTGAAGACGGCTCGACTCTGCGGGCGCAACCTGCGCGGCAGATTGTGCGCCGGATGCTGGAGAAAGCAAATCGCGATGATGTGATCAAGCTGGTGGGCGCCTACGAACTCGGCCTCTATGGCTTACAGCGCATGCAAAGCACAAACGGTTACGAACAGCGCCGGCAGACGGCGATTGGAGAAATTGGCGGCAACAAGTTGAAGGCCGCAGCCGCCGCAAGCGCGATTGCGCTGGTGCGCAACAAAGTGGTGGCCGGTGAGGCGACAGATGGGGCGATCTTCTTCAACGTCGAGAGCAAAGCCATGGGGCTCGGCAGACTGACCGTGAAAATCGCTGGAGAGCTTTTTGAGTTTGACCCCATGACGCCGTTACTCTCCCACCACCAAAGTCCCTAGTAGCCGGTATGCTGTTAGGTTGATTGATCTTCACACCCACACCTACGAGAGCGATGGAACCGACTCGCCTGCCGGTTTGATCGAGAACGCCGCGCGCGCTGGGCTCACGGCGATCGCAATCACAGATCATGACACTTTTAGTGCCCATGCGACGGCTCAGCCGCTTGCCGATGCACACGGCATCAGGCTGGTGCGCGGTGTGGAAGTGAGTACTAAGGCGCGTGGCCGCAGCGTGCATCTGTTGTCTTACTGGTTCCATGGCGCAGCGCCGCAAGCTTTTGAAGACTGGCTCGCGGCGATGCTGGAGTACCGCCGTGAACGCAATCGCCGTCTGGCGGCACGGCTCCGCGAACTCGGGATTCCGATTGAGCTCGAAGAGGCGGAAGCCCTCGGCCGCACTGTTACTGGCCGCGTTCATTTCGCGAAGTTGTTAATCGCAAAGGGCTACGTGAAGACCGTGCCCGAAGCCTTTGACCGCTACATTGGCGAAGATGCACCCGGTTTCATTCTGATGGACGATCCGAAGACTCCCGATGCCATTCGCAAAGTCCGGGAGCATGGTGGTGTGCCTGTGCTCGCGCATCCGATCCGGCTGGGGATGAGCGACCCGCAGGTGGAAGAAGAGTTCATTCGGGAGCAAGCGGATGCTGGCCTGCTGGGGCTGGAAGTGATGCACTCAGATCACGACGAGCTTGCTCGTGCACGCTACCTGGCACTGGTTGAACGGTACAATCTGTCTCCGACAGGAGGCTCCGATTATCACGGCAGTGTCAAGCCGCAGATTCATCTGGGGCGAGGCATCGAGGGCAATGTCAGTGTTCCTCAGAGCTGGCTCGATAAACTGTCATCGTTATGACTCGAGAAGAAGCTTGGGCGATTGTCACCGAACACGTACAGAGCGACGGCTTGCGCCGTCACATGCTTGGGGTGGCGGCCTGCATGGAGGCCTATGCGCGGAAGTACGGTGAGGACGAAGAGAAGTGGGCGGTAGTTGGAATGCTGCATGACTTCGATTGGGAGATCCATCCGAATCTGCCAGACCACCCAACCAAGGGCGAAGCCATCCTTGAAGCACGCGGTGTGAGCGAGGAGATCCGCCGGGCAATTCTCTCGCATGCTGATTTTACGGGCATCCCAAGAGATTCCTTGCTGGAGAAAGCTCTCTTTGCTTGTGACGAATTGTCCGGCTTTCTCACCGCCGCCTCCTATGTGAAGCCGAGCAAAAGTATCTTTGAGGTGGAACCCAAAGGGGTACTGAAGAAGATGAAGGACAAGGGCTTTGCCCGCGCGGTGAATCGCGATGACATCACCAAGGGCGCTGCAGAACTGGGCGTGGATCTTGAGACTCACATCCAGTTCTGCATTGACGCGATGAAGGCAAAGGCGGACGAGCTGGGGATTAGAGGATCTTACGAAGCTTCGTAACGCGGCCGACTTCTACCCATTCGGCGACATAGATATTGCCGTCGGAGTCGAAGCTGGCGCCATGCGGAGCAATGAATTGTCCGGCTGTGAAGGACTCGCGGCCCAGGGTGCGGATGCCTTCATAGGTTTTGCCATCGGTTTGTCTTCCATCGCCCAGTTGTACGAGCGGCTTGTTGTTGCGATCGAACAAGGTGACGACTGCCTTCAGGTCGGGCATTAGCATCAGCCCATTCTGAAACTCGAAAGTACTCGGCCAGCGCACTCCGTCCTTCAGGCTGTGGAGCGGCTTGCCGTCGAGATCGAAGTACTGCACCCGGCTGTTGGCGCCTCGTTCGCCCACTACCAGCAGCGGTTTGGAGCCGCGTGGATCAATCGCGATGGCGTGGGGCCAGATTGTCGTTCCCGCTGCCGTCTCGACATTCTTATCCTTGTCCATCAACTCGCGTGAGCCGCCGAAGGTGGAGACCCAGCGTAGCTTCTCGTCGTAGTGATGGATATAGAACTTGCCGTAACCATCGGCGACATAGAGATGGCCATTGGGCGCGATGGCCAAAATGGAAGGCTTGTACTCGCTAGCCTTTGCATAGACTCCGCTGGCAATGGGAGCATGCATCACCCAGACCACTTCGCCGTCGAGGGTCGTCTTGCGGACAAAGCCCTTGACGTTATCGCAGTGGTAGAGGAACTCGGTGGAGCCTTCTTTGCGCAGGACCAGCCCGTGCGCGCCACCCCGCAGATCTGCCCCCCAGCTCTTGATGAACTTGCCCTTGTCATCGAAGATGCAGATTGCATCAGGACTCTCGCTGTCTTTGTGAACCGTATGGGCGACAATGACGCGGCGGTCTTCGGTGACGACAATGCCGTGCGTGTTGCCAAAACGAATCTGTGGCGGCAACTGCGCCCAATCGTGGTGGACTTCATAGGTGTGCGCACCGCTTCCCATGACCGGAAGCTTCTGCTGCCCACGGGCAGCTGTTACGAGATAAGGAAGGCTGGCAAGCAAGGCCCGTCTTTGCATGAACTCATTATGAAACGAGCTACCAGAACTTCCACCAGGCTTTCTCTGCGGGGAGCGTTTCTTTCCAGCTCGACGCATCGGCGATGTCCTGCCGGCAGTAGGGGCAATCCTTCAGATGCCGTTCGACGCTTGCCTTCTCGTCGCTGTCGATCTTGCCGGACAGATAGCGGCCCAGCGCCTCATAGGGAATGTGCTGCTCTTCAGGCAACGGCGGCCTCCTCGATCTTCAACTCCTTGCGGTCGGCATCGATCGAGGCCATCACGCCCAAGGGCAGCGTGATCTGGTCTGCGGTGTGTCCGAAGAGCAAACCATGAAACACCGGCACCTTCACCTTTGTGAAGACTCGATCGAGCACCTCTCCCAGCGTGTAGTTGAAGGTGCTGCTCGGCTCAAATTGCTTTGGGCCGCAGTCCACGCATTCTCCGATCACCACCCCCGCGCATTGCTCGAACTTGCCAGCGAGGGCAAGCTGTTGCAGCATGCGATCGATCCGGTAAGGCTCCTCGCCGACATCTTCGAGGAAGAAGATCTTGCCGCGTACATCAGGCTCATAAGGCGTGCCCATCAGACAACTGACCAAAGTGAGATTGCCACCGATGAGCCGGCCTTGCGCCTTGCCGCCACGAATGGTTCGCAAGGGATGCGCAGGCCGGAACGCGTTGCGCTCCACCGGATTGGTCAACAAGCCCATAGGCTTAGGATCGGTGGCTCGCTTGAACCAGTGCTGCGAAAACTCAGTGAAGGGCGATAGCCCTGTGGGGCCATGAAAGGTCACCAGCCCGGTCTTCTGATGGATGGCCAGATGCAGCCCGGTGATGTCGCTGTAGCCGAGCAGGATCTTCGGGTTGCGGCGGATCAGATCGTAGTCCAATCCATCCAGCAACTGCGGGGTGCCGTAGCCACCGCGAATGCAGAGGATGCCATCCACTTCGGGGTCTGCAAACATCGCGTGCAGGTCGGCAATACGAGCTGGAATGTCCTCACCCACGCGTGACTCGCGATGCCCCACCTGCTTGCCAATCTTTGTCTTCCAACCAAACATCTGCGCCGTCAACTGCATGGTGAGCAATTGATTCGGGTCTGCGACATATGTGCTGGGGGTAATCAGCCCGACAGTCGCTCCAGGCGGCAAAGCTTTCGGCTTCAACGGGCCCGGCGATGCAGTGCTTTGCGCCGCGAGTGCGGCTGGCATTGTGGAGACAAAGGCGCGGCGTTTCATGCTTACCAGTTTGTCAGGCTGCCATCCGGTCTGCGGTACAGCGGGATGGGCTGGTCGTGTTTGGTCACTTCCCAGAACATCGGAATCTTTGTGGCATCAAAGCTCACGCCCAGTCCCACGCGGCTATTCGCATAGAGTTTGCCCGCCTTGTAGTCGTAGCACTCCGGCAGATAGCTGCGATGCGGCGAATCGATCGAGGCGCCGGTCATCTCCATCAGCACCGGACCGGAGAAGGTGCTGTTGCAATGGACCAGCGCGGCCTCGCCGATGGGGCCTGTGAAGTGCGGCGTCTGTCCGACATAGTGCGTCTCACAGATCGCCGCCAGCTTCGTATATTCGGTGATGCCGCCGCAGTTGGGGATAGACACGCGGTTGTAGTCAATCAGCCGGCCTTCGATCAGTTCATTGATGTCCCAACGATGGCTGTGCTGCTCGCCCACTGCGATGGGCACCTTCACCATTGGCCGCAGTTGCCGGTACACATTGTTGTTCTCGCTGCGAATCAGATCTTCGACAAAATAAGGCTCCAGTGGCTCAATCAGGTTGGCCAGCTTCACGGCATCGGGGAAGTCGAGGCGGGTGTGGAAATCGATGGCCCAGTCACCTGCCTTGCCAACGCCCTCGCGCACTTCCTTGCAATGCTGGTGGGTTGCCAGCACCATCTCGCGGTTCTGGAAAGGACGGCTGCCCGGGTCGCTCACTGAGGTGCGGAAGGCCCGGAAACCAGCTTCGATGCAAGCGCGCGCGGTCTCGGCCGTGGAGAGCTTTTTCGGATTCGGAAAACCGGTGCAATAGCATTCGATGTAGTCGCGGGAGAGCCCGCCGAGGAGCTGATGTACAGGCACGCCGAGCGCCTTGCCGCGGAGATCCCAGAGCGCCAGGTCGAGCGCGCCGATCGAATGCGTCTTCTCGCGTCCCGCGGGATAGAACAAGCCGCGGAACATCAACTGCCAGAGATGATCGATCTTGGTTGGGTCCTGTCCAATCAACTGTGCAGCCAGTTGCTTCACCAGATCGGGCGAGCCTCCTTCTCCGATGCCTGTGATGCCGGCGTCTGTCTCAATGGTGACGACATGGAAGCTCTGGTTGACCATCGGACGCGTGATCGGCGACTCGTAGTAGCGGATGCGGGTGATCTTCATTCGCTTTAACTCCGCGTTCGCCCTTTCTACAAGTGGGAGAGCAAGGACAGCGGACTGGAGAAAGTTTCTACGAGTGAATTGCATACGGGTTTGGCCTTTATGTTATATCTGATCGACAATGCGGGAGCTTGTGTGCCAGCAGGACCAATCGCTCCAGCACTGGCTCAGCGGCAAAATGGCTCATGATATCGTGAGCCGGGTGAGGCTGCAGCAAGAAAAATTTATTGTGATGGAACAAGCGCGAGCCTTGCGCGCTGAACTGGTGCATTGTGATGCTGGCTATATGTTTTATTGCAAGGTTGGCGCGTGAAGGGTCTGAAAAAGTTCTCCTTCTGCCTCCCCTATCTCAAACCACACATCCTCGGGTTGAGCTTTGTCATGACGATCAGTCTTCTGTCCACCGGACTCAGCCTGGTGCAGCCCTATCTGACGAAACTGCTCATTGATGAAGCACTGTTGAAGAAGGATTTCCAGGCGCTGATCCAGGTGTCCGGAGTGATGGTGTTCACCAGTGTTCTGGCCTTTGCGATTAATGTGGGCGTGGGTTACTGGTATACGCAGATCTCGACCCAGGTATTATTTGCGATGCGCGCCGATCTGCTGCGGCATCTGCACCGGTTGTCGCCTCGTTTCTACTCGGAGTGGAAGACCGGCGACATCCTCTCGCGGCTCAATAATGACATCAGCGAAGTGCAGCGCGTGGTGGCGGAAGCCTTGCTGAGCGTGTTGGGCAACATTGGCTTTTTGATTGGCAGCATTGTGATTCTCTGGGGGATGAACCCGCGGCTTTTTCTGGTGGGCGTTGCGGTGCTTCCGCTGGCTGTGGGCGTTGCCTGGTGGTTCCGTGGGCTGCTGGTGGAGCGAGTGCGAGAGGTGCGCGAGAAGTCGGCGGAGATGGGGAGCTTCTTGTTGAACACGCTGCTGGGCCATCGGGTGGTGACGGCGTTCGATGCGACGGGGCGCGAGGGTGCACAGTTTTCTAATCAAAATCAGGGTTATGTCGCAGCACTGCTGAAGATGCAGCTTATCTCTTATAGTGGCGCTGGTTTGCCGTCCATGTTGCTTGCGCTCGCGACGGCTGCGGTGTTCTGGGTGGGCGGCTCGGAAGTGATTGCAGGCACCATGACGGTGGGCACGCTGCTGGCCTTTCTGGCGTATCACATGCGCTTGCTCACTCCGGTGCAGAGCCTGATGGGCATGTACACGAATCTGGTGACAGCGCAGGTATCGCTTGAGCGAGTTGAGGCATTGTTCTCGATTGCGCCCGAGGTGCTTCCTCCGGTGAATGGCCGATTGCTGGGAGGGGTGCGTGGGGAGATTGAGTTGCGCGATGTGGGCTTCCGGTACAAGGACGCACGTGCGGTGCTGGAGCATGTGAATTGGCATGTGGGCGCAGGTCAGATTGGTCTGGTGCTGGGCCCGAGCGGCCGAGGGAAGAGCACGCTGGCCGATCTGCTGCTGCGCTTCTACGATCCGATGGAGGGATCGGTTCTGCTCGATGGACAGGACTTGAAGACGATCGACATCAAAGAGCTGCGCCGTGCCGTTTGCGTTGTGGAACAATCGCCCTGGCTCTTCCCGGCGAGCATTGGGGAAAACCTCCGTTATGGCGATGAGAAAGCGAGCGATGCAGAGCTGCGTGCGGCACTCGATAGCGTGGGCCTTGGAGAGATCTTTCGGGATCTGCATGCCACTGTGGGCGAACGGGGTCTTGCAATTAGTGCCGGACAACGGCAACGCTTGGCAATCGCGCGGGCACTGCTGCGCAAGCCGCGGGTGCTGGTGCTTGATGAGCCGACCGCTGCGCTAGACGAGGCGAGTGAGCGGCTGGTGACCGACGGGCTTCGCCGCCATCTGCCCAATGCGACGCTCATTTTGATCACGCACCGGACGAAGTTGCGCGAGATTGCAGATACGGTGCTGGAGCTGGATTAGGCCGCTGATCGCGATTCTCGATAGCAGAATCCACGCGGGACATCCTCATGTCCATGGGGTGAAGTCAGTACCGTGGTGGCTGGAGTCGTCCATTCGTATGTGCCGGAAACGGGACAAACATCGAGGGTGTGATTGGCGTGGAGATCGATGTGGCGCTCGAACGCGATGCCTGCCGGCAAGTGGCGAGCCCTGATCTGTGGGAAATGCGGGATGTGAGCGGGGATCGAATCCGTTTTACTGTGGCGAATCTGACCGGATCCTGACCAGGAAATAGAAAGGCCCCACGAATGTCCGTGAGGCCGCATTGCTGCTGGTGGATTGGTGTCTATGGCTGCGCCGCGCCAACCGGCAGCACTGCACCGGCACCGATAAAGTCCGGGCCGCTGATCTCAAGCCGGGCGTTGCCGGCCGTCACACCGGCGGGGATGATGACATTGATCTGGTTTAAGCCGACCAGTTGCGGCGCCAAGCCAACGAAGGTGATGGTGGCCGGGAGGCCGCCGATCCTAACGGAGATCGGATTCGTCGCTACGCTGAGCGGGTTGACCGGACCAGGTTGCCCATCGCCAACGGCCGGACTCATCGTCCCGAGACCTGTGACATAGATCGCAATCGCTTCGCCGATGAGCGCAGGCTTATCAGTGGTGATCAGCGAGTAGTCCGGATGGAGCGCTGCTGCGGTGCCGATGCCGCCTGGGGGCTGGGTGAAGACTCCCGGCGCAGTGCGGTTGACGTAGGAAGTGACTTTGTTCGAAGCAACTCCTTGATTGACGACTTGAATCGCCGCAATGTTCTCACTGGTGCCAAAGGGAACAACTGCGGAGATCTGCGTGGGGCTGACGGCATAGATGGGAGCAGGCCGGTCGTTGATCAAGACCTTGACGCCCCCGAGTTCAAAGGGAAAGCTGCTGTCGGCGACGGGAACAGATGCCAGGCCGGAACCGTAGATCGAAAGCAATTCACCGGGGGCAACGCCAGCAGTGAAGAGCGCAGAACTGGCTGCATTCAGAATGCCTGTTGGATCGATGAAGACCCCGGACGGAGTGAAGCTGGGAGCCTGCACGGCAACATTGACGCCGAGCGAGGAACCGATGCCAAGACCGATGCGAACAGCCGCGCCAGGGCTAAAGAAATAACGATTGGCGGGGTCCTCATAGGTACCATCCGGCTTGATGGTGAAGGTGCCGGAATCGGTGTATTCGTAAGGCACCAGATCGTAGCCCGAAATCAGGCGTTGGTGGTTGAGCAGGACGCCAGAACTTGCCTTGAGTGAGCCATAGAACGAGTAGATGTCGGCATAGCCATTGGTGAGCAACTGGGTGTTGTCCTGGTCGAGTCCTGCCTGGTAGTAAAGACCATTGAAGTTCGGCGAGTTGGTTCCAGTGCGGACGCCCACAATCATGTCCCAGGCGGTGGGTGAGCCGCCGAAGACGAAGTCGCCATTCTCGGACAGGTAAAGATACTTGGTCCCGGCGATGAGGTTGGTGTTGGACAGGGAGCCGCCGAGGCTCAAGTTGATGCCCCCGTTGCTGAAACGGTATTGGACGCCAGTGAGGCTTTGGTTGACAACACGCGAGCCATTGGCTGCAATGAGACCGCTGGCATTGACGCTACCGATGTTGCCATTGCCGTCCGGGTTGAGCTGGAAGGCACTATCGCGGACATCGTAAACATTGCCTGTGGGGGTATCAACGGACAACATCGTGTAGTTGCCCTTGAAGGAGGAGAGGGTCGGCAGGGGCGAGGCTAGTTTTGCGGCGATGAAAAGATCGTTGTATTGGGACTCCGTACTGCTTCCGACGAAAATGCCGCGTGAGACGAGTCCATAGATGGTGCCCGCATTGGTGAAGAGCGGACTGATGAAACCGAAGCCGCTCGCGGAAATGGAATAGGTGCCAGAGCCGCTAAGGTTTCGTACCGCGGTGTCTCCGCTGTCATTGATCTGTGCACCGCTGAGCGTGTATTTGCCATTGCCATCAAAGACGATGTTGCCGTAGACAGCGATGGCTTGCCCGACGCTGCCATTCTCCGAGGTCATAACCCAAATGACTTGGCGAAAGTAGTAGCTTCCCTGCAGTTGATTGTTTCCTGAGTTGTCCCAGGGGGGCGCTGTCTGTGCGGAGAGGGTGGCCAAGGCCAGAAGGGTGAGAAGTACGAATTTGATCAAGCCCACGCCCTGATCTTAGCGCCTCTGTGGCATTGCGCAAGCGGCGTATGATGACTGCATGCGAATACTCTGTTTGTTGTCCCTGCTGGTGGGAGTTGTTGGCGCCCAGAGCCTGGTGGTGCTCAATAAGGAAGATGCCACGCTCGTTGTGGTGGACGTGAAGACCGGCAAGGTGAGCCGTCCTGTCCAGACTGGGGAGAGTCCGCATGAGGTTGTGGTCTCTGCGGACGGCAAGTTTGCTTTTGTGACGAACTATGGCTCGAAGACGCCAGGGCATTCACTTTCTGTTATCGATCTGGGAAAACTGACGGAGGCGCAACGGGTGGAACTTCTTCCGCTCTCAAAGCCGCACGGCATTGCTGTGGCGGACGGCAAGATCTGGTTCACTGCAGAAGCCAACAAAGTGGTGGGCCGCTATGACCCGGCAACCAATCGCGTGGATTCGATTGTGGGTACGGGCCAGAACCAGACACATATGGTGATGTTCAACCAGGACCGGACAAAGATGATTACTTCGAATATGGGTGGGGATAGCTTGTCCATTTTCACGTTAGAAGGCGCGAACTGGAATCAGACGGTGGTGCCTGTGGGGAAGGGACCAGAGGGGTTGGATGTGAGTCCCGATGGACGCTCGGTTTGGACGGCGCACTCGCGGGATGGTGGGGTGTCGATCGTAGATCTGGCGACAAAGCGGGTGACGGAGGTTTTTGATGTGGGGACGAAGCGCTCCAACCGGATCAAGTTGACGCTGGATGGGAAACTGGCGCTGATCTCGGATCTTTCCGGAAATGAGCTGCTTGTTGTCGATGCAGCCACACACAAAGTGATCAAGCGGATGGCAATCGGGAAGTCGCCGGAAGGGATTCTGTTGGAGCCCGGTGGGGCGCGGGCGTACATTGCTGTGACCGGTGAGAACGAGATTGCGGTGCTGGATCTGAAGACGCTGGAAGTAACGAAGCGATTCCGGCCGGGAGCGGGTCCGGATGGGATGGCGTGGGTGCAGTAATACACGGTTTGCGGCATTTTGGGGGCTGAAACCGGCAGGCCATCCGATTGAAAGCAATAGAGATAAGGCCTCGGTAGGTTCGTTCCTTTGTTTTGATGCTTTCGGCTGGTTTTCGCCCTTTGTGGATCGGATGGACTGCCGCCGGGCGGCTGTAGTCTGTTGGATGATTCAGTTGTCGAAGAACTGGGCCGACGTTGGTAATACCGGCCTGGATTGAGTATGCATGAGCTGTGTATGGGTTTTGAGGATTGTGCGGGTTAAGTCTTTTGGAATCAGCAGAAAATATTTTAGAAAATCGGTGACTGGGTTGCGGTTGTAGTGTGGCGAAGGTACGCCTTCCTCATGAAGACGCTCTCGAAGGCCTGGAGCTTATTCGGCTAGACTCGGCGAGCAAGGCAATCGGAGAGCATTCTTTCAGTCGATTTATCTCGTGTTTATGAGCTCGGCGATCGTCCGCTCCGCAAAACAATCCTGCTGCTGTTTGGGCTAGAAGCGGACTCATAAACCCATAGAGAGCGGAATATGGGAATTTGAAAGAGCTCTGGTGAATTGCGCGGAAGAGTATGCGTGGACGATGGGACTTAAAGGACGACCAATGGGAAGTCGTGGAGCCGGTGTTGCGTCCGCAGCGCCGGGCGGATCAGCGTGGCAGGCCGTGGCACGATACTCGATGCGTATGGAACGGGGTGCTGTGGGTTTTAGGGAGTGGGGCGCAGTGGCGTGAACTGCCGGAAAGATATCCGCCGTACCAGACCTGTCACCGACGTTTTCAACAATGGGTGCGAAGCGGAAAGCTGGAAGAGACGCTGAGAGTGTTGGCCCGCTACTTACATGAGCGAGGCCAGTTGAATCTGGAAGAAGCGTTTGTTGATGCCACATTCGCGAGCGCAAAAAAGGGGCCTCGCCGTTGGCCCCACCCGTCGCGGCAAGGGCACGAAGATCATCGCTCTCGCCACTGGTGACAGTCTTCCTCTCCCCGTTGCTGTCGACAGCGCTTCGCCGGCCGAGTGTCAGCTTGTGGAAGACGTTCCGGCCGGAAGCTTCCTCGATGAACTGCCCAGGCGGCTCATCGGAGACAAAGCTTACGACTCGGACAAGCTCGACGAAAAGCTTGCCCAAGAGTACGGCATCGAAATGATCGCGCCGAACCGGCGCAACCGGGGCAAGACTCAGGATGGACGACCATTGCGCCGTTACCGCCGCCGCTGGCGCGTCGAACGGCTCTTCACATGACTTCATCACTTTCGTCGTCTGGTCACTCATTGGGAGTACCACGTCGAAAACTTCCTCGGATTTGTTCGCCTCGGTTGCTTGCAACTCTTACGCAGATATTTATGAGACCGCTTCTAGTCTCCTGAGTCATTGATTTCTAGCAGAAGTGTTCGGTTGATGGGCGGCAAGGGTGGTTGAAGCAAAGCGGGCGATGGACTCAAGAATTTGAGAGGCAGATTTGGTCCAGAGGAATGGTTTGGGTTGCTCGTTGTGCACGGCAATGAACTTCCGAATAGCGTCCTCTAGTTCCGAGACGCTTCGATGAGAGCCACGCTTGATTTGCCGTTGTGTCAACAACGCAAACCAGCGTTCGACTTGGTTCAACCAAGAGGCATGTGTGGGAGTAAAGTGCAGATGATACCGGGGCCTCTTTTGGAGCCACTGTCGAACCTTGGCGGTCTTGTGCGTTCCGTAGTTATCCAGCACCAGATGGACATCCAGGTCGGCAGGGGCGGCCGCATCGATTTTTTTCAAGAAATCGAGGAACTCTACAGAGCGATGACGGCGATAGCATTTGCCCAATACCCGGCCGGTGGCGATATCCAGAGCCGCAAACAGACTGGTCACTCCATGTCGTTGATAGTCGTGCGTGCGGCGCTCAAGTTGACCGCTTCGTAGCGGCAACACGGGTTGGTTCCGGCTTAGCGCCTGGATCTGACTTTTCTCATCCACGCACAGCACCAACGCATGATGCGGGGGCGACAGATAGAGCCCAATAATGTCCCGCACTTTGTCAACCAGCAACGGATCGTTCGACAACTGGAAGGTTTCGCTTCGATGTGGCTTCAGACCAAAGGCACGCCAGATGCGGCTGATGGTGGATTGACTCAGTCCTGTTCTCGTCGCCAGCATTCGGCTGGACCAATGGGTTGCTCCCTTGGGGGCCTTCTCCAGTGTGAGCCGGACGACCTGCTCAATCTTGTCGTCGCCGATTTCTCGTGGCGCCCCGGGCCGAGGCTCATCTCCCAAAGTTGAGATCCCGCCCACAATGAAACGATTACGCCAGAATCCAACAGTAAACCCAGTTGTCCTCAGCTTCGCCGCAACTGCGGCGTTACTCAATCCGCCGTCGCATTCCAGGATGATTCGTGCCCGAAACGCTGTTGCTCGGGACTTTCTTGGCTGCCGCACCAACCGTTCCAACTCTTCCCGTTGCTGCTCGGTTACCACCAACTCCTGCTTCTTGGGTCGTCCTCGCTTCGCTTCCATGCTTCAACCATAGAACAAGCGGTTATATTATGCCAGCCACTTAGGACTCAGGACACTAGCGAAATTATGAAAGTCAACCCGAATCCCGCAAAGTCAGGTCAGCCATGACAAACAGAATATATCTATATCCAGGGCTTGGTGAAGGAGAACCGCACTACCTTGAGAGCGTAGGAACAGTCAGGGATATTGAACGCACAGGCCTGAAGCTTGTGGAAGGTAAGCGAGTCGCATTTTACGACTTTGACGGGACGGACAAGCGCGACGATGATAATTTACTCTTTGAAGGCGTGATTCACTTCGACATGGTCAGAGGGAAATGGTACGCGCTCATTGATTGGGGAAGTTTCAGGCATGAGTCGGACGAAGAATTGAGGCAGTAACCGGTGGCGGCGCCCTTTGCCTGTCGGGAGCGGCGCAGTTTGGTACTGCTGCGGCCGATTTCATGTAGGCCTCGGATGATGCACCTGGTGGCAGTGAACCACTTGTTGGCAGCAACCCGAGAGAAGGCAAAGGAAGACCAACACGGATTTGGCAGGTGGGCACAAGGCTGCCACAGACAAGTTCGGAGAACTGACCAAGGGACAGAAGACTGTAGTTGATCCGAAGAGCGGGCATCGAGTAGCCGCCGACGGGACGCGACTCCGGCTTAACCCGGACGGTATTGCTCGTGTCGACGTTCCGAAGTCAACGAATAGGCCCAAGCATGAAACCGTACATTTCAATGATCCCGATAAACTCAAGCAACCATGAGGCGCAACAAAATGAAAGCCAGAGATCTTGTCGATTTCCTAAGACGTGCCGTACTGCAGATGGGAGATGTTCGAGGTTTCTTCTTGGATGTCGTGCTTTCATCGAGCGATGCGACAATACGTCTGACCGGCGCTGCTTTTGACCTTCCGGATCGGACTGAGGCGCTTTTGTTGACCGCAACAGATTTTGATCCAGCCCAGCGGTGGACCAGGCCTGAGGGTAAGGCTGGTTGGGAAGACGAGGATCTATTGGCAAGCTGGAGGGAGGCTGGACAAGCGGGAGTCTGGCTAGGACAAAGATCGGTTCGATACTTCTTTGATCCAGAGGATCGAGGCAGGGGCCTGACCGTGCAAGGCCCTCTCGATTCGGCGGCTGCAATCGAGTTTAGACCGGCGTCTGGCAGTCAGAACCAGTGTTTGGTGCTCTACGCCACCCCCGAATACCCTTGTGCGATTGAGGTGGCTACAACTTCGGAGCGACGCGATGCGCTTCTGGCCACCCTTGAGGAGTTTGTGCCACAGATTCCCGGGACGATTCCTATCACGGGCAGGTAGTCGCGCAATGTAACAGGCGAGCATAATCCGCATAACGCAGTGGCTGATACTGATGACCGTTCTTGCATTGCAGGCGAGTGCTCGTGTTCCGGTTCGCCCGCCTTGCCTACCGGCGGCAGAGTCCCTGATCTGCGGCCATGATGTGACCAACAGCCACAGTCCTTTTCGGTATCTTAAATGGCGCCGATCGTTGCGATGGCAGCGGAGTCGATGCGCTGGGCCGTCCGACCTTAAAGAGCTACAAGGTAGCTGGTGGGGCGTCGGTGACTGAGCGAGTGGTGTATTGCTATGACGGGCAGACGGTGAGCCGGAGTAGTGGGGGGAGCCCCTGGGTGAGCTGTTCCGGTAGCGATGTGGTTGTGGAGCGTGGAATGTTGACTGCAGTGGGTACAGTGGATAGCCGCACCGATATGACCCACGATCTGGTGGGCCGTCTGGTTCGCCGGACGCAGACTACGGAAGGGCTAGCCGGAACTGTACCGTATCTCGAGTACGAATATTGGGCCAGCGATGCAGTGAAGCAGACCCGCTATCCGAGTGGGCGAGTGGTGGTGGAATGCCTGGATGCGCGGATGCGCTTCCGTTGGGGCAGTAGCGTGAAGACGGCCCAGGATTGCACGGGAGCTGCGACGGTGGATGCCGCGGATGCGTATTTGAAAGTAAACTCCTACGCGCCGCATGGAGGCGTCGAGGAGTTGAGCTATGGCAATGGATTGTTGGAGCGGATGAGCTACAACGATCGTTTGCAGATGACGCGGTTACGAGCCGGAACTGCTGCGGGCGAGTGGAGTTGTGATGTCAATGCGAATGATGAACTGTGTCTCGAATGGGGCTATGGAACATCGACTAACAACGGCAACGTGATGGACAGCCGGCAGTGGATGAAGAAGACGGGCGGTGGGCAGTTAAAGGTATCGGCTGCTTATGGATATGACACGCGCAACCGGCTGACGAGCTTCACAGAGACCAAGGATGGCGGAGGAAGCTGGGGGCAGACGAACGGGTATGACCGCTACGGCAACCGTTGGAGCGTGCCGGTGGGTGTGACGCAAAGTGACTGGGCGGTGTCGGCGCAGAACTGGATCAACGCATCGAACAACCGGCTGCTGCTGGCAAAGGTGGGAGCCGGAACTGGTGCGGTGGGCTACGACAATGCCGGCCACATGACGACGCACCCGCAGGTGAGTGGAGGCCTGAGCTATGACGTCGAAGGCCGGCTGACGAGCGCGGGTGGAGCTGTTTATACCTACGACGGCGAAGGCAAGCGGGTGAAGAAGACGCACACGAGTGGGACGACCTACTATGTATATGGGGCTGGTGGAGAGCTTGCTGCGGAGTATGGAGCAAGCGATGGAGCGGCAGGGCTGCAGTATCTGACGGTGGATGCACTGGGTTCGACGCGGATGACGACGAATGCGAGCCGGGCTGTTGTGGCGCGCTATGACTACTGGCCGTTCGGAGAGGAGGTGGAAGGGAACGCGACGTACAATGATCGCCACCTGGTGAGCGGGTATGGAGGGCTGGGTCCGAAGCAGAAGTTTACCGGCAAAGAACGAGATGCCGAGACGGGGCTGGATTACTTTGGTGCGCGGTATCTGAGTTCTGGGCAGGGACGGTTTACGAGTCCGGATCCAATCAATGTCAACATCTTACGAGTCATCAATCCTCAGCGATGGAACATGTACGTTTACGGCGTAAACAATCCTCTGGCCTTTACGGACCCGGACGGGCGAGACGCAATTGCAGTGAACTTTAGTAAGCTTGCCGGAGGCTTCGGACATAGCGGGATCATCTCCGTTCACAGGGACGGGACAGCGACTTTCGGGGAGTTCGGTCCACGCGGAGGTGGAAAGCCATTTTTCCCGGGCCAGTATACGATCCGTCCGTTGCAGGCCAAGCTCTTGTTCGGGGCCGATGGTACTCCAACCAAGGGTTCATTCGAAGGGCTACTCGACGAAATATCGAGGGATGAAGGGCAACCGAAAGACTCAATTTCGTTCGCACATTTCAAAACAGCCGAATGGGAGACGGTCGCACTGGATGCCTACCTGGACACCGCCCGGCAAAGACAACTAAAAGGGAGTTCCCCATTTTACGCGGTTGGTTTCCATGATTGTCGTGACTTCTGTCTGATGGGGTTGCGGACTGCCGGAGTTGATCACGGACATTCTTCAAATGCCAACATCCCCCCCAACTGGATCATTGGAATGTTATCCGAGATAGCGGATTCGTCCTACGCGGGCGGCGAGAAAACCACCAGGAAACCCAGCAAGAACCCGACTCCGGACGTCAAGAGCAAAATTTGTTTTGCGGGCCAGCCTGGTTGCTAGGAGATCCAGCCAATGAGATGCGCTCTTCTTGTTATTTTAGCCCTGCTGGTGCTTCAATCCACCGGGTGCTCTTGGTTCGACCAGCCTATGTTTCTGGAATATCGGCGTCCCCAAAATGTGCCGACTGACGCTGTGCTTGTGCAACTTGCTAAAGGGGGAGTTTGGCAAAAGTGCAACGTCGCATCCGCGACCGGTAAGAACCGCTGTCAAATTTTTAACTGGAAGGGCGAGTTGCTTTACGATGAGATTTTTTTGCCCTATGATCAAGGGCCGACGATAGAATTCTCAGACCTTAGGATTCCAAAGTATGCCGCAGCAGTCGGCCCAGACTGGGTGTGCCTTGAGAATGGAAGAATACTGCTCCCTGAGTCTCGTTTCGAACAGCTGAAGGAGTTTCTTGATCGGACGACACCGAAGGATAGCCCACGGTAGTCTGGGGACGGGGGGACGATGAACGCTCCACCACTAGAGCCTGTAATTAACTTTGACTCAATGCAGGGATAGCGCGCCTGAGGAAAAGGCGAGCGAATGCGAGGAGGTGCATGCCGGCGACAGTTTCTGGAAGTCGTTTGAATGTATCCGTCAGACGAACCCATCTTTCTTCCTGCTTCGCGTCGTGATTGTCTGGAGGAATGAAGAGTGGGCAGTTAGGATATGCGGGTTTGGGCGTGGCGCGGAAGTACCGAGACAGTGGCCAGTCCCGAGCGGAGTTTTGCCGGGAACATGGGATACCGCTGACGATCCTCGACTACTATCTGCGGCGCGATCGCGCTAAGCCGAAGCAAGAACTGGTCGCGGTGCAAGTGATCTCCGAGGACAAGGCAGCCGCAAGCGATTTCGTCCTGGTATTGGCGAAGGGTCGCCGATTGGAGATCGGCGCGAACTTTGACGAAGCTGGCCTCGAACGTCTGCTGGCGCTTCTGGAACGGTGCTGATCCGTGTTCGGCTTGGGACCTGCAACGAAGGTCTATGTTGCGACCGGAGCAACCGACATGCGCAAAGGTTTCGAGGGGCTCCATGGTCTGGTGCGGGACGAGTTGGATCGTGATCCATTGAGCGGACATGTGTTTCTATTCGCCAACAAGATGCGAACCCGGCTCAAGATTCTGTTCTGGGATGGGAGCGGACTCTGGGTGTGCGCCAAGCGCCTGGAGAAGGGACGTTTCCACTGGCCAGAGGCCTCCGCAGGAGCCAGTGTCACGATGCGCCAGGAACAACTGACGATGTTGCTGAACGGTATCGACCTCACCCGATCCAAGTCTCGCCGAGGCTGGTTATCAAAGCCACTTGTCGCTTAAATCACAGGATAAAAGGAGGACAAGAAGGAACGCTTCGCAGTATTCTGTTACTTACACAAGAGCACATGTCTCAGTTAGCGACAGGAGCGGTGGAAAGTCAGGAAGTTCTCGAACTCCGTAGGCGTCTGCGGTGGGCGGAACTGAAGATTGAGCAACTCGAAGAGAAGCTGCGACTGGCGCGCATCCTCAAGTACGGCCCCTCCAGCGAGAAGCTGAACGATGCGCAGTTGCTGTTGCTTGAAGGCGAGCCCGGCGTAAGCCAGGACGAGGTTCTGGCAGAGTCTATACGAGAGGCCATGCCATCCGAGATGCCTGTCGAGAAGCCACGGTCTCAGGCGGCGATTTCAAGAAGGCGACTGAGTCACTTCCAGCTCTCGGGGCGGCCGCCCTTATTGGTGGTGGTACCGCTGGTGTCGGTAATACTTTAGTGAACTCTTCTGTCAAGGCGATTACGACGGCAGGCAAAGCCGTTTCTGTTGGAGAAGCAAAATTGGCCCGGGGTGTAAAAGCCTCGCCAAGCCTGCCAGCGAGACAAGCCCAGCTAGCCACGCAGCGAGAAGTCGCCAACGCATCCGTAGGCGCTGCGGTTGATGCAGGGAATCGGCATCGAGAAGCAAACCAGAACAGCAGGAAGAAGGAGGACCTTAAATGAACGTACAGAATTCGGAGAGCGTGGGCAGCTCCATCGCAATCGCAATGGCAATACTGGCGGTCCGACTGGGCGCGGTGGAGGCCGCATTCCAACGCGCGAAACGAACTGCCTCGGGGTTCCGATTTCCAGCTGGATTTGGAACAAGAATGACTCTTCGTTTTGGCGGGTTGTTCGGCATGTTTATAGGCTATAAGATGGACGAGACGGCCACGACGCCATTCAATATTGGCGTTTCGCTGCTTGTTGCGTTCCTGGGACTGGCATGCATATTGATGGAGCCTGGAGAAATCTTCGTCACTCCCGAGGGCTTGGTCCAGACGTTCTGGTTCGGTCTGAAGAAGCGGAGGATTGCTTGGGAAGGCGCAGCGGCGAGTTATGATCCAGTACTGCGCGAGGTCCTGGTTGTGGGTAGCGAAGGTACCACAATGGCACATACGAACTATCACGTAGGACAGAGTGAGTTCCTCTTTCAATTGAAGAAACACAAGATTTATGTTCAGTATGGAACCGGGACAGCCTAACTCGCCCCAGCGATGTTCCTGCTAACTCGCTTATCATCAATGCGTTTCGGTGGGTGTCGTCGAGTCGCTTAAGCCGTTAGAAGCGGTCTCATAAACCCATAAAGAGCGGAATGGGATTCTGGGAGCGCTCTGGTGATTGGCGCGGAAGTGTCTGCGCGGACGATGGGACTTAAGGGACGACCAATGGGAAGTCGTGGAGCCGGTGCTGCGCCCGCAGCGGCGCGAGGATAAGCGTGGCAGGCCGTGGTGACTCTTGTGCCTGCTCCCCAATGGGCAAGCTGAAGCGTAGTTCACTACCCTATGCGCCAGGCGGCACCGCCTACTGGACCACTTATACTTACGATGGTCTGGGGCGAACCTTGAGTGTCGTGCAGCCGAGCAGCTCTGGCACAACGACTTATCTCTACGAAGGAAACACGGTGAAGGTGACGTCGCCGAGCGGGAAGTGGAAAAAGTATGAGATGGATGCCGTGGGCCGGATGACACAGGTGACCGAGCCGCGTCCGGGGAGCGGCACCTACACGACCACTTATAGCTACAACATCACCGAGAAGCTGATCGGCGTCAGCATGCCGCGCGACGGGGTCACGCAGACGCGTAGCTTTACCTACGACACCACGACCCAGAGCCGTCTCCTCTCCGCGACGAATCCGGAGAATGGGACGGTCAGCTATGTAGTGGTCGAACGCGAATATAATAAGGACATCGCCAAACGGCTGCCGATCGATGTGCAGCGTCAAATGGCCGTAGTCATGAGCCCGACGTGGAATAGCTCGCAAGTAATGACTATCGGTCCGAAGTTCCGCGTTGACGACCCAAAGTCCCTAATTGCATTTGATTTTCACAAACAGCTCAGCCTACTAGCTGCTGTCGGTCCCGGTAATGGACGGTCTTCCTTTATCGTCGGTGCGTTGGCCGCGCTGACATCATATATGTCCGCTCCAGAACCGTCTTCATTGCAGCTCTCTTTTCTTGATTCTGCTGCATCCGGATTCGAGAGTGAGATCGCAAATGCAATTCGTCTGAGCTTACAATAGTACACTCACAGACAATATTAAGAGAAAGTGAGGCCGAGAGGATGCCCTCACTTTCAATTTTAGTTCGCTATTGTTTTAGGAGATTTGACTTGAGCCTTCTGTATCCAGTTTCAGTGTTCGTGGCTATCGCGTGTGCGGCGACTGAGGTCTTAGCTCAGTCTGACTCCTCCGCATTCAGTAAACTACCTCTCTGGCCCCCAAATGGGATTGTTTCGGGAGCCCTTTCTGAAAAGTATGTGTTTAGAGATCCCAACACGGCGGAAGTGGTAATCACTATCCCCGAGGACTCTTCTTTTCCGTCGGGACCGAGGTCGATTATTCGTTGGCGCTTGCAAAATCAAGTAGAACCCACGGTGATATCGCGCATCAACCCCAAGGCTGATCATGTTTATCAATATTCCTATTCCGTTACGAACGGGGCATACGCCCGCCAATCAATTAACACATGGATTCTATTGATTCCAAAGCCTGATCAGCTCATAGAGCCATCTCACTTGACGTGGGGGAAAATTCGGTTAAGGGATGCGGCAATGGAACAAGCAGCACACCCGATGGCACCGGCAAGTGATGGCGCTTATTGGGGATCTGATAAAGAAAAAGTGGGTTCGGTCGCAATTGGACCAGGGATGACGGAGGGTGACTTTACACTCGAGGCGAAGTTTCTCCCGGGCTTCACCACTGCGTACTTCGTCGGCGGCGAGCCCCTAGCCACAGCTAGCCCATTGCCATTGGAAGTGGCACAGCAATTGGTTCCAGTTATGAAGATGAGGGAGATTTGGAGATCCTCGCTCGTCATCGGTCCTCGCTTTGCTCCTGAGGCGAGCATGAAAGAGATAATCACTGATTATCTAATTGGGTTGAAAGCACTCGCAGAGTCCGGGCGAATACCAGCAGTCAGTCCTTTCCTGCTACGGGCACGAGCACAGCTCCAAAAATGTATTGAAGTCCAGACGATTGTTACTTCCTGTGTCACCTCAGCAGTCGCGACGATGAAATCGGTCGCGAATGCCCCCCTGGAGAAGGAAGTGGCTTCTGCTTTAGAGATAGTGGCAGCAGCTCGTAAATAATAATACATTACGTGTATTTAGCTGAGGATCTCCGGACACGAGGGCTTGCGGGCCTCGGGTGAGATTCGGTTACTTCATGCTGCCATAGGTTGCGCCTGGGCGATTTTCCCATCGAGGAAAGCCTGGTATGGCGTTCGGCCTTGAGTCCGATATCCGTGATGGGGTCGCTGGCGATTGTAGAAGCTCAGATAGGCGTCCAGATCATCTTGTAATTCAGCCACAGACTGATAGATCTTTTGCCGGAACTTGATGCTGTAAAACTCCTCCTTGATCGTGCGATGGAAGCGCTCACAGAAGCCGTTGGATTGAGGGGAAGCGATCTGCGTTCTCTTGTGGCGGATCTGGTTAATCGCCAGATAGATCTCGAAGGGATACTGTCTCGGTACTTCCGCGCCACCCAAGCCCGCATATCCTACCTGCCCACGCTTCATTCCTTCAGACAATCACGACGCGAAGCAGGAAGAAAGATGGGCTCGTCTGACGGATACGATGCAATCAGAGATGTATCGAAAGGAAGCAAAGAAGTCACTTCAAAATAGCAGGGTAGAACGATGTAGTCCTGTTCTTCTCAGCGCGAATCCAACACCCAAGCCTAACGCTGAAAGTACAACCGTACTTGGTTCCGGCACCTGTGGCGGATCGGTTACGACAAGTTGAAATGCTGCCGTCGCCGAAGCGGACCCGACAAAGCAACTTCCACAGCTCAGCGGATCGTCAGAATAATACTCAAACAGAATGCGAATCTGGCCCGAGTTAGTCGCGCTAGCCGGCGCTGCTGGATCGAAGGTATAAGCACCAATCCCAGTACCGAGTGAGAAATCAAAGTCCTGTATCCAGGGGGCCGTGTTGGGAGCAAGCGAGAAGTTTACGGGTCCGCCTTGTACCCCAATCCAATCGACGTAGGACCCAAGCGTTGGATTCGTCTCTTGCAGCAGTTCCGATCCGATGACCGAAATATAGAACTGCGGATCGGAAGTAAGGGAGAAGCCCCAGCCTACGGTCGTACCCGCGCTCCCACCCAACACAGGGCTGGGTGAGATTTGGAGGAGAATCGCTGCGTGGACAGCAGTACTCATCAGGAAGAGAAGCGAGAGTTTCTGGATGATCTTCATAAAAGCTTTCTTGAGTTACCGAATGATCGTGAGTGTTGTAGCGCCGGGGACTCCGTTGTCGCTGGAATAGTTAACCGTGATCCGCACACGCTGCGCTGTGGCCGGCCAATCGAAGAGCAGGGGTTGGATCCCAAGAGCTCCCGGAATCAGATCATCAAACAGGACCGGGGTCAGAGAGAGTAGCGTGACCGTTCCTGTGCCAGTGACAGTTGTTATCCCCGTAATGCCTGTAATCCGCGGATGGAGCGCCACCCCGCTCCCGGTATTGGAAAGCTGGATCGGTACCACTCGCTGATTCGCATTTGGCCCGTCGATCCGCGCACCGCCGGTGGTCGCCGAAAGCGTGGGAGTCCCGCTCACCGCAAAGTTTGCGACGGCAGTTCGAGGCGCACTCATCAGGACACTCGCCGGAGTGGCAGTTCCGCTCAGGTCCCCGGAGAAGCCCGAGAAGGAATAGCCGTTTGAAGCCGATACACTCAAGGTCGCCATCGCCCCCTCGTTGTACCAGCCGCCGCCGTTGAGGCTTCCTCCGAGTTGCGGAGAAGCCGATGCGGACAGCAGGAACTGACGCTGATAGCTGATGACAAGATTTAAGGGCGTGCCAGGGGCCGTAATCGTCTGGTGTTGTGCGCCGCTGTTGGACCAACTGGCATAAACATACTGCGTGCCGCTTCCGCCGTTGACAATCGCTGCTGCCGACAGCTGATAAGCCGTTCCTGGTGTCCATAACAAGCTGGCAGGCAGAGGATAGCTTGTGCCATTGACCGACACTTGCGCGCCCGGTGTCGCCGAAGTGATTGTCACCGAAATGGGTTGAATCTGGCTGAATGTGGCAGCGACGCTCCGCGGCCCATTCATGCTGACCGTGCCCGTCGGATTGGTTCCCGTCAGGTCCCCGAGGAAGCCGGAGAAGGTGTAATTTGCCGCCGGGGTCGCAACAAGTTGGACGAGCGCTCCTGGTGCGTAGTACGAATCGGCAGAACTGGGGTTCCGCACAAGAGTTCCGGAATTGGACGGTGCAACGTCTGTACTGAGCAGATAGTCGGTATCAAAGCTCGCCATCAAGACTGTGCCCTCGGCAACAGCTGTGTAGGAGAATGGCTGGCTCGGTGCCGGTGTATTGCCATTCTTCCAGCCACTCAGCTTGAAGCGGCTACCCCCGTCAAGTTGCGGTGACAGGGCCGAGATCGTATGAGTGGATCCCGGCTGCCAAATGAAGTTGGCAGGCGTTGTATAGATAGCTCCGTCTACACTCACCAACCGGCCGACAGGCACACTGGTCACCACGCTGGGATTCACCTTATTGAAGGTGACAGGAATGGTCAGCGTCGGCGCTAGTTGCGAGGTGATCACAAGCTGGCCTGTGCTGATGCCGATAGGTAGCTTTGCGGGGTCGATGTAGATTGCGACCGTCGACGGTGTCGTCATGCTCTCCAATGCTTCGCCCAAGATCCAAGGCTGCGGAGAAGTGATCGATGTTAGCGCAATGTTTGCATTGCCTCCCGCCGTGACAGTGACGTTTGTTGCGCTTGGGGTGGCCCCATAGAGGGATATGCTGCCAGGTGTCGCGCTGAGAGGCGTCTGCATGTTGAAGGTGACGACAATATTCGTCTGCCCGCCACCTTGTGCCGAGAGTGCATCCTTCACCGTAAGCGTGCACACATAAGTTCCCTGCGCGAAGGTCACCGCGCCAGGACGTAAGCCAACCGTGAGGCTCGATCCAACCAGGTCGGCGCGGAGCCAACTGGAACAACTTGGATTCTCAACCACTGGCGAGGCTCCGAGCCCGGTGAATGTGATCACCTGGTTCGGCTGTGGCGTGTTGGGGACGGTATTGATGGTGAGTGCTGGAGGCGTTGCGACAATGCGAGTGGTCACATTCACCGTGAAGGGGTCCGATTCGCTTTCGAGATTCGATCCATCCCCGGTATAGGCGGCAAGATAAGTATTCAGACCAAGAGGAAGATTGGACACCGTTGGCTTCACCGCATTGGAGACGGCCACCACTTCGCTAAAGGCAACGGTCTCCTGTCCCGTCGAAATGCCATTCGCATTGAAGATCCGATAGAACTTGATGGAACCCGTTGGATTCACACCATTCAGGATCTGGGCATTCAACTCGATGGGCTGTCCTTGCACGGCGGTGGAGACACTCGGAAACGCATGCAGTGTCGTCTGCCGGCGGATGACCAGCCGGAGCGCCAACGAAAAGATCTCAGGATTTGCGGCAAAGGGAGCGCGCAGCGAGAGATCGAGACTGCCAACATACTCTCCGGCAGGCAGGTTTGCGGCGCTAGCGCCAATTGCGATGTCCAGAGCAAACTCTCCCGTGGCAAACGGGGAACTCGGGATGCTGTAAACGATCGGGACATTGCCAACGGTCTTTGCCTCGATCGTGGTGCCGGGCGCGGCCCCGATCCGAAGCGTCTGAGCGGCAGGGAGCTGCCCTCCTGGATTCATTCGATACACCAGCTTGCTGGTGCTATAAGATCCGTTCGCGATGGGCAGCACAGAATAGGCAAGCCATACCTTCCGGCCCGCAGCCACCTCGCGCAGTTTGCGGTTCTGCCAGCCATTTGCCGGATAGGCGAATCCATACTCCTCGGTCCCGTTGTTAAACTCCTCGGCGCAGCGTGCATTGCCCACCCCAAGATTCCACGGGATGCTGGAGGACGTGATCTTCCACCCCCGGTCCTGCAGTGGGCTGCCATAGGGCCGCTTCAGGGCGCAGGCTACGGGGAGAACGGAGGCTGCGTTAAAAGATACCCAAGTGCCCGTTGTGGGCTCCTGGTAGGCCGGGCCATTGCGACCGAAATCATTCTCACTCCAACTCCAGATGGTCTCCTTGAGGCGGTTGTCCGCCCCGCTTCGAGGACTGATGTTGAGATCACTGTCGAGTGCCCAGAAGAAGTCCAAGCCAATCACGGACACGCCGCAGTTCGCTGCCTTTTCCACCTCGGATTCCCAAAACAGCCCTGTTGCACTGTCTCCGGAATTTGTCTTGGCCCGGCCCTCAGCGGTGTCCCACCAAGTGGTTGGTGCTTGCTGGGAGCGGGTGTTTGGGTTATAGCCATCGTTTGCAGTGCAGGTATCAAAATTCTGGTCCGCGGGACGATTACTTGTCTGCACGAGTCCGGTTGCGTTCCAGATCCGGCTCGAAACGGAGGTATTGTTGCTGGCATTGTGATGCACCACCATGATCGATTTGCCCGCATTTCGAATCTCCTGGATGGTGGGCCAGCGGACGAACGCATTGGGAGCAGGAACCACACGATTCCCTAGATAGCGTTGGACATCGGTCTCAATCGCCGCCATGTCTCCGGAGTCTGCCATGTTATCGATCTTGAGATAGACCACTTGCCCGGGATTCGCATCGACCCAGTCCGCGACCTCCTTAAGAACGAATCCGAACAGACGGTTGCCATAAAAAGGCAAATAGCAGAGGGCCGTGTATTTGCTGTGACAAACCCGCAGCGCGGGGTCTGCGAGAGGAAAGTTGCCGAGGAACTGGTTGAAGATCTTCGGATCCAGTTCGAGATGCCGCGAGCCACGGTTCAACTGATCGGTGATCGAAAGCGCTTGATTGGTGTACTTGTCCGAGTTAAAACCCTGAATCGTATTCGCAAAGGCATTGTGCGTTGCCGGCCAGGTAATGAAGTTGATCGGGGTGTCTTTCGAAATGCTCAGGAGCTGATTCTCGGAGGCCCAACCTGTCCAGGTCGAGTTGCGCACGAAGGTTGTATCGCGCTTATCGTTCCGGCAATAACCATCTACTTCCTTCAGGTCCAGTTCGCATTTGCGGCTCTGGCCAATGGCCATGTTCGTCCGCTCAAAATCGCTGGTGGTACAAGCGCGTTGGTTCAGGCTGCCGCAGTCGTAAGGGTCTTGAGCTTGCAGCGAAAGGAGGCCGAGGCTGAAAGGAAGAAGGACGCGCAGGAAAATTCGTGACATCGTTGTTGGCTCAGGCTGCAACATAGCAGCAAGCCTCCAGCAGGCAATCTCACAAGCACATAACGAGCATCCAATTTCTCTATAACGTCATAATCCATTCATTCTAGGTAAGTTAAGAGATGTTATAAACTGTGGAAGATGCCGCCCGCTGCCATTCGGTTTGGCCCATATACCTTCCACTTCGCCAAACTCGAACTGCGGAAGAGCGGTTATCTATTGAAACTCCCGCAGCAGTCCGCCTTGTTGCTGGCGATGCTGCTGGACAGCCCAGGCGAGATCGTCACGCGCGAACAAATGCGGGCTCGTATCTGGCCTGAGGGCACCCATGTGGAGTTTGACTTCGGGCTCAACACCGCCATCAATCGGATCCGAAGGCTCCTCGACGATTCGGCCCGAAACCCCCGTTTCGTCGAAACTGTCCCTCGCAGCGGTTACCGGTTTGTGGCTCCCTGCGAACGGATCGACGAGGGCATCGAAGAGGTTGCCCCAAGCGTCCATCCCGCCCACTGGAAGCGCTGGACTGCTCTGGTAGCTGCCCTCGCTCTGGCTGCAACCGGCCTCTGGTGGTGGCGCAGTGGAGCTCCAGCCCGAACTTTCGGGGCGCGAGAATCCCCCTCCGCCAGCCTGCGCTCCACCATTCTGCTCCCGGTTGGCCATATTCCCTGGACCATCCGCATCTCCCCGAAGGGAGACCGCTTAGCCTATGCCTCCGGCGGGAAGGTCTACCAGCGTCAATTAAATCGTGACGAATCGATCGAGCTGGATGGAAGCGACCGTGTCATCAACCTCGAGTACTCCCCAGACGGATCGGCCCTTGCCGTCTTCAAGCAGGACGGAATTTATGTTCAGTCCGGCGACATCCTCAAGCAGATCGTTAAATTCAACCACATCGGCGAAGTTCGAGCTGCTGCCTGGAGCACGGGCGGCGACCTCTACTACTCCGATGACGAGGGCGATGGTGCGCAGCCCGCAATCTATCGTGTGCCTGCCACCGGCGGAACGCCGCTCAAGGTGGTGAACGGTAAGCAAAATATGGGGCGTCTGGAGTTCCCCTTGGTTCAGCAGATTTTGGGCACGGATGGCGCCATGTTACTCAGCCGGGCGCTCTCCCCCCAGAATCGTAGTGTTCTGTTGCGCGCGGCAGACGGAGCGGAGAGCGAACTGATTCGGCCAGGAATGGGCGGACAAATTCTGACAAGTGGCCACTTTCTGTACTACTGGGCAAATGCTCTCTTCGCCACCGGTTGGGACGTGGACCAGAAGCAGTTGCTCGGCACTCCGCTGAAGGTGATCGACCGCGTACGCTCCGACGGATGGCGCGGTGCCGCAGCCGATGTCTCTGAAACCGGAACCCTCATCTATCTGCCCCAGCCCCCTCTGGATCAGCGCCAGATCACCATCTCGGACGAACGTGGGACATCGACCCCAATCGACCTGCCCACCGGAGAGTATGAGCAGGTGCGTGTCTCACCGGACGAGAAGATGCTGGCTGTGGTGCGGAAAGATTCCGGAGTCAAGTGGACCGTCTGGATCTACGACATGCAGACAAAGATCTGGCGGACTTGTGCCGAGACCATACTGCCCTCGCCGCGCCTCGTCTGGAGTCCTGATGGGGAGTGGCTTGCGGTTGGGCTTCTCGAGGGCGAAGCGGAGTTTGTGAACCTGCATCGCGTCAATGTGAGTGACCCCTCGAAAGTTGAACGCCTGTCTGCGCGTTCGACCTATGGGCAATTCCCGACGGACTGGATCGCAAGACCGAATGCCATCCTCTATGCGGAAGGTGTCCACTTGGTAACCAAGAGCGACCTGCACCAGTTATCGCTGGATAGCCGGGAGGTCAAAACACTGGTGCAGACCGAGGGATGGGACATAGATGCCAAAGTCTCTTTCGATGGCCGCTGGCTCGCTTATGCGAGCGAAACCAAGTCGGGCACCTATGTCTACGTCAAGCCCTTCGGCCAGGATGGCCCTGGGGTTCGGGTTTCCCCATTGGCAGGGCGTGGCCCCGTCTGGAGCGGCAATGGAGATCGTCTCTGGTTCATGAGCTTTGGCCAAGACGGACTCTTCGAAGTCCCGATCCAAAATGGAAAGCCTCTCGGCCCAGCGATCCACAAATACCAAGGCGTGTCCCACATCCAACCGGATATCTGGACCCGCAGCTACGACCTGACAAAAGACGGCAAGCTTTATACCCTCCGATCGGGTCCCCAGGAATCCCGCAGCCATGTCGAGCTCATATCAAACTGGTTCGCCGATCTCGAACGCACAGTACCCACTCGCCGGTAGCTGCGGAAGATTTAGAGCAAGACCGATGCAAAAGGATCGAAATTAAATTAAGAACGAGCGGCGCTACGAGTGCGAGGTGGCTTGTTCCGCTCGATTGCATAGATACGGAGAGTCTCGATGTTGCGATTGTTGCTTGTTTTTAGCTTTGGCCTGTCTGTATGGGCTCAAGGGACGCCCGAGGTATCCCCGGATCACTCGAAGTCGCTGTGGATTTCTATGGGAAAGTCACTCCAGACCTTGGGCCGGAGGATTCGAAACCTGCTCGGGTGAGGCCCGACGGCACCCTGGGTGAAGCGGAGAAGTTCCGCAGTGGTGATTCTCTGTCTTGCGGAGAATACCAACTCACGCTCCATATTCCTGGGGCACGCACGATCATACGGGCCTGACGATCGATTCGCGCTTTCGGATCCTCATGGTGTCCCCTGTCTATCGGATGATGGAGTCGACAAAGCCTTTCACGCTAGAGAGTGTGGCCGGGCGGTTGCCCTTGCAGGCTCGCAATCTTGGCTGCCGCTGGATCACGCTGATTGCCGTGGCAACCCCGGAGGATCAATGGTCGCTGAAGACTACCGCTGATGGGGTCTTTGGCTTCTTCGATCTCCTTCCAGGAAGTATCTGCTCTTGACCTATGGGGAACGTGCGGGGTGTCCCAGCTATGAGACAACGCTCGATTGGAAGACGAAGGAGTTTGCTCTTGTTGGTCTGACGCAGCTTTGATCTTAGAGTCCGAGCAGTCTATTGCCAGGAAGCAAAATGCGGATTCGTGCGGTTGCAGTGAAGGATGCTTCTGGGCATCGGAGTTGGTGAAGTCCTTACTGCGGGCAGTGTTGAGGGAGAGCAAGCTTGGGTCTTTGGCGTTGCGAAATGGAGTTCACGCGCTTTTCCTGATCTCTCTTGATGATCCAGCAGCTGCCATCAGGGCCTTGCGGGAGGATGCGGCTCATTCCGGAACTCCGGGCAGGCGGCGCGCGTTGGAGGATCTGGCCCCGCTCTTTTTCAAGTCATGTGTGGAAGAAAAGAGCCAGAGTTGCATGGTTGCACTTACGTCACCTATTGACGAGAAGTAGATGCTAGTGATTCGTGCGAAGGAGCGTCAGCACCGGCCGAGTGCCTCCATCTACAGTTGCAAAGCTACTGGAGTTACGTGCTACTCTATCCCGCAAAGACAAGGACAAAGAGATGCGCGCGAAATATTATCGGGTTGGCAATCGATTCTACGTCAGGTTCAAAAATACGAAAACAAAGCAGGAAGAAACAGTAGAAATTGATTCACGCGCAAAGTCCTACCTGAATTTTCAACCGCCGATGATGGGCGAGATGGACGTCGAGATCGAGGTTACATATAAGGGAAATTCTGCCTCTCTCAATTGGAAGTCGATGAAGGCGGTGACCACCTCAAACTCCAACAATGTCAGTTCCAGCGAAGTGGACCGCTCTTATGGTCTTCCAAAACCCTGGTGCCTGAGCATGGAGTTGGTTGGCTTGTTCAAGCTCGTGCGCGAAGAGTTTCGGCCGGTCCTGATTCAATACCTGGAGAGGAAGCAGGGCTTGAAAGAGTCCGATGTGAAGCTCCTGTTCCTGGCGGCAGAAAAGAATTATTCCTTGGCTTTTCGAAGTGAGGAAGAGTTCTCAAATACCCTGAACTACCTGGTCACCCGTCCCTCGCATGTTTCCGTATTGCACCTGAATCAATTTACTCAACTGACGGAGGAAGCACCGGCCATCATCGTCATTCATGGCAGCTCCGTGGATGGATTGCGCGGCAAGAAGAAAGAAGGAAAAGGGTGGACCTTTGATGTGAGTAGCGATGTTGACGTCACGATTGTCGACCAGACTCGCTTCTGTTGGGCGCAAGCCTTGGGGATCACGACCTATGCAAACGCGCAGACGGTGGAGCTGACCGATATCCACTTGAGGTTGCTGAAGCTATTGAAATTCGCTCGGCAGTTTCGCCTTCGCATGGGGAACCGGAAGATCAACTTCTGTGTCTACAATAGCGTTCAAAGCGCTCTCACTCACTCTGGCTTCTCACTGGTCTGCGTCTTCAATAGGAAGACGAGCAGCTTCCAGATTGAGCGATTGTTCTGCAAGGGAGACGACCCTTTCGCCGAGCGCCGCCAGACGCAGGATGTACAGCCCATTCTGTTGTCCAGTTTCTTTGAAAGGGTCATTCCTCTCCAGATCACGTTCGAGCAGTTTGTCACCAACGACACGCTTGAAGAGGCGCGTGAGCGTGTTACGCTCCCCAACCAAGGCAATCATCTCTTCAACGATGTTCACGCCAGTCTTAGCTTGTATCGAATGGAGTGCAAGCAAACGTTAAAAATCAAGCTTTCTGATTCGTCTCCGGTTGCGCATTGTCTTCTGGGCGGGTACTTGCGGCTGTTGAAGCAGGCGTGCTCCAGTTTGCAGATGGTTTCTCGATCCTCGAGCATTGCGGAAAAGCTTCATGGAAAGTCGTCCGAAGTTGTGACGAAAGGTTTCGATAAGCCAAGCAATAAAGAGAATGAGCTCCTCTTTGGCAATGCTTTGACTTATTTCATCAATTGCTCCAATAACTTCTGCGAGTTGGCCTTGACGGATTACAACCGGCCGGATCGGTTGGAACTACTGATCTATCCTCTGAAGAAGGCATTTGTGACGCTATTGGATTGTGCCGTAGACCGGAAACTGCTCGAAGCGCTGACCTCCAATCGATCGAATGAAGTATACGCCCGCAAGTTAGTTTCAGACTATGAACGCATTTCTGGAGAAGTCAATCAGCTGTTTAAGCTTGGGCTTGACAGGCTGCTCTCCGCGCTGCAGGGGGTAGAGGCCCACGTCTTTGTTCTGACCAAAAAGAGCGACGGACCGATTCTGCGCTTGGACTACGATATCGCTTTCAGTGTTCTCATGGGCACACGTCTCAATCTGGAGTTCCTGAAGCTGATCTTTGACCCACTTGGGACGATGACAAACGAGGATCGCTTGTTGTGGAAGTAAAGGCATTGTGTCCCCTACCAGTGCGGCTCGATGAGGAAGCAGGTTTTGCGCGCTTCGTCGTGGCATCGATTCAACGGGTCCGTTTCCTAGAAATCTGCTCGACAAGAGCGGATTGAGGTTGGGACTGCGCGAATCGAACGTAGCGATGCGTGCATCCGAGCAACCAGGAGATGAACTTGGATTTCAAGCTTGCTGGGAAAACTGCGATTGTCACGGGCGGGTCGGCTGGGATTGGGTTTTCGATTGTTGAAAGTCTGGTGGCGGAAGGGGTTCGGGTTGTCGTGCCAGGACGGAGCCGGGAGAAGTTGAAACAGGCTTTCCCTAACGGGACGAAGCTTGTGCAGACGGTCGTTGCGGATGTGGCGACAGCTGAGGGCGCTGCTTCATTGATCGATCAGGTGGACGAGATCGATATCCTTGTCAACAATCTCGGCATCTATCAGGTGCAGGACTTTGCCGCGATCAGCGATGCCGATTGGCTTCGTTTCTTTGAAGTGAATGTACTGAGCGGGGTTCGTTTGTCGCGCCACTATTTCCCGAAGATGCTGGCGAAGAATTGGGGCCGGGTGATCTTTGTGTCGAGTGAGTCTGGCGTGATGACGCCGCCGGAGATGATCCATTACGGCGTAACGAAGTCTTCGCAGCTTGCCATTTCGCGAGGGCTGGCTGAGTTGACCAAGGGCACTGAAGTCACTGTGAATTCCGTACTGCCTGGCCCGACGCGATCGGAAGGAATTGTCGATTTCATCCAGAGCTTGTCGAGTGTTCCGGGGGCGAGCGATGAGGCGGCAGAGAGAGAATTTTTCGAGAAGCATCGCTCCACCTCGCTGTTGCAACGTCTGATTCGTGGTGAGGAAGTGGCGAGTTTGGTAGCGTACTTGGCGAGTCCGTTATCGGCGGCGACGAACGGGGCGGCGCTGCGAGTGGAAGGCGGCTTGTTGCGTTCGATTGCGTAAGAGAAGGGGACCAGACGTAGAACTAGCTCTGAAGTTTCGTGGGCCATTTTTGTCTACCGTGGAAAACCGCAATCAATTCCAGCTGATCTCGTCGAACGCGGTAAGGAATGACATAGGGAGTTTCGGGTACTACACGCTCACGAGTGCCGAGAACCCGACCCGGCCGGCCCAGGTGTGGTTGGGAGGGTAGCAGATTCACTGCATCGAGAATCCGCCGAGCGACGAGAGCCGCATTCTGCTGCGAGTCTTTCCCAATGTACTCGCGCAAGTGAATGAGGTGTCGAATTGCGCGGCGGGACCAAAGCACCTTCATCGTGGGGCTTTGGTTTCACCCGGCTTGCCCCAGGTGTTGAGCCATTTCGAAACCTTGTCATGGCTGATACTCTGGCGAGCATCCAGCTCGGCAATCCCGGTATTAAGCTCACCAAGCTGCCATTCCTCGGACTCCACATAGGCCGCAATCGCTTCAGCTGCGAGAAAGGATTTCGACCGGTTCGAGCGCTTGGCAAGAGCATCGAGCCGCTGTTTTATTGCTGAGTCAATTCGGATGGAAAGAGTCTCTGTCATCACTTGTGCTCACTTGTATACACTGTCCCACGATGTAGGTAGTTGTGTTGGTGTAGGCCTTTGCTTCTCGAGATCACGCCGGCGGCCATATTGGGATGCGAGGAGGTTGCGAGTTTGGGCGAGCCCGTTGTCGGCTGTGACGAACGGGGTGGCGTTGCGAACTCGCTCGGGTGCAGTCCGACGGCACCTTTGGGGAACCGGAAAGCTTCGAAGCGATGATTCCTTGTGATATGGGGAATACCAACTTATCATCCATGTTTCTGGAGCACGCTCGATCTGTCGCTGGATTACATTGATTGCAGCGGCAGCGCCGGAGGAGCAACGGTCGTTGAAAACCACAGCCGATTGGTCCTTTGCGTTCTTTGAGGTCCTTCCCGGCAAGCATCTACTCTTGACCTATGGGGAGAGCGCGAAGTGCCCCAGCTATGAGGCCACGCTGGGTTGGAAGACGAAAGAATTTGTTTTTGCGCCTCTCTAAAGGCTGGACGCGGTGTTCCCCGGCAGCAAAATGCGGCGGACCAACGGAATCGGGATCGCACCCTGCTTCACGTACTGGTTGTGGAAGCTCTCGAGGTTGAAGCTGGCGCCTTGCGCTTGCTGCAGGTCGCCACGTAGCTTGTAGATCATGAGCTTGCCGAGCGTGTAGTACAAGTAAGTCGGGTTGTAGGAACCCCGGCGCGCTTCCTCGTAAGCGTTCGCGTGGAGTTGCATGCCGCGCTCCTCGAAGATCCTGGTTGCGTCCTCGACACTCATCCCCTGGGTATGCAGCTTGATGCCGGCAAGGTAACGGCAGTCGCGTAGCAGCGCTTCGTGGAGTTGGGCGAGCTTGATCTTCGGATCGTCTTTGCCGAAGCCTTGTTCGAGCATCATCTGTTCGGCATAATGCGCCCAGCCTTCCGCATTTGAGGCGACTCCGACAATCTTGCGCGTCTTCGTCGGGTATTGCTTCGCGTAGAGGAACTGCGTGTAGTGGCCGGGGTAGGCTTCGTGGATCGTGATGACATCCATGACAGAGCGGTTGAACAGCTTCAGGTGCTCAAGCTTCTGCTTAGCCGGCCATTCCTTCTCAGGCGGAGTGATGTAGTAGAAGGCTTCGGTCGCCTTGGTCTCATAAGCACCCGGCGTATCCATCGAGGCGAAGCCGCCGTTGCGGGCATAGGGTGGCGTCTCTTCGATGTGCGGCAGGACGTCACTCGGCAGCGAGATGATTTTCTTCTCGATGATGAAGTTGCGGATGCTCTCGATGGTGCGTTTTGAGGAAGGAATGAGGTCGGCTTCCGTCGGATGGTCTGCCTCAAGGAGCGTCATGACCTCGGCTGGCTTCTTGTTCGGAGCGATCAACTTGGCGGTGGCGACGAAGTCTGCATAGTCCTTGGCCAGATTCGCCTCGCCGATGGCGAGCAGTTTGTCGAGCGGGATGTCGACCATCTCTTCATAGAGCAGCTTTTTTGAGAAGGCCTCGGCGCCGATCGCATAGCTGCCTTTCGAGCGAGGCAGCAGGTCTTCCTTCAGCCATTTGGTAGCGTCCTCAAAGGACTTGGCCGCCGCGTCGTTGGCGGTCTTGAATTCGGCGAGCAGCGCAGCGTCGCCGGCCGCGGCGTCCTTGGCCCAGGTGGCAACCGTGTCGCGGAAGAAGCCAACCGACCCCCCAGCGATGCGGATGGCGAGGTCTGTGAACTCGCGCGGCGGATTCTGGACATTCGCCTGGAGCGCGGTGATCATCGGCGGCACGCCGCGCAGCCGCGAGGTGACAAGCTTCAGACGGTCCTTGGCAGGGGCGAAGCTGCGCTTCATGAGCAGATCGATCGAGCCGCCCGGGCCTCCGACATAGTTCATCGGGTTCTTGCGCCAGGTCTCGAGGACCTTGGTTTCGTGCAGTTCGGCGAGGATCTGCGACTTCAGGATCTCCGCGTCCATCGCGTCCTCGGCGTTTAGCTTCTGGTTCTTGAGAATCGTGTCCAGGCGGGACTGCTGGGCTTCGAGGACGGCGATGCGTTTCTGTACGGCGGCTGCCGAGAGATCTTCGATCTGCCCGTCATAGTCGTGGATGCCAGTAGCAGTGGCAAAGGAGGGGGAGGCTGCAAAGGCCGCCTTAAAGTAGTCGTCTACAAAGCCGGAGAAGCTGTCCACGGGCTGCGTGGAGCAGCCCGTAAGAAGAACGATGCAAAGGAGGGCCGTTGGGCGCATGGCCCTAGTTTATAGCCCCAGGAAGCCGCGCACCTCGGACTCCATACCGGGTGCAAAGGCGACGCCGGTGCCTTCGTAGATGGAGTCTTTCCCATTGAGGGCCATGAACTTCGCGCCAGCCTCGCGCAGGATGCAGGTGGGCGCGCAGAGGTCCCAGGGGGCAACGCTCGGTTCGAGCCAGATCTCCATGCGGCCGCTGGCCACCAGCATGGCGTCATAGATGCCACCAAAGACCCGGACGCACCAGAATTTTGACATCCAATCAAGGAGCGGCGGGCCAAAAGGCGCCTGGGTGACTGCATTCAGCTTGTTGACGCAGACGACGGCCTGCTTGGCCGTATCGATTTTGCTGGCCTGGATCGGATTGCCGTCCCAAAACGCGCCGTGACCCTTGGCGGCGTAATAAATTTCGCCGAGCATCGGCAGGTAGCAGACGCCAACGACGGGGACGCCGTTTTCTTCCAGGCCGATGAGGATGGCCCAGAGGCGGTTATTGCGCACAAAATCGCGAGTTCCGTCGATGGGGTCGATAATCCAGCGGCGGCCACTGCTGCCTTCGCGGCTAGCTCCTTCTTCGCCGAGAAAGCCGTCTTCGGGGAAGGCCTGGGACAGAATGCTCACAATGAGACGTTCACTTTCCTTGTCGGCGCGGGTGACGGGTGACTCGTCAGACTTAGTTTCGGCCTCCACTCCCTGGTTCAAAATCCGGATGCAAGCCTCGCCCGCCTTACGGGCAGCAGATTGGGCAAAAAACAGTTCGCTATCGTAACTCATTCAAACCGGGATGATAACATCGTCGAAATGAGTTCGAGGACCGTCTTTACAGCCCTGGAAGAGGCGGCCGCCCGGTACGGCGACGCTACGGCGCTGGTGCAGCCGGAGCCCGGTGGCAAGACCACGAGCTATTCGTGGAATCAGTACATGCAGATCGTCAAGGAAGTGGCCTGTGGGCTGCGGAGTTTGGGGATCCAATATGGGGATGTCGTCGCCATCCAAAGCGAGACCCGCGCGGAATTTTATTTCGCCGATATGGGAATCATCTGTAACGGATCGATTGCGGCGGCGATGTATACGAGCTATCCGCAGGGCGAAGCCATTCATAAGCTGCGCAATTGCAACGCGAAGCTGGTTTTTGTCGAGAATCCGAAGATGTTGGCGACACTGGCTGCCAGCCTCTCGTCGGCAGAGCCACTCGATTTGCAGTGGGTGTTGATGACGGGCGAGGCCGAAGGCGTGCAAACGCTGGCGGGCTTGCGGGAGCTGGGACGCGAGGCGATGGCGCAAGATGCGCAGATGTTCGCGCGGATCTACATCGAAACCAAGCCGCAGGACCCGGCAATTATCTATCTCACCTCCGGCTCCACCGGTGAGCCGAAGATGGGTCTGGTGACGCATCACGCGATTGTTTCGAATATCGCAATGGCTCCAAAGGTGCTCAAGCTCGGGCCCACTGATACGGCAATTGCCTTTTTGCCAAGTGCGCACATCACCCAACGCCTGGTGTTGCAGATGCTGCCCATGGAATACGGCATGTCGGTGTATTTCAGCGAGAGCCTGTCGCGGCTGCCGAAAGAGATCGCCGCGGTGAAGCCTACCTTCCTGCTTGCCCCGCCGCGGCTCTGGGAACGCATCCACACGAATATCGTGACGGAGATGAAGAAGAAGCCGGCGGCAATCCAGAAGCTGTTCCATGGTGGCCTAGGGCTTGGGCTGAAGGCCATGGAGTACAAGTCGCGCGGCGAGACGGTACCGTTTTGGATCTCGATGCCGCTCTCGCTGGTGGATCGTCTGGTGTTTTCGAAGATTCGGGAAAAGCTGGGCGGGCGCATCCGCTTTGCAATTTCAGGTTCGGCGCCGCTGGGCAAAGAGCTGGCTGCCTTCTTTGGCGCGGTGGGCGTTCCGATTCTCGAGGGCTATGGCCTCACCGAAGGCGGCGTGACGCATGTGAATCCGCTCGAGAAGCCAAAGATCGGTTCGATCGGCCCGCTGCTGCCGGGGGTGAAGTGCAAGCTGATGCCCGATGGGGAGATGGCGCTCAGTGGCGACACTTTGTTCAGCGGCTATTACCAGGACCCTGAGGCGAACAAGAAGGTATTTACCGACGACGGCTGGCTGTTGACCGGCGACATCGCCAGCGTCGACCCGGACGGCTACTGGTACATCACCGGGCGCAAAAAAGAGATTCTCGTTGCCTCAAACGGGAAGAAAATCTATCCGAACCGCATTGAGGGGATGTTCAAGGGCGAGCCCGGCATCAGCCAGGTGGTGTTGCTGGGAGACAAGCGGCCCTTTGTGACGGCGTTATTTACTCGCAATCCGGCTGTAACAGAGCCGCTAGAGGAAAAGCTCAAATCACTGGTACAGCAAGTGAACAAGACAGTGGAGGCGCACGAGCAGATTCGGAAGTACAAGATTCTGCCGCGTGAATTCACGATTGAACAAGGCGAGATGACGCCCACGATGAAGATTCGCAAGAGCATTGTGGCCGAACATTTCGAAGCTGAGATCAATGAAATGTACGCGGGCAAAGAGGAAATGCAGTAATGAGCAAGATTCGCGAGAAGCTGCTGGCAGAACCCGGGAAGATCCTGAAGTTGTCGGAGATCGATCCCTCAGGCACCCCGGGTTGCGACAACAAAGAAGATGGGATTGCCCGCTATCTGAAGAACATTGATCGCATGCGGGTGCTGCAGTATTTGCTATATGCGGAGGGCAAGCGCGCCGTACTCGCGGTGTTGCAGGGGATCGATGCCGGCGGCAAGGACGGCACCATCCAGAAGGTGATGACCGGGCTGAATCCGCAGGGCGTGCAGGTGACCAGTTTCAAGGTGCCGGCCGGGGAAGAGAAGGAACACGACTATCTGTGGCGGGTACACAAGGCGATTCCGAAGTGGGGGCAGATGGGGATCTTCAATCGCAGCCACTATGAGGATGTCCTGGTGGTGCGGGTGCATAACACTGTTCCTAAGGCTGTTTGGAGCAAGCGCTATGAGCAGATCAACAGCTTTGAGGAAATGCTGGCCGATAACGGCGTGAAGATCATGAAGTTCTTCCTCTACATTTCCAAGGAAGAGCAGAAGAAGCGCTTTGAAGAGCGGCTGAACAATCCCGAGAAGAACTGGAAGTTCTCGAAGGCCGATCTCGAGGAACGCAATTATTGGGACGATTACACGGCGGCCTTTGAGGAAGCGATCGGGAAGTGCAGTAAGAAGCACGCCCCCTGGTATGTGATTCCGGCAAACCGGAAATGGTATCGGGATCTTGCGGTATCTGAGATTGTCAAAGAGACACTCGAGGAGATGGACATGAAACTGCCCAAGCCGACGGCGGATCTGAGCAACATTCAGTTCGAATAGAGTTTGCCGCAGCTTTGTGGCTGGTTCCGGCATCCTGATAGGTATGTCCGAATCTCTGTTGTTTTCTCCCTTGGGTTTGCGGGAGCTTGTTTTTCCTAACCGGATTGGGGTGTCGCCCATGTGCCAGTATTCGGCGCTTGACGGCTTTGTGAACGATTGGCATCTCACTCATTTGGGGGCACGGGCCACGGGTGGGGCCGGGCTTGTGATCGTGGAGGCGACGGCGGTGGTGCCGGAAGGCCGCATCACGCCAGGTTGCACGGGCATCTGGAGTGACGCTCACATTGCACCCCTCGCAGGAATAGCCAAGTTCGTGAAGTCACAAGGGAGTGTGCCGGGGATTCAGTTGGCCCATGCGGGCCGCAAGGCCAGTTGTGCAATTCCGTGGGAGGGGGGCGCCCCGCTCCGTGTGGGCGATGGAGCCTGGCAAACGGTGGGGCCGAGCGCGATTCCGTTTGATGAGGGCTGGCATGTGCCGCATGAGCTAAGCGTGGCAGAGATTGCCGCCCTCGCCGCCGCTTTTGGGCTTGCCGCGAAGCGCGCGCTGCAGGCGGGCTTTGCAGTGATTGAACTGCATGGGGCGCACGGGTATCTGCAGCATGAGTTCCTGTCCCCGTTGTCGAATCACCGTACGGATGCCTATGGCGGGAGCTTTGAGAATCGTTCCCGTTTCCTGCGCGAGACCATCGCAGCGGTGCGAGCGGAGTGGCCGGAACGGCTGCCGCTGTTTCTGCGAATCTCGTCGTCAGATTGGGTTGAGGGTGGCTGGACGATTGAGGATTCGGTTGCACTGGCCAAGATGGTGCAGCCCTTGGGTGTCGATCTGATCGATTGCTCTTCGGGCGGAAATTCGCCGAAGGCAAAGATCGAATTGGGACCGGGCTACCAGGTGCCCTTTGCGGAGCAGATCCGGCGCGAGGGTGGAATCGCCAGTGCCGCCGTGGGTCTGATTCACACGGCCCAGCAAGCCGAAGAGGTCATTCGCGCCGGGCAGGCAGATCTGGTTCTGCTGGGACGGGAAATCTTGCGCGATCCCTACTGGCCCATCCATGCGGCGCAGGCGCTTGGTGTACCGCCAAAGGTGCCGAATCAGTATCTGCGCGCGATCTAATGCGGCCTGCCGGTCGTATACTCGCAGAAATGACTGTTTTCCGCCTCTTGTCCGTTGCCTGGATCGTTGCCGTGACGCTCCAGGCCCAGCCTGCCGACCTGATTTTCCGCAATGCCAAGGTTGTGACGGTTGACCCGAAGTTTCGGATTGCGCAGGCCATTGCGGTGCGGGGAGACCGCATCGCAGCCGTGGGCACAGATGCCAGCGTCTTGCGGCTGCGCGGGCCCAAGACGCAGGTGATTGATCTTGGAGGCAAGACGGTGCTACCGGGTCTGATCGATAGCCACACGCACGCGCTCGATGCTTCCCTCCATGAGTTCGACCATGAGATTCCGGCGATGCCCGACATCGCGGCCGTTCTGGCCCATGTGAAAGAACGGACGAAGATCGTGCCGGAGGGCGAATGGATCATTTTGCGCCAAGTCTTTATCACTCGCTTGAAGGAGCAGCGTTATCCGACGCGGCAGGAACTGGATGAAGCGGCGCCGCGGCATCCAGTCATTTTCAGTACCGGGCCAGATGCCTCCTTGAATTCGCTCGGCCTGCAGCGCAATGGCATCACCAAGGCCACCAAATCGCCGGAAGGCCAGCCGGGCAAGGTAGAACTCGATGCCGTGACGGGCGAGCCCACCGGAATCTTACGCACTTATGCCGCATTTGTGAAGTCTGTTCCGACAGAGCGGCAGCCGACGGACGCCGAGCGGATGGCCCGCTTGAAATTGCTGATGGCAGACTACAATTCGCTCGGAATCACCAGCATCACCGATCGTGCCGCCGCCGCGGGGCATGTGGAGATTTATCGCAAGCTGCGCGCAGAAGGCGGGCTGAGTTGCCGCGTGTTTCTCGACTATCATGTAGCGTTTCCGAATCGGGACTGGAAGGACGTGGAGGCCGAAATTGCTGGCGTGGCTGCCGATCCGCTGCACAAATACGACAACATGCTTTGGATGCGCGGGATCAAGGTCTTCCTCGACGGCGGGATGTTGACCGGCTCGGCGTTGATGCGCGAGCCATGGGGGAAGAGCAAGATCTATTCGATCACCGATCCCGAGTATCGAGGCATGCGCTACATCGATTCAGAACGCCTGTACCTGTTGGCGCGTGCCAGCCTGAAGCGGGAATTGCAGTTTACGGCGCACACCGTCGGTGACGGCGCGATTCATGCCTTGTTGAACGCTTATGAGCGCGTCAATGAGGAGTTCCCGGTGCGTGCGAGCCGCCCGAATTTGACCCATGCGAATTTCATGTCGCCTGAGGCTGTCGAGAAAATGGCCAAGCTGGGCGTCGTGGCGGACTTGCAGCCGGCCTGGTTGGAGTTGGACGGCGCCACCTTGGTGTCGCAGTTTGGCTTGCCCCGGATGCGCTACTTCCAGCCTTACGCGACGCTGTTCAAGAGCGGCGTCACCGTGGGCGGCGGGAGCGATCATATGCAGCGGATCGGCGCGATGCGCGCGGTGAACCCGTATCATCCCTTCTGGGGGATGTGGATCGCGATTGCCCGCCAGCCGCGTTGGACCGACCAGGTGTTGCACCCCCAGGAACGGATCACCAGAGAGCAGGCGATTCGTCTCTATACGATCAACAATGCGTTTCTGAGTTTCGAAGAAAAAGAGAAGGGTTCGCTCGAGGTTGGGAAACTGGCAGATCTGATCGTTCTCAATCGAGACATTCTGACGGTTCCGGTGGACACGATTCCGCAGATTCGTGTGGAGTCTACCTATCTGGGGGGACGGCAGGTCTACCGGCAATAAAAAAAGGTCCGGTTTTCACCGGACCTAAGGAGTGCTCGCCACAAAGAGAGATCCAATTAGTGCAATCGGCTGCTGGCGCCAGAGCGGGTGCGGGGCGAGATCACCGCAATGTCGAATTCTTCAAAGGCTTCATCCCCCGAAAACTGTGCGTAAATGCCGTCTGCAACTTCGCTCAAGCTCTGGTCTGCCATTTCTTCTTCAGCTTCGGTCTGGCTGAGGAGCTCCGCGGGTTCGGTCCAGCCGCATTGTTCGGCGATGGTGCGGGCCGTGAGATAGGCGGCGATCTCGTAATGTTCGATGCGTTGGGCGCAACCAATGAGTTGAAGGTCACGAAGATGGCCGGCTTTTGATTCTTCCAGGCATTCACTGCCTTCCGCAATGAGACCTTCCATGGCCTTGCAATGTTTTGCTTTGGCTTTCTGCCCAAGAAGTTGGAACACTTCCTCCAGCCGGGTCACCTGTTCTTTGGTCACCTCCAGGTGTTCGTTGAAGACATACTTCAAATCACGATCCTGAGCCCCGCGTACCATTTTCGGGAGAGCCTTCACCAGTTGCTTCTCGGCGCTGTACAAATCTTTGAGTTCTTCTACCAACAGATCTTCCAGGGTTTCCATGCTGATCTCCTTGTCTTTGCGGTTCCGCTTCTCGGTCTGTGGATGAACTGAGACTTCGAACTGTTACGCGATAGAAGGGGAATACTCTTCGTTCGACATCACCGTCTCTTCTTCCTCTTCTTCAGCGAACTGCTCATCCAACCCTTCATCTTCATCGAGATCGTCATCCAGTTCCTCTTCTTCAAACTCGTCGTCATCGAGTTCATCCTCTTCGTCAAAGGCGTCGTCGTCCGGCTCGTCCTCGTCTTCGCCAGGGAGCACCGTGCAGCGTGGGTCTTCGTACCCGGTCTGCTGTAGATCGATGCACGGTTCTGTCAGATAGTCCATCCCTCACCTCCATTCGCTAGAGTTCGGGCTGGGTGGCACGTTACGAGCATTTCGTCACTGGTTTGAAATCCTGTGCGGCAGGACACCGGTGGGCGCAGGGGGGGCGGCCGCCTGCACCGGCTTTTTATTCGCTGAATTTTACGTTTGTCTTGAAACAACAGAAGGCTGGATCGTCTCAATGGAGGGAATGGCTCTCCTCTCCCCGGCGCATGAAAACCATTCCTTTTCGGTGACGAGATTCGCAAGTCTACATTGCTGTGTCCGGACCGATGAATGAGATTTCATGCCCTGTTTGGACGGCGAGCTACGAATTCATTCATCTTTTTGCAGAAGGACACGATATGGATCTCAAGCGGCAACTAGCACGAGCCATGGTTGGGGCGTACTCTGTCCCGCGAGATCCTTGCTGCCATTCTGTCTCTCCGGAGCCGGTGTTGCAGAGGGGGCTGGAATGGGCTGCCTTTGCATCGTCCGAGGGCGTGGAAGTAGACGTTCTACTCGCGAGTCCCTTGGGCGCCCGATCGGGCAGATGGGAGCGCAGCAGGATCATTCCCACTTGAAATGGCTTCGTTTGGTGAAGAATCCTTTGGCGCCAGCTCTGCACTCTGTTCTGATCTTGATCCCAATCTTTCGAGGAGTTATCCAATGAATACAGGCCAAGCTTTGGTGGTCTTTTCACACTTGCGCTGGAATTGCGTCTACCAGCGGCCGCAGCAGATTTTGTCCCGGCTGGCCCGAAATCGCCGGGTGTTCTTTATTGAAGAACCGAAAGAGGAATCGTCCGGAATCGAAGCTCGCTGGGATCTGAGTTCCCCTGTGTCGAATGTAACGGTCATGGTGCCCCGCTTGCCGGCGGGGAAGTTTGTGCCGGGCTTCGGCCATCCGAAGCTCAAACGCATGATTCGGACTGGACTGGCGGCAGCGGGTTGTACGAAGCCAATTGTCTGGACTGACACTCCGTCGGCTGTTCGTCTGCTGGAAGAAGCAAAGCCGGCAATGACGGTCTACGATTGCATGGATGCTCTGCACGGGTTGCGGGAGCAGGAAGAGCAATTGCTACATGTCGCCGACCTTGTATTTGCGGGCGGGCCAAGCCTGTTTCGCGCCAAGCGGGGCCGTCATCCTGAGGTGCATTGTGTTCCCAGTAGCGTGGATGTGGCGCATTTTCGAGAGGGAGTGCGCACGCAGGAAGAGGATGCAGTGCAAGCAAAGATTCCGTATCCGCGCTTTGGCTATTTCGGTGTGATTGATGAGCGGATGGAGGTCGACCTGATTCGCGGGCTCGCCGCCGCGCGGCCAGACTGGCAGATCGTGCTGGTCGGACCGGTGGTGAAGATTGATCCGGGCATTCTGCCTCAGGCGGACAACATCCACTACATGGGACAGCAGGACTATCACCGGTTGCCTTCGTTTGTGAAGGGGTGGAATGTGTGTCTGATGCCCTGTGCAATGAATGAGGCGACGAAGCTCCTCAGTCCGGTGCAGGTGCTGGAATATATGGCGGCGGGCAAGCCGATTGTCAGTACACCGATCCGGGATGTTGTGGAGCCCTATGGCCACGTGGTTCATCTTGCAGATTCGCCAGAGGAGTTTCTGCGTGCCTGTAAGTCCGCGCTTGCCGATTCTTATGCGCAGGAATCGATTCGGATCCTGGATGGAAATCAGATCGTGGCCAATACTTCCTGGGATCAGACGGTGTCTTTCCTGGAAGCGCATCTGCATCGCAAGCTGAAGGAGAAGCAAGAGGTGGCAATGCCCCAACGGCCGGAAGCTGCTGTTCTGACCTCGAGCGTCGCCGGGCTGAGTGCGGCTTAGCGCCCCTCGGGTGCTTTGTGGGGCAACAACGCTACGCCTTCTGGAGATTGGCTTCTGATCTCAGATGCCGTGAGCGTCGCCTTTGACTGCAGCATAGCTGCAATTCCATCCACCATCTGGGGAATGCTTTTAATGTGGCGCGCTGATTCGTCGGGGATGTTGATATCAAACTCGTTCTCGAGCGCAAACAGGATATTGATGCCGTCGAGCGAATCAAATTTCAACTCTTCGAAGCTAGCCTCCCGTCCGATGGTGTCGGCAGGAATTTTCTGAGTTTCTGCGATGACTCGGATCACTCGATCGACGAGGTCTCGTCGGTGATCAGCGATTGGGCCGGTTGGTTGGTCTGACATAGCAACTCACTGATGGTTTCAAATTGGTAGCCCTGATTCTGCAGGACAGGCAGTGCCCAGGTGAGGGCGTCGAGAGTGTTTTGGATGTCGGGGTTGACGGTGAGTCCGCGCCCGTCATGGAGGCAGATGATGCCGCCGGGGCGGGCCCGGTCGGCGATGCGGCGGGCCACCTGATCGGCCAGATACTTCCAGTCGAGTCCGATGACGGTCCACATAACGCCCAAAAGATCGTGGCGATGCTGGGCGGCGCTGAGGCCAAACCAACGGCAACCAAAAGGTGCGCGAAAGTACTTGGGCCGGAAGTAAAGGACATCCTCAAAGGTCTGTTGCGCGGTCGCGATCTCATGCTCAATGAAGCTCGCACTCTTGAGGTAGAGAGGGCTGTGGCTATCGGTATGGTTTCCAATCTCATGGCCACGGCAGAAAACTTCCTGTGCGATGGCCGGCAGGCGCCGGACATTCGCGCCGCACATGAAGAACGTGGCGCGCACCCCGAAGCGGTCAAGCAGGTCGAGTAATTCGGGCGTCGATTCACTAGGACCATCGTCGAAGGTGAGCGCGAGCGTCTTGCGCCTTGGGTCGCCACGATAAACACTCGGTGCGAGCCAGTCGCACCAAGGGGCCCGGACAGCGCAGCCCAGACCGCCAGCAACAATCGCCAGCGGCGTCAGCGGATTACTAAGAACTTCCACCATCTTCTACCCACTGTACGCTGTGGTCGTTGTAAACAGCCCAAGTCCCTGCCGGCGAATGCAGCGTAAAGGTACTCCATGGCCCAGGCTTCCAAGGATACTTCTCGATGACGCCCTCATTGATCTCCACTCCCAGGCCAGGGCTTCGCGGCACAATCAACTCGCCATCGACGATCTGGAGTGGCTCCTTCAAAATCTCTTCGGCCAATGGGAAGGGGTACATGATATTTTGCCCCGGCTTGCGATACAGCGGATACTCGAGCCACTCCACCACGTGCTCCGGCCAGCAAATGCCGAGTTGTGCGGCGGCAATGATTTCGAGGTAGCTGCCCCAACTATGGAAGGCAAAGCGGAGCTCTGCCTCCTGCAAGGCGGCAAAGAGGCGGCGGCCCCAGGCGTAGCCCCCTTGGCAGACGATGTCGGCTTGCACGAAGTCGACACAAGGGCCGTGGATCAAATCGAGAAAGCCCTCTTCGGTGGTCTCGTGTTCTCCAGAGGCGAGCGGGATGATGTCTTCGGCATGAAGCGCACGGTAGAGCTCGTGCTTGTGTGGGGACATGGGTTCTTCGAGCCAGCAAAGGTTTTGCTCTGACATGGACTGGGCCAATCGCTTGACCGTTTCTGGGGAGTAACTCTTATCGCCCATGCGCCACCAGGTGTGCGCATCCACCATGAGGTCGATGCCTGGCCCCAGACGGTCGCGGATGAGCTGGATTGCCCTGAGGTCCGCCTCGGGCCCGATGCCGGGACGCATCTTGTAGGCTTTGAAACCAAGTTTGACGACCTCTGCGGCTTCGTCCGCATAGCCTTCGGGGGACATGTACATTCCGGCAGAGCCATAGAGGCGAATCTTGTCGCGCACACGGCCGCCAAGGAGTTCGGAGATGGGGACGCCCGCGGCTTTTGCCGCCAGATCGTAGAGCGCAACCTCGACGGTGGAGTAGATCTTGGCAGTATGCGGGTCGCGCCCTGGACCATCGAGGAAACGAATGCGGAGAGCATCCGGGTCGGCGAAGGCCTTGCCTTCGAGCCAGGGGCCGATGGTCTCCCGAATCAGCTTCTGAGCAGACTCGCTTCCTTGTCCGGGCGCAAATCCAACTTCACCTGTATCGGTAACAACGCGGATGAGCATCGCATCGCGCTTGTAGATGATACGGTGGCCCCCGTAATAATCCAGGTGCAGCGGTTCAGGAAAAGGGTAACTCAGCAGGTGGGGCTCGACACGAGCGATCCGCGACATGCTGCCAGCGTATATCAATTTGGAGAAGAGATCTCGGCTTGATCGATCTCGCTCAGACGCCTTAGGCCAATTTCACTTGCTTCAACTCGATTTTCTTGCGATCCGCTACGCCCAGGCCAAGGGCTCCAGCGATGTCCACATGTTCGGGCTGCATGCGCACGAAATTGGAATCGGCATCGCGGCGGGCAATGGCCAGCGGATCCATGCCCATGGCGACTCGCTTCGCGTCGAGTTGGTCCCAGCCAATGCGATCCATGGCCACCGGGTCGGTGGAGAACAACATACGCTTGTGTTCCCAGACATACTTCACCTTCTTCGGGTTCAAGCCCGGGCCCCCGTGGTACAGCGCTTTCACCGCATCGCAGATGTTCAGCACTGTCTTGTTGCGGATGGCTGCGATGGAGACCGACGTGGGAATGAACTGGCCGCAGGAATTGAGCTCCGGTGAGGAGTGGCTGCGGTTCACATTGTTGACCAGGCCGTGGGACAGATTCTTCAGAGCGATGGTGAGGCCAGCGGACTGGTGGTGCTTGAGCAGTGGCAGGTTGATCAGCTTATCCACCTGCTTGGTAATGAAGTTCGAAGCGTAGCTGCGCCGGGCGGTATCGTTCGAGAAATCATAACCGGGCAAGGTGAGCTGCATGTCCATGTAGTGATCGGGGTTGTAGCCTTCGATCTTTTGCTGTGTGTCGTCGTAATAGTCGGCCGCCCAGGAGATGCGGACGCCTTCGGGCAGCCACTTATCGAAACCGGCTTCGAAGAATTCCTGCTTGTAGCGATCGTAGACGACGATGTCCTTACGCTTGGTGCCCGCCGCTTCGAGACAGGCGATGATCTCCTGCACGGTTTCGGGGGAGGAGATGACGTAGGGGCGCGAGACGGGGTTCAGCTTGAGGCCAATCACTTCACCGGGCTGGACAAACATGCGCCAGGCGGCAATCCAATCGGGCGCGCCGGTGAGTTCCACCATGCCACGGCGTAGCATCTCGCGCACGGGTTCGCGCTGGAAGGCGCCGTTGACAATCGACCCGTTATGCTCCACTTCCACCACACGTCCGGGGAAGAGGCCAGGCATGGACCATTTAGTTTTTGGGGTGGCACTGGTCGTTGACGAAGCCAGCGCGGCTTGGTAGGGGAAGATGGGGGCGATGGCTCCGAGAGCGAGCATCCTCTCCATCCAGGAACGGCGGCTCTCGCGGAATGGCCCAGCTTGAGTTCGGTCGGTCATACAGCGATTATATTGTTTGCATGAATCGGAAATTGGCTCTGCTTTTCGCAACTGCTTGTCTGAGTTGCGAAAAGCCGGATTCGCCCGCCGTGTTGCGCTACACCTGCGAGGGCGGATATCAGTTTGTGGTGGAGCTGAAAGGGAGCGAGGCGGAGCTGACGCTCGGCGGGCAGAAACACACGCTCAAGCTGGTGGAGGCGGCTACCGGCGCCAAGTTCAGCGACGGCGTGATCAGTTACTGGAGCAAAGGATCTTCTGCGCTGCTCAACGTTGCGGACATTTCCTACAAGGATTGTGTCGCGAGCAAGTAGATTAGAAAGAGATGTCTGATTTAAGGGCTGAACTTCAGCGTTACTGGGGTCACCAGGAGTTCCGGCCCAAGCAACTTGAAATTGTGGAGTGCCTGCTGGCCGGGCGGGACGTAGCGGTTGTGATGCCCACCGGCGGAGGGAAAAGCCTTTGTTATCAACTGCCCGCGGTTGCCTCGGGCAAGACTTGCGTCGTGATTTCGCCGCTGATCTCTTTGATGCAGGACCAGGCGGCAGGGCTTGAGGCGAAGGGGATTCCGGCCGCTTGTCTGCATAGCGGCATCGAGTGGGAAGAGCAAAAAGAGATCTGGCGCAAGCTGCTGCGCGGGCAGTTGCGATTGCTCTATCTATCGCCAGAGCGCATGGCGAAGGACGACACCGTGAACATGCTGCAGAAGGCTTCGATTCACTCCTTTGCGATTGACGAAGCGCACTGCATCAGCGAGTGGGGTCACGAGTTCCGCAAGGATTATCGTCTGCTTGGCCAGATTCGCGACAAGTTTCCCGATGCGGCAATTGCCGCCTTTACGGCCAGCGCGACGCCGCGAGTGCGACAGGACATCCTGACGCAGCTCAAACTGCGCGACCCGGGCAAGTTCATCGTCAGCTTTCACCGATCCAACCTGCGCTATGTCGCGGTGGATGCGAGCCGCAAGGATCAGTTTCAGTTGTTGCTGGCGGTCTTGCGGCACTATGAAGGCCAGAGTGTGATCGTCTACGAAGGCACCACGAAAGGTGTGGAAGAGACGGCAATCAACTTGCGCGCGCGCGGCGTGCGTGCGGTGAGCTATCACGGCAAGATGGACAGCGAGAAGCGGCAAAAGAACCAGGAAAAATGGATGAGCGACGAGGCTCCCGTTATGGTGGGCACCCTCGCCTTCGGGCTGGGCATCAACAAGCCTTCGACGCGCGCCGTGGTCCATCTGTCGCTGCCGAAGAGCATTGAGCAGTATTACCAGGAGGCCGGGCGCGCAGGCCGCGACGGCGAGGAAGCGGATTGCATTTTGTTGTGGCGCAAGCGGGATTTGGCTTTGATTGCGCACTTTATCGGGGAGATGGAAGACGCGCAGGAGCAACGGCGCGCCTGGCAGCGCTACCGCGAGATCAAGGGCTTTGCTGAGGGCGAGGATTGCCGGGCCCGTGCGCTTTGCGAGCACTTTGGCGAGAGGCCGAAGTGGGAGGTCTGTGGCAAATGCGATGTATGTGCCGGTGAGATTCCCTGGCTGATCGATAAAAAGCCGAAGCTGGCGGCAGAGCGGAAGAGCGTAACCTTAAAGGCCAAGCCGAGTACCGATTCCGAAGTCCATACGGCGTTGCGGCGCTGGCGGAAGACTCAGGCCGACACCAACTCCCTGCGGGCCTATCAGGTGTTTCCCGATTCCACCTTGCTCGAGCTGGCCGAACGCATGCCGCGGGATCTCGAGCAGTTGGAGAAGATCAGAGGGATTGGGCCAAAGACCCTCAGCGCATTTGGTCTGGGGATCTTAGAGGTGCTGGAGGAGTTTTAATCGAGCGGTTTGCCGATTTCCCAGTGGTGGCCAAAGGGATCGAGGCAGCGCCCCAGGAGCCAGCCATGTCCCTTTTGGACGGGAGAAACGACCGTGGCTCCCGCGGCAACCGCCTGCTCGAAAACAGCAGCGGGGTCCTCAACCGTCAGGATCATGCGGGTGGTGCTGCCGTGCAGCGATTCCGGGCTGAAGTTCGCGTGCTGGGGAGATTCGTCCGCCACCCAGAACTGGGCATCACCGACCGCCAGTTGCGCAACGACGGCCCCGCTGGCATCGTCCATCCGGAAGAGTTCTTGCGCGCCAAAGGCAAGCCGGTAAAACGCAACGGCCCTCGCTCCGTGACGAACGGAGAGCATCGGGGCGATTGAAGTTTTGAGATCGGACATTTTGCGTAACCTTGCTGACGCTCCGCAGTATAGCGATTCGGAGGATGCACGGATGGCAAAAGGATATCGGTGGAGTGGGTTTGCGGCATGGCTGGATTCGTTTCGAGCCGATGCCGTTTTCGGCTGGCGGCAGCTCAAAAGCAGGAAAGTGACTTCCGGGGCGGCCATTCTGTCGCTTGCTCTGGCGACCGGCGCCTGCACTGCGGCCTTCCGGCTGATCGATGCCCTGCTGCTGCGCCCTTTGCCCATATCTCATCCGGAACGCCTGTACAGCGTAGCCTTTGAAGGGATTGGCGCGGATGGCCGCGTCTCCACCTACGACAGTTGCTCCTATCCGATGTTCCGCCAACTGCGGACTGCGATACAGGAGCAAGCCGAGTCCGTGGCAGTTTCCTATGCCGAACGCATCGATCTCAGCTACGGACGGGACGAGGAGATGGAGAAGGCCTACCGGCAATACGTCTCGGGGGCGATCTTCGAGACTTTCGGACTGCGGCCCGCGCGTGGGAGGCTTCTGTCCGCCTCGGACGACGCCACGCCGGGTGCACATCCCGTCGCGATCCTGTCGCACGACTATTGGACGCGGCGCTTTGCGCAGGATCCGAACATGATCGGGCGGCGCTTCCGCATGGGGGATGAGCTCTATCAGGTGATCGGCGTTGCCGAAGAGCGTTTCACCGGCACGGAAACCGGTACGGTGACCGACGTCTTCCTGCCGATGATGATGAGAACGCCGCGCATTCTCACCAGTGACTCAACCTTTTGGCTCCGGACTCTGGTTGTGCTCCAACCCGGCGCTGCTGCCGAACCTGTTCGTGAGCGATTGCGCGCGACGTTTCGTAGCATCCAGCAGGAGAGAGCGAAAGGCCTTACGGGCATGTCCCCGCGGCGTTTGGAGCAATTCTTCCAGGAGAAACTCTTACTCGACCCCGCCGCTTCCGGACGCTCGAACCTGCAGCGGGACTATGGCCGGACGCTGCTGGCCTTGGGCATCCTGGTCCTGCTGGTGCTACTGATTGCGTGTGCCAACGTTGCCAATCTGATGACCGCACAGGCAACCGCGCGGGCCCGGGAAATGGCGTTGCGCGTCTCGATCGGCGCGGGACGATGGCGGCTGTTGCAACTGGTTCTGGTGGAATGCGCCTGGATCGCTTTGCTGGCTACGGTCATCGGTGGATTCTTTGCCTGGTGGAGTGCACCGTTTCTTGTGGGGCTGATCCATTCGCCAGACAACCCGGCACGCCTCGTGCTTCCAGGGGACTGGCGTGTGGCGGCTTTCAGTCTGGCGCTGGCCTGCGGTGTGACTTTCCTGTTCGGTCTGGCGCCGGCGCTACGCGCCTCGGCCGTGCAGCCGGTCCATGCGCTGAAAGGCGGTTCAGACCCGCACGCGCGGCGCCGCATGATGCACGCATTGATCGTGTTGCAGGTCAGCTTCTGTTTTGTCATCCTTTTTGTCGCCGCCTTGTTTGCCGCGAGCTTTGACAAGCTGACTCGCCAACCCACCGGCTTCTCGGCGGAACGGATCCTCAACCTGCAAGCGATCGCGCTCCAACCCCAGTCGCCGGCCTATTGGGATCAAGTGGCGGATCGTTTGCGATCAGTCCCTGGCGTGGAGGCGGTGGCACAGACCGTTTGGCCTTTGATGAGCGGGCAGAGCGCTGTCGGCACGATTGTGGTCAACGGTGCTCCTCCTAGCGAGACTCCCGCGGATTTTCTCAAGATCTCGCCCGGCTGGTTCAGCACCATGCGGATTTCCCTGATCGAGGGTAGAGACTTCAGTCCGGCTGACACGAATCCTCCGGTCGCGATTGTGAACCAGTCGTTTGCAAAACAGTTCTTCAATGGGGAGAACCCGACCGGGAAATGGTTTGAGAACGAACACCGGCGCTTTCAGATTGTGGGCTTTGTCCAGGATGCACGATCGCGAGATGACCTGCGCCGTCCGATCCGGCCAACGGCCTATTTCCCGCTCCATACGGTCGATACTGCAGGTTCGTTTATGCCCATGGGGCGCGGCACCTTTGTGGTTCGTACCCAAGCGGCAAACCCGATGAATCTGGCGCCCATCCTGCGGCAGGAAGTGTCCGGGACAGGAGCAGCAATTTACGTCAGCGACATCCGTGCCCAGGTGGAGATCAATCTGGCGCGCACGGTCCGCGAAAGACTCCTGGCCCTGTTAGGGATGTTCTTTGCGGTTCTGGCGATGCTGCTGGCGGGCATCGGACTCTATGGAGTGCTGGATTATGGAGTCCTCCAACGGCGGCGAGAGATTGGCATTCGTCTGGCGATTGGAGCGCAGGCGAGTGACATCGTGCGCCGTGTGACAGGGGAAGCAATGGCAATGGTGATGGTGGGAGCGGTGGCGGGGATTGTTCTTGGTGTAGCAGCGCTTCGATATATCGAAACGCTGCTCTATGAAGTGAAGGGCACCGGCGTGGGCATGCTGCTGATTCCGTCGCTGATCTTAGTGACAGCGTCCTCGTTGGCCATGCTCCCGGCGGTGATCCGGGCCGTTCGCATCGACCCAGTTGCAATGTTACGCCCCGACTAGACGATTGCGGCGGGGTTGGAGAGGGTGCCGATCTGCGGAACGGTGATCGACACGATGTCGCCAGCAGCGAGAGCGCTTTCCTGGGTGACAATGATGCCGGTACCGGTCTGCAGCACGGTGCCGCTGGGGACCTGATTGGAGCGGAGCAGGTAGCCGATCAAGTCTTCAATCTTGCGGCCCAGCTTCGAAGTGTTGGTGCTGCCCTCGAAAGTGGTGACATCACCGCGCTTGATCGTGCAGGTCATCTCGAGATTGTAGACATCGCCGAGTTCGTCCGGAGTGACGAAATAGGGGCCGATCGCCGCGCAACCTGTGAAGGTCTTGGACTGGGGGAGATAGAGAGGATTCTCCTTCTCGATGTCCCAGGCCGAGACGTCGTTTGAGACGGTGTAGCCGAGGATCTGGCCTTTGGCGCCAATCAGCACGGCGAGTTCCGGCTCGGGTGCGGTGAAGGTGGAGTCTTCACGGATTCCAATCGGCTGTCCCGGGCCGACGGCGATGCGTGCGGTGCCCTTGAAGAAAAGCTCCGGACGGCCACCCTCGAAGACCGCGCGATAGAAGCCTTCGCGCGTGCCATGCTCGGCATCGCGGAAGCTGGAGCTGATCTCGTAAGTGCAGCCGGCTCCCCACACTTCGCGGGGAGAGATGGGGATCAGCGGCGTCGTTTCGACGACATGAGCCGTGGCGAGACGGGAAGCCAGAGTTTTCAAGTCTCCGCCTTCGACACCGAGGCGCTCGACCAGATCGAACATCGAGTAGTCGGGAATCGGCCGGGCGTGGGTCGTATCTTCAAAAATCGCGGCGACAACGGAGCCGTTGCTTTTGATTTGTCCTAGTTTCATCGGATGGTTTGAGCGTGCTTTCTAGTACTTGAGATAGATGGTCTTGTAGTCGCTGTAGAAGTCAAAGGCCGCCGGGCCTTGTTCTTTCGGACCAAACGACGAATCCTTCGTGCCACCGAAGGGAAGTTGATACTCGACTCCGGCAGAAGGCAGATTGACCGTGAGGAGGCCTGCTTCGGCGCCGTAGACAAAATCGAAGACGCGGGAGACATTGGAGGTTTGGATGCTGGCCGAGAGACCAAAGGGGGTCGCGTTGGCGATGCGCATGGCGTCTTCAAAATCCTTGGCGCGCATGATGGCGAGCACCGGTCCGAAGATCTCTTCCTGGCCGATGCGCATCTCTTCCGTGACATTCGCAAAGACCGTGGGTTCGACAAAGTAACCTTTGTCGAAGGCGCCGCCCGTGAGACGGTTGCCGCCAACGAGCGGTGCGCCCGCTTCCTTCTTGCCGATCTCGATGTAGTCGAGGATGGTTTTCAGGGCTGCTTCGTCGACGGCGGGGCCGATGTCGATACCGGCTTCCATGCCATTGCCAACCTTCAGCTTCTTGGTGCGCTCGACGACGGCGGCGACAAACTTGTCATAGATCTCGTCTTCGACAATGGCGCGCGAGGTGGCCGTGCACTTCTGACCGGTGGAGAAGAAGGCAGCGTTGACGACGTTCTCGACGGCGGCATTGAAATCGCAATCCTTGAGGACGATGGTGGGATTCTTGCCACCCATCTCCAACTGGATGCGCAGCATGCGCTTGGAGGCTTCGGTGTGGATCCACTTACCGATCGTCTCAGAGCCGGTGAAGGAGATCGCCTTGAGGGGCTTGGCTTCGACCAGTGCCTTGCCGAGCGTGCCACCCGAGCCTGCGACAAAGTTCACGACACCCTTGGGGATGCCAGCGTCGTGCAGGGCTTCCACCAGGCGCCAGGCGGAGAGGGGCGAAGCGCTGGCGGGCTTGAGGACGACTGTGTTGCCGCAGATCAGAGCCGGGGCCAGCTTCCAGCAGGGAATGGCGATCGGGAAGTTCCACGGGGTCACCAGGCCGATCACGCCGATCGGCTTGCGGATGGCAAACATGTGCACACGATCCCGTTCGCTCGGGACCAGATGACCCCCCATGCGGGCGCCTTCGCCGGCAAAGTACTTCAGGATGTTGATGGCGCGGCGAGTTTCGCCCTTTGCTTCAGGCAGGGTCTTGCCTTCTTCGCGCGTCATTTCGGCGGCAATGGAGTCGAAGCGGCTTTCAAGAATCTCCGCGGCCTTGAACAGGATGTTGGCGCGGTTGGGGGCGGGCATCGCGGCCCACTTGGGGAAGGCTTCTGCAGCAGCAGCGGCGGCGGCATCCATGTCCGCGGCGCTGCCCTTGACGAAGAGGCCAACGACTTCATCGGTATTGGCGGGATTGCGGTCTTCGAAGGTATCGCCCTTCGTGATCCATTCGCCGTTGATGTAATTGCCAAAAGTTTGCATGAAAGTGAAAAAACCTCAGAAGTTATTTAGAAAAGTCGACCTTGGGCGCAGTGCGGGAGCCGGGGTCTGTTTTGAAGTACGCGTCGTTGCGGGGGAAGTCAAAGATCGATGCTGCGATGTTGGTAGGAAACAGGCCGCGCGTCGTATTGTAGTCCTGCACCACTTCGTTGTACTTGCGGCGCTCGACGGCAATGCGGTTTTCCGTACCAGCCAGTTCATCCTGGAGCCGGATAAAATTCTCGTTCGACTTCAGTTGGGGATAGTTTTCGACGACGACAAGAAGACGGGAGAGTGCACTGTCCAGCGCACCATTCGCGGCAATCTTGTCTGCCGGTGTGCGGGCGCCCCCGAGTTGCGCGCGGGCGTTGGCAATGTTGGTAAAGACATCCTTTTCCTGAGTGGCATAGCCCTTGACCGTGGAGACAAGGTTGGGGATCAGGTCTGCGCGGCGCTGCAGTGCAACATCGACCTGGGCCCAGGAAGCGTCAATCGCCTCCCGTTTGACGACCAGCTCATTACGGCTGCTCACCAGCTTGCCGCCAAGCAATAGGCCGCCAACCAATAGAACACCAACAACAATCAGTGCGGAACGCATACGGAGTATCCTCTACAAGGCGTCAACGGACGCAACAAGGGTTTCAATCTGTTTCAGGTAATCTTCGAACAATTGTACAGAGTCTACGGTTTTTGGGCTGATTTTGCCCTCACGTAGATCAATCAGTTGAGCGAAGCAAACGGGCTTGATCAGCGAGGCGTCGTTCGCCGCGCTTAAGAGTTCTCGACGGGCCGATGGTACGGTGACTCCTTTTAACAGCATCGCATGCCGCAAGAGCACCAGAAATGTCGACACAGAGTCTGCCATGAGCTTCAGGAGAGCGGCGCGATCCTGCAGCACCGGAATCGCTTTTTGACGCAAGCGGAGCAGCTTGGTGCGGAGTTCATACTCCAGTTGGACACGGTGCTGGGAGCTGTCGATCGCAAGGGACGGAAATGGGTCTGTGCCGTGCAGGATGCGATGGTTGGTCCGGATGTCGTGGATCTCGATGGGGAATGCGTCTGTCGAGCGCCGGAATTCATCGAGTGTAAAGAGCAGCGCCTGGGGCTGGCGCTGATTGCGCCACCAATCGAGGACGGGCGCCGCCAACCGCAGCGTGCTGAGGTCGAGATCCCGGGTCAATAAAAGGATGTTGACGTCGGAATGGCCGCTGTCAAACTCCTGGCCGGCAGCGGAGCCATAGAGGACAACGGATTCCAGATGCAAGCCGAGCGCGGTGACAACGCGTTTGACAAATTCCTGGATTAACTTTTCTAGCTGCAAAGCATCACTCTCCAATCACTGGAAGCCCCGCCACCCCCCGAGGAGCCTCCGCCGAAACCTCCCCAACTCGATCCGCCGCCTCCACCGCCGAAGCCACCTCCTCCGCCGCCAAAACCACCGCCGGCATAGCCCCAGGGACCGCCCCCGCGCCTGCCACCACCACGGCTTCCCGCCATCAAACCAACAATCAGAATGACGAAAATGAGCGTGATGGCCAGATTCAGATCGTCACGATCATCCTGGGCTTGATGCAGCGGGCGAGGAAGTGTTTCCTGAATCGTGACATTCTTTGCCGTGGCGATTCTGGTGCCAAGCCCGCGCGCCGCCTCCACCATCGCGGCGCCGTACTCGTTGGCGCGCAGGGCAGGCCGCATGGCGCGGAGCAAATCGCCTGCCGAGCCATCTGGAAGAATGGGCTCCAGTCCGTACCCAACCTCAAGGCGAGACTTGCGATCTTTGATGGCGAATAGGAATAGCGCGCCCTCATTGGTCGCCTTCTTCCCGATCCCCCACTGGATGTAAAGTTTGTTGGCGACGTCCGTGATTTCATCGCCATCGAGGGTATCGACGGTGACCAGCGCGATCTGCGCACCGGTCGCGGTTTCGACGGCGGCCAGGTAACGATTGAGAATCTGCCTCGACGACGGGTCGATGACATGGGCGAAGTCAGATACATAGCCTTCAGGCTTGAGCGTGCGGTAGTCTACCGCGAGGCATGACCAGGCCAACCCGAGGCTGAGGAGGAGGCGGATCATCTTCGTGCCTACGTTAACAGTTCAACAGGGCGCGGTCGAGCGCCAATCCATCGACCTTTCCGAGTACCGTAAGTGCCAGTTTCTCTGAGAGAAACGATTCGTTTGCAAGCGACTGCACCTGTGCGGCTGTGACGGCTTCGATATTTTCAATCATCTCGTCCATCGAGAAGAAGCGGCCGAAGAAGACCTGCTGGCGGGCCAGATTGGTCATGCGCGAATTGGTGGATTCGAGGGAGAGCATCAGCGAGCCTTTGAGGTGTTCTTTGGCACGATGGAGTTCTTCTGCCGGTACCGGATTCGCCTTGAGATCACGGAATTCTTCCATTACTGAGGAGATCACCTTGGGCAGGGCTTCCGCCGAGGCTCCGGCATAGATTGCGATCGCGCCGGAGTCGCGATAGAGCAGAAGATCGGACATGACGGCATAGACCAGTCCTTGGCGCTCCCGGATGTTCTGGAAGAGCCGGGACGACATGCCGCCGCCGAGAATCGTGTTGAGCACGTAGGAGATAAAGCGGGTTTCGTGCGCAATGGGATGTGACGGCGCACCGATGTAGAGATGCGCTTGTTGGGTTCGTTTCTGCTTCAGGATGAAGGGAGCCTGCAGTTTCGGCTTGGCGGGCGTGGGCAGCTTCGCCCCAGCCGACCGATTTGCGAAGGAGGCGCCCACCAGATTCACGATCGCGTCATGCTCGAGATTGCCCGCGGCGGTGACAACGATATTGCCGGGATGGTAGATGCGCTGGTGGTAATCGACGAGCATTTCGCGATTGAAATCGGCAATGGTCTGCTTGGTGCCGATGATGGGCTGCCCGAGGCCATGCCCCTTCCACAGATTCTTGACGAAGAGTTCGTGGACCAGATACTCGGGGTTATCGAGCTCCATCTTGAGTTCTTCGAGGATCACGCTCTTCTCTTTTTCCAGCTCAGTAGCGTCAAAAGTAGGGTTGAGGATCAGATCGGAGAGAATGTCCCAGGCGATCGGGAGATGCTCATCGAGCACTTTTGTGTTGTAAGACACAAGTTCCTTGCTGGTGAAGGCATCGAGGTGACCGCCGACCGAATCGACGGCGCGGGCGATGTCTTCCGCCGAGCGCGTGTGTGTGCCTTTGAACAGCATGTGTTCGAGAAAATGAGCAATGCCGCGCTCTTCTCCGCGTTCGAGGCGGGATCCCGAGGGGATCCATGTGCCGATCGATACGCTGCGGACATGGGGCATCCGCTCTGTCACAACGATGAGTCCATTGGACAGAGTAGAGCTTTGGATTTCGCGAGGAGGATTCGAATTCATTGGTGGAAAAGAGGCAGAGGACGGATAATCTTATTGTGACAGAGCAAGCGAGCCCGCGAACAGCGCCTTTGATGGGTATGGAACTGAGCGACATGGAAGCGGCGATCGAGGGACGCTATCCAAAGTTTCGCGCGAAGCAGATTTTCGATGCGCTGTATGCCAAGCGGCAATTGGATCTGAAAGAGGCCAGCGCCCTGCCTGCGGCCTTGCGCAAAGAGTTTCCAACCGGAGCCTTGACCGAGCATTCGCGATTCGATAGCGAAGACGGTACGGTTCGCTACCTGTTGAGTCTCGAAGATGGAAAGACGGTGGAGTCGGTCTTTATGCCCGAGCGGGGCCGCGATACGCTCTGCATCTCTTCGCAAGTGGGTTGCCCGGTCGACTGCAAGTTCTGTCTCACTGCCCTGATGGGGCTGGAGCGAAATCTGACTGCAGGCGAGATTGTCGGGCAGGTGCTGCACATCGCAGCCAAGCATCATCTCGATCCGCATGACCGGCAAATGAACATCGTCATGATGGGCCAGGGCGAGCCGCTGATGAATCTCGATGCGGTGCTCAAGGCGACGCGGCTGTTGGTCGATCCGGCAGGGATCGGGATGACCGAGAAGCGCATCACAGTCTCCACCTCAGGACTGATTCCGAAGATCGAAGAGTTGGGGCAATCGCCGATTCGGCCGAAGCTGGCGATCAGTTTGAATGCTTCCACCGAGGAGCAGCGCGTCGAGCTGATGCCAATCACAAAGAAGTGGCATTTGAAGGATCTGATTGCCGTTTGCCAGGCCTACCCGCTGCGGAGCTGGGAGACGCTGACCTTCGAGTATGTTCTGTTGCGCGGGGTGAACGACAGTGACGCCGACGCGCGCCGGGTGCGCAAGCTGGTGGCGAACATCAAGTGCAAGGTGAATCTGATTGCGCTGAATCCGGGGCCGGGAATTCCGTTCGAGACGCCTGATCCCGAGCGGGTGCTGAGCTTCCAGGAGATTGTCCGCGCCGGCGTTCCGTGCTTTATCCGGAAGCCGCGGGGCCTCGACATCTATGCGGCCTGCGGACAATTGAAGCAGATGACGGAGCATTCCGGGCTGTACAGCATTCACGAGTAGGCTATGGAATCGATCCGTCCGATGCTGCAAGAGGACCTTCCGGCAACGAACGCGATTCTCCAGGCGGCTCATCAAGTCAGCACGAGCTTCACTCCGCTGTTGCGGCGGAATCATGCGCTGACACCAGACTCCTATTGGGTTCTCGAAGAGGACGGCCGCCCGATCGGCGTCGTCGGGTATACCGATTTCGGGAGCTTTGCTCACATCGGACTCATGGCCATTCTGCCCTCACGGCAGTCTCACGGGGCAGGGTCGCGTTTGCTGTCTTTTGCGCTTGGGCAGATGGAAGCACGCGGTTTTCGCTCGATCACGCTGTACTCCACAGATGCCGGGTTAGGTTTTTATTTGCGCCATGGATTCCGATGGGCTGGGCTGAGTCCGGAATGGCAGTTGCGCCGCCGGAATCGCTGGGATTGCCGCATCCGGGTGGAGCGTTGGGAAGAGGCCGCGGAGGTGGCCGGCTTTGACGCCGCGATCTTTGGCGGCGACCGGCAGCGCCTGTTCCGTGCGCTCTTGCTTGAGTTTCCAGGGAGAGGCTTGCTGGTGCGGGATGCGGCCGGACAATGCGCCGGGTTTGCGATAGCGCAATCTGGTGTCATTGGGCCCATGGCGGCGGCGACGCCGGAGATCGCACTGGCGCTGCTGGACGCAGCCTTGGATCTTCCCTTTGAAGCCATGCCGCGGGTTTTGCTCCCAGATGGGCACGCCGCCGGCGAGACGGCATTGCTCCGCCTGGGCTTTGTCCCGGTTCGAGTGTCACGCTATCTCTATCACGGCACGGCTCCCGTACAGCAGCGGGCAAAGATGTACGGACAGGGCGCGTACTCCCTCGGCTAGCCAGGGATTTTCGATCTCTCTCGAAACAGGGCGGCAAAGCGAATCCTCTCCTAAGAGTGAGCAGCGATTCGATGAGATGCTGTCTGGTCTGCAACGGCTCGCAATTCAAGCTCGAGAGTGGCAGACGCTCGGACTTTGTCCGCCAGCAGCCCTCCCAACGCTTCGGCGCTGCACCCGCAAACGATGCGCACGACGTGGAACGCTCCGATGAGAAAGAAAGTTTGTATCGAGACCGACTGCTGGAAGCCCTGGAAGTTGGGTCTTCTGCCGGTGCTTTCCTTCAAGTGGCTGAAGAATGGAACTGGAGGCAGATCGGTGGAGCGCCTGAGGCGATCTTCCCGGGGAACTGCTTTGAGCAATTGGAGGGCCCGCAAGCGGCACTCCGGAGTGCGAGAAAGCCACTGGCTCCTCATGGTCTTCTCGTGATCCGAGTGCCGAATGCGGTGTTCTATCGAAACTGGCGCGCTCACTTACCGCAAGAGGAGCCTCTGGGATTTCCGGCAAATCTGATCTCGCCTGTGATCCGCTTTTGCTTTGAGGGGGTCGCAAGGTATACGGCAAGCTTGCTGGCTGATCTCATTCGAGAACCGGACCACTCCAGCCTGAGGCAACAGAAGACTACGCCTGGTTGGACTGAGAATCTGAATCCTTGGAGCGGCCTTGGATAGAACTAGTATTTCGGGACAATTAGTAATGGGTTGTAACTGTGTTTTAACGTACAAGAAGAAGGAGGAGCTTGGAACGTTACATACAGGGTAAATGTCACAAGAATGAAGCTTTGTCGCTTCTAGAATTTACCTCTGGGTCTTGGAGTTTCAAAAATGAAGTACCGCAGTTTAACTTCGCTTTTACTATTTGCATTTGCAGCATTTGGACTGCATGCTCAGGTACCAGTGAATGATACCGTGACTGTTAATTTCACTTCTCCTGTTCATGTGGGGAGCCGCGTGCTTCCTGCAGGAGAATACACAATTCGTCAGTTATCTACTGGCAGCCAGCCTCGCCTTCTCGAGTTTAGTACCGACAACGGAACGCACTTGCAAACGACCGTTACTACGATTGCTGCCATTGACAATAACAACAATAAAGATACTTCCGTCATTTTGAAACAAAGTGGCGGCGAGTCTTATTTGCATAAGATTTGGATCAAGGGCAAAACTTATGGGTATGAGTTGCCGGTCACAATCAGTCCAACCTCGATGGCCATGACCACAACCCGCACGATGAAATTGACTGGTGACTATACAGCTCCAGAGCCGGTACAGGTTGCGCGGGTAGAGCCCCCTCCTCCAGCGCCAGAACCGGTTCCTGAGCCTGCTCCTGCTCCTCCCGAGCCTGCTCCAGTACCAGCCCCTGCTCCCGAGCCTGTTCAGACCGTAACTCCTCCGATGCCCAAGACTTCTCTCAACTGGGCGAGCCTTGTGGCCGCAGGTGCAGGAATGCTGGCCGCCAGCGGACTTGTTTCGAAACTGCGCCGCCAATAGGAGTTGAGGAGTGTCTTTCAAAGTCCTGTCCCGAATTCTGTTCATTGCGGGCTGTCTTTCGCTGACGGCGGGTTTGACTCTTCTTGGGCTCGCCCAATATGGGCAGTCGGAAGCGCTTCCTCCGCTTGAGGTCCGATCGAGCCTGATTTCTTCTGGCGGTCCAGTTCCAGTCTGGAAAGATTCGGATGCGACAGCTTTTTTGAGCTGCGAACGGCTGCGCGCCAACCGGGTCATTTTCTCGGATGCTGGCGAAAATCTGCTCCGGGGCCCGGTTTGGTTGACGGTGACAGCTCCGCCGGGCAGTGCCGGAAACTTTGTGGTCGCGGCCCACCGCGACACACATTTTCGATTTCTCAAAGATGTCCGGGTGGGGGACATTTTTGAGGTTGATAGTAAGTCAGGCCGCTTTCGCTATCGGGTAAGCGGTCTTCACATTGTGGACCCGAAAAATCGGAATCTACTTGCGCCTCATGAAGGCGGGGTCTTGACGCTCATTACCTGTTATCCATTTTATTACTTAGGGAGCGCCCCCAAGCGCTTCATTGTGAGGGCAGAGCTCATCAAGGATAACAGGAACCGGGCCAGTATTATTTCACCTGTAAAGGTTAGTCCAGGAGAATCTCAATGAAACATATCGCAATGCTGTGGCGAGTTTGTCTCGTCATCTGCACGATTTTTATTATGCAAGCCAATGCGGCACAATCCATCGGAAAATTAATTGGCCGTGTTACTAACGATAGTGGCAATGGCGTGCCCAACGCTGTGGTGCGGCTCCGGTCCGGGGCCGCGGATGTCCAGCGGGCAACAACAGATGCGGATGGCCGTTTTACCTTTTCCAACTTGGCGGAGGGTTCCTATCAAGTGGATGTCGAAACTGGCGGAACCTCGCAGACGGCGCGCCAGCCGCTCGATATCCCAGCGACGGGCAGTACATCGATCGAACTGGTCTTCCAACAAAGTGAGACTGTTTCGACGAGCAGTGGCGTTGGGGAGCTGGAACTCCGGGCCTCCTCGCCCATCTTACAGACAGATTCAGCAGAAGTATCGCGTGCCTATGACACAAGAATGGTGCGCACGCTGCCTCTCCTCGACCGCCAATATCAGGACCTGATCAGCCTGATGCCGGGCATTACTCCTCCTCGGGTGGTGCGAGATCGCGTTCTCGATCCGCAGCGGACGAGAATCTATAACGTCAACGGCACGCCCGATTACGCCAATGCCTACTATCAGGATGGCGCCTACCAGACGGAAGCTTATAGCGCCCGGCCTTCGCGCATTGCTCCCAACGAAAGCGTCCAGCAGATGGCCGTCCGCACGAGCAATTTTAATGCGGAAGAAGGTTTTGCCGGTGGTGCTGCCATCAATCTGACCACTCGTCCGGGTACCAACGGTATCCATGGCAGCGTTTTTGCGATGAATACGAACCGTTTCTTTCAGACGCGGAATCCGCTGAATACCAGCACCTCGGACCCTGGCTTCAATCTGAACCAGTTTGGCGGTTCCATCGGAGGGCCCATCATCAAGGACAAGACTTTCTTCTTCCTCTCCTATGAAGGCTATATGCGGCGGGGATCGGTGCTGCAGATTAACAGCATCCCCACTCCCGACTTTCTGAATGGAAACTTCAATGGCCTAACCGGTGTGACCATCTATGACCCCACCTCGGGAAACAGTTCTGGCGTGGGCCGTGTTCCATTCCCCGGGAATCGAATTCCGCCTTCCAGCCTCAGTCCATTCGCTCGCACCATTTATGGTTATCTTCCAGCTTCCAATCAGCCCGGCTTTGCCAACAATCTGATTGGAGGCGCCGGACTGCGCGAGGATCAGCATCGCATGGACGGAAAGATCGACCATCGTTTCTCGGAGCGTTCGACGGGATTTTTGCGCTATGGCTTTACGCAGGGAGATGTGAATCGCGGTTCTCAACTGGGCGCCCTTGGTGACGCCGCAGATGCCGCACTTCGCAATCATAATGCGGTGATCAGCTACACCCACAGTGTCACCACCAATCTTGCGGGGGAATTGCGGCTTGGCTATTCTCGCTATCGCAATGCAATCAGCCCGGTGAATCTGTCTCCCAACTTGGCTGCCGATCTTGCCCGCTTTGGTTTTGGCGGCGGCTTGCCGCAGATCACCATCGCTGGTTTTGACACCTTAGGCCTCTCGGGGAACTATCCTTCGCGGCCGGTAAACAACACCTACGATGCCTCCACAAACTGGACCTGGCACAATGGCATGCACAATCTGAAGTTCGGCGCTCAAGCCGTTCAGGTGCGTGCGGATGGCTTTGATCCCGGCTTCTTCTCCCCCCGAGGCAGCTTCTATTTTGGTCCCGGTGCGACATCGAATGCGGCCGGTATTGCCGGATTCGGAGCTCAGTCCTTCAATGGATTGGCCGGCTTCCTGACCGGTGCCCCGACCGTGGCTGGAGTATCAAGTTTTATCCAAACTCCGAGCTACCGGCAGTTGCGCACAGCGGCCTATCTCACCGACAGCATCAATCTCTGGAAGATTGTCCACCTCGAACTGGGCGTTCGTTACGACGTCTATTCTCCGGTAGAGACTCGTAGTGCCGGTGGCGGAACGGTCTATGATCCGGTGACGAATCAGATCGCCTACACCGGAATCGGCCGGATCGATTCTGCCCGGAACCAGAAGTACGACCTGAATAATGTCGCTCCCCGGATCGGCATCATCGTTCGTCCCATGTCCCGGCTGGCCTTCCGCGCGGGCTATGGGATTCATTACTTCCCGACGCCTTTTGCTCTTGCCGGTGTGAATCAGACATCGATTGCAGCGCAGAACGGCGTCATCGGAAGTTTTGCAAGCACCAGCTTCACCATTCCGGCAGTCACGCTGCCAAATCTGGCGGGCGGACTGATGCCAGCACCCAATCAGCCGTACTTCTCCCAGTCCAGAAATCTACAAACCCCATATATGCAGACCTACAACTTCACGATCCAGGGCGATCTCGGCAACGGCTTCCTCCTCGATCTGGGCTATGTCGGCAATCTCGGACGGCAGCTTCCGTTCTATCGGGATCTGAATGTTTCGCTGCCGGGAACGGGCCTGGCGGGACTTCCTTTCTCCCCATTTAACCGGACTGCCGGCGTGACCTATGCCAGCACCGGGATGAATAGCAACTACAACGCGGCGCAGGTGAACATGACGAAACGCTTCGGCGCAGGGCTCTCGATGGCCGGCGCTTATGCCTTCGGAAAGGTTCTCGATACCGGGTTTATCCAATCGAATCCGTTCTATACAAAGAACAACTATGGTCCTGCGGACTACGATCGGAAGCATATCCTGTCGGTCAGCCACAATTGGCAACTGCCCTTCGGGCCTGGTTCCACCTTTGCCAAGAGTGGTTGGGCCGCTCAGGTTCTCGGTAGCTGGGAACTGAACGGAATTCTGCGCTGGGCGACGGGAACTCCGTATTCAGTCACCTCGGACCCGACCGGCTGCAATTGCGTTGGACTTTCCTCCGCGCGGGCCAATGTCATCGGTCCGGTCCAGATCAACGGGCAGGCCAGCTTTGACCCTACGCTCTTCTCAAATGTCACTGCGGCGACATACGGCGTTCAGGGACGCAACGTTTTCCGTGGGCCTGACATGTTTACCTATGACGCATCACTCTTCCGGAGCTTCCCGGTTCGGGACAACTACAAGATTGAATTGCGGGCAGAGGCTTATAACGTGACGAACACAACGAATTATGCCAACCCGATCGCGAACTTCTCCAGCCCGGCCTTTGGACGGACGCTGCAGACGCTCGGTGGTCTGGGCGGACGTCAATTCCAAGTGGGCGCCCGGATTCTGTTCTAGAAATAATCCATTCTGGGGGCGCGAGGATTCCTCGGGCCCCTGAATTTTACAGCTGGCGATGGGGAGTCATGCTTCCCAGGCCGGCTGTTTGCTGCGTGCCATGCTGATTTCGCTGGCCTGCGGTTGCTGGTACTGGAACTCTCCCCAGAGGGGGGAGTACGCTACTTCTCGCGAAACCGACTATTTCCTTCATGCAACAAATTTGTGTCCGGCAGACCCTTTATGGGCATGAGCCTAGGACGATTTTCTCCAGAAGCATCTAGACTGCGTCAGCTCGAGGGCTACCGAGTGACTTCACCTGATTTTAATGATGGATCCAAAATGGAAGAACGATCGACGGTGATCGACTCACAAGACCCCAATCTCCCGGAAGAGCTGTTTCCCGGTCAAGAGGATTTACTTGCCCACTTGCCACGGAGCCATTCGGAAAGTTTTCCGAGTGGCAGCATTATTTATGACGCTCACAGCCCGCCTCCCCGACTATATGTGCTCGAAGCCGGACGGATTGCTCTGTCCCGTGTGGAAGGTTCCTCCGTGCTCATCTCGCGGATCTGTTGCGAAGAGGACTTCTTTGGCGAACAATTGCTGGCGAATTTAAGCGGGGAACGGGCCGAAGCCTTAGACCGGGTCCGCGTGATGAGCTGGCCTCTCCCCGTTGTCTTCCGGTTGCTCAACTCGAATCCCAAGTTCGGAATCGGCCTGATTCAGGATTCTGTGCGGCGTTCCATGGAGTTGAAGACTCGCATTCTGGATATGGCGAATCGCTCGATTCGCAGCCGGATCGCGATTGCCCTACTCGATTTCGCCAGCAACGAGAAGATGATGGTCGAGCGTCCGGGACGAATCGATTGCATCCCGCATCGCCTCCTGGCCCGCTATGTCGGCACTTCGCGAGAAATTATCACCCACTCGCTGAACTTCTTCCGGCGCCAGCAACTGATTACCTATTCCCGAAAGTTCATGGATATCGACATCAATGCGCTCCGCGCCTATCTTCACAGTGAAGAGCATCGCGAACGGCATGTCGACCACCAGGAAGTTGCTTAGCGAACCGGCCTAGACCAGCGCGGCAATGCAGTCGATTTCAACCATGACGTCCCGGGGCAGCTTAGCCGCCTGGATGGTGGCTCTTGCGGGGGCGTCGATGGGAAAGTAACGGGCGTAGATCTCGTTTACTTTTGCGAAGTCGTTCATGTCGCGAACGAAAATACCGACCTTGAGCACGGTCCCAAAGCTGGCGCCGCTGGCTTGGAGAACTGCGCCGAGGTTTTCAAGAACGCGAACGGTTTGTTCCTCAATGCCGCCCTCCACGATTTGCCCGCTGCTGGGGTCGAGAGGAATCTGTCCGCTGAGGTAGGCCACCCCGTTGTGGACAATGGCCTGGGAGTAAGGCCCAATTGCTTTGGGCGCCTTGTCTGTGGAAATGACTGTTCTCATCGATCGGCTCCTAAAACTGTAGGGTACCGACAAGATCGCGAACGTGGGCAATCTTTTCTTCGGCACAGAATTGTTCCAATTCTGCCGCGATGCGCGCCGGAGCTTGCGGATCCCAGAACGTGGCGGTGCCCACCTCGACGGCGCTCGCTCCGGCAATGAGGAATTCCGCTGCATCCTCGCCGCTGGCAATGCCACCGAGGCCAATTACGGGGATTTTCACTGCCTTTGCGGCCTCATGGACCAGCCGCAAGGCGATGGGCTTGATGGCAGGTCCACTGAGGCCGGCGAAACCGGCTCCAATCCGGGGCCGACGGCTTCGGGCATCGATCGCCAAGGAGATGACCGTATTGACCAGCGAGAGGGCGTCGGCTCCGGCCTCCTCCGCGGCGCGGGCAATGGGTTCGATTTTCGCGACATTCGGAGAAAGTTTCACGATGAGCGGGCGGCGCGTCAGTTTCCGCAGGTCTCCAACCAGGGTCGCAAGCAATACCGGATCGGCCGAGAAGAAGATTCCGCCGTGTTTTGTATTCGGACAAGAGACATTCAGCTCATAGGCCGCGATTCCGGGAGCATCCTCAAGAGCGCGGATGACCTCGGCATAGTCTTCGGGGGCATAACCGAAGACGTTGGCGAAGATTTTGGTACGGTAGCGCGCCAGCGGGGGGAGCTTTTCGCGGATAAACTCATGCACACCAATGTTTTGGAGTCCAATCGAGTTCATCATGCCGCTGGCCGTTTCCCAGAGGCGCGGAGGTCGGTTTCCGGCAATGGGCTCGCGGCTGAGTCCTTTGACAACGATTCCGCCAATGCGATTGAGGTCGACGATTGTAGCGAACTCGATGCCGTAGGCGAAGGTGCCGGAGGCGGCGAGAATGGGGTTTTCGAGTGGAATCCCGCACAACTCAGTGGCAAGGCGGGAGAAAGAAGCCATCTGAAGGCAGTCTAGCAGAGGGACGAATTGAGCCTTCGGGTGTCTCTGGCGTAAGGTTTTTGACTCATGGGACTTCAGGGCATAACGTGCCAGACTAAAACTGCCGAAATACCTTAGAAGGCCGGGAAGAGTGGTTCCGGTCCCGCAAACCGTGCGTAAAAGTCCGAAATTCCGGTCGCTGGCCACCAAGTTCTCGATGTTCACATCGTTTTTGGTGGGTTGGATCCTGCTGGTGAACGTCGGCTACGACGTACACAATAACATGTTCGATTTGGGCAAAGGTCTGCTCATGTGCACCATTTTATTGATGGTGGCCCTCACAATCGGACGATTTACGGTCACCCTCATGGCCAAACCGCTCGAGAATCTGGCAAACGGCATGAAGCGGGTGCAGAACGGGCAGCTCGAAAAGATTATAGTGAGCCGGACTGGCGACGAAATCCAGTTTGTCGGTGAAGTCTTCAACGAGACAATCCAGGCCTTAAAAGAGCGGGATCTGCAGATTGCTGAGCATCGCGAGATGCTGGAGGCGCGGATCCAGCAGCGCACCGAAGCGCTCCGCGAGGCGATGGAGCGGGCACTGGCCGCCAGTCAGGCCAAGAGTGAGTTTCTCGCCAATATGTCGCATGAGTTGCGCACGCCGATGAATGGCATTTTAGGCATGCTTGACGTCGTGCTCGAGAGCTCCTTGAGCGGTGAGCAACGGGAAGAATTGGAAACCGCGCAACGTTGCGCCCACTCCTTGCTGGCGCTCCTCAATGACATTCTTGACCTCTCCAAGATTGAGAGCGGGAAGATGGGGCTCGAAAAGATTCCGTTCCAACTGAAGTCGGTGATTCAGGAAGCGATTAAGACGCACCAGGGCCGCGCGCGGCAGAAGCGTGTGGATTTGACGGCTGAAGTCAGTTTTGAGGTTCCGGATACGGTTTATGGCGATCCGATGCGGCTGCGGCAGGTGCTGGGCAATCTTCTGAGCAACGCAATCAAATTTACAGAAAACGGCTATGTGAAGGTGGTGCTGCGGGTGGTGCCCGGCAGCAAAGATGGCAAAGACGGCAAAACGGAGTTCGATCTGATTGTCGAGGACACCGGGGTCGGCATTCCGGTAGACAAGCTGGACAAAATCTTCGACAAATTCACCCAGGCCGACGGGAGCATTACTCGCCGTTTTGGCGGGACTGGTTTAGGGCTGACGATCACCAGACGGCTGGTGGAGATGTTCGGTGGCCGGATCTGGGTGGAGAGTGTGGAGGGCAAGGGCAGCAAGTTCTTCGTTCGCCTGCCCTTTGAAGTGGCGGCCAACCCCAGGCGGAGAGACGTCGATACGAAGGCGAGCGGCGGCGAGGTTGTGTCTGTAGACGGGAGAGCGCCTCAGATTTTGCTGGTTGAGGACAACGCAGTGAACCAGAAGGTGGTGCTCGCGATCCTCACCAAGCGTGGTTTTCAGGTCCAGGTGGCGAGCAATGGACTCGAAGCGCTGGCAGCGGTGCAGCGGAATCGCTTCGATCTGGTGCTCATGGATGTCCAGATGCCCTATCTCGATGGCATTGAGGCAACCCGGAAGATTCGCGAAGAACTCGCCTTCCGGAGGTTGCCGATCATTGCGATGACGGCTCACGCCATGACTGGAGACCGGGAACGCTGTCTCGAAGCGGGGATGAATGATTATGTGTCGAAGCCTGTGAATCCGACGACGCTGGTGCACACTATCACGCGTTATATCGATGCTGCCTTTGAGCCTGGAACGGCGGCCGTGCCGATTCCGGCAAAGATTGCTGTCGCTCCGATTCCGGATGTCGCACCCTTGCAGGCTATTGATCGACGGCTTGCGGCGCATTTGACCGACAACGACAGCGGCTTGTTCCAGGGAATGTTGCTGTTGTTTTTACAGATGGCTCCGGAACGGCTGGAGAAAATCCAGACGGCGATCTCGCGGCAGGATCGCGTGGCGGTGGAGCGCGAAGTGCGGAAGATTCGGGGCGCGGCGGAACGCATCGCCGCAGTCAGTGTTGCCGAGAGTGCCATGCGTCTGATGGAGGCGGTGCAATCGGCGCATCACGAGGAAGTGCAATCGAGCCTGTTGGCGCTGGAATCGCAAATCCAGCGTCTTTCCCGGCATGCGGTGGAGGGAAACGACAGTAGCGTGCCTTTGGAGCTTAAGGCGTCCTAGCTGCTTCTACTCGCTCGGGGTCGTTTAGATGATCATCTAGACCCGCTCAAAATCTTTCCCACCTGCCGCAGGACTTTGCCGCTTGACGTTGGCACCACATAGCTCCAGCACTTCTCCCCGGCATGCGGTGGAGGGAACGGCAGCAGCGTGCCTTGGGAGCTTCAGACATCTTCGCCTTCGCTACTCGCTCGCGGCTGTCTGGACATCGTCCAGACCGGCTCAAGATCTTTCCACTCTGCCTGGATGTTGCTGCAGCAAGACGGATCACATGCTTGCCGTAGCGCCAAGCCCGCAGAAAAATGGGCCCATTGCTTTCGCCTGCTGGGCCCTGCAGGCGAAAGCAATCGCAGTTCACGACCTCATCGATTCCACTGCCAGACGCCACTTGAACTGATCGCAAAAGTAGAAGCATTACGCCGCCAACGCTGGTCGGGTTGTCGGATCGCTCGCCACACCCAACTGAGCCGGGCCGCGGTCAGCCGCATTCTGCGTCATCTCAGGCTGAACCGCCGGAAGCATCTGGATCCCCCGGTTCCGGTCCAGCGCTATGAGCACGATCGGCTTGGGGACTTACTCCACTTGGACATCAAGAAGCTTGGCCGCATTGTCAGACCGTCCCATCGAGTCACCGGGAATCGCTGCGACTCGGGGAATGGCGCAGGTTGGGAGTACGTTCCCGTCGCCATCGACGATCATTCACGAATTGCCTTTTCCGCCATCGGGTTCCTGCATGCGGCTCTGGCCTACTATGCGCAATTCGGAATCCAGTTCCCGACCATCCTCACCGACAACGGAGCCGCCTATCGATCCAAGTCCTTTGCCATTGCCTGTCGCGATCTTGGGATCAAGCATCGCTTCACAAAACCCGACACCCAAGGCCGAAGGCTTCCTTCAAACAGCTCTCAGAGAATGGGCTGATGTACGGTCTTACCAAGATTCCGCGGACCGATTCCGGGCTCTTGCACCCTGTCGCCCCCATCAGCAGTCCCTATTTGAGAGGAATCACCTGTTGAGACCCCACCCCGCGGCTCCGTCAAGATCATTTCAGTTGGCCTGGATGTTGCTGGCCGTAGGAGGCCCACCTGCTTGCTACAGCATTTTGCCGCGCTGGGGCGTTGGAATCGCGCAAATCCAGTGTCTTTTCTGGCATGTGATGGAAAGGAACGGCAACAGCGTCCCTTTGATACCTACTGCTGTCTTATAGACCGTCCAGACCCGCTCAAAATCTTTCCAGCCTGTTTGGAGGTGACCGACCGCAAGATCACCCGCTTCCCAGCAACATTTTGTCACTTCAATGCAGGCGTTGGTATCACAGATCGAGCGTTCTCCTGGCGGAATGGCAGCAGCGTCCCTTTGACGTTTCAGGCGTCTTCGCTGCCGCCATTTCACTTGCGGTTGTCTGGATCATCGTCCAGACCTCCTCAAGATCGCTCCAGTTGGTCTGGATGTTGCCAACGGCGAGACGGATCACCTGCTTGCCGTTGAGCAGGTTCGGAGACAGTAGCACTTTGCCGCTTTGATTCAGGCGCTGAAGCAGCTCCAGATTCAGCGCGTCAGAGTGACGGTGGCGAAAGACGACCAACGAAAAGTGAACAGGCGCGGAGACTTCGTAGTCCGGATGGGCGGCGATTGCCGCCGCCAGGCGCTTGGCGTTCTCGATCTGTTGGTGAATCAGGTCTGCCAGGCGCTTGCGTCCATAGCTGCGCATGGTGAACCAGAGCTTTAAGGAACGGAAGCGCCGGCCAAGCGGCAATCCATACTCATTGAAATTGAGCGCACGCGGGTTCTCTTCGGTGCGGAGGTATTCGGGAACCAACGAGAAGGCATCGCGAAGCCATTCCCGATTGCGGCAATAGAAGACGCTGAGGTCCATCGGGACAAACAGCCACTTGTGTGGGTTGATGACGATGGAATCGGCTTCGTCCGCGCCGTCGAGCACCCAGCGATAGTTTTCATGGATCGCCGTGCTGCCGCCATAGGCGCAATCGACATGGACCCACATCTCGTGCTCGCGGGCGATGGCAAGCACCGTGCGCACCGGATCAATGCTGGCGACGCTTGTCGTTCCCACGGTCGGAATCACGCAAAAGGGCACTTTCCCGTTTGCCAGATCGGCGCGAATCGCCGCGGCGAGCAGATCGGGGCGGAGGCTAAAGTTTTCGTCCACCTCGATCAGCCGGATGTTTTCTCGGGCAATACCGGCAGCGAGTGCTCCTTTCTCGATAGAACTATGCGCATGCTTGCTGGCATAAAGCGTCAGTGAATCGTTTGCGCTTGCGTGGCCCTTGCGTACCCGGGCGGCAACGATGGCGTGGAAGGTGCTTGTCGACGCCGTATCGAGGATTTGCCCAAACCACATGGGCGAGAGACCAAGCCATTGGCGGAGCCAGTCGAGCGTAACCTGTTCGAGCTCTGTCGCGGCAGGCGAGGACTTCCAGAGCATGGCGTTCGGGTTGAGTGCGGCGGCGAGGAGTTCGGCAAGAATACCTTCCGGGGGGGAAGAATTTGCGAAATAACCCAGGAAGCGAGGATGGTTCCACTGGGTGTTGCGCGGGACGATTTCGCGCTCAAAGTCATCGAGAATGTTTTCGAAAGGTTCGGGATCTTCGGGGCCGGAGGCGGGGAGGGCGTCAATCAGAGAACCCGGTTCTGTGTCAGGCAGAACCGGGTAGTCTCGTGTGTTTTGAAGATAGTGCGCAATCCAATCGATTGCCGCGTAGCCGTAAGTGCGGAACTCGTCGGGACTCATTCTCCCTTAGCATCGCTCAAAACTTGAGGGAGCCAGTCGAGGAACCAGCCGCGGTAGGCATCGAGCGGCGAGTCGCCGAGCCAGCTCAAATCGGGGCGGGCCGGGAGCTTGCGGAGCCGGGCCGCTTCTTCGATTCCAACTGGGGTGGGGAACTGGTCCAGCCAGGAGATGAGTTCGCTGAGCCGTTGGGCGAGGATGGCTTCGCGTGCGGTATTGCCACTGCTGACGGCTGCGTCGAGCGCGCAGATCAGTTCCGGAACCGCAGCGGCACAGCCGCTGACGACGCCGGCGCTGCCTTCCTTGCGGGAGATGCAGAGCGCGTTGTCATTGCCCACCAGGCGGGTGGCGCCAGTGTCCTTGAGGGCGCGGAGATACTCGGGTTTGCCCGAGGAATCTTTGATGCCAGAGTAGAGGCCGCTTTTCAGGAGGCGCTCTGAGACTTCTACCGGAATTTCAGCTGTAAAGAAGGGAATGTTGTACAAATAGAGCGGCAAGTGCTGGGCAGCCTTCTCACCGACGCGGAGAAAGAATGCTTCGAGTTGTGCCGGGGTGTAGCGGAAATAATAAGGTGGCAACACGAGCGCAAGGGCGGCGCCAGAGGCCGCGGCGTGCTCGCAGAGGTGAATGGTGACGTCGAGAGTGGAGTGAGAAACGCCCACTGCCACGGGTTTACTGCTGCGTTTGATGCCGAAACTGATTAATTTCTCGCGCTCTTCAATGTCGAAATGGAGGAAATTGCCAGTGGTGCCCAAAAGGGTGATCCCCTGGGCCTGGGAGGCGTTCAGGAAGTCAATCATTTCAAGGGCTGCGCCGAGATCGATATTGTTTGTACGCTCGCGGTAGGGAGTGATGGCCGCAGCGAAGACGCCGCTAGGCGGGGTATGATGATGAGCGAAAGACCGAGACATGGAGTATCCCAATTTATCGCAGTCGCTGAAGGACCGGCGTGCTTTTCTCACCGCCGGCGCATTCACGATTGTGCGGCCCGAATTGATCCGCGGGTCCGGGCCCGAAAAACTCAAGGCTGGTCTCGTGGGTGTCGGTGGGCGTGGACGGCAAGCGGTTGCAGACATGCTCAATGCCGACCCCAATATCGAACTGATTGCGATGGGGGATGTCTTCGAGGATAAGCTCGAGTCGAATCTGGCCTGGCTGAAGGATCAGAATCGTTTTCCAAAGACGCATGACCGGGTCAAAGTGGATGCCGAACACCGTTTTACCGGTTTCGATGCCTACCAGAAGGTGATTGGGAGTGGGGTCGATGTTGTGATGCTTTGCACGCCTCCCGGCTATCGGCCGATGCACTTTGAGGCGGCTGTGGAAGCGGGCAAGCATGTGTTCTGCGAGAAGCCCTTTGGCACCGATCCGGTCGGGGTGCGGCGCTTTCTTGCAGCAGCCAAAAAAAGCGAAGAAAAGAAGCTGACTGTCGTGAGCGGAGCGCAGCGGCGCTTCCAGCGCGAATACGTCGAAACGGTGGAGAAGATCCAGAGCGGTGGCATTGGCGAGATTCGTGCCGCCTACGCCTACTGGGTGGGGACACCGGTCATCCAGATGCCGAAGGGCCGCGAGCCCAAGTGGGGCGACATGAGCTGGCAGCAGCGCAACTGGTACAGCTATGTCTGGATCGGTGGCGATCAAATTGTCGAACAGCACATCCACAACATCGATGTCATCAACTGGGTGATGGGCACGCATCCCGTGCGGGTGGTGGCCACCGGTGGCGCGGCCTGGCGTCCGAAAGATGATGTTTATGGCAACATTTACGACCACATTGCTGCCGATTTTGAATATCCCAATGGCGTTCGCCTTTCCAGCTATTGCCGCCAGTTTCCCAAGGGACTCTACACGAATGTCAGTGAATTGATCATCGGCGCCAAGGGCAAGAGCAATTGCCGCGACATGGGCGCGAAAGATATCAATCCCTATGTTGCCGAGCACGTGGCATTGGCGAAGAGCATTCGTGGCGATGGGCCCTATATCAATCATGCGACTGCTGTAGCGGAAAGCACGATGACCTGCATCATGGCGCGCGAGAGCGCCTATAGCGGCGAAGCGCTGAGCTGGGAGCAAATCATGAATTCCCAACTCGATTTGAGCCCCAAAGAGTTTGGCTATGACGTGAAAATGAGCGTGCCTCCTCTTCCCGTACCGGGCCAGTACAAATTTCTCTAGCATGGCCTTGGATCTGGACCGGGGCCGCTTTCGTGGCGCATTGATGGGCATTGCGGCTGCGGATTCTGAGGCGGATGGACGTTGGGGCGCCGATACTTCACTGGCGCTCTGCATGGCGGAAAGTGTGATCGCCTGCCGCGGCGTCGATTTGCGGGATCTGATGGATCGCTACCTGCGCTGGTACCGGCGCGGGTATTGGTCCAGCCGGGGCTATTGCTTTGGGATTGACGAGGGGCAGAAAGAAGCGCTGGAGCGTTTTGAGAGGACGGGGGAGATCGAGGCCTTACCGTCCCTGCAATGGTTGGTTGCGCCTGTTGTTTTGCGTTACGCCGCGGATCGGGATGCGGCCTTGGTGGGGGTTGCGGCGCTAGGGGCGTCACCGGACATCGCAAAAGAGTTTTGGAAGCGGCTCACAGTGGCAGAGCCTTTCGATGCCGGCATCACATTCGTCGAAGCTATTGCAGGACAGGGGGCCTCGGCGGGCCAGATGGCTGGAGTCTCTCTGGGGATCAGAGCGATCCCTCCGGAGTGGCGCGAGCGCTGTTATCGCGCGGCGGAGATCATTGGAATCGCGGATCGGATCTACGATCTGGTGCGGGCCACCTGATCGGTAGGGGAGGCGTCCTCTTTGGCATCCGACAGGCGGCGTGGATCCAGCAAATGCATGGGTTTGAACTGCTTGGCTGTCCAGCGATAACCGGGGTCAAATTCAACGCCTAAAAAATATCCAATATCTTTAAATACGCAATAGCGAACCCGCCCCTGCAGAGTCCCTTTTTCATGGGTGATCTTCACCATGCTCTGCAGCGGAACATCTTCTTCCATCTGCAAACAGGCGCCAGACAGGGAGATATCCTCCAGGTTGGCCACGGCCACATGCTCTTCGCCGGCTTTATCCCGCCATTCAATTTTCACTAGATCCGCACACAACATGCGCGGGTTGACTCGCCGATCTTGCATTTCTAGAGTGCCTTTTCCCTTTGTACTGATTCTATCGGTCAGACGGTGGCCCTAAATTATGAACGAAGTTTCAAAAAATGCCCTAGATGGATTTAGGTAGTTCTGAGGCTTTTAGTCTAAGGTATTGAGTCCGGGTCATCAGGGAGTGTTTCGGATCCAGGGCACGATCGATCGCAAGAATCCCATCCAGATGATCGATCTCATGTTGGAGCAATTCCGCGAAATCGTCCGTTGCCACAAGCTCGCTTGTTGAAGCATCCGGACACTGGTAGCGCAGGTGCAGGGACTTGCTTCGCTCCAGATGGACCATCAGATTGGGAAAGCTGAAACAGTCGTCCCACATTTGGAAGTGTTCTTCGCTCCGCGACAGAATGACGGGATTGAGAATTTCGTAAGATTGCCCGGCGATTTCGATGTAGATCACGCGTTGCGGAATACCGATTTGGATGGCGGCGATGCCACGCCCAAAGCCGTGGGTGCGCTGGAACTCGTGCAAGGTGTCGCGCAGGTCGATAAGGGTCGTAAACGCCTCCGCCGGGTGCGTCACTTCGCGGGAGACCTTGCGGAGCAGCGGGTCGCCGAGTTCGTGGATGCGCCGGATCGGCATACTTGAGAATAAACATGCCGCAACTTCCTTGGATCGTCGTCTGGGTTTCCGTGCTGTGCGGCTATCTGCCCTATCAAATGGGCTACGCGTTCCTGAATCCATTGGTGATTGTTGGCTATGGATTCCTTGGATTATGGGTGGGCGGGGTGGTGCGGGAGCCGCTGTGGGCGATTGCCGCGACGCTGGGAACCAGCTGGGTGGCGCTGCTGGTGGTGAATCTGCTGGGCGGCGCTCCCGCCTGGGTGCTGCCTCCCTGGGGCATTGTTCTGGTGAATGCCTGGCTGGGGGGGACCGGTGCATTGCTTGCCCAGCGCTTGCGGCCCAATGTAGCGAGAGCGGTGTTTGCTTGCTTCGTGATTTTTGTCTATTTCAATGCAAATCTGCCTGAGTCCTGGAAGATCTGGATTGCCGAACATACGACGGATCAGGACTTAATGATCTTTGGCGGCGTGTGTGGAAGCGTGTTTGTGGGAACATGGCGTTTGAGAAGATGAAGATCGTTGCGAAATCCCCGTGCCGTGTTGACTTAGCTGGCGGAACCCTGGACATCTGGCCGCTCTATCTGAACCATGACCATGCCGAGACGGTCAACTTTGCCGTCAACCTGTATACACATGCCACGATCGAGACGCGTTCCGATCGGAAGATTGTCCTCGAGACGCTGGACCTTGGCGGTAAGGAAGAGTTCGAGAGCATCGATGCCCTGCTTGCTGCAAAGAAGTTCAAGCTTCCCCTGCTTGCTCACGCCTTGCGCTGGTATCGCCCAGAGATGGGGTTGAATCTGACGACGACGAGCGAAGCTCCCGCCGGTGCTGGCATCAGTGGCAGTTCGTCGCTGCTCGTGACGCTTGGTGCGGCGCTCAATAAACTGACCAAACGTGGCTACACCCTCGAGAAGATCCGTGAAGTTGCGCAGAATGTAGAAGCGCAGATCATCCAGGTGCCGACCGGTTGCCAGGATTACTATCCTGCCATGTATGGCCGGGTGAGCGCCATCGAACTTGGGTGCGATGGCATCCAGCGCAAAGAGATTGCGGTGGCGCACGAAGAGATCGTGAATCGCGGCGTCTTGGTCTACACAGGCAAACCGCGCAATTCCGGCATCAACAACTGGGAAGTGACAAAGGCGTACATCGACGGCGATAAGCAGGTGCGGCGCAACTTCGGCAAGATCTCGGCCATCGCCAATGGCATGCGTGCCGCTTTGGAGAAGGCGGACTGGAACGAAGTGGGCCGGATGCTGCGGGAAGAATGGTCGTTCCGCCGGACGAATGCGCCGACGATTTCAACCGAGTTGATCGATGAACTCACCGCGCGCGCTAAGAAGGCCGGCGCAAAGGGTTCTAAGGTGTGTGGTGCCGGCGGTGGAGGCTGTATGTTCCTGCTGGTGGAGCCGGATGCCAAAGAAAAGGTCTGCGATGTGGTGCGCGAGTTGGGCGCGACGGTGCTTGATTTTGAGGTAGCGCCTAAAGGTGTGCAGGTCAAAGTGAGTGCCTGAAGTCGGCAAAATCGGGCTTGCCCTGCGGGTTGGAATTTTCGCGATTACGGGTATTCTGACGCTGCAACTGGTGTCCTGGGCGCTGAACTGGGCTGGAATCCTAGTGCAGGCGGCGATGGCGGTTTTCGCTTCGGCGGCTGTGGCCAACGCTCTCACGCTGAAAATTTTTGAACGGGGCGGCATCAGCGATATTGGTTTGGGTTGGCGGATCGGATCGCTGAAGAATCTGAGTTTCGGCGTGGCCGGGGGCATGGTGAGTGCGCTCGCCGTGACCGGCTTGCCGGTTCTGGTGGGCATGGCCAGCGTGAGCAATGATCCGGAGCACGGCTTCTCCGCCTCCAGTCTGCTGTTTGTCTCGATGGTGATGATTTTTGGGGCGGTGGGGGAAGAACTCCTCTTTCACGGTTACGCCTTTCAGTTGCTGTTGCGGAAGATGGGCGCCTTTTCGACGCTGCTGCCGGTGGGCGTTTTGTTTGCCGCCGCGCACGCCAATAATCTAAATGCAAACTGGATGTCCTTCTTCAACACCTTCCTCTGGGGTGTCTTTCTTGGACTCTGCTTTCTGCGTAGTGGCGACCTCTGGCTTCCAATCGGCGTACACTTTGGATGGAACTGGGCGTTGCCCCTTCTGGGGAGCAACGTCAGCGGATTTAAAATGGTGACGACGGGGCTGGTGATGAACTGGAATGCCGGTCCGTTGTGGAGCGGGGGAGAATATGGGCCGGAAGCCGGCCTGTTGACCACCCTGGTGCTCCCGGTTTTGGGTTGGTGTCTGTTCAAAGCGCCGATTGAAACCGAACGTCCGCAGATGTTCCAAGAGGAGGAGTGATGCGGCATCTCAGTTTGCTCCTGATTCCCGCGCTGGCCTTTGGCGCGAATGAGAAACTCACCCCCGAGCAGCGCATGGAATTGATCCGCGGCCTCAGTGCGGAGTATGCGACGGTGAAGCTGATGCTGCCGCGCTCGAAGAAAGCGCTCGAATACGACTTGAATGGCAAGAGCCACAAGGACCAATGGGACGAGGCTGCGCGGGAGCGTGGGCCCGCCGCGCGAGCCGGCGATTTGGTGCAGATCACCAAGGTGGATCTCGACAACGACAAAATCACCTTTGAGATCAACGGTGGTCTCAAAAGCGGGCGCAAATGGTACGACAACGTCAGTGTCGGCATGAGTGGGACCAACGGGCGGCCTGTGGCGAATGGTCCTTCCGGAACGGCCACGCTGGGCACCACGCTGGTGGTGAAATTCCCCAAGGGCGTGCCCGCCGTCGACACCGCAGAGATGAAGAAGCTGCTGAAACCTCTTTTTGATTTCGATCAGCATTCTGCCACCGAGGCTTATGTCGATTCGCTGCCTCCCGAGACGAAGAAGGCAATCACCGAGAAGCGGGTGATCGAGGGGATGGATAAGGATCAAGTGCTGCTCGCCATCGGAAAGCCGCGTCTGAAGAGCCGCGAGAGTAACGATGGGGTGGAGACCGAAGACTGGGTCTATGGGCAGGCGCCAGGGAAGATCACATTCCTGACTTTTCAGAGCAGTAAGGTCATCAAGATCCGCGAAAGCTATGCCGGACTGGGCGGACAGACGGTTTCGGGGCCCAAGCCGGTGATTCCGTAGGGAGCGCCTTGGTATCCTAGAGCAGAACTTTCCAATTTCAAGGAGCAATTTCCTCTGTGGCAATTAAAGTAGCGATCAACGGCTTTGGCCGTATTGGGCGCAATGTGTTTCGCGCGGCGCTGAACAACCCCAACATCGACATCGTCGCGACGAACGATCTCACCGACAACAAAACGCTGGCGCACCTGCTCAAGTACGACTCGATCCTCGGTCCGCTTGGCCTTGAAGTGACGCATGACGATGAGAGCATCACGGTGGCTGGTAAGCGCATCCGTGTGTTTGAAACCAAGGACCCTGCCCAGATCGACTGGTCGAGCACCGGCGCTGAAGTGGTGGTGGAATCCACCGGCCGCTTTACCGATCGGGCAGACGCGGCTAAGCATTTGCAAGGCACCGTCAAGAAGGTCATCATCTCCGCTCCCGCGAAGAACGAAGACGTGACGATCGTACTCGGCGTGAACAACGAGATGTACGACGCCTCCAAGCACCATGTTGTCTCGAACGCGAGCTGCACGACGAATTGCTTGGGCCCTGTCACCAAGGTGCTGCATGAGAAGTTCGGCATTCTCAAGGGCAGCATGACCACGATCCACAGCTACACGAACGATCAGGTTGTGCTCGACTTCAATCATTCCGATCTGCGTCGCGCGCGTGCAGCCGCGATCAACATGATCCCGACCTCGACCGGTGCGGCCAAGGCGATTGGTCTTGTCATGCCGATGCTGAAGGGCAAGCTGGACGGCTATGCGATGCGCGTTCCGACCCCGAACGTCAGCGTTGTTGACTTCGTTGCCGTGCTCGAGAAGAACACGACCACGGAAGAAGTGAATGCAGCGCTGAAGGCTGCCGCTGAAGGCCCGTTGAAGGGCATCCTGGCCTACACGGAAGATCCCATCGTGTCTACCGACATGAAGGGCAACGCCAATTCCAGCATCGTCGACGCGCAGTTGACGAAGGTTCTGGATGGCAACCTGTTGAAGGTTGTGAGCTGGTACGACAACGAGTGGGGCTATTCGAACCGCGTGGTCGACCTTGTCTCGTTCCTGCTGAAGTAGTTTCGAACGCAAGTTCCGGAAAAGGGCGCCCATGGGGCGCCCTTTTTCTATTTACTTCGTCAAGTGGCGAATGATGGCATCGGTGAACTGCGTGGTGGTGGCTGTTCCTTTGACGTCGCCGGTGAGCGAGTCGCCTTCCTTGTAGGTGAGGCGAATGGCGGCTTGTAGCCGCTTGGCCGCCTCAAACTCCTTGAGGTACTCGAGCATCATGACGCTCGACAAGATCAGCGCGGTCGGGTTGGCGAGGTTCTTGCCCGCGATATCAGGGGCGCTGCCATGGACGCTCTCAAAGATCGCGTGATTGTCGCCGAGATTCGCTCCGGGCACGACGCCAAGACCGCCCACCAGGCCTGCGGCCAAGTCGGACAAGATGTCGCCATAGAGATTCGGCATCACCAGGATGTCGAACTGTTCGGGCCGCGAGACCAGTTGCATCGACGCATTGTCGACGATCAGCTCGTTGTAGATGAGATGCGGATAATCGGCCGCCACCTCGCGGCAACAGCGCAGAAACAGCCCGTCGGCGAGCTTCATGATATTCGCCTTGTGGATCGCGGTGACCTTCTTGCGCAGGTGGCGCGAACCGAAGCGGAAGGCCGCGCGGGCGATGCGGGCCGAGGCCGTGCGGGTGATGACCTTGATTGAGGTAATCACGTCGGTGACCACTTCATGTTCCAGACCCGAGTACAGGTCCTCTGTGTTTTCGCGGAAGATCACCATGTCGAGATCGACATCGTCAAAGCGGGTGTGGATGCCGGGCATCGACTTCACTGGGCGGACATTGGCATACAAGTCGAGCTTCTTACGCAGCGCGACATTGACGCTTTGGAAGCCACCGGCAACGGGAGTTGTGACGGGGCCTTTCAAACCAACTTTGGTTCGTTCGAGAGAGGCCAGGACGTCGGCAGGGAGGGATTCCCCTGTGCTGCGGATCCGGTCAGCCGAGAGCTCGACACGATCCCATTCGATTGCAACGCCTGTAGCGGCCAGCACTCGTTCTGTAGCGGCGGCGACCTCGGGTCCGATGCCGTCGCCGGGAATTAATGTCACCAAATGGGGCATAACTCTAGGGTGGCATAGCGAGCTGGGCGGGTCGGCTTGGGATACTGGTATGGAATGGCAAAAATACGACGCGCTCTTCTGAGCGTTACAGACAAAACGGGGTTGGTGGATTTTGCAAAAGGCCTGACGGATCTGGGTGTGGAACTGATCTCAACGGGCGGTACTGCGAAGCTGTTGCGCGAAGCGGGTCTCGCCGCTCGCGACGTCAGCGAAGTGACGGAATTCCCTGAAATGCTGGATGGCCGCGTCAAGACGATTCACCCGCGCATTGCCGCCGGAGTGCTTGCGATCCGCGAGAAGGCCGATCATATGGCCGCGATCGCCGAGCACAAGATCGAGCTGATTGACATGGTGGTAGTGAATCTCTATGCCTTTGAGAAGACGGCGGCCAAGCCCGGTGTTTCGCTCGAAGAGTTGATCGAGAATATCGACATCGGCGGCCCGACGATGATTCGCGCCGCTGCCAAGAACTATCAGGATGTCGCGGTGGTCACTCGTCCGGAAGACTACGCCGCGCTGCTGCAAGAGCTCCAGGCAAGTGACGCGTCCCTGTCGGCGGCCACCCATTGGGATCTCGCGAAGAAGGCTTTCTCGATGACGGCTGCCTACGATTCGGCGATCACGCAGGTGTTGACGAATCTTCCGCAAGCAGTGGAGATGCCGGATCGTCTGGTGATCAATGTGCCGTTGAAGGCCAGCCTGCGCTACGGCGAGAATCCGCACCAGAGTGCGGCGCTCTACGCGAGCGGCACCGTGGGCATCGCGAATGCCGAGCAATTGCAAGGCAAGGAGCTGAGCTACAACAATCTCGTTGATCTCGATGCGGCCTGGCAACTGATCTGTGAGTTTGGCCAGCCTGCCAGCGCAATCATCAAGCACACCAACCCGTGCGGCTGCGCTACTGCGACAACTCTTGCGGAGAGTTACCGCAAGGCCTTTGCGGCCGATCCGATCAGCGCCTTTGGCGGCGTGCTTGCCTTCAATCGGGAAGTGGACGCGGAGACGGCGGCCGAGATCGCCAAGACCTTTATCGAGGCGATTGCCGCGCCTAGCTATGATGCGGGAGCGCTCGCGGTGCTGGCCGCAAAAAAGAATCTTCGCTTGTTGCGTGTGGCTGCGGGCGGGCTCGAGGAACCGGTCGTGAAAACGATCACGGGTGGCTATCTGGTGCAGTCCGCCGATCGCAAGGCTCTGGTGCGGGCCGAGGCGCGTGTTGTGACGAAAGTACAGCCCACCGAGGCGCAGTGGAATGCGCTTGAATTCGCCTGGCGCGTGGTGAAGCATGTGAAGTCAAACGCGATCGTGTATGCGCAGGAGGGCCAGTTGATCGCAGCCGGCGCCGGGCAGATGAGCCGCGTGGACAGTGTGAAGTTTGGAGCCGATAAGGCCGTGCTGCCGCTTGCCGGTTGTGTCGTGGCAAGCGATGCGTTCTTCCCCTTTCCCGATGGTCTCGAAGCAGCTGCCGCCAGGGGTGCGGTTGCTTTCATTCAGCCCGGTGGCAGCGTGAAGGACCCGGACGTAATTGCCGCCGCCGATCGCCTGGGCATCGCGATGGTGATGACTGGCTTCCGCCACTTCCGCCACTAAAGGCTCAGCGAAGCAAGCAGGGTGCGGCCGTCACTGCCGAGCCGCATCCGAAAGCCTGCTCGTTCGAGCAGCCGGCGCATGGGCTGGTTGTCCGATAAGAGCTCGGCAATGAGATGCCGCAGCCCTTCGCGGCGTGCGGCATCGATCAGATTTGTCACCAGCGCACTGCCAATGCCCTGGCCCTGTGCGGAATCCCGCACGAGGAAGGCGACTTCGGCCTCCTCCATGCGCAACGGATTGCGCTGCATGCGGCCCACTCCGAGGATGCGCGAATTCTGCTCCACCACCAGCGCCAGCTCGCGCGCGTAATCGTTAAAAACCACCCGTGCCAGGCGCTCGTGCGAGATGCGTTCCTCAAACTTGAGGAACTGCAGGTAGCGCAGATAGACGCTGCGCTCCGAAAGATCGTTGTGGAAGTCCACAAGGCGGCTTTCATCTTCAGGACGGATGGGCCGAATGGTGGCCGCACTGCCATCGCGCAACACAACGGGGTGCTCGTATTGGCGGGGATAAGGGCGAATCACGCAGCGGGGCCAATGTTCGGGAGCAAGGCCGGCTGGCTGAGAAGTGGCGCGGACAGAGGAAACCCAGGCCGCTCCGCTTGGGTCGACCGCCAGATCGAGCCGGAGTTCCCGGATCACAGGGACTTCGCTCACCAGCCGGGCAAAGCGCACTAGCGCCGCCTCAAGAGCTAGTAGCGCTTCGGGAGTGCAGGTACGATGCAAGCGGAGGTGCTCAATGCGGCGGCGGGCCAGTGTTGAAGTGAGCGGAGGCAGCGCGGCGATCGAATCGCCATAGATCGATTCCCCGAGTCCGTGGGCGCTCAGAAAGATGACCGGTCCAAAGGTAGGGTCGATCTCGCTGCGGCAAGTGAAGCGCGTCGCGCTGGGAGATTCGGCCTCGTGTACTGGAAGCCGGTAGGCCTCGAGAATACGGTGGAGCAGGCTCGCGGGCCAATCGGGGCGCTGCTCTTCGAGTTGTGCCGCCAGCCCGGTGACGTCGCCTGCTTCAGCGGCGAACATGGGCGTCTCGTACAAGCCATTCAAGCTGGAAGAGTATTGCCAGAGCGTTTGGAAGGCGCGCGCCGCGGTGTCGGCATAGGGAAAGTTTGGAATGTCGGCGGCGGCCAGAATCGAGCGCGCCTCGCGCATCGATTCGCCCCCCATGAAACTGGCGAGCAAGGTCTTGTGAGACGTGGCCGCCGCCTCGGCCAGGCTGCGCGCTGCCTCCTCGATCTGTGTGTCCGGCTGCGGGGTGACGATGGTGAGAATGCCGTGGCAGTTCGGATCTTTAAGGTGGGCGTTGATTGCCTGGCGATAGTCGGCTGTCGTCGCGCTGCCGCCCAGATCGATCAGAGCGGCCAGTTCTCCTCCCGCCAGACTGAGCGCATCGGCGGCCAGCAGACCGGGCGCGTTTGCGTTGGTAAGGATGCTGAGGCGGGAACCGCGCGGACGCGGCTGCCGCTCCAGCACATCCGCCAGATGGAAGAGATCGGCAATGCGGTTGACGCGCAGCATGCCGCAGCGGCGAAAGGCGGCATCGAAAACCGCATCGCGATGCGGGTCACGCTTGCCTGGCTTGAGCACGATCACCGGCTTGCGCAAGGCGCATTCGCGCGCCGCAGAAAGAAAGCGGCTCGCATCCCGCACGCCCTCAAGATAGAGCAAGATCGACTGCGTGCTGGGGTCTTCCGAGAGATAGTCGATGCAGTTGGCAAAGTCGATGTCTGGCGATCTGCCGAGTGCGATGAAAGCGCTGAAGCCCGCCTGGCTTTGTTGCGCCCAATCGAGAATCGAGGCCCCAAGCGAATTGCTTTGAGTGATGAAGGCTACCCGGCCCGGCATTACCGGAAAGCGGCTCAAGGGGAAGCGTACGCCGTCGCGCGGCGGCACCACGACATAGGACTCCGGCGCGAACGAGACCCAGCCACCTGCCTTTCTCGCTGCCGAGAAGTGGTCCTGGACGCTGCGTGGCGAGTCCTCAGAGGACATCGGCAAAGCCCTTGCGAGCACGGCGAAACACTGCAAAGCCGGCATAAAAGACCAACAGCGACGCGGCGCTCAGCTTCCCCAATGCGATCCATTCCGGACTCGTGCCGCCAATAAAAATCGCTCGATAGGCGCGCACCAGAATGTAGAGCGGGTTCTTGCCCAGCACCGGCAGCACCGCAGCGGGCAGAGAGGTCTCCGGGTAGCAAATGGGCGTGAGGAAGAACCACATTGTCAACAGCAATCCCATCACATAAATGAGATCGCGCACAAATGCGCCGGCTGCGGCGAGCAGATAGCAAAGGCCTGCGGTGAGAAAGAACTGCGGAATCCACAGCACCGGCAACCACAGCACCGTGATCGGAATCGAGCCCCGCGTCGCCAGAAGCACGAAGAGAAACAGCACGGACGCGGTGAGTCCGGTGACCATGCCCGAGAGGGTGAGATTCACCGGCAGCACCTCCACCGGGAAGATCACCTTCGTGATCAGGTTGCGGTGTTCGAGCGTCGTGTTGGCGGCGCGGGCAAGGCTCTCGTTCATCGCGAGCCAGGGCAGCATGCCCGAGATAAAGAACAAAACGAAGCCAGATTTTGAAGGGTCTCCGGGGAACTTCGTCTGCAGGAACAGACCAAAGACAAAGTAGTAGGTCAGCATCAGCAGCAGCGGGTTGAGGATCGCCCAGAACGAGTCTGCAAAGCTGCCGCGATAGCGCGACAGGATGTCGCGGCGCACCATCGAGTACATCAGATGTCGATTCAGCCAGACCGAGGTGAAAGGGCCCAGAAAAATTTCGCGAAAGATTGCTGGCCAGCGCTCCCGCCGCAAACTCTGCGTGTTGGTGAGCAGCTTGCGTTCGACACGCACCCCGTCCGGGCAGACTTCCGCATCGATCGCGAGAAACTGCTCGCCACGGAGATAGCCCCAGTCCTTGCCGCTTTCGCGCGGGGAGATATAGAAACGGTAGCGGCCTGCCGCGATCGGCAGCGTGAGATCGAATGTGGCTTGGTGTTGCCGGTTGGTTTCCACCCAGGGACTCTCACGGAGAAAGCGTCCTGAGTCCGGATCGACCCAGTGGCAACCAACTACCGCGTCTGCGTCGAGCGAACAATCGATGCGCAACTGAAACTGATCCGCTTGGACAGCGAAATCAGTGAACTTAGGCATAGAGCCAGCCAGGATAACGGTTTCGAATCGGACCCACCTTGCGGCCCACGCAATAGATGCCGTCTCCGCGCAGTTCGCTGGTCAGATTGTACTGCTCCAGCAGATGCGAAATGTAGTGGTGCTCGGGATGGGGCGTCTCAAGGAACTCTCCGGTCTCCAGCTTGGTCACTTCAAAGCCGCTCTCCCAGAACAGCAAATGCACTTCCTTGGCGGTGTACTCGCGGTTGTGCCGGGCCTCGGCGTCTTCACCGGGCTTGCGCGGCAGAATGTAGGCCGGGAAAAAGCTCGGATGATAACCCTGCAGAATCGCGTTCAACGCGCGCAATGAGGCGATATTCGGTGTCGTGATCAGCAGCGAGCCACCCGGCTTCAGAATCCGATGGATCTCGCTCATCATGTGCATCGGGTCGGCGGTGAGATGCTCCAGCAACTCGCAACACAGGACGGTGTCAAAGCTCGCGTCCGGGTAGGGGAAGTGGTCTTTTTCCGCGTCGAAAAGATCGACATCGCACTCGAACTTTTCACCATTTTCGGAGACGATCTCGTGGTGATCGGTCTTGCCGGAAGGCCCGTAATAGCAGCCGCGCACGGTGCCGTAGCCCAACTGGTGCTTCAGCGCCGGAGTGATCTGCATGTAGGCGCCCATCTCGAGGATCGATTTCGAGGCGTCCCCGGGCGGCGTCAAGGCGAGCGTCTTGGTGAAACGGGTGATGTGCGTTGCGGTGTACTGTTTGCCGCCCTCGTCCTGCGCCCAGGACAGGATATAGGGCGCAGGAACCTCCACGCTAGAGACTTCAACTACGGGCGCCCGGGCGACGCTTCCCCCGGACTTGCCGGACTGCACGCGATCGAGAAAATCGACATAGCGATGGGCAACCACATCCCAGGGGCATTCCTGCTCCACCCAACGGCGTGCCCGGTTTCCCAACGCTTTGCGATAGGAGGCACGGGCGCAGAGCAGATTCAGGAATTCAAAGATCGTATCTTCTTCAGCGGTATTCGGCGGCGAGGGTACCTTGAGGCAGATCTCATCGGGGTATTCCGAGAAACTCCCGATGTCTGTCACCAGTACGGGCTTGCCGAGAGAAAACGCGCGCAGCAGGGTACCGGAACTCTCGCCCACTGTCGGGTAGCGGAGGTTCAATACGATATCGGTTGCTTCGAGGTAGCTGTGGAAGTCCTCAGCCGTCAGATAGCCGAGCACGCGTACGGACTCTTCGAGCTGCAAGCTGCGGAGCAGGTTTTCGAGGTCCAGATCGGGGTGCGGGTCGCCGCACAGGATCATGCGTGCATCGGGCTGCAAGCGCAGCAGGCGCCGGAAGGCGCGGAGCGATTCGGCAATGCGCTTATAGGGCTTGAGAAAGCCAAAGATGCCCACCAGCGGGGAGGAGGGGGTGAGGCCAAGACGGCTGCGATACTCTTCGCGCTGCGATGGTTGGGTTGGGTCGCGATCGATCCAGGCGCCATGCCAGATTTTGGTGACCGGCCCCGTATAGCCTGCCTCTCGCACCGATTGCGCGACACAGTCCGAGTGGACGATCACACCGCGGGCGTTGGCGAGCAGACGGCGCAGCATCGGTACGCCTTCATAGTCCGGTCCGACTTCCAGCCTTCTCACTCTTTGCGCAAAGGCTGCGGCCGCCGGGCCGCCATCGAATGCGACCCCTTCCATGTAGGCGTCCCAGTTGCCTTGCTTGATGGTCCGCTCGGCATGGAGGTGGTGGAGATTTCCTTCGTGCAGGACGATGACGCCGGGATGCTCAAGGGCGCATTCATAGATCGACGAATGGTATTCGTTATTGCCCATCTGGTAGAGCAAAACGTCGAAATTTTTCAATTGCGCCGCAGGTGGGGGCGTTTCAAAGGTTTCGATTTCCGCCAAGTGTTTCAGGGGTTCGAGAATGGCCGCGGAGTAGTCTGCGATTCCGCTCCGCACCGGGGGCAGAGGAGAGAAGAAGGCAATCCGCATCTAGCGCTGCAACTCCATCGCGAAGCTTCCGAGTACGAGTGGGACCCGGAAGAGGAGAGGCGTACGCATCGGATCGCGTCCGAAGAAAATTTCGAGCGAATTCTTGGACGCGGGGCCCTGTATCGAGATTTGCATTTTGTCGGCTTGCTCCGCGACACTTCCGATCGTGACGGAAGTGGCTCCCAGGTATTTGAAGGTGAGTTGGTAGGCAGATCCGAAGAAGACGGTCTGGGCGGACGGCACCCGGCCCTGTTGCAACTCGGAACGGAGAAAATAGACCATGGCCAGTGCATCGCGGCCACAGTTTCCGATATTCATCTGCGACTTGCCACCCTTATCGGTCGTGCGCTCGACGATGGATTCGTCGGGTTTGAACTCTAACTTCTCGTTGTTTTTCCGCGAGCCATGCTTCAGCTTTTTTTCAAGCAGGATGGAGCAGTAATCCGGCTTGGCCTGCGAGATGATCTCATCGGCAACGGCAAAGCCGGGCACCGAAGCATCAAGGCGAAGCTCAAAACGGCGGCCGGCGGCGGACGCATCGAGATTATCTGCAATGAGGGTTGCTTCGCCCAGCGATAAGCCGCTAGGCCAGTTCACGTTGTAGCGCAAGGTTTCTGAAGCCGCTCCCAGATTCAGGCAGGAGAGGATCACAGCAAAAAGGTAGCGGCTCATGAAGATTGGACGGTTTGCGCCACCCGAACGTTGCCTTTGCTGCGTCGGCGGCGGCCCACGACATCATAATAAACGTCCAGGGTCTGCTGTGCCGCCTTCTCCCAACTGAAGCGCGCCGCGTTCTTTTGGCCCAGACGCTCCATGCGCTGGCGGAGTTCATTGTCCAGCAAGAGATCCCGCATGGCCTTGACGATCTCGGTTCTCGAATTCGGATCAAAGAGCAGTGCGGCAGAATCGGCTACTTCTGGCATGGCTGAGGTATTGGAGCAGGCGACGGCGCGCCCGCAAGCCTGTGCCTCCAGAATCGGAAGGCCAAATCCTTCATAAAAGCTGGGGAAAACAAAGAGTTCGGCGGCATTGTAGAGATGCAGCAGATCTTCGTCATTGACAAAATCGGTGAAATGGATCCGGTCGGCGACGGTGGAAGTGCGGGCGGCCTCATAGACGCGAGGGGCAAACCAGGTGGGTTTCCCCACCAGTACCAGGTGATGGGGCAATTGCGGGTGGTTGCGGATCAGCTCAGCATAGGCTTCAATCAGACCCACCTGGTTCTTGCGCGGCTGCAAATCGCCGACCGACAAAATATAGGGCCACTGGACGCCAAAATTCTCAGAGACGCAATTGAACGCAGCCTTGGGACTTACAGAGCGGAAGTGCGGCGAAACGGCGTTATAAATCACTTCGATCCGCGCCGGGTCCACCTGATAGGCCGCCATGATGCGCTGGCGCGAAAATTCGCTGACCGTCAGCACGCGGGCTGCCCGCTTGACGGTGTGAGCGACGGTGGTCTGCAACTGCAGCCGCCGTGGGATGGTGAAATATTCGGGCCGCTCGAGGTAGCTGACATCGTGCACGCTCACGACAACGGGTACCGGGCAATAGAGCGGCGCGGTGTACTGGACGTGGAGGAGATTCGGTTTATCGGCGAAAACCCGGCGCGTGAGATCAAAGCCCAGGCGGAGAAACGGATTGGTCGAAACACTCCGTTTTTCGAAACGGTTGGGGACTTCCGACTCCGCGTACTCGGAGCAGACATAGGCGTAGAACTGAGAGTCGCGGTCTAACCGGGCGTAGTTCTCCAGGAGATTCCGGACATAAACTTCGTTCCCCGTGAGATGTCGGCCAATGGTATGCGCGTCGATCGCAAAGCGCATGAAGGTCCCCCCAGTATAATTCAATGGCTTGGAAGTGCTTCTAGGCAAGAGTGTTACAGCTCCAGTTCCTTCAATTGGGCGCGAGCGGATTGCCAAGTGTAGTGTTCCTCATAAAGGAGACGCGCCGCTTGTGCGAGGTGGGAACCCAACTCTCTATCATCGAACAATTCGATCACGCTTTGACGGAAGGCCGTGGCCGAGTCCGAAATTCGAAGGTGTTGCCCGGGAATAGCCTCCAACCCTTCCGCCCCAAGAGTCGTGGAAACCACCGGAGTTCCTGCAGCCCAGGCTTCCAGAATTTTCAGCCGGGTGCCGGAGCCGGAGAGCAGCGGCACAATGGCCAGCCGGGACTTTGCGATTTCTTCGATCGCATCCGATACCGGTCCTACGAAGTCGATGCCGGCCGCGGATTGCCCAATTTGCTTGGCGTATTGAATTTCTTTGCCCACCAAGCGAAGAGTACAACCCGGATGAGCTTGGCGGATAGCGGGCCAGCAGGAGGCCAGGAACCATGCCAGGGCGCTTTGGTTTGGCTGGTAGGCAAAGTTCCCGCTAAAGACGATGGAATTCGATCCCGGCTGCTTGGGGCGCTCGTGCCAGGGGATTGTATTGGCAACCACGGCGCTGGCTTTTGCATTTTTGACGATTCTGCATCGATCGGCTTCCGAACTGGTGACAATCCAGTCGAAGCGAGGCAGCAACGACGCCTCCAGTGCCCGCGCGCAACGGGCAAAATGTCCGATGAGAGGGCGCTGCACGAGCGGGGAATCGGCTTTCATGGAATCAAAATAAGCCGATTCGACATTATGGAGGTCGAGCACCAGCTTGGCCGCATGAGGCTGGAGGGTGGAGACGTACTGGGCGGCCCAGAAATGTTCGATCCAGGCGAGATCGAAGTGCTGGCCCTGCAAAATTTTGGCGAGGTGGTGGTCAAAGCCCGCAAAGCGGTCCACCAGGGGAGGAACGCCGCGCAGTCCCCGCCCGAGGTTGCGCCGCAGCCGCGGCCAGAAGTCTTTGGTGTGATGCGGCAGGTCAATGGTATGTGCGGCGTGCAACATCCCTGCCGGGTATTGCCCGGCCGGGTCGGGATCTCCTATGAGGCGGAAGTGGATCGCGTGCAGTTCGAATTCGCTGGCAAGGAATTCGAGGATCGAAGCACTGCGGAGTGGCCCTCCTCCGATCACTGGATAGGGGGCCTCGGGGAGGACGGCGAGCGCCCGGCGCTTAGCCGGCACAACGCTCATAAAGTTGCCGGAAGGCGGCGGCGGTGCGCTGCCAGGAGAAGTGTTGGGCCTGCTCGAGGCTTCGGGCTTGCCGCTGGGGATCGGGATGAGTCCAGAGCTCGCTCATTGTGTCTGCCCAGGCCTCGGGAGATTCGGGGTGGGCGTAAAGCGCCGCGTCACCGCCCACTTCCCGCAGCACCGGAATGTCGGATGCCACGACAATCGCCCCGCATTGCATTGCTTCCACAACGGGAAGACCAAAGCCTTCATAGCGCGACGGATACAACACTGCAGTTGCATTGCGATAGAGGGCAGGGAGCAAGCCTTCTTCCTGCTTGCCAATCCAGGTGATGCCTTCGCCTTGCGGCACGGCGTAGCCGTCTCGCGCCTGTCCTGCCAGCACCAACTTGCAGTGCAGGCCTCGAGCCTGCAAAATCGCCATTGCTTTCACCAGGACTCCGAGATTCTTGCGATCCTCGAGAGTTCCGAGACAAAGGAAATAAGGTCCCCCCTCATCCTGGGTGCCTGCTTCGAAATGAGCGGCGGCGGCCAGGGGAATCGTCACCACCCGGTCTGCCGGAAAGCGAAAGCGCTCGATCAGCTCTTCGCGAACCGCCTCCGAAGGGGTATGGACAAAGTCTGGAATGCGCAAGCGCAGCAGCATCGCGCAACGCGACTGCACCCTTGCGCTTGCCGCTCCTGGCTCCCGCCAGGGCGACAGGTCGTGAACTGTCATCACACAAGGCCGCTGCTTCACATAGGGGACCGCAAAATCAGTGCCGTGAAAAAGGTCTGCCTCGACGCGAGCCATCGCACGGTTCAAGCCAAACATCCACCAGCGCTTCTCGATTCCTTTCGGGAGCGGCGCAAATTGATCGGAGAGCGGGGTGAAATTGTCTGTGGGGAACTCTGCGCGCAAGGCGAGCAGCAACTGGTCTGTAAAGCGTCGGATGCCGCCGAGCGGCCCCATGAGCGGTGTTCCATCGAGAGCCACGCGCATCGTTTCAGGCATTCCCCGCTTCGCGCATGCCCTCGTTCACCTGGACGCGCATCAGGACAATCAGACCGCCGATAAAGAACAGAATCAGCGAGAGAATCGCGACGCGATAGTTGCCGGTCCACTGCAGGGCGAGGCCGAAGACGAGAGGGCTAATCCAACTGGTGCCTTTGTCGGAGATCTCATAGAGCGAGAAATACTCCGCTTCGCGCCCTTTCGGGATCAATTGTGAAAAGAGCGAACGGCTCAAAGCCTGGCTGCCGCCCATCACGATTCCGATGATGAAGGCGAGGATGAAGAACTCCCGCTCGGTCTTCACCGAGAGCCAGATGTAGAACAGCGTGAGGGTCCAGATCACCAGGCTGACGGCAATGCTGCGCTTGGCTCCCAGCCATTTCGATAAATAGTTGAAGCCCATCGCCCCAAAGAACGCGACAAACTGCACCATCAGAATCGCTTGTGTCAGGGAAGCCATCGACATCTGCAATTGGTCGCTGCCGAATTGGCTGGCCAGCGCGATCACGGTCTGGATGCCGTCGTTATAGAGCAGAAAGGCGATCAGGAACAGCAGGGCTTGCCGGTAACCGGTAATCTCGCGCAAGAGCTTCTTCACCTGGCGCAGTCCAACGCCCAGATAGTTTTCGCCGGGGGGCAGTGTATGGCCGATGTTGCGGTTCTTCAGCCCGAGCAGGGCAGGTACGGTAAAGATGCCCCACCAGAGGCCCGCCGAGCAGAGGCTGATGCGAACGGCCATGCCTTCAGATATGCCGAAATCCTTCGCGTTGCCAAACAGATAGAGATTGAGCGCCAGCAGCAGGCCGCCGCCGAGATACCCAATTCCCCAGCCCTTGGACGACACCGAGTCGCGCTCGTCTGGCGCGGCAATTTCGGGCAGGAAGGAGTTGTAGATCACGATGGAAGCGCCAAAGGCCAGGTTGGACAGCAGAAACAAGGCTGCGCCGAAGAGATAGTTGTCGCCTTCGAGAAAGAACATCAGCGCCGTTGCCGTGGCGCCTGCAATGGCGAGCGCGCCTAGCATTTCGCGCTTCCTGCTGCCATAGTCGGCCAGCGCTCCAACCAAGGGCAAGAATAGAACTTGCAGTACGACGGAGAGGGCGATCAGATAGCTCCAGAGGGCGCGGGGGTCCACAGAGATCCCAAACGGATGAATGTCCCCATCCGGACCCGCCGCTGCCTTGGCCAGCGAGGTGAGATAAGGACCCAGGAAGAGAGTGACGACCGTCGAAGAAAAGGCGGAATTTCCAAAGTCGTAGCTATACCAGGCTCGTTGTTCCCAGACGCCGGCAGGTTTTGAAATCGCAGCGATATTCAACAAAAAGTTCCTAACCTTTTTCGAATCTGGAGCATCACTCCATGTATGAAATTTCTAGTATCGCTTTTCTTAGGAGGGCTTCTCGCTATGTCCGCCGCCGATTCCGCCTATGACTTCACGATGAACTCGATCACGGGTCAGCCTGTAGCGCTGAAGCAGTTCGAGGGCAAGCCCGTTCTTTTTGTGAATGTGGCCAGCAAGTGTGGCTACACGCCCCAATATGAAGGGCTGGAAGCGCTCTATCGCAAATACAAGGCGAAGGGCTTCACAATTGTCGGGATTCCGGCCAATAACTTCGGCTCGCAGGAGCCCGGTACGAATGAGGAGATCGCCACCTTCTGCAAGCGTACCTACGATGTCACCTTCCCGATTCTGTCCAAGGTAGATGTCGTGGGGCCAAACATCACCCCGCTGTATCAGTACCTGACCCAGACTGGCGGCGACGTCAAGTGGAACTTCACGAAGTTTCTGGTGGGCAAGGACGGTAAAGTGATCGCTCGTTACGAATCGAAAGTCAAACCGGACGATGCGGCCTTGGTTGCGGCGATCGAAGCCGCGATCAAATAAGCTATCGCGGGCGGATGCGCAGAACCTCGTCCGCCCGCACTTCCTGATACGGAAGCAGCACCGGTTCACCGTTGTACCAGCTCTCCCAATAATCCTTACTATGCTTGGCGAAAACATGGCCGCTTTCGCCGAGTGTCAGCGTGAAATAGCTCTTCTCCCAATTCGAGGGATCGGCAATGAAACGGAACGCCGGACCCACTCGCGGGCTCACCTGCTTCACGGTGAGTGCGGAGCCGCTCAAGGCCGCCGGCCCTGCTTGCACGTAGCTATCGACAAGCGGTAGTTTGAGCGCACGAATCACGTCTGCCATCGGCATCCATGGCTTGCTGACAAATTTCCCCACCGTCACCGCCTCCGCCAACACCTGATTCGGAATGTAGATGCGATTGTAACGGCCATAATCCCAGAATTTCGGATTCTTCCCTTGTTGCTTCACCCCAATCTCGAGCGCGTCGAGCAATGCCTGGATGAGCAACTGGTCGTAGTCGGCGAACCAATCTTTGGGGCGGCTGCGCAGCAGATCTTCCACCACCGACGGCGCAAAATGAGACGGCGTGCCCGGCGCCCGCGGTGAGGCCCGGTGCAACACCGCGGTTTTGAGTTGCTCGTAGGCGAGAGTGGCCAGGAGCGGGGCGGCCATGCCAATTTCCATCTGCCCGTTCCAGGATTCCAACACCTCCAGCGCCGCGCTAAACTCCTCCCGGGACGACTTGCGCTTGCGGCCTGCTTTCACCAACTCCTGGGCCAGGTAATGATGGAAGGCGGAGTAGACGTCCTTTTGGATGCTGGCCATTTCGACAGGAAGCCATTGCGCTTTCTCACCGAGCCGGTTCACGATCTGGCGCTGCCGGTAAGGCGGCGTAAAGATGCCGGCCACCGGATACTTATAGTCCTTGGGAAAAGGGTTCTGATTGGAACTCACCAGATAGCCGCTCTTCGGATTGAAGGCTGTCGGCAGTTCCTCAAAGGGAATGAAGCCGAGCCATTCGTGGTCCGGGTTACGCGCATCGAGAGGCAACCCGCTCTCTGCCGTCTTTCGAATCGGAAATCGGCCTGCTGCCTGGTAGCCAATATTTCCGGCCTGATCGGCATAGAGGAAGTTATGATTCGGCCCCGGAAAGCGCGAGAGTGCCTTGCGGAATTGCGTCCAATCCTGCGCTCGATTGATATCTAGGAAGGCAAAAGAAAACTTGCCGTCAAAGGGCGTCCACTGCAGCGCATACTTGATTCCGTTGCGTTCGACGATCGGCCCATGCGGCGTGATCTGATTATTGAACTCGACGACGCCACCGCCCTTGATGCGGATGGTTTCCTTCTCGATGCCCACCAGCCGCGATTCATTGATGTACAGATCCTGGACATCGAACTGCAGCGTGGTCATCGACCAGGCGATCTTCTGGTTGTGGCCAATGATCACCCCGGGAGAGCCGGGGATGGAGCCGCCAATGACATCGAGATCGCCAGCCTTCAGATGGTTGATGTAGAAGGTGCTGGGCCAGCTCTGTTGCAAGTGCGGGTCGCCGGCAAGGATCGGCTTACCGGTGCTGCTGCGCGTGCCACTGATGGCCCAGGCATTGGAGCCCATCATGATTTCCGCCCCGTTGCGGGTGGGGAAGAGCATCTTCACCTTGGCTGGGTCGCCTCCTTGCGCGAGCATCAGGAACTGGTCGGCTTCGGTGGTCCAACTCGTGGAGAGCTGGCGGTGCATGTGAAGGCCAAGCAGCAGCGAATCGTTGATGCTCCATTGGCGGGGAGTATAGTTCAGCGCGCGGATCTCCAGAGGCAGCGTATCGAGGTGCGTGTTTAACCAATCGTTGACGCCGCGGGCATAGGCGGCCAGCCACTTGCGATCCTCCGGCTCCATCTGGGCCTGCATGGATTCGGCAAGCCGGCGCAGACGCATGCGGCGCGAATCGATATCGCTTTCGAGCGCAGCTTGCCCCACGATTTCTGCCATCTCTCCAGCGGCAATTCGCCGGGTGGCATCCATCTGCCAGAAACGATCCTGGGCATGTACATATCCCTGCAAATACAGCGCATCTTCGATGCTGGCCGCCTGGATGTGAGGGATGCCCCGATCGTCACGAGTCACCGTGGCCGGCTTGCTCAGGTCGAGGGCCAACTCGCCCGCGGTTTGTGGCATGCTGAGCCAGATGTACTTGTAGAACAAGCCCAACGCAGCAATCAAAGCGATTGCAGCAATAGCGTTGGTATATTTGAAAACGCGTCGCACCTAATCGAATTCTAATGGAAGCCAACAGTAATATCGGGTTGCGGCTCTTGCTGCTTGCCGCCCTCACCGCGATTAACGGCTTCTTTGCCGCCTCTGAAATCGCACTTCTGAGCGCGCGCCGGCCCCGCCTGAAGCAACTGGCAGCTGACGGAAACCTGGGCGCTATCGCTGCCTTAAAGCTGCTGGCGAACATGGAACGCCTGCTCAGCGTTGTCCAGGTTGGGATCGGAATCACAAGCCTGGCCATGGGTGTGGCTGGCGAAGAGGCCATCAACCACTGGCTCAAGTTGCAACTGGTCCCGCTGGCGCCTGCCGGTTACGCCAAGGTGGTTGAGATCTTCTGCCTGATGGTTAGTTTTGTTTGTCTGACGCTGCTGCTGGTGGTGGTGGGCGAAGTGGTGCCGAAGAATCTGGGCATCATTGCCTCGGAACGTGTGAGCCTGTTGGGCGCGCCGGTGCTGCTCTTGGTGAACCGGGCTCTGTCGCCACTGGTCTTCCTGGTTGAGAGTCTGGCCAATTTCTTTTCGCGCATTCTGGGCTTGCCTCGTGGCACGGCGCATGGAGTCCATTCGCCGGAAGAGATCCGGCACATTGTCGAATCGAGCAAGGAGCACTCGACGGTGACACCGTTTGAGGCGCACGCAATCGACCGCCTGCTGGAACTGCGCGAACTGGTGGCTCGCGAAGTGATGACGCCGCGCAACAGCCTGATCTGTCTGCCGATCAACGCCTCGCTCGACAATCTGTTGAAGGTGATGAGCGATCACCACTTCTCGCGCGTTCCCGTGTACAAGGACAATCCGGACAACATCATGGGGATCGTGCATTTTCGAGACCTGCTGGTGGTTTGGCAGGAGCGCAGGCTCTCGACGGAGCGGCGGCGGCCTGTCCGTCCTTTTCGGCTCGAAAACTATATCCGCAAGCTTCCGGTGATTCCGGAAACAAAATCACTCAGCGATCTGATCGATGAGTTCCGGCAGAATCGCGCGCATATGTCGCTTGTGGTCAATGAGTTCGGCGCCGTCAGCGGCGTACTGACGCTTGAAGACGTCTTCGAGCAGGTCTTTGGCGAAATCAATGACGAGCATGATCTGGTGGTGGCCGAAGTGGAAACCGAAGCCGATGACCTCGAACTCGATGGCTCAACGACCGCTCGCGATCTCGAGCTGAAATTCGGAATCGAATTGCCAAACGACGCTGGTTTTGAGACGCTGGCCGGATTCATCCTCTTCCGGCTCGGTTTTATTCCGAAGTCCGGCGAAGTGGTGGAAGAGGGCGACCGCCGCTATACGGTCGTCGAGATGGAACGCAATCGGATTGGCCGCGTGCGCGTCGAGCGCATCCGCCATACCGATCCGGTTTAGGGCCGGATCGGCCGGATCTTGATGTCGCGGAACGCGACCACCCCATCGTGAATCTGCAGCGCCAGCGGCGAACTCCGTTGGGCCTGCTGGCGGAGCAGGAGCTTGCTGGCGCGCTGGCTTTGGGCAAAAGCCGCCTCGGCGGCGGGTGTATCGAGATCGATATTGACTACTTTTTCTCCGTCGAGCCAGTGTTCGATATGCAGACCGGACGCGATGATCCTCGAGTGGTGCCAACGATCTGGCGCTGCTGGTTTCGACCTCTGGGGCGCCACGTAATCGTAGAGAGCCCCTGTCGAATGCCGGAGATTCGAGAGTGAATCGGGGTTCGCCAGATCGTCGGTGATCTGATACTCGAGTCCCGTCGGTTCGATGCGAGTCTTCTCGGTCATGCTCTGGATGCGGTATTTGATGCCGGAGTTTGCCTTTGCCTCGGCGCGCCAGGAGAAGGCCAACTCAAAATCGGTAAAAGAGCTTTCTGTGAGCAAGTAGACTTCGGCGCCATGGCCCGGAGTGGTCACCAGTGCCTGGTCAGCAACCGCCCAGGAGGGTGTCGGGGCAGGCGTCTTTCCAGACCAGCGCCAGCCGGCGAGGGAATGGCCATCAAAGAGCAATTGCCAGCCTGCTTTGCGTTCCGCTGGAGAGAGCGTATTGGGTTGGGCAAAGGCCACGGAGCAGGCGAGCAGAAAAAGCACGGGACGCATGGAGGTAGGGTATCAAGGGCCCTCGCCGCGATGACGCAATTGCTGTAATCTTTTGTGCTGCCGTCCGTATCTCGATTGCTATGCAATGCCTGATGCCTGTGGCGATCGCCCTCTCTCTGACCCTTCTGCGCCTGGACGCTCAAACGCCGGCCGCTGTCACCAAAATGGTTGCCGTGGACGGGCACCGGCTCAAGGTTCGGATCGCTGGCGCTGCGCAGGGCTTCCTGCCCACGGTCGTCTTTGAAAGTGGAATCGGCACGCCTCTTGAACGATGGGGCGCCATTCAAGCGGAGATTGCAAAGCAAACCGCAACCTTCTCCTATGACCGGGCGGGGATTGGCGGATCTGAGCCAGGCACCGAGGCGCCTACTTTCCCGCATATCGTCAGTGAGTTGCATTCGCTTTTGCAGGCAAGCGGCATGAAACCGCCTTACTTGCTGGTGGGACATTCGCTCGGTGGGCCGATCAGCCGCTTGTTCGTCGCCACTTATCCCAATGAGGTTGCGGGGCTGGTGTATGTCGATCCGGGCGACTTCTCCGGCGCTGCGGAAAAGCCCGGGCAGGAGGGGAGCGACATGGTGAACCGCCTGCGAGACCAATCCTATGCCAACCGGAGCGCGAGCGAACAGGCCGAGTATCGTGAGGCGCGAAAGGCGGAGCGCAGCGGCTTCGCTTTGTTCCGGCAGCTCCCGCCGATGCCTGATCTTCCGCTTGTGGTGCTCTTGGGGGCCATCGCTCTGCCTGGACCATCCGGAATGGACTGGAAGTCCTTCGCCGCAGAACGCCTGCGCCAGGCCGTCGAGCACGCGCACCAGTGGACGAGCGAAGTCTCAGAAGGCTGGCTGGTGGTGACGCCCAACAGTAGTCACTACATCCAGGACACGGAACCGGAGCTTGTGGTGTGGGGGATTCGGAAGGCTCTCTTCCCGGAGATTGGGCGGCGTCTGGCTCGCATCCCGCACGATCAAGGCGCCAAAGGAATCCTGGCTCTGTATCGCCAGCTCCGTGCCAGCTATCCCGCCGCAGCCTTTAAGCCGAACCAGCTCAATAGCATTGCCTATCGCTTCCTGCGTGCCGGAAAGGTCGAGGCTGCGATCCAGCTCTTTCAGCGCAACGTGTCAGAGTTCCCCAGCGATTGGAATGTCTACGACAGTCTTGGGGAGGCATATCTGGCTGCCGGCCAGCGAAAGCTGGCAATCGAGAATTATGAGAAGTCCGTGCAACTGAATCCCGGCAATGGGAATGGAAAGAAGATGCTCGAAGAGCTGCAGAAGTAGGTGCTTACTTGCGTCCCGGCATGACAATCTTCTGGCCAAGCAGTTTGCTCAAGTCCGCCTCAAGCGGCGCGACGGCCCGGTTGAAGATCATCTTGTAGGACTCGCAGAAGTAGTCGAGATCGGAGAAATTCCCATTGGGCCCGTGGCGGAACTTCGGACATCCGCCGTGGCAGATCTCCTTGTAGTCGCAAACCTGGCATTCCGGGTGCTGGATCGACTTCTTCTCCGCAAAGCTCTGACGGCGATTGCGGCGGGCAATCTTTGCCCAGGAATCCTCGTGGATGTTGCCCAGCTTCCAGCCGCCTTCGACAAAGAAGTCGCAGGGGAAAACATCGCCGTTGTATTCGACAACGCAATAGCTGTCGCAACTGTCGTGCATGGTGCAGTTGCCTGGCTTCTGTCCGGCAATTGCTTCGGCAATATTGTCGAAGAAGCGAATCCGCATCTTGCGCCGGTCGGGCCACCACATCTCGAAGGTCTCCACCAGGAACTGGCCGTACTCCCGCGCGCTCACCGTATAGGGCAGGCCCTTGCCGCCACCGGCAAACTCGGCGAGCGGAATGTACTGCACATTATCGACGCCCAGGCTCTTGTAGTATTTGTACAGCTCGCGGGCGCGCCCGACATTCGCCTGGCTGACGACGCAGAGGATGTTGAAGTCCACGCCTTCGCGCTGCAGAGCCTCCAGGCCCCGTAGAACCCAGCTATGGGTGCCATGGCCCTCTTTGTTGTAGCGGTACTTGTCGTTGACCCCTTCCGGTCCATCGAGCGAGAGCCCGATCAACCAGTTGTACTGCTTGAAAAACTGCGCCCAGTTCTTGTCGAGCAACACGCCGTTGGTTTGCAGCGCATTCGATACGTTTTGTCCGTTGCGGCCCGAGCGTTGCTGGAATTCGACAAGCTTTTCGAAGAAGGGAAGCCCGGCCAGGGTCGGCTCCCCACCCTGGAAGGCAAAGGTTGAGTTCGGGTAGGAATAGAAGAGAAAACTATCAACCAGCCGCTGGAGCGTATCCTCCGACATCCGCCGCTTGGGAAGCTCGGCGTAGGGGTCGAGATCGCGATCGAGATAGAAGCAATAGCTGCAATCGAGATTGCAAAGGGCCGAGGCCGGCTTGATCAGAATCGAGGAGATGCGTGGCGCCGGACCCTGCCGCTCCGCATGGAGGGGAATGTCAGGCCCGGAGGCCTGGCCGAGGATATGAAACTGCTCACCGTCCATCTGATACGAGTCTATCAATCGGCATTCCGGCAATCGCCAATTCCAGCAGCCAATGCACTTCTGTTAGCATCCAAAAGAAGGTGAGGAGAACTGCCATGGGCGCCATTCAAATTGGATTGACTGACGATCAGCGAGCGGGCTCAGCGGGATTGCTGAAAGCCGCGCTGGCCGACGTGTATGTGTTGTACACCAAGACTCGCAAGTACCACTGGAATGTAGAGGGTACGGACTTTCATGACCTTCATAAATTCTTCGAGTCGCAGTATGAAGAATTGGATACTGCCATTGACGAGATTGCCGAACGCATCCGTGCTCTCGGTGTCTACAGTACCGGAAGCTTCAAGGAATTTCTCGAAGATGCCCGGATCAAGGAAGATTCCAATGGGCAGATCAGCGCCATGCAGATGATCGAGAATCTGTTGAACGATCAGGAAGCCATCATTCGCGATCTTCGCATTGACATCAAGCGCGCATCGTCGGAATTCGATGACGATGGGAACGCCGATTTTCTGACCGGCTTGTTGAAGAGCCACGAGAAGATGGCCTGGATGCTGCGCTCGATGTTGCGCTAGGGAAGTACGTTTGGTGGGCCGCTGGCAGAACGCCGGCGGCTCAAACCAAAGTATTCATAGGCACGGTCGGTTGCAATCCGGCCACGAGGGGTGCGGTCGACAAAACCCTGCTGGATGAGATAGGGCTCATAGACGTCCTCAATGGTTCCTGCCTCTTCGTCAATTGCGCTCGATAGCGTGCTGAGGCCCACCGGACCGCCATCGAACTTCACGAGAATCGCATCCATGATGCGGCGATCCACTTCGTCCAGCCCGAGCGGATCCACTTCGAGCAGTTCCAGCGCATCGATAGCAATCTGCTTCGACATCTCGCCCGAGGCCTTCACCTGTGCATAGTCCCGGACGCGGCGCAGCAGCCGGTTGGCGATGCGGGGCGTGCCCCGGCTCCGGCGAGCAATCTCGGTCGAGGCGAGTTCGTCCATTTTCAAATCGAGAATTTTTGCCGAGCGGCGTACAATGCCTGCCAGCTCATCTGGTTGGTAGACATCCAGCCGTAGCATGAGCCCAAAACGTCCGCGCAGCGGGGCGCTGATGTTGCCCAGGCGCGTGGTGGCTCCCACTGCAGTGAACTTCGGCACTGGAAGAGAGTGCGTACGCGCTCCGGGGCCGGTGCCGACGAGAATATCGACCCGGAAGTCTTCGAGCGCCGAATAAAGCATTTCTTCCACATCGGGCGCCAGCCGGTGAATTTCATCGATGAAAAAGACCTGCTTGGCGCGGATGTTGCTCAGCAGGCCGGTGAGGTCGAGTTTCTTCTGCAGTACTGGTGCAGAGGTTTGCTCAAAAGAAGAACCCAGCTCATTGGCGATCAGGGTTGCGATGGTGGTTTTGCCCAGGCCCGGAGGGCCGTAGAGCAGCACATGGTCCATCGCCTCGCCGCGCATTTTGGCCGCTTCGATGGCGATCTTCAGATTCTCTTTCAGCTTTGGCTGGCCCGTGAAATCAGCAAGACTGCGCGGACGCAAAGAGGCCTCAAAGAGACGCTCCTCGTCATTGGCCTGGGCGTCCGCTATGCCGCGTTCGATCATTCCACCTCAGCTTAACGTACGAGCTCTAAACTCTTGCGGAAGAGCGCCTCAAAGTCTCCGCTATTCACCATTCCCTTCGCTTTGGCGACGGCCTGTTCGGCGGCTGCGGCGGGCGAGCCGAGATTGATCAGCGCCGACAGGACATCGGCTTCGAGTGCCGAGAAGTGTTCTGCCGTCGTCCCGGGTAGCCGGGTGGGGGCGCCGAGCGGCAGGTCATCCAGCTTATCTTTCAGCTCGAGGATGATGCGTTCTGCGGTCTTTTTGCCGATCCCCGGAACCCGCGTTAGCCCCACAATGTCCCCGCCACGGATGCAGGACACCAGATTTTCGACGGCAATCCCGCTTAGTACCTTCACGCCCAGCGCCGGCCCGATGCCGCTCACCGAGATCAGCCGTTCGAAGGCACGCTTCTCAATGGCGGTGAGAAAGCCAAATAACGCAATGGAATCTTCGCTCACTTTCGTGTAGATGCGGAGATTCACTTCCTGGCCGGCTGCTGGCAAGCCCGCATAGCTGCTAATCGGGACCTCCACCTTGTAGCCGACCCCGCCCGCCATCACGATGACCGTGCCGCCTGCTTTTTCCAGCACCGTTCCCCTGAGATACGCAATCATAAAGACACCATAGCGTATGGCACGGCGACTCTTTTTTGTTCCTCAGGTGCACAGTGGCCAGGCAGAACTTCGTGGCGACGAGGCAAAACACCTTTCGCGAGTTCTTCGCGTGGAAGTTGGGCAAGTTTTCGAGATTTCCGACAACCAGCAGAAGTATCTGGCCAAGGTTGCCGATGCGCACAAAGAACTGGTTCGTTTTGAGATTTTAGAAAAACTTTCGGCACACCGGGAGCTTCCGGTCATTCATCTTTACGCCGCGATTATCAAGTTCGAACACTTTGAATGGGGCATCGAGAAGGCAACAGAACTCGGTGTCGATCGCATCATTCCAGTGCAGACGGCGCGGTCGGAACCTGGCCTCGAACGCGCGGTGACCAAGCGCCTGGAGCGTTGGCGGCGCATTGCGCTGGAGAGCAGCCAGCAATGCCGGCGCGCATTTATTCCAGAACTCAGCGAAGTGATGCGTTTTCGGGATGTAGCCGCAAAAGCGGAGGGGCAGCGGATCTTTCTCGACGAGAATCGCGCCGGACTCACCATTGGCAAGCTCGCCAAGGCGGAGGATGCCATTAGCGTTCTGATTGGTCCGGAAGGCGGCTGGACAGAAGACGAACGGAGCCTGGCCGCGACGCAAAACTGGGTTTCTGCGAGTCTGGGACCCCGTGTCCTGCGCGCGGAGACGGCCTGGCTGGCCACTCTTGCAATTTTGCGTGCTTAGGCGCTGCGCACCACGGCGGCAACGGGAGCCGCGCCCACGGGGATCATCGTAAACAGCGGTGCGGTCTTGTGGCGCTTGGAGACGATATTGGCCAATCGGATGATTGCCAAATCGCCCGATCGCTCATTCAACACCAGCGCCATCTGGCTGTCGGGCGTGAGTACAACGCAGCGCGGATCGTTGCCGACTGCCACCACCGCCGCTAGCTTTTGCGAGCGGATGTCCAGGACAGAAACCGTGTCGGTGGAAGGACTCGTCACAAACAGGAAGGCCGGAGAAATGGAGACGGCCATGGGCCCCGGCGCCTTGCCACTCAACAAAGTCGCTGCCACTTGCGACAAATAGGGATACACCACCACTACGCCATCGAGCCCTTCGCCGGTGATGAACAACTGTCCGCCGTCTTCGCTGAAACAAAGGTTCTCTGGCCGGATGGGCAACGGCAGATGAACCACCACCTTGCCGGTCTTTGTGTCCACCAGTGTGAGTTCCCGATCCTCTTTTTGCGCCACCAGCAAGATGCTTCCGTTCTTCAAGTAGCGGATGATTCCGGGCACTTTCCCTACTGAAGAGTAGTTCAACCCCTTTTCTTCGTCTGGGGAGAGGATCCCGACACGGAGCGAGCCGGGGAGCGAGACGGCGACATGAGCTGTTTCCGGGGATACCGCGAGGCCGGAGGCGGGTTCGGGCAGGCTCCATTCGCGGCGTACCTGCAGCCCTGCAAGGTCGATTGCCAGAAGCTTATGCCCGTCCGGTGTCAGCGCCCAAATCGTTTTGCGGTCGAAACTGAGCCAAACCTGATTGGGCAGCACATGCGTCTTCAGCTTGCGCGAAATGGCTGCCTCACTGACCTTGATCTCTTCCAGAATGCCGTTTTCGGCGATGCTCAGCATCGTATCGGAACCCGGAACATCTAGGAGCTGTACCGGCCTGCCGCTGGGCTTGATGCGGCTTTTCTCCAAGGCGAATGCGGCCAGATTCACTACGGCGATATCGCCAGAATCGCGAGTTGCCACAAAGACCGAACCGACAAAGGTATTCTTGGTCCTCCCCCCACAACCCACCAAAGCACCCGTCAGACTTCCAGACAATAACGTTCTTCGCGACAGCACAATCGTATTATGAACCTTGTAGGATGTTTTCCGCGTTTTTGCTCGCGATCCAGCTCTCGGTAGGGCTTCCTGGTGTCCTCGAAGAGTGGAAATCAGAAATCGAGGCTCGCAACAACAGCCGGGTCGCGATCGTTCGGCTTCCGGGCGATCCCGTGCCCATGGAGGACCGTGCCGTGCTCGGTTCTTACTTCCGGCGGCCAGAGTTTGTCGAATCCTTCTCTCGCTCCCAGGCGCTCACCTTCCGTTACGAGATCGAAGGGCGCTCGCGGAGTCTGATTCTGCTGAACCAGCAGCGGATTGCGCAAACCAGCAACACGCCTGCCGCGCTGATCTCTCATGAACTCGGCCATATCTGGCTTGCATCGCTCGGCCTGATCCCACCGGAGTTTGTAGCTGGCCCGCAAGCGTGTCTTGCTGTACATTTCGGTGACATCGTGCAGCATATGCTGATCCGTGAGGAGAGCGACCGTCGCGGCGTGGAATGGCGCGGCCCCTATGCCCGCGACTACGAAGCTGCCTATGAATCGCTGCGCCGTGACCAGTCCCCGAATCAGTTGGGGGATGCCTGCTACCGGGCACAACGTCTGAGCCTGATTGTCGATGTCCGCTCGGGATTTGCGCCGCATGAGTTTCCAGGGCGGGAGGACTATCTCAATCTGCTGGCGGGGCAGGATCCCGAAGCAGAAGCGATTGCGATTGAACTGCTGGAGCGGCTGGACGGGCGTCTGAGTCTCGACAAGAGCGACTATGAAGCGGCCTTGCAGCTTTCCAAAGAGGCTGTTTACCGGCTGGTGCAGCTTCCAGTGCCTAATTAATTTGAGGCGGCCGGTCCCGGTCCGCTATCCTGAGGCTTGGCATGTTGGACATTCTTACCGAAGACCCCCGGCCCGGCGTCGTCCTGATTCATCTGGCGGGAAAGCTGGTGATGGGTCCGGAAGCTGCATCGCTTGAAGCGATTGTGAATGGCAGGCTCGATTCCGGAGCTCGTCATCTGGTTTTTAACCTGGCGGGGGTCAAGCAAATTGACTCGACCGGCATTGGCCGCTTCATTTCCAGCTACAACCGTTTGATGCAGGTGGAGGGGACACTCGGCATGGCTGCCGCCCCGACCGTTGTGCGGCAGAGCTTCCGTGTCACCAGGCTCGACACTGTTTTCAAGTTTTACGATACGGTGGTCGAAGCGATGGACGCGATTCCAGCCTAAACTCCGGCTGCGACCGCTTCCTTTGCGTCCACCAGATCGGTGTCTTTCAGCAATTCGTAAACAGCTTCGTGCATTTGGAGGGCGAGCGCACCACGATCCTTGGTGGTCATTCCTTCCGTCGGAATCGGATCGCCAATGCGCATGACCACGCGTCCCGGACTCACTGTACCAGAGCCAAACGGAAGCACTTTCTCTGTACCCGCCAACGCGACAGGGACCACCGGAACTCCGGAATTGATTGCGATGTAGAAGGCGCCCTCCCGGAAGGCTTGCAGCTTCGCATCTGGCGCCCGGCCGCCCTCCGGGAAGATCAGAACGCTGATGCCCCGCTCACGGATCATTTTGCCGGCCTCCACCATCGCCTTGATTGCTTCCCGTGGGTTGTCGCGTGGCACGGCAATATGGCCGGCCCGGCTCAAGTGGTAGCCGAGGAAAGGAATGCTAAAAAGTCCTTTTTTCGCCATAAAGCGGAACTGTACCGGAATCGCGGCCAGGATGCAGGGCGTATCCATATAGCTCAAGTGGTTGGCGACAAAGACGTAGCTACCGTTGGGATCGATTTTCTCGAGCCCCTCCACCTTCATTCCCACAAAGCTGACCCGCAACAACATCCGGGCCCAGGCACGAGCGATGGCGACCTGCAATCTTCCTGTCGTTTCAAACAGCGAGACCACGAGATTCACCGATCCGTAGGCGATGGTGCAAATGATGATGAGGGGGTCGATGATAAACAGCGCCCGCAATTTAGCCAACATATCCAACCTCTATTGTAGAAGCGGACGGGCTTCTCCCACTACGAACAGCGAGCCGGTGATGAAAACAATTGTGTCGCTAGGTGCATTTTCAATGGCTTGGACGGCGGAAGCGACGCTGGGGCAAATGGTGGTGTCGGGGTGTGGCGCAAGATCGCGGATGGTTTCCGGTTCGAGCGAGCGCTGCTGGTCGGCCCGGGTGAGAAAAACCTTGTGCGCGAGCGGGAAGAGTTCGTTGGTGATTTCGGACAATACTTTGTCGCGCATGACGCCAAACACCAGCCAGATCTCCCGGCCCAGAAAATGCCGTTCGATGAACTCGCGGAGGCGCCGCGCGGCAGCCGGATTGTGCGCCCCGTCGAGGTAAATCATTGGGTTACGGCGGATCAGTTCGAGCCGCCCCGGCCAGAAAGCTTTCGCGATTCCGGCATGGATGCGCTCGGGCGCGATGCCGAGTTTGGTGAGTGCGACGGCCGCAATGAGGCTGTTGCCCACTTGATGGCCCCCGGCCAGCGGACAGTCCACCTGGAGCGAGACGCTGCCTTTTGATGCCACATAGCTACAACCGTCGACCCGCAGCTCGAGATTCGAGATCTGCCAGGTGGTGACATCCTCAAGATCGTCGGCGACGAACAAATCGCGAACTTCCTCGTGCTGCTGGCCTAAGACGACAGGCCTGCCGGGCTTGATGATGCCGGCTTTTTCGGGTGCAATCTCGCGCAGCGTCTCGCCCAGGAACTGCTGGTGGTCGACATCAACCGGTGTGATGACGCTGAGCGCGGGCATGACGACATTGGTGGCGTCGAGCCGGCCGCCCAGCCCCACTTCAATCACCATGCGGTCGACACGGGCCTCTCGGAACAGCCAGAAGGCCATGGCGGTGACGGTCTCAAAATAAGTGGGGTGGCAATCAATCTCGCCTTGCTCAACCAGTTGATTGGAGATGGCATGCACGGCGTCGAAGGCGCGGGTGAAGTCTGCCTCGCTGACGGGGACGCCGTCAATGCGCACCCGTTCGGTGGGACTGACCAGATGAGGGCTTGTATAGAAGCCAGTCTTGTAGCCTGCCTCGCGCAGACCCGCTTCAATCATCGAGCAAACGCTGCCTTTGCCATTGGTTCCGGCAACGTGGATGACGGGGCAGGCGAATTGCGGATCGCCCATTGCCAGCAGCAGGCGGCGAATGCGCTCCAGGCCGAGCTTGATCGTCTTGACTTCGTTGCCGAGCGAGTAAAGGTACCGGACCGAGGATGAGAAGTCCATCTACGGCTTGCAGCCGTAACTCGCCGGCACCCGTCCTCCCTTGTTCAGCTCTTTGTAGCCGATCTCGGTGTTGTAGTAGATGCGCGAGACCATGCTCTTCACCATCCGGAAGAAGCGATGGCCTTCAGCCACACCGGCTTCGTTGTCGCTATCGAGCAGTTGGAGGACTTTGATCTGGTCGTCCGCGCCAAGATTGAGGAAGGTCTTTTTGTACTTGTTGTTCGTGTAGCCGTCCAGCCAGCCGAGTCCGTCGAGAAAGCGGGCCCGCTCGCCGTCCGGGCCGTCGGCGAGAAAGAGATCGACATAGCGATGGACGCCAGCAGCTTTGGCGCCCGGAGTGTCGGTGGCGGGAATGATCAATTCGCCCAACGCTTCCACGGTCCGAAGCTGATGATCGTCGAGAGTCTGTGCTTTCCAGGGTTCCGCAGCGGGCAGCCCTACGGCTGCTACGGAAACCAGTCCTGCGCTTGCCTTCAGGGCCTCGCGGCGGGGGAGAACGAAATCGCTCATAAATTCCACTCTATATCAGCCGCCAGGTTTTCAATAGCCAGGCAAACTCAAAGGCGACTTCGCGAATGCGATCGTAGCGGCCGGAGGCTCCAAAATGCCCGGCGCCCATATTGATCTTGAGCAGAATTTCGCTTTGGGCGAGATTATTTTCACGCAGCCGTGCCACCCATTTGGAGGGCTCCCAATAGGAGACCCGCGGGTCATTCAGGCCCGCAGTCACCAGCATCGGCGGATACTCGGCCTGGCGCACATTCTCATAAGGAGAATAGGAACGGATGTACTCGAAGGCTTCGGGGTCGGCCGGATTGCCCCACTCTTCGTATTCGCCAACCGTGAGCGGCAAGGTGGCATCGAGCATGGTGTGGACGACGTCGACAAAGGGGACATGGGCGAGCACGCCGCCAAAGAGCTCGGGCCGCATGGTGACTGCCGCGCCCACCAGCAAGCCTCCGGCGCTGCCGCCTTCAATGATGAGCTTGGAGCGTTCGGTCCAGCCTTCGGCGATGAGGGTCTCGGCGCAGGCAACGAAGTCGAGGAAGCTATTGCGTTTGTTCTGCATGCGTCCGGCGTCGTGCCAGGGCTGGCCCATTTCCGCGCCACCGCGCACTTGGGCAATCGCATAAACGACGCCCCGGTCCACCAAGCTGAGGCGGGAGCCGCTAAAGCCCGCGTCACTATTGGAGCCATAGGCGCCATAGCCGTAGAGCAAGGTGGGATGTGGGAGGTCGCGGTTGAGGCCTTTCCGGTAGAACAGGACGATGGGCACCGCGGTCTTGTCGTGACTGAGCGCGACCATGCGCTCGACGCAATAGAGTGAGGCGTCAAAGCCACCTGGCACCTCGAGCTGCTTCTTCAGTTCGGCGATGCCGGTTTCGAGGTTGTAATCGAAGACACTGGGCGGTGTGACCGGCGATTGGTACTGGTAGCGCAACGAATTGGCTTCGTATTCTGCATTTCCGCTCAGGCCCACGGCATAGGCGGCTTCAGGAAATTCGATGCTTTTCCAAGTGCTTTCGCCGTTCCGCTGGAAGCGGAAGCGCCGGAGCCCGCCACTCCGCTCAGTCACCACCAGGTAGTTTGCAAACGCCGTTGCATTTTCCAGATAGACGTCCTGCCGGTGCGGCAGCACTTCTTCCCAGGCGCTCTCCTGCCATTGGTTGACCGGAGTGCGCAGCAAGCGGAAGTTGCGGCCTTGATCGTTGATCCGGATATAGAAGTAGTCGCCCTGATGGGTCAGGCTGTATTCGATGTCCTGTTGCCGGGGCCGGAAGAGGCGAAACTCGCCGTCCTCCGAAAGCCAGATTTCTGTCGTTGTCGAGGAGGCAACTTCCAGAATGAAGAAGCGCTTGCTGCGCGTTTTGAAAAGCTCGACGCGGAAGCGTTCGTCGCTTTCCTCAAAGACGAGCGTGTCTTCGCTGGCCGCCTTGCCTAGGAGATGGTGGAAGATGCGGTAAGGACGCCGGGCTTCATCGAGCACGCTGTAGTAGAAGCTTTGGTTGTCTGCCGCCCAGGCCAGCGAGTCATAGGTGCGCTCAATGCGGTCGCTTTGCAACTCCCCAGTGGCGAGATCCTTGACGGAGATCGTATAGTCTTCGTCGCCTTCGATGTCGGTGGAATAGGCGAGCAGACGATGGTCCGGGCTCGGCTCGATCACCCCGAGACGAAAGTAGTCGTGGCCTTCAGCCAGCGTATTGGAATCGAGATAGATCGCTTCCGCGGCGTCCGGCTCATCGGCTTTGCGGCAATAAAGCGGATACTGGCGGCCTTTCTCTGTACGGGTGTAGTAAAGATAGGGGCCCTCTTTGATCGGCACGGTGAGGTCCGTTTCCTGGATGCGCCCGAGGATCTCTTCATAGAGGGTGGATCGCAAGCTTTCTGTCGATTGCATCGCCCGGCGGGTGAACTCGTTCTCCGCCTCCAGATGAGCCAACAATTCTGGATTTGCCTTCTCGCGAAGCCACGCATACTCGTCCGTCCAACTCAAACCATGGAGCTCGTGCGCGGTAGAACCCTTGCGCGCACGCGGCGCCTCAAAACTTTGCATCCCCTCAAGCCTAGCTAAACTCTGTTTATGATTCGAGCCTGCTGTGTGCTTTTCGCGACACTTGCTGCCTGGGGACAGCCGATTCCGGTGGAGAGTAACCGGTTACGCGCCCATATCCGCTTCCTTGCCAGCGACTTGCTCGAAGGCCGGAGCGTCGGTGTGCGAGGCGGACAACTGGCGACCCAATACATTGCCTCCGCCTTGGAAGCGGCAGGCGCCAAGCCCGCTGGCGACCACCAGAGCTTCTTTCAGAATGTGCCGCTCACCGGGATTCTGGTGGATTCCGGCGCCAAGCTCCGTGTGGGAACCAAGCAGATCCACTGGCGCACTCACTTTGTGGGAACGACGCAAACCCAGGAGGCGCATCTTGATTTCAATGCTCCTTTGGTCTTTGTGGGCCATGGGATCCATGCCCCGGAGTTCCAGTGGAATGACTACGAGGGTGTTGATGTGAAGGGCAAGATCGTCGTGCTGTTTACTGGCGAGCCGCCCAGCAACGATCCCGCCTTCTTTGGCGGCAAGGCGCTCACATATTACGGCCGCTGGACCTACAAGTTTGAGGAGGCCGCGCGGCAAGGTGCGGCAGGCGCGATCATCATCCACACGCCCGAGACGGCGAGCTATGCCTGGAGCGTGGTTGAGAATTCCTGGGGCCGTGAAGACATCCAGCTCCGGCGTGAGGCCGGGCAACCCGCACTCCGGCTCGCTGCCTGGATGCAGGCAGGAGCCGCACAGGAGTTGGGTTTCGATGTTCCTGCTCTGTTGGCGCGGGCCGACACCAAGGGCTTCCGGGCGGAGCCGTTCGGGCAGACGATGGCAGTATCGTTGCGCGCGACGATCCGGCAGATCGAGTCGCAGAATGTGGTGGCCCGGGTGGAGGGTTCCGATCCGGATGTGGCGGCGGAGACGATTCTCTACTCCTCCCATTGGGACCATCTGGGGGAAGCGGCAGCGGGCGCCGACCGCATCTTCAACGGAGCGGTGGACAATGCCACTGGCTGTGCGGCGCTGATCGAGATTGCCCGCTCCTGGGCGTCGCTCAGCCCGCGTCCGCGACGCAGTGCGTTGTTTGTCTTTGTGACGGCGGAGGAGAGCGGACTGCGCGGGTCAGAATACTATGTCCGGCATCCGCTGGTGCCGCTGTCTGCCACTCGTTTGAACATCAACATCGACGCCATCGTTCCTGGTGGAAAACCGGAAGGGCTGATGGTGCATGGTAAGGGCACTCCCCAGTTGTGGAGTCTGGTGGAAGGGGCTTCCAAGCGCTATGGAGTGCCGCTGCGGGAAGACCCCCGGCCGGAGAGCGGCAGCGAGTTCCGCAGCGATCACTTCAGTTTCGTCCGCGCCGGAGTGGCCGCGTATTCACTCGTACCGGTGGGAGTGCCGGGCGCATTTTCAATGAACTATGGCGCCAAACACTACCACCAGCCCTCGGACGAATACTCACCCGATTGGGACATGACGTCGAATCAGATTCTCGCGAATCTGGCCTTGCTGCTGGGGGTGAATGCAGCTTCGTTGCCTTAGGCGGCGTCTTCTTCCTGGCTCAGCTGCTGGCGAATGGGGAAGTGCCGTGAAACCGTATTGCTCCGGCGGGGAAGCTCAATCAGTTTTGTGGTGGGGGCATGGTCTTCCTCCAGTTCGAGCTCCTCTTCTTCCTCCTCCTCCGTTCCTTCCGAGAGTGGCTCAAGGGTGCACAACTGTGAGGCGTGGACGCGGCGGATGTTCATGCCGCCAAAGTACTGATCGAGAGGGAACAGGGCATAGGGCTCCAGTTCGCGGAAGACTCGTCCTAACTGCTCTTGCAACTTATAGACGAGATGGAAGAAAGTACCGCGATCGAGATTCAGCTTGGTTGTGCAGAGTTTCCAGTCGGCTCCCAGCAGGAAATGGTAGCGGAAGAGCTGATACTCCTCCTGGTCGAGTGCACGCTTGCAGGTGAGCTCGAAATCCGCGATGAACTCTTCGTTGCGCCGCCCAAAGAGCCGATTGCCGCTCGGGCCATCGGTGCGCTCGATTGTTGCGGCGCTGGTTCTCCCGGCTTTCTCCAGGCAATGCCGGTAACGGGCATAACACGAACGAAAGATCGCCCGAAATACGCAGCCGCATGGCTTATCCAGTCCTCGAATTCGAGTCTTTCGGAGTCCTAAGCCTCGGCAGAATACGCACGATGCACTGGCTAAACCGATTGTTTCACTACGTGTCCATTCCATGGGATTCAGTCCTTAATTCTGAGAGTACGAAGCGGCAGGTGCCTCTTCTCTAAGCGGTGTATGACTATAATTATCCCATTTACGTGATAATTCAATGGTAATTTTCCTTAAAACTCCTTGATTTATCTAGAGGTCCTTGCATCTGATTGATGTAAAACGATTTGCTAGTTATTTGATATTTTTATTCGACTTATTTTATGGATTTTAGGATTTACGTTGCTGCCTGAGCTTATCCTGTGCGGCGTCCCGGTAGACTTCGAGCACGCTGTGGGCGGTCTGTTCCCAATGGAAGCTGCGCGACTGGATGTGGCCTCTGGCGATCAACTCCGTGCGCAGCTTCTCGTCGAGTAGGACGTCGCGGATGCCGCGGGCGATGTCGAAGACATTCTCCGGGTTCACCAGAACGGCTGCGTCGCCCACCACTTCGGGCAGAGAACTGGTGCCCGAGCAGACCACGGGTGTTCCGGAGGCCATCGCCTCCAGGGGCGGCATGCCGAAGCCCTCATAGAGGGAAGGGAAAACAAAGACTCGCGCGGCGGAATAAAAGATGCGCAGAGTATCAAACGGAACGAAGCCAAAAAAGCGCACATAGGGCTCCATGCGCGTTTGAATCACCATGCGCCGCACTTGCGGGTGCTTCCACATCTCGTCGCCGATGATAATCAGGCGAAGGTCCTTGTAGAGGGGGTGGCCTTCAAGTTCGTTGCGCAGGACGGCAAAGGCCTCCACCAGCCGCGGGACATTCTTCTGGGGGCGCACGTTGCCAGCGTAGAGAAGGAAGGGGTAAGAGATCTGATAACGCTCGAGCGTCTTTTTGCGCTCCACTTCAAAGGCGGGACTGCCTGAGGTGGCCAGATGGGCGTGTTCGAGGAAATTGGGGTCTGGCGCCGAGTAGATCTGGCGAATGCGGCCTTGGGGCACCCGCAGGAGATCTTCGACGTCGCGCTGCGTCGATTTTGATACGGCAATGATGCGATTGGCGCGCAGCAGGCTGCGCCGGAAGCGAAAGAGCCGGTACTGATGCCGCATCGAGTTGCCGTCCTGCTGTTGCTGCTCTGGAAAGAGCAGGCTGCTCATGTCGTGGATCGTGACGATATAAGGCTTTGGCATGAAGAGCGGAGCCGCATTCAGCGGGACGTGGCAGAGATCGGGCTCCAGCCGCCGGAGAAAGAGCGGAAAGCTGATCTGGTTGAGAAAGCCTGCGTCCGATCTTGGGAAAACTGCCCTTTTGAAATTGCAGGGCAGTTCGCCAAATTCCCGCAAGTCCTCTTTGCGCCCGGCGAGAATATATCGATTTTCCTCGTCGATGCGTGAGAGGGCGTGCACCATGTTGCGAATGTACGTGCCGATGCCGAAATCTCTGGCATGACGGACGTCAATCGCGATGCGCATCGGCGCGCCTAGACGGCGGTGGGGGTGGTGGCTTGTCTCCATGCGTATAGCGGAAATCCTTCCGTCAACGCATGCACTTTTTTACGAACTTCGGCGCTGCGCTCTTCGCTCGCAGGCTCGGCGAGCACCTCGGCAATCAATGCCGCAACTTGTTCGAATTCCGCGTTTCCAAAGCCACGGGTGGTTAAGGCCGCAGTGCCGAGACGAATGCCGCTGGGGTTCAGCGGCGGGTTCGTATCAAAGGGGATCGCGTTCTTGTTGACCGTGATGTGCGCGCGGTCGAGTGCTGCTTCGGCTTCCTTGCCCTTCAAGCCTTTGGAGAATACATCCATCAGGACAAGGTGAGAGTCTGTGCCACCGGAAATGATACGGTAGCCGTGCTTGGCCAATGCGCTGGCCAGCACCTTGGCATTGCTCAGGATGTTCTGCACGTAGACAGCGAAATCGGGCTGCATCGCTTCCAGGAAGCAGACGGCCTTGGCCGCAACAACGTGCATGAGCGGGCCGCCCTGGGTACCCGGGAAGACAGTACGGTCAATATCCTTGGCAAAGCGCTCTTCCGCGAGGATCAGGCCGCTGCGGGGCCCGCGCAGGGTCTTGTGCGTGGTGGAGGTGACGATGTGGGCGTGTTCGCAGGGGTTCGGGTAGCCGCCGCCGGCGACGAGACCGGAGTAATGCGCCATGTCGACGAGGAAGATGGCACCGACTGAATCGGCAATCTCACGCATCCGCTTGAAATCGATGATGCGGGGGTAGGCGCTGGCGCCGCCAATCAGCATCTTCGGCTTGTGCTCATCGGCCAGACGGGCAAGCTCATCGTAATCGATCAACTCGGTGTCCTGGCGCACGCCGTAGGGGACGATCTTGTAGGTTTTGCCGGAGAAATTCAGGTGGTGGCCGTGGGTGAGATGGCCGCCATGGGACAGATTCATGCCGAGAATCGTGTCGCCCGGATTGATGACCGCCGCATACGCGGCCTGGTTCGCCTGGGAGCCGGAGTGCGGCTGCACGTTTGCGTACTGGGCGCCGAAGAGCTTTTTGGCGCGCTCGCGGGCCAGATTTTCAACCACGTCCGAGTGTTCGCAACCACCGTAATAGCGGCGGCCGGGATAGCCTTCGGCGTATTTGTTGGTGAAGATGCTGCCGGTGGCTTCGAGAATCGCCTCAGAGGTGAAGTTCTCGCTCGCGATCAGTTCGAGGAAGTCCTGCTGGCGTTCGGTTTCGTGGCGCAGTGCTTCTGCTACCTCGGGATCCACCTGCTGAAGGCTCCGCTCCATACGTACTGCGTCATTCATGATTTTGAACTCACCTTTCTAGGCAATGTGGGCCCGGCTTTTCCGCAAAGCTGCTCTCCACTCTGGAAGGGGCAAAGAACCCACAGTTTAGCATGCTAGACTCGTAAACTTACCCCTTCCAGAAGCGAGTTCCCCATGTATTGGAGTCATCTTTTCATCCCCACCTTGCGGGAGGTCCCTGCCGACGCAGAGGTTGCCAGCCACCGCCTTCTTCTCCGTGCTGGTTATATCCGGCCGCTTGGCGCGGGCATCTACAACTACCTTTTCCTCGCCCAGCGCAGCATCGCGAAGATTATGCGCATCATCCGCGAGGAGATGGAAGCGATCGGCGCGCAGGAGTTTCATCTGGCTGCGCTGAACCCTGCTGAAGTGTGGCAGGAGAGCGGCCGTTGGACCGGGATGGGACAGAACATGTTCCGTCTGAAGGATCGCTTCAATCGCGACCTTTGCCTCGGCATGACGCACGAAGAAGTCATGACCTCCATCGCGCGCGGCGAACTGCGCAGCTATAAGCAACTGCCGCAGATCTGGTACCAGATCCAGACGAAGTTCCGCGACGAGCCGCGTCCGAAGAGTGGCCTGCTACGTGTGCGCCAGTTCTTCATGAAGGACAGCTACTCCTTTGATATCGACGCCGCAGGCCTCGATCTGAGCTACGAGAAGCATCGCCAGGCCTATTGCCGGATCTTTGAGCGTTGCGGCATCGAGTTTCTGGTGGTGGATGCCGATTCGGGTGCGATGGGTGGTTCGGCGAGCCAGGAGTTCATGGTCGCAACCGATGCGGGCGAAGACTATGTCGTGCGCTGCAGGCAGACCGGCTATGCGGCGAATCTCGAGAAGGCCGTGTCGCGTCCCGCGCCGCTGGCTGCTCCCGATGACACAAGCGACGTGGCCCCGACTGAGATCCACACGCCGGGCTTTAAGACGATCGATGAAGTGAGCGCCTTTCTGCAGTTGCCTGCCACCTCGCTGATCAAGAGCGTGGTGGTGATTGCCGATTTCGGCAAGCAGCAGAAGCCGGTGCTGGCGTTGTTGCGCGGCGACCACCAGATGAGCGAGACAAAGTTTGTCGCGGCGGTGGGTTGCAAGGAATACCGTGCGGCGACGCCGGACGAGATTCGTGGGCTGTTTGGCGCCGATCCTGGGTCGCTTGGTCCGGTGAATGCGCCGAAGCTGCCGATCTATGCGGACTCCTCGCTCGAAGGCCGCCAGAACATGGTGGTGGGCGCCAACAAGGACGACTATCATCTGTCAAACGTGACGCCGGGCCGCGACTTCACCGCGAAGTTTGTGGACCTGCGCCAGGTGGCCGCCGGCGACACGGAAGTGGAGACCGGAGCGCCGCTCGAGATCGTCAAGACGATGGAGATCGGACACATCTTCAAGCTCGGCTACAAGTACTCGGACGCCATGGGGCTGACGGTGCTGAACTCCGAGGGCAAAGAAGTGAAGGTCATCATGGGTTCCTATGGCATTGGCGTCGAGCGTGTGCTCTGCGGCGCCGTAGAACTCTATAACGATGAGAACGGCATCTCGATGCCTGCCGCCATTGCTCCGTTTGAAGTCGTCGTGACGCCGGTCAACGTCAGCGACGAAGCGCAGAAGCAGGCCGCTGTCGACATCTACAACCAGTTGAAGGCGCTGGGCGTCGACGTGTTGCTTGATGACCGCGACGAGCGTCCGGGCGTGAAGTTCAAGGACGCCGAACTGATCGGTATTCCTTGGCGCGTGACCGTGGGCAAGAAGCTGTCGCAGGGCATTCTCGAAGTGGTGGAACGCCGCACGAGAACGACAAGCGAAGTGGCACTTACCGAAGTGCCGGCCTGGATCCAAGCGAAGTTGGTGTGATCGACTGGGCTGCAGTCCGGGCGCGCTTTCCTCTGACGGAGGGGCAAACGTATTTGAATACGGCGACCTTCGGATTGCAGTCCTCTGCTTCGATGGATGCGGTGCTGCGGCATCTGCAGCGGATCGGGCCGTTGCTCGAATCGTTTGCCGATTTGGACCGGGTGCGTGGCAAGATTGCCGCGTTGCTGGGTGCCTCGGCTGATGACATTGCGTTTTGTCCCAGTACGGCACATGGCTTGTCGCTGCTGCTGAGGGGCATCGACTGGAAGCCCGGCGATCGCGTGATCAGCTTCGACAATGAGTTCCCAGACCTGCTATATGGTGCAAGCTGGCTGGCAGCTCAGGGTGTCGAGTTTGTCAAAATTCCTATCGGTGATTTGGATGCGCATCTGGATGCGCGTGTGCGATTGGTGATGATCAGCGCGCTGAACTATACGAGTGGTCTGCGTGCGCCGCTGGTAGCGTTGCGCGTCAAGCTGGATGCCGTAGGTGCGCTGCTCTATGTTGATGGCACGCAAGGCTGCGGCGCCCTTTCGCTCGATGTTCGGGAGTTTCAGCCCGATTTGCTGGCGGTGCACGGCTACAAGTGGATGCTGTCGCCTACCGGAGCCGGCTTTGTCTATGTGCGCCCGAGTACGCGGGAGTGGCTGCCGCCGAATATCATCGGGTGGCGCTCGCATGTGGGCTGGCGCGATTTTGCGAAGCTGCATGAGGGCGTACCGCAGTTGTCTGCTGCCGCTGAACGCTATGAGGGGGGCATGCCTGCCTTGCCGTTGTATTACGCCATGGAGCAGAGCCTTAACCTGATGCTGGAACTGGGACCTGGGGCGATCGAGCAGCGAGTGCTGGCATTGTCGGAGAGGTTGCGGGCTGGGGTGATCGCGCTCGGTGGGAGCGTCGCCCATGAGAACACGCCATTGCTGGCTTGCCGCTTTCCGGGGCGCGATGCCAGCGATCTGGTGCAGGCTCTTGCGGCGCAGAAGATTGTGGTGGCGGCGCGCCAGGGGATGTTGCGGGTGAGCATTCATCTCTATAACAACGAAGACGACATCGAGCACTTTCTGCGCGTCATGCGCGAGTTGTTGCCGGCCTGATCGTCTGTTTTGAACGCGCCTTTGTCACGAATTGGTTTGCTTCTGCTACTTTGATTGCAGAAATGATGAGAAATCCGCTTTTGCTGGCTGGTGGCATGGGCTTCCGGTTCTTGTTGTTCTTGCTGCCTCTTATGCTTTGTGCGCAGAACCCTCCCTGTCAGATCGGCATGGTGGTGCGCGCCGGGGCGCTCAACTACGATGCGAAGATTCTGGAGTTTGATGCGGCCAAGGGTCTTTACAAAGTGCAGTATGTCACCGGTTACAAGGGCGAAATCGAGTGGCTCGCCCCCAAATCTCTCAAAACTTGTCATGCTCCCGCGATTGCGCCGGTGGCACGGGGCTGGTTTGTCGGCGTCTGGCAGCTCTTCAGCGGTGGCGGTGGCGCTTATGCGAAGAATGCGATTACCGGGAGTTGGAAAGTGATCGGATTGGATGTGGCTGGGGCTCCACCCATTGCGATCCAAGCCGACGGCACTTACGAGTGGATCATCGATAGCAAAAAGACGATCCATGGGCGCTGGCGCGACGCCATGAGCGCCGACCTGAAGTATGGTTACGACAAACTCGGAACTACGATCCTCCTTGAGGCCGGAGCGGATGGTAAGAATTGGCTGGTGACGCGCGAACTCACCGGCACCGCGGATGGCCGGGACCGGATTCTCATCGAAGGTACCGATCTCGGCATCACCTATGGAGGAAGCCGGGTCGCAACCACGAAGGCGATGAAGCGGTAGCCTGGCATTCGCAGGCTTTGAGTCCTCGCCGTGAAATGAAAGTGATTTACAAGATCAGCTACCCGAACGGGAAAATCTATGTCGGCAAGGATCTGACCGACAGCATCAACTACTTTGGGAGTGCGAATCATGCACTTGTCGCGGCGGACTTCACGAGAGAAGAGCGTCGCGGCTTTACTGTGCGCCGGGAGATTCTTTGGGAATCGGAGAGCGCCAGCAACGCGGAGGTGAGTGCGATGGAGGTTCACTTCATTCGGCTATTGCGCGCAAATGAGCCGACGGTTGGCTACAACAGATGGCCGAAGGCGAGCAGGGATGGTGGGACCTGACCGATTCCTAGATCAAGCGACCAACCCAGTTCGGGGCTTCGATCTACTTTGGCGCAATGGAGAGCCGAGAAGCGAAAACATGGGCATGATCAGATGAAGAAGACGCACCAGCGATCCAGGGGCTGGTCATACGAAGAGATGGAGCGAGTTGTTGTTCTTCGCCGTTTGGAAGTGTTTGGGAATCTCGACTGCCGCCATCACAGCAATGAAAAAATATTGCTTTCGTCGAGCGCCAAAGATTACTCGCAATTCTGAGAGCACTCATTGCAGACGTCTTGAGTTTGCCCTCGATTGTGAGCGAAGCGGCGTTCTGCATTCCGCTAGTCTAGGCTCGCTTGCAAAGTCCGTGTTGCATAATCCCGGCCGAGAATGATCCAGTCCTCTTGTTTGGTTGCCGGGCGATCGAGTTGATTGCGAAGTAAGCCTGGCGGATGCAGTTTTTCAGCGGGCAAGAATTGCTCATATCCGAGTTCGATCAGTGTCTCAATCAGGTCGCAGTGACGGACTCCGGCTGCATGCATCGAGCGTGGATTCAATTCGAGCAGGATCGAGGGCTGGTGTTGCCGGACGAAGTTGCGGGCACCTCTCAGGAAGCGGAGTTCGCTGCCCTCAATGTCGAGTTTCATCAGGACGCGGCCAGGTAGGACGCGATCTTTCAGCACGTCATCGGCCCGGCGGATTGGCACTCTCTCGGACTTGTGTCTCGAGATCGCTGAGGCGCCTTCGAAGAGCCCGGCCGAGCCGCTGCTCGCGAGTGGAATGAATAAGTCGGCCTCCGACTCGTTGTCTCCGAATGCGAGTTGATGGACTTCGAAAGACGTCCCGCTCTTCTCGAGGGAAAGGCGTACGGCCGCTGCAAGGCGGGGTTGGGGCTCGACTGCAATCAACTTGCCGCTAGAGCCGATGAGTGAGGCGGCCGCGACAGAGCAGGTTCCATGATTCGCCCCGATATCGAGGAAGCTATCGCCTGGACCGATGAAGCTCGCAAAGAGCTTTGTCCATCGATGCAGTTCTGAGGGGATGACCAGGAATCGAGGATCCTGGAGGTCAAGATAGACCACCCTGTCGTCGATGGAAAGAGGCCATAGTTCCGTGACTCTCCAGCCGGCGGTGATGGTGTTCAGGAGCAACTGTGCGCCCACGGGCTCGCAATCTTGGGCAATGCAAAATCGAGCAAAGAATTGATAGGGAGTGGGGAGTTGCCGAACGTAGTCCGGCCGCTGGAGCCAGGCCAAGGTATCTCTCTTAAAGAGCCAGGATCCAGGACTCTCGAATAGCCCCTCGTGCAGCCAGCGCAGACCCGGGAATGCTGAGAGGATGTTTCGCCAGGAACTACTTCTTGCTAGTTTCTGTCCCTTGTGCTCCCCGCGATTCTTGTGATGCATGCCAGGTGACGCAAGAAGATGCTATGACTCTGACTTTGAGAGAGTGGCTAGCGCCATCGCGATGGCCTTGGGATAAAGAAGATGTTCCTGCTCGAGAATCTTCGCGCTGAGCGTCTGAGCTGTGTCCTCTGGGAGAACTTCTACAGATGCTTGGGCGATGATCTTGCCGCTGTCGAGCCCTTCATCGACGTAGTGCACGGTGCAGCCCGCGATTTTGACGCCGTAATCGAAGGCTTGAGTTTGCGCATCAAGGCCCGGGAAGGCGGGCAGCAGCGACGGGTGGATGTTGACGATACGGTTGCGATAGGCGTCGACAAACTCGGGGCTGAGCAGGCGCATGTAGCCCGCCAGACAAACCAGATCGACTTTATTCGTTCGCAGGATCTCGAGGACGCGGCGGTCGAAGTCCACTCGCTTTACGCCCTTTGAATCGAGCGCAAAAATTTGCAGCCCTTTTGAGACCGCAAAGGTGAGCCCAGGGGCGTCCGGAACATTCGAGATGACACAGGCGATCTCTGCCTGGAGGCTGCCGCTTTCGACAGCCCGGTAGATGGCCTGAAAGTTCGATCCGCGACCACTCAGCAAGATCCCGAGGCGCATCAGATGTAGAGAACCTTCGGCTTCTCGCTCTTCTTGCCTTTGACCACCTTGCCGAGCTCGACTCCCGGGAAGCCGGTTTTGGCGAGGATTTTGAGCGCTTTGGGCGCATCGGCTGCGGGAACGCAGACGATCATGCCGATGCCGAGGTTGAAAGTACGCCGCCAATCGTCTTCGGGCACCTTGCCGATCTCACGCATCAGTTCAAACAGCACAGGCACTTCCCAGGCCTTGGTCGAGATCTTGGCGTTGGTGCCGGGGGGCAGCATGCGTGGGGTGTTGTCGGTGATGCCGCCGCCGGTGATGTGCGCGGCGCCTTTTAGCAGCTTGCCCTTGCGTAGCGCGCGCATAGCCGGCGCATAGCTGAGATGGACGTGCAGCAGCGCGTCGCCGACGCTTTCGCCGAGCTCCGGAACCACGTGATGCACATCGTACTTGGCGACTTCAAAGAGCAGCTTGCGGGCCAGGGAATAGCCGTTCGTGTGGAGTCCGTCGCTCTTGAGACCGATCAATACATCGCCAGGAGCGATTTTTGCGCCGGTGATGAGGCCTTTCTCTTCGCAAGCGCCGACGATAAAGCCAGCGACGTCGTACTCGCCCTTCTGGTAAAGGCCTGGCATCTCTGCCGTTTCGCCGCCAATGAGGGCGCAGCCATTGCGCTCGCAGCCGCGGGCAATGCCACGGATGACGCTGCCGGCGATCTCGGAATCGAGCTCACCCATGGCGAAATAGTCGAGAAAGAAGAGCGGATCGGCGCCCTGCACCATGATGTCGTTGACGCAGTGGTTCACCAGGCATTCGCCGACCGTGTCGTGCTTGCCAGCCAGGATGGCCACCTTGAGCTTGGTTCCGATGCCGTCGGCGCTCGAGATGAGAACCGGCTGCTTGTAACCTTTGATGCGGAAGGCAGCGCCAAAACTACCAATGCCCGTTAAGACATTCTTTGAGAAAGTCCGCCGGGCGGCGTCCTTGATGGAATCGACGGTTTTCTCGCCTTCTTCGATGCTGACGCCGGCCTGACTGTAAGTAATTGGCATGAATCTGAAATCTTCTATACTTTAGCAATCCCATATGATGATCCGGCGCCGAAACTTTTTGAAATTCGCCGCTTTGGCTAGTGCAGTACCCTCGCAACTGGCGCAAGGCCTTCCGCCACTGTTCATCCGGAACGCAAAAATCGTTCCTGTCAGTGGCTCCATTTTGCCCAAAGGATCTATCCTCGTCCAGGACGGCCTCATTGTCGCGGTCGGTGAATCCATCAGTGCTCCCAGTGGCGCACAGATCATTGAAGGGGAAGGACTTACTGTTTATCCAGGCCTCATCGACGGCCTCTCTACACTTGGTTTTGATGTACCGCTTGCCACGGCAATTCTGGGAGCGAACCGGGCCGGGGCGGCCCTTGCGAGTCCGTCCCCCGGAACAGCTCCGGTGGCCCTGTCGCGCGGTCCGGAAGATCGTCCCCTCACCACTCCTTGGGTGAAGGCGGCCGATCAGGTGAAGCCGACGGATCGGCGGTTGCCGCTCGCGCGTGCTGCCGGGTTCACCTCGGCGGTTGTGTTCCCGACCACAGGGATTTTTGCGGGCCAAGGGGCGGTGATCAACCTGGCTGGCGTCAAGCCCAGCAACATGGTGGTGAACCCTTCGGTCGGCATGTATACGACGATGGCCAGCAACCGTGGTGGCGGTTTTCCGGCGTCCCTGATGGGTACGATCGCATACTTGCGCCAAACCTATCTGGACGCAAACTACTACAAGAGCGCTCTTGCCCTCTATGAAAAGAATCCGACTCTGCAACGGCCCACCTACGACCGGGCGCTGGAGGGCATTGTCGAGGCGCCGCTTACGCTATTTCCCGCGACACGCGCCCATGAGATTGATCGCGTGATCCGGCTCAGCAAAGAGTTCGGAACCAAAGCCGCCATTTACGGGCTGCATGAAGGCTTTCGGCGGGGGGACGAACTGGCTAAGTCAGGAGTCGCTTCGATTGTGAACCTGAACTGGCCGGTGGCGCCTCGGGACCAGGACCCGGAAGATCATGAAGACCTGCGTGTGCTTGAGCTGCGCGACCGGGCTCCGTCCACGCCTGCTGTGTTGGCCAAGGCTGGGGCGAAGTTCACCTTCTCTTCTGCTGGCGTCGAGACTTCTGCGAACGTCATGCGCGCCATCAAACGGGCCATTGATGCGGGACTCGCTCCCGCCGATGCGCTCCGGGCGATGACGCTTTCCGCCGCCGAGATTTATGGGGTGAGCCAGCAACTTGGCTCTCTCGAGAAAGGTAAGATCGGCAACCTCACGGTCACCAGTGGCGATCTGTTCCAGGATGCCTCTAAGGTGCAGTTTGTCGTCATTGATGGAGTGAAGTACGATCCGCTTCCCGAAGAAGCCGCGCCCGCCCGTCTGGAGGCCACCCGATGAAATCGTTTTTCTTTTCCCTCTGCCTACCGCTCCTGGCGCTTGCGGCAGACCAGCCGATTGTCGTGCAGAATGCCAATATCCTCACTGTGACCAAGGGCACCATCAAGGGTTCGATCGTGGTGGAAAACGGCAAGATCAAAGAAGTGGGTGAGAAGGTCAGCATCCCGGCAAATGCGAAGATTGTCGATGCCTCCGGCCAGTTTGTGCTGCCTGGGATCATTGATAGCCACTCGCACATTGCGGCTGACTCCATCAACGAAGGCTCCATCTCCGTCTCGTCGATGGTGCGTATTGAAGATGTACTGAATCCCGAAGACGTTGCGATCTACCGTGCTCTGGCGGGCGGCGTGACGATGGCCAACATTCTGCATGGCAGCGCCAATGCAATTGGCGGGCAGAGCAGCGTGATCAAGCTCCGCTGGGGCAAGCCTGCGGAAGAGATGCCATTCGACAAGGCTCCGCCCAGCATCAAGTTTGCGCTTGGTGAGAATCCGAAGCGCCAAGGCAATCCGACCGGCGGCCGCGTAGGCGCCGGTAACACGGCAAATCTTCGCTATCCCGCCACGCGGATGGGCATCGAAGATGTCTATGTCGAAGCCTTCACCCGGGCCAAGGAATACCAGCAGACCTGGAAAGACTATGAAGCCAAGAAGGCGAAGGGTGAAGTGGCGATGCCGCCGCGCCGCGACCTGCAACTGGAGCCGCTAGTGGAAATTCTCGAAGGCAAACGGCTGGTCCATATCCACGCCTATCGCTCCGATGAAATCCTCATGATGATTCGCGTTGCCGAGCGGGTGGGCTTCCAGATCACCACCTTCCAGCACATTCTTGAAGGCTACAAAGTGGCCAAGGAAATGGTGCAGCATGGGGTGGCCGGAGCAGGCTTTAGCGACTGGTGGGCCTACAAGATTGAGGCTTACGATGCGATCCCCTACAACATGGCTCTCATGACGCGCAAGGGCGTGCTGGCCGGAGTCAATTCCGACTCTGCCGACACGATCCGCCGCCTGAATACCGAAGCGGCCAAGGCAATGAAGTATGGCGGCCTGACGGAAGAAGAGGCGCTTCGTCTCATCACCATCAACCCGGCGATGCAGATCAAGGTCGACAAGTGGGTGGGCTCGATCGAACCAGGGAAAGACGCGGACTTTGTCATTTGGGACAAGCATCCGTTGTCGAGCTATGCGCGGGCGCAGCAGGTCTATATCGATGGGGTCAAGTACTTCGATCGGGATCAGGATGCGAGCGACCACCTCAGGCTAGCAGCAGCCAAGAAGGCGCTGGAAGAGAAATTGAAACAGGAACAACGCCGCCAGGCTCCGCCAGCGGGCGCGGTCACCCGGAGGCCCCAATAGCATGAGATTCGCACTTCCTCTTTGCCTGCTGGCGGCAAGCGTTTTCGCCAGCGAGAAGGATAGTTTCTTTCTCAAAGGAATCACCGTTTTTCCTGTCTCCGGACCGAAGGTCGAGAATACGACGCTGCTGGTGGTGGACGGAAAGATCGCCGAAATCGGTGCAAAGATTGCTCCGAAGGGTGTCCGTGTGATCGACGGGAAAGGCTTGCAGGCCTATCCCGGACTGATCAATTCCGCGACGAATATTGGTCTATCTGAGATCTCTTCGATTCGAGAGACCAATGATACCGGTGAACTGGGGGATTTCAATCCGCAGTTGCGGGCCATTGTTGCCATCAATCCAGAGACAGAACACATTCCGGTGGTGCGCGCCAACGGCATCACCACGGTGCTGACTTTGCCTGGAACAGGCGGCTCTGGCGGTGGAGCGAGCGGCATCATTCAAGGGCAGGCGGCCCTGATTCATCTTGATGGGTACACCTTCGAGGAGATGGAGATCAATCGAAGCGCAGCGTATCAGATGCGCTTTCCGTCGATGCAGTCGCGGGCCTTCGATTTCGATACTTTCCAGCAGGCAAATGGGTCTTTTGCCGACGCCAAACGGCGCTATGAAGCGCAGATGCAGGAGGTCAAGCATTTCTTCTCTGAAGCCCGTGCCTATATGCTGGCGAAGAATGCAAAAACTCCCGGGTTGCGCGTCAACTTGAAGTACGATGCGATGATTCCGGTGCTCGAAGGCAAGGCTCCTGTGATGATTGCGGCTGGCAAGGAGCGTGAGATTCGTGCTGCGATCGCTTTCGCTGAAGCCGAGAAGATCAAGATCATTCTGGCCGATGTCCGCGAGCCGGGGAAGGCTGTTGAACTGATCGCCGCGAAGAAGATTCCTTGTATTCTCGGTCCGGTCACGCAGCTTCCACCCGAAGCGGACATGACCTATGACTACAACTACGCCCTGCCCGCCCAACTCCACAAGGCTGGGGTGAAGTTTGCTTTCGGCAGCTTCCAGAATCAGTTTGCGCGCAACATCATGTTTGAAGCCGCCAGTGCGAGTGCCTACGGCCTGCCCTATCCAGAGGCGCTGAAGGCGCTGACGCTGAACGCAGCGGAGATCTTTGGCGTGGGAGACAAGTATGGCTCGCTTGAGAAAGGCAAGTATGCCGATCTGCTGGTCACGAATGGAGATCCGCTGGAGGTGAAGACCGAGATCAAGATGCTCTTTATTCAGGGGCGTCCGCAGAGTCTTGAATCCAAGCACACCCGCTTGTACGAGAAGTACAGGGCACGGCCCAACTAGTTCTGCTTGAGGGCGTCCTTCACCAACTCGCCGAGCTTCATATATTCGTCGAAGTCGGAGGGTTTTCGGAAGTAGTGCAGGACGCCCAGCGCTGAGATCGTCTCGCGGTCGCGAATGGTGTCCGACGAGGTTACGATGATCACCGGGGTGTGCGCGCATTCCGGATGTTTACGGAACTCGATCAAGACGGACAGACCATCTACCTTGGTTAAATTGATGTCGAGGATGAGTGCGTCCGGGCACGGAATACAGTTGGGGTGGCCCATGGTGCTGACATATTGCAGTGCTGCTTCTCCATCGCGGACGATATGAAGGTCACTCTCAATATGGTGGCAATCCAGCGCCTCCTGAATGAGAACCACATCGCCTGGATTGTCTTCTGCCAACAGGATCTGGAGCTTTTTCATGGTGTCCCTACGTGGGGAAGAGAAATATAGAACTGTGCTCCTGCTCCCAGTTTTCCATCTGCCCACATCTTGCCCCCATACCTTTCGACGATGCGTTGGCAGATTGCCAGTCCGAGCCCGGTACCGGGATATTCGTCTTTGTGGAGACGTTTGAACAGGCCAAAGATGCGCTCTGCATAGATCGGGTCAAAGCCGATGCCATTGTCTTCTACCGTGATGAGCCAGTCTTCTGCCCGCCGGATTGCGGAAATTTCGATTTCGGTCGGGACGCCGGCTCTGCCGTATTTGATCGCGTTCGAAATCAAGTTCTGAAATACATGGCTGAACTGCCGCGTATCGCCCCGGACGACAGGGAGAGCAGTGGAATGTACGATGGCGCCCACTTCCTCAATGTGATTGTTGAGCACTGCGATCGCATCGGCGAGTGATACGGGCAAGTCCGCAAGACCCACGGGCGCTTCGTCTCTTTGGATGGTTTTTGAGTAGTTCAGCAGGTCACGGATGAGCGCCTCCATCCGGTCCACTCCCTGACGAATAAACTGGCCGTATTGCGCCGCTTCCGGATGGTCGCCAACAAAACGCCGCAAGAGCAACTGGGTATAGATCCCGACCATCCGCAAGGGCTCTTGCAGATCGTGACTTGCCACATACGAAAACTCTTCGAGTTCCCGATGGACGCGTTCCATTTCCTGCCTGGCACGTACCTGCACCGTCACTTCGCTACAAACGACGACGATCCCTGAAACGCGCCCATCCATTTCGAGCACGGGGTGGAAGACCACATTGAACCAATGATCTTCTAAGGTGCCGTCTCTGTCGTAATCGTACGGAATGTGCCACTCAGAGGCTCGATGGGGTTGGCCTGTGTTCATCACCTGTCCGAGCACTTGCCAGACGTTGGGACCCAACTCTGGCAACACTTCCGGCAGGCGTTTGTTCCTGATTTCCCGGCCATTCATCAGCGCCTCTGCGAATGGATTCGCTAACTCGACAACGAAATCCGTGCCCACCAATACGACAATGGCGACAGGCGCCTGTGAGAACACCTGTTCGAGGCGCGCCTGGCTGTCTCGCAGTTCTTGTTCCACGCGCTTGCGATGGGTGATGTCTTCGACGACAGCGATGAACATGGTTGGTACGCCGTCCTGATATTGCCGTACCATTCCTGATACCCGGACCCACAGCAGGGAACCATCCTTTCTGACGTAACGCTTCTCGAGGATCTCCGGCTTTCTGCCACCTTGCCGCAGAGCATGGGTAAAAGCGAGAGTTTTCGGAATGTCCTCAGGATGGGTGAAGTGCTCGGACCCGCGTTCAATCAACTCCTCGCGGCGATATCCCACCATGTTCAGATATGCCTGATTCGCATCGAGGAACTTCCCATGCTGCGAAACCAGGACGATGCCGATGGGCGCTTGGAGAGCTGCCAGACCGAAGTTCTCTTCTTCCTGGGCCGCTGTTTTCTTGCGCGCCACAATTTCTCTGCCCGCTCCCGCGACAAACTCCACGGATCCGTCTTGGCCACAGACCGGAGCCAGACTGTACTCAAAGTCCCTCAGGATGCCATTCACTGGCTGGCTGAAGCTGGCGAGCGGAAGTCTTTCGCCCGTTGCGAAGACCAGGGCTACTTGTTGCTGGACCTGGTCTGCGAAGTCCTGGGCATGGGCCGCTTCCGGAGTCGTTTGGAGGAGATCCAGCAGCCCTCGGCTGAGATGGAGAAAACGGTTGTTCCGGTCCAGCAGGAACGAAAACTCCTGATTCGAAGCGAGAGCCGTCTCATGCAGCTCGAGTTGTTGCTCCGCATGGTGGAGCCGCTGCTGCAGTTGCCTGATGCTTTTTCGAAGGGCCGCATTTTCTTCTTGGAGCTGCTGGTGCTCTGGCGCACCGGGGGAGTGACTCATCTTGGAGACCCAAATTGGAGAGCCATCTGTACTCTCAATCGAGACGACTGCCTGAGTTGGTGGGGGGCGTGTATCAAGAGCAACATAGGATGATACCGTTCTCACTTAGTATGAACGATTCTCTCCCTTTCTTCCTTAATAAGTGAGTCCATCGCGCGTTCGATGGCGGCGGCCTCGGCTATGATTGAGGCGATGCCCCGTCTTTTTTTCATTTTAGTGATGGTTGCCCTCTCGTCGTGTACACAGCTGTACTATAAGGCGCAAGAGAAGCTCGGGAATGAAAAACGCGACATCCTGGTGAGTCGCATCAAAAAGGAACGGGAAGATCAGGAGAAGGCGAAGGAACAATATCGGACGACACTTGAAGCTTTTCAGGCTGCCACTGGTTTTCAAGGCGGTAAGACCGAGGATGTCTATAAGAAGTTAAAGAAGGAATATGATGAAGCGGCGGAACGCACAAAGAAGGTAAGTGAACGGATTGCGTCGATTGAACAGGTATCGGGCGATATGTTCAAGGAGTGGGAGAAAGAAATCTCCATGGTGCAGAATGCAGATCTCCGGAGCAAGAGCCGAGTTTTGTTGCGCGACACACGCCAGCGCTACTCCGACTTGCTTCGGCGGATGAAGGCGATCGAGGCGAAGGCGAAGCCGGTGATGAAAGCCTTTGAGGATCAGGTTTTGTTTATTAAACACACTCTCAATGCGGAAGCGATCAGTTCTCTCAAGACCAATGTGGCCAAGATGGACGCAGAGGTGCAGGGGCTCATCCGCGATATTGAGGCGGCCACCAAAGAAGCAGATAACTTCATTGCCTCGCTGCCAATGGGTGCCTAAACGATGAGCGCCGGACTGGAGGAGTGATGCTTCTGAATCCTCTTCTGATCCCGACGCTCTTGCTTGCCATTCCTTGCTATGGGTTCGGCATGTTCCTGCAGCGGAAAACTGCTTCCACGGCCCATCGCTTGGTGCTTGTTGCGGCGTCGCTGCTTCTGTCCGTTCCCGCGTTGCTCTATGCCACTTATTCTCTCCATCTCTTCGATGGCTTGGCTTGGTTCTACAACTTTCGCGCGCTTGCCTATACGGAGTTGGCTGCTGCACTGTTGGGGGTGCTGGTGGGAGTGATTCATGAGTGGTTTCAACCGGAAACGTGGGGCGAGCGGCTGGCGATTCCATTTGCACTGCTCGCTCTCCTCCTGCTTCCCCATCTGAAGCCGATCCTGAGTCCGGTGAATCTGCTTGGAATGCAGAATGACTGCATCGGCGACGTCTGCCTGCAAAGCACTCCTTCCAGTTGTGGGCCTGCCAGCGCCGCCAGCTTGCTCCGTAATCGCGGCCAGATGGCTTCGGAGCGGGAACTCGCTCGCGAAAGTCTGACTTCCACAACAGGAACCGAGAACTGGTATCTGGCACGCGCCTTGCGCAAGCGAGGGGTTCCCGCACAAGTGAAGATTCTGAGTGCCGCGAATGAGGCCATTCTGAGTCCATCGATCGCAGGGGTGAAGATCGGTGGCAACTCCGGGCATTTCATCGCCATTCTGGATCAAACCCCGACGCATGTCACCATTGTCGATCCGCTGCATGGCAAGATCATTTACGAGAAAGAAGCCCTCAAGCGCAAGTATCGCTTTACGGGATTCTTCCTGCATCTGCTGCCCTCTTCTTAGGCTCAGCAGGTACCGTGATCGCTCCGCTTCGTCATCTCCCGTCCTTTTCTTGCATTTCGCGGAGTAAATTCTCGAATGCCTCTTTGCTGATGGCCTTCAATTGGAGCGATACCGTACTGCCTGCTTCGAGCTTCACCTTCGTTCCCTGGTCTTTCATCCATCGCGCCACTGCGGGGTTCTGCAGGTATTGCAAGCCTACTCCGGGGATGCAGGCTGCGCGGTAGGAGCCGGGTTGTCCACGTCCTTGAATCTGTCCCTCCGGTGTGACCTGGGCCATGACGAAGGATCCGATGTCAGCAATTTCTTCGGCTTCTGGAAGCAACACAACAAGCATTCTGCTCTCTTTGGGAAGATCCTGCACCGTGCCTCCCAGCTGCGCATAGTCCTGGCTCAACACCACTTCCATTTGCCCGCTCTCTCCGCTCGCTACTTTCAAGATCTGGCCCGTCGATTCCTTGTCGAGCCAGCGTATGGACTTCACATAGCCGGTGCCGGTCTGGAATCGATAGCTTCCCGGCACCAGACCCTGAATGACAAACTTGCCATCCTCAATCTTCTTGATCTGTGGTGGGATGGTGGTTGGACTAAAGGAAACGGGTTGAAGAAAAATTTGACCCACCACATTGGCAGGCGTCGATTGGCCAGGACGGTTGTCTTGTTTGGTTGGAGTTTCTACGGTGACATGGACTGGGATATCGACGGACTGATGGGCGACGAAATCCAGGTCATCAATTGGTTTCTCTCCGACCTCAAGCTCCAGCGTTCCATAGATCGCCTTCTGAGGCGAGCTCATCATGGCGTGGAGGACGTAGGATCCGGCCGCGAGCGTAGGCAGGCTGAATTTGCCGTTGGGCTGGACCATTGTGGACGCGATGAGTGTGCCTTCGCCTTTTTGCATCAGACGAATGGAAACTTGGGGCGGAAGATCGGAGCCGCTGGTCAGCCTGAGCTTTCCGCTGATTTGTACTGTTTGTACGGGCTTTACCAGAATCTCGACGCCCCCTACTTTGTCCCCAGCCTTCAGAAGGACTCTTGTGGCCGTCTCGACGCCCTGTCCTCCGCCGAAATAGGTTGGAACATAGTCCAGCTTGGGGAGCTTTGCCAAATCCTCTTTGCCGATGAGGGGCTGCGGGTGTTTATAGCCAGAGCTCGGCCGGGCGCGTACGTAGTATCGCCCGGGCGCAACCGCATGGAACTGGAACTCCCCGGATTCGTCCGTCCGTCTAGCGCTGACAGTTAAGAACGAGGCCGCTGCTCCGAGGAAGCGCTTTTCAATCAGTTCCACGATACTCACGAGTGGCTCGCCGTCAGCATCCATGACTCTTCCGGCAAGGCTCGCCCCCGGCGATAAGGAGATCACGATGTCCTTTGTTGGATTCGCCCCGCCGACCACAATCATTTTGGGTTCGTTCGTGTCCATCTGACTGTACCCCGTCGGGTAAGCTTGGTGTCTCGCGGAGACTTGATAGCGTCCGTCGGCAAGTTCTGTGGCTCGAAAGTAACCGCTCGCATCTGTAAGGATGACGGCGCTGTTGGGAGGCATTCCGGGGGGCGATCCCATCATGCCGCTGAGTGTGACGCTGGCTCGATTCACTCCCTCACCAGTGAGCGCGTTCACCACTCTGCCGGTGAGGACCCCGCTCGGAGGGGTAGAGTTCGCTTGTTGCCCCAGGGCAACTAGACTCAGAGCCAGGAAAAGTACGAATCTTCGCATTCGGCATCTCTTTCCAATCTTCAGTTCCTTCGGATCAAGCTCAGCTTGAGTGCTGCCTGGTCCCCATCCTTCACGCGAATCAGTTGTGAGGAGTCGAGGTACTGCTGCAGGGAGAATCCGTTCTCGAATGCTTCCGGTTCCAGTTGGTCGAAGGCGTACACCCGGTAGGCGCCGGGCGCCAAGCTTGTGACTCGGAATTTCCCCTCGGCATCGGTCTTTGTGCTGATGGGAGTTGTCTGAGCGGGCGGGTCGATCCGTGCTACGACGACGGTGGCCGGGGTCTGGTCGCCGCTCTCCGGCTTCTCCATTTCACCCGATACACTTGCGCCCGCACTACTCAGGACAATCTGGAGATCTTGGCTGGGATTGCCATGTAACTCAAATGCAGTGTCGAGTACATTGCGGTTCCCCAACTGAGCTGACTTTACATAGAGCTCCGGTGGGAGATCGGGGAAGCTGAGGCGCATCAGGCCCCCGGGCAGCTCTGCCAGAAGACAGGCGCCGCCTTCGCTCCAAGTGGCGCGAATCGAGAATAAGTCGGGCCGGGACTCCGCGTGGATGCGGATGGCGATCTGCCGGAATCGCTCTGGCTTTGGGCCTTCTACTTTCACCTGACAAGAGAGCTGCAACATCGGCTGCGGCGTCAGGTTGATTTCTTTGCTTTCCCCGGGAGCGACTTCGATCTGCGTGAAACTCATCTGCTTCTCGCCCCCGTTCTCATAGTGAGCAGAAACAAGATAGGAACCAGGACCGAGGTTAAACGGCATGAGCTCCCCGGTCGAACTGGCTCTCGCGCTGAACTGAAAGGCGAGGGGCCATGGAGATAGGGAGCGAAATCTCACTTGAATTTGGGAAGTCCCTACGGGACGATCGGCCAGGATCACTTTCCCCTTCACTTGGCCTGCCAAGGCGCTGACGAGTGTGAGGTTCACATTGCTTCGTCTGGCGCCTGCAGCCAGTTCTACCCTCTCGCCTTGTTCGTCGCCACAACCCGGCGGATAGACGGCAGGCAGGTTGAGCATCACCTGTTTCGAGTTCATAAAAACCATTCCGTAGCTCTGCATCGGACTCTGATTGGCGACGAGACAAAATCTTCCTGGCTGGGAAACCGGAATCCGGAAACTGCCGATTGCGTCTGATTGCACCATGCCTTCCTGGAGGGCCTGCAACTTACCGTCTCGATGGATCATGCGATAGAGGGTAATGGGGATATCGTGACTTGGGGAGCCATCCGAGCCCTGTATGTTTCCTTCAATCAAAGAACTCATTGGGAGGGGGATGATAAGGTCTTCTCGCTTGGACCCCTCGGCGAGCTTGAGATAAGTTCCTTTGGCCCCCGCCACTCTTGTGCCATAGGCGAGAGTCTGGTAGCCACGCCTCTCCGCCTGCAGTTGATAGACGCCAGCGGGAAGAGCCTCAAATCGGAATGCTCCCTCGGAGTCCGTGATCGCGATGGCAGTGGCGGGCCTTGGTCCTTCGAGGTTCAAGGTGAGGGCGGCTTTGGGGATGGGATTGCCGTTCTGTACATCGACGACTTTCCCACTGATTTCCCCGGTGCCCACCAGTTGCGCGGCAACCTGAGACCAACTGAAAAGAACCAAAACACCTGCAATCTGGGCCGATGTCATTGCAACAGTATAATGCTTTGACTTACTCAAGGCGAGGCGCTTATGGGTTGTGTTGCCGCCCGAGCTCCACACCTTTTGTCGTGACAAAGTACTTCGCCAACATATAGCCGCGCTCCCAGGCGGGCATCGTAGTTGCGTCTTTCATGTAAGAGAAAAAATGACGGGCTACTTGAGCGAAGTGGTCTTCATGCCCAACCCGGAATACAGCCGGAATCTCGATCCGGGCTTCCTTCTCATTGTGTGACGCTCGGAGGCCGGGCCAGCGGGATTGGAGGCCGGCAACTGCGCGGTCAAGAGCCGCAAACACTTCGGCTCGATGGGCTGCAACGGGGACGACATAGAGTTCCGGAATTGAATGCTCTGTCGCCCTCTGGCGGAGTTCTACATTCGCCTTCGTGCCGCGGAAGATGGCTTCATAGACATCGCCGGTTCCGGGTGCTGCTTCCCACTTCCACAAGACGTCGAGCTTCACATGGACACCGCGTAACGTGTACGCAATGTAGTTGTTGCAGTAATAATGGAGGACGCCGTTTTGGGTTTGTTCTGCAAGTGAGGCTGGAAATTCTTTTGCGCCGGTGACCTGTTCAAACTGCGCTTTCGTGATGGGTACTGCTTCCCTCTTGCCGGACAGCATCTTGATGTCTTGCTTGTAGTCGAGAACCTGATCGGGAAACAAAGTCCACTGGATGAGGTCGACGGGATGGGTGCCGACATCGGCGAGACCTTCGCCATACTCTTCAACATCAAAGAACCAGGTGGGACGCCGGAGAGGAAGTCCCGCCACTGTTTTCATGATGTGATGCACGCTGAATGCCTTCACGCCGGGGTTTTCGGCGTCGCCTGGCACTTGCCGGCCGAAGACTGCAGGAAGATTGACGAGCACTCGCTGGAGTTGTGAGGTGACCTCGTAGCGTTCCGTCATGATGTCGTAGGCGGCGAGACCCTTCTGGCTGGCGCGGTCGAGAGCCTGCTCCAACTGCGGCATCTGGCTGGCATCGATGATCCAGGGCTTGTCGGCCAGCACATGGAGACCAGCAGAGAGCGAATCGAGAACGCGGCCAATTTTCGCTCGATTCTTACCAGAGAAGACAACCAGATCGCCGGCCTTGTCGCGTAACATGGCGCCGAAGGAATCGGCCGCTGTGTGGATGTCGAGCTGCCACGTGGTTGGGTTTACAGGTCTGTTGTTGAACAGCGAGATCCGGTTGAGATAGTCCAGCAACTCGGGACCAAGCGGCGCATAGACGCTGACCTGCGGATGCAGCTCCGGATACATCTCCTTCTGTAAGAGGCTCGCGTGAAAGTGTCCGGGATCGAGAACGATCAGACGCGCAGGCGATTGGCTGGAGAGATTCTGTACAGCCATCAGCGCCACCAGCAGAAAACGGGAAAGTCGCGGAGCATCATGCATCAATTTGATCATGGCCCATTGGTGGCGCTATTTTGTGATGTCGTCCCTGTTCTTTTGGAACTTACCCCGTGGCCATAGTGCCGAACAGAAGAATCTTGATAGCATTGCAGGGCAATAGCTACGCCCATGAGCGAAACGAACGATGAGTCGCGGTCTTGGATTGCGCAAGTTCCCCTGCAAGTTTACGGTGGCTTGCTTGCCTACTTTGCGGTGCTGTTCTGCTTACTGGACTTGCAGACCTTGTGGCTGGATGAACTGCTGCAGTTGCTTGGGACTCATTCCGGTACCTTTGAGCATGTGGATGTGATTACCCGGACCGGAGTGGCCAGCGTGCCGCTGGGCTGGATGCCGCAGTTGCTGGCGATTCGCATCCTGGGCTACTCGGTGGAGGTGGCTCGCCTGCCATCGGTGCTTTTTAGTGTGGCGCTTGGCTTCACCGTGTATCTGACGGCGAGAGAGCTGCGGATACGCTACCCACTCCTCGCCACCTCGATCCTCTTATTGCTTCCCCTTCAGTTCCGTTATGCCATCGAGGCCCGCCCGTATCTGCAAGCGCTGTTTCTTAGTGCGCTCGCCAGCTACCTTTTCTTGCGGATCCTGAGATCGGCATCTCTTTCTTGGTACTTTGCATATCTCCTGGTCTTGATCGCCGGCCTCTATTCGCAGCCCTTCACCATCTTCACTGCGTGCTCCCATGTGGCCTGGCTTTTGCTGTGGTGTCGGAATCCGAAGCTGCTGGTGCAGATCGGTGGCGCTGTTCTCCTCGCGCTCCTCTCCTTTCTGCCCTGGTACTTGTATGCCTCGCCAATGTGGCAGAAAGTGATCCAGGCGGAAGGGTTTCATCTGTCGGTGTCGGCGAAGATCCCGTTGATGATTCTGCGGGAGTTGACCGGTGCTGGCTATCTGGGCGCGCTGTGTCTGATTGGACTGGCAGGCTATGGCCTCAGGCAAGGCGCGATGCGGCTTGAGTTCCGGCGGCTCCTGCTTGTATCCTCAATCCTGCCAATCTTCTGTGTGGTGAGTGTCGATGCGACGTTCAGCTATTTTCTCGCGATCCGGCAGATGAGCTTCATTCTTCCGCCGCTGGTCTTGCTGGCAGCAGAAGGCCTGAGCGGAATTCTCCAGTCGCCGAGGCGTAAGTTGGGTCTGGCGTTGTTGGGTCTGCTGCTTCTGATCTTTATGATTGCCAATGTCCAATGGCTTCGAAAGCCGCGAGAGAATTGGGCGCTCGCCGCCGCAACCATGCACCAATCGCAAGTGGAGCATGCTGCTTGTACGGTGGCGGTTCCAGCCACCACACTTCCCGTCTATGCTCTCTTTGAGGCGAGCCTGTTGGAGCGCGCTTGCACGCCAGACCGCGTACCGGCTGGGAATGTGGTCCTGGCCACATCACCTTATGCGTCGGAGACAGACAAGAAGAATGTGCAGCCGATGCTGAGCGGAAAGCGAGTTGTTTCCACCCACACTACTGGCATGAGTACGATCCAGGTATTCCGCTAAGTTCTACGGCTCTACCAGCGGAGCCGCAGTGCGAGCTGGTAGGCTCTGGGCAGATTGGATGCACTCGTAATCTTGCCGAAGTTTCCGCTGGTGGGGGAAAGCTCTGGACCATTGAAGATGGTGTGATTGAAGGCATTGAAGGACTCCACTCGCAATTGCACGGTGAAGCGCTCGACGATGCGGATGTTCTTGATCATGCTGAGGTCGATGTTGTTGACCTTGTCGGCACGGTAGGCTGGAAACGATTGCGGGAAAGTGCGGATGTTGCGATCCAACTGCGCTGCTGCGGCTGTTTCAAAGCGTGTCGTGTCAAAGGCTTTGCTGAGGCCACGAGCATTCCACTGCAGGTCGCCGCCGTAATGAATCACATTTCCAAATTCAACTGGTGAGCCGCTCTGGATGCTGTAGATCGTATTGAACTGCCAACCGCTGATGACACGATCGACGAAGCCATTTACACTACTGGCAAATGTTTTGCCTTTGCCGAAGGGAAGCTCGTAACTGCCGCTGAAGACGAAGCGATGCGGCCGGTCTTCATTGGCAACGCGATATGCCATCTTCGAGTCGCCAAAGTTCAGGCGTGAAGTTGCTTCCATAAACTTTGACCATTGGTAATTGGCGAGGAACTGTAGGCCGCTCGAGAAGCGTTTCTCATAGCGAGTTTGCAGCATGTGGAAGTTGGAGTAGCCGCTCAGTCTTCCATCGAGAGCAACGCCGCCATCTCCGCTGTATTGGGGATAGGCGCGCAGAATGTTTTCCTGATTGATCGTGCTGCCGTTGAGTGAAGTATTGGGCAACAGATTCCGGAACGGGTTTGCGATGGGCGTTGTGAGTAAGGTGATTCGCGCCGGATCGCGCAGCGGACTTGTGCTGAGGTACTGGTTGGGCACGAAGTTCAGATAGGGCGCATTCGAGCTGGCCAATCGGTTTTCCGCGATGCGAATGGCCGAGCTGCCCATGTATCCGATTTCAAAGACCGAGTTCTGGCCGACACTCTTTTGCACATTGAAGCTCCAGCGCCAGGTTTGTGGATTGCCGAGCTTCCTCTCCACATACTGGATGCTCTGGCCTAAGAAAGTATCAAGGCCTTGGCGATTGCCGACCGGCTGTAGGATGCCGCTGGGGAAGGGATCGGCCAAGGTGGCGATGGGATTCAGGTAGACACCCCCTGAGGCAGAGACGAGATCGGTTTGGCGGCTGAAGCCGGGCTGCTGGATTCCGAAGGTGCCGAAGGTACCGATATAGAGGCCAACTCCTCCGCGCACAACCAACCCTTTCAGGCTGCCCGGTTGCCAGCTGAAGCCAAAGCGGGGGGAGAATCCGTATCGATAGGGATCGTAGATTGTGTTCTTGCCTGGCTGGGCGAAATAGACTCCGCCCCGTGCGGTAAAGGCGGATGGGGGCAAGAGTGCACTCGGACTGGCTGCGTAGTTGGCGACTGCGGCATCCGTGACGCTGTTCTTGGCATTCGGATCAAAGCCAGCGATGGTGCGATTGAATCGCTCGGTTGTGCCTGTCTCTGCTTCGTAACGAAGACCGATGTTGAAGGTCAGGTTCTTGCGGGCCCGCCAATCGTCCTGGACGAAGAAAGCATAGTAGTAGGCCTGGTTTGTGCGGCTCGCATTGACTTGATAGTTTCCCCCTGTGGGGAGGCCGAGCAGTAAGGCTGCCATGTCCTGACCGATCTTTGCGGCGGCAGCGTTGGAGGCCTGCTTGGTCCAATCGGCATTGAATACAAAGTTGCCGCTCGAGTTTCCAAAGCTGTTGGAACTCTCGATCTGCTTCCGGATATCGCCGCCGAACTTGACCGTATGTGTGTTGAGGATCTTGGTGACATTCTCGAAGATCTGATAGGTGTCAAAGGGCGTGACGTCGCCACCATTCGTTCCATAGCTTGTGAAGTTGGCGAAGCTGATATTCGGGAAGACGAGCTTCGTACTGTTGGCTTTGATGTAAGCAGGCAGGCCGAGTGTGGTGGGGTCGAAACCGGCACTTGGCTTGCTGTTGCCTTCATTAAAGCGATTCCAGTTCATGCGCGTGTTGAATAGCAGCGTGGGTGTGGCGGTGTAGACATCGTCGAGCAGCGCACCCCAGTTGATACGCGCCAGGTAGTTGCCACTGATGATGTTGTTGTAGCGATTGCCGCGGTTCTCGATGCGGTCATTGTTCCTCATGTTGAAGAACAGCTTGTGCCGGTCGCTGATGTTCCAGTCGAAGCGGCCCAGGTAGCTGGTGAAGTTATCGCTGCGCACTGCGTTGTCAAAGCGGTTGTTTTCGCCAATATTGCTCCCCGCGGCGTTGGGCGTGGGGGAGTAGCTCAGAATCTTGGTTGCAATGGGACTGATGCGGTCTGTCGGGATGAGATTGCCTGGGAAGGGCTGCCGGGTGATGACGGAACCATTGAGAACGCCGGTATTCGGATCGTAGATCGTGATGCCCTGGGGCAGTAGCGCGCTGAAGTCGCCCTTCTTCTGCGCATCGGTCGCGACGGTGGAAAAAGTGGGCTCGGGCTCGCTCTGCTTGATTCCCTCGTAGGTAAAGAAGAAGAACAGCCGGTTGCGGCCATTCACGATTTTTGGAATCCAGATGGGGCCGCCGATGGATCCGCCGTACTGGTTAAAGCGCGTCGTCGGCTTCTTCTGGTTTGCCGCGTTGGTAAAGAATGGAGTCGCTTTCAGGGCGGAGACCTGGTTGAACTCGTAAAGCGTGCCATGGAAGGTATTCGTGCCGCCTTTCATGACGACGTTCACGGTACCGCCTCCCGTATTGCCGTAAGCGGCGTCGGGCTGGAAGGCTTCCACCTTCACCTCGGAGACCGCGTCCACCGGAGGGTTGTAGGCGACGCGCCGGTTGCGGGTCATATCGGGCGCACCGTCGAGCAAGAGCTCATTCGACTGTGCCTGGCCGCCGCCCATTGAGATTCCGGCGGGCCCGCCATTGTCAAAAGGGCGCGTAAAGCGTGGGTCGCTTGCGGGCGTGACCCCATAGGCAAGCTGGGCCAAGGTGAGCGCGGTGCGGCCATTCATTGGCATGGTCTCAATCTGATTCGAGGAGATCACCTGGCCGACGCTCGCTGTTGCCGTGGACAACAAGCTGACATCGGCAGTGATGGTGACGGATTCGCCCTGGCTCCCCACCTGCAACACTACATCCTGGGAGAGGCGCTGGTTGGTGCTGATCTGGATCCCGCTTTGGCTGTACTTCTTGAATCCATCTGCGTCCACACTTAACCGGTAAGGGCCGGGGGCGAGGAAGGGAAGACTGTACTCGCCTTCCTGGCTGGTCGTTGCTTCTGACTTTGCCCCGGTATTGGTTTCTATCGCCACGACTTTGGCCCCTGGAATGGAAGCGCCGGAGGGATCGGTAACGCGGCCGGACAACGTAGAGCGGAACTCCTGGGCCGCTAGCGATAGGCAGAAAAGGAGGGACAACGCAACAAAGCGCAACATAGGTCGGCATCTTATATCAACTTGTCAAAAATAGTTCCAGCTAAATGCGAAACATTTTTTGTGCCACAACAGATTGGGGTGTCAGCTTTCATGCCGCGACATATGGATGCCTCCTTTACTTCTTGCTCATCTTGTTCTAGACTTCAATTGTCTCCCCCGACTTGGATCGCACTCTTCTTCCTGAAGATTACGGTCCTTGACTTCCTATTCTTGCGAGGAGACTACTCCATTGCTCAAACTGAAACGGCTCGAATTGCAGGGCTTCAAGTCCTTCTGCGATCGAACGGAGATGCGCTTCCCCGGCGAAGGCGTAGCTGCGATCGTGGGTCCAAATGGCTGCGGCAAATCGAATCTGAGTGACGCCATCAGCTGGGTATTGGGCGAGCAATCGGCCAAAAGCTTGCGCGGTGGCCGCATGGAAGACGTCATCTTCGCGGGCACCAGGGACCGCAAACCGCTCGGCATGGCCAGTGTCACCATGACCATGGTGGACCCCGATGGTTCCTATCTCGAGAAAGTTCTGCCCAGCGAGAAGCCGGAGAATGTCGATCCGGAAGCTCCTCCCAAGCCCAAAACTTCACGTGAAATCACCATCACTCGCCGTCTTTACCGTTCGGGCGACAGCGAATACTTGATCGATGGCAAGCTGGCCCGCCTGCGCGACATCCAGGATGTCTTCATGGGCTCCGGTCTGGGACCAGAAAGCTACGCGATCATCGAGCAGGGCCGCATCGGGCAAATTCTCTCGAATAAACCGATGGACCGGCGTTCGATCATTGAAGAAGCCGCCGGCATTACGAAATTTAAGACCCGTCGCCGTTTGGCCGAGAGCCGTTTGGAGAGCGCCCGTCAGAATCTGAATCGCGTTTTCGACATTCTCGAAGAAGTGGGCCGGCAGGTGAACAGCTTGAAGCGCCAGGCCGCCAAAGCAAAGCGCTATGACGAGTTGAAGACTGAGCTCGATACGCACATCAAGCTCGTGCTCTCCAATCGATTCCGTTACCTTGAGCGCGAGGCGACCAAGGTCGCTCTCGAGCTAAACGAATCGACCAACGCCTACACCGAACTGGCAACCAATCTATCGACCAAAGATGCGGACCAGCAGAAGTTGCAGGCTCGTTTTTATGAGATCGAATCTGCTCTCACGGCCTCGCGTAAGCAGCTTGCCGAACTGCGTCTTGAAGCCGAGCGTACGCGTGGGCGGTTGGGAAGCCAGTCGCAGCAGATCGCCAATATTGACCAGCGCCTGACCCAGAACGAAGGCGAAGTGACTTCGCTCGAAGCCCGCCTGACGGAGCTGAAAACCGAGTTTGAAGCGGCGCAGAAAGAGAGCGCCGAGCTCGAGCAGCAGGCTGTCCAGCTTCGCGCCCAGGTTGCGGAAAAGACCAGCCAGCGCGACACGATGTCGCAACAGCTCCGCGAACGCTCGAGCCAGTTGGAACGCAATCGCCAGCAGGTGTTCAGCCTTCTGGGCGAAGTGAATCGTCTGCGGAACCAGCTGACGCAGGTGGAAACGCAGCAGCAGGGCGTGACGAAGAACACTGAGCGCTCCACTCGCGAAGAAACCGAAGCGCAGGCAGAATCGGAACGTCTCGAACTGGTGCGCGCCGAACTCAGCGAGAAGCTGAACGCCCGCCAGATGACCCTCGAAGGGCTGGCCGACCGGCGCAAGTACATCGAAACCGAATTGAACACGCGCCGGCAGGAAGTGAACGACACGCGTCGCCAGCAGGACATTCTGCGCACCGAGACTTCCCGTCTGAAGGCCCGCCGCGATTCGCTCGAAGACATCATCAACCATCGCAGCTACACCACCGATTCGGTGAAGAAACTCTTCACCGCCATTGGTAAGGGACAGGCCACTGGCTTGAAGCCGATGGGCGTACTCGCCGACTTCATCGAAGTGGATGCTTCCTATGAAAAGGCGGCCGAAGAGTTTCTGGTCGAAGAGCTGGAATACGTGGTGGTCGAGCAGTGGAATGACGCCCAGCGCGGCATCACGCTGATGAAGCAGGACCTCGAAGGCCGCGCAACTTTCCTTGTGCATCCCGCTCCCGAAGCGAACTTCAGCCGCGGCCGTGTGCAGGAGCCGCCCGTCGGTCCTGAGACTGGCATCGTCGGCCGTCTGAGCGATGTGCTCAAGATGACTAACGGCTTCAAGTACGCGCCTGCGGAGTTGCTGCCCCGCGTTACCCGCTGCTTCCTCGCGCAGGATCATCAGGCCGCACAGCGCCTGGCGCTGCAATATCCGGATGTCTATTTCCTGCTGCCCGATGGCGTTTGCTATCACGGCTATGCGGTGACGGGTGGTAAGAAGAGCTCCAGTGGTCCGCTCGCGCTGAAGCGCGAATTGAAGGAGCTCAACGCCCAGCATCATGTGAAGCAACTGGAGCTCGAGCAGAGCAACACGCGCCTGCAGCAGTTGGAAGGCGAGCAGACGGCTCTTGCCGCCGATCTCGAAAAGCTGAGGCAGGAGCAACAGCAGGAAGAGAAGGGCGCGCTCGTTCTCGATCAGGAACAGCGCCAGTTGGCGACCGATCTGCAACGCTCAGCCCGCTTCCTGTCCAATGCCCGCGTCGAACTGGACCGCTTGGCCAATGAGGCCAAGCGCCTAGCCGCGTTGCGCGAGACTCTTGAAACCGGCAGCGCCGAAAAGGATGCCGCACGGGTGGCCCTCGAAGCTGCTCTGGAAGCAGAACGCGGTGCGCTTGTGGAATTGCAGCAGCAGTTCAACAGCATGAACGAAGAGCACTCGACGCTCCGTGCCCAACTGGCCAGCGTCGACGAGCGTCTGCGCAGCGCGAACGGCGCCGTACAACGTCTGAATAATTCGTTGATCGAACAGGGCCGCCGCCGCGAGTACCTGTCTTCTGAGATGGAGCGCCTCGGCGTCAATCGAGCGCAGTTGTTGAACGACAACATCGAGCTCGATGCGAAGGCGACTTCTCTTGCCGCCAGCATTGAAACCGCTGGTGTCGAAGTGACGAATCTGACCAAGTCAGAAGAAGAGATTCGCGCCCAGCTTGCTGCCTTGGAAGAGGACTTGCGCGGGTTGCGGCAGAACGCAGCCGTTCTTTCCGACAAGCGGCAGCAGGCCGAAGTTGAACTCGTGCGCAAGCAGAGCGACATGAAGCATCTCGAGGAGATGTGCCAGAAGGAACTGGGCATGGCCGTCGCCGAACTTGCTGCCGGTGACGAAGCGGTGCTCGATGAAACGCAGCTCGCGGAAGCCGAAGAAAAGTACACCGAAGTGCGCCGCAAGATCGAAGCGCTGGGCCCGGTCAACCCGGATGCACTCGCCGAATTCGAAGAGTCCCAGCAGCGCTATGACTTCTTGAACGCGCAGCGGCAGGATCTTCTCGATTCGATCCGCGATACCGAAAAGGCGATCCAGGAAATCGACACGGAATCAAAGAAGCGCTTCCAGGAAGCCTTCGACAAGATCAACGAGTATTTCCGTGGCACCTACCAGATTCTGTTCAGCGGCGGCTCTGGTGAGATGCGTCTCACCGACCCAACGAACGTCAATGAGAGCGGTATCGACATCATCGCCTCGCCCCCGGGCAAGCGGCTGCAGAACGTGCTGCTGCTGAGCGGTGGCGAGCGCGCCATGACCGCCATGGCCCTGCTGATGGCCATCTTCAAGTTCCAGCCCAGTCCGTTCTGCGTCCTCGACGAAGTCGATGCGCCGCTCGACGAGGCGAACATCATTCGCCTCACCAAGCTGGTCAAGGAGATGTCGAACAACACCCAGTTCATCTTCATCACCCACGCCAAGCGCACCATGGAGGCTTCGTCCAGCATGTACGGAGTGACCATGCAGGAGCCCGGCGTCTCGAAGCTGGTGAGCGTCAAGTTTAACGGTGGTGCGGACCGTCCGTCCACCCCGATTCCACCCCCCAGCCAGGACATGGCCGTTACGGCGTAGTTTGTCGGGCGGAGACACACTGCCCCAGTAACGACATCCCTGGTCTCCTTTCGGAGCAGCTTAAGCAGTTTCAAACGGCCTTTGAAGGCATCTTGCAAAAGATGCCCTCAAAGGCCGAAGCTGTTTAGTGCGCGGAGGTGGAAACGGCGCCCTTGATCTTCTTGGTCGATAACAGGATCGGAATTGTCAGCAAGCTGATTACGCCCAGTGCAAAGAAGGTTTCACTGAACGAAAGCAGGCTGGCTTGCTGACCGAGCAGATTGCCAATGAGGCCTCGCGCCTTCTCCACGGCATCGGCCGGTGTGTAGCCTTTTAAGACCAGCAACTGTTTGGCTTGCTCCAACCAACTGATGTACTGCGGGTCAGAGGGCGTGAGGTGGCTCACCAGTTGAGTCTGGTGCACTTGAGAGCGATTCGACAGCATCGCGGTGACGAGCGAAATGCCAAAGCTGGCCCCCAGGTTGCGGCTGAGATTCACCAAGCCTGTGGCAGAGTTCACCTTGTCCCGATCCACTTGCCCGAAGGCCATCGCATTGATTGGAACAAAGAGCATGGCGAGGCCCACGCCTTGTAACAGGCGCAGTTTGACCAGGGTGCCCATGTCGGCGCCGAGGTTCAATTGCGACATCTTGTACATTGCCGCGGCGTTCACCATCATGCCGACCATGGCCAGATACTTCGGCTGCACCACTCCCATCACCTTGCCCACAATCGGAATGATCACGATGACGATCAACGCGCCCGGCGAAAGCAGATAGCCCGCCAGGGTGGCCGTGTAGCCCATCAGTTGCTGTGTGTACATCGGCAGCAGCACGCTGCTGCCGTACAGAACGAAGCCAAGGGCGAACATCGCGAGATTGGCCATGAAGAAAGATCGATTGCGCAGAAGCGAGATGTCCACCACCGGGTTCACATGGAACCATTCGACGACAAAGAACAGGATGATGGCGACGACGCTGACAAAGCTCATCCAGAAAATAAAGGAGGACTGGAACCAGCCTTCGTTCTGTCCCTTATCCAACACCACTTGCAGGAAGCCGATGCCCACCGCGAGCAACCCCAAACCCCAACCGTCGATCTTCATCTCGCTCAACTTCTTGCGCACCATGGTCGGAGGATCTTCCACTAGTTTCCAGGTCATGTAGGAGGCAAGAACACCGACCGGCACATTGATGAAGAAGATCCAGCGCCAGCTCCAGTTATCGGTGATGATGCCACCGAGGGAGGGCCCCAGCGCAGGGGCGCAAACGACGGTCATGCCATAGAAGGCCATTGCCATATTGCGTTTTTCGGGCGGGAAGCTATCCTGCAGAATCGCTTGTGAGCTGGGCTGCAGGCCGCCACCGCCGAGGCCTTGAATGATTCTCATGATGATCAGCACCGTGAGGCTGGGCGCAAAGCCGCAGAGCAGGGAACTGACGGTAAAGATGGCCGCACCCATCAGGTAAAAGTTCTTGCGGCCCATCAGCATGTAGAACCATCCGGCGAGCGGCAGGACGATCGCGTTTGAGACCAGATAGGAGGTGAGCACCCAGGTGCTTTCATCGACACCGGCGGAGAGGTCGCCGGCAATGTGCCGCAATGCGACGTTGACGATGGTGCCATCCAGAATTTCCATGAAGGTCACCATCGAGACCGTCAGGGCGATCAACCAGGGATTGACTTTCGGGGCTTCGTGCATGGGGTCTCTTTAACGTGTGAACACCGTTGCGACGACGTTGGTGCCCACGGGGAAGGTGCCCGCCTGCGCCCCATCAATGAGGATCTTGACCGGGACGCGCTGCACTACTTTGACAAAGTTGCCGGTGGCATTCTCAGGAGGCAGCAAGCTGGTTCGTGCGCCGGTGGCTCCCGCGATCGAATCCACCTTGCCCTCATACTTCTTGCCGTTCACGTCGAGCTCGATCTCGGCGCGTTGCCCGGGCTTGATATCGCGCAGTTGGCTTTCCTTATAATTCGCCGTGACCCAGATTTCATTCATCGGGATCAGCGTCAACATCGTTTGGCCCGGGCTGACAAACATTCCGACTTCGATGTTCTTCTTGGTGACCACGCCGTCCGCCGGGGCGACGATCTCGGCATAGCTGAGCTGCAACTCCATCGCCGCAAGATTCGCCCGGGCGGCCGCGACATTGGCTTGGCTGGCTCCGCTATCGGCAATGCGGACGGCCACTTGCCGCTCGCCTGCCTTGGCCTGCTGCACTTGCGCCTTGGCTTGCTCAATGCGGGCCTGCGTGGCGGCCAGTTGGCTGTGGGCGATGTCCGCCCCCTTCTGTGCGCTTTCGACGCGATCAAGGGCCGCCTTCAAGTCGCTTTCGGCCATCCGGGCGGCGGCGACATAGCTGTCATATTGCAGGCGGGAGATCTCTTCCTTGTCGACGAGTTCCTTCATGCGGCGCAGATCCGCCTGCGCCCGCTCCTGGGCGGCGCGTTTGGTTTCGGCATTGGCCCGGGCAAAGCTGATCTCGGCTTGTCTGGCCTGCTCAAGGCCGGCCTTGGCGCGTTCAAAATCAGCCTGATTGCTCGCGAGTGCGGCCTGTGCGTTGGCCAACTGGCTGGCGGTGGTTTCCGCGGTGAGGGGAACATTCGCTTGCGCACCCCGCAGTTGACTCTCGGCCTGCAACAGCGCGGCGCGGGCCTGCTCTACTTTCACGCGCTGATCGCTGCTTTCAATACGTGCAATCACGTCGCCTTTCTTGACCTGCTGGTTGTCGCGTACCAGGACATCGGTCAGATAGCCACTGATTTTCGGAGCGATATTCACCAGGCGCCCGTCGATCTGGGCGTCGTCTGTCTTCTCTTTCCCTTGGCCGTTCAGATAAACCGCCCCTGCTGTTACAGCTGCTACCAGCAACACGCCCGAGACGATCAAAGTTTTCTTTTCCATTCTCAATTCGCTCCTATTTGGTAAACGCCGCTTCCATGCGGCCCATCGCTCGTGCAATATCAGCGCGCGCGACGCCTACGCGGTAGAGCGCTTCAATCTGGCTTTCGGTCGCACGGGCGAGCGAATCCTGCGCTGTGACCACTTCAATGTTGTTAGTGACCCCAGCCTGAAACCGGTCTCGCGATTGCTCCACTTCTTGCCGGGCGAGCGTGAGTCCAAGATTGGCGACATCCACCTCGTCTTGTGCGGCGCGATATTGCTCCCGCGCCGTCTTCACTTCATATGCCACCTGGTTCTTCATCTCCACCACGTTCCGCTCCAGCTTTTCGGTTTCGATTTTGGCTTTCGCAATCTCCGCCCCGATCCTGCCGCCGGTGTAGATCGGCACGCTCACGGTGCCGCCAATCTGGTATGCCGGAATCATGCGGTTGTAGGCGGTGCCCTGCTGGCCATAGGTGCCGTCGAAACGCACTGTCGGCAGCCGTTCGCGCTTCGCCGCCGTCTCTTCCAACTGTTGGGCCTTGATGCGGCTGGCCAGGGATTTCAACTCTGGCCGTTGCGACCAGGCGAGGCTCACCTCGGCTTCTTCCGTCTTGTCCTGGCGCGAGTTGAAGAAGCTCTGCGCGTCGGCCAGCTCCACGGAGTTGCCTTCCTCAATGCTTAGCAGCTTTGCCAGGCCAAAGAGGGTGACTCGCAACTGCGTTTGTTGCACGATCAGGTTTTGCTTTTCCACTTGCAGCTTCTGGTTGGCGCGCAAGGTGTCGAGTCCGGTGCCGACGCCTGCCTGCTGCAGGTTCTGGGCCTGCTTGTACAGTGCGTCGGCAAGGTCTCTGCGCGAGACAGCGGCATCGACCGCAGCCGCTTGGCGCAGTGCGGACAGATACTGTCCCACCACCAGCGCGGTGGTTTGCTCACGGACTCCCAACTCATTCATTGCCGAAGTTTCGCGACCCTGCTTTGCCGCTTTCCAGCGATTCAACAGGGTGAGATCGAAAATCGGCATCCCGAAGCGCGGTCCGACATTGATCACTTGGAAGGGGCCGATGTGGCCTGGCAAACCGGGGAGCGAGAAGCCGATGCTCGCCTCAACACTACCCCGCTGCACCAGATGGCTGAGATCCATGCTCACTTGCGGCAGTAGCGCGCTCTTGCCAATCCGCGCATCCTGTTCGGCAACAGCGCGATTCAAGTTCGCCACCTGTACGCCTGGGTTCTGCTTCAGAGCGATGCGGACGGCTTCCTCAAGCGTGAGTTTGAGCGGCTCGGCCGGAAGCGTCATTCGGATCGCGAGCAACGCCAGCAGCACCCGAGCGCCTCTCGACTTCAATAGCTCCAAGAGGTATCGCCCGGCCAGATCGATGTACTGCAACTGTCCGGTGCGAATCTCGAGCGGTGGCGATTCCCGGCTGGCGACGGATTCCAGTTCTTCCACCCAGGGTCCGCTGAGTTTTCCGATCAACTCCAACTTTGTCCCGTCAGGACCGTGTTCGATCTCGATCTTCATCATCACTAGGACAATGGGCAATCCAAACACCGATCCCAAAAACGTTTGCAATCAGCACGATAGCGAGAATGTGTCGAGAATGAAGTGTCGAAATATCGACGAAAGTCGAAATATCGACTATTGCCGGGTGCGATGGATGCCGAGCTTGTCCATCCGCGAGATCAGGGTGGTGCGTTTCAGTCCGAGGATTTCGGCCGCCCCGGCCTTGCCGCCCACCCGTCCGCCACAGCGTTCGAGGGCTGCCAGAATTGCTTCCCGCTCCAGATCGTCCAAGGTCTTTGCCAGGCCATTCAGCAGCGTAACTTCCCGCAGATCGTCTAGATTGACGCGGAGTGTGTCGGCACGGCTCAGCAGTACACTGCGCTCGATGAGGTTCTGCAGTTCCCGGATATTGCCAGGCCAGGTGTAGCGCTCTAAGGCTTCCATCGTGTGCGAGGGGATGGTCGTAATCGCTTTGGACAGTCTGCGGCTATATTCACGAACGAAGTGACGAACCAGCAGCGGAATGTCCGCGGCGCGCTCTCGTAAGGGCGGAACCTCAATGGGGAAGATGTTCAGGCGGTAAAACAGATCGAGCCGGAATTGTTTCGCATCGACCATGGCTTTGAGATCGCGATTCGTTGCCGCCACCAGACGGACATCGCTGCGCAGGGTCCTGGCTGAACCCAGCCGTTCGTACTCCTTCTCCTGGAGGACGCGCAGGAGTTTCGGTTGTACTTCGAGGCTCACTTCTCCGATCTCGTCGAGGAATATGGTGCCACCATCGGCCAACTCAAAGCGGCCCACCTTGGTCTGGATCGCGCCGGTGAAGGATCCTCGCTCATGTCCAAACAGTTCGCTTTCAATGAGTCCTGCCGGCATCGCGGCGCAGTTGAGCTTGACGAAGGTGCGGGACGCCCGCTGGCTGCGATCATGGATGGCGCGAGCAATGAGTTCCTTCCCGGTTCCGGACTCACCAAGAATCAGGACCGTGGAATCGGTAGGGGCCACGATCTCCACTTTCTGCAGAACATGGCGAATTGCTGGACTTTGGCCGATAATCTCGTCAAAAGGATGCGCTGTTTTGATCTCCTCGGCGAGATAAAGCTTCTCCCGTTCGAGTTTTGCATTCCATTCGGCGATGCGCGCATAGGCGAGCGCGTTCTCAACCGCAATCGCGATTTGCCCGGCGGCCGCCACGAGTAAATCTAAGGCTTCCGCCTGGAATGCTTTGGGTTTCCGGCTGCCCAGATTAATCGTGCCAATCTTGCCGTGACCGGTAGTGAGCGGAATCACGCATACGGTTTCAAAGCCCTCACGGGTGAGCACTTGGGTGCTGGGGCTTGTCAGCGTGCGGATCTGCTCTCCGGTATAGAGCTTCATTTCACCACTGGTAAAGGCCTCGCCCGCGGCGGAACCAATCAGCGGAATCCTGCTACCTGTTGCCTGTGCCAGTTCTCCGGCGGATTCCGGATAATCAATGACGGTTGGAATGAGTGCCTGTTGCTCTTGGTTCCAGAGGGTGAGGCAGAAGTAGCTTTGCTCGAGATGAGGCCGCATGATCGTTGCAATCGCATTGAGGAGCGGGGCCAATTCGAGCTGGCTGGCGATTGCGTTATTGAGGTCGAGCACCATCCGCAATCGATTGCGCTCCATCTGCAACTTCTCATGGGCCAGCGCGTTCTCGACGGCTACGGCAATGGGACGAGCGGCGAGTTCCAGAAACTCCCGGTCCTCTTCACTGAAGGCATTGGGGATGCGCTGGCCCAGGCCCAGAGCGCCGATGACTCCGCGCTCGGTAATCAGGGGCAGCAGCAGGGTAGACTCAATCCGGTCTGCCTCCAGCACATCGCGCATGCGTGAGGGAGGCACATCGGAACGGCAAGGCCAATAGACGGCCCGGCGTGTTTCGATCACCGCCCGGCCCGGGCTGAGCGAAAGGGGAAAGGTCTCACCGATCGGCACATGATGCGCCTCCTCGGTATCGATCAAACGAAGATGCACGGTGTCGTTTGCCTCGTCATAGATCGTCAGCATGACGTACTCGGTCCAGACCATGCGGCGCAGGATGAGACGGAGATCTTGGAACAGGCGAATGAGCTCACTGCGCTCAGCAACCGCCCTGCTGAGCTCCGTCAATGCCTCGTATCGTGCGAGCGGGTCCATGGTGGTCAGGCGCGAGCTCGAAAGGCAAGCACGGCGTTGAGTCCTCCGAAGGCGAAAGAGTTGGAAAGTGCGGCCTCGGCGGAACAAGGCCGGGCCAGGTTGGGAATCATGTCGATGTCACACTCCGCATCTTTGCTTTCAAAGCCAAGCGTTGGAGGCAGCATGCCGCGCCGCAGGGCCTCAATGGTTGCGACGGCCTCCAGTGCGCCTGCCGCGCCGAGCGCATGGCCGTGCATCGATTTGGTGGAAGAGACCGGGAGTTTATGCAGGTGCGTGGCAAAAACCATCCCTAAGGCGGCGCATTCTGCAGGATCGTTTGCCTGGGTTCCGGTGCCGTGGGCATTGACATAGCCAATGGTTTCAGCATCCATCTGCGCATCGCGAAGCGCCATGCGCATGGCTGCCGCTGCGCCTTCCGGCTTGGGCTGCGTGATGTGGTGTGCGTCGGCCGACATGCCGAAGCCTGCCACCTCACCGAGGATTTTAGCTCCTCGTGCGCGCGCGTGCTCTTCGCTCTCGAGCAGCAGCATGCCTGCGCCCTCGCCAAGACTCATGCCCCTACGGTCTTTGGAGAAGGGGCGGCAGACATCAGGCGACACCACCCGCATGGCTTCCCAGGCCTTCAGCAGCCCAAACACAAAGGGCGACTCGCTTCCTCCGGTGAGTGCAACCTCCACCACTCCATTGCGCACCAGCCACATGGCCTGTCCGATGGCGTGGTTTGCGGACGAGCAGGCGGTGGAAAGGGTGAACACGGGCCCTAGAACACCGTGCTCCATGGCGATCAGGCTGGCTGCCGCATTCGCCATCACTTTCGGGATGGTCATCGGGTGAACGCGCGATTTGCTTTCGCGATAAACGTCCCAGTAGCCGGCATCTTCCATGTGCTTGCCGCCCACACAGCAACCGGTGACGATCGCCGCATCCGGTGGCAAGGGCAATTGCGCCTGGTCGATTGCCTCCTGTGCGGCCAGCAGCGCGAACTGCGCGTTGCGGTCCGCCAGGAGCAGATGCTCCTTTTTCATGTGGGCTTCGGGCTGAAAACTGCTGAATTCTGCGCCTGTGGTGATCTTCAACTGACTGGTATCGAGACTTTGCAGCGGAAGAATGCCGCAGGCATTTCGAGTGAAGTTACTCCACAGAAGGTCGACGCCGATCCCAAACGCAGAAACCGCACCGAGCCCCGTTACCACCACGCGACGCATTTCCCTACTGTAGCGGCTAGGGGCTTGATATAAAATTCATGAACGACGACGTTGGATTCGATCACTATGCAAATACGAAATGTTCTTACCTTCGGCCTTCTCGGCTGCACGCTCATGTGGGGCGCGGAATGGCGCACCGATGGCGGCAATCCGCAACGCACCGCCTGGCAACAGAACGAGAAAATTCTCAACAAAGACAACGTAAAGGGCATGAAGCTTCTTTGGAAGATCAAGCTCGACAACGTGCCGCAAGAGATGCATTCGTTATTTGCGCCGCTGATTGTCGAGAACGTGCCCACCAAGGCTGGCAAGAAACAGATCGCCGTAGTGTCGGGAATTTCCGACAACCTCTATGCGATCGATGTCGAGACCGGCAAGCTGATTTGGAAGAAGCATTTCGAGTATCCGACGCCCGCGCGGCGTGGGCGCGAAGGCGACCCGCTCTGCCCGCCGGGAGCAACCGCCGCTCCTGTGATCAACGAGCCCACCACCAGTGGCGATCGCATCGTCTACATGCTCGCGGGCGATGGCAAGCTGCACTCCCTGAACGTTGCTGATGGAGAAGTGGTGGCGCCGCCCTTCCCGTTTGGCTACCCGAACGGCAAGCATTATTCGCTGAATCTCTGGAAGGATACGCTGTTCACCACTACTGCGCAGGGCTGCGCCGGCAACCCGAACCAGATCTGGGCCGTAAACCTCAAAGATCCGGCAAAGAAGATCATGACCTTCAATCCGAAGAGCGGTGGTCTGTGGGGCCGCAGCGGCGCGGCGATCGATTCGAGTGGCACTGCCTGGGCGCCCACCGGCGATGGCCGCTATGACCCCGACAACAAGGTGTACGGCAATGGCCTGATCGGCGCGGGCGTCGAAGGCAACGAACTGAAGCTGCGTGACTGGTTTGAGCCCTCCAACTGGATCTGGCTGCAAAAGCGCGACCTGGATTTTCAGGTGACGCCTGCCATCTTCCCCTTTAAAGACAAAGAACTAATGGTGACCGGGAGCAAGGAATGCCGGGTCTATTTGCTCGATACGAAATCTGCCGGGGGCAAGGATCATCTCACCCCGCTCGTACGCACTCCACTGATGTGCAATGAAGAGGTCGACTTCCAATCGGCGGGGATCTGGGGCAGCATGGCGAGCTGGCAGGACAGCAAGGGCACGCGCTGGGCGCTGACGCCTTTCTGGGGGCCGGTGCATCCTGATTTTAAGCCTCCGATCAATCATGGCCCGGTGCAACACGGCGCCGTTGTCGCCTTCAAGGTGAACGAAAAGGGTGGCAAGTACGAACTGAACCCCGCCTGGATCTCGCGCGACATGGATCAGGCAGAGCCGCCGGTGATTGCCAATGGTGTGGTCTACGCTTACGCAAGCGGGGAGAACACGCGGCAGGCCTATCCGGACAAAGGTCTCGCTGACTTCAGCCCGCTGCGCATTGCCGCATCCAAGCACGCCACGCTCTATGCGCTCGACGCCGAGACCGGCAAAGAACTTTATAACAGTGGGAAGGAAATCGATAACTTCGTCCACTTCGGCGCCCTTTCTGTTGCCAATGGCCGTGTGTACATTGGCGACTTTGGCAGTACCCTCTATTGCTTCGGCCTGCCCGGCAAATAGACGCTTCGATAATCCTGGAGACCGAACATGAAACATACTGCCTCACTGCTCTCGATTACCCTCGCTTGTGCCGCCGTGGCTACCCCGCAAGGCCGTCCTGTAGACTGGCCCTCGATTGGCGGCGATGCGCGCCGCAGCGGTTGGGAGAAGAGCGACATCCGCATCACCAAGGACAATGCAAAAGACTTCAAACTGGTGCTGAAGCGCAAGCTGGAGGGCCCCACGGCTGGGGCTCGCGCCCTCACGCCACCGGTCGTCATCGGCTTGCTCATCTCTTATAAAGGCTTCAAGGAGCTTGGCTTCGTTGCTGGAAATTCCGGCGACCTCTGGTCGATCGACGTCGACACAAACAAGGAGTTCTGGCACCAGCGTTATCCGGTGGCCAAGGGCGGTTCGGCGCTTTGCGCCGGCTTGGCCTCGGCGCCGTCTCTTGTGCCTCCTGCCGTATTCGGTGGACGCCGTCCTGCAGCGGGGGCGGTGCGCCCGGCCCAGTTGCCGGCTCGTCTGGGCGGTGGCGGCTTTGGTGGTCCACGGCCGATCTACTTTGTTGCCGGGGACGGCAAGCTGCGGCAGGTGAATACCTCGGATGGCAGCGACCGTTTTCCTTCTCTCGATTTCATGCCCGCAGGCTCCAAGGTCAGCAATCTGGTGATGACGGACAACACCGTGTTTGCTGCATCGAGCGGCAATTGCGGTGGTACGCCGAACGCGCTCTACGCGATTGATCTGGCCCAGGAGGAAACAAAGCCTGTCAGCTTCCCGCTGCCCGCGGGCGATGCAATTTCTGAGTTCGCGGTCGGGAACAACGGTATGGTGTTTGTCCAGACCAGCACACAGCTCTATGCGCTGAGCGGCAAGGATCTGCAGCGGAAGGCCGCCCTGACGCTCGGCAGCGCAAAAGCCACTGCCACGGTGACGGCGCCTACAGTGTTCGAATACAAGGGCAAAGATCTGGTCGCTGCCGCGCGGGATGGCAAAATCTACCTGATCGATTCCGAAGCGCCAGATGCTCCCATTGCAACTTCAGCGCAGGTGGGCAACATTGGTGCCGGGCTGAGCACTTGGGAGGATGGAGACGGAGTTCGTTGGATTGCCGCTCCTGTGCATGGGGCGGTCAGTACGGAACTGAAGGCTGCGGCCAGCAATGGCGCCGCTCCCAATGGTTCCATCGTGGCTTTTCGGATCGAAGACAAAGGTGGCAAGCCGGAACTCGTGCCTGCCTGGGTTTCTCGCGATCTCAAGGCGCCTGTGGCCCCGGTGGTCACCAGCGGCAACCTCTTTGCTTTGTCGACGGCAGGGCGCGCCGTGCTGTATGGCTTTGATTGGGCGACCGGCAAAGAGCTGTACTCGAGTGGGGCACAGGTGACTGCGCCCGGGAGTTTGACGGGACTGACTCTCGCCAATGGGCGCGTCTTCTTTACGACTACCGACAATACTCTCTACGGCTTCGGAATCTTCCTGGAGATCTAAGCGCCGGTCTTAAAAGGGGGCTGCGGCAATCGCTGCAGCCCCCTTTTTGTTTTTAGGGTTGCAGTGTAATCACACCCCACGGGGAACCCGCGAGCTTGATTTTGTTGGTGACGGTTTTCGTGGCAAGATCCACCACAGAGAGGTCATTCGACGGACCGTTGGCGGAGAACAGGGTTTTGCCGTCCGGCGAAAGCGCGATACCCCAGGGCCGCTTGCCCACTTCAATCGTTGCGTCCACTTTCCGTGTCGCCGTATCGAGGATGATGACCTGCCCGCCGCGTCCCGTGCTGACATAGAGCTTCTGCGCGTCTCGCGAGAGCAGCACGGCCATCGGCTTGATCACTCCAGGCTTGCCGAGTTCAATCGTCTCGACAATAGCTCCCTTCGCCGCATCGACAAGCGTGACCGTCCCGTCGTTCTCGGCATTGACCCAGGCCTGTGTACTGTCGGGCGTAAACGCAATGGAACGCGGACGGCGGCCCACTGGAATCGTCTTCACGACGGTGCGTGCCGCTGTGTCGATGACGGCCACCGTGCCGGCATCCTCTGAGGTCACCCAGACGAACTTGCCGTCAGGCGTCATCTGCACACCCTCCGGCTCGTCTCCGGTCTTGAAGGTAGCAAGCACCTTCTCCGTGCTCAGGTCGAGCATCGAGGCGCCGCCCACATCCTCATTTGAGACATAGAGGTACTTGCCGTCATGGCTGATGTCAAAGTTCTCCGGGTCTGATCCGCTATGGATCACCCGCAGCAACTTGTTCTGTGCGACATCGAAGACGCCAATGCCATCGGCACTCTTATCAGGAGGGGGCAGCGTACTCTCGTCGACGCCCGGTCCTGCGATGGGCGACCCGCTCAGCGCGACATAGATGAACTTGCCGTCCGGGCTTGCGTGGATGCCGCGTGGCCGCTTGCCTAATGGCACGGTCGCGATCACTGCCATCGTCGCGGAGTCAATCACACTCAAGTCGCCCGAGACTTCATTGGTGACATAGATGCGATAGGCCGCAGGCCCCTTCACTTCCTTGCTACAACTCGCCAGCAGGAACCCGAATCCCATCGCAATGGTGGATCGACGATTCATTTCACTCTCCCTTGAACTTAAAGTTCACGCTCATCTTAACGGATGGCGCGACTGTTACCTTCTGTTCTTGCCACCCTAGTTTTTCATGCCAGGCCGCCACTGTATATTCTCCCGGTGGCACATTCAGAATCTCGAAGTTTCCGTCGCTGCTGCTGATGGCAAAGTAAGGATGATCCACCACCGCGATCGAGGCATGCATCCACTTATGAATATTGCACTTCACCGGGATCACCACCTCTTGTCTGGCAAAGCGCCGCACGATGGGTTCGTCGCCTGGCCCCTGGCTCTGGTTCCATTCCCGGTTCACTTGCGCCATTGGATGGATGTTGTGTGTGACGGGGTCTGAGTTCGTGATGCGGAGAGGTTGTTTGGCCTGGATGCCAAGGACCCTGGGGCCAAACCAGCAACCCTTCTGGTCCATCACTGCCGGTGTTGCTGGCGGTGCAAAGATCTTGCCTTCCAGGCCGGTTTTCAGATAGACGAAGGTGTTCGAGAGCCCCCCTTTTTTATCGACGGCGATCACCTCGTTGGTCTTGGGATGTGCGGCATTCATGCGGGCGCAATCCTGATCCTGATCCATCTGGATGGGAGTGGCGGCAGGGCGCTTGCCGCTGAACTCTATCCTGCCTGTCAAGGTTGCCGCTGTTGCTTTGTCCACGGCGAAGTAATTGGGCCTCGATGGCGCTGCGGTCTTGGGAGTTGGGGCGGGGCTGCAGGATAGCAACAGACCAGCCGTGGCTGCAGTGGCGAGAATCTTCATTTGCTCGGTAGGTCTCCATTGAGGGCTTCGAGGAACTGGACGAGGTCATCGACTTCGGCGCTGCTCAGTCCCAGCGGCTTGATTCGTGGATCGAGATGCGGACTGGAACTGCCGCCGCCGTTATAGAAATCGACTACGGCACGCAAGCTCTTGATGCTTCCATCATGCATATAAGGCGCGGTGAGCGCGACGTTGCGTAGGGAGGGTGTCTTAAAGGCTCCGCGATCGGCATCGCGTTTGGTCACTTCATAGCGGCCCAGATCTTTCGGTTCTCCGTCCTCATCGAGACCAACGCCAAGATTGTGGAAGAGATGATCGGTAAACAGCGCATCTTTGGGGCCGATCAAATGGCAGGCTGCGCAATTGCCCTTGTTGGGGTTTTCAAACAACGCGAGCCCCCGGATGGCGGCTGCACTCATTGCGGACTTGTCACCCCCATAGCGATAGCGATCGAAGGGCGAAGCGCCGCTCAGGAGGGTCCGCTCATAGGCGGCAAGCGCGCGGCGTATCCGGTCGATATCGATGGCTTTGCTGCCGAAAGCTTGCTCGAAGGCGCTGGCCAGCGCGGGATCGGCGCTGAGCTTCCGGACACTCACATCGTGGCTCTGATTCATCTCTACCGTGTTGGACATTGGTCCCCCGGCTTGTTCTTCCAGGCTGTTGGCGCGTCCATCCCAAAAATGCAGCCGCCCATAAGCAGAGTTGAGAAGGGAGGGTGCATTGCGGGTGCCGGTCTTTTGATTGACGCCCAGCGACAAACGCCGCCCATCGGCAAAGCCAAGTGACGGATTGTGGCAGGACGCACAGGAGAGCGTATTGTCTGCCGACAGACGCGTGTCAAAAAAGATTTTCTTCCCCAGTTCTACCAGGGCCGGGTTGGCCGGCGCCTCAACGGGCGGGAGGCCAAGCGGGCCGGGCACCTGGGCACTTCTTTCACCGCACGATAGCAGTAAGAGACTGGTAGCCAGTAACGTGAATCTCGTCATCCTATTGTTGGGATGCGGGCTTCGGTTTCCAGGTTTGTGCCAACTGTTTCGCTTCCTTGAGCTGCGCGGGGGTCATGTGGGTAGCAGCGGCGTCCCGGTATTCCGCAATCGATTCGGAATCGGCGCCAGTGGCTCTGTTGGTGGCCAGCGAAAGCCAGAAATAAGCCTGTACTAGATCCTGTGGCACCCCCTTCCCAAAGCGGTAGAGCAGCCCCAGGCTGGCCTGGGCAAAGGGATCGCCTTGTTCAGCCGAGAGACGATACCAGTGACTGGCTTCGGTAAAGTCCTTCTTCAGTCCGCTACGGCCTGCCTCGTAGTTTTTCCCCAGCGTAAACTGCGCGTCGGCGTCGCCTTTGGCCGCACGCTCCCGCAGCGGGGGCCTGCCCGGAGGAGGGCCTTCCTGGGCATGGAGCAACGACATGGCTAGCACCAACAAAGAGAGGCTTTTCATAGGCTGGAATCCTGTAAACATTATCTACCCGCCTTGCGTCTCCAGTGAGCGGGAGACTTGATAGAGAATGAAGAGAGAGATGAAGTTTTTCCGCCCTATTTTCGCTGCCGCCCTTTCGCTGGTTCCCGTTCTCGCTGACGATAAGCCGAAGCTCCCCGAGGGCCCGGGAAAGGCGACAACGGAGAAAGTGTGTGGCTCTTGTCATGGCGTTGGAATTTTCGTCAATCGCCGGGAGAGCCGCGAAGGCTGGAACGGCATCATTGAGGACATGATTCATCGCGGGATGAAGGGCGAGGATGAAGAGTTTGGCGAGGTGTCCGATTACCTCACGCAGTTTCTCTCGAAGTCCACTCCCGGCGGCAAGGTGAACGTCAACCAGGGCAGCGCAAAAGCGATGGTGAGCGCTCTGGGCATTCCGGAAGCGGATGCCACTGCGATCGTGAAGTATCGCGTGGCCAACGGCAAGTTCAACAGCCTTGAGGATGTCCTGAAAGTGCCCGGCATCAATGCTGCCGCGCTCGAAAAACAGAAGGAAAAGATCGACTACTAGTTCGGCTTGTCCGCAGTGACAAGAATGGTTTCAAAGAACGGGGCTTCGGCTTCGCGATGGACAACAGCCAGATCGAGGTTCTTGAAACGAGCCTTCTTCAGCATCTCCGCCAGTTCCACTTGCGAGAAGCCGAGCCAGACATCGGCATAGAGCTCGCGGGCTTCTTCATAGCCGTGACGGTTGAGGTCGAGGATCATGAGTTTGCCGCCCGGCCGCAGTACCCGATATGCTTCTTTCAGCGCGGCATGCGGGTGAATCGCATGGTGCAGGCTCTGGCTGAAGACTGCCAGATCCATCGATCCATCTTCCAGTGGAATCTCTTCAAGATCCCCCAGGCGGTACTCCAGATTCTTGACTCCCGCCTTTGCCGCCGCCTCCTGCCCATAGGCGATCATCTGTTCGGAGTTGTCAATCGCGACAACCCGCTCGGCGCGTTGTGCGAGCAATAAGGAGATGGTGCCTTCACCCGCTCCCACGTCGACAATCCGCATTGGCGGCAGCAGTTTGAAGGTCATCTCCGCCAGCGCTTGCCAGGAGCGTCCCGGCACATAGTCCCGGCCAAAGCGCCCGGCCAGCCCATCAAAATAGGCGCGCATCCGGTCTTTGCGTTTCTTCAGCACCAGCTTCAATCCGATGTCGTCAGAAGACGCTTCCGGCACTTGCGCACCGGCCTGCTCAACAAGATTCGTAATGGTCCGGTCGCCGGTGAAGCGGTAGAGATGCTTCTGTCCGCTCTTGCGTAAATCCACCAATTCGGCCTGTTTGAGCTGAGAGAGCGACATGGAGATGCGGCTCTGGCCCATCCCCAGCACTTCCTGGAGCTCGGCGACGCTCAGTTCTTCCTGGGCCAGCAGCCGCAGCAGGCGGAGACGCGATTCGTCACCGAGAAGCTTGAGCGATTTGAGCAGATCGGCCATGGCGTGCTCTCAGTCTATCAATGAATCATGATGAGCGTGTTTTCCTATGCTATGATTCGGGCATGTCAGCTACCGCAACCACACTTGCGTCCGAATACAAGGTCGCCGATCTTGGCCTCGCCGACTGGGGCCGTAAGGAAATTTCCATTGCCGAGCACGAGATGCCGGGCCTCATGTCGATCCGTGGCAAGTATGCCAAGGAGAAGCCGCTTGCTGGCGTCCGCGTCACGGGTTCGCTGCACATGACGATCCAGACCGCAGTTCTGATCGAAACGATGGTCGATCTCGGCGCTGACGTGCGCTGGGCAAGCTGCAATATTTTCTCCACGCAGGACCACGCTGCGGCCGCCATCGCCGCTGCTGGCGTGCCTGTCTTCGCCTGGAAGGGCGAAACTCTCGAAGAATACTGGGACTGCACCCTCAAAGCTGTAGCTCATCCGGGGGGCAAGGGGCCGCAGTTGGTGATCGATGACGGTGGCGATGTGACGCTCCTCATCCACAAAGGCTATGAGCTCGAGAACGGTTCCGATTGGGTGAACACGCCTTCCGGCTCACACGAAGAGAAGGTCATCAAGGACCTGCTCAAGAAGGTTCATGCCGAGAACAAGAATTTCTGGGCTCCGATCGTCGCCGAATGGAAGGGCGTCAGCGAAGAGACCACCACCGGTGTGCATCGTCTGTACAAGATGCAGCAGGACGGCAAGCTGCTGGTCCCCGCCATCAATGTGAACGATTCGGTGACCAAGTCGAAGTTCGATAACCTTTACGGTTGCCGCGAGAGCCTGGCTGACGGAATCAAGCGCGCCACCGACGTGATGCTTGCTGGTAAGGTCGCCGTGATCTGCGGTTACGGCGACGTGGGCAAGGGTTCGGCGCAGTCTCTGCGTGGCATGGGCGCTCGTGTGATCGTCACCGAGATCGATCCGATTAACGCGCTGCAGGCTGCGATGGAAGGCTATCAGGTCACCACGATTGAGGAGACCCTGGGCCTTGGCGACATCTACGTCACCACCACCGGCAACGTGGACGTGATCACTCTCGACCACATGCGGCAGATGAAGGATCAGGCCATCGTCTGCAACATCGGCCATTTCGATAACGAGATCCAGGTGGACAAGTTGAATGCCGAGAAGGGTGTTACCCGCCTCAACATCAAGCCCCAGGTGGACAAGTACACCTTTGCGACCGGAAACAGCATCTACATGCTGGCGGAAGGCCGTCTCGTGAATCTCGGCTGCGCCACCGGCCATCCGAGCTTCGTGATGTCCAACAGCTTTGCGAACCAGACTCTTGCCCAGCTCGACCTGTGGAAGAAGAAGGACGAGTATGCGGTCGGTGTCTACACCCTGCCGAAGCACCTGGACGAAGAAGTGGCCCGTCTGCACCTCGAGAAGATCGGCGTCAAGCTCACCACTCTCACCCAGCAGCAGGCCGACTACATCGGCGTGCCGGTGAATGGCCCCTACAAGGCCGACCACTACCGCTACTAAATCAATTCAACCCCTGGAGCCGGTCCTCGTGACCGGCTCATTTCTTTTTCGGACTCATCAGCACTTTCAATTGCTGGTAAGCGGCATCCTCATAGTCGAGCTTCAAGCGCTCGAGTCCTGCGAGTTCCTCGCGGGAGATTCCTGTGGTAGGAGGGCGCAGACTTCGTCCCAGAAGCTTGGTGGCTTCCTGGTCCTTGGGATCTCGATCGAGAGTGGCGCGGAATTGTTCTGCAGCCTCGGCATTGGCCCCGCGCGATAACAGCGCAACACCCAGATTGAAGTGATAGACCGGGTCCTTATCGTCGCCTTCGAGCGCGCGGCGAAGATTCTCCACTGCCTCCGGCTGGTTCAGCCGGAACTGCGTGACGCCTAGATTATTCAGCACCTCGCTGAGCGGAACTTCTTTGCTTACCCGTAGAAAAGCAGCTTCGGCTGCTCGGAATTCATTCATGCGGAACTTTGCGATTCCCAGCATGAAGGTGGCGGAGCGGTAGTGCGGGTCCCAGTTCTTCACCTTCTCGAGCTGGAGAGCGGCGCTGGGATTATTATTCCGGAGAAAGAGCAGCCGGCCGTACTGATAGGCGGCCTGGCTGTAGCGTCCATCGAGCTTCAGCGCCTGCTGAAAGTACCGCTCCTGGGCATCGGGGTCCTCGGCCAACAGGCCGCGGACATAGTTCTCGAGCGCGTCCACACGAATACTGGTGCGGGTGAGGCGAAACTGCTCTTCGCTGGGCGCGGATTGCGGCGCGGAGTATTTGAGCACCTGCCAGGCCAGATGGGATTGCAGGGTGGCCAGATCCTCAAGGGGTCCGGTTTCAGAAAAGGTGCCTCCCTTGCGAAGGTCGCGCACGTTGATCGTCTGTGCCGCCAGTTTGAGCGTCCCCATGCCCGCGCCTTCGCTTGCAGCCATCTCGAAGGAGCCAAATACCACTCGATCGGCATCAAGCGACTCAGCCAGCTTCAGAATGCTCGCACGGGTCCATCGCGTATTCGGCTTGAGCGCAAGCCGGCGCTCTCCCTCTTTGCGATCCTCACGGTCGACAACCAGAATGCCTTCCCGGGTGAGTGCTTCCGTGATGGATTCGGCTGCGGATTCCCCAATCCAGTTCATATTGGGCTTTGCAGTCAGATTCGAGAGAGGAACGACGAGCCAAGTGTCCGCGTAGGCGGCGGTTGTAAGCGCGGCCAGCAAAAAGAAAGTGGCCGGTATCCTATGCATCGCTATCAGCGTAGCAAAGCAGGGATACCGGCCTTGAAATTGGAAAGAGATGTTATTTCCGGCTCGCCGGCCGTTTACTTAGAGTCCGTTTTGAACGGAGCCGAAAATGAGTTTCCGGTTGGTGCCACCGAGACGGATTTCCTGCACCTGATACTTGCCATCGGCGCTGTTGTAACGCACGGAGGTGGAACCAAATTTTGAATCGGCTGTTTCCACTTTAACGTTGGCTTCGACCTTCTGCTTGCCCTTGGTAATCACAACTTTGTCATTTGCCACTTCCATCCGGTAATCGCCGGGAGCCAATTCGGTCCCGTTTACCACTGAGGGCTGGAAAAGCGTGATGTTGTGCTTTTCTGCTGCACTCACTACCATCAATGCGGCAGCGGCGAAACTCAGAATGAACTTCTTGGTCATTTGCTTGCAATACTCCTATTTCTGATCTGTCCCCAGGTCAATGCCATGTGTGAGGAGGGCTTGTGAAGCTGCTCACTCATCGCACATCTATCCATACGAAGCTCAGCTCAATTCGTTCCGTGGAGTAGAAGATTTTTCGATGGCCATCGAAAGGAAATGGGCCAAGGCGGATGCCGCGCGTTGCTGGATGGCGGGCTCATTGCCAAAGCCAGAGAGCCAAATGATCTCGGGATCGCGGCGGAACCAGGTCATTTGCCGCTTGGCATACTGCGAGGTCCGGATGGTTGTCTCTTCAATTGCGGCCTGGAGTCCCATCCGCCCATCCAAAACAGCTTGTGCCTGCTTGTAACCAACCGATTCCATGGCCTTGGCCTCAGGGCCGTAGCCGAGCTCGCGCAATTGTCCGACCTCGCTCAAAAGCCCTTGATCAAACATCAATTGGCTTCGTTTCGCAATCTGCGCCCGTAGTTGGGTCCGGTCGGGCCAGAGCCCTAGTTTTAAGACACGAAATCCCTCAAGCTGGCCTCGTTGCCGTTGGTGTGCTTGCGTCAAGGGCTGGTTTTCGTGGATCGTCACTTCCAGCGCCCGGATTAATTTATTGGTGTCATTGGCATGAATCCGCGCCGCGCTGGGGGGATCCCAGCAGTGCAGGATTCGATGCAAGGACCCAGCCCGCCGCGCCTCCAGCGCTGCCAGACGATCCCGTAAGACACTCGATCTTTCAGGACCAGGGAAGAGGCCTTCCAGCAGGGCTTTCAGGTAAAAGCCTGCGCCTCCTGTCACAATCGGGAGATGTTGGCGCTCTGTAATTTCACGCAGAACCAGCCGGGTCAGGCGTGAGTACTCTCCGGCTGTAAATACTTCCGAGGGCGTTCGAATATCAAAGAGGTGATGAGGGACAACCGATCTTTCGTCCAAAGCCGGCTTCGCCGTGCCAATATCCATCCCTTTGTAGATTTGCAATGAATCACAATTGACGATTTCGCCGTCAAACTGACATGCGAGGTGCAGGGCTAGCGCAGACTTGCCGCTGGCCGTAGGACCGACGACCGCCAGCAGCGGGGATATACTGTTAGTCAAATCGGGGAGCGCCTCCAGCGAAGGACCATTTCATGCAGAAGTCAATGCGAATCTTGTGGGCTGCAAGCCTAGCCGTAATATTCGCCCACGCGTCGTGGGCTCAACAGGCCAGCCCCGCCAGTGCGGCGAAGACAGACAAGTCTGGTGCCTATTTTAACTATTCGATGGCACACATCTTCGCGGATTTAGCAGCTTCGTCCGGAAACAAGTCCGAATATTTGAATCCAGCGATTGAATATTACAAGGCTGCGATCAAAGCTGACCCTAAGGCCGGTTTCATGAGTACAGAGCTCAGCGATCTTTATGTGCAGGCCGGACTTGGCAATCGTGCGGTGACCGAGTCTGAAGCGGCATTGAAAGCCAATCCGAATGATCTCGGCGCCCGCCGCATTCTCGGCCGCATTTATGCCCGCCTCATCGGCGATCCACAAGCAAACCGCATTCGCGAAGACATGGTGCGCAAGGCCCTCGAGCAGTACGGTAAGGTGACGGAACAGGACCCCACCGATGTCGATTCCTGGGTAATGCTGGGCCGCCTGAATAAGGTTGTCAACGATAATGCCCAGAGCGAAAAAGCCTATAAGAAGGTTCTTGAACTCGACCCGGACAATGAGGATGCACTCACCGGCATGGCCATGGTCGCTGCTGAGCAGGGCGATGTCTCCGGCGCCGCGGCGATGCTCGAGAAGGCCAACGCCAAGAGCCCCAATCCGCGCGGCCTTTCGCAACTGGCCGAGACCTATGAACAGATGAAGGATTACAAGAGCGCTGCAAAGGCATGGCAGAAAGCGCTCGACGCGAGTGGTGGCAATCCTGAGGTCAAGCGCCAGCTTGCGAACAATTTATTGCTGAGTGACCAGTTGGATGAGGCGATTCGGGTGTATGAGGAACTGGTCGAAGACGAACCCAAAGACATCGGCAGCATCCTGCGCCTCTCGCAGATCTATCGCCAGAAGCGGAACTTTGAAAAGGCACGCTTCTATGCAAAGAAGGCCTCCGACCTCGATGGGACGAATCTCGATGTGCAATATAACGAAGTGATTCTGCTGGAGGCGGAAGGCAAATCGGCCGAGGCCATCGCGCTGCTCAAGCAGATGGTCGACGCGACGACGCGCAAAACCTATCTCCCCCAGGAGAAGGGAAATCGCCTCTCGCTGCTCGAGCGCCTCGGCGTCATGCAGCGGAGCTATGAACAGTATCCCGACGCGGTGAAGTCCTTTGAAGAAGCGGCGAATTTCGCCATTGGCGATGAGCGAACGGTGAGCCGCATGCAGGCTCAGATTGTCGAAACCTACCACCAGGCAAAGGAATACGCCAAAGCCGACGCAACGGTGGAAGAGTATTTGAAAAAGAATCCGAACGACCGCACCCTGCGCGTGTTGCGTGCCAATTTGCTCGGCGAGATGGGCAAGGCGCACCAGGGAGTCGAATCGCTCACCAAGTTGCTCGATGGTAAGCAGGACCGCGAGACTTATCTCTCTATCGCCAATGTTTGGGAGAAGGGCAAGAATTACCCAGAGATGGCGAAGGCGCTTGATAGCGCTGAAAAGCTTTCGGTTGCACCGGAAGAAAAAGAAGCAGTGTACTTCCTGCGCGGCGCAATGTATGAAAAGCAGAAGAACCACGATGCGGCAGAGGCGGAGTTCCAGAAGATTCTAAAATCGGACCCCACCAATGCCGGGGCGCTCAACTACCTGGGCTACATGCTGGTGGATCGCAATGTCCGGGTGGCCGAGGGGTTTGCCATGATCCAGAAGGCGCTCGATCAGGACCCGCAAAATGGTGCTTATCTCGATAGCATTGGCTGGGCCTACTATCGGCTGGACAAGCTGGATGATGCGTTGAAGTATCTGCAACTGGCCGTCGAGAAAACGGGCAAGGACCCGACAGTGCATGATCACCTTGCTGATGTCTATTTCAAGCAGGGAAAGATCAAAGAAGCGGTCGCCGCCTGGGAGCGCAGTGTGTCGGAATGGGCGATTGTGGCCCCGAGCGAAAAAGACGAAAAGGAAATCGCGAAGGTCCAGAAGAAGCTTGATAATGCCAAGGTCCGCTTAGCGAAAGAGGGAGGCTCTTCCGCCGCCCGCAAGCCAAAGCAGTAGGGAACGGGAACTCGTGAAACATATCCTCTTTGTCATGACACTTTGCGCTGCCGGTCTGAGCGCAGCGGAATTGAAGCTCGGCAAACCGCTCACCACAAAAGAGCCGGTTTCCGTGGAGAGAATCTACGCCGAACCCGACAAGTACGTGGGGAAAACCGTTGCCGTTAAGGGCAAGATTGTCGAAGTCTGCCAGATGATGGGCTGCTGGATGAATCTGGTGGACAGCGCGAGCGGAAAGATGATTCGCATCAAGGTCAACGATGGCGAAATCGAGTTTCCAAAGAACGGAGCAGGCAAGCAGGCGATTGCGGAAGGTACGCTCACCAAGATCGAGTTGAGCAAAGAGCGTGCGATTGCCGAGGCGAAGCATGAAGCAGATGAGATGGGCCGTAGTTTTGACCCCAAGTCGGTGAAAGGGCCAGTCACTCGTTATCAAATTAAAGGGATTGGTGCAGTTGTACTCGACTAACCGCCTGTCTGTTGTATACTGAAAGAGTTCGTTTCGAGTGGGCCTGTGGCGCAGTTGGGAGCGCGCTTCCATGGCATGGAAGAGGTCAAGGGTTCGAATCCCTTCAGGTCCACCAAATCTTTTCCTTCCTTCTTTTCCTTTCTGTAAATATTCCGTCTTTCCCACTTCCATCTATATAATTGGGGCATGAAGCTCCTGGTTGTACTCGCTTTTGGCTCGCTTTCGTTGGCTCAACAGCCAGTCAGCTTTAATCGCGACATCCGCCCCATCATGGCCGACACCTGCTTTCGCTGCCATGGCCCCGACAAGTCTTCCCGCATGGCTGGGCTGCGTCTGGACCTGCGCGAAGAGGCGACCAAGGCGAATCGAGCCGGCCGTGTGCCTGTGGTGCCAGGTGATGCGAGCAAGTCGCTGATCATGGACCGCATCTTTGCAACCAGTTCTGCCAAAGTGATGCCGCCGGTGTCGATTCATAAGGAACTGACAGACAAGCAGAAGGACGTCATCCGCCGCTGGATCAATGAGGGCGCCGTGTATGAAGGACATTGGGCCTATCAACCAATTCACAAAAGCGAGAACGGCAGCATCGACCGTTTTGTCCGCGCCCGCCTGCTCGAAGAGGGTCTGAAGCCTGCGGCGGAAGCCGATCGCAGAACCCTGCTGCGCCGCGTTACGCTCGATCTCACCGGGTTGCCGCCTACTCCGGCAGAGATCAATCAATTCCTCGCCGACTCGAGTGCGAATGCTTATGAAAAGGCCGTCGACCGGCTGCTCGCCTCCAAGGCCTACGCCGAAAAGATGACCATGCACTGGCTCGATGCGGTGCGCTATGCCGACACCGCAGGCTTCCACGGCGACAACCTGTTTCCTGCCTGGCCCTATCGCGACTATGTGCTGAATTCCTTTCTGAACAATAAGCCTTTCGATGCCTTCACGCGGGAGCAACTGGCCGGCGACCTGATTCCGAATGCGACGGTCGATCAAAAGGTGGCTGCCGCCTTCAATCGTTTGAATCGTGTTTCTGCCGAAGGTGGTCTGCAACCGAAGGAGTATCTGGCGAAGTATGGCGCAGACCGGGTGCGCACCGTCTCGGCGGTCTGGTTGGGCGCGACGCTTGGATGCGCCGAATGCCACGATCATAAATTCGATCCGCTGCTCGCCAAAGACTTCTATGCGATGAAGGCGTTCTTTGCTGACATCAAAGAGACCGGGCTGGTGCCCGATCGCGGCACGGCTGCCTGGGGCGCGGTGATGACGATGCCGCAGCCGGATCAGAAGCAGAAGCTCGACGCGATTGTGGCTCGACTCGAGGCGGCGCGCGCGAAGTTGCAATCTCCAACCGATGCGGCCTGGGAACAGCGGCTGCTGGCGGACTACGATGCTGGCAAGCTCGCCTGGCAGGTGCAACGCCCTCTCACCGCGAGCTCGAAGAACGGCGCCACGCTCAAGATCTATAACGAAGAAGAGCTCGACATGATGCCCTATATCGGTGGCATCATCCAGTCCTTCCGCGCGCCCGGTAAGGGGTTGATAGTGGCGAGCGGTGCGAATCCGGACCGGGAAACTTACACCGTGACCTTCCAACCGAAAGCTGGCTCCTGGACGGCTCTGGGGCTTGAGGTGGTGCAGGATGATTCGCTGCTGAGCAACGCGGTTGCCCGTGGGAGCGATCGACTGGTGATCTCTGAGATTGAAGCGAAAAGCAGCGCCTCCAAGGAGCCGATCGCCTTCTCGCTAGCCACCTCAAACGTCTCTGATCCGGGCTGGGAGCAGCCGCCGCTGGCGGCAATCGATGGAGATCCCAAGACTGGCTGGGGTGTGGTGACCTATGGGGAAAACAAGAATCTGATGTTGGCTCTGCGCCTGAAGCAGCCGCTGCGCACCAACGGATCGGAGACCATCACCGTGACTCTCCGGCACGACTCGGACACCCGGAAGGCGACGATTGGACGCTTCCGTTTGGCCCTTAGCGCCGGGACCCAATCCTGGCCGCAGGGGAGCGATCTCGCCAAAGAGTTGCCGAAAGGTGGCCTTTCCGATGAGGTGCTCAAGGCTTTGCGCACCGAGCCTGCAAAACGAAGCGACGCGCAGAAGAAAGCGCTGCTCAGCTATCGGGCCTGGGCGGACCCTGCACTGCTTTCCACCTGGGAAGAGATCGCCCGTCTCGAGCATGACCGTTACTATCTGAATGCGGCCATCCCGAGAGTGTTGGCGGTGGAGCAAGTGCCTCCAGTGGAGACGCGCATCCTGCCGCGTGGAAATTTTCTCGATGAGACCGGGCCAGTGGTGGAGCCCGCGATTCCAGTGAAGTTCGGCACACTCGAGACCGGGGGACGCCGCGCCACGCGCCTCGATCTGGCGAATTGGATCGTATCCCAAGACAACCCGCTCACTGCCCGCGTCTTCGTCAATCGGCTCTGGCGTCAATTCTTTGGAGCTGGCCTGACGAAGGTGCTGGACGATCTTGGTTCCCAGGGCGAATTGCCTTCCAATCTCGATTTGCTGGATTGGCTTGCTGCAGACTTCCAAAGCCATTGGGATGTGAAGCGTGCGGTGAAGACCATCGTGATGAGCGAGACCTATCGCCAGTCCTCGATCCCCAGCAAAGAGGCGGCTGAAAAGGATCCGGAGAACCGGCTTTTTGCCAGACAGAATCGGATTCGTGTTGATGCGGAGGCGGTGCACGATATTGCGCTCTCTGCCTCTGGACTGCTGACGGAGCGCTTTGGAGGCCCCAGTGTGCGGCCCTATCAGCCGGAGGGTTATCTGGGCGCCTTGAACTTCCCCAAGCGGGACTACGCGGCCAGTATTGGGAAAGACCTCTACGCCCGCGGTCTCTACACGCAATGGCAGCGGACCTTCCTGCATCCGAGCCTGATGGCCTTCGATGCCCCCTCCCGCGAGGAGTGCACGGTCAATCGTGTGAACTCAAACACGCCGCTCCAGGCGCTGGTCTTGTTGAATGATCCGATCTATGTCGAAGCCGCCCGTGTCTTTGCACAGAAAATGCTCAGCGAAGGCGGCAAGAGCTTGGGCGACCGGCTCGACTGGGCCTTCGCGCGTGCTCTGGGCCGTCAGGCTGCTCCGGAAGAAAAGCAGATTCTGACGGAACTCTATGCTGCCAATCTCAAGCGCTTCCAAGCCGACAGCCTGGCCGCCAAGCAATTGTTGACGGTGGGCGATGCGCCGCTTGCGGTAAAAGTGAAGCCAGAAGAACTGGCTGCCGCGATGACCGTCACGCGGGCCATCCTGAACTTACACGAGACGATTACAAGGAACTAAGAACATGCTGGAAGTAAATCTGAAACGGCGGGCATTCCTCGGTCGATCTTGTGCTGGGTTCGGGATGGCCGCACTGAATTCGTTGATTGGGCAGGCAGCCACGCTGAACTCCAAAGGCGTCGTCAATCCGCTGCACCATGCGGCGAAGGCGAAGCGGGTGATCTTCCTCTATCAGGCGGGCGGTCCGTCTCACCTGGAGACCTTCGATTGGAAGCCGAAGCTGGCCGAGATGGACGGCAAGGGCATGCCTGAGAGCTTTACCAAGGGCCAGCAGATTGCCCAGCTTCAGGGGCGTCCGCTCATTTGCTACGGGCCGCAACACGGCTTCAAGAAGTTTGGCAAAAGCGGGCAGGAGATGTGCGAACTGTTTCCTGAGATCGGCGGCGTCTCTGACGAAATCTGCATCATCCGTTCGATGTGGACCGAGCAGATCAACCACGATCCGGCGCACACGATCATGAATACCGGATCGATCATTACCGGGCGGCCCAGTATGGGTTCGTGGATGACTTATGGGCTGGGGTCAGAATCGGAAGATCTGCCCGGCTTTGTCGTGATGATGTCGAGCGGGCGCGGTGGCCAGAATCAGCCGATCGCGGCCCGGCAATGGAGCGCGGGCATGTTGCCCTCGAAGTTCCAGGGCGTGAAGTTCAATTCCGTGGGCGATCCGGTGCTGTATGTCCGCAATCCTCCCGGGGTCTCCAAGGACATGCAGAAGGATTCGATCGATGCGGTCAATCGCCTGAACCAGCGCGCCTACACAAACGTCGAAGACCCGGAGATCCAGACGCGCATCGCGCAGTACGAGATGGCCTTCCGGATGCAAGCAAGCGTGCCCGACCTGATGGATATGTCGAAGGAACCGGCCAGTGTCCTCGAGATGTACGGAGCCAAGCCAGGCGATGGAAGCTTTGCTTCCAACTGCCTGCTCGCGCGCCGACTGGCGGAAAAAGGCGTCCGCTTCATCCAGCTCTATCATCGCGATTGGGACCATCACGGCGGCGTCAAGGACGGCATTGCGAACAAGGCGCAGGAAGTGGACAAAGCGAGCGCCGCGCTCATTCGTGACCTGAAGCAACGCGGGATGCTGGACGACACGCTGGTCGTCTGGGGCGGGGAATTCGGGAGAACGCCGATGTCCCAGAGCGGCACGGGCCGCGATCACCACATCAAGGGCTTTTCGTACTTTCTGGCTGGCGGTGGCGTGAAGCCCGGCATCAGCTACGGAGCGACGGACGACCTGGGCTATGCGGCGGTGGAGAACCCGGTGAGCGTTCACGATTTCCACGCGACGATGCTCCACTTGCTCGGTGTGAATCACTTGCGGATGACCGTGAAGTACCAAGGCCTCGACGTGCGGCTCACCGGTGTCTCCGGCGAGGTGGTGAAGCCGATTCTGCTCTAGAGCAATGACGCCTCGCCGTGCGAAGTTTTGGTCGCTCAGGATCTTCGCATCCGCCTCAGTGCTGCTGTTGCTGCTCGCCATTGCTGGCGCCCGCTATCAATCCATCGCATCGTCCGCGGACGCCAAGCGGTTTCAATATTCAGATGTGATGTCTCAATCGGTTGTCCTCTGATCAAGAGCCGGAAGCGAGTTTGCAAATACATCGACGGCCGAGGAGATCAGATGGATTACCACCAGAATGCCGGATTGACGGCAAAATGGGTCCATCGTTTTCGCCTGCTGGGCATTGCAGGCTTGGTCGAAAACTGGCGCAGGCCATAGGCTAGTCTGGGCCTGTTGCCTTCCAATCTAGGCCCCGCTCTGTTTGAAACGTCGAGAGGTTTGACTCAAAGCAAATCACACCCTGGGTACAAGGACACCATCAGACTGCGAGGGCGGCATCTCCCAGCCGGGCATGGTCCCGGCCTGGCGCTTGCGGGCAACCTACATCTGAACTGATTCGAGGAGATTGCGTCGCACCCATCTGACCCAAAAAACGGTTTGGGCGAATGGAGCGACGGCGAACATCGACCCGATCACGAGTACGGCCCCCCCGGCAAAAGCGGGGTGCAAACGGCGGTAGAGGAAAGCATCTGCCAGCACAACCGCCAGGATCAAGCCGACGTTGAAAGTGATCGCCACGCCGATGCCATGATTCGGCAGAAACGAAAGGCGTGTGAGCGCGGGGCCGAGCACGCAAAGTATCCCCATCGTCATTAGGCGTTTGTGAACGTCCGGGCGGCGGCGATAGCGATACCCCCAGCACCATGAGGAGGACGAAGACGCTGAGCACAGCGAACAGTTGCAGTCCGAGCAGCAGTCCGGCGGACCCGAGCCGCCGATGAAGATCAATGCGCCGCGAGTTCACGAGCGCAATCTGAACGATGAACAAGCCAAACCACAGCGTCCACGATGCCGTGAGCATGCAGCAGCAATGGCAACGCCGGTGCGCCGAAGAACGATTTCAGGTAATAGGTGCGAGCGAATCCAAGAAATACCAAACCAGCAAGCAGCCAAGCGACCGCATGGAAGAACCGGTGTTCCCTCTCACGAGTCAAAGCCTTCACATCTATTGAGGTCCGCCGAATATAGAGGATGCCCAGGAATCTTCATCGCGAACAAATCCGGGCCTGCGGCGATGTAGCTGCATCCGCTATATTCAGCAAGCGTCAATAAGATGATCAGTCGGCTACGCGTCTAAGTGATCTGCGAAGTAAGTCCAGCGCGAGCTGCCGGTCGCTGGACACCTGATTGGAAAGCTGCTCTTGCTTGTTCATCACAAGCCACCAAACAGACCAACGCAGCCTGCTACGCCGAGCGCCGCGCCGAAGCGCAGGACCTGCTGAAGCGCCGCCCATACTTCTCCAATCGAAGTGCCTCAAGGCAAGGACCAGCGAGTTGGAGGATATCAAAGTGAGTGCCGAGCAGGCGCGGACAGCCGGACTCAGCGAGGAGGATCAGAGGGCTTATGAGCGAACCTGGGTCCACGACCTACAACTTCGTCTTGCGTGCCTATCAACGCAGGGCAGGTGCGTGGGGGCGCCGGACAGTGGACGCGACTGATGCGTCGCAGCTTGTCCATCATTCCATCGACCTATCCGGAGGACAGTCCAATCTGGCCCTGCTCTAGCGGATGCGCTCAAACGGATAATTCAGATTGCCTAAGGCCGTGAAGAGCGCATCGAGGTGATCGCTGCCCCGCGTCTCGATGGTCGCTTCCACCGCCGTATGGCCCAGCGCGACACCATGATAGGCACGGTCATGTTGGATGGTGACGACATTGACGCGCATGTCGGCCAGGACGCCGGTCAGAGAATGGAGTGCACCTGGACGGTCTGGCACCATCACCCGCAACTTGACCAGCCGGCCATCCTTCACCATGCCCCGCTCGATGATGTGGCTCAGGAACAACGGATCGATATTGCCGCCGCAAACCAAGGCAACGGTCTTCTTTCCCTTGAGGTTGGTCTTGTTGTGGAGCAGTGCGGCCACTGCGGTGGCGCCTGCGCCTTCCGCTACTGTTTTCTCCCGCTCGAGAAGATAAAGGATGGCGCTCGCGATTTCTTCTTCTTCGACGGTCACTAAGTCGTCGACATACTTCTCCACCAGCGGGAGCGTCTGTTCGCCAGCTCTCCGGACCGCGATTCCGTCGGCGATGCTGGTGGCGGCGGGGAGTTCGACCGTTGCATGATGGGCCACGGCCGCGAGCATCGACGGAATCCGGCTCGTCTGCACGCCAACGATCTTGATCTTTGGGTTCGTTTCTTTGATGGCGCAAGCCACGCCGCCGATGAGGCCGCCTCCGCCCACCGGCACCAGGATCGCTTCCACAAACGGATTCTGGCCGAGGATTTCAAGTCCAATCGTGCCCTGGCCGGCGATGACGGCGGGGTCGTCAAAGGCGTGGATGAAGGTCAAGCCGTCGGCAATCCCGCGACGCTTCGCCTCGGCCAGTGCCTCATCAAAGCTCTTGCCATAGAGGACAACCTCGCCGCCAAAACGCGCCGTCGCGTTGACCTTCGTGATGGGGGCATGTTCGGGCATGTAGATGATCGCCCGCACGCCCAGGCGAGTAGCATGATAGGCGACGCCCTGGGCATGGTTGCCGGCAGAGGCGCAGATCACGCCCTTCGCTCGCTCCTCGGGACTCATGAGCAGCAGCTTATTGAGCGCCCCACGCTCCTTAAAGCTTCCGGTCATATGCAAGTTTTCGAGTTTGAAATAAACCGGGTTACCCGATAGGGCGGTGAAGGTTTCTGAAAACTCGCAGGGCGTGACGTGGATTGTGGGGCGGATGCGCTGGTGCGCTGCCTCGATATCGGGGAGTGTGACCATCCGGAATCTATTGTGCCAGTTCCGCTGCTGGCTGCGGCGCTAACGAGAGAAGTGCAAGAGGTTGGAGCGCTGCTTGGGTGGTAGCATCGCGACTCCTTCGCCGGGTGGTTCCAGACGCTGTACGCTCTCATCCTCTAGCAGGGTTGCCTGGAGAATGGCCGAAGTCCGGTATCGATTCTGGAACATCGCAATCGAGCTCAGGCACAGTTCTTTCGTCGCAAAGCCGGACTCAGAATCGGCGAGGATCTGGCCGTCCCTGGCGCGGAGCATCCAATGCCAGCCTTGTGTTGCATCTACATGGATCAGAAATTTCACAGCACTGTTATTGATACATGCGTGTTCTGGAGTGATTTCCGCTCAACCATTGCAAATTTCTCCAGGGACGACTTGCCACTTGCAGGCGAAGGTATTCCCAAGAGGAAACGACATCGTTTGCTCAGGACAGTCCAACCTGCATCTCCTGCTGCGACAAGTTTTCAGGACCGTAGCGCCGCCTTGAGGACGGCACTACGGTTTCGACTGTTCTACGGCAAGTGCCTCGAAACGCCAGCGCTCTAATTTCTTTCGTAGAAAGGAGGTGGTTCGATGCCTAGCCCGCGAAGATACACGTAGGCTTGGCCGCGATGGTGCGTCTCATTGTCAATGGCGTAGAGAATCGTCTTGAAGCCCGGGTTCTCCCATTGGCCAAACGCACGATCGATTTCTGCAAAACGGGCAGGCGGAATGGTGGGCCAGATCTGTGTGAGTTGCTCGCTTGCCTCATCCCAAAGACGAAGCAATTCACTCTTGGTGGCGGGCAGTGCGACGGGGTTCTCCTCCCACTTGCCGGTTGCCACGCCGCGGGCAATCGGCACGGCCATCTTCAGAAACTCATGTACCATCTGGGCAAATGGACGCATGCTGCCTACGGAGTAATGAAAGAGTTTGTCTTCCGGAAAAGCGTCGATCACGCGCCTTGTCAGGCGGCGTTGGCCTTGCCAATGTTCCAGAACTTGATCGGGTGTCAGAACGGTGGTTGTCATGTTCAGGTTCCTCTGCAATCCAGGTTAAAAGCGATTCCCGACAGAGCCTGTCGTAATTCCATGGCAGCATAAAAATCATGTACGACCCGATCATGCGTGTCCTGACAGTATTGGAGATCCTGCAGGCAAGGGAACGGGTGAGCGGTACCGAGTTGGCGGAAAGGCTTGAAGTGAACCTGCGAACGGTGCAACGCTACATCGCCCGCTTGCAGGACCTGACGATTCCGGTGGAAGCGGTGCGCGGAGTCGGAGGCTACTACCGGCTCAAGCCCGGCTTTCGCCTGCCACCGCTGATGTTCACCGATGAGGAAGCCTTCGCGCTGATGCTGGGTTTGCGCGGTTTGCGGCATCTCGGTTTGTCGGCCTTTGCTCCGGCGACAGAGGGGGCAGCGGCCAAGCTTGGGCGGGTCTTGCCGGACCCGCTACGCCACAGTCTGCAGACCGTCGAGGAGGTTGTTGCACTTGAGCCCGGCCCGTGGGTGATTTCGACTTCGGCGATTGATCTCATCCTGGTCTCGCATGCGATTCGCTCCCGGCATTCCGTTTGCTTCGACTATGCGAACTATCAAGGCGTGTCTTCGTGCAGGGAGATCGAACCCTATGGCGTCATGCATGCGGACGGCCGCTGGTACATGGTGGGGCGCTGTCTCCTGCGCAAAGCTCTCCGCACCTTCCGCTTGGATCGGGTGACGAATCTTGAGGCTGGCGAAGTTTCTTTTGAGCGGCCGAAGGACTTCGATACAAAGACTTACCTGCACCAATCCATGCCCTTCGTCCAGACGGCCTTTGCCTTGCAGATTTGGATCGAGATGCCGATTGAGACGGCTTCTTCCCACTTCGCGCTCTACCGGGTTTCAATGGAGGTCTCCGAGGGTGGCACTCTGTTGCGTTGTCACCGGGACCAGTTGGAGCCTTTCGCCGCCATGCTGCTCAGCCTGGGTTGCCGGATTGTGGTGCACGAACCTGCGGCGATGAAGGAAGCCTTTGCGAATCTGGCCAGGCGGGCGGGGCTTGCCGCTGCAGAGTGCAAGCACTGAGTTCCACAAAGCGCGGCGCATAGGAGCCAGGAGGCAATTCGATCCGATAGCCGCTGCGTGGTTGGGCCTGCTGGTAGTAAGTGTTCAATCTCTTACGAACATCGTTGGCGCGCACCCGCACGCCCGCATCGGAGCCGGTATCGTAGGAGGCTTCGCGCCCCAACACCTCGGTCCCGATCGTTCGTTCCTTCAGGGAGCCGCTCCGGCCTTGAAGTACGGCCTCGACTACATAAAGAAGAAACTCACAACTCCGGCGGCTGGAACGAAAGGCCGGGCTTTTCAGAATCGCCAGGACTTCGACCTCGATAGCATGGCAATATTCAGAGCTTTGCGGGTTGATCGCAGGATGGGTAGTAGGTGGCAACAGGACTTTAGAATCCACCCTAGCAAACGTGTTTTACAGGTAAATGAAACGGTACAAATCTCGTTGTGTTTCAAAAATAGATAAATGATCGCTATGGGAGTCGGTGGCTTGGCTGGAGGTCAACGCTGGCAGCGAACCGAATACCCCTTTAGAAGCGGTCTCATAGACGTCTGAGTAAGAGTTGCAAGCAACCGAGGCGAACAAATCCGAGGAAGTTTTCGACGTGGTCTTCCCAACGATTGACCAATCGTCGAAAGTGATGAAGCCAGGCAAAGAGCCGCTCGACGCGCCAGCGGCGGCGGTAACGGCGCAATGGTCGTCCATCCTGAGTCTTGCTCCGGTTGCGCCGGTTCGGCGCGATCATCTCGATGCTGTACTCTTCGGCAAGCTTTTCGTCGAGCTTGTCCGAGTCGTAAGCTTTGTCTCCGATGAGTCGCTTGGGCATTGCATCGAGGAAGCTTCCGGCCAGAACGTCTTCCACAAGCTGACACCCGGCCGGCGAAGCGCTGTCGACAGCAACGGCGACAGGAAGACTGTTACCAGCGGCGAGAGCGATGATCTTCGTGCCCTTGCCGCGACGGGTGGGGCCAATTTCGCACCCACGGTTGAAAACGCCGGTGACAGGTCTGGTATGGGGATATCTTTCCGGCAGTTCACGCCACTGCGCCCCACTCCCTAAAACCCACAGCACCCCGTTCCATACGCATCGAGTATCGTGCCACGGCCTGCCACGCTGATCCGCCCGGCGCTGCGGACGCAACACCGGCTCTACGACTTCCCATTGGTCGTCCCTTAAGTCCTATCGTCCACGCAGACACTTCCGCGCAATTCACCAGAGCTCTTCCAGAATCCCATATTCCGCTCTCTATGGGTTTATGAGACTGCCTCTAGTCTGCGCGTATGGCTTGGATCACATCAATGCGCGCTGCGCGCATCGCGGGCCACGCGGAAGCGATCACCGCTGCTGCGAGCAAGGTACAGGCTGCCCCAACTACAACCCAGGCCCCCGGCGCTTGCACTTGCTCGAAGTAACTGCTGGCCAGCCGTTGCAGCCCGAATCCACACGCCAATCCGGCGCCAATCCCCAAAGCGGCAATCACGGCGCCCTCGGCAATCACGCGCCCGAGCAGATGCCGCGGTTGCGACCCGATTGCCAGACGGATGCCAAACTCACGCGTCCGCGCGCTCACGGAAAAGGCCAGCACGCCTGCGACTCCGACCACTGCAATTGCCAGCGCCACAATGGCGAAAACGCCAAAGACCACTGCATTCAAACGGTCGGGCGTTAATACCTCCGCTCGAATATCTTCGAGCGTTGCAGCGCGCTCCACCGGCTGGTCCACCGAGAGATCGCGGATGGTCCGCGAGATCGGGCTGACCAGGGCGTACGGATCCGATCGGACGTGGACGAAGAGCCGGCCGCCGAACAGCGGCCCCTGCCCGAACGGGGTGTACACGGTCAGCATCGGACCGGGAACCAGGTGCTCGTCGTCGATATCGGCGGCAACTCCGATGATCCGCATCGGTGTCGGCTTCATGCCGATAAATTGGATCACAGGATCCGTCCAGCGGACGTGCCTGTTCAGCACATTCTGGTCGGGAAACATTTGCTGTGCAACGCTACGGCTGATAATTGCGACAGGCTCGCTATCCTTGCGGTCGAGCTCGTTAAAATCACGACCGGTGATCATCGGCACGCCGAGCGCGGCGAAGAACCCGGGCGACACGATGCGGAACTGGCCTCGCGGATCGTCCTCCGCAGTCCCGCGGGAATAGCCTTCGGCGGTGAACTGCATACCCGGACCGAACGCGCCCCCTTCGCGCCAAGGCGTGAGGGTACCTAGCGCGACGCCGTCCACACCGGGCAATTCGCGTACGCGACGCATCGCTTCCTGGTAAAAGCTGACGACCTGCTCGTCTGTCCGGCCATGGGACATCACAGGTACGTTGATCGCGAGCACTCGACGTGTGTCGATGCCGGGGTCAATCGCCTGAATCGACAGCAGTGTTTGGACTAACATGGCGGCGCCAGCCAACAGGACAAAGGACGCAGCGATCTGTGTCACTGCGAAGACTCGCAGACGGCGCGACGCTCCACCGGTCATGCGAGCGCCTCCCGCAGCCAGACTCATCCCCGGGCGGTCGCCCGAGGGCAAGCGCGGCGCAAACGCCAGGACTATGGAGGCGGCGATCGCCAGTCCGGCGCCGATCCACAACATGCTGGAGTCCACGGTCAGATCGATCGCACGGACGGAGAACCGCGAAGCATAGCGTGCGAGGATGGCTACCAGCGGCCTTGCAATCAGCATACCGATGGCTGCTCCGGTGCCGCAGAGTAGTAGGCTTTCCGCCAGCAGAACGCGCCGCAGCGCAGCGGTGCTTGCACCAAGGGCGGTGCGGACCACCAACTCATCCTCGCGCCTGCTCGTACGTGCCAGAATCAGGTTGGCGGCGTTTGAACAGGCGATGACAAAGACCAAGCCAGAGGCGGCCAGCAGCACCCAAAGCACGGTACGCGCTTTGGACGTAATCTCGTCGCGCAGAAGCTTTGCGTCAATCCGAAAGTCCGCCTTTACTGGATACGCTTCGGGATGCTCCTTCATGATGGCGTGGTGCGCCACCTTGAGCTCGGCGTGAGCCTGCTCCAGCGTTGCCCCAGGGGCCAAGCGTCCAAACAGCTCGGTCATGCGATGGACGCGGCCCGTCACCATCGTGGCCGACATGTGGTGCGGACTGGTCACCAAGTTGGCGATGATCTCGGTTTCCGATGGATAGGGGACACATGGTTCCAGCACGCCTATGATGGTCGCTGTGCGTGATCCGAAAGACCCCAGCCTTACCGTTTTTCCGAGCACCGAGGGATCTTTGTGCAAAGTCGCCGTCCAGAACTGATAGGTCAGAACGATGACACCGTCCGCGTTTGGGCCGTCGTCCTTCGCGTCGATGAGCCGTCCGAGTACCGGACGCAGACCCATCACATCGAAGTAAGAGCCGCCGACAACTCCGGCACGCACCTCGCGCGGATCGCCTAGTCCGTTCATCGTGAAGCCGACTGTGGAAAAATCGCCGATCGCATCCAACGATTGGATCCGCTGCCGCAGATCCTGTATCTCAGGAACCGAAAACACAGCATTCTCTGTGCCTAGGCCGTTGGCGCTCTGGCGGATGTAGATCAGCCTGTCTTCGTCACGATTTACCAGCGGCCGCAGCAGTACGCCACGGACCAGTGTGAAAATCGCGGCGTTGGCTCCGATGCCGAGCGCGAGTGTGAGCACCACGGTGATCGTGACGCCCTTAGCTCCGGCGAGCGAGCGGAGAGCGTACTTCACATCTCGCCAAAAGACTCCAATAAACTCGCCTACACCGATTTGTTCCGAGCTGCTTCCAGCCATGATCCATGCCTCCCATTCTGCGGTTCAATCACAATACAGTCGTTTCGCGATCGGCATTTTCGACAGCTTAGCGAAAAAAATGTCGGAGAGCATCCGTAGAAGAACGGGGAGGCCAGGTTCCGAGCGGTGACACGCTACTCGGAGGCTGAGCCAAACCGGTTACTTCCCAACAGCGCCTGAAGAGCTTCATTTGGGGAATGTATGAGGAAACGGCCATCTGACAGCGCAATTGCATTGGGTACCGCGATCTGGAAGATCAGTCAGTCTCGACTGTTGTAGTGGGCCCCGAAATTGGACAGCAGATTGAGCTTCTCTTAAGTGGTGGTCGGCATTGAAAATGAAGGAGACCCGATGCCCAAGACCCGCAAGACCCACCCACCAGCGCTGAAGGCCACAGTGGCCGTGGAGGCCATACAAGCCCACACAGGCAATGGCGAGCGCCAGAACCGCGAACAACGTTATGTAAATGTGCGCTCTTGTCCGATCGAGTGGTCGATGCGCTGCATCTGCCTCATCAAACTCGCGACCGGAGCATTCGGCGCTGTTTCATAAACCGTTCTGCGGATCGTCTGCATGAAAGAGACTGGATCGTTCGCAATACACAATTGGAAGTACATCCCGCGCCAAGCTGCGATCGCAACGTTCTGGCGGTAGGCGATGGAGACGAACGGAGAAACCTGGTGGTTGAGCGAGCTAGGGCGTCAGGAGAAAATGCATTGTGACGAGTGAGGCTGTCCCTCTTGGCTCTCTGTTCTCTCGGCTAGAGAGGAGGCACTGGCCATTACACCGCCGCTGGGCCTAAGGCGTCCCGGACGTTTTACTGATGGAGGCTCTAGGCCAGCTTGATCCTGCGCATTCTCCCTCGCAAAAGAAGCTGACATTTACATCCCTGGCAAGAAGACCTATCGCTGCCCCAACTGGCAGCTTGCGGCATTCTGGCCGTACTCCAGACCGTGCCGCCGAGGCGTCTGGACAGAGAGTTTCTGGATCAATACGAGGGGCGGCGGTACAAATGGCCACCTCCCCTCATGTTGTTACAAGTTAAGGCCGGTACCCCTCGCAGGAGAACGACACCTGAGAGTTGAAGATCTCGTTCATCAGCGCGATGGGAGCGCCCGTTTCCGCCTTACGGGGCGTTCCAAACCAGGACTGTATGCTCTGGGGAAACATTTCTACAAAGCCCGGATTGTTCGAATAGACTCGGGGGAGACGGCTGCGCAGGTTATACCTCATGTCGATCGCGTGGCCGAACTCATGCACCACCTGGTCAAATGTACGGAGCGAGTCGTCTTTCGCGCCAGCGTCGGTACGGGTCTTGACACCGCGCTTGCAGATCATCTGCTCGTCGATCCATAGGTAGTTCGTGGACGCGCCACCACGCAGAACGTCGCCGCTCTGCGGGCCGGTCTGGTTGGGCCACATGGAGCCAACTGGCTCCAGTTTTGCGAGCGCGGACCACGGCTGGCCGTTGGTCAGATAGATCTTGTACCCGTCGAACTTGTTGCGTGGATACTCCGGCTTGAAGCGTTTGGTCAGCTCCGTATAGATGTTCGCTACGGCAAAGATCGCTGACTGGCTCGCCAGGGCCACGGCCTGGATCGTGATTTTGGGGTCTGCGAGCACGATGCACGTTGCCCAACCCGGTTCGGGCTGACATGTCGTAGCGTTCGGTTTGGTGAAAACGTTGATGGTTTCGGAAAGGTTGTTGTCGCTGGCCCACAGCACTTCGCCGCCAGGGGTGACGAGCCGCAGAGCGCCATCGAAACTCACCGTCAGTTGGGCGGATGGGTCACGGCGCTTCACGGGTGCGGTCCACACAGCGGCGCCCTTGGCGTCATAGGCCGCAAATGAGCCGTCGGTGCGCAGCTCGACACGGTCGATGCGGCGGAGATCTTTCGCTACCTGATCGAAACCCCACATATAGCTGCCGTTGTCTCCGGTAAGGACCACGTTGCCGTCGTCGGCGAAGAAGAGCTGGTGCTGGCCCGACGGCGAGGAGTACTTGAAACCCCGCTTGAGCGACGTTCCAGCGGCCATGGGTAGCTTGGTGGCAAACGGGAGGGTGCCAGCCGGGACGTTCGCAGAGGCGTTCGGATTGGCGGCATTCGCGGGAGCAACTGCTGGGGCTGCTGCGGCGAGTTTTCCGTCGCTTGCCCAGGTAACAGATCCAGTGGGGGTGACCAATTGCAATACGCCCTCCGGCGTCAAAACGGGCCGCGCGCTCGGGTCGGCGACGCGGTCGAGCGCCTGCCAGATGACCAAATTCCTTGCGTCGCGGATCACAATATTCCCGCCGCCCAGGGTCGCCGAAGCGGAGCGGCCGTAATTGCTCGTGAGACGGTCGATTCCCCACAGATATTGGTTCCCGGTTGTGGCCACTAAAAAGTTACCGTCCGGCTGGAATCGCAGGTAGTGCCTGCCGGATGGCGAGAGATACTTCCTATCGCTGCGCGCGAGGACGACGCCTGCCGGCGATTGGGAAACAACGAATGGATCTTGAGCCGTCTGCGCCGGGACGCTTGCAGCGCCATTCTGATTGGCGCCATTTGCGGGCGCCGTTGTGGCGCCGAGTTTTCCATCGCTCGCCCAGGTAATGGCCCCGGCGGCGCTGACCAATTGCAGTACGCCCTCCGGCGTCAAAACAGGCCGCGCGCTCGGGTCGACGACGCGGTCCAGCGCCTGCCAGACTGTGAAACGCCTATTGTCTTTGATTACGATGTTCCCGCCGCCCAGGAGCACATCATAGGAGCGGCCGTAATTGCTCGTGAGACGGTCGATTCCCCACAGATATTGGTTTCCGGCTGTGGCAACTAAAAAGTTGCCATCCGGCTGGAACCGCAGGTAGTGCTTGCCGGATGGCGAGAAATACTTCTTATCGCTGCGCATGAGGGCGACGAATCCAGGCGATTGGGGAGCAGCGAATGGATCTTCAGCCGTCTGAGCCTGGACGCTCGCACCTAGGATTGCAAGAAACAGCGAAACCCTTCCGAAAGACAAACAACGCCCCAGGAGGCTGAAATTAAAGTTCATCAAGATAGTATAATATGGAAGTCACTTAGCAGTGCTCAAAACGGCCAAAATATTTTTCCTTCCTTAGTCCCACATAAGTGCTAATGATTTTCCATCGCTTATAACGTGCTGTGCACTACGGGTACATGTCACAAGTACCATGGTGAACGTTCAAATCATGAATTCGGTGAACAACGATACGCGTCGCGCCAGCCAGCCTACTGGCGTGATCGTGATAATTTCGATGAGGCTAGAAATGATCTCATCAATATCTAAGTAAGAGTTGTAGGCAGCCGAGACGAACGAAGATGAGGAAGTTTTCGACGCGATATTCCCAGCGAGTCACGAGGCGGCGAAAGTGATGAAGCCAGGCGAAGGGCTACTCGGCGCGCCAGCGGCGGTAACGGCGCAGTGGGCGCCCATCTTGAGTCTTGCCCCGGTTCGGCGCGATCATTTCGATGCCGTACTCTTCGGCAAGCGTTTCGTCGAGCTTGTTCGAGTTGTAGGCTTTGTTTCCGATGAGTCGCTTGGGCACTTCGTTGAGGAAGCTTCCGGCCAGAACGTCTTCCACAAGCTGACACCCGGCCAGCGAAGTGCTGTCGACAGCAACGGCGACAGGAGGACTGTTACCAGCGGCGAGAGTGATGATCTTCGCTGGTTGCACAAGACTATGATCCACGCTATTACAATCTTAAAAATTATCAGGGGACAATTCTTCTCAATAACATGGACTTGAAGCAGACACTCCCAGGCTCGCTTGATGCATATGCCGTGAGTATGAACGGTCACCTCCTCATCTTCCAGCAGGACTACAATCTCTGCCTGAAGAGGAAGGACCGTCAGAGTCTTACCCATCGCTGGTGTGTCAGCGATGAAGCAAGGTCCACTTATATGAGTACGCGCAGGGGTCATTACAGGCCCTGGATGGTGCGGGCAAAGTGATTTGGCAATTGCCGCTGCCGCCGTTTCACAACTAAGATCCGAAAGCGAAGATCTTTATTTCGCTGGAGGGCACGTTGGCGATCACTGACGACACTGGATGGTGCCCATCGCACAAGACGGTTACGGCGTAGAGTAGAGCTCATCTCATAAACAGCGAAGAATGATCATAGAGCAGGCAAGGTGAAGCATACCTGTGAAGTTATCGAGAGAGTATTCGTAGCGAGTGACGAGGCGGCGGAAGTTCTGAAGCCAGGCAAAGAGCCGTTCGACTTTCCAGCGGCGTCGATAGCAACGAAGAGACCGGCCATCCTGCGTACGAGCCTTGCAAGTGCGCCGGTGTGGCGCAATCATCTCGACTCCGGTTTCGGCAAGCTCGTGATCCAGTTTTTCAGAGTCATAAGCTTTGTCACCAATCAGCCGTTGTATGGGTTCAGCGACGAAGATTTCGGCCAGAGTTTTCTGGACCAAAATCACTTCATGTGGAGTAGCACTTTCCGTGCAAACGGCGATAGGAAGACCGTTGCTGTCTGCCACTGCCATGATCTTGGTCCCCTTGCCCCGCTTGGTTTTTTCGACTCCAGGCCCCCTTTTTTAGCGGAAGCAAAGCTTCCGTCGATGAAGGCCTCCCGGACATCGAATCCACCTCGAGTGCGAAGGTCTTCGGCTAACGCTTCCAGTATGCCTCTCATCACCCCAGACTTGACCCATTGCTGGAATCTGCGGTGGCAGGTCTGGTAAGGTGGATACCTCTCGGGCAGATCGGCCCAGGCTGCTCCGGTGCGCAAGATATAGAGAATCCCACCCAGTACTTCCCGTCGAGCACGCCACGGCCGGCCAAGGCCATCCTTGCGACGGGGAGGCTCCGGTATCAATGGATCTAAGATTGCCCACTGGGCATCGCTGAGTTCGCGTGCCGAATTCATCTTTCCACAACATTATCGAATATTGCTGTCTTGGTTTATGAGATGGCTTCTAGTCTCCTGAGTCCTAAGTGGCTGGCATAATATAACCGCTTGTTCTATGGTTGAAGCATGGAAGCGAAGCGAGGACGACCCAAGAAGCAGGAGTTGGTGGTAACCGAGCAGCAACGGGAAGAGTTGGAACGGTTGGTGCGGCAGCCAAGAAAGTCCCGAGCAACAGCGTTTCGGGCACGAATCATCCTGGAATGCGACGGCGGATTGAGTAACGCCGCAGTTGCGGCGAAGCTGAGGACAACTGGGTTTACTGTTGGATTCTGGCGTAATCGTTTCATTGTGGGCGGGATCTCAACTTTGGGAGATGAGCCTCGGCCCGGGGCGCCACGAGAAATCGGCGACGACAAGATTGAGCAGGTCGTCCGGCTCACACTGGAGAAGGCCCCCAAGGGAGCAACCCATTGGTCCAGCCGAATGCTGGCGACGAGAACAGGACTGAGTCAATCCACCATCAGCCGCATCTGGCGTGCCTTTGGTCTGAAGCCACATCGAAGCGAAACCTTCCAGTTGTCGAACGATCCGTTGCTGGTTGACAAAGTGCGGGACATTATTGGGCTCTATCTGTCGCCCCCGCATCATGCGTTGGTGCTGTGCGTGGATGAGAAAAGTCAGATCCAGGCGCTAAGCCGGAACCAACCCGTGTTGCCGCTACGAAGCGGTCAACTTGAGCGCCGCACGCACGACTATCAACGACATGGAGTGACCAGTCTGTTTGCGGCTCTGGATATCGCCACCGGCCGGGTATTGGGCAAATGCTATCGCCGTCATCGCTCTGTAGAGTTCCTCGATTTCTTGAAAAAAATCGATGCGGCCGCCCCTGCCGACCTGGATGTCCATCTGGTGCTGGATAACTACGGAACGCACAAGACCGCCAAGGTTCGACAGTGGCTCCAAAAGAGGCCCCGGTATCATCTGCACTTTACTCCCACACATGCCTCTTGGTTGAACCAAGTCGAACGCTGGTTTGCGTTGTTGACACAACGGCAAATCAAGCGTGGCTCTCATCGAAGCGTCTCGGAACTAGAGGACGCTATTCGGAAGTTCATTGCCGTGCACAACGAGCAACCCAAACCATTCCTCTGGACCAAATCTGCCTCTCAAATTCTTGAGTCCATCGCCCGCTTTGCTTCAACCACCCTTGCCGCCCATCAACCGAACACTTCTGCTAGAAATCAATGACTCAGGAGACTAGTACGCTCAAGATGGTCTCTGCGTGAAGAAGAAAGAAGGACAGAATCTTGCCCGTCACTGATGTGTGGCGACGGCGCATACCAAGCCTCTTCTCACTTCCAGGTCCGGTTCGTCAACGGCATGTTGCAAGTTGTGGCAGATAGGGTATGGCGTAACGTGGCAATCAACGCCGAATCAAGATCCGAAAGCGAAGATCATCATTTCGCCTGAGGGTACACTGATGATCACCAATGCGGCCGGTGCCGTCCACTGGTCGAGGTCGAAAGCCTTGAAATTTGAGAAGTTCGTAACTCCACGGCCTTAAGAGGTCCACGGTGTTAGGGGTCTATGGTTAGGCGGTGATCCAGATTGCCGTCTAACCATGGCCAGACTCGACTGCCGCCGTCGGAAAGGGCACCGAAAGGGCGACAGCCCGCATCAAGGACTTCGCATTTCCGCCCCAAATAGCAGGCAACTCCGCCCTCTTTGCCAGACTCGCGGACAACATACAGGTGCCTCGCGGCGTCTCACAAGCCAAGGTATAGAACTCCACTCCCATAACTGGCCCCACTATCCGATCGTCTCGCGTCAAGATAGTCCTCGCTTTCCAAAAATTATTTGTTCCTAAGTATCAATATCTTAGGTTAGCTTTCGTGTTTCCCATCCAAAACCACCTGTTTCTATATTCCCGAAGGAGTAATTGTGTCCTTCCCGAAAGCCTGAGGTTCCAAGTCTCGGGCTTTTTCAATTCCTCCAGAGGTTTTCGCCATGCCAACCGAAGCCCAGAAGCAGCGAGGGCCAGTTCGGCTCCTCTCTCAATGCCCTCCGCCACGGAGCTGACTCCCACAACTACTTCATTGGTACCGAAAATGCCGAGGTCTTCTTTGCCAGCTACCTCATCGTCGGCATCCACCGGGATCCGCCACCAAATTCGAACTCCTCAACCAGCGGATGGACAAAGCCATCGAACAGGTTGTCGCCCCAAGCCGGGCAGTCCATCGTCGATCTCAATGTCCGTACCTTCAAAAAAATCGAAGCCGAGACCCGAACCCCGCTTCGCCCATGACTTGCAGCGCACCTTCTCCCTCCAGCGCAACGAAGCAGAAATAGCGTACAAACAGCAAAAACGAAGGAACGAACCTACCGAGCACTCAACTCCATTGCTTCCAATCGCTTAGAAGGCGAAAAAATGACGCAGAAACGGTGCTTTTGTCACATGACGCAAGCGCAATGAATCCTCCTCGCGCTGGATCTCGACGCTTCAACGGACCGTCTTAGCAGCTGCATCTTACAAACAAATGAAACCATACAAAATCTTATGATGTTTGAAAAAGGTGAACCATTCGTGACGTATCAGTTACAGTTGATTCGTCCTCGCCGCCGAAGTGATTGACTTTAATAAAGGTTGGCAATTCTTAACGGTTCAGCCACTAACAGTTCTAAAAAAACTCACTTACACTCGTTGAGATGCCTCGCTCATGGAGAGGCAGAAGTTTCATTGGAGGAAGCGGAATGTCGATCAGAAATCTTCTCTGGAGAACGGTGGCTCTTACCAGTTGCTTGGCCTTTGCCACGCAACTGCCGGGGCAATCCACATTCGGCACCATTTTGGGAACGGTCACCGATGGCTCAAACGCGGTGATCCCAAAGGCGGCAGTCCGGATCACAAACACCGACGAAAATACAACGCGGGAACTCACTACCGACGAGAACGGCAACTACCAGGCAGTCAACATCAAGCCGGGCCACTATAGCGTTGCTGCGACGATGGGCGGTTTTCAAAGTTTCAGCACCACCGGACTGCTGCTGGTCGCCCGCCAGTCGCTTCGCGTCGATATTGCGATGCAGATTGGCAAGAGCGCCGACGTTGTGACGGTGGAATCCTCCGCTGGCGTGATCACAACCGACACGCAGACCATCTCCTCAAGCTTCAATTCCGACAAGCTGCTTGCGATGCCCGGCAACGTTCGCGCGGCAAACGACACCAGCCCTTACAATCTGATTGCTCTATTGCCAGGCGTCCAGCCCGACAATAGCGGCAACTTCATGATCCAGGGCAGTCTCCCGTCGCAGACCCAGTATTCGGTCGACGGCATTTCTACCGTCGACGTGGGTGGGAATGGGCCTTTGCGGAAATCCTTCACCTCGGTCGAAGCGATTGCTGAAATCCGCGTGCAGGCGGTGGGGAACACGGCCGAGTATGGCCAATCGGGCGATGTGACGACCATCTCGAAAAGCGGCACCAACGAGTTTCATGGCGCCGGATTCTGGTATCACCAGAACCGCGCACTCGATGCGACACGCTACGGCGCGCTGGTCAAACCGCAAAAGGTGGCAAACGACGTGGGTGGCAGCATCGGCGGTCCGGTGATGATCCCCAAACTGTATAACGGCCGGAACAAAACATTCTTCTTTGCCGACTTTGAGCGCTTCACCTTCCCCAGAGGTCAGACGATTCAGAACCGCGTGCCCACTGCTTTGATGCGCGCCGGGGATTTCAGCAAAGAGGGCGTTATCGTTCGCGATCCGCTCACCGGGCAGCCCTTTGCCGGGAATCTGGTTCCTGCCACACGCATCAGTTCCGTGGCCCAGAAGTTTCTGACGCTCTATCCCCTCCCGAATGCTGGCGATCTCACCGTCTCTCATGATGCAAACTACATAGACAATCGCGACAGCGGATACAACTCCAACCAATACGATGCTCGTGGGGATCACTACCTGACCGCAAAGCAATCGATCTTTGCACGTTGGACCTGGCTCGATACTTTGACCAAAACGCCGAAGACGCTGTCGGTACCCTCAGGAACCCGGTCTGAGAACAGCAAGATGCTTGTGGTGTCGCACAACTACACGATCAGTCCGACGGTGCTGAACGAGTTTCGTTTTGGTTTCACTCGCTTTGACAATTCCAACGCAATGCCTCTCGATGGACGGGCTTTCACCAACGGCCTGGGCTTGCAAGGTCTGGGCAACACCTTCCCTTTCAACGGTCTGTCCCATCTGGACATCAACAACATCCAGTCTCTCGACGTCGATCGCGCCGATGGTTTTGGCAAGGCGCATACCTATCAGGTCAACAACAATCTGACCTGGACCAAGGGCCGCCATACGATGAAGTATGGTCTGGACATCCGCAAGATGAGAGCGGGTTCGGCACTGGGCTTCCTGTCTGGCGATAACTACGGAAACTTTAACTTCGATGGTTCCTTCTCTCGCTCGGGCATGGCTGACTTCCTCCTTGGCCTCCCCGTCACCAGCGCCTATGCGAAGGTGAAGAACGACAACGATGGGAACACGACGCACTACGCCTTCTTTGCGCAGGACAGTTGGCGAGTGACCAATAAGCTGACTCTCGAGTTGGGTTTGCGCTATGAGTATCATCCTTCTTACAAGGACAGCGGAGGGAACATCGGCAACTTTGATCCCAGCGTTGCCAAGTCCGGCGCGGTCATCTATCCCACTGGGGCCGAGGCCAATCTCGCACCCGGCTATCTGCTTTCCTTCAATGCCTGCCCCAAGCTGGGGAGCCGGGAAGGGCCTTCGGCCAATGGTGCGCCTTGCACGCCGGTGCTCTCCGCGCAACAGGCTGGAATCCCCGAAGGGCTTCGCTTTGTTCCCAAGCTACGCTTCCTGCCTCGCTTCGGTTTTGCCTATCGGCCCTTTGCTGGCGACAAGACCGTCATCCGCGGCGGCTACGGCGTCTACAACGTGACGGTTCTCGGTAACGTTTTCTATTCGCTCACCGGCACCCTGCAATCGGACGCACGCAACTTCACTAATCCCGATGCGAAAGGTAATCCCACTTTCGCCTGGCCCAATATCAGCGCGGGTGGTGACGGCGTCGTTGCCGACAGTTTCGGCAATGCCTACTTTGGCACTGCAAATTCGATCAACTTCAAGGATCCCTACTCCCAGCAGTGGAATCTCTCCTTTGATCGCGACCTCGGTTTCTCCACCGGCTTGCGTCTGTCCTATATCGGGATGCGCACCTTGGATCTGGTCTGGTCTCCGAACCTGAACCAGTCCTACTATTCGAAGGAGTTCTATCGGGCGCAGCCCTTGAGCCGCCGTCCGTTCCCGAACTGGGGCACGGTGAATACGCGGGCAACCGGAGGCAACGCCTTCTACAACGCGGCACAGGTACAGGTGACGCGCCGTCTCCTGGCTGGCGCGCAGTTTGACAGCACCTACACCTGGGCGAACAGCATGGCCGATAACAACGGGCCGTCTCCCACAGGGCTGGCTGGCGAAACAACGAGCCGCTCGGCTGACCTTTACAACCGCCGATCCGAATACGGTCCGATGTACGGCCCGCGCCGGCATCGCTGGATTACGACTGGGACTTATGCGCTGCCCTTTGGCCGGGGACGTCAGTTTGGCAGTCACGTGAACCGTCTGGTCGATGGTGTGTTCGGCGGCTGGCGTCTGAGTTCGTCGTTGCTCCTGCAGAGTGGTGCGATGATGTCGCCCACCTTCAGCACCGGCGATCCGTCGGGTACGGGCAAGACGGGCGGACATCCCGATCGTGTGAAGGACGGGAATCTCAGCAATCCCACTCGCGACATGTGGGCCGATCCAACGGCCTTTGCTTGCCCGGGCACCGCCGTCTGGTCGATTGGCAAACCGTGCACGATTGGCGTGAATCCATCTTCTGACCTGGCGCCGATCGGCCGCTTTGGCAATGCCGGAGTGGGCGTCATTCGCGGACCGGGAACCGTCAACCTGAATACGGGTCTCAGTAAGGCATTCTTTCTTACGGAGCGGATCAACATCCGTCTGGAAGGGTCGTTTACGAACGTTCTGAACCACACGAATCTGGCCGATCCGAATCTGAATGTCACCAGCAGCAGCTTCGGCAAGATTACCGCGGCTCGCGATTCGGACTTTGGTGGAAGCCGGACAGGACAGGTGAGCGCTCGGATTACCTTCTAGGTAACTCTTGAAAGTCTAAAAACGGATCAGGCGCCCAGAGACTGGGCGCCTGAATTGTGTTCGGGGATAAGAACTGGCGGTGAGGGTGGGATTCGAACCCACGGTACCCGTGAAGGTACGGCAGTTTTCGAGACTGCTCGATTCAACCACTCTCGCACCTCACCGCCCACGATTATAACGTACCGAGGCTAGGCAGCGGTGCCTGAAGTTGCTAACTTTCCGTTGAATCCCGCTGGATAAAAGCCTCCGCTGGTCGCATTCGCCTTCATACCGTAGGCCAGGTACAGTACCTGCGCCGGAGTCCGCACAGCGGATAGCGCATTGTCATCGGTGGCAAAGTAGCGGGTTCCCGTTGGAGGCGGCACAATATCGACACCGTCGACCTTCACGCTGTTATAGCGATTCTCGGCGATCACCAGCCGGATGTTGCCCGAATGGAAGGCCTCTACGGCGAGAATGCGTGCTGCCACGCCCAGATAGTCCTTGTTTGAAATCAGGGGCGCTGCGCCACCGTAAGCCGTTACGCCAATGTCTTCGAGAATCCGGGCAACCGTGAAGAAGTCCGCCTGGCCACCAAATCCGAAGCCAAGTCCCCCCAGATTCAGTGCGGGTTTCGCCACCGGCTTCACGCCTGCTGCTGTCAGGGCGCCGCGAAGCAAGGTGACATGAGCGCGTTCGTCAAAGGCAAGTTCTTCCACAATCCGTTGCAAGGGGAGGACATTGCTGTTGAAATTGACTCTATCTCCGCCGGTGGTCACCCCCTCGGTGCCATCGCCATCAACTCCAATGCCGTGGGCAACAATGCCTCTGCCCGACGCCGCATAAGTATAGAACTCAGCTTCGAGATATTCCAGGTTCAAGGCAAACTGCAGAATATCGACGTCTGTAATGGTCGCGGTCTGTGCTTCGACCGATTGCGTTGAGATCGCCGCAGAGGCGCTCAGCATGGCTGTGTACGCGCTAATCTTTGTCATGAATCTACGTCGATCCGGCGCCTGTTCGATGACACTTTCAAGAAGGGGGTTCGAGTTCATACGCTTATGAGGTCCTGTGTGGGATGGGCGTTACCGCCAGTTCACCCCAAGGAACGTAGGCGTACAATCTTTTGGATGTGGAATAAAAAACAAAATCTTCAGGCTGTTGCGCCCATCTGAAGTAGCTGGTCGGCATAGCGTACGGCCTCATCGGTCAGGCGCTGGCCGCCAATCATGCGGGCGATTTCTTTCACGCGGGCCGGTCCTTCCAGTTCTTCGATGACGCTATGCGTCCGGCCTTTGGCTTCTCTCTTCTCCACCAGAAAGTGATGATCTGCAAAAGCCGCAATTTGCGCCAAATGGGTGACGCAAAGCAGTTGATTGGACGCTGCCAGCGCTTTCAATTTCTTGCCCACTTGTTCGGCTGCGCTGCCCCCAATCCCAGCATCCACCTCGTCGAACACCATCGTGCGCTGCCCGCTTGCGGCCAGTGAGACTTTTAGCGCCAGCGCCAGACGCGAAAGTTCGCCGCCGCTCGCCACCTTCTCCAGTGGCTTCGGTTCTTCACCGAGATTGGTGGAGATCAGGAAGGCGACCTCGTCCGCTCCCGTCGCGCTCCAACTGCTTTCCTGCACCGCGATCACAAAGCGGCTGCGCTCCATATTCAGATCTTTCAGCTCGCCTTCGACCTTCTTCTCCAGCTTCTCGGCTGCTTTGCGGCGGCGGACTGTCAACTCGGCGGCCGCCGTGCCATAAGCTATCTGCAACTTCTTGATCTCGCTGCGGAGATGATCCCGCCGTTCATCGGCGCCTTCAATGAGGGCCAGATCCGCACTGACCTTTGCATAGAACGAGAGAATTTCCTCGACGCTGCTTCCATACTTGCGCCGCAGCTTGTCGATCTCGGCGATGCGCGCCTCGACAAAAGCAAGCCGGCCCGGGTCGGCTTCGAGATTCTCCACATAGCTGCTTAGTTCGCGAGATGCTTCATCGATCGAGGCTTCCGCCGTGCGAAGGTTCTCGAGGACACTGTGCAGATTTTCGTCAATCCGCTTCAGTTCAGCAATCCGCTTGGTGGCGACAATCAGCATCGACATCGCCGACTCTGGCCCTTCTTGCAGCGCCTCATACGCGCCGCCCGCTTGTTCCTTCAACTTGACGACATTGGCGAGGATCCGCAACTCCTGATCCAGTCCCGTGTCTTCGCCTGGCTTGAGATTGGCGGATTCGATCTCGGTTTTCTGGAAGGACCAGATATCGCGTTGCCGGAGCAATTCCTGTTCGCGGGCATCGATCTGCGCGAGTTCGCTTTCGGCGGCGCGCAATGCGGTGAAGAGCGTGGCAATGCGCTCCAGCAGCGTCTCATTACCGGCATACTCGTCCAGCATCAGCCGCTGCTCGATCATGTTGAAGAGCCGTTGCTGGTCGTGCTGGCCATGGATATCACCCAGCCAGGGCTGGAGCTGCTTCAGAAAGCTGGCGGAGACAGGCTTTGATCCGATGAAGGCGCGGCTCTTCCCGTTGGCGAGGATCTCGCGCTCGATGAGTAATTCGCCGTCTTCGAGTTCAATACCGGCTTCATCAAGGAGCGCCGACAGCGCTTTCTTCTTGGGAGCCTCGAAAATGCCGGCAATCCGGGCCCGGTCGGCCCCGCTGCGGATCACCTCGGTGCTGGCGCGGCCTCCAAAGAGAAGCCCGAGTGAATCGACGAGCAGGCTCTTTCCACTGCCTGTTTCCCCAGATAGAACATTCAGGCCAGCGTGTAAGCGAATCCGCACACGATCAGCGACCGCAAAATTCTCGACCAGCAATTCGACGAGCATCAGCTTGATTTTACTGGCAGTGCGGCACCTTGCGCGTTCATAATGTAGTTTGATACTGATTGCCTTTCTCCTTCAGCTCAAACTGAGCGAGTTATTCAACCCATCTAAGCCGATCCCGTTTGCGGTGCTGCTCATTTTGATCGGAGCCTCCCTTCTCAGTTGGTCGATCATCTTCGCCAAATGGGGGGTGCTGCGCAAGGCGGCGGACGCCAATCGAAAGTTCCTGCGGGCCTTTCGCAAGGCCAATGCACTCGATGCGATTGCGTTGATTGCAGAACAGAATGCGCAGGCGCCCCTGGTTGCCGTTTTTGACTTTGGTTACGCCGAAGTGGAACGGCAGGCCCGGAATCGGGGTCAAATCAGGAACAAGCTCATGATTGAACGCAATCTGCAATTAGGAATCAGCGAAGAGATCCAGAAACTGGAGCGGAGCATGACCTGGCTGGCGACGATTGCCTCTGTCACCCCCTTCATCGGACTCTTTGGTACGGTCTGGGGCATCATCGATGCCTTTGAGGCCTTGTCGATGTCCGCTTCTGTGAGTTTGCGTACTGTAGGCCCGGGCATTGCGGATGCGCTGATTGCCACCGGCGCCGGTCTTGCCGCCGCGATTCCTGCTGCGATTGCCTACAACTATTTGGGGAGTCTCATCAAGGACATGGGCGCGCGGATGGAAGACTTCGGTCTCGAATTCCTGAATCTGGTGGAACGCACCTTCGAGGGCTAGGGCAGTATGGGTTTTTCAATCGACAATTCGGGGGGCGGGGGACGGCGAGGGCGCCGCTATGGCGGCTCGACTCTCTCTGAGATGAACGTCGTTCCGCTCGTCGACGTGGTTCTTGTTCTGTTGATCATTTTTATGCTGACGGCACAGGCGATGCAGTTTGGCCTGGAGATCGAAGTGCCCAAGGTAAGCACCGAGCGGGCCTCAGCGCAGGACCTCAATGTGGTGAATATCACCAAAACTGGCGAGCTCTACTTCAACGAGAAGCCGGTGAACTTCAACGAGCTCTCGGAAATCATCAAGGCGAACAAGAAGGTAAAAGAGAATGTCGTCTATATCCGCGCCGACAAAGCCACGCCGTGGGACCCCATCGCCAAAGTTGTTTCTGAACTGACCGACGCTAAGATCGGCGTCCGGATGGTGACGCAGACTGATGACAGCCGTTCCAACCGCCGCTAGTCCGCACGGGTTTCGGAATTCCCTGCTGCTCCATGTCGGTGTTATTGCCGCACTCGTGGGGTACGAATGGTGGATGCATCAGGAGCGGGATCATTTTGGGGAGAAGGATTCGCTCGGCGCGAGCGCCGGCATCAGTTCGGTCTCGCAGATTCCGATTCCCCGCCGGGACGGCCGCGTCAATAAGGTTGCTAACGATACGGACACCCAGATTCCGACGCCGGTCAAGCCGCAGCCGAAATCTTCGCCGAAACCAGAACAGCCTGACGCGATTCCAATCAAGAAAAAGGAAAAACTGAAGGAGAAAAAATCAAAACAGGAGCAGATTGCCTCCACGCAGAAGTATCGGGAAGATCCGGTGGTGCCCAACCAGGTGCCTTCCAATCTGGGGCAGGCTGCGGTTTCCCCGATGATTGGGGTGCAGGGTTCGGGTGGGGTGGGGACGAGCAGCAGTTCGCCCTTCGGCAATCGCTTTGGCTGGTATGAGAAATTGATCCGGGAACGTGTGTCGCAGAAATGGCACACCGATGATGTCGATCCCCGCATCCGGAATTCCAAGCCCTGTATTGTCACCTTCAGCATTGCGCGGGATGGTACGGTCTCGGCAGTCAAGATCGCACAGACGTCTGGGGTTTATGGCGTTGATCTCTCGGCACAAAGGGCTGTTTTGGATGCAAACCCTTTGCCGCCTTTGCCTACCGGTTTTGAACGCAACATTGCGAACATAGAGTTTTGGTTTGAGTTGAAACGATGAAAAGACGAACAGCACTTCTAACTTGTCTCGCTCCCGCGCTGCGTGGCCAGGCGACAGATATTCTCGTGAAGATCACGGGGAGTTCTCAGCCTGTGATTGCTCTCCCCAACTTTCGGGGCAACGGGGCTGCTGAGCCCTGGATGCAATTGTGGAACCAGACTCTGTTCGACGAAATCAATGGGGCTGCCATCTTCAAGATTGCCCCCCGCAGCTTCTATCCGCTGGCCGTTCCGCAGCAACCTCAGGATTGGAAAGAGCCCATCGGCGGCCGCAGTGCCGGACCCTGGTTCAGCGACTGGACGGGAAATCCGACCAATGCGAACTATGTCGCAATCGGCTACACCGCAATCCAGAACGGTCAGCTGGTGCTCTTTGGCTGGCTTTACGACGTCACCCAGCGCGATCTCACCAACGCCCAGATGTTCGGGAAGCTGTACTTCGGTTCGATCGACGAGGCCGGGACCAAGAAGATTGCCCGCGAATTTGCGGCTGACATCCTGGCCAGGTTCGGCGCGAAATCGCTGGCCGGCTCAAAGATTTATTTTGTCTCCAATCGAACCGGCGCTAAAGAGATCTGGTCAATGGACTATGACGGGACCGGACAAAAGCAGGTCACCCGCTATAACAGCATCTGTACAACGCCTGCATTGAGTGCCGACAATTCAAAACTTGCCTTCACCAGCTACCTGCAAGGCAATCCCGGGATCACAATGATGACCGCGGAGGGCTCGCGTAGGTTAACATTTATGAATCCGATCTCGAGTATTGTGGCGTCGCCAGAATTCTCTCCTGATGGAAAATTAATTCTTTTGGCGACAAAGATCGGTGGTGGCTATCAGAACATTTTTAGTGCCAATCCGGATGGTTCTGGGCTCAACCGGATCACGACGGCGAGGGCTGTCGAGACCGAACCGAAGATCAATCCGAAAAATTCTTCGGAAGTAGTTTTCGTTTCAGGTAGATCCGGGCCGGGACAAGTCTATAGAATGAATATTGATGGCGCGAATATTGAGCGCTTGACCGACGGGTCGGGCCAAGCGGCGAACCCGTCGTGGAACCCACTCGGAAAAATTATTGCTTTCAGTTGGAACCGTGGCTTCGAGCCCGGAAATTTTAATATCTTCATGATGGATGTCGCCAAGCGCGAACTGACACAGTTGACGCACGGTGCAGGTCGGAATACGAACCCAGTGTGGGCTCCGGACGGCGTGCACATTGTGTTTTGTTCAAACAGAAGCGGCAGCCCACAAATTTGGACAATGCTTGCGGATGGTACGCAGGTGAGGCAACTCACTTCGGCCGGTCGCAACGAAATGCCCGTTTGGACCCATTAAGAAGTTTCAATTGCTGCTGTTGAACTTTGGAGGACTCTCTGACCATGTTGCGAACCAGATTTAGCGTAGGAATCCTAGCGCTCACCCTTTCGATCTTTGCTGTTGGCTGCAAAACGAAGCCGACCGTTTCTACGCCAACGCCCGTTACGACCCCGGCGCCCCCCCCGGAGGCAAAACCTGCCCCAAGCATTCGTTCCTTTAGTGTCGAGCCGACCTCGATCACTGCTGGACAGAGCGCGACGTTGCGCTGGGCTGTTGAAAATGCCGATTCCGTCAGCATCTCTGCTGGTGTCGGTACGGTGCAGGCCTCTGGCAACCGCTCGGTGAGCCCGTCGTCCACCACCACCTATCGTCTTAGCGCTTCTGGCCCTGGTGGCACCACCGAGCGGAGCGTCACGCTGAATGTCAGCTCTGCGCCTCCTGCCGACCGTCCGGCTCCGCCTGCCAGTTCCAGCCGCTCCCTGACGGAGATGGTGGGGAGTCTTCTCTCCGATATCTACTTCGACTACGATAAGAGCGATGTTCGTGAAGATGGTCGTGGCCAGTTGACGAAGAATGCAGAAGCTCTGCGGCAGATCTTCGCGGCGCATCCGGATGGCATCGTTACGATCGAGGGTCACTGCGACGAGCGTGGCTCGGCAGAATACAACCTGGGCTTGGGCGACCGCCGCTCCTCGTCGGTAAAAGACTACCTGGTGAATCTGGGCGTCCCCGGCGATAAGTTGAAGGTCATCAGCTACGGGAATGAAAAGCCGGCCTGCTCGGAAGCCAACGAAAGTTGCTACCAGAAGAATCGCCGCGCTCACTTCAGCGCCAACTAAACAGTCCAGAGGTTTTTACTATGCGTTCCATCGCGCTTTTTACGCTTCCCGTTCTTCTGACGGCTTTGGCCGTGCCAGTGTTGGCTCAAAAGGATAAGATCCTTGAAATCCAACGCGACCTGGCTCTCCTGCAGAACGACGTTCGAAGCATGAAGAGCGCGATGGACGAAAAATTTGCCGGCTTGAGTGTGCTCGTACAGCAATCGCTCGATACGGCAAACAAGTCCACAACCTCTTTGGCGATTTTGGACAAGTCGCTAGGCGACAAGCTGCGCGAGCAGCAGACTTCGTTGAACGCTCCGGTGGCCGGGGTGAACGCGAAGGTCGACCAGATGACCACCGAACTGGCTCTGGTCAAAGAGTCGGTTTCAGAACTCTCGGAGTTGATCAAGAAACTCCAGGGCCAGCTTGTCGAGATGAACAATGCGGTGCGCATCATCAATACGCCGCCGCCCACGCCTTCTGCCCCCACCGCGAGTTCTTCCGGTCCGCCACCCGGCATTTCTTCGGAAACTCTCTACACGAATGCGGTGCAGGCGAAGAACGCGGGCCAGCTTGATTTTGCGATTGAGCAGTTTCAGCAGTATCTGAAGTTCTTTCCAGATGCCACCTACGTCCCGAACGCACAATTGAATCTCGGAGACGTGCTCATGACGCAGGGGCGTTTCGACGAGGCCGTCCAATACTTCGATGCCATTCTTGAGCAGCATCCTGATTTTCCGAAAGCTCCGGATGCGCAACTGAAGAAGGGAAAAGCTCTTCTGAATGCCGGCCGCAGAACCGATGCGGTGAACGAGTTCCGCAATCTAATCAAGAAGAAAGAGAATAGCGAGCAGGCCTTTCTTGCCAAGCAGGAACTGAAGGCGCTCGGCATGCCTTACGCGGCTCCTGCCGCCCCCGCGCCGAAGAAGAAACGTTAGGAAAAAATTGAGACTTGCTGCCGCAATCTCGTTCCTGATCGCAGCCTCCTGTGTGGGGCAACCCCCGCAAGTCCTCAACGCCTTTCCTGGCAAAACTCCCAAAATTGACGGTATCCTCAGTCCGGGCGAATGGGCGGACGCTACTCCCATTTCCGGTGTCCTTGATTGGACCCACACCTTTTCCCCCACCACAGACCCGAAGGATCTGAAGCTGCAAGGCTGGGTCAAACACGATGGCAAACGCCTGTATTTTGCCTTCGATATCGATGACGACATTCTCTACGGCATCGACACCCCGCGCTGGCTGCCGAAGGAAAACCCGCAGGCGCATGAGTTCATCGATGGCAAACCAACGCGCGCGGCCTTTCCCTGGTTTGGTGACGAGATGGAGATTCTGCTGAACCCCTCGAACCAATGGAAGGGTGATGAGTCGGTCGAAGGCAGTGGGCGTTCCTGGCAGATGGTGGTCAATCTGACCAAGAGCCGTCTGGGCGGTGTCGGCAAAGGCGGGCTGCTTGAAGGTGAACCGCGCCGTGACCCAAAGGCCTTTGCCACTTATTCGAAGTGGATCGACAGTGGTGCGATGCAGGCGGCCACCCGCGTGCGCCGGGGCGGCAAGGGCTATGTGATCGAATGGTCGATTGCGATGCACCCTTGTGTTGAAGTGGAGCCCGGCGTCTTCTGGTCGCCTAGTCTCGGCGACCGTGAAGTCGGTATCAACATCGCGCTTGGCGATCTTGATACTCCTGAAGCTGGGGAAGGGAATTTCGGTAATTTCCACCACGAAGAGTGGCTGTCCGGTGGCCCCAAGACCCGCACCAATCTGAACAATTTTGCCAAGCTCTGGCTGCGCGCGAAGCGCCCCTAGACCAGCTCCAAGACAGAAACCTCTGGCCGGCAGAGGATACGTACGCCCCAGAGATTGCCGACGCCTCGGCTCGTATGAATCCAGCGCGCGCCGCCCGGCGCCTCCGGCCAGGGCACCAGCCCGGCAATGAAGCGATTGTCCTCGACGGGCGCAAGGGCCTGCCGCACAAAGGGCAGCGAAGTCTGGCTGCCGTGCGTGTGGCCGCTGAGCATCAGCTTCCATTCCTGCTGTGACAACACATCCTTGGAGTCGGGGTTGTGAGCCATGACCACTGTCATCTCCCGTGGCGGGATCGGCGCCCAAGTGCGCGCCGCATCGATCTCCTGATTCCAAAGGTCTCCAACACCGCTCAGCCAGAACTCGAGGCCATGGATGCGCAGCAGTTCCGCGCGGTTGTGCAGCATCTGCACGCCGCCCGCCTCGATTGCCGATTCGAGCTGGTGCGTCTGCGACTCTCCAATGTGCTCCCGGTACCAGCGGCCGCCGTCGTGATTGCCTTTGACGGCGTAGGTTGGCACGCGGCTGCTGAGCATCCGGAACAGCTCCGGATAGCAACTCACATCGGTGCCGCGCAAGCGGGTGACAAAGTCGCCGGTGAGGCACACCAGATCGGGCCGGGCCGCAAGAGCGAGCTCAAAGGCATGACGGATCATTTCTGGTGTCACGCTCCAGGACAAGTGCAGGTCGGTCAATTGGACCAGGCGCACGGGCTGCCTGCCAAGGCCGCCGAAGACCGGCACGCGCTTGGTTTCTACCAGCGGCGAAATGGGTTCGTACAGGACAAAATCGGCAGCGGCGACGGCAGAAGCTCCGGCTGCGGCAAAGAAAAATTTCCGGCGACTGGTCATCGCCCGGCCAGACGCTCGCGGCTCCACCACCACCAGTCGCATTGCTCCCGGGGCAGTTGCGGGTTGCGTGCCTGGGCAATGGCGCAACGGAAGGTGTCGAGCACGCAGGGGTCTTGCCGCTTGCCGGTCTTCTCTTCCAGCTCTTTGTACAGAACGAAGCCATCGCGGCGGGCCAGATCGGCTACGTTTGCCACTCCGAGCAGTTCAAAATCGAGCAGCATACTTTTGCCAATGCCGCGGAGCTCTTTCAATCGACGTTCCGGCATATTATTCTTGACGCAGCATGACACGAAGAGGCTTCCTCGCGACTGCGCCACTTTGGGCGGCGGATGCGGCTACGATGGCGTTGCTGCAACGTGCGATTGCGCATGATGACGCGAACCTCGAACGCATGCGCTCCTATGTGTTTGGGGTGAACGACGTGTTCCGGTCGATCCATGAACCCATGATCTCGCAGAGCTATGAGGTCAATCTGATCAGGGGCGGCATGTATTGGCGGCGGCTCACCGAGAATGGCCAGCCACTCAACGCAGAACTGGCGGCAGCGGAGCAGACGCGGCTGCGGGCGCATCTCCGCACGGCTTCGAGTCAGACGCAGGCGAAATGGCGCGAGGAGCGGGATGTGCTTAGCCGCTGGGTGGCCGCACATCGTTTTCGTACGACAGGCCGCAAGCGGATCGAGGGCCGCGACGCAATTTTGGTCGAAACGAAGCCAGGAGGCGAATATGCGGGCGACCTGGCCTATCTCGCGACGGCGCATGGCAAGCTGGCCATTGATCAGGAGACCGGGCATTGGCTCAGCGCCGAATTCGAGATATACGGCCACACCCGCTACGCCATGTTCCAGTTGCTCTACGGCCGGCTGTCGCTGCCCTATTCGGTGGGTCTGATCAACCGGGCGAATCTGCCGTCACGGGCGAAGCTCAGCTTCGGGCTGCGTTTGACCGCGGATGGCTTGTGGGTGCCGCGCTTCCAGCTCATCGAAGCAAAGGAATATCGTTCGACGTTGACCTTCAGTGAGTTCCGGCGCTTCACCAGCGAGTCGCAACTGCTGCTCGACCCAGCTTAGTTCCGATTCAGATCAATGCCCGGGGCGCGCAGTTCTGCTCCGGGCCATTTCTGCGCGGCCTCGGGCGTCAGCTCGACACGCGGCAGCTTGCCGGAATGCTTCTTCTGCACGCAGTAGTTCAGGGTGACCCGGTTCTTCAAGCGTTCCCGCATGATCTCGAGATAGTGGGCGTCGAGGAACTTGTTCGAATCGCCTCCGCTGCTGTTTGCCAGGCCGACAACGGATTGCTGCCCGACAACAGCCGGTCTCTGGCCGGGCGCCTCGTTGCCGAGGGTTGGGGTGGGGAGATTGACGCGGGGAATCTTGCGCGAAGGCGCCGGGTCGATCGCCAGATCAAGACTCACCCGTTCTGCGATCAGGTTGGCGGCGAGTTGTTCGACGCGGATCTGCGATCCGTTGTCGAGATCGTCGCCCAGCATGAAAATCGCCCGCTGCCGCCCTGGCGTCGCGTCGCCAAACAGCTTCAACGCATCCACCACGCCGTAGAGCGGTCGGGCCACCTGCACGTGCATGCCGTCGGCGCCCTTCTCAATGGCCAGCCGGATCGCTTCCGGATCCTGCGAGAAGGCCAACTGCCGCTTGGTCGAAACTCCATAGGTCATCACCGCAACCCGGTCGCCGGGCAGCAGCGATTTCACAAAAAGAGCTGCCGCACCGGCCAGCAGCCCGCCCCGCGGACGGTCTTCGATCAGCACAACGATATCGGCGGGCAAGCGATGCTCGAGACTGGCGGCTCTCTCCTCAATTCCCTTGCCGGAGAGGAGGAAGTGGCTGGTGTTGAGTCCAGGAATCGGCTCGAGAACATTTCTCTCACGCACCTCCACCGTCACGGGCATCAAAACGGACTTGTCGGGGCAGGTGGGGGTCTGTGCTTGGAGCGTAGAACCAAAAACCAGAGCCGAATACAGCAGGACTCGCATACTCTCTATGTTCTCTCTTTCCGGGAGTGGTGGATCTGGATCCCCGTCCAATTCGCGTTGATGGCGCAAATCTTGAAGCTGGCAAGCCCGGAATCGCGAATCGCCTCGTTCAACTCCGGCAGCTTGAAGACTCCTTTGCGATAAACCAGCCAAAAGCTATGGCGGGCCGCGATTTCGGATAGCAGATCCCACTGGCGATACAACTGGTCGGGATCGTCAAAGAACAGCAGCGCCTGGTTGGAGCCGGCCTGTTCTTCGAGCCATTCGAGCGAATCGGGAAGCTCACGCAGCGCCGTAAAGAACTCGCGCGGGGCATCTTTGAGGTAGACGCGTGAGCCGGCCTTCAGGTTTAGCTTCTGTGCGAGGCTGCGCTCGGGGCGCGCCACCTTGGGCGGCCGCTCATAACGCACTTCTCCGGCGGCGATCGCCTTCTTGAGCGCCCCAGCCAGGCGCGGCCAGGTGGTGAAGGTGTCCAGCGTATAGGCGGCCCGGATGGCATCCATCTTGGCCGGATCGCCCAAAATAAAGAGAATCGGCGTGCTGCGAAAGCGCTTCATCTTGCGAAAGTGCTCGGCGCAATAGACTCCGTGGGAGGGCAGGCGGCCGAGGTCGATCACAATCGCCGACACCCCGTCCGCGCCGGCGTTCTTCATCGAAAAGCTGGACGACGGGCCCAGCCATCGGACCTCGCAACCCAGCTTCTCCAGCCCTGCGATGCGCGGCGCGGCTTCTTCGGCGTGCCAGCATACCAGAATCACGGTGAGCATACTGGAGTTTATTTTGGCACCCGCCCGGTAAAATGGAGGTTCCTCATGGGCGACAAAGCACCGTTTATCCACCTCCACACGCACACCGACTATTCGCTGCTCGACGGCGCTTGCGAGATCAGTCAGATGATGCAGGTAGTGGCGGAACAGAAGTCCCCGGCGATCGCGATGACCGACCATGGCAATCTCTTTGGCGGTCTCGAGTTCTACAACGCGGCAAAAGGCCAAGGCATCAACGGCATTCTGGGTTGCGAGATGTACGTCACCCGCGAGGCGGCTTCGGTCAAAAATGCGGGCAATCGCTATCACCATCTGGTGCTGCTCTGTGAGAACGAAGAGGGCTACCGCAACCTGATCTCGCTGGTTTCCACCGGCTATATCGATGGCTTCTACCAGAAGCCGCGCATCGACAAGGGCTTGCTTGCCCAGCACACCAAGGGGCTGATCTGTCTTTCGGCCTGCCTGCGCGGCGACGTGCAGGAGATGCTGATCGAGGACAAGTACGACGACGCCCTCCGCTTTGCGAACGAATACCAGGACATGTTCGGCAAGGGCAATTTCTATCTGGAGATGCAGGATCACGGTCTCGATCAGGACCGCATTGTCGTGCCTGGGGTCAGCCGCCTGTCCCGCGAGACCGGCATCCCGCTGGTTGTCACTAACGACGCCCACTACCTGCGGGCCAACGACCCCAATGCCCACGAGGCGATGCTCTGCATCCAGACCGGCCGCACGCTGTCTGACCCGAACCACATGCGTTTCGATACGCCCGAGTTCTATCTCAAAACGCGTGCCGAAATGGAGAAGCTGTTTGGCGATTACCCGAAGGCGCTGGATGCCACCTGGGACATCGCCCAGCGTTGCCATCTGAAGCTTCCGGCCATTGCCGATCCCTTCCCGGTCTTCCAGATGCCGGAGAACCAGACGGTCGACAGCTACTTCGAATGGGTGGCCCGCAATGGCTTCGAGAAGCGCAAGGCGCGGCTCGAAATGCTGCTCCGCGCCGGTAAGCTGCGCTACCCGATGGAGGTGTATGAAGAGCGCCTGACGCGCGAGATTCGCATCATCCAGCAGATGAAGTTCCCCGGCTACTTCCTGATCGTCTGGGACTTCATTCGCCATGCCAAGGAGACGGGCATTCCAGTCGGGCCGGGCCGTGGTTCGGCGGCGGGTTCGCTGGTGGCCTATGCGATGGATATCACCGATATCGATCCGCTCGAGTACAACCTGCTCTTTGAGCGCTTCCTCAACCCCGAACGCATCTCCATGCCTGATATCGATATCGATTTCTGCACGCGTGGCCGGGGCGACGTGATCAAGTACGTCACCGAGAAGTACGGCCGCGAACAGGTGGCGCAGATCATCACCTTCGGTACCTTGGGCGCGCGGGCGGCGATCAAGGACGTTGGCCGTGTCATGGACATGCCTTATGCCGACGTGGAAAAGCTCACCAAGCTCATTCCCACCCAGCCGCTGAACATCAAGCTGAAGCAGGCCATGGAGATGGAGCCGAATATCGGCGAAATGGCCCGGGCCAACCCGAAGGTGAAAGAACTGCTCGACATTGCCGTGCGCCTTGAAGGCATGGCCCGCAACGCCTCCATCCACGCCGCCGGCGTCGTCATTTCTCCGCGGCCACTCAAAGAACTTGTTCCGCTGTACCGCACGAACAAGGACGAAATCGTGACCCAGTACGACATGGTGGGTCTCGAAAAGCTCGGCTTGCTGAAGATGGATTTCCTCGGCCTGACGACGCTGACCATCATCGCCGACACGCAGAAGCTGATCCAAAAGCACCGCAACGAGGCGCTGGTGGTGGAGGACATTCCGCTCACCGACGAGGCGGCTTACAAGATTTTCTGCGACGGGCAAACCTCGGGCATCTTCCAGTTTGAATCCGACGGCATGCGGGACATTCTGATTCGCTACCAGCCCGATCGCCTGGAGGACCTGATCGCGCTGAACGCGCTGTATCGCCCGGGCCCGATGGACATGATCGATGACTTCATCGATCGCAAGCATGGCCGCAAGCCGGTGACCTACGAAATCGCCGAAATGAAGCCAATCCTGGAGGAGACCTACGGCGTCATGGTCTACCAGGAGCAGGTGATGCAGATGGCGAATACGCTGGCCGGCTATTCGCTCGGAGACGCCGACCTGCTGCGCCGCGCGATGGGGAAGAAGAAGCTCGAGGAGATGGTGGCGCAGCGCCAGCGCTTTCTCGAAGGCGCACTCAAGCAGGGCTTCCATCCGAAGAAGATCGAAAAAGTCTTCGACCACATGGAGAAGTTTGCGGGTTACGGCTTCAACAAGAGCCACTCGGCCGCCTACGCCTACCTGGCCTACGTCACCGCCTATCTGAAGGCAAACTACAAAGTGGAGTTCATGAGCGCGCTGCTCACCTCGGAAACGGGGAACACCGCAAAGGTGGTGCGCTACATCAATGAGTGCCGCGAACGGCAGATCCAGGTGCTGCCGCCGAGCGTCAACATTTCCGATCTGAACTTTACCCCCAGCGGCGATGCGATCCGTTTTGGACTCGGTGCGATTAAGAACGTCGGGGCCAATGCGGTGGAGGCGATCGTCAAGGTCCGCGCGGAGAAGGGCAAGTTCAACTCGCTCTATGAGTTCTGCGAGAACGTCGACATGCAGGCGGTCAACCGGCGCGTGATCGAATCGCTGATCCGTTGCGGCGCGATGGACGAATTGAAGGGCACCCGTTCGCAGAAGATGGCGATTCTTGATGCGGCGATTGAGACCGGCATCCGGGCATCGAAGGATCGCAACTCCGGCCAGTCCGGGCTCTTTGGCGACATGTTTGGTGGAGGCCCGGACAAGCAAGTCGCAGAAGAGCTACCGAATGTGCCCGATTGGGAGGCCCCGCAGAAGCTGACTGGAGAGAAAGAACTGCTCGGCTTTTATGTCACCGGGCACCCGCTCGACCAATACCTCGACAAGGTGACAGACCTGGGCACGCACACCACGGCGACGCTGGTGGGTGTGGAGCGCGGCGTCGAGGTGAAGGTTTGTGGCATTTTAAACGCGATCCAGCGGAAGCGGAATCAGAAGCAGGAAATGTGGGCGGCGATGCAATTGGAAGATCTCCATGGAACCGTGGATTGCATGGTGTTTGCCTCGAAGTTTGAAGGACTTTCGAAGTACCTCGAAGAAGACAAGGCGGTGATTATTACGGCAAAAGTATTGGTGGATGAGGCGGCGCCACCGCGCTTGTCGATCCAGGATCTGGTGGCGCTCGACAACGCTCGTGTCAAACTTCCATCAATGGTGCAGTTAAAAATCAAGCTGAATGGTGAGGAGGCGGAACGGGCGAAGGCGCTTGATGATCTGATCCAAAGAAAGCCGGGACCAGCAGGGATTCGCATTGTTCTCGAAAAGAGCCGCGACTTTTCGCTAACATTAGATCTGGCTTCTAAAGTGAGAGCAGACAGAGAATTCAAAGGCGAGTTGGCAAAGTTGTTCGGAGCGAACTCCTTTGAGGCAACAGGCGAAGCCTAGACACAGAATGTCCGAGAAAGACATTACAGCGCGCATCCACGCGCTTCATCCCGATAGTACGCCCGCGCCAGTACCGGCAGGTCCAAACCCCGCATACCAGAAGGTGCAATTGGCCCGTCATCCGAAACGCCCGCACGCATCCGATTACATCCAGCGGATCTTCACCGATTTCGCTGAGTTGCACGGTGATCGTCACTTTGGCGACGATCAGGCCATTCTGGGAGGCTATGCCTTCCTCGACGGCAAGCCGGTGATGGTGATCGGGCAGCAGAAGGGGCGTGACACTAAGCAGAAGCTGGCCCGCAACTTCGGCATGCCCAAGCCGGAAGGCTACCGCAAAGCGATGCGGCTGATGAAGCTGGCTGACAAGTTCCAACGTCCGATTGTGACGCTGATCGATACGCCGGGCGCCTACCCAGGAATGGACGCCGAAGAACGCGGCCAGGCGGAAGCGATTGCCTACAACCTGCGCGAGATGTCGCGTCTGGGGGTGCCGGTCATCGTTGTGGTGATTGGAGAAGGCGGTTCCGGGGGCGCGCTCGGCATGGGCGTCGGCAACCGGATTCTGATGCTGGAGAACGCGTATTACAGCGTGATCTCGCCCGAGAGTTGCGCCGCGATCATCTGGCGCGATTCGGCGAAGGCTGAACTCGCCGCCGCGGCGCTGAAGCTGACGGCGCCCGATCTGCTCGAGCGCGGCATCATTGATGAAATTGTTCCGGAACCGGCCGGCGGGGCACACGAAAATCTCGATCAGGCGGGCGAACTGCTGGGCGTGGCAATCCGCCGGGCTCTGGCAGACTTGTCCACGCTGAGTCCGGGCCAACTGGTGGACCAGCGCTACCAGAAATTCCGCAAGATGGCTCCCTTCTTCACGGGCTAAGGAACGGACATGAAGAATCCCAAACTCGTTGTTGGAATCATTGTGGGCGCCATTGCATTTCTGGGAGCCCTCATCTACAACACGATGTCCTACAGCCAATATCGTGTGGAAGTCTGCATGGAGTATCAGGGCCGCAAGAATTGCCGTACCGCGCTGGGGGCCAGCGAAGAGTTGGCCGTGCGTGCCGCCACCGACAATGCCTGTGCGATGATCGCTTCCGGGATGACCGACAGTATGGCTTGCACCGGCTCCCAACCGGTGAGTGTGAAATGGTTGAACCGCAAATAAACTTTGCGACGTTGTAAGAAAAAGACGGTTTCAGCGTCCCTGAACTCGAAAGTGTTGTTTTTTGAACTTTTTTGGGCCATCTGTCGTCTGAATCATTCGGGAGTCGATCGTTGAAAACTAAGTGGAAAGTCGCCATCGGAATTGGCGTGTTGGCAATTGGCGGCGTCGCCGCATTTGCCAATTACAAGATGAAGCAGAATGCCATCATTGCCGTGACATCGGCGGTGGTTACGCGTCAGGATCTCGTCTCGTTGGTCACTGCATCCGGCGAGATCAAGCCAAGGAATTACATCAACATCGGCTCGAACGCGAATGCGCCGTCGCGGATTACCGACATTCTGGTTGTGGAAGGCCAGCGCGTCAAGAAAGGGCAGCTGCTCGCTAAGCTCGAATCGGTGCAACCGGAAGCGCAACTGGCAGCGCAGCGAGCGAATGTTGCCAGTTCGGAGGCCGAGTCGACCGCGACCGAAGCCGGTTTGAAGGCCGCTGACGAGAATATTCGATCGGCGCAAGCCTCGATTGAGCGCGCTGAAGCCGATGCCAGCCGGGCAAAGCTCGATTACGATCGCGCCGAGCAGTTGTACAAAGAGAAGCTGATCGCCCGTCAGGATTACGAACTCAAGAAGAGTGCTTACGAGTCCAATGCAGCCGCGGTTCGCGAAGCGCAGGCCCGTGTTCTCCAATTGCGTGCCGCGAAGGCCCAGCAGGCCGCCACGCTCTCCGCTGCCCAGCGCCGGGTGACGGCGTCGCAGGCGAATCTCCGTTCTGCTGCCGACGTCCTGCAGCGCACGATGGCCACCAGCCCGATTGACGGCGTGGTGACCAACCTGCCGGTGCGGGTGGGCGAAACAGTGGTGCCGGGGATCCAGAATTCCGCCGCCAGCCTGATCATGACGATTGCCGACATGTCGATCATCACCGCGGAGGTGAAGGTGGACGAAACCGATATCGTCAATGTCGCGCTTGACCAGCGGGCCGAGATTACGATTGACGCCATTCCGGGCAAGAAGTTCACCGGCAAGGTGATTGAGATCGGAAACACGGCGATTCTGCGTTCCACCGGCCTTGCGGCCTCGCAAAGCGCCATCTCCTCGCAGGAAGCAAAAGATTTCAAGGTGGTGATTGCTCTCGAGAATCCTCCGGAGGAAATCCGTCCCGGCCTGTCCTGTACCTCGCGGGTGACCACGGCGACGCGTCCGAAGACGCTGGCGATCCCGATCCAGGCGCTCACCGTGCGGCAGAAGGGCGATCTCGCTGCTGTCAAGGAGGGTGACAAGAAGGATCAGACGATGAATCCGGCCCAAGTGAAGGCAGCCAAGGAAGAAGTACAGGGTGTCTTTGTGGTGAAGAATGGCCAGGCCGTCTTCCAGAAGGTGGAAACCGGCATCACCGGCACAACGGATATCGAAGTGACCAGCGGTTTGACGGAGGGGCAGGAGATCATTACAGGTTCCTATAAGGTGATTCGTACCCTACGCAACGACGCAAAGGTTAAAGTAGACAATAAGACCATAACGAAGGCGGAATCTTAATCCATGTCTACTGCCGTTGCTACGGACCCGAAGCTCCGTGGCGAGCAACTCAAACGCGATGGCATCGTCATCCGCACCTATGACCTGAAGAAAACCTATGTCATGGGCGATCAGGTGATCAATGCCGTCAACGGTACGGAGATTGAGATCCGGCGCGGCGAATATGTCGCGATCATGGGACCTTCGGGTTCCGGCAAGTCGACCTTGATGAACCTGATCGGCTGTCTCGATACCCCGACCGGTGGTGAATACTACATCAATGGCAGCCTGGTCAGTTCGATGTCGGACGACGATCTGGCGCGCATCCGGAACAAGGAAATTGGCTTCGTTTTCCAGAGCTTCAACCTGTTGCCGCGCGCCACTGCCCTGCACAATGTCGAATTGCCGCTAATCTATGCGGGCTTCACGCAGGCGCAGCGCCTCGAGCGGGCCAAGACCTGTCTGGAACAGGTGGATCTTGCCAAGCGCATGTATCACAAGCCGAACGAGCTTTCGGGTGGACAACGGCAGCGTGTCGCCATTGCGCGGGCCCTGGTGAACAACCCCTCGATTCTGCTGGCCGACGAACCCACCGGCAACCTCGACTCGACGACGAGCGTGGAAATCATGGCTTTGTTTGAGCGGCTTTACGCTCAAGGCAATACGATCATCCTCGTCACCCACGAACTGGACGTTGCCATGCACGCGCATCGCATCATCCACATTCGCGACGGAAAAGTCGAAAAGGATGAAAAAGTCCGCTAAGGCGGGACGCTATCTGCTCAGTTTGCCGGAGCGCAGCCTCCGCGCCCTCACCGCTTTGGCGGCGGGCTTGCTGCGCGAAGGCAGCGAGATCACCTTGCCGCCCGCTCTCCGGCGTACCCGGCTCTACCAATCGCTGGTCGAACAGACACTGCGTTTTCTGATCGAGAAGGTGGGGCGCGTCGAAGGCACCTACGGCACGGACGAATCGCTACCCGAAGACTTCATGGTGCGCCGCACGGCGGGCAATGGCATCGAATGGGTGTCGCTGGCTGTCTTTCATGCTTCTCCGGTTTGGGTGCTGGCCGCGATGGCCGATTTGTCGGGCGCTGGTGGCAAGCTGATGGCCGAAATCGCCGGCACTCTCGAACAGGAAGGCTGGCTGACGGGGGCCGGGTCTGTGCGGACGATGACCGATCTTCTCGACGCCCTCGAGCGGGGGAGCGGCCGTCTGGCCGAAACCTTCAACACCCCACCCTTGAACCGGGAAGCGCTGACCGCAGAGTGGGAGGCGCTGAAGAAAACCATGACTAAGCCGCCCGAGAAGGCGCGAGTTGAGGCCGACTGGCGCTTGCTGCAGCAAACCGCGCAGACTCAGAGCAAGTCTCTGATGGATGTCTCGACGGCGGTGGCGCTGAACACCTTGCGTTGCGGACGGCGGATGCTGGCCGACCCTCTGCTCGAACACTATGGCCAGACCCTGCGCGAGCTGAACACGATGGGCTTTGCGGCCTTTGCCGAGCGCGAACTGTCGCCCTATTGGAAGGCTGCTCTCGCTAATTTTTCGCGGCCTTAGCGGCGGTTGCCCGCACCTTCTCCAGGCGTTCGAGGAGCCCCTTGTAGATGCGGGATGGCTCTTCTCCTGCTTTGGGCGCGGCGATGGTGGTCAGCGATTTCTCTAAGGAGGCGATTGCGCCTTCGTAGTTCAACAACTGGAACTGGGCGGCGGCCAGCAACTCCCAGCCATTCAGCTCTCCCGGTGCGATCTTGGTGATCTGTTCCACATAGGGCAGAGCATCGGCGGGATTGTCGTAGCCGGGATGCTTCAGATTCAGCACCAGGTCGGCATATTCCACCCGGCTCAGCAGATCGTCCGGCATCTCGGCGGCCCGTTTTTTGAGAATGGCGACGGTCTTTTCGAGCATCGCGTCGGCGCGTGGGTCTTTCAACTCGGAGTAGGCGTAGCTCAAGTTGTAAAAGCATTTGATGCGGAACTCGGCGGCTCGCGGAATGGGGCGGATCGCATAGAGCCGGTCTGCCAGCTCGAGCGACCTCTCATAGGCCTTCGCGTAGTCCTGCTTGCGGCCCAGATCGTAGCAGAGCAGGCCGCGATTGTTGCTGACGACGATCAGATCCATCTGTGCGGCGAGATTGTCGGGGTCGGCCTGTACCAGGCTCTCGAAAATGGCGATGGCACCGTCCATGTCGGCGAGAGCCTGTGTGCTTTCCCCGAGGCTGCTGGCCGCAGTGGCGCGGGAGGAGAGGGCCGCGGCCTCTTCGCGGCGCACCACCGGGGAGCGCCGTGCGGCGGCGGGCATGCGCATGCGCCACAACTCACCATCGCTGGCCCAGCGCAGGGCCTCCTGTGGCTTGGTTTGTGCGATCCAGCCAGCCCGTTCATTCGAGAGCTGGTATAGCGCACGCAGCAGCGCTTGCGAATCGGGATCGATCTCGAGGCCCTTCTCGTAGGCGGCCTTCGCTTTTCTGGTCCAGTCCTCGCTGAGGTCTGTGAAGCCGCCCACGCCACTCGGTTGTTGCACGGCGCGGGCGGCGTTCTGATAGGCCTTGCCGAGCCGCAGATGATTCTCGATGTTCTTCGGTTCCTGCGCGGCCAAGTCTTCGTACTCTTTGACCTGCGCGAGGATCTTTTGGGCATGTTCCGGACGCCGGTCGACCGAGAGCTCCGTGTTCGTAATGCTGGTTTGCAGCAGCAAACGGGCGCGCCGGGCGGCAAAGGAGTTGTACTTCTCGACAAGCTGGAGCCCGCGGCGATAGGCCGCGAGCGCTTCCTGCCAGCGCCCCATCGACTGCATGGCATAGTTGCCCGTCACATCGCCAACACGCAGAAAGCCGAGCGCTACTTCGACTGCGAGCGATTCGTCCGAGGCCGCATCGGCGGCGAGCGAATCCAGATATTGCAAGGCGCGGTCGGACATGCCGGCCCGTAGCTTGGTTGTGCCGTCTACATCGAGAGTTTCGTCGTAGAGATCGAAGAGCTGATAGTGCGCCAGCTTGCGGACGTCGTTGAAGCGGCGCTCGGCGAGCGCTTTCTCCCGCAGCGTGCTCACCACGCCCGAGGCGCCGGCGGCGACAATCAGCAGCGTGGCCGCGACGGCGAAGCGCTGGCGGTAGAGGAACTTGCGCGAGCGATACCAGATGGTGGCGGGCTGCGCCTTGACCGGGCGGGAATCGAGCCAGGCCTGCAGATCGTCGCCCAACTCGCGCGGGCTCGCATAGCGGCGGAGCGGATCGTGCTCGAGAGCCTTGGCTGTGACCACGCGCAGGTCTCCGGCCAGTTGGCGGCGCAAATCGCCCAGGCTGCTGCCCCGCTTGGCCGCATCCTCGGCGTTGGTGGTTTTGCCGAGCGGGGCGGCTTCTGAATATTGATAGGCGCGGGCGAGTTCCTGGACAACTTCGCCAGTGTCGCCGAAGGGGCGCTGGCCGCCGAGCAGTTCATAAAGAATCATGCCCAGCGAGTAGACGTCGCTGCGTGTCGTGATCGCGTCCTTGCGCAGTTGCTCGGGGCTTGCGTAGCGCGGTGTGAGCAGCATCACCTCGGTGACGGTCTGCTCATTGGGACCTTTTAGCAGCTTGGCCGTGCCAAAGTCGAGCAGCTTTGCGACGCCCTCTTCGGTGACGAGGATGTTCGAGGGTTTGAGGTCGCGGTGCACGATCAGATTCTGGTGTGCGTGGTCGACGGCAGAGCAGACCTGGAGAAAGAGCTTCACCCGATCGGTGATGCTGAGCTTGCGCTCGTCGCAGTAGCGGTCGAGCGAGATGCCCGCGACGAACTCGGTGACCAGATAGGGTTCGCCGGAGGCGGTGATGCCGCCATCGAGCAGGCGCACGATGTTCGGGTGATTCATCTGGGCAAGCAGTTGCCGCTCGACGCGGAAGCGCGCCTCGAAGTCTTCGCCGCCCAGATGATGAGCCAGTACTTTGACGGCGACTTTCTGGTTGTACTGCCCATCGGATCGCTCGGCAAGATAGACGCTGCCCATGCCGCCGCGTCCGAGGATGGAGATGGTCTGGTAGATGCCGTAGCGTTGGAGCGGTGATGCGGCGGAGGCGCTTTGTTCCGGCGGATGATTCTCGTCGGCGGCAAGTAATGCGTTGATCTCAGCGATCAACGCATCGTCAGCGCCGGTTTGTTCGAGCAAAAAGGCCTGCCGCCTGGAGGACGGAAGGTCGAGCGCGGCATGGAATAGAGCCTGGATCCGTTGGAAGCGTTCCTCCATAGACTGACTAGCATCATGCCAGAATCAGTTGCGGGTGGCGACTCTCATAACCCCCCGGAGATCGCCGCCACCCACCCGCCTGCTTGCTTTTTACTTGTCAATAGAGAAGGCGGCGGGCTGCTTTGTTTCGGGTCAAAGTTTTTTCAAGCGCTTTTTCAGGCTTTTGCGGAGTTTTTCCATCTCGCCGATCTTGGTTTCAATCTGGCCGAGCGCGTTTTCGAGGGCTTGGGTGTCATTCTCCAGCCATTGCTTGATCTCGTTCAAACTGAAGCCGACGCCGACGGCGCGTTGGGCCAGACGGATGCGCTTGGCGTCTTCGGGATCGTAGAGCCGGTAGCCATTGGCGCCGCGTTCCGGGTGGAGCAGGCCTGCCTTCTCGTAAAAACGCAGGGTTTCACTGTTCACTCCGGTCGATTCCGCGAGTTCGCCACGCTTCAGCTTCGGGGCCGGGTCTGACATCTGTGCTTATCCTAGCTGGAAACGGGCGCTAGAATGTAAGTTGTGGCCGATCTGGCCGAAATCCCCAATAGAAACGGAGGCTCGAGCTGAACTTGAGCCGTATCTCGCTCGCATTTTCGTCTTTCTTCGGTCTGCTGTTTGGCGGACAACTGCCTGATTCCGTAATCGCCGCCCTTGGCCTGTCGCGCCGTACGGCGAGTCGCGCCGAGGCAAAGCCTGCGCCTGTGGCAACGGTTGCCACCAGCGACGGCGCGCTGCAATTGCTGAGCGTTTTGCAACGCGACGCGCGATTGCTTGACTTCCTGATGGAAGATATCTCTCCCTATGCGGATGAACAGATCGGAGCCGCTGTCCGCAGTATTCATGAGAATTCGCGCGCCAGCCTGCTGCGTTATCTGTCGCTGCAGCCGATTATCGATGGCGTCGAAGGGGCCACCACCCAATTGAGTGCGGCCGGTGCGCTGAAGAACGATGTCTCGGCCATCAAGCTTCTGGGCAATGTGCCTGCCGACGGCAATGTGAAAGCTGGCGTGCTTCGCCACAAGGGTTGGAAGGTGGATAAGATCGATTTGCCGCACCTTCCCGCAAAAGCGAATCTGAAGATTCTGGCGCCCGCCGAAATAGAAGTCGAGTAGCAGGCCTTGTCGACACATCGTATCTCTGTCGGAATCGACCTTGGCACTACCAACAGTGCCCTTGCCTTCAGTGAAGGCGAAGACGTTCATCCCTTTGCCGTCGAGCAGGTAGTGCAGCCGGGAGAAGTACGTTCGGAAGAACTGCTGCCCAGCTTCACTTATCTGCCCGGCCCAAAAGACTTTGCCGAAGGCGCAACCGCCTTGCCCTGGGACCCTGCTCCGCGCTTGCTCGTTGGCGCGCTCGCCCGGCGCCGTGGCGCTGAGAATGCCGGACGCCTGGTCTCAAGCGCAAAGTCTTGGCTGAGCTATTCGGGAGTGGATCGCACCGATGCCTTCCTGCCGGTGCAGGCGCCTGAGGGTGTCTCGAAGATCTCCCCGCTGTCTGCCTCGCGCGCTTATCTCCAGCATTTGAACGCCGCCTGGAAGCATGCGGGCAATGCGCCGCTTGCCGAGTACGATGTCGTACTTACTGTACCGGCTAGCTTTGATGCGGTGGCGCGGCAATTGACTGAGAAGGCGGCCCGCGAGGCGGGTCTCAAGAACATCGTGTTGCTTGAAGAACCGCAGGCGGCCTTCTATGCCTGGCTGGCCAAGCATCCCGAGTGGCGCGAGATCACCGGGCCGGGCGATCGCATTCTGATCATCGATATCGGTGGCGGTACCACAGACTTCACGCTCATTGACGTCAAGGACGAAGGCGGCAATCTCACCCTTGAGCGCGTGGCGGTGGGCGACCACATTCTGCTCGGCGGCGACAATATGGATCTGGCGCTGGCCCGGCATGTGGAAGCGAGTCTGGTGGCCAGGAATGTCAAGCTCGACACGCAGCAATTGCAGGCCCTGTGGCAGCAGTGCCGCGCGGCGAAAGAAGCGCTGCTCGAGCCGGGCGCGACGGCAACCGAACACCCGGTGACGATCCTCGGCCGTGGGTCGAGCCTGATCGGTGGCACGATCAAGACGATGCTGACCCGGGCGGAAGTTGAGCAGATTCTGGTGGATGGTTTTCTGCCGCCTTGCAGCTTGAACGAAGAGCCGCAACGCGCGCGCCGCGCTGCCTTGCAGGAGCTTGCTTTGCCTTATGCGAGCGATGCCCGCGTGACGGCGCATCTCGCTCACTTCCTGCATCAGGCAGGAGCCCTGCCCACGCATGTGCTGTTCAACGGCGGCGTGCTGCGGGCCGGCCTGGTGCGCGAGCGCATCCTGCGGACTTTGAATTCCTGGTTGCCCAAGCCGGTGCGGGTTCTCGACGGCGAGGATTTGATGCTGGCTGTGGCGCGCGGGGCTGCCTATTATGGCCTGGCGCGGCAAGGCAAGGGGATCCGCATCCGGGGCGGCGTGGGTCGCACCTACTATGTCGGAATCGAAGACGCGATGCCGGCTGTGCCCGGGGTGCCCGCGCCGATGAAGGTGCTCACCGTGGTTCCGTTTGGGATGGAAGAGGGCAGCGCGCATCGCTTCCCGAATCGCAAGTTTGGCCTCTATGTCGGCGAACCTGTGGAGTTCCGCATCTTCAGTTCGACGGAACGGCAGAACGACAATGCCGGACTCTTGCTCGACCCGATGCCCGAGGGGCTCACCGAGCTTCCGGCGATGGAGTTGACGCTCGAGCCGACGGCAACCACCGCGCGCGGTCTGGTGCCGGTTACGCTGGAATCGGTGGTGACCGAGACCGGGGTGTTGGAGTTGTATTGCGTTGCTGCCAATGGCGACCGCTGGAAGCTGGAGTTTAACGTGCGGGAACGCAAGGCATGAAGATCGGGATCGACTTAGGAACGACGAATTGCGCGCTGGCCTGGGTGGACCCGGCCGAGGCGGCTGAAGCGGACTTCACTCCAATCCATGTGCTCGAGATTCGGCAATACGTGGCGCAGGGCCGGGAAGAGAAGCGCCGCACTTTGCCGAGCTTTCTCTATCTCGACCAGCAAGAGTATGTCGGCGTCTATGCGCGCGAACAAGGCGCGCTGGTGCCCACCAAGAGCGTCTATGCGGCGAAGTCTTGGCTGAGCAATGCCGAGGTGGATCGCAATGCGAAGATCCTGCCCTGGGACGCGCAAGAGGCCGGGCGCATCTATTCGCCGGTGGAGGCTTCCACCAAGTACATGGCGCACATTGCGCAGGCCTGGAAGGACGCCACCGGCACCTCGATCAGCGACCAGGATGTGGTGCTTACTGTTCCGGCGAGCTTCGATGAAGAAGCGCGAGAGCTGACGGTTCAGGCGGCGCGGGCTGCCGGGCTCGACAAGCTGACGCTGATCGAAGAGCCGGCCGCGGCCTTCTACTCCTGGATCGCAAGGCATCTGTCGCAATCGCAGAAGAATCTCACCGATGGCATGAATGTGCTGATTGTCGACGTGGGCGGCGGCACCTCAGACTTTACGCTGATCCAGGTGAATCGCAGTGGCGACCATGTGCAGTTCACGCGTAGCGCCGTGGGCAAGCATCTGCTGTTGGGCGGCGACAACCTCGATCTGACCTTGAGCTGGCTGGTTGAAACGAAGTTGAACACGCAGCTTTCGCTGCGCCAGCGCAGCGCCTTGCGGCGCCAGTGCGCGGCGGCGAAAGAGCGTCTGCTGGCGAATGATGGCCCGGAGTCGGTGGAGATCACCGTGCTCGGCGCGGGCAGTTCTCTGATTGGCGGTACGCTGCGCACCGAGATCACACGCAACGAGGCACGCGAGTTGGCGCTGGATGGCTTTTTGCCCGTCTGTGGGCTCGATGAGGCGCCGAACCTCGATAAGAAGAGCGCCTTCCGTGAGCTGGGTTTGCCTTATGTGTCGGACCCGGCGATTACGAAGCATCTGGCGCAGTTCCTCAAAGAGAGCGGCGGCGTGCGGCCGGACGCGATTCTGTTCAACGGCGGCTTCTTCATCCCCGACATGCTGCGCGATCGCGTGCGCGATGTCGTCTCGCAATGGTTTGGCCATACGCCGCTGGTTTTTGAGAATCAGGACCTGGACCTCGCCGTGGCCCAAGGCGCGGCTTACTATTCGCATGTACGCGGTGGTGGCGAAGGCGTGCTGGTGCGTGGCGGCTTGCCGCGCGCCTATTTCATCGGGACCGGCGAGAAGCAGAGCCTGTGCCTGGTGCCTCGTGGTTCGGAAGAAGGTTCGACGCTCGAGCTCGATGTTCCTGGCTTGCAATTGCTCGCCAATAAGCCGGTGAGCTTCCGCTTGTTCAGTTCGCTGACACGCACCGAAGATGTGGCGGGGCAGGCCATTGAGGTGGATGAGAGCTTCCATCTGCATGCGCCGCTGAATGCGGTGATTCGCTTTGGCAACCCGAATGTCGAGCGCAATGTCCCCGTGCGCTTGCGGGCGCATCTGACCGAAGTGGGCACGCTTGAGATCTTTGCCGATTCGAAGCTGAGCGAGCATTCCTGGCGCTTGCAGTTTGAGCTGCGCCGGCAGACCGCGCAAACGATGGTGGCCCGGCCGCAGGCCTCGGTGCCTGAGGCGGCGCTGGTGCAGGCTTGCGCTCTGGTGCGCAGTACTTTTGCCGGGACGGAGATTCTGCCTGAAGAACTGCCGCAGCGCCTGGAACAAGTGTTGAGCCTGGGGCGGAGTTCCTGGCCCTTGCAGGCGATCCGCAAGCTGGCCGACGTGTTTCTGGAGTGTGCCGAGGGCCGCAAGGCGTCTCCGGCGCATGAGGTGCGTTGGCTGAATCTGACGGGCTTGTGTCTGCGGCCCGGCTTTGGCGCCTCTGGCGACGACTTGCGCATTGAGCAGGCCCGGCGCGTGTTTTCCAGCGGCCTTGTCTTTGCCAACCAGATCCAGAACGAGATCGATTGGTGGATCTTCTCGGGCCGCATTGCCGGTGGCTTGAATCGCAACCAGCAGCAGGACCTGTACCAGCGGCTCTCGGGCGCGCTGATCCCGAAGGGCGCCAAGGGCAAGCGTCTGAACCCCTCGCTGCAGCGCGAGATGTGGCGTTGTGCGAGTTCTCTCGAACTGCTCCCGGTGGGCACCAAGACAGAGCTGGGCAACAACCTGTTGAAGCGCATCCGCGCGAAGGATTATTCGACTACCGATATGTGGTGTCTGGGCCGCCTGGGCGCGCGCAAGCTGCTCTATGGACCGAACAATCTGGTGGTGCCCGCCAGCACCGTGGCCCGCTGGATCGATCAGGTGTTGAGCCTGCCCGAGGCGGCGGAAGCGATCGCGATTCTGGCACGGAAAACGGGCGATTCGGCCCGCGATCTCCCCCCGGCGACGATCGATCTGATCGAGCGCGCCTGGGCGAATCATCCGAAACAAAGCCAATTGCGGGCGATTCTCGAAGGCGAAGGCCAGGACGACTTGGCCGCGCAAGGCCGGGTGTTTGGAGAAGAGCTGCCGAGCGGGCTGGTGATCGCTCCCCCCAAGGAATGAACGAGCGCGAAGTCATCGATTGGATCCAGAAGCGCGCTCCGAATTTCGGAAACGGCGTGCGGGTGGGGATCGGTGACGATTGCGCCGTGTACCGGCCCACTGCCGGCGAAGAACTGGTGTTTACCACCGACTTTCTGATCGAGGGCCGGCACTTTACGCAACCCGCCTATTCGCCACAGGACGCCGGCTATCAGGCGCTGGCCCGAGGGCTATCGGACATTGCAGCGATGGGTGCAACGCCACGCTTTGCGCTGGTTTCGCTGGCGATTCCTGAAGTTGCCTTCGTGAAGCCCTTCTATGCGGGCTTGTTTGGGTTGGCGCGCAAGTACCAGGTGACGATTGCGGGCGGCGATTTGTCCAAAAGCGATCGGGTGCATTGCGACATTGTAGTGGCCGGAAGTCTGCCGGCCGGCAAGGCCGTCTTGCGCAGCGGCGCCCGGCCCGGGGACTACCTGTATGTGAGCGGGCCGCTGGGCACCTGGAAGAAGAAGCCGGTGCCGCGCCTTGATCTGGCCGAGCGTGTGCGTCGCGATGCGAGCGCCTGCATGGATATCACCGATGGCCTGTCGATGGATCTGGACCGGCTGCTGCGCGCCTCTCGAGTCACTTGCGAGCTGACTACGCCGCCGCCCGTGAGGCGTGGAGCGACGCTTGAGGATGCCTGGCACCATGGCGAAGATTATGAGCTGTTGGTGGCCAGCCCGAAGCGCCTGGGAAAACCCTTCCACGAGATTGGAATTGTGCGAAAAGGGCGACCAGGATCACCGATTCCTCCCAAAGGATGGGACCATTTCCGATAAGCTAAGCCTTGATGAGTGTAGAGAAAGTTTCCTACGGCGGCTGGCCCAATTGCTACAAGATTACGAACGGTGAAGTGGAGCTGATTCTCACCTCCGACATCGGTCCGAGAATCATTCGTTACGGCTTTGTCGGCAGCCAGAACCTGTTCAAAGAGTTTGCCGATCAGATGGGCAAATCGGGCGAAGACAGCTGGCAGATTCGTGGCGGACACCGCTTGTGGATTGGTCCCGAAGACGCGAAGTACACCTATGGCCTGGACAATGCTCCGGTGCAGGTGGAAGTGACCGAGTATGGGGTGCGCGCCACACAGCCGGTCGAGAAAGAAACCGGGCTGCAGAAGATCATGGAGATCCATCTGGCGCCGACGGGCAGCAAGGTGGGCGTGGTGCACCGGGTGATCAATCGCAATCTGCTGCCGGTTGAGTTTGCCCCCTGGGCGCCGACCGTGATGGCGCAGGGTGGCATTGGCATCACCGGCTATCCCCCTCGCGGCACGCATCCTGAAATGCTCGCTCCCACCAATCCGCTGGTGATGTGGGGCTACACCGATTTTTCCGACCCGCGCTGGATCTTCACCTCGAAATACCTCGGGCTGCGCCAGGACTCGAATGCAACGGCGCCACAGAAGGTGGGCTTGTTTAACCCGCATACCTTTGGTGCGTATCTGCTGCGCAATGAGCTGTTCCTGAAGCAGTACCGCGCCGAGCCGGACAAGACCTATCCGGAGTTCTTCTGCAGCTTCCAGGCCTTTACGAATGCCGATTTCCTCGAGCTTGAAACCTTTGGTCCGATGACGAAGCTACAACCGGGCCAGGGCGTCGAATTGATCGAGAACTGGAGCCTGCACCGGGATGTTCACATCGAGCACTGGCGCGATGAAGAGATCGATGCGGTGTTATTACCGTTGTTGCAGTAAATAGAAAAGGGCGGCCCCGGGAGGCCGCCCTTTTCGTTGGTGGGAGAAGAACTAGTTCTTCTTTTTCTTGTTGGCAGGAGCCGCGGTTTTCTTCGCGTCCGGGTTGACGTAGTTCGTCTGTACCGTGCCACCCATGGTCTCGATCATGCCCTTGGCGCTGGCGGCGAACTGCCCGTCTGGCTTCAGTTCCATGTACTTCTCAAAGGCTTCACGCGTGCCTTCGGGGAAGGTCATCTTGCCGGTCTTGTTGTCGACGATGGCCTTTCCGGTCAGGTAGATGCCGTACTGGTAGTGGGCGTCGGCGTAGTTCGGGTCGGCTGCAATCGCCTTCTTGAACACTTCGCCAGCGGCTTCGTTCTGTCCGGCGTTGACCATCAGCGCGCCGAGATTGTAGTAGTAACGGCCGGCGCCGGCGGGGTCGAGGGCAGCGGCCTTGTTCAGGGCTTCCTGGGCTTCGGCAAACTTGCCGCCACGGGCAAGAGCGAGGCCATAGTTGTTGTAGTAGGAGGCGTCATCGGGCTTCAGTTCGATCGCCTTCTGGAAGTTCTCAATCGACTTCAAGTTGGCGGCATCCTTTTCCGCGCCGGTCTTGGACTTGGCAACGCCAGCGTAGGCTTCGGCGAGCTGACCGTAGATCACGTGCTGCTTCTGGTCCATGGTGGCGGCCTTCTCGAGCGAATCGACCGCACCCTGGAAGTTGTTGGCCTTCATGGCTTCCATGCCGCCGTTGAAGGCGTCATTCAGCTCTTTGTTCTTCTTCATCGTCTCGGACTGCTCTTTGGCGCGCTTCTCAAGAGCGGCCTTCTGTTCCGGAGACATGTCACGAGCCATTTCCTTGGTGATTTCACCGGTTTCCACAGCCTTCTGGGCGTCGGCCTGCTTTTTGGCGATGACGGAGAGGTCAAAGTTGATGGGGAGAGGATCACCGAGGCGCATCCGAACGCCCTTCATGCTGTCGACGGGCTTGCCATCGACTTCGCAGGTGACATCGTAGGTGCCGAGCGGGAGGCCGGCGTGGAAATATTCGCCTTTTTTGTTGGTCTTTACTTGGTAGTTGCCCTTGATGTCGGTGCGGACGATGCGGATGAGGGCTGCGTCCTTGCCGACTGGCTTGCCATCAGCACCGATGACTTTGCCTTCCAATGATCCAGTCTGAGAAAAAGCGGGGGCGGCTGCTAGGCCGAGGAACAAAGCGAGCGTTGCGCTCAAGCTTATAGCGTTCCGAACGAGATTTTTCATGAGTTGCGCTCCGATTGTGGTTCCTCAATGAGAATACTACAGAGGGATATTGCCGTGCTTCTTGCGCGGCATCTGGTCGACCTTGTTTTCGAGCATCCGCAAGGCGCGAATCACCCGAGGACGCGTCTCCCGGGGCAGGATCACGTCATCAATAAAACCCCTCTCGGCAGCAACGAAAGGATTGGCAAATTTCTCTTTGAACTCCTGGATTTTCTGGTCTCGACGCTCCTGCGGGTTGGACGCGCTTGAGATTTCGTTCCGGTACACGATATTGACGGCGCCTTCAGCGCCCATCACCGCGATTTCGGCGGTGATATAGGCGAGATTCACGTCCGTGCGCAGGTGTTTCGACCCCATGACGCAATAGGCGCCGCCATAAGCCTTGCGGGTGATGATCGTGATCTTGGGAACCGTTGCCTCGGCATAGGCATAGAGTAACTTCGCGCCATGGCGGATGATGCCGCCAAACTCCTGGGCGGTGCCGGGCAGGAAGCCGGGCACGTCCTCAAAGGTGAGGATCGGAATCTCAAAGGCATCGCAGAAGCGGACGAAGCGGGCGGCCTTGACGCTTGAATCGATATCGAGACAGCCGGCCAGCACGGCGGGCTGATTGGCGACAATGCCAACCGATTGCCCGTCCATGCGCGCAAACCCGATGACGATGTTGCGGGCAAAGTGTTCGTGCACCTCAAAGAAGTCGCCATCGTCGACCACCCGGGTGATGATGTCCTTGATGTCGTAGGGCTGGTTGGACGCGGCGGGGATCACGGTGTCGAGTTGCGGGTCCATACGGTCGATGGGGTCGTCGGTTGTGGCGCGCGGCACCCCGTCGCGATTGTTCTGCGGCAGATAGCTAAGCAGGCGGCGGATCTGCTTCAGGCATTCCTTGTCGTTGGCGGCCAGAAAATGAGCGACGCCGGAGGTTGCATTGTGCGTGAGGCCACCGCCCAGTGCTTCCTTGGTCACCTCTTCGTGGGTGACGGTGCGGATGACGTCCGGGCCGGTGACAAACATGTGCGAGGTGCCATCCACCATGAAGATGAAATCGGTGAGCGCGGGCGAGTAGACCGCGCCGCCAGCGCAGGGGCCGAGGATCGCCGAGATCTGCGGCACCACACCCGAGGCGAGCGTATTGCGCAGGAAGATGTCGGCATAGCCGGCCAGCGACATGACGCCTTCCTGGATGCGCGCGCCGCCGGAATCGTTCAGCCCGATCAGTGGCGCGCCATTCTTCATCGCATGGTCCATCACCTTGCAGATTTTTTGCGCGTTGGTCTCAGAGAGCGAGCCGCCAAGCACCGTAAAATCCTGCCCGAAAACATAGACCAGGCGGCCGTGGATGTAGCCCCAGCCGGTGACAAAGCCGTCGCCGTCATAGACTTGGCTGCCCATGCCGAAGTCGGTGGAACGGTGGCGGACAAAGGGATCGAGCTCCTCGAAACTGCCTTCGTCGAGGAGAAATTCGACGCGCTCGCGGGCCGTCAGCTTGCCGTCACGATGTTGGCGATCGATGCGATCCTGGCCGCCTCCGAGGCGAGCGTTGGCGCGGCGGCGTTCGAGCTCTGCCGCGAGATTGTTTTCAGACATCACGCACCAGTGTAGTAGCCTGCGCGGGCCCGGATGCTGACTTTGCCGTAGCGCTTCTGCGCTTCTTTGCTCAACGTGACGCGGATGCGCCGAAACTGCCGGGCCGGGGCGGCCGGGGCGTTGTAGGTGAGCAGGTAACGCTCGCGCAGATTGGCGAGCAGTTTGCCGAAGGCTTCATCGGCCCGGTCGGTGCGGATGACTTCGCCTCCGGTTTCGGCAGAAAGCTTAAACACATCGGCCCAGGAGAAATCGGGATTGCGCTGGGAGGCGTCTTTATAGGGCTTGGGCGCTTCCGCATTCTTGGTGACGATTGCATTTAAGACGGCATCGGCGGCGAAGAGTTTTTCGAGGGTCTGATCGTCAGAGACGCGGTAGTTCAGTGCCTTGTTGTCGGTGAGGATGAAGATCGCCCGGTGGCCGCTGAGCTTGGGGTTATCGAGAAAGGCTTGTGCGGCATCAATGAGCGCAGCGTTGATCGAGGTGCCTGCGGGGAGAAGCCCGGGGCGGAGCGTCTGGTCGATGGCGTTGGCGGCCCGGTCCATATTATTGGTGAAGGCCATCAGGTAGTCAGACTCCTTGGCAAAGCCCATCACCCCAACCTTGTCGGCAGGCCGCACGGCATGGAGCAGGCTTCTTGCCTTTCTGCCGATTTGCTCCAGGTAGTCGCGCATGCTGCCGGAGACGTCGAGCAGGAGGAGAAGGTTCAGTGCCTCATCCTCGCGGCCCAGGTAGTTGATCGCCATTGTTTGACCTTCGTCTTCAATCACGAAGTCTTCCGCCCGGAGGTTGGTCAGCGCGCCCTTCGCGTTGCTGACCATCACGTCGACTCGGACCTGTGTGACGCCGCCGCGGAATACGCCCGGTTCAGGGTCCTGGGCTTCCGCCAGGAAGAGCAAGCAACAGAAGATCGCCAAAAGCCGCATTCCTCACATTATCTCTGTGGCGCGATTCTGATCTGGATTGAAACCAAACTGAAAAAATGCGATTCCCCTCCGATGAGTGAAGAGAGGGTGAGGAATGTGTGCGGACCTAAATAAGCTTTATCTCACGGCAACGCCTTTCGACATTCCAGACCCGCCGATGATACTGATCGGATTTGATCGTGAGCAGCGATCCCTTTGGCAGACGCAGCTCAGACGAATCCAGGACTATCTTTTCACCGCAGAAGACGCAAGCGAGGCCCAGGTGATTCTCTCCGAGTGCGAGAAGCTGGGAACTCCTGTTGGGCTCATTGTGCTGGTGGGTTTGGGCTGGGAGGGGGCGGCTTGCCAATCCGTACAACGAATCCGGAGGTGGCATCCCGACACGGAACTTCCAATTGTGGTCGCCTGTGTGGCCTGGGAGCGCCAGGAACTGCTTGAAGCGATGCAGTGTGGGGTGAGCGCCACTTTCTCGATGCCCTGGGACTGGGAGCAGAGCGAGTTGCAGATTCGCCAGGAGCTCTCCCGGGCGCGGCGCTGCTGGACTTTGAAAACCGAACGGGATCATGCGGTAGCGCAACTGGCGCAACTCCAGCATGCCAAAGCCAATCAGGATCTTTGGCGGCTCGACCTTGCGACGCGGACCATTGAGTTCAGTTCTGCCTGCAGCGATCTCATTGGCTTTCATCCGCGCGAGATGGGGACGGGGCTCGATGATTGGCTCGGTCTGGTGCATCCGAGCGATTTGCAGCGGCTCAGCGAATCCTTGAGCGACACGGACTGGTCTGCGGCGCCGGAAGATCTGACTTTCGAGTTCCGGCTGCGGCACCGCACAGGAAGCTGGCGTTGGGTTCTGATGCGCGGGCGCTTGGAGTTGGACGAGAGCGGACAGCCGGGGAGCGTGATCGGTTCCCATACCGACATCACACAGGCAAAGACCACCGATTCGATCACCGGGATGGCCAATCGCTTCTATTTTGAAGACTGGCTCCAGGGCCATCTGGCGACGGAGTCGCCGGTGTGCGTGTTTCTGGCGGGGATCGACCGCTATGAACTGATTCGGGATTCGCTTGGGCAATCGTTGAGCGACCAGTTGCTGCGCCTGACGGGCGAGCGCCTGGATGAGATCAAGGAACAATATGGAGATGGGTTGGTGGCCCGCTTGAGTGGCGATGAGTTCGGGGTGGCAATTGCCGGCGGATTCGATGAGCAGGCGGCAATTGCTTTTGCCGAGGAACTACGGCAGAGTCTTTCCCGTGGTATCTGGCTCGATGGTAAGCAATTGGTGATGTCGACCAGCGTTGGCTTCGTTCTGCGAGGCGATCGCAGCAGCTATGCCGAAGTCTGGCGCGATGCGGAGATTGCCATGCATTCGGCGAAAGCCGCCGGGGGCAACCGTGTGGTTTCCTTCGATCACACGATGCGGGCGAATGTGATTGAACGGATGGAGTTTGAAAACGATCTGAAGCGGGCGATCGAAGTTTGGGAATTCGAGATCTATTACCAGCCGAAAGTGACGCTGAACGGGGAGAAGATCATTGGCTTTGAAGCGTTGCTGCGCTGGCGCCATCCCGCCAAGGGCATTGTCCCCCCCTCCTGCTTCATTCCGCTGGCCGAGGAGACGGGGCTGATTTTGCCGATCGGGATGCGCACGGTGCGCGAGGCCTGCGCGACGATTCGAAGATGGCAGCAGGAGTTTCCGCAGGATCCGCAACTGGAGGTGAGCGTCAACCTCAGCGTGCGCCAGTTCCAGGACCGGAATCTGATCGATGAGATCCGAACGATTCTCGCAGAGACGGAGATTCCCCCGGCGACGCTGCAGTTTGAGGTCACCGAAAGCGTGTTGGTGGATGATCCGGACCAGGCACTGGCGATTGTCGAACAGCTGCGCCGCATTGGGGTGGGGCTGAAGATTGACGACTTTGGCACGGGCTACTCGTCGTTGAGCTATCTGCATCGATTGCCCTTCGATACGGTCAAGATCGATCGATCCTTTATCTGTACGATGGGCCAGGATCATACGGCCTATGAGATTGTCCGGGCGATCATCTCGTTGGCGCAAAGTCTAGGCTTGCAAGTGATTGCTGAAGGGGTGGAAACGCGCGCCCAGGCAGAAGCGTTGCGCGATCTGGGCTGTGGCTATGCGCAGGGTTATCTGTTTGCACCGCCGCTGACCCAGGAGGCCGCCCGGAGAATGCTGGTGGTACAGGCCAGTCTGGTGCGGCGTGCTCCGTAAGGGGATGCTGCTGACGTTCTGCGCTAAGTCCAGTTGTGGATCATTCTGTCGACAGTTTTTTTCAAGCTGCGAAAAGTAGATGTGGGGTTGGAAAAAGCCTGAGGGAAGATCAGCGAAGGAGGGATTTGTATGGTGCGCCCGGAGTGATTCGAACACCCGGCCTTCTGGTTCGTAGCCAGACGCTCTATCCAGCTGAGCTACGGGCGCACAATAATGAGCGGCCGAACATCGCCGCTCCTCTGAAAGGATAGCAAATCGATCCGCCCTCAGGCAATGGGTTCTGCACCCTTACGTCCATGAACGAGTGCAACTTCTTTCAATTTTGTCATCTCGCGCTTCGCAATTGAGGCCCAGTGGCTGCTTGGATCGAGCTTCAGATACTGCTTCCAGTGCCGTAAGGCTTCCATCGCGCGGCCGCGGGTTTGAAAGAGCAAAGCCAAATTGTAGTGCGCGTCGGCGTAGCCCTCGTGGAGTTCCAGCGCCTTCTTGTAGTGTTGGATCGCGAGCGAGGTACGCCCCAACTCCTCGTGCAGATTCGCCAGATTGAAGTGCCCAAGCGCATAGCTGGCATCGGCACTGATTGCATCCTGATAATACTTCTCCGCCTCGCGCCACTTGCGGGCATTGAAATAAATGGTGCCGATGTTGACCAGTGCGCCTGCCAACTGTGGATTTAGCGCGATGGCCTTCTCGTAGGCGGCAATGGCTTCCCGCTTATCGGCGCCTCGCTGCTCAAGATCAAGGCCCTTCTGGAACCACGCCTCGGCGTCGGCAATTGTCCGCTGCGCTTTTTCCGCATCGTCCTTCTGTTTGCCGGGGAAGGTGAGCAGCCTCCGCAGTTCGGCCTGGTCGAAGTCGAGCAGCAATTGTCCGGACATCGCGTCCATCTTCTTGCCTGCAGTTTGGACATTGACACGCTTGCCTTCGACGAAGACACGCAGTTCTGTGAGGGGATTTTTGACGTGGACGAGTTTTGCCCGCACGCTTTCAAATACTTCGCGAAGCTTCCGGGGCCCTACGCCCAGTTCTTTCAAACGGGTGAGGACCCGCAATTCCAGCAGGTCCTCAAACGCGTATTCTTCTTTTGCTTCGAGAAGTCCCTGGCGCTCCCAGGCGGCCAGTTGCCGAGCTTCCAGCTCAAACTGGCGGATCACCTGAGCCCTCGTCCAGGACTCGTTTTTCGACTGAATTTTCTTCAGAGGCTTTGCCGCCACAACTGCAAGCGAGTTTAACACGCGCTTTTATTGTGTTTAAAGCCCCAGAATGCGCCGGTTGCGCGCTGCGTCTGTTGCTGCGCCGGCAAAGTCGTCGAAGGCTTTGGTTGGCGTGCTGATCAGGTGCGATGCGATGAACGGAGCGCCTTCTGCTGCGCCCTGGACACTGTCCTTGAAGCAGCATTCCCATTCGAGAACGGCCCAGCCCTTGTAGCCGGCCGCGGTCATGCGTGAGAAGACCTGCTTGAAGTCGACTTGTCCGTCGCCCAAGGAGCGGAAACGCCCGGGACGCTCGGTCCAGCCGAGATAGCCGCCGTAAACGCCAGCCTTCGCGCTCGGACGGAACTCAGCGTCCTTGACGTGGAAAGCCTTGATGCGCGAAGCGTAGACGTCGATGAAGCCGACATAGTCCATGCACTGCAGGATGAAGTGCGACGGGTCGTAGTTGATGTTGACGCGGGGATGATTGCCGGTGGCCTCGAGGAACATCTCAAAGCTGGCGCCATCGTAGACGTCTTCGCCGGGGTGTAGTTCATAGGCGAAATCGACACCATGCTCGTCGGCGAAGTTCAGGATCGGCAGCCAGCGCTTGGCGAGTTCCTTGAAGCCTTCTTCGACAAAGCCGGCGGGACGCTGCGGCCAGGGGTACATGTAGGGCCAGAGCAGGGCGCCGGTAAAGGATGGGGTGACGGTGAGCCCCATGTTCTGGGTGGCCCGGATGACATACTTCAACTGCTCAATCGCCCACTCGCTGCGAGCCTTGGGGTTGCCGCGCACTTCGGGCGCGGCGAAGGCGTCATAGAGCTCGTCATAGGCTGGGTGCGAGGCAACCAATTGGCCGAGGATGTGGGAGGCGAGTTCGGCAATCTCGAGGCCGTTGGTCTGGCCTTTGATTTCATCGCAATAGGTCTTGGACTCAGCGGCCTTCTTGAGGTCGAGAAGCCGGAGGTCCCAGGCCGGAACCTGGATTCCTTTGTAACCCAGTCCCTTCACCCAGGCGGTGATGTTCGGGAGCGTATTGTAAGGAGCTTCGTCTCCCATGAATTGGGCAAGGAAGATGCCCGGGCCTTTGATCTGTGTCTCGAAAGTCTGTGCCATATTCGACAACCATCGTATGCTGTGGACAACGCCCTGTCGAGATTGGTATATTAGGAAAGTTGCGCGTAAGCAGAATGCTGCCCGCCGAAGGATTTAGTCTTCAATGCCCAAAAGAACATTTCAGCCGAACAACCGGAAGCGCGCTAAGACGCACGGTTTTCGCAAACGCATGAAATCAAAGGACGGCCGTGACGTCCTTGCCAGACGCCGCGCCCGTGGCCGTTGGAAGTTGACCGTTTCGGACGAGCGTCCGGTACGCCAAGCCCACTCGGTTTAAGCCTCGGTCATTCACTTTCGGATTTACAAAAATTGCCGGAGGTAGCACAACTGCTACTTCCGGTTTTTCATTGCCCCCATGCCGGACTATCCCAAATCCGTCCGACTGCTTCGCCCCTCCGAGTTTCGACAAACTTATGACGGAGGCGTGAAGCATTCCTGCCCCATCTTTGCCTGCTTCTACCGGAAGACCGACACGTCTGCCCCTGCACGCTTTGGTTTCACCTGCCCGCGCGCCTTGGGCAAGGCGGTGGTGCGAAACCGCATCAAACGGCGTTTGCGTGAATGTGTGAGACTAAAGAGAGAACGTTTCCCGCTGGGTATGGACCTTGTTTTCAACCCCCGTAAGGCCCTTCTGGACGCACCTTGGTCCGAAGTTGAGCGACACGTCGAGAAACTGCTCCTGCGTCTTGAACAACAGTGCGTCCCATCCTCATCGCCCTCTTGAAGCTCTACAAGCGCTGGCTCTCTCCTTTGCTCCCATCTGCCTGCCGTTTTCATCCCACCTGCTCGGTCTATGCCATGGAGGCGATCGAACGTCATGGTTCCTGGCGGGGGCTACTCCTCGCTACCACTCGAATTTTAAAGTGCCATCCGTTTCATGCGGGTGGCTTTGACCCTGTCCCTTAATACTCTTCTGGAATTTTCTAACACTCGCAATGGCTCAAGAACTCAAGCTCCCAGGCTCCCCTGAACAAGGGCCTGGCATGGAAAAAAATCTGCTCATCGCCTTTCTGCTGATGGGTGTTGTGATCTTCGGTACGCAATACTTCATGCCACAGGCTCCGCCCACCCCGGCGAAAAAGGAGGTGACCCAGCAGGCCGCTCCCCCCGCAGCGCCGGCTCCCCAGCCCGCGAATGCGGCTGTCGCCGCCCAACCGCCCGGAAGCGCTGTCGCTGGAACAAAAGAAGAAAGCTACCGGATTGAAACCGATCTCTACAAGGTCGAGTTCTCGAACAAGGGTGGCGTGGTGACGTCCTGGATCCTCAAGAAATACAAGGATTCCAAGGGCCAACCGCTCGAACTCGTTCATGGGCCGGCGCGCGCCAAAGCGGGCAACCCCTTCTCCATTCAATTGAATGGCCGCGAGATGAACCCGAATCTGAACTGGTATCTGTTTGCTGCCTCACCGGCCGCAGATGGGCTGGGCATCGATTTCAACTACTCAAACGGCAATACCCGGGCGCACAAGTCCTTCCGCTTCGATCGCTCGAAGTACGTGGTGGATATACAGTCCGACTTGATTTTGAACGGAGTTCCGACGCCGCATGATCTCGCCTGGCGCGGTGGTTTTGGCGACCATTTTGCCTTCAATGGGCATTCGCTGGGAACCACGGTCCGCTTCGATAAGACGGTGAACAAGCTCGAGACGAAAACAGTCAAAGATGCTTCTAACGGCTGGTCGACTGACACGGGCAACTTTGTCTTTGCGGGAATTCAGGATCAGTTCTTTGCCGCCGTGGCGATCAATCGCGGCGGGCGCGGTCCGGTGGAGTTGCAAACGACCTCGGACACCTTTGTTCCTTATTCGTCGACCGATCAGAAGGAAGAACCGAATATTGGAATGGCGGTGGGTGGTTCGGCCGAGAACCAGCTCTCGTTCTATATCGGGCCGAAGGATCTTGACATCCTGAAGACCGTCGATCCTCGTTTGGAACAGATGGTCGACTTTGGCACCTGGTTCGGCATTGTCGCCAAGCCTTTGTTCTACGCGCTGAATTACGTCAATACGAATTTCATCCATAACTATGGCTGGTCGATCATTGTCGTTACGATCATCATCAATCTGCTGACCTTGCCACTGAAGCTCTCGAGCATGAAGTCGATGCAGAAGACGCAACTGGTGCAGCCGGAACTGCAACGGATCAACGAGAAGTATAAGGGCATCTCGATGACCGACCCCCGGGCGGCCAAGAAGAACGAAGAGGTGATGGAGCTTTATAAGAAGCATGGCATCAACCCGGCGGGAGGTTGTTTGCCGCTGATGTTGCAGATGCCCTTCCTGATTGGCTTCTACTCCGTTTTGAGTGTCGCCATTGAAATGCGTCAGGCGCAGTGGTTCTGGGTGACGGATCTTTCGCAGCCGGAAAATCTGCCGATTCGCATCCTTCCGGTATTGATGGTGGCGACACAATTTCTTCTACAGAAGATGACGCCATCGTCTGGAATGGACCCGCAGCAGCAGAAAATCATGCTGTTCATGCCGCTGATGTTCGCCTTTATGTTCTACGGGGCGTCCTCTGGACTGGTGTTATACTGGCTCACTGGCAACGTGTTTGCCATGCTTCAGCAATATGTCTTTAGCAAAGTCAAACCGGGTCCAGTAACGCCGCCCTCGCAAGCGGTCGTCACTGTAAAGAAGAAGAAGTGATCTAGCCAGGAACCGGGCGGTGCGGAACTCATGACTCGTAAATACCCAATCGAACAATACGAAGACAAAATCGGCGATTTTCTCGACCTGCTGCTCGATGGCATCGACATCGACATCGACTACGAATTCCAGGAAGGTGCATCCACCTACCCGGAAATCGAAAACCCGGATATCGTTGTTAAGTTCAGTGGGCCCGAGACTGAGCTTCTGCTCCAGAACAAGGCGGAGTTATTGCTCGCCCTGGAACATTTGACCATGGAGATGCTTCGGCTGCCCCATGAGGATCATTCGCTGATCGTCTTTGACGCGAATGATTATCGCCTGCTGCGCATTGAGGAACTGCGGCTCTCGGCGCAGACCGCCGCTGAGCGTGTGAAGCAGAGCCTGCAGCCGTTTTTCTTTGCTCCGATGACCAGCCGTGAACGCCGGATCATCCATATGACCCTACGTCCTGAAACCGAAGTGCGTAGCGAATCGGTGGGTGTCGGCGGGGGCAGGCAAGTGGTGATTATCCCTGCGGGCATGCCTACTCCGGCTGCGCCGGCAACTCCACCTCGCGACCGTCGTGGTCCGGGTGGAGATCGTGGACGCCGCGATAGCCGTGGTGGCAGACCCGGCGGTGGTGGCTTCGGTGGCCGCTCCGGTGGTGGTGGCCGTCCTTTCGGCGACCGTCCTCCTCGCCCCGGCGGAGATCGTGGACCGCGTCCTTCTGGTGGTGGATTCGGCGGTGGACGTCCCTTTGGCGATCGCCCCCCACGCCCAGCCGGAGATCGTGGACCTCGTCCGAGCGGCGGTGGATATCGTGGACCGCGCCGCGAAGGACCTCCCAGCAGTGGCAATTCTGGTGGCGAGCCGAACGGCAACCGCTAGCATCCGCTTCTCTTGAACCTCAAAGATACGATCGTTGCCATCTCCACCCCTCCGGGCCGTGGAGGGATTGGCGTGGTGCGCATCTCGGGCGACGATGCTGTTGCTGTGGCGCGCCGCTTAGTGGCACCTTTGGAAAGCTTCGAGCCGCGCTTCGCCTCTCTCACCTATCTGCTCGATGATGCCGGGGAACGCATTGATGAGGTGGTGGTCACCTGGTTCCAACGCCCGCGCAGTTTTACTGCGGAAGATGTGGTGGAGATTTCCTGCCATGGCTCGCCTGTTATCTTGCGTCATTGTGTTGAGCGGGCCACCCGTCTGGGGGCGCGATTGGCCGAGCCGGGCGAATTCACCCTGCGTGCGTATCTTCGCGGCCGGATTGATCTGCCACAGGCCGAAGCGATTCGCGACCTGATCGAATCGACCACGCTCTACCAAGCCAAGGTTGCGGCCCAACAATTGGGCGGCTCTTTGAGCCGTCGTATGGCGCCGCTAAAGAAGCAGTTTATCGACCTGATCTCGTTGCTCGAAGCCGGAATTGATTTTGCCGAAGACGATATCTCGGTGGCTCCCGATTCGGAACTCCTGGCGCGCCTGGCGCCGATCCGGGCCGGAATTGCGCGCCTGGAATCAAGCTTCGCCTTTGGACGCATAGTCCACGAGGGCTTTTCGCTTGCCATCATCGGCCGGCCGAATGTCGGCAAGTCGAGCTTATTCAATGCCCTCTTAGAGCAGGACCGCGCGATCGTGACCGATATTCCGGGCACCACGCGCGATACGGTGAGCGAATCTGCGGCGATTGCCGGAATTCCGGTTCGTTTGATCGATACGGCGGGGATTCGGGAGTCGAGTGACCCGGTGGAAAGCCTGGGGATTGAGCGCAGCCATCAGGCGAGTGCCGATGCGGATCTGACGGTGCTGGTGTTTGATGCCAGCGTGGGCTGGACTGAAGAAGATCAGCGCCTTCGCCCGCTGACAACCCATCTGCTGGTGGCGAACAAATGCGATCTTACGGCGCAAGAGATTCCGGCAGATGCGATTCGTGTCTCGGCGCAGAGTGGAGAAGGGCTCGAGGTGTTGCGCCACGCCATTGTCACGGCGATCTCGCCAGAAGGCACGCTCGAAGCCGGGGATGGATTTTTGACCAGCCTGCGCCAGAAGAATCTGCTGAGCGATTGCCTCATCGATCTGGACCGCGCGCGGGTGGCGATTGAAAATCACATCCCACATGAGATGTTATTGCTCGATCTCTACGCTGCGCTGCGCTCGATGGATGGCGTCAGCGGCGCTACCACTGCCGACGACATCCTGAACCGGATCTTCTCAACTTTTTGTATTGGTAAGTGAAGTCTTCGCCGCAGGCTTTTCGCTGCTGGCCTTGATGGAATCGAGCACGCCGTTGACGAACTTTACGCTCTCGTCGCCACTGTAGCGGCGGGCCAGTTCGAGGGCCTCGTCGATGATCACTGCGTAGGGCAGCTTGCCCTCGTAGAGTTCAAAGGCGGCAAGCCGCAGAATGTTCCGGTCGACGGAAGGCATGCGATCGAGCCGCCAGTGTTCACTGGCCTTGCCAATCTGCTCGTCGAGAATATCTTTCTTTGCAATCGCACCACGTACGAGCTCTTCCATGAAACGGTCTCGCAGCAGACGCGAAAAATCGTCGTCCTCACTGTGGAGCGTTTGATAGTAAGCTTCGATTGCGGCGTCGGGGTCTTGCTTGCGCAAGTCGCACACATAGAGCACCTGTAGCGCTCGTTCGCGCGATTTCCTCCGGCTAGCCATGAATCTTATACACCCTTCGCGCTTTTGATTTCGCGCAACAGGTTTGCCATCTCGATGGCACCCATTGCGGCATCTGCGCCTTTGTTCCCCATTTTGCCGCCTGCCCGGTCGAGAGCCTGTTCCATGGTGTTGGTGGTGAGCACGCCATTGGCCACCGGCATGCCGCTTTCTTTTGCGACTGCTCCAATCCCTTTGGCATTTTCGCCAGCGACATAGTCAAAGTGCGGCGTATCGCCACGCACAACACAACCGAGACAAACAACAGCGTCCGTTTTCCCTAGTCTTGCCAGTTCCCCCACGACAACGGGCATTTCCCAGGCACCAGGGACTTTGATGACTTCGACATCTTTGGCTTCCGCTCCGGCGCGGGCGAGTGCTCCAAGGGCGCCGTCGAGCAGACGATCGGTCACGAGGCTATTAAAACGGCTGACCACGATTGCGACACGAAGTCCTCGAGCGGTGCCAAGACCTTCGCGCACCTTGATTTCATTGGGGTGAAAAGAGGACATATGGGATACTAACGGGGTAACCTCAGTTTAGCGCATGGATCCAGCATTTATTCGGAACTTCTCGATCATTGCGCACATTGACCATGGCAAATCCACACTAGCTGACCGTCTGCTGGAAGTGACAGGCGCCTTGAGTCAGCGGGAGATGATGGCCCAAGTTCTCGACTCGATGGACCTCGAGCGGGAACGTGGAATCACCATCAAAGCTCACGCAGTGCGCTTGAACTATCTCGCCAAAGATGGCCACGAGTATCAGCTCAATCTGATTGACACGCCCGGGCACGTCGATTTTAGTTACGAGGTGTCTCGTAGCTTACAAGCGTGCGAAGGCGCTTTGCTGATTGTCGATGCGTCGCAAGGTGTCGAAGCCCAGACACTCGCCAATACTTATCTGGCTTTGGGCCAGAACCTCGAAATCATTCCGGTGATCAATAAGATCGATCTGCCGAGTGCCGAGCCAGACCGGGTCAAAGAACAGATCGAGACCGTCATCGGGCTCGACGCCTCCGATGCGGTGATGGCTAGCGCCAAGAACGGCATTGGCATTGAGGATATTCTCGAGGCCATTGTCCATAAGGTGCCGCCGCCCAAAGGCAACCCGGAGGATCCGCTCCGCGCCCTGATTTTCGATAGCTGGTTTGACTCCTATCGCGGCGTCATCATTCTGATGCGTGTTATCGATGGCCGTGTCCGCAAGGGCATGAAGGTGCGTCTGAACGCGACGGGCAAAGTGTTTGAAGTGGATGGCCTCGGCTACCAATCACCCAAGCCGATTCCTTGTGAGGAATTGAGCGCGGGCGAAGTCGGTTTTCTCTTTGGAAATATCAAGACCGTGGCTGATGCACAGATCGGCGACACGATCATGGAAGAAGCGCGGCGGGCTGTCGAGCCGCTGCCCGGCTTCATGGAAATCAAGCCGATGGTGTTTGCCGGCCTCTACCCGGTGGAGAGCAGCGAGCACAACCTCCTGCGCGAGGCGCTCGAAAAACTGCGGTTGAACGATAGTGCGCTCACCTATGAGGCTGAAAGCTCGGCGGCGCTGGGCTTCGGATTCCGTTGCGGCTTCCTCGGGTTGCTGCATCTTGAAATCGTGCAGGAGCGTCTGGAGCGCGAATTCAATATTGACCTGATCACGACGGCGCCGGGTGTGCGCTATCTGATCACGCTGATGAACGGCAAGGTCATTCATGTCGAGAATCCGCAGAACTTCCCGGACCCCACCGAGATCGATCACATCGAAGAGCCGATTATCGACGCGACCATCATCACGCGCGAAGACTATATCGGCGAGATCCTGGCGCTGGTAGAAGAGAAGCGCGGCCAGCAGAAGAAGTTTGAGTTCATCGGCGACAAGCGCGTGATGCTGGTTTATGAGTTGCCACTGAATGAAGTAGTGCTCGACTTCTATGACCGGCTGAAGAGCTGTTCGCGCGGTTACGCGTCTTTGGACTACCATTTGTCCGGGCATCGCATCTCACCGATGGTGAAGCTGGATGTGATGGTGGCAGGCGAAGTGGTGGATGCGCTGTCGATGATCGTCCATAAGGACTTTGCCTATGAGCGCGGACGGGTTCTGATCGAGCGCCTGCGCAAGCTGATTCCGCGGCAAATGTTCGAGATTGCCTTACAGGCGGCCATTGGCGCGAAGGTGATTGCCCGCGAAAACATTTCGGCGATTCGCAAGAACGTGATCGCCAAGTGCTACGGCGGCGACATCAGCCGCAAACGGAAACTGCTCGACAAGCAGAAGGAAGGCAAGAAGCGCATGAAGCGCGTCGGCCGGGTGGAGATTCCGCAAGAGGCGTTCCTGGCGGTGTTGAAGGTGACCTCCTCTTCTGACGACGACTAGGCTAGACTGGGCGCGATGGTATTCTGCCCGAATTGCGGTACACAGTATGAATCGCTACCACTCCGTTGCCAGTGCGGGTATCTCTTTGGCTCGGGACCCGCTGCCCAGACGGCTCCAGTAGCGCCGTCGCCCGAGGCGCGCTTTGCGTTTACCGGGGATGGGGCGGAGCTTTTTAAGCTGTACGTGCAGCTCATCCTGTTCAGCATCCCGACCCTGGGCATCTATAGCTTTTGGGGCCGGACCGAAATTCGGAGCTACCTGTGGGGGAGTGTCCAATTTGCCGGACAGCCTTTTTTCTATCACGGCACGGGGAAGGAACTATTTCTTGGCTGGCTGAAGTTTTTCGGTGGTCTCATTGTGCTGTATGCGGGAGTGGGCTGGGCTGCCATTGCGATGGGCGAGCGGGGTTCGCTCCTGGCCGCCGCTATCCTTTACGGCACGATCTTTTTGCTGATGCCGCTGGCCATTCATGGCGCATTGCGCTACCGGCTGAGCCGCACTTCCTGGAATGGCCGCCGCTTCTCCTATCGTGGCAATCTGTGGAAGCTTGCGCTCAGTTTCTGGATTGGCGCCTTGATGACGGTTGTTACGCTGGGTTTGGCCTTACCCTACTTTCTGGCTGATCTGCGCGGGTACGTCGTGGAGAACATCTGGTTTGCCGGGCAACGCTTCGACTTCTCCGGACGAGGCAAAGACCTGTTCTGGCCTTTTGCCCTGCACCTGCTTCTCTACCTTCCCACCCTGAGTCTGGCGCGCTTCTGGTATGCGGCCAAGCAAACTGAGTATTACTGGGCTCGGACCAGCTTCGCTAGCGTGCCCTTCCGCTCGACGATCTCGGTGAGCGAGTTGACCCTTGTTAAGATCACGAACCTCCTCCTTACGGTCTTCACCTTCGGGATCGGATACCCGTGGGCAATCTGCCGCCAGATGCGATATCTGACCGCGAACCTGTCCCTCGATCGCCTGCCGGCGGTGACGCTGACTGCGGGGGATGACGCCGCAGGCACTGCGTTTGGCGACGAACTTGGCCTTGCCCTGGGTACCGATGCCGGAATTGACGCAGGCTTCGGGCTCTAGTTTCATGCGCTGGAAGATTGGCGCCCTGATTGTCGGGACTCTCCTCTTGGTTGGTCTGGTGCTGAGCACTGCCTATGCCGCTCTTCCCTACGCGCTGGGTGGCGTGGCGAGGCTGGTTCCGATCAGTCTTGAAGACAAGCTCGGCAGCATGGTGCTGGCCGGGCTGGTACGCGAGCACCGGCCTTGTGAGAATCCCGAACTCACCGCGATGATGCAGGCGATTGCCACGCGGCTCAGCGCCGCCATGGACGCATCGCCCTACCGATTCGATATCCAGGTGCTGCGGAGCCCACAGGTGAACGCGATGGCCGCTCCAGGGGGCCACATTGCGGTCTTCAGTGGCTTGGTCGACCGCATGGACAACCCGGAACAGGTTGCTGCCGTGCTCGCCCATGAGATGCAGCATGTGGTGCAGCGGCATTCGGTGAAGGGCATCCTGCGGGCGCTGGGCATCCAGACCTTTCTGACGATTGTTGTTGGCGATCCGGGAGTTCTGGGGGACCTGGCTGGCAATCTGGGTGTGCTTCACTTCATGCGCAGTGACGAGGAGAGTGCCGACGATGCGGCAATTCAAGTATTGATGCGCGCCGGAATTGCACCGGTTGAGATGCAGAAGGCCTTTGAGAATCTGGCGAAGTCCGGGGGCGGGGAGAGCGGCTCCGCGCTGAGCTATCTCTCGACGCACCCTCCTCTTGCAGACCGGATCGAGCGCGTTCGCCAGGCCAGCATGGAATGGCAGGGACAAGCGCGGCCGATTGGGGTTTCGATGCCGCGCACCTGTTTGCCTTAAACCAAGCGCTGGAGCGGCCAGATGGCAACCTCGAGTGCTTCTGAGAAGTGCAGCAGCGGTGAGGGCGTGGCTGGTTTTGTGGGCCGGTAGCGGCCCTCGAACGGCTGTGAGGCCTCCAGACTCCAGAAGTGAACGCCCGGCTGCTGCCGCCCCTGCTTCGGCAGGACATAGGTGCGCAGGTTCAGCTCGATAAAGTCAGAGATCCAGGGGAGCGCGGGTGCGAAGCGGGGCCTGACCCCAGCCATCCTGAATGGAACGACCGCCACCCAGGCCATCCCCTCGAAAAGATCGAGCGTGACGGGCTCGGGGAGGAGCGGGATGAGTTTTTCCGGCTCAATGGGCCAATGGGCAAAGAGCAGGTGGCGCCACCACTGGGTGATTCCCCAGGGGCGAGTGGGAAGTTCCCAGGGCCGGTGGTCTATCGTGAGGAGAACATCCCGGAGCGGCACAATAGTAGGCTATCTCTAGTGACGGGAAAAGAAACCGAAGTCAAAATTGTTGTTCCTGCGTTTCGACCGTTCCGGCGGCAGTTGCGCGAAGCTGGATTTCGTCTGAAACGGCGGCGGGTGTTTGAGAGAAATACAATTCTCGAAACGGAGCCAGCCAGCCTGCGGCCCAATGGCTGCATCTTGCGCTTGCGCGAGGCGGGGGGCAGGTTCACGGTCACCTATAAAGGAAAGGCGACGGTGGCCAAGCACAAGTCGCGGGAAGAGATTGAGTTTGAGGTCTCCGATGCCGCAGCGGCCTCCACCTTATTGCAGCGCCTGGGCTATCTGCCGCGCTTCGTATACGAAAAATACCGGACGGAATATATCGACAGCGCTGGCGGGATCGTGACTCTCGATGAGACACCGATTGGCTTGTATGCCGAACTGGAAGGGCCGGAAGATTGGATCGACGCCACTGCAAAAATTCTGAAAATTGCCGATACAGAATATATCACTGCGAGCTACGGTGCTCTCTACTTGCGCTGGTGCGAGGCGCAGGCGCTGGTGCCTGGAAATATGGTGTTTGAAGGACCGATTGCCATCGGGAAAGCCGACTAGTACAAATGACTGGACATAGTACTTTGAGAAACTACACCTACTACTCTATTTCCGTTGGCGCGGGCCAGGCAGGATGATATTCTCTCGTTGAAGAACAAATGAGTTTCAGCCTCCTACTCATCGGTCTCTCGTTGGCGCTCTTCGCCTACTGGTTTCGCTATACCTGCATTTTGATCTTGCGAACCCAGACGGCAGAAGACTTCGCCTCGGAAGTCGGTCGTGCCAACGGCCTCAGCTTCCATTTGGTGCGCAATCAACTGGAAAGTAATGCAACTCTCAACGTTGACGCTTTGTATCGGTCACTGGAGAGCGATTATCGTGTGGTGACCCAGTTGCTTGATCAGGCTCCTGGTGGATCTTTTGAAGACAATATTCTACAGAACAAGCTTCTTCGCGCAAATTTCCGCGTGACGCAAGCATGGTTTCGCGTGAGCCGTTGCCTCGGCCTGCGCGCGTCGGTCAATGCTCTCGAAGAGATGGCCGATACTGTGAACCATTTTGCCAACAGCTTTGGAGAGTTCAGCGCCGTCTCATCCCGCGCCTAACGCTCCTTTGCTTTTATCAAATTTACGAATCGGTTGCATACCGGACAAAATGGAGAGGCAAGGGCCTCTCCATTTTGCTTAAGATGACATTGTGAGTGATCTCTCATCCGCCACACGGCGCATTAAATCCGTACAGGACGAGATCGGCAAGATTATTGTCGGTCAGAATGAAGTCGTTGAGGGTGTGCTCATTTGCCTCCTTGGCGGTGGCCATGTTCTTCTCGAGGGAGTTCCTGGCCTCGGCAAAACGACACTGCTGCGCACGCTTTCCCGCGTTCTGCATCTGCGCTACAGCCGGATCCAGTTCACTCCCGATCTGATGCCCGCTGATATCGTCGGCAGCATGATCATGGATACCGATGATCGTGGTTCAAAATCCTTTCGCTTCCAGGCTGGACCGATTTTCTCCAATCTGGTTCTGGCCGACGAAATCAACCGCGCCACGCCCAAGACCCAGAGTGCATTGCTCGAGGCGATGCAGGAGCGCACGGTCACCAGCGGCACGACGACGCATCAATTGGAGAGTCCTTTTCTGGTGATGGCGACGCAGAATCCGATCGAAATGGAAGGCACCTATCCGCTGCCGGAGGCGCAACTCGATCGCTTTTTGATGAAAATTCTGGTGCGTTATCCGAATCGCGCTGATTTGGCGACCATCGTCGAGCGCACGATTACGAAAGACGAACCCATTCTCGAGCCCAAGCTGGATGTCGAGGGCATCCTATCGCTGCGCAAGCTGTGCCGCGAGGTTCTGATCGCGCCGCATGTGCAGGATTTTGCCGTCGATCTGGTGATGGCGACGCAGCCGGATCAGGGCCATGCCCATCCGCTGGCGAAGAAGTACATCCGCTATGGCAGCTCTCCGCGTGGGGCGCAGTCCCTGGTGGAATGCGGGCGTGTACTGGCGCTGATGCGCGGCCGAACGCATCTGAGTGTGGAGGATATTGTCTCTGTCGCGCCTGCCGTTCTGCGCCATCGTGTCATCCTCAATTTTGATGCTCATGCGGACGGCCATACTACGGAAACGATTCTTCCCGAGATCCTCAAAGGTGTTGCCGCCCAGGCCACTGCGTCTCGTTAAGTTTTCCGTCTAAGTCATCCAACGTGGCGCAAAGCGAATTCAAGATCGAGAAGGCCTTTCTGGAAAGGCTGGAACGGCTCACCATTCATTGGCAGAAGTCGTTTCCCGGAATCGTGGGTGGTCACAATAGCAGCCGTTTTTCGGGGCCCGGGCAGGAGTTTCTCGACCATCGGAACTTCACCACGGGCGATGATCTGCGGGCCGTCAATTGGCGTGCCTACATGCGTCTCGAGAAGCTGTTCCTGAAAATGTTCCAGATCGAGCCCCGGGTGCCGATCCGTATCTTTCTGGATGCGAGTGAGAGCATGGGGTTGGGCAATAAGTGGGATTATGCACGCCGGCTCGTGGCTGCGATTACCTATGTCGGTCTCGTACGTCTGGATGCTATGCAGCTGATTCCCTTTCGCGAGGAGATGGAAGAAGGTCTGTCCTGCGGGGGCGGCCGGCATCGCTTTTCGCCGGTGGCCGATTATCTGCGCGATCTGAAGCCTGGGGGGAAAACAGATTTTGCCCGCGTGTCGCGTGAATTTCTTTCTGCCAGCCGGCAGCGCGGCCTGGTGATCATCGTTTCGGACTTCCTGGGCGAGGACGATTGGCTGCGTCCGTTGCAATTCATGGCCGACTTTGGGCATGAACTGACGTTGATTCAGGTTTGGGATGACGAGGACCGCTCTCCCTCTGCCGTGGGGGATCTCGAAGTGACCGAAGTCGAATCGGGCAAGCAGGTCAAGATCAGCTTCGATGAAAAGGCGAGAGCGCAGTACACGGCCAGCTTTGATGCCTATTCAGAAGAGCTACGCCGCCTGGCATTGCGGAACGAGGGCCGCTATAGCGGCCTGCCGACGAGCACCAGTGTCGAAGATGCGGTTTTTGGCTCGCTCATTGCTGCGCAGGGGCTGCGCTAAGTGGAATTTCTCAATCTCAGTTTTTTTGAGTTCTCCGCACTGTTTACGGTGCTGGGACTGGTTGTCACCACACTGTATTTGCTGGATCGCTCCCGGGTGAAGATCCGGGCCGCGACGCTGCGATTCTGGCAAGCCGCGCTTGCGCCAGTCAGCCAGCAGCGCCGCCGCAAGATCCAACAACCGTGGAGCTTGCTGCTGCAGCTTTTAGCGCTGGCGCTGTTGTTGCTGGCGGCTTCGCAGCTTCGCTGGGGTGGTGAGAAGTATGCGCCGCGCAATCACGTGCTGGTCGTCGACGTTTCGGCGGCAAGCGCCGCGCCGTCCCGGGCCGATGGGCAAACCGATGTGTTGACCGCCTCGAAGCGCAAGGCGCTCGCCTGGCTCAAGACGGTGCCGTCGCAGGACAAAGTAAGTGTGGTTGAGGCTGGGCCTCTGTTGACGCCGCGGACCTCACTGGAAACGAATCGGGCGCAAACGATCCGCGCCATCCAGGTGCTGCAATCGACTTCCGGTGGCACACGCATCGGAGAGGCTTTCGATTTTGCAGAGAATCTGCAACGCCGCGCTGGTGGTGTTGCTGGTGAGATTGTCTACGCTGGCCCGGCCCGGCTGGCGAATGGCGATTCTGAAGTGGCGAAGGTGCCGTCGAATCTCCGCTTGTTGGTGACCGATGCGTCGCTAAACAATATTGGAATTCGCCGGGCGGGCGTGCGGCGGAGTCTGGACGATCTGGGTGTCTGGGACGTTCTGGTGACGGTCAAGAATTATGCGGCACAGCCGAAGCCGCTCGCGATCGGGCTGTCCTATGGCGGCGTTCCGGTGGGCAGTACGAATGCGATGCTGCCTGCGGGCTCTGAGCAAACCATTACGCTCACCCATCGCACGAAATCGGCGGGCCTACTCGATGTGCGGCTGCTTGGGAAGGACGACATCGCGCTCGACGACCATGTGTCGCTCGAGCTCCCCGAGCTTCCGAGCGTACGAGTGAAGGTGTTCACCAAAGAGCCGCAGATCTGGCGGCCCTTGCTGCAGGCGAATTCAGTGGTGGAGGCGAGCTATGCGGCTCCCGACCAGTATGCCGCCGGTAAGGAAGACGCTTCGCTGCTGATTTTCGATGGCTTTGAGCCGCCGGCGCCGGAAAAGAGCGCAGCTCTTTATTTGTTGCCTGGCGATAAGACTCTCACCCTGAAGAGCTGGCGGGGGGATCATCCGATTTCCGCCGGCATCCGCAGCCGCGACTTCCGTCTGAACGGGGCGCGCGTGTTGACGGCGAAGCCAGGTGAGGTTTCTGTCTTGGAATCTGACGCCGGGCCGGTGCTGGTGGCCGGGAAGGGAATCGTTCGTCTGGGCTTTCAGCCTGCTAAGACGGCGATGCGCCAGGAAGTCACCGGGCCGCTTTTGATTGCCAACATCCTGCGCTATCTCGCGCCCGACAGCTACAAGCAATGGGAAAGTGTGGCGGCCAGCCCGGGTGCGATCCAATTGCCGGTCGGGAACGTGGATGGGAAGAAGTTGCAGGTTTTGACCGGCGATGGCAAGGCGCTGCCTTTCTCGGTGGAGAATGGCATGCTGCGCAGCTTCATGCCCTATCCGGGTACGCTGCGTGTGCTCGATGGCTCCCGCGAAGTGGTGTACTCGCTCACGCTGCCCGACCTTCCGGACAAGAGCTGGGATGCGCCGTCGACGATTGCAAGCGGCATTCCGCCAGAGGGCGTATCATCTCCCGAGGCGAAGGATCTTTGGCGTTGGCTTGCGGTAGCTGGCGGCCTGATTCTGTTGCTCGAGTGGTGGCTGTATGCCAAGCGGCAGCGACTGTGGTGGAAGGTGGCGGCACTTGCCGCCATCGCCATTGCATTGTTTGGACCGGCGATGTCCTTGTTTGAGACCAAGATCGCGGTGACGATTCTGGCCGATACCTCGCAGAGCCTGACGCCGCAGGATGTGGAAGCGATGGGCGACCGCATTGGCCAGATCCAATCGGCACGGGGCCGGCATCTGGTGCGTGTGCTGCCCTTTGCACGCGGTGTGCGTGCGATCTCGCCAGACGAGGCAACGGGCCGGCTGAAGCTGAGCGCGGGGGACCAGGGGCGGGGGACCAATATCGAATCGGCGATTCGCGATGCCATTGCCTCGACGCCTGCCGATCTGGTGCCGCACCTTGTATTGATCAGCGACGGGATGGAGACCGAAGGCAATGCGATGCAGGGCCTGTGGCAGGCGCAGCAGTTGCATATTCCTATTGACACCTATGCGCTGAAGGGACGGCAGAAGCCGCAACTCTCGATCGAATCGGTGAAGATGCCGCCCCAGGCCTTTGCCGGGGAAAAGTTTCCGGTGGAGATCAGCCTCAAGGCGCCGCGCGACACGAGCGCGAAGCTGGAATTGAAGGCTGAAGGCAAGACTATTGGCGCAGGGGAAGTGAAGCTGAAGCCGGGGACCAATGAGTTGACGGTGACTTCTTCGGTCACCACATCCGGAGTGATCCATTTGTCGGGAAGCGTTTCAACGGCCGATCTGGGCGAGGCGACTTTCGATCAGGCCGTCTACATCCAGAAGCCGCGGATGCTCTATGTTTCGCAGGATCCGGCCGGTACGGATAGCAACCTGATGCGGGCCGTCGAATCCTACCAGTTCGATGTCACCAAGGTGAGCGAGGCGCCGATCGACGCGCTGAGCAAGTACGAAGTGGTGGTGCTGAATAATCAGGATCTTGAAGGCTATTCGCCTGCGCTGAAGGGCGCAATCGAAACTTATGTGAAGCGGGGCGGCGGGCTGCTGACCATTGGCGGCGAACGCAATCAATATGTCGAGAAGAAGCCCGGTACGCCGGAGGATGCGCTCGAGCGGACGCTGCCGGCGAAGCTGGCGCCGCCGCGCAGTCCGGAAGGCACCTGCGTTGTGTTGATTATCGACAAAAGCTCTTCGATGGAAGGCCGCAAGATGGAATTGGCGCGCATCGCCTCCATCGGCGTGATCGATAACCTGCGGCATATCGATCTAATCGGCGTTTTGATTTTCGACAACTCGCACCAGTGGGCGGTGCCCATTCGCAAGGCCGAAGATAAGACGCTCATCAAGCGACTGGTGGCGGGAATCACGCCGGACGGCGGCACGCAGATTGCGCCTGCCTTGAACGAGGCGTACAAGAAGATTGTGCCGGTGAAGGCGACCTTCAAGCACATTGTGCTGTTGACGGACGGGATTTCCGAAGAAGGCGATTCGATCAATCTGGCGCGCGAGGCAGGCGCGCAGCATGTGACGATTTCGACGGTGGGCTTGGGGCAGGATGTGAACAAGGGCTATCTCGAAAAGGTGGCGCAGTTCTCCAAAGGCAAGAGCTACTTCCTGACAGACCCGGCAGGACTTGAACAGATTCTGTTGCGCGACGTCATGGAGTTCACCGGATCGACCGCGGTGGAGAAGCCGACGCAGCCGATTCTGATGCGGGCCGCCGAGATTCTGGAAGGCACCGGCATTGAGAAGGCGCCCGCGCTGAAGGGCTATGTGAAGTACGATCCAAAACCGTCTGCCGATATGCTGCTGATGGTGCCGGGTGAGAAGGCGAACACGAAGGATCCGCTGCTGGCCCGCTGGCAGTATGGCCTGGGCCGCGTTTCCGTGTTTACTTCGGACGCGAAAAGCCGCTGGGCCGAGAACTGGGTTTCCTGGCCGGGTTTCGACCGCTTCTGGGGCAATGTGTTTCGCGACCTACTGCCGCATTCGGCAACCGAGGATGCGTCGCTGACCTTTGATCCGACCAATCGCGAACTGGAAGTGATCTATCGCCTGCCTTCGAGCGAAGATGCAAAAACGAAGCCACCGGCGCTGTTCATCTTTGGGCCCAATGGCTTCCAGCTTCCGGTTGTTGTGCAGAAGGTTGCGGCAGGTGTCTATCGCGGCCGCATCGGGATTGGCGATCGCACCGGCTTATTCCGCGTGCGCCCTGCGGAAACTACCCGGCTCTTCCCGGAGGTTGGCTATTACCGCCAAGAGACCGAGATGGTGGAGTATGGCAACAACCCAGCGTTGCTGCAGCAGATTGCCAGCTTCAGCAACGGGCGGGTGGACCCCAAGGCGAGCGATGTTTTCCGGAGTGGTGGGCGGCAGATTGAAACCGCGCTCGCCCTTTGGCCCTTACTGTTGGGATTGGCGATTCTGCTGAATCTGATCGAGCTATTCCTTCGCAAGGGTGCGAAAGAATACTTCCGCCGTGGCGAGCTTAGCCCAGCCGAAGCTTCGTAACCGTTTCGATGTGAAAGGTCTGCGGGAACAGATCGATCAGGGTCAGCCCTTCGATCTTGTAGCCGGCTGCGATTAAGATGCCGAGGTCGCGGACGAGCGTCGAGGGATCGCAGGAAACCAAGCGGATTTCGGGGGCCTTTACGCGGGCCAGTTGTTCGGTGGAGATCTTGCCGCAGCCGGAACGGGGCGGGTCTGCAATGATGACTTCCGGCGTTTCCTGCAGGTCAGTCAAATAGGCATCGACATTCGCTTGGACGATGCGGACGTTGTCGATCTTGTAGGTCTTTGAATTCGCCTCGAGATCGTACATCGCCACCTTGCCGCTTTCGACCGCAGTGACGCGCTCAAAGCTTTTGGAGAGGGGGATGCTGAAGAGGCCGACTCCGGCGTAGAGATCGAGGACATGTGCGCCGCTCAGGCCTTCGATGGCGAGATTGGTGAGCGCATCGACGAGGAAGCGGTTGACCTGGAAGAAGCTGCGATAGCTGACCTTCCAGTCATAGCCCACGGCCGGATAGCTGATCGCGCCGGACTTGACTCCTTCTACTTCGTGACCGAGCCAGTCGAAGAAATGCTTCGCGATCGGGGCGTTGGTCTCGGTGACGTTGAACTGCACGTCCGTCTCGTTGGTGAAGATCTCGAGCGATTTCAGGAACTTGGGGAAGCGATGGTCTTTGGCCATCTTCAGTAGCACGCCGAGGATTTCGTTGATCTTCGGCGACGACACGGGGCACTGCGTAATCGGCACCAGCTTGTGGCTGGACTCTTCGCGGAAGCCAACCATGCCGTCGTGGAAATGGAATTGGGTTCGATTGCGATAGCCGAAGGGTTCGGCGCTGACCGTTTGGATTTCGACATCGAGATCGAGCTTGGCGCGCTGGAAGAGTTCGCGCAGGATCTCGCGCTTCCAGTGGAGTTGCAGCTCATAGGGCAGTTGCTGGTAGTCGCAACCGCCGCAGCGCTCAAAGTGGGGACAAGGCGCCGGGACGCGATCGGGCGAGGGCGTCACGACGCGAGTGACAGCGGCCTGCACCATGTTCGATTTCGTCTTCATGGCCACGGCTTCCACGGTGTCGCCAGGGGCAACCTTGGGCAGCATATAGACGCGGCCCTCGTGACGGGCAAGACCATTGCCGCCGTAAACAAGCTTTTCGACGTTCAGGGTCTCGGTGGAAATATCAGTGAGAGAATTGGAATTCGACATGAAAAAGAGAGTCTTCTCCGGTGTGCAGCCGACAGGAAATCTGCACATCGGCAACTATTTGGGCGCGTTAAAAAATTGGACGAAGGTGCAGTATGACTACGAGAGCATCTTCTGCATCGTCGACCTACACGCGATTACAGTCTACCAGTCGCCGGAGGAGCTGAAAGCGAAGATCCTCGAGATTGCCGCCTTGTTCCTGGCCGCGGGCATCGATCCGGCCCATTCGACAGTGATGGTGCAGTCGTCCGTGGCGGGGCATGCCGAGTTGTCGTGGTTGTTGACTTGCGTCACCCCGGTGGGTTGGCTGGAGCGCATGACGCAGTACAAAGCGAAGTCGGCGCTGCAGGAGACGATTGGCTCCGGGCTGATGCAATATCCGGTGTTGATGGCTGCCGACATTCTGCTGTATCAGGCTGGGGTTGTGCCGGTGGGGGACGATCAGAGCCAGCATCTCGAGCTGACGCGGGACATTGCGCAACGCTTCAATTCGCTATATGGCGAAACCTTTGTCATGCCGGAGACGAAGCTGCCAACGGTGGGGGCGCGCGTCATGGGCTTGGATGAGCCGGACAAGAAGATGAGCAAGTCTGCTCCGGGCAGCAACCATGCGATTGGAATCCTCGATCCGCCAGAGTTGATTAAGAAAAAGCTGAGCCGCGCCACCACGGACTCGAATCCTCATGTCGATTTCGATACGATGGGCCCCGGCGTGCAAAATCTACTGGGCATCTATCAGGCCTTTGGAAGTGTGAGCGAGGACGACATGAAGGCGAAGTTTGCCGGCATGCGTTATGGCGACCTCAAGAAGAACGTGACCGAAATGATTGTCAGTCACCTGGAGCCGATCCAGCAGCGCTATCGCGAGATCACCGCTGACCCTGCGTATCTGCTTTCGATCCTCACTGCCGGACGGGACCGTGTGGCTCCAATTGCTGAATCGACCGTTCGTCTGACGAAGCAACGGATGGGCGTCTTTACGAGCTAATGGCCGGGGCTTCCATCCGCTCCTACTCCCAGCTCATTCGCAGCAACCGGAATGTGCGGCTGATGTGGCTTGCTCAGGTGGTGAGCGAGTTGGGGGATTGGTTCTATGCGGTTGCAATTTATAGCCTGCTCCTAGAACTGACGGGTTCGGCCCGCAGTGTGGCGGCGGCCACCGTTGCAATGGTGTTTCCGCAGGTGCTGGTTTCGCCGATGGCCGGAGTGATCAACGATCGGTTGCGCCGCAAGCAAGTGATGATTGCAGCGGACCTGGCTCGCTTCTTCATCGTGGGTGCGATGCTGTTTGCGCAAAGTGCAGACCGCATCTGGATGGTCTATCTGCTGATGACTTTCGAGACCATGATGTGGGCCTTCTTCGAGCCGGGCCGTTCAAGCGTGATGCCGAATCTTTGCCGCAATCCGCAGGAGGTTCTGGTGGCAAACGGGTTGGGCGCTACCACCTGGGCGGTGAACTTTTTTCTGGGCTCGGCCTTGGGCGGGCTGGTGGCCGCGCTGTTTGGACGCAATGTGGTGTTTGTCGTGAACGCGTGCAGTTTTCTGTTGTCCGCCTGGATGATTACACGTACGAGCTTTGAGGAGCCTCATCTGGAAGGGCAGGGGCCGCTGCGCTGGCGCGAGCTCTTCAATTTTTCACCGCTGACCGAAGGGTGGCGCTACATTCGCGAACATCAGAACTTAAAGCCGATTCTGCTGATCAAGGGCGGGGTGGGCTTGATTGGCGCCAATTGGGTGTTGTTACCGGTGCTGGGCGAAGGGACTTTTCGCATGGCAGGCTATGGCCTGACTGAGAGCCAGGCGGGTATGTTGAGCATGAGTGCCCTGATGGGAGCCCGAGGGGTAGGCAGTTTTATTGGGCCGATGCTGGGGAGTCCTTTTCTCTCCACGCAGCTCTCGCGGCTGCGCTGGTCGATCACGATTGGCTTCTCCATCGCCAGTGTGGGCTATCTCGGCCTGGGATTGGCCAGTTCACTGCCCGTGGCCGCCTTCGCTGTGCTGGTGGGGCATTGCGGCACCTCAATGAACTATGTCTTCTCTTCGACATTGGTGCAGACTCTCAGTGAAGATCGATTTCGCGGCCGGGTGACGAGCGCGGAGTTCGCGCTGATGATGACCTCCATCTCGATCTCCAGCTATGCCTCGGGCGTGGCGATTGATCGGGGCTATGCTGCGCAATCGGTCGCATTTGTGGTGGGTTGTCTGATGATGCTTCCGATTGTCTTTTGGCTGTGGACTACGAAGAAATGGTCCGAATTGCGCTGAAGCCTTCCTCTTGGGTGGGTGGCTGCAGGCGCTCTTGCAGCATTTGAATGACATCGGCGGGCACGACTCTGTCCCGTTTGGCATTGCGGGCTAGGGCCAACTCGAGCGGTACGTCAAAATAAACTGCCTCGGCTGTGACGCCGAATTGCTTGGCGATCTGGAGCCAGGGGCGACGGTCGCGCCGCCGCAGATTGGTGGCGTCAACAATGGTGGGCGCGGGATCCGTCTGCAGCCGCGTCCGCAGCAGATGCCGCATGGTCGCAAAGACCGGGCCATGGATGCTCTGATTGGTTTCGTCTCCGCTCAGCAGCTTGCGGATCTCATCCGAACTGAGGGTCTGCATGGCCTGTGTGCGGGCCCACGTGGATTTGCCAGACCCCGGTAATCCAACGAGCACAATCACCCGAGCCTGTGTCACTCTTTGAAGTTAGAACAAGTTGAGCAAGCGCAGCAAATTTCTTTGGCTTCTTCTCTTCCTCTGCCCCATTGTGTGGCAGCTTTGGGTGCCTCCCTATACAGGGCTGGCCGACAACGGGGACTTTGCCAAGGTGGTGGGTCGATATTCTCTCGCTCCGACCGCACCCGGGCCGCAGCAGACGTTTTACTACTTCAATCGCATCTGGGAAGTTTCGCCGGCTGCGTTCTGGCTGAGTCCTTATTGGGGTGTTGAGGTCTGGCTGACGCGGTTTGCGATCTGGATCGGCGGTACGGCGCCGTTTGACATGCGTTGGCTGGGGCTGTTGCATACCGCGATCTTTTCCGTGGCTGCGTGGTTCTTTCTGAGCCAGCGCGCCATTCCAAATCTGTTTGCGATTGTCGCGTTCACGGATGCGGCCTATGTCACTTACTTCCAGAGTTTCTATTTCGATGCGGCGAGCCTGATCTTTCTGTTGGTGTTCTTTGCCAGTTGGATTGCCGGGCAACCGGTGGCGCTCGCTTTGGGGGCAGTGGGCTTCTCCTTATCGAAAGGGCCGCACGCGCCTGTTGCCGTTCTGCTGGGGCTCATTCTGCTTGCGCAGGGGCGCCGGAGTTTTCTGCCTGCCGCGCTCGCTCTTCTGGTGGGCGGTGGCTATCTGCTGAGCCAGACTCGCGATGAATACAAGGCGACCGCCTATTACAATCTGGCGTTCTTCAAGCTTGGCGTTGTCGATCCGTCCTCGCTGGAGGATTTGAAGGTTGCCCCCGCCAACAGGCGATGGATCGGCACCCATGCCTTTATGCCCGAGAGCCCGGCGCAGAGTGAGGTCTGGTTGCGCAGCTTTTTTCCGGCGGGTGGCTATGGCAATGCCGCCAAGTACTATCTGACGCATCCATGGACGGCGGTGAAGATTCTGTATGCCGATCTGGCGACCGAGGCACCGCAGATTCGGGCCCAGAATCTGGGGAACTACGAGCCTTCTACGGGCAAAGCTTATGGCTCCAGGTCCAAGAGCTTCGGCTGGTATAGCGAAGCGAAGAGCTGGTTTTTTACCGCGGCGCCTTGGCATCTTTTTCTACTGGTTCCAACTGCTGCCTGGCTTGTCTGGCGCGTGGCGGCTTTGCGCTGGCCGCTCGCCGGAGTGCTGCTGGTGGGGAGTTATGAATTTGCAGTCGCCTCTCTGGCCGATGCCTGCGAAACCTACCGGCATCTCCTGCTGTTTCATGTCTCCTACGACCTTCTGCTCTTTCTTGCCTTGACGGCATGGCTTGTTACCCAATCGAAACGGCCTTCATCGCTATGATGGAACTTGGAGCGCATCAAGCTAAGCTGGCAGAGCATTCTCCTGCTGGTGCTAACGAATCTTGCCTCGTTGGGGATCCTGTTCTGGGTTCTCCAGGACGTCCACCTTTCGGAGTTATGGCCGGAGATCCAGCAAATGCAATGGGGCTGGGTGGCTATTGCCGCGGTTACGGACATTCTGGTTTACGTGATTCAGGGTTGGCGTTGGAGTATTCTGTTGCGCCCGGTCTCCCGCATTCCTGTGATGCGCAGCGTGCGCGCGATCTATGTCGGCCTCTACGCAAACGAGGTGCTGCCCTTCCGCAGTGGCGAAATTATTCGCAGTTATCTCCAGTCGCGCTGGGGGCACCTGCCGTTTAGCGTTGTGCTTTCGAGCATTGCGATCGAGCGGATCTTCGATGGCATTTGGCTCGTTCTGTACCTGAGCATTGTGGTGCAGTTTGTCGACCTGCCGCGCCGCATCCGCGATGGCGGCTATGTGCTGATTCTGGTGGTGGGGCTGCTGGCAGCCGCTCTTGCCTTTATCATTGCTTTCCAGACCAAGGCGAAGGAACTGGCAAAGCATTGGCGTTGGGGCGACAAGGCGCGCATCTTTGTGGATGACTTGCAGGCGATGGGCGCTTCGCGCAGTTTCTTTTTATCCTGGCTGGCCAGCTTGCCGCACCTGCTTCTGATGGCCGTGCCGATCTATTGTGTGATGCGGGCTTATGGGTTGACTGGCTTTACGCTCTGGGATGCGGCGGTGGTCAACGTGATCGTCCGGCTTGGAACGATTGTTCCTGGGGCTCCGGGGAATCTGGGTGTTTATCAGGGGTTGATCGTGTTTGCGCTGATGTTTTTTGGCATCGATGCGGATGTGGCCAAACGTTTTAGCCTGATCGTCTGGGCGATTGTCACGTTGCCGCTTCTGATTGCCGGAGTTGTGGCCTTGTCCGTCACCGGCTTCAATCTGCGGGAACTCCAGAAAACTGCCACCGCCGTGAAGGCTGATGAACACCTAAAATAGTGTTCCATGCGTCTTCTATGTTTTCTTCTGCTCTCTACCCTCGCGATGTCCGCTCAGATTCGAGTGATCGCGTTCGGGGCTCATCCTGACGATTGCGATATTGGTTCTGCCGGTCTTGCGGCGAAGTTTGCTGCGATGGGGCATAAGGTGAAGTTTGTCGCCTTGACGAATGGCGACGCCGGACACCAAACCACGGGAGGTGGCGCGCTCGCCAAGCGCAGGCGCTTGGAGGCGCAGGAGAGCGGCCGGCGGTTGGGGATCGAATATGAAGTGCTCGACAATCACGATGGCGAATTGTTCCCGACGCTCGATGTGCGCCTCCAGGTGATCCGGCGCATTCGAGACTGGAATGCCGACATCGTTCTGTCGCCGCGTTCAAATGACTATCATCCGGACCATCGCAACACCGGCCTGGTGGTGCAGGATGCGGCGTTCATGGTGATGGTTCCGAATGTGGCGCCCGACACTCCGCCGCTCAAGAAGAATCCGGTTTTTCTGCACTATCAGGATCGCTTCCAGAAGCCCGAGCCGTTTCACCCCGATATTGCCATCGACATCACCGATACCTTTGACAAGAAGATTGATGCTCTTGATGCGCATGTGAGCCAGGTGTATGAATGGTTGCCGTGGGTGGGGCAGATGCCGGGTGAGGTGCCCACGAATCCGGCAGAGCGCCGCGCCTGGTTAAAGAAGTCGCGGACGAGAACGATTACGCCTGCGATCCGGGCCTCTCTGGAGAAGTGGTACGGCAAGGAGCGTGCAGCCCGTGTGGAGCATGCGGAGGCGTTCGAGGTCTCCGAGTATGGCACGCAGCCGGATGAGGCGCTGTTGCGCAAGCTGTTCCCGATGGTCGGCAAATAGCTTCGCCTCCCAAAAGAAAATCGCGCCGCCAGCATGAGCTTGGGGCGCGATTTCTTTTGCAATAGCGGAGAGTTATGCGCGTTCCATGTAGGTGCCTTCGGCGGTGTTGATGCGGATCTTCTCGCCCTGCTCGATGAACTGCGGAACAGTGACCATCATGCCGGTCTCGAGCTTGGCCTGCTTGCCGACGTTGGAGACGCTGGCGCCCTTGATGCTGGGTTCGGTTTCGACAATGCGCAGGTCGACGGTGGGGGGAGGCTCCACGCTGATGGGACGGCCGTCATAGTAGGTGACGACGACGGGAAGGTTGTCGATCAGGTAGTTGACAGAATCGCCCAGGAACTCGCCCGCGAGCTGTACCTGTTCGTAAGTCTCTGTGTTCATGAAGTAGTAGAACTCAGAGTCGTTGTACATGTACTCCATTTTGTGTTCATCCATCTGCGCCTTTTCGACTTTGTCTTCGGAGGCGAAGCGGTGTTCATTCATGGAGCCGCTGCGGAGGTTGCGCATCTTGACTTGAACGAAGCCACGCAGGTTCCCCGGAGTACGGTGAGTCATCGTAAATACGGAATAGAGTTCGCCATTGAACTTGATGACCATGCCCGGGCGAATTTGTGTTGCTGCAATCATATCTGTCCAGCCATACATTTTAGCATTTTGTGCTGTATTCATTGGGCTTGGGTGCACCCGCGCATTGTCGTACCATGAACAAAATGATTCCTGAGTTCATAGCGGAAGGGCTCACGTTCGATGACGTACTGCTCGTTCCGGCGCGAAGTGCCGTGTTGCCCGCGCAAGTCGACCCCAGAACCAATTTCACAAAGTCGATTGGTGTCAACATCCCTTTGATCAGTTCGGCGATGGATACCGTCACCGAAAGCGGCCTCGCCATCGCCCTCGCACAGCAGGGAGGCATTGGAGTCATCCACAAAAATCTCTCCATCGACCGGCAGGCGGAAGAAGTCGATAAAGTGAAGCGCAGTGAAAGCGGGATGATTGTCGATCCGGTGACAATCGACCCCGATCAGCGCATCCAGGACGCTCTGGCGCTGATGCGCCGCTACCGGATCAGCGGCGTTCCGGTGACCAAGAACGGCAAATTGGTGGGAATTCTCACCAATCGCGATCTGCGTTTTGAGACTCGCTACGATCTTCCGATCAGCGACCTGATGACGAAAGAGAATTTGATTACCGTCCCGGTCGGCACGACGCTCGAAGAGGCGGAACTGATTCTGCACAAGCATCGCGTCGAGAAGCTGCTGGTGGTGGATGACGATTACACGCTCAAGGGCCTGATCACCGTCAAGGACATCCAGAAGAAGATCAAGTATCCGCACAGCGCGAAGGATCTGCAAGGCCGTCTGCGCGTTGCGGCTGCGATTGGGGCGGGCAAAGATTTTCTGGAGCGCGCCACCGCTCTGGTTGCCGCAAAGGCCGATGTGTTGGTGATCGATAGCGCACACGGACATTCTGAAGGAGTGTTGCATGCCTTGAAGACGATCAAGGAAAAGCTTTCGGGCGTCCAGGTGGTGGTGGGCAACGTTGCCACCTATGAGGGCGCGAAAGACCTCATTGATCTGGGCGCGGATGGGATCAAGGTGGGCATTGGGCCCGGTTCTATCTGTACGACGCGTGTGGTGAGCGGCGCCGGTGTGCCGCAGATTACCGCGATTGCCGAATGTGCCAAAGCAACGCGTCCGGCGGGAATTCCGTTGATCAGCGATGGCGGCATCAAGTTCTCCGGCGACGTGACGAAGGCGATTGCCGCGGGCGCCGATTGCGTCATGATTGGCAGCCTGTTTGCCGGCACCGACGAGAGCCCGGGCGAGACGATTCTGTTCCAGGGCCGCACCTTCAAGAGCTATCGCGGGATGGGTTCGCAGGGCGCAATGTCGCAGGGTTCGAGCGAACGCTACGGACAAGAAGGCGTTGGCAAGCTGGTGCCGGAAGGCATTGAAGGCCGTGTGGCGAGCAAGGGTCCGCTGGGCGAACTGGTGTTCCAGTTGGTGGGCGGCCTGCGCGCCGGGATGGGCTATTGCGGCGCGGGGACGATTCGGGAACTGCAAGACAAGGCAAAGTTCCTGCGTGTCAGTCCGGCTGGCCTGCGGGAGAGCCATGTGCACGACGTGATCATCACCAAGGAAGCACCGAACTATCGCTTGGAATAAGTGTTAGGCCGGTGCTTTTGTTTTTCGGCGTGCCGGCGTCTTTCCTGTTCCGACAACCACCCCGAACTCGCCGCTGGCAACGCGCACCTGCAGTGCTTGTCCGTCGCTAACGGCCTTCGCATCGCGAATCACTTTGCGGTCTGCATCGAAAACCAGCGCGAAGCCGCGATCGAGGATGCGGGTGGGGTTGAGATTCGACAATTGGCCTTCCAGCGATTTCTGCCGGAGGGCCTTTTCACTGAGGATCGCTGTCACGCGGCGATCGAGCTTGGCCTGCATGCTCCAAAGGCGCTCGCGCAGCATCATGAAGCGGATGCGCTGGTCCTTCAGCATCAGATCGAAGGTCCACTTCTGGTAGCGGAGCTGAAGATTCCAGAGCCGGTTCTTGAGCAATCCGTTCATACGGGCATCCTTCTCGTCGATGGTCTGGCTTAAGCGATTCAAGCGCCGCACCAGCAGCGTACGTGCTCGTTCGACGCCTTGCCGGAAAAACATCTCGCGCCGCGTAGCGATGCTATGCCGTACACTGCGCGCCATGCTCCGCTCGAGGCCTTCGATGCGCTCGATCAGCGCTGTGACATCGGGGGCGATGATTTCGGCCGCGGCAGACGGCGTGGGGGCGCGAAGGTCGGCGACAAAGTCGGCGATGGTGAAGTCGGTTTCGTGGCCGACTGCGGAAACCACGGGCATGGCGCTCGCAGCAATGGCGCGGGCGACGCTTTCTTCGTTGAAGCTCCAGAGGTCTTCGATCGAGCCGCCGCCGCGGGCGACGACAATCACATCCGGCCAGCCACTTTCGGTAAAGTAGCGCAGCCCGTCGCAAAGTTGCTCCGCACTGCCCGCGCCCTGGACGAGCGCCGGATAGATGCGAATCTCGAGGCCAGGGGAGCGGCGCGCAAAGACGTGCAGCATGTCCTGGATGACGGCGCCGGTAGGCGAGGTGACGATGCCAATCCGGCGTGGGTACTTGGGCAGCGGACGCTTGCGCGCGGCCTCAAAAAGGCCTTCCTCCTGGAGCCGCCGCTTTAATGCCTCAAAGGCCTGCTGTAAGGCTCCGGCGCCCTGCAATTCCACGTGTTCCACCAGAAATTGATAGGCTCCGCGCGGTTCATAAATGTCGATCGAACCGCGCGCCTGCACTTGCATGCCATCGCGCAGCGCCGTCTTTAAGAGGCGCGCATTCTGCTTGTACATCGCACAGGAGAGGACGGTATCCTCTTCCTTGAGATTGAAGTAGAGGTGACCGCTTGCGGCAACCTTAAGCGCTGAAATCTCGCCCGATACCGAAATGTTCGAATACTTCTCCCGCAATAAGCGCTTCAACTGCGCGGTGATTTGCTTTACGCTGAACTTTTCTGGCGTCCAGGGCTTCCACTCCAACCCAATCTGTTCCACTCACTCGATACTATCGGAAGTAGCAGCATGTCTACTCTGACCCGGCAAGTTCCGCTCCTCGACCTCGTTGCGCAACACGCGCAGATCCGTGAAGAGATCCTCGCGGAATTGATTCCACTCATCGATTCACAGCGCTTCATCATGGGGCCGGCGGTGGCCGAACTGGAACACCAGATTGCCGGCTACACGCAGTCAAAGTACGCGATTGGCTGCGCAAGCGGCAGCGATGCTCTGCTGCTGGCCTGGATGGCACTTGAACTTGGCCCGGGCGACAAGGTGATTACGACGCCTTTTTCGTTCTTTGCAACGGCTGGGTCGCTTTCTATCCTCGGCATCGAGCCGGTTTTTGTCGATATCGACCCGGTCACCTTCAATCTCGATCCGAATCAGGTTGAAGACGTGCTGAAGAAGACTTCGGGAGTCTGGGCGATCCAGCCTGTGCATCTCTATGGGGCTGCTGCCGACATGGACCCGCTGCTTGCACTGGGCGCCCAGTACGGTGCGGTGGTTGTCGAGGACGCGGCGCAGGCCATTGGTGCCGAGTACAAGGGGCGCCGCTGCGGCTCGATCGGCGCTATAGGCTGCTTTAGCTTTTATCCGGGCAAGAATCTGGGCGGCTATGGCGACAGTGGCATCGTCACCACCAATGACCCGACCCTGGCGGAAACGCTGGTGAAGCTGCGCCAACATGGTGGCCGCGACAAGTACATGCACGAACTGGTCGGCATCAATTCGCGCATCGATACGATGCAGGCCGCTGTCCTCAATGTGAAGATGCGCCATCTCGATGCCTGGACCCGGCGTCGCCAGGAGAATGCTGCCCGCTATGTCGAACTCTTTGCCGCCTTCGATCTCCCCATCGTCCTGCCGTCGATTGCACCCTACCAGACCCGCCACGTCTTCAACCAGTTCACCCTCCGCTGCCAGCGCCGCGATGCATTGAAAGCGCATCTGCAGGCGCACGGCGTGGGTTGCGAAATCTACTATCCACTGCCTCTGCACCTGCAGGAATGCTATGCCGACCTGGGCTATCAGCGGGGAGATTTGCCGGTGAGTGAATTGCTGGCTGCTGAGGCGCTGAGCCTTCCCATCTATCCGGAACTGACGCCGGACGATCAAGCCTATGTCGTTGAGACGGTGGCCGGCTTCTATCGCGATTCGAAGTAAGCGCGAACGGCCGTTTCGATCCGGGGACAGGCCCGTCCATCGCCATAAGGATTGTGGATGTGGCTGCGGCGCTCATATTCCACTGGATCGTCGAGAAGCAGGCTTGCCTCGTGAACGATTTTCTCTTCGTCGGTGCCTACCAGGCGCACGGTTCCGGCCGCGACTGCTTCCGGCCGCTCGGTGACCTCGCGGGTCACTAGGATCGGTTTGCCAAGCGAAGGCCCTTCTTCTTGCACGCCGCCGGAATCAGTCACGATGAAGAAGCTGCGGTGCATCAGGTCGAGGAAGGGCAGATAGTCCTGGGGCGCAATCAGATGGACATTCGTCTTTCCGCGGAGCAGTTCTTCCACTGGGCCGCGCACCTTGGGGTTGGGATGCACGGGGTAGACGAGTTCCACATCTGGCCGTGCGGCCAAGCGGGCGAGGGCACGGCAAAGACGTTCTAGGCCGTCGCCAAAATTCTCCCGCCGGTGCCCGGTCACCAAAATGAGCCGCTTGCTTGCATCGAGAAAAGGCCAATCAAAAGCGGGCAGGCTCTGCATCGTGAGCAGTAGCGCATCGATTCCCGTATTGCCTGTGACGGAGATCGTACTCTCGGGTACTCCTTCGCGGCGCAGATTTTCTGCCGCCCATGGGGTGGCCGCCAGATGCAGGTTGGCGAGCTTGCAGGCGAGTTGGCGATTTGCCTCTTCGGGAAACGGCCGCGCGAGATCCCAGGTGCGCAGGCCAGCCTCAATGTGAGCGACGGGCACCCCTGCATAGAAGGCCCCCAGCGCGCCGCAGAGCGTCGTGGTGGTGTCTCCCTGAACCAATACCAGGTCAGGCTGGAGGGAGAAAAACACACCCTCCAGCGCGCTGAGAATTCGGGATGTCGATTGGAAGAGCGTTTGTCCGGGCAGCATCAAATCGAGATCGATGTCCGGAACAATGCCAAACACTGCCAGCGCCTGGCGCGCCATTTCGCGGTGTTGTCCGGTGGTGCACACGCATACGAGAAACTCCGCGGGCAGTTTCTGAAAGTGCAGAATGACCGGACTCAGCTTGATCGCCTCAGGCCGGGTGCCAAGAATGAAGAGCAGCGTCTTCATGGGCTTAGTGGCAGCCCTGACAGGTGAAGCGCTTGCCATGGCAGGAGGCGCAGGTGGTCTTGTCGAGATTCATCTTGCCGGTGGTGTGCCGGTCGAGAAAGTCCGGCGTATGGTTGGGAGGCCGCAAGTTCATCGTGTCGGCGTGGCATTTACTGCAACTGAAGGGTGCGTCGATCTTGTTGTGGCAGACCAGACAATCTTCCATGTTCGGGAAGTTCGCCTTGGTCAAGGGACCGGTGGCATTCGCTACGCCGCGATGGCAGGCGCTGCAGGCATTGTCCGTAACCAAGTCCGCCCGCAACCTGAGAATGTCAATGTGATTCGGGGAACCGATATATTCCTTGCGATCGATGGCGCCAGCAAGGATCGGCGCCAGATTGCCAAAACTGAGATGGCGGGCGTGATTGAAGTCTTTGAGGATCTTGCCCCGATGCTTGTCACTCAGACTGGTTGAGTTCTTCTGTGGGGCATGGCAAGTGAGGCACTCGACTTTCTTGTCGAGTGCCTCCTTGTGAGAAAACTGCGCCTGCAGAAGCAGCGGCGCAAGGAGTAGGACTAGCCCTTGTAGCTGACGCGCCAAACTTTGTTCCCACCGTCATCGCTGATTAGAAGGCTGCCGTCCGGCAATTGCAGAAGTCCCACGGGGCGGCCCCAGACTTCACGCTGGTCGGGCGCCAGCATCCAGCCCTGCAGAAACTCTTTGGGCTGACCGGCTGGCTTGCCATTCTTAAACGGAACGAACATCACGTTGTAGCCAACGCGCTTGGACCGGTTCCAGGAACCATGCTGGGCAATGAATGCGCCGCCCTGGTAGTCCTTCGGGAATTGCTTGCCGGTGTAGAACAGGAAGTCGAGCACGGCAACGTGTGCGCCGAGCGGGAGGTCAGGAGTGATCGTCTTTGCCACCAGTTCCGGCTTCTCCCCTTTTCGGCGGGGGTCTTCATTCTGACCGATGTAGGAATAAGGCCAGCCGTAAAAGCCGCCCTGCTTGATGCTGGTGAAGTAATCGGGGACCAGGTCATCGCCGAGTCCGTCCCGTTCCTGGACGGCGGCCCAGACTTCACCGGTGCCAGGTTGCAGGTGCAGCCCGATGGGGTTGCGCGTTCCGGAAGCGTAGATGTCCTTGGTCTTGCCGTCAGGGCTGATCCTGACGATTGCCGCGCGCATTTCCGGTTCCCCCGCGTCGACGTTGCTGCGTGAGCCGATGCCTACCAGGATGTTCTCGCCCTTTTTATCCAGGCTCAAACTACGCGTCCAATGGCCGGCGCCAAAGTCTTTCATGTTGAGAACTTCTTCTCCGGGGCCGACGCTGAAGGCCTTGGTGTTGTATTTATAGCGCTTCAGGGAAGTGGTTTCGCCGACATAAAGATAGTCCTTCCAGAGCAGCAGGCCATAGGGACGATCGAGACCTTTCAGGATCTCCTTGCGGTCATCGATCTTGCCATCCTTGTTGGTATCGAGCAGAACAAAGACCGAGCCGTTGTTCATCGAATCGCTCAACAGAATCTCGTTGGACGGACCCAGCATCATGTAGCGCGGCTTCTGGAATCCGGTTGCGAATTCTTCGACTGTAAAACCGGCAGGCAGCGTGAGCTTGGCGCCAGTCGGCTTTTCGACAACCTGCGGACGGTTATTGGCGGATGGGGTTTGGAAGGGGGGCGGCAGTTTTACTTGAGCCTGCCAGGCCACAAGGCCCAGGCTACACAACGATGCAGCGGCGATTGCTATAAGCAGCTTTTGAGTCATAGTCTTTCGTCTCCAATTCTAACGGCGTCTCGGGTACATTTGGATATGGGTCCAACCGCAGCCAGAATGCTGGCGCGTTCGAGTGAAGTTGACCGTTTTGTTCTCGCGGCCTGGGAGCAGTCCGTTGTACCAGCGCAGCGCTTGAGAAGTTGTGTTTTTGCTGTTGGGGGCTATGGCCGCCAGGAGCTTTTTCCTTACTCCGATATTGACCTTCTGATTCTCGAGGAGCCGAACACTTTTGTTGCTGGAGAACTGAGCGAGTTCCTCCGCGTACTGTGGGATGGCGGCTTCCGGGCAAGCCACAGCGTCCACACGGTTGCAGACTGCAAGCGCATCAGTCCGGGGAATGTCGAGTTCAGTATCAGCCTGCTCGATCGCCGTTTTCTCACCGGAAATACCGCATTGGCCAAGAGTTGTGAGGATGTCTGCCGCAAGCCTCCTAATGATCTGGCCGCCGAACTGGCGCGGATGACCGATCGCCGGCACGAGCGCTTCCAGCATACGATCCAACACCTCGAGCCCGATATGAAGGACACTTGCGGGGGCTTGCGCGATCTGAACACCATCCGTTGGTTTGCGAAGCTTGGCGTGGAGGCGGCGCCTGATCTCGAGGCCGAGAGCGAAGTGCTATTCGCCATTCGCTGGGCGCTGCATGTCCATGCTGGCCGGGATCAGAATGTTCTTCGCTTTGAGGAACAGGATGCGCTCTCTGACACTCCGGAAAGCTGGATGCGTATTTATTTCCGGCAGGCGCGCCGGATCTACGCTTGTTGCCGGGAATTGAAAGAACGTGTGCTCGACCGGCGTCCCGGCTTGGTGGGAACTTTCTTTGAGTCGCGCTCAAAGCTCTCGAATAGTGAATTTACGGTTTCGCGTGAGCAGATTCTGCTGCGTCATCCCGCGGCCTTTCAGACTGATCCTGGGGCGACCCACCGGCTCTTCGTATTTCAGGCTCGTCATGGACTCCGCTTGGCCCGCGATACGCAGAAGCGCATTACCGCCACTCCTCAGTGGACCTGGCAGGAATGGCGCACGCTGCTGGAGCTTCCGCACGCTGCCATCGCTTTGCGCGCGATGGCAGAAACCGGCTTTCTCAATACGCAGCTTCCCGAGTGGGAGCATATCGACTGTTTGGTGGTTCGCGATTTCTATCATCGCTATACGGTGGATGAGCATACGATGATTGCGCTCGAAGGCTTGGAGTCGCTGGGCTTTGAAGAGGCGCAGTTTGGCGCGCTCTGGCTCAATTGCGATACCAAGCCGCTGTTGCGCTTTGCGTTGCTGCTGCACGATATCGGCAAGGGCATGGGCGGCGATCATGATGCGCGCGCTGTTGCGATTGCCCAAGAAGTGGGAGGGCGCATCGGGATTCCCGCAGAAGATCTATCGGTGATCGAGCGGCTGATTGGCGAGCATTTGTTCTTATCGACACTGATCTCGACGCGCGATGTCGGCGACCCGGAGGTGGCTGCACAGGCTGCGCATCGCATGGAGACCAAAGAGTATCTGGGGATGCTGACCTTGCTGACAATTGCGGATTCGAGTGCCGTGTTTCCGGGTGCCATGACGACCTGGCGCCGAACGCAGCTGTGGCACGCGCACACTGCCATCGAACGGGAATTGACGAAAGAGCTGGAGGATGACCGCATTGCCTCGCCGCCCGATGTCTCAGGCGCCATGGCGGAGTTTGCGAAAGGCTTTCCCACCCGTTACTGGTTCCGCACCACAGATGGAGATCGCGCACTGCATCTCTCGCTTTCGACGGCGGCTCTGCATATTGGCGTTGCTTGTGATCTTCGCCGCCGCCAGGATGATTGGCAGTTGATTGTGGTGGCCCAGGACCGGCCGCGCCTGCTGGCAGATCTCGCGGGAACTCTTGCCAGTTTCGGGATGAACATCTTAAAGGCAGAAGCTTTCGGCAATGCGCGCCAGGAGGTGCTGGATCTCTTTGTTTTTACCGATCCGGTACGGACCCTGGAACTCAACCCACCCATTGTCAATGAGGTGAAGGAGGCCATCCGGCGGGTCGTCTTGGGAAAGGAAACAGCGGAACGGCTGTTGCGCCGCCGCTCGAAGCCAAACATCCGTTACCGCATGCAGATCGATACAGTGCTTCGCTTCGACAACGAAACTTCGCAGCATGCCACTCTGCTGGAATTGCAGGCTCAGGATCGGCCCGGTCTGCTCTATGATGTCGCGCGTACCATCTCGGAACAAGGCTGCGAGATTGATACCGTGTTGCTGCACACGGAAGGGCAACGTGCCGTCGACGTCTTCTACTTGCGCTCCGGCGGCGCAAAGCTGCTGCCGGAGCGCATGGAACAACTCACGGAGAATCTCCGGCAGGCTATGGCAAACTGAGGCTCGCCGTGGCCGAGAACTTCTGGCCATTCCGGGTCATGAGCACAGCTTCCACTGAATAGAGGCCGACTGTCTTTGCGTGGAAGGGGAGCGTCTCCTGCCACACCTCTTCGCCGAAGAGACGAATCTGCTTTGCTTCTGCGGTGAACAGCTTATCGGCGCTCCAGCGATAGGCCACTTCGCCAGCTTCGTCCCGAATGATGAAGTCATAGATCTGACCGGAGGCGAACTGCAGAATTAAGGGCAACTCGTTCCGGTTGGTCAAGGTCAGACGTGCGCCCACCTTGCCCTCGCCCAGATTGGTGACTGAGATCGAAGCACTCACCCCGGCTTCGTTCAGATAGGTGATGCCGCCGATTTGCGCATAGATCAACTCGAATACGCGCTCGCCGGTAAAGGAAGTCTGGGCACGGCGAACCAGCCCCAAGTTCGGCACAAAGGTTTCGCTGGTCAGCCCTGTGTCGGCACAGTTGCCCCCAGAGTATTCGATGGTGGCAGCTCCTTCAAAGTAACCAATTGGCCCGTGATAGCTGTCGAGCTTTTGAGTGAACAGGCCATTTTCATAGCAGGGCGCAATGTCGCGGGCAAACTTGAGACCATCGAAGAAGAGGAAGGGGGATTCCAGTTTATTTACCGGATGAATCTGTTGGAAGCCGCCATCTTCGTCACGACGGATCAGAACTTCTGCCGCCGCATAGCCAGTCAGGCGATGATAGGTTTTGTTCTTCAGTTGTACGGATTCGCCAAGTTTGAGTGTCAGCGTTTCCTGTCCGGTGCCGGATGTCTGGCGATAGATCCAGGTGCTTCCCGGCACGAGCGGGAAATAATCTTGTGCGGAGGCCCCAAGGCTCGCAAGGAAAAATACAAGTAGGGTAAGCGTTTGTTTCATAAAGAAAAAATGTCCTTCGACTTTCTGGTCGTGGGCGCGGGTGTGGCGGGATTGAGAGCAGCGATCACCTTGGCCGAGCATGGGACGGTACTCGTGGTGGCCAAGGACACAATCGAAGAGTCTTCTACGGAATACGCGCAAGGTGGCATCGCAGTAGCTCTCTCCGATGATGATAATTTTACGTTGCATTTCCAGGACACCTTGCTTGCGGGCGATGGTTTGTGTTACGAACCGGCGGTTGCAGCCCTGGTTCAAGAGGGTCCAGCCCGAATCGAAGAATTACTGGCCTGGGGAGCGAATTTCGATAAGGAAAATGGGCAGTTTCTCATGGCCCGGGAAGGGGCGCATAGCCGGAGCCGCGTGCTGCATGCGGGGGGCGATTCCACCGGGCACGAGATTGCCCGGTCTCTGTATGAGAAGGCTCGCTCACTGCCGAACCTACGCTTTGAGAGTTTTGCCGCTGTCACCGACCTGTTGATCGAAGACGGGCAAGTCATTGGCGCTGTCGCCTATGACCAGAAGGCGCGGGTCCGGGTCAACGTCTATTCGCGAGCGGTGCTGCTGGCCACCGGCGGGGCAGGGCAGCTCTTTCTCAATACCACCAACCCGAGCGTTGCAACGGGCGATGGCATCGGGATTGCTTATCGAGCCGGGGCAGAAGTGGCGGATGTCGAATTTATCCAGTTTCATCCCACTGCTTTATACATTCCGGGCCGTCCTCGATTCCTGCTCAGCGAGGCTCTGCGCGGCGAGGGCGCGTTGCTGCGGAACATTAACGGTGAGCGCTTCATGCAGCGCTATCACCCAATGGAAGAACTGGCGCCGCGCGATGTGGTGAGCCGCTCGATCGTCGCTGAAATGCGTGCGACGCACTCGACTCATGTTCTCCTCGACCTGAGCCATAAGGATGCAGCCTGGATCCGCCAGCGCTTTCCCACCATTTATGAGACCTGCTTCCGCTTTGGAATCGATCTCACCAAGCAAGCCGCTCCTGTACATCCTGCGGCCCACTACATCATGGGCGGTGTGCGTACCGATCTTCATGGCCGCACCAGTGTCAACGGCCTCTTTGCCGCTGGCGAAGCTGCCTGTACAGGTGTTCATGGGGCGAATCGATTGGCGAGTAATTCGCTGCTCGAAGGTGTTGTTTTCGGTGCCCGCGCCGGCGAAGCGATGCTTGGCGCCGCGAAGGGCCCCGAGCTTGGCCGTACCTTTGGCGATGAGCAGTTTCCGCTGCTCAAGCGCGAGCAACTCCAGACTCTGGCCTGGGACGGTTGCGGCATTCTGCGCGATGCCGCAGGCATCTCGGCCGTATTGCATGCCGTGGATCAGGGCGGACGCGAATTGATCGAGGAGCCGGATCGCAAGGATTACGAACGCCGCAATCTGGCGACAGTGCTGCGGCTGGTAGCAAAGGCGGCACTGCTGCGCGAGGAGTCGCGCGGGGGCCACTACCGCTTAGATTTTCCAGCCAAGCAAGACCCTCCCCGTCACTCGCAACTGAAGCGCGGTGTGCCCACCAGCCTCATTTCGTGGACAGAGTCTTCTTAAGCCAGGTCTGAACGGTTTCGATCGCCACCGGCGAGAGAGTCTCTTCGATCTTGCCGTATTCCTGGCCACTGCCGGTCTGCGCGGTTTGGAAGAGATGGTTCAGTTTGGGCAGCGTCTCGATGGTGACGTTCTTGTTGCCGCCTTCGCGGAGCGCCGCTCCGATGGCTGTCAGGTTCTCGTCCGCGTTCACCTGCTTGTCGAGTGACCCATTCAATGCAAGCACTGGACACTTCACCTTCTGCAGCGTCGGTGCCGGATCGTAGGCCCAGAAGTGCTTGAGCCAAAGGTCGCTCGACAGATTTGCTTGCATCTTCTCGAGGGTCTTCTTCGCATTCTCCTGTGCCATCTCTTCGTTGAGTCCGGCGGCGCGAGCCAGATCGGGGAGTTGGCGCCGCAGCACTTTTTCGCCCGTCACTCCGGTGCCTGCCAGCAATACGATGCCTGCCAGCTTCGGGTCCGCGGCGGCCACGATGGGCGCGATGAGCCCGCCCTCGCTATGCCCCATCACGACGATCTTCGTTGCATCGATATCCTTACGCGTTCGAAGATAAGTCACCGCTCCCGCGGCATCAAGCGCAAAATCGTTCGAGGTAGAGCCCTTAAATTTTCCGGTCGATTTTGCGGTGCCCCGGTCGTCATAACGCAACACTGTAAAGCCGGCGCGGGTGAGCGCATCGGCCCAGATCCAAAAGGGCTTGTGGCCGGCCAGTTCCTCGTCGCGATTCTGCGGGCCAGACCCAGATACCAACACCACTGCCGCAAACCGGCCTGCGCCCTTCGGCTTGGTGAGTGTCGCGGCCAGGGTGACGTCCGGCGCGCCTCCGGTGAAGCTCACTTCTTCGACTTCATACACAAAAGGCGGCTTCGGCTCCTGTGGCCTTGCCGGCCTGGGTAACTCCGCGACGCGCTTGAGCACCAGTTCCAAGGCTGCGCCCTGTGTGAAGGTGCCGGTGATGGTTTTTCCATCCTCGCTGAAGCTGCCTTCATAGCTTGCGCCGATTACCGGCAAGCTGATTTTTAGAAGCTTCCCTTCCACCTGCACGCTTGCCGCCGGAATGTTGGCATAGCCTTGGTCGATCGAGACGATCTCGCCGCTGAGCTTGCCTTCGCTGGACTGGCGTAATTCTAGACCCAGCCGAAGCTTGCCCGCAAAGCCGGCATCCAATTGGCCGAGATAAGTTCCTGCGACTGATTGTCCGAACAATCCTGACACGGCCAGCAGCAGAATGAGGAGTTTCATACAGATATCCTAGTCCTCTGGACTGGCGATTGCGATAGATTAGGGGCAGGTTTTAGCATCCCGTGAAAGCTGTCCTCACTGCGGCCATCGCCGCTCTCATCGTATTTGCCTCCTTGGCGCAGAACAGTAGTCCGCCCGCCGATCCTAGCCCGGTCGACTTCGAACGCGACGTCCAGCCGATCCTCCGCCGCAATTGCCAGGGTTGCCATGGTGCGGCGCAACAGTCGGGAGGACTGCGTCTGGATGCGAAGTCTGCGGCTTTCAGCGGAGGCATCTCCGGGCCGAGTATCAAGCCCAGTCATGCTGTGGAGTCGCTTCTCTACACCCGCGTCATTGGTGCTGGAGAGCTAACCCGCATGCCGATGGGCAACAAGCCGCTCCCTGCTGAGCAGATTGCCATCCTCAAGCGCTGGATTGACGAAGGGGCAAAGTGGCCCGATCATATCGGCGCCAAAGTCGTGGAGGTAAAGAAGCACTGGGCTTTTGTGCCGCCCGAGCGTCCGGCCACTCCATCTGTTTCGATGCCCGCCTGGCCGCGCAACCCGATCGACAATTTCATCCTCGCCAAGCTCGACAAAGAACAGATCAAACCGGCGGAGGAAGCTGATCGCATCACGCTGCTGCGCCGTCTTTCTCTCGACCTGATCGGGCTGCCGCCGACCATCGCCGAAGTCGACGCCTTTCTCAAGGACAAATCGAAGAACGCTTATGAGAAGCAGGTGGATCGCCTGCTCGCCTCGCCCCATTACGGCGAGCGTTGGGGCCGTCACTGGCTCGATGCTGCGCGTTATGCGGATTCCGACGGCTACGAAAAAGACAAGATGCGGCAGGTCTGGTTCTATCGCGATTACGTGATCAATGCTCTGAACAAAGATCTGCCTTACGACCAGTTTGTCCGCGAGCAGATTGCGGGCGATCTGATGCCAAATCCGACGCAGGATCAACTGGTGGCCACAGGCTTCCTGCGCAATTCGATGGTGAATGAAGAAGGTGGTATCGATCCCGAACAGTTCCGCATGGAGGCGATGTTCGATCGCATTGACGCAATTGGCAAATCGATTCTCGGTCTCACCATTGCCTGCGCGCAATGCCACAACCATAAGTTCGATCCGCTCCGCCAGGAAGAGTATTACCAGATCTTTGCCTATCTCAATAACACGCATGAGTCGAATGTTGCCGTCTACACGCCGCAGGAACAGATGCAGCGCGCCAACATCTTCGCCAAGATCAAGACGGCCGAAGCGGAGCTCCAGCATCGCAATCCGGATTGGCGCAATCGCATGCATGCCTGGGAAGCGACCGCCAAGTATGAAACGCCATGGGAAGTGGTGAAGCCCGTTGTCGACGATATCTCGACCGGCGGACAACGCTATATCGCGCAAAGCGACGGTTCGATGGTGGGTGCCGGTTATGCGCCTACCAAGCATCGGGCAAAGCTCACCATCCAGCCCAGCACCAAGACGATCGCCTCGTTCCGGCTGGAGTTGCTGAATGATCCAAATCTGCCGCTCGGCGGCCCGGGCCGCTCGACGCTTGGCACCAGTGCACTCACTGAGTTCGAGGTGGAGGTCGCGCGTCCGGGGCAAGAGAAGCCGCAGCTTTTGAAGATCGCGCACGCCTCTGCCGACATCAATCTTCCAGAGAAGGAACTCGAGCCGGTCTACAACGACAAGACGACGAAACGTCGTGTCACCGGCCCCATCGAGTTTGCCTATGATGGTAAAGAAGAAACCAGTTGGGGGCATGACGCGGGGCCGGTGCTGCGCAATCTGCCGCGCAATGCCGTCTTCAACCTTGCAACGCCCATCGACAACTCCGATGGCAAGACAGTCATCAACGTCTACCTCAGCCAGAAGGCTGGCGGGTGGAACAGCGATGCGAATCAGAACCAGAATCTGGGCCGCATGCGCCTTTCGGTGAGTGCCGATCCCAATGCGGCCGCCGACATGGTGCCACAGCGCGTGCGCGAGATCATAAGTATACCGGCGGCTTCCCGCACTCCCGAGCAGGAGCAACTGGTCTTCAGCTATTGGCGCAGCACCGTGCCAGCCTTCCGTGACGCCAACGCGCAGATCGACGATCTCTGGCACAGTCTGCCTTCGGGCTCCTCGCAGCTCACGATGATGGACCGCTCGGAGATGCGGACCACCAGCATTCTCGAGCGTGGCGACTTCCTGAAGCCGAGGAAGCAGGTTTCGCCCGGTGTGCCTGCCTTCCTCAATCCGCTGCCCGCGGGAGCCGGAGGCACGCGTCTCGATTTTGCTAAGTGGCTGACCGCCCGCAACGCGCCCACCACCGCGCGCTCTTTCGTGAACCGCGTGTGGCAGTCCTACTTCGCTACAGGAATTGTGGAAACCAGCGAAGATCTTGGAAAGCAGACGGCCGCGCCCTCGCATCCGGAACTGCTCGATTGGCTCGCCGTCGAGTTTATGGATTCAGGCTGGAGCATCAAGAAGCTGCACCGCCTGATCGTTACTTCGAGCACCTATCGGCAATCGTCAAAGGTGACTCCGGAACTGTTGTCCAAAGATCCGAACAATCGCCTGCTTGCGCGTGGGCCGCGCTTCCGTGTCGAAGGCGAAATCGTGCGCGATATTGCGCTCGCCGCCAGCGGCTTGCTGAATGAGAAGATCGGCGGCCCCAGCGTCTTCCCGCCTGCGCCTGCCTTCCTGTTTCTTCCTCCGGCCAGCTATGGCCCCAAGAACTGGTTCGAGGAGAAGGACGCGCAGCGCTATCGCCGTGCGCTCTACACCTTCCGCTATCGCAGCGTGCCTTATCCGGCGCTGATGACTTTCGATACTCCCAATGGCGACGTCTCCTGTGTGCGCCGCACGCGCTCCAATACGCCGCTCCAGGCGCTGACGGCGCTGAACGAACCGCTCTTCCTCGAGACGGCAAAAGCACTCGCCGACAAGACACTGAAGGAAGGTGGCACGACCGAAGACTCGCGCATTGTCTTTGCCTTCAGACGAACCCTTTCCCGGCCTCCCCAGGCGGCGGAGCTTGCCGAACTGAAGAGCTTTCTCAACAAACAACTTGATCGGAAACTGCCTGCCGAGCAAGCCTGGATGGCGCTGGCTCGCGTCATCCTGAACCTCGACGAAACGATTACGAAGGAATAGTGATGCAGGATAAATTGTCCGTCGCGCGACGTTGGTTCATGAAAGATTGTGGCGTTGGCCTCGGGGCTCTCGCCCTGCGGGGGCTGGCCCAAGCCTCGACGAAGCAGCCGCATTTCCCCGCAAAAGCAAAGCGTGTCATCTACCTTTTTATGGCCGGTGCGCCGAGCCATCTGGAACTCTTCGATTACAAGCCGCAACTCGCCAAGTTTGACGGCACGCTGCCTCCTGCCGATCTGCTCAAGGGCTATCGCGCAGCCTTCATCAACCCGAACTCCACGCTGCTGGGCCCGAAGTTCAAGTTTGCCAAGTACGGGCAGAACGGCGCCGAGCTGAGTGAACTGCTGCCTCATCTCGCGACAGTTGTCGACGACATCGCCATCGTCAAATCGATGAACACCGATGCCTTCAACCACGCACCCGGTCAACTGCTGATGAACACCGGCAGCATGATCTTCGGACGCCCCAGCTTTGGCGCCTGGACCACCTATGGCCTCGGAAGCGAATCAGAAGATCTTCCGGCCTTCGTTGTCTTTTCGACCGGCAAGAAGGGGCCCTCCGGCGGCAACTCCTGCTGGGGTTCCGGCTTTCTGCCCACGGTGCATCAGGGCGTGCAGTTCCGTGCCTCCGGCGATCCGGTGCTCTATCTCTCGAATCCCGAAGGCGTCGATGCGCGCCTGCAGCGCGACTCGCTTGATTCGATTGGCCGCCTCAACAAGATGAAGCTCGATCAAGTGGGTGACCCTGAAATCTCCACTCGCATCAGTTCCTACGAGATGGCTTTCAAGATGCAGTCCAGTGCGCCTGATCTAATGGATATCTCGAAGGAACCGAAGCACATCCTCGACATGTACGGCGCTGAGCCCGGCAAGCCGTCCTTCGCAAATTGTCTGTTGCTCGCCCGCCGCATGGCCGAGCGCGGGGTGCGCTTCACGCAGATCTTCCACGAGGCTTGGGATCAGCACGGCGCGCTCACCAAGGACATCAAACAGAATTGCCAGGATACCGATCAAGCTTGCGCCGCGCTGGTCAAAGATCTCAAGCAGCGTGGCATGCTCGAGGATACGCTCGTGGTCTGGGGCGGGGAATTCGGCCGCACTCCGATGACCCAGGGCGGCAACGATGGCCGCGATCATCACCCCAATGCCTTCACCATGTGGATGGCGGGCGGCGGCACCAAGCCCGGCCTTGTCATGGGGGCAACCGATGAGCTCGGCTTCAATGTCACCGAAGACAAGGTGCACGTCCACGATCTCCACGCCACCTTGCTCCACTTGCTTGGCTTCGATCACACCCGGCTGACCTACCGCTCCCAGGGCCGTAATTTCCGGCTCACCGATGTCCATGGCCAAGTCGTAAAGAAACTCTTGGCCTGATCTCAATCCGGTTCAACTTCCGCGTAATCAAGCGTAGGAAGTTGAACCATGAAATCCACTCTATTGCTACTCCTCTTTGCCGCTTGCGCCCTGTTTGGGGATTCTCAAGTGGAAGCTGCCCGCATCACGCACCGCACTCCTGCCGTGTCAAAAGCCCTCAACAATGCAACACCGCGCAATGGCACGGTTACCCTTGGCCTGTTGATCGATAAGCGCGGCCACCTCTCTCGCGTACAAGTAGTAACAGGCCGTCCTGATTTGATTCACGGCGCCCTCCGCACCGTACAGAATTGGCAGTTTGCTCCAGCGACTGTCGATGGCCGGGCCGTCGATTCTACGCTGCAAGTGGAACTTGCTTTCCGTTTTCCCTCCTAACCCGCGTGTCCTCCTGAGCGTATCTACGCCTCGCAATCCTTGATGACCTGTTATAGAATTGCACCCAATATACGCGCTCAGGAGGCGTACCCCTATGTACAGGTTGTTGCTCCGTGGCAGTATCTCGTATTTGCTTTTACTGGCGAATCCGCTTTATCCGCAAGCAGTCAACGGTACTCTCGTTGGGACCGTTACCGATTCTTCTGGTGCGTCTGTTGGGGGTGCGAAGGTCACTGCCCTTGAAGTCAACACGGGTGTGAGCCGTCCGGCAGAAACAAACGCAAGCGGCAATTACTCTTTCTTGAACCTTGCCCCAGGCCTCTACACCGTCTCGGTCGAACTGACTGGTTTTCGCAAGGCCGTTCGTGAGAACGTGGATGTCGTTCTCAACTCCACCGTTCGAATTGATCTCGCCTTGCAGCCCGGTCAGGTGACGGAGCAGATTGTCGTTACTGCTGATGTTCCGCTCCTCCAGACGGATCGCACTGATACGGGCCGGAAAATCGAGCAGCGGCAAATGTCAGAAATGCCGCTCACCCAAAATCGCAACTTCCAGTCCTTACTGAATCTTGTCCCTGGCGCCGCCCGGGCCCAACGCAATCACTCGGAGTTCTTCAACTCCAACGACTCGCTGCAGTCGCGCGTCAACGGACAGAGCCGTCTCGCCAACAACGTCCAGTTTGAAGGCGTCGACAACAACCAGCGCACAGGCCTTCTCACTGCGCTGGTGCCGCCGATTGAGGCGCTGCAATCGGTCGACATCACGACCTCAAACTACGATGCAGAACTCGGGCGTGCCGGTGGTGCTGTGACGAACGTGAACCTGAAGTCCGGCAGCAACGACTTTCATGGCAGTGTCTACTGGTTCAACAAAGTGAGCGCGCTGAATGCCCGCCGTACCGATCTGCTGGTCAAGCCGCCGGTCACCTACAACTATGCCGGCGCGACCTTCGGCGGCGCGATCATCAAGAACAAGACCTTCTTCTTTGCCGACTATCTCGGCGTGCGGGACCGGCTTGGCAAGGGCTATCGCTTCACGATTCCAACCACTGACTTCCGTACGGGCAACCTGTCCAGCGGCCCGACCATCATCTACGACCCGTCCACTGGCAACGCGGACGGATCGGGACGCACGCCTTTCGCCAACAACATCATTCCGGCTGCCCGCATCAGTCCAATCGCCGCCAAGCTGGTTGCGATGATCCCCAACCCGACGCAAGCCGGCACCGCTAACAACTTCTCAGGCGGCACCACGCGATCGAAAGACACCGACTCGATGGATGCAAAAGTCGATCATAACTTTGGCGCCAACGACCGCATCAGCGTCCGCTTCAGCTTTCAGAAGCCAAGCCTGATCGATCCGCCGATCTTTGGACTTGCTGGTGGCCCGGCCAATGGAGGCTTCGGTGGGACCGGTGTGCAGAAGACCGTGTCTGCGGGCATCAACTATACGAAGGTCTTCAACCCCACCCTCATCACAGAGTTACGCGTCGGCTTTACTCGTTACCGCAATGACGCGCAGAACAGCGACATCAATACGAAAGCCAGCGATGCCGTGGGGATCAAGGGCATCAATATTTCACCCTTCAATGGTGGCTTGGCAGGCTTCGATATCAGCGGCTACTCCAATCCGATTCTCGGCTATTCCGCCAGCTTGCCCTGGATCCGTTTTGAGCAGAACTGGACCGTCGTCAACAACTGGACCAAGACTCTCAACAATCACACTCTCAAGTTCGGCTTCGATTTCCGTAACACGCGCGATGGTCTCTACCAGACGCAAGTCTACTCCACACGCGGCCTCTATCGCTTCCGTTCCGGACAGACCTCGATTCCCGGCGCGGCCAACGGCTTTGCCAATGCCTGGGCTTCGTTCCTGCTCGATCAACCGAATGACTATGGCCGCGATCTTGTCTATGCCTTCCCGGAGTATCTCCAGAAGCCGCTGTTCACTTATATTCAGGACAAGTGGCAGCTCAACAAGCGCGTCACGATCGACATCGGAATGCGGCATGAACTGTATCCGCCCGCCACGCCCCGCTCGAAGGGTGGCTTCTCCAATTTCAACCCGGGTGACAACTCGCTCACAGTCACTGGCTTTGGCAACAATCCGGCCAATCTCGGCCGGCAGACGAAGTATCTATTCTTTGCGCCACGCGTGGGCATCAGTGCGCGCCTGAACGAGAAGACTGTCATCCGTGCGGGCTTCGGCATCTCCTATATGCCCTTTCCCGACAATAGCTATGCCTATAACTTCCCCGTCCGGCAGAATAACGCTTACAACCCGCTCAACTCCTTTGTAGCCGCAGGGCGCATGGCTGATGGCTTCCCTGCGCCCGATCCGTTTACGATTCCATCGAATGGCATCATCGCGCTCAATGGACTCCCGGCCAGCATCCGCAATCAGAACTTCGATGTCATTCCGCTGAACTTCCGTGAAGGTCTGGTGCAGTCTTATAACTTTGCCATCCAGCGCGCGCTGGGCCGCAGCTATACGCTCGATGTTGCCTATGTCGGCAATGGCGGGCGGCGCGTTCCCACCGTCTTCAATCTCAACGCAGGCATCATTCCTGGCCAGGGCGCGAATGGGCAGCCACTCTATGCGGCTTATGGCCGTACTGCGGAAACAAATCTTCGCTTCATTGGCACCTCCACCAACTACAACTCGCTGCAAGTGAAGTTCGATCGCAAGTTCAACAATGGCTTCTTGTTCACCACCGCCTACACCTGGTCCAAGGCGATCGATTACTCCAACGACAACACCGGCCTTGCTCTCTACATCAACACCGGCCGCAACCGCGCCCGCAGCGATTTCGACCGGCGCCACATGTTCAACCAGAGCATCCTCTATGAATTGCCTTTTGGCAAAGGCAAACAGTTCCTCACCTCTGGTCCTGGAGCGATGCTTCTCGGTGGCTGGCAGGTGAATACGATCCTCACGCTAATGACCGGCTCACCCTTCAGCGTGACGGCTCCGGCATCGACATTGAATGCTCCTGGCAACACGCAGTACGCCAACTGGGTGGGTTCCGGCCCGCTAAAGGTGACCGGGCAGGTGAGTCTCAACGGAGAAGGCACCTGGTTCGACACCTCATCGTTTGCGACCCCGAAGCAGGACACCATTGGCAACCTGGGCCGCAACCCCTTCACCGGACCTGGCTTCTTCAATGCGGACTTCAGCATCTTCCGGCGCTTTAAGTTTTCCGAGCGCTTTACTGCTGAACTGCGTGGTGAAAGTTTCAACGTGACCAATACGCCTCAATACGCCAATCCGGACGGTGGGCTGGCGAACGCAACCTTCGGAAAAGTGACCAGCGCGGGGATCGGCAATGCGGCCGACCCTGGAGCGCGCAATCTCCAACTCGGGGTACGCCTCCTCTTCTAATCGAGGGCAGTGCTATTCTCGAAAAACTCAATGTTCGAGACTATCCGGGTCGACTGTTTCGCTCCATAACATCAGATCTCATTCTCGGGAGTTACGATGAAAAGTCTTCAAGTTGTCTTTGCTTTCTTCCTTGCCACCTCCTCTCTGGTTCTGGCACAAACTACTGCAAGTTCTATCCTCGGTACCCTCACGGATTCGACCGGTGCTGTTGTCGCCAACGCGAGGGTGATCCTCACCAATCTCCGCACGGCTGTGAAGGCGGAGACCGTTTCTACATCGTCGGGAGACTATCTCTTCCCACTTGTCGATGTCGGTGAGTACAGCGTTGCGGTGGAAGCCCCTGGCTTCAAATCAGAGCTGCGCCGTGGCGTTCAGGTGCAGGTCACTGAAAAGGTTCGTGTCGATTTCACTCTGCAAGTCGGACAAGTCACAGACCGCGTCGAAGTGACGGCAGAGACAGCGGCACTGAAAACTGACGAGTCCACCCTTGGCAATGTTGTCGAACAGCGCCGTCTCGTCGAGCTTCCCATCAATGGCCGCAATGTTGGCAATTTCGCGGCGCTGCAGCCCGGTGTAATGTTTGGCTCGCGGGGCGGCCTCGATGGACAGAGCGGCACGGGCGGTGGTGTGCCGATTCCGGGGCAAACGATCGCGATTGTCGCCAATGGGCAACGCGAGACGAACATGCACGCCACTCTCGACGGCGTGATCGCAACGGAGGCGCGTGTCAATACGGTGCCCTTCTCACCTTCGCCCGAAGCGATGGAAGAAGTGAAGGTGCTCACCGGTTCGTACTCCGCTGAATACGGTTTCAACTCCGGCGCGCAACTCATCATGGTGATGCGTTCGGGCGGCAATGACTTCCATGGTGCCGCTTACGAGTTTCTCCGGAACGACAAACTCGATGCGGAGAACTACTTCCAGAACTACTTCACTCCGGCAGGCGCCGCCCGCGTTCCAAAGCAGAATCTGCGGCAGAACCAGTACGGTGGCGTCCTGAGTGGCCCGGTCTGGATTCCGAAACTTTATAACGGGCGGAACAAGACCTTCTTCATGTTCAATTACGAAGGCCGCCGTCGCAGCAATCCAGGCGTCACTGGCAGTGGCCTGGTGCCCAGCGACGCCATGCGGACGGGAGACTTCTCCGCGTTGCTGAATCGCACGAATGCGGCGGGGGCGGCGCTCGCGCCAGTCTTGATTTATGATCCGCTCTCCAACACGGCAGCGCCTACGCCTTTCCCCGGGAACATCATTCCTGCAAACCTCATTAGTTCCACGGCCAAAGCGCTCCTGTCCTTCTGGCAGAAGCCGCAAGTGGTGCTGCCCGATCCTCTCACCGGCACCAACTACCAGGGCGTCGGAGGCCAGCGGATCGAGGACGATCAATACTTCACCCGCATCGATCACAACATCTCCGACAAAGACAAGGTGATGTTCCGCTATGCAACCAACATCCCCTATTACCTCACCGTTCCTGGGGCCTCCCCGCAGTTCACCTACCGGGTGGTGGCGCGCAACAACAACATTGCGACACAATGGATTCACGTATTCAGTCCGACGATTGTGAATGAAGCGCGCTACGGTTACTCCACCTCACGCGATGATAGTTTCAACCCGCGCGCCAATACCAACTTCGATCTGAGCGCGATTGGCCTGGATGCCTTCCGTGTTGTGAACGATGGCAATCGAAAGCTCACCCCGCGCGAGGCGGGTCTTCCCACCATGAATGTGGCGCCCTTCCTGAGTCTGGCTGAGCAGGATGGAGGCAACGGCTTTGATGACAATCGCGTGCACCAGATTGGCGACAATCTTTCCTGGAGCTTCGGGCGCCATAGCTTGAAGTTCGGTGGAGAGTTCCGTCGCGTCTCGCTGTTCCGTGGCGCTGCCAATGTGCCCCGTGGCTCTTTCGATTTCACCGGCAATCTTGCCAACAATGGCTTTGCCGCCTTCCTCCTCGGAGTGCCCAGTGCCACCAACACGCCGGAAGGCCTTCCTCTAACGGACATCCGCCAGAACCGCATTGGATTCTTTGGGCAGGATGATTTCAAGGTCTCGAAGCGCCTCACCTTGAACCTGGGTCTCCGCTACGAGTTCAACAGTGCCGCCACGGACATCCGTGGTCTGTGGCGCTCTTTCGAATGGCAGAACGGGCTCAACAACCCCCCGGTCTTTGTCCCCAATCAGATCCGCACCGTCTATGACTTCTACAAGCCACAGAAGAACATGTTCATGCCGCGCATCGGCATCGCCTATCGGCCAACCGAGGCTTGGGTGGTTCGCGCTGGCTACGGCATCTATTACAACGTTCACCAACTGAACAACTACTCCATCCTCAATCTGAATCCGCCGCTCTCGGGCAGTTCGAATTTCTCGAACGACGCCCGCAGCAATACACTCGTCAACCCAGTGAACTTCCTCAGTTTCAGCAATCCCTTTGGTGTGATCAACAACGCCAGTGCGGTGAGCGCGAACGTTCTCAATACCGATAACTTCCAGCCGCAGGTGAACCAGTGGAGCCTGGACGTCCAACGCCGTCTTGTTGCGGGCATGGTTCTCTCGGTTGGCTATGTGGGGTCGAAGACCTCGCATCTCGATACCACCATGGAGCGCAACTCTCCCGACCCTGCTTTCAATACGACCTCGAGTACTCTCCAATCCCGCCGTCCCATCCAATTTGTCGTCGACAGCGGCGTGCTGCGGCCCTTGACGCGGGTTCGTTTTCTCGATTCGGGAGGCAACTCGTCTTACCAGGGCTTGCAACTCTCTCTGCAGAAGCGCTTTGCTCACGGCTTCAGCTTCAGCATCGCCCACACCATGTCCAAGACCCTGATTGAAGGCTACGGACGGAATGAGACCGACGGCTACAACCCGAACGCCTCACAAAACCCCCGCAACCGCGCGGCAGATAAGGGCCGTGTTGGCTTTGATGCCACGCACAACATGGTCAACAGCTTTATCTACGAGATCCCGATGTTTGCCGCACTCCAGAAAGGCGTTGCAGGCGCCATCTTCAACGGCTGGCAATCCAATGGCATCATCACTTTGCGCACGGGTTTCCCCATGACGGTCACGCAAGGTGCGATCACGAATACGGCGAACGTCACCATCCGCCCCGACCGCGTCGGCAAGGGAAGCGTCTCTAACCCCACCGTAAACCAGTGGTACAACCCCGACGACTTCCGCATTGTTTCCTGTCAGGATCCCACCATCCCTGAGGCCTGCAAGTACGGCAACGCGGGCGTTGGCATCCTCGAAGGTCCGGGCTTTGCCAACGTTGACTACTCGATGTTCAAGAACTTCCGGGTGAGCGAAAGGATCAAGGTGCAGTTTCGCTCGGAGTTCTACAACGTTTTCAATACCCCACAATTCGCGCGGCCCAACGGCGTGCTGAATACAGGGGGCGGATTCCTGCCCACGCGCAATGCTTCGGGGACTCTCGTCTATCCGTCGCAGGCGAATATCGCGCGTGGTCCCGGAGCGATCACCTCGACGGTGTCGCCAAACCGTCAGATCCAGTTTGGACTCAAGATCCTCTTCTAGGCTCTGGTTCCAAACACGAAAAAGGGCCGTCCGATTGGGCGGCCCTTTTCGAATTACTTCACGACGTCGATGCTGGCGAAGGTTCGCTCGCCACTTCTCATTTCATTCACCAGCTTGCCCTTCGGATCCACCTCAACCACCCGGCGGCCGGTATAGTCGACGATCAGCAGATTGCCATTCGGCATCTGCGCGATGCCACTGGCCCAGCCAAACTGTAGATCCATCTTTGTGCCTGCGATCGAACGGACGACACTCCCGTTCGGCGCAACCTCTACCACTTCTCCCGGATCGCTGATGCTCACCAGCGTATTACCGTTCGCCAGACGAATGGCCTGGTAGGCGCGGCGTTGCGCTCCGTTCGGAGCCTGCCACTGCCAGATCACTTTGCCGCTGGCATCCACTTCCAAGATCTTCGCAATGGCTTCTTCCGCAATGAGCGTCGTGTTCTGGGCGGTTCTGCGGCTATTGCGCATCCGCATATTGGACAGATTCTCCGCCTCATACTTCCACACCACCTTCTTTGCGGGCGTCACCTCAATCACCTTGCCCAGCTTGGCATCGCCAATGAGCGTGTTGCCGTTCGCGAGGCGCTGGGCGCTGAGCGGGTGCTCGAGTCCTTCTCCATAGCTCCACACTTCCTGTTGCTTGTCATCGAGCTCAACGACACGCTTCTCTGGAGCAATGGTGAACAGCACATGGCCGTTCGCCAGGCTCTGGACATCGTGTCCGCGGCCATTCTTTTTGGTCCAATAGACCTTGCCGGAGGGCCAGTCCATCGAAAGGATCTCCCCCCGCACGCCGTGATCGCTCAGCAGCAGGCGCGTCTGGGGAATCACAGTCTTAAACTGCTTGTCGAGAAACGCAAAGGCTACGGTTTCGGCGCGTTCTGCGTCAGCGCCCTTGAAGCCGTGTCCTGCCCCCGAAATCGTTTCCATCTCGGCATCCACACCCGCATTCAGCAGGCGCTCGGTGATGGCGACGCTGTGCTCATAGGCAACGTAGGTGTCTTTTGTCCCGTGGATGGAAATTGTTGGGGCCGCGTTCGGCGTCACCCAGTTGATCGGGCTGGCCTTCTGATGGATCTTGCGGTTCTGATCGAGATGCCCACCCATCCAGAGGGGTAGCACTTGCGCGGCATCGACACTCTTGGAGTAGCTCTGGGTGAAGTCCGTCGGACCGTAATAGTTGACGACGCACTGCACCTTGCTCGAAAACTCGCGATTGGGGCCGGTGCCCTCAAATTCGGCCACATCACCGGTGAGGCCCAGCATCAACACCAGATGCCCGCCGGCGCTTCCACCCCAGGCGGCAATGTGTTCCGGATCGATGCCGTACTTTGCTGCGTTTGCTCGCAGATAGCGTACGGCTGCTTTGGCGTCTTCGAGTCCGGAGGGGAACTGATTCCTAGGCGCCAAGCGATAGCTGGCTGTAGCCGTTACATAGCCGCGCTGCGCCAGTTTTGCTGCCAGGGCCAGATAGCTCTGCCGGTTTCCGGCTCGAAATCCTCCACCGTGGATGAAAAGGACCGCCGGGGCGAGACCACTCAGATTCTGTGGCCGGAGAATATCCATCTCCAACTTCCCGCCGACATTGGAATATTCCAGGTTCGGTGTGTAGCTCAGGCCGGCTGGCGCCTGAAACGGAGTGGGACTTTGAGAGAATGCGAGGTGTGAAAACGTAAGAAATGCAATCAGCAGCATGCGTCGAGACATGCTCGGGAGCATATCACTTCAGCTCTTCACCTGCCGCCAACTCTGGGATGGGGCCCGCCAGAACATGCTGGCTGAATCCAATCGCAAAGCCTAAACCGCTATAGAAGTAGTACAGGAAATGAACCGGCATGGCTCCAATCGCTCCGCCCCAATGCCATTGCCGGGCCAGGAACGAGTAGACCGGCCAATTGATGGCGATCACGCACAGCCAGCAAAGTACAGCAAGCCCCCAACCCAGAAACAGTGCCGGAAGCGCTACCATCGCCAGTGCCACCGAGAGCCGCTGGCTCCATTGCACGTTCAGATCGTTGGGCATTTCGCCTTCACGCAGAATGAGACGTGTCCAGGGGATCGCCCGGTCGAAAAGATCCGTCTTGACCATGTTGGACAATGTCCAGACTTTTAGGTGCTTCACATGAATACTGGGGTCCAGCGCGATGCGCGAACCGTTTTTCTTCATGCGATATCCGAGTTCGATGTCTTCAATGGAAGGCCGGCCGAAGCTGACATCAAAGCCTCCCACGGCAAGAAATGCATCCTTCCGAACGGCTCCGCACGCGCCCCAGAATGCAATCGTCTCCCGTTTGCCCTGTTGATGGAAATAGCTATGTAGCAGATTGCGGTAGCGAGAGATGAAGCCACGCCCGTCAGGCGCAAAATCATAGGATCCGATCAGCGCATCCAGTTGCGGATCTTCCTCGAAGCTCTTCACAATCTTCTCAATCGCGTCCGGACAGGCCTCTACATCAGAGTCCAAGAAGAGAATCAAGTCCCCTTGCGCCGCTTTTGCGCCGATGTTCCGCGCCACAGCCGGTCCGCTTTGCACCGACGTTTGTAGAACCGTGGCTCCGAATTGTTCTGCGATCGATACGGTATTATCCGTTGAGCTATCACTGACAACAATCAGCTCACCGGGCAACAGCGTAGAACGCTGGATCGCTCCGAGACAACGCGGCAAGACCGCCGCAGCGTTGTAGGCCGGAACGACAATTGTCAAATACTCACAACGCACTTTAGGGCCCTCCTCCCTGCATGCTCTTCCGCTCTCAAATTAGAACCGCGACTGTCCTCATTTCAATTGAGCGATTTTCATGAAGACCATCCATCGAAAAGTCTCTCACAGTGATGGCCAAAACGCGACTGCCGGTGGTCCAACGGATAGCAGTGATCGACTCAATGATTCAACCTAGATCTCTGATGTTTCTACCTTATATCGGATTAGTACTAGAGAACTGTAGGGATAGATGGAGGTACCGAGGCCGCTTGTCCGATGGGAGCCGAAAGCTTACACTTCACTGGCAAAGTCTATGATTCGCTACTCCCTGATCGTTGTCGTTCTAGGCCTCCTCGCCTTTGCGGCATACTCCCTTTTGCGAACCCGAACCGTCGACGAAAAGCTCGCGGCATTGCGAAAAGAAATGGCCCCCAAAGGGGCAACGATCTTTGAGACAGTGATCCAGGGGAAGGCGGCAGCCTTTCTCTTGCGGGACTGCGCTGTCTATTCCATCGACTTGAACTCCGAAAAGCTGGACCAGACGAAGGTGCTGAAGCCCGGCTTCTATCCGTGGTTCACCGTCTGCACCGATCAGACGATTCGCTCTGAGAATGGCTACATTCTTGTCCATTTGGCGAATCAGGCGATCGGCGCCGGGGGCGGCAATATCTCTGGAGGCGACTACCGCAGCCTGGATGGAAGCATCTGGGAGAAGCGATCCGGTCGGGTTTGGTTGCCTGTCGAGAAGGCGCAAAACTAAGCCATTTTTCTTGGTCAGAAAAAGGGTTTGAATTGGGCGATCTCCTGTACACTACTCGGAGCCCGCATGAACTCCAATATCCAAAAACCGACACCGGCATTTATCGGCGCCTCCTGGCTTGCCCTCCTGGTGGGGGCTTCGACCTTCTCGATTGGACTTTGGAATGCAGAAATGCAGCTGAATGAGAAGGGCTACTACTTCACCATCCTCATGTACGGTCTGTTCTCTTCCGTCTCTTTACAAAAGTCGGTACGCGACCGTCTGGAAGGGATCCGGGTGACCGGGCTGTACTTTGGCCTCTGCTGGCTTTCGGTCGGTCTCTGCATGCTGCTCCTGGCCGTCGGGCTCTGGAACGCCACCCTCTCGGCAAGCGAGAAGGGCTTCTATGCAATGGCCTTTTTGCTCAGTCTCTTCGGCGGAGTTGCGGTGCAGAAGAATGTCCGTGATCTCGCACTCTTCGGCGAGCAACATGGGTCCGTTTCGGCTGTTCCGGTGAAGGACAGCCTCTCGTAAAGATCTGCCGGCTGGATTCTCCCTCTGGGAAGGGGTGCTACTTTAGAGGAAGGGGCCTCGCCTGCCGCTCCATCTATCTGCTTGTTTTCAAAAGAGTTAGATGAAGCACAATTCTTGTTCCAATCCAGGAGCAGAATGCAGACGCCCCTCTAAAGTCCCCATGTAACGCGGCTCCCTGCCGTTTCGGAGGTAGAAATAGAATCCATGAAAAAGACCGAACCACTCCTTGCCACGCTCGCAGGTGCAATGCTGATCCTCGGCGCCACTGTGATCGCCAACGCGGCTGAGCCGGTCTCCATTGACCCTTCCCACCTGAAAGCCTTTAAACCTTTACCGGAGAGCTCCATTCCGGGAGATCGAAAGATTGAAGATGCCCAGGTGTCCCTCGGGCGCATTCTTTTCTACGACACGCGTTTTTCGAAGAGCCAGACGATTTCTTGCAATTCCTGCCACAACCTCTCCACCTACGGAGTCGACAACCAGCCGACGTCGACCGGTTTTCAGGGACAGAAGGGGGGACGGAATTCGCCTACGGTCTATAACGCCGCCGGACATTTCCTGCAGTTCTGGGATGGCCGGGCCAAGGACGTAGAAGAGCAGGCCAAGGGCCCCGTTCTGAACCCTGTCGAGATGGCGATGGCCTCCGACAAGGAAGTTCTCGCGATCATCAACTCCATGCCGGAATATGTCACCGCGTTCCAGCGTGCGTTTCCGGGTGAGCCGAATCCGGTGACTTACGACAACTTTGGCATCGCCATCGGCGCCTTTGAGCGCAAGCTGCTCACTCCTTCGCGCTGGGACAAGTTCCTGGCTGGAGACCAGAAGGCTCTGACCAATGCGGAAAAGGCTGGTTTCAATGCCTACTATGCCGCTGGCTGCGCCTCCTGTCATGCCGGTGCTTATCTGGGCGGAAACCTGTTCCAGAAGGTAGGGGCTAAGAAGACCTGGCCGAATACCTCAGACTCCGGCCGTCGCGAAGTCACCAAAAATGCTGCAGACGATATGATGTTCAAGGTTCCCTCGCTCCGCAATATCGCCAAGACCGGGCCGTATTTCCATGACGGAAAGACGGTCAAGCTTTCGGAAGCGATTGAGAAGATGGGGGAGTATCAGTTGGGACAATCCCTGACGCCCCAGCAGGTGGCCTCGATTGAAGTCTTCTTGAATTCGCTCACCGGACAGGTGCCGGTTGCGCTGATCAAGAAGCCCAAGATGCCGAAGAGCACTGCTTCCACTCCAAAGCCAAGCAACGCAAACTAACGGCAGCAACCAGGAACCAGGCTTTGTGTCTGGTTCCTGGTTGCTGTTTCCGCATGTATGCTCTAGACATGCGTTTTTTGATTCCGGTCTTACTCTGTATTGCCGCACCCGTCTTCGGCGAAGACTATTTCCCCAAGCCAGATAGCGCTGGAGGTTGGCGCACCCTCAAGGATGCGGCTGCCATTCGCAAGACGGCCGGTCTCGATTTGAGGCGCCTCGATCAGGCCTTCGACTACGCTACACGGACGAGCCAGCATGGTGGGCTCCTGGTCGTGCGTCACGGCTGGCTGGTCTATGAACGGTATTACGGGAGAGGGAATCGCGAAGCCATCCCTGCCACCGCTTCCGTCGGCAAGGTGTATACCAGTATTGCCGTCGGGATGGGGCTCACCGAAAAGAAAGCGGCCATCCCCGACGGCCTCGACACCAAAGTCTTCAACTCCAAATACCTGCCCCAGGCCATGCCTCTCGACGATCCGGCGAAGGCAGAGATCACTCTCGGCCAACTGCTCTCGATGTCGGCTGGCCTCCATGGTGAAGGCTCCAATCCTGGCTTCATTGGCGGTGTTCCCTCCGTCAAACTGAATCCCATCCCTCGTCCCGCAACCCCACTCGATCAGGATCTCGCCGCTCTCCGCACTCCCCTCTGGACGCAGCCTGGTGGCGGTTATTCCTATGCCTCTTCTTCTCCCCACATTGCCTCGATCGTCCTGCGCAATCTCACCGGCATGGAAATGGACGACTATCTCGACAAGCGTCTTGCAAAGCCAATGGGCTGGGGCCAATGGGCCTGGGCTAAGCGGAGGGGCGACGTTGTGCTGCCGCACGCGGCTGGTGGGGGTGACATTGCCTTGCGCTCCACAGACCACTTGCGTTTCCTCTACAGCGTTCTCCACAAGGGCCGTTGGGGCAATCAGCAACTGATTCCCGCCGACTACATTGCACTTTGTGGCAAACCTACCAAGTGGAACACTCATGCCCCGATGAGTCTGATGTGGGAGAACAACGCGGATGGTCATCTCGCAGGCGCGCCGAAAGATGCCTTCTTCAAATCGGGCGGCGGCGGCTATGGCGTCATCGTCATTCCGTCGCTTGACATGATCATCTACAAAATGTCCGGCGACGATTCTCAATATGACCCCGCCCGCACCGGCTTGAAGCAAGACTATCCCTACGATGGCTCGCGTGAGGGTTGGACGCCCGCCCTGCGGAGCCAGTTCAGCGACGGCCCCATCGGTACCGATGACGGTGTGCGCCGCATTGTCGAGATGGTGTCTGCCGCAGTGGTGGATTAGGCGCTATCGCTTGGCCGGCCGGATGAATGGGTCAGGAACGGTGAGAAAGCCGTTCCGATTCGGCATCACTACGGACGGCAAGCTCTTCTCGTTGAGCTCTTGTGACTCGGTGACAATCCCGTTCAATTGCAGCACAAACGCCGTGACGGAATAGACTTCGTCCGTCGAAAGGCTGCGCGGATGATCGAAGGGCATCGCGCGTCGAATGTAATCAAACACCGTTGTGGCATAAGGCCAGTAGCTCCCCACGGTTTTCACTGGCTTGGCCGTCGCCAGACTGCCGATGCCGCCTGCCAGGGCGGGGTATTGCGCCTCACGCCCCTCGCCTCGATCATTGTGGCATTCGGCGCATTTCTCTTTGTAGATCGGGGCTCCTGTCTTGGCGGTGCCATGGCCTTTGGGCAGTCCCCGCCCGTTCGGATAGACCGTCAAATTCACGCGGGCGATTTCTTCCGCCGTGGCAGGCCGCCCAATCCCCAATGGCTTCGTTTGTGCAAAAACACTGAGTGCCAGCAGTGCCAAGAGCGTGCTTCTAAACATGTTTCACCTCGCCAGACGCATTCACAAACCATGATTTGATCGCGTGATAGTGATAACCGCTGTGCTTTCCATAGGCCGCGAGGAACTGCTCGTGCGTTGGTTGCACATAGCCGGTCTCATCGGTACAGCGCGATTGCAGGACCGCGGCCTGCCCCTCCCAGTGCCACGGATAGCGAAAACGGACCGTTGCCCGGGATAGCACCGGTGTCTGCAACTCCGCGTCAGTCCAAGTTTTGCCCCCATCGACCGACACTTCCACTCGCGCGATCTTTCCATGTCCAGACCAGGCAAGTCCCGTGATTTCCTGGAAGCCCGGTCCGCGCAAGCGATGCCCGCCGGAGGGCCGTGTGATCACAGACCGCGCATCCATCACAAAGCTAAACTGCCTGGCCTTTCCATCTGCCAGGAGCTCGGTGTAGTAGGCAGTCTCTTTCACCGACTGGGCTGGCTCGGTTGTCAATTCCAGGCGTTGCAACCACTTCACATTCGCGTTGCCTTCCCAACCCGGCAACAACAGACGCAAGGGATAACCCTGTTCCGGACGGAGAGCTTCGCCATTTTGACCATAGACCAGGAGCGCATCGTCGAGAGCCTTTGCGATGGGAATGCTCCGCGCCATGCGCGCCGAATCCGCTCCCTCCGCGATCATCCAAGTGGCCTCGGGGGCTAAGCCCGCCTCCTGCAGCAGCAAGCGGAGCGAGACGCCGGTCCATTCGGAGCAACTCAACAAGCCGTGGCTCCGTTGGACATCGGGCGGCGGATTTCCGTTCGCATCTCCGACGCTGTTGCCGCCACACTCGAGAAAGTAGGTGCGGGAGATCGAGGGAAACTGCTTCAAATCTTCCATGGAGAAGACCAGTGGTTTGGCGACCAAGCCATGGACAAGAAGAGAATGTTGCGCCGGGTCAATCGAGGGCACCCCGGCATGATGCCGCTCAAAGTGCAATGCGGACGGGGTGATGGTGCCATGCAGATCCTGCAGCGGAGTGCGGCTCGATCCTGTGCCAGGGCTCTTGGTCAGTTCGCGGATGACCCGCACTGATTTCTCTTGTGGTGCTCTCTCTCCATAGGCCCGCATGGAGGCGCCTGACTCTGAGGCAATCGTGGGTTTTGTGCAGGAAGCGCCTGCCGCGAGTCCTGCGCCCATTGCGAGGAAATTCCTACGGTGGGTCCTGCTGTCTTTCCGTTTCCAGGCCATAGGCTTTACATTACAACCCCATTCGTGGAAAACAGGTCCACAATCAAAGATGATATGGAAAACACGCCTCTGTCACTCGTGGATCGTTCTGCCTGGCAAAGCCTGAAGACTCACTTTGAAACCATCAGCAAATCCCACCTTCGGGAACTTTTTGCGAATGATCCGGAGCGAGGTACCCGGCTCAGCGCAGAAGCCGTGGGGATCTTTCTCGATTACTCAAAGAATCGTATCGATGCGAAGACTCTCGAGCTGCTGCTGCAACTCGCGAAGGAGTCGAAGCTCCGCGAACGCATGGACGCGATGTTCAGTGGAGAGAAGATCAATACCACTGAGAACCGTGCGGTTCTCCATGTCGCTCTACGAGCCCCGAAGACGGCCTCGATCCTGGTGGATGGGCAGGACGTCATCCCAGGCGTCCACGAAGTACTCGACAAAATGGCTTCGTTTTGTGAGCGCATCCGCTCCAAGGCCTGGAGCGGACATACCGGCAAGCCCATCAAGAATCTGGTCAATATTGGAATCGGCGGTTCTGACCTGGGCCCGGTGATGGCTTATGAGGCGCTTCGCCACTATAGCGACCGTTCGCTCACCTTCCGCTTTGTTTCGAACATTGACGGCACCGACTTTGCCGAAGCTGTTTTGGATCTCGATCCTGCCGAGACCCTCTTCATCGTCTCTTCAAAAACCTTCACGACGCTCGAAACGATGACCAATGCCCATACCGCTCGCGCCTGGCTGCTGCAAGGTCTCGGCGGGGACGAGAGCGCGGTGGCCAAACATTTTGTGGCGGTCTCGACCAATGCGAAGGAAGTTTCGAAGTTCGGGATCGACACGGCGAACATGTTTGGCTTTTGGGACTGGGTGGGTGGCCGCTATTCGATGGATTCCGCCATTGGCCTGTCGACGATGCTTGCGATTGGTCCGGATAATTTCCGCGCCATGTTGCAAGGTTTCCACGAGATGGATGAGCACTTCCGGAGCGCCCCCTTTGAGAGCAATCTGCCGGTCTTAATGGGGCTCCTGGCCCTCTGGTACAGCAATTTCTTTGAGGCGTCCACTGTTGCCGTACTACCTTATGAGCAATATTTGAAGCGCTTCCCTGCCTATCTGCAGCAGCTCACCATGGAGAGCAACGGCAAGCATGTCACTCTCGATGGTGCTGTCGTCGGCTACCAGACCGGGGCGATCTATTGGGGGGAACCCGGAACCAATGGCCAACATTCCTTCTACCAACTGATCCACCAGGGCACCCGTCTGATCCCTTGCGACTTTATCGCCTTCAATCAGCCCTTGAACCAGGTGGGCCGGCACCATGACATCCTGCTGGCGAATGTTTTTGCCCAGGCAGAAGCACTGGCTTTTGGAAAGACCAGCGATGAGGTGAAGGCCGAGGGCACGCCGGACTGGCTTGTTCCTCATCGTGTCTTTGAGGGCAATCGTCCCTCCAACCTGCTCCTCATCGACGAACTCACCCCAAACACCTTAGGGAAACTGGTGGCGCTCTATGAGCATTCCGTCTTCACCCAGGGCGTGATCTGGAATATCGATTCGTTTGATCAGTGGGGAGTTGAACTTGGTAAGGTTCTTGCGAACCGGATCGTGCCAGAATTGGAAGGCCAGGACGAACCCAATCTCGCTCACGATAGCTCGACGAACAACCTGATCCGCCGCTATCGACGCGCGAAGCAGTCGGCCTAGTAGACGCTTTGCGGCGCAAAGCAAAATAGTCTTCTCTCCTCCGCTCAGTAAAAATATCCATTTTCCTGAGTGAAAACGAGGGCTGCGTTCGAAAGCAGACGCAGCGCTCCATTCGATATATGATGCTTTCAACATCAGGAGTCTTTACTTAGTGCGTATACTGACCTCATTAGTATTTTTAATACTGTCATGTAGTTTTCTCCCCGCTCAGGAATTTCGAGCCAGCCTCAGCGGGCGAGTGATTGATCCATCTGCCGCAGGCATCGCGGACGCGAATGTCATGGCTCGCTCAAACACCACGGGGGACGAGTACCGCGCTGTCACCGATAGTGATGGCCGCTACAACATCCCATTTCTGAACCCCTCTTCTTACACCGTGACCGTTGAGAAGCAAGGTTTCAAGAAGAGTGTCCAGCAAGGGTTGACCCTTCAGGTTGCCGAGCGCGCGAATCTCGACATTAAGCTCGAGATCGGTGCCGTTACGGAAGCCTTGACCGTGGAAGCCAATGCGGGCGTCGTCGAAGTGGAGAGCGCAGATCGCGGTCTCACGATCGACAGCCGCCGCGTTGAAGCGGTTCCGCTCCAGGGTCGTAATATCATTGCGATGGCCTGGACCACCCCTGGCGTTGCCGTGACCGGTGGCGTCACCCGCTTGCGTCCCTTTGACACCGGCGGTTCCTCTGGCATGTCCATCAATGGCAGCCGTCCGTCGATGAACGAAGTGCTGATTGACGGTGTCTCGAATCTGTCGAAGGCATCGAGCGTAGCCTACGTTCCCCCTGTCGAAGCGACCGACGAGTTCAAAGTGCAAACCACGAACTACGACGCGCAGTATGGCTGGACTACCGGCGGCGTTGTGAACATCCTCACCAAGAGTGGTTCCAACGAATGGCACGGCAGCCTCTTTGAGTTCTTCCAGAACACCCATCTGAACGCGAACACCTTTGAGAACAACCGCAACGGTGTGCGCCGCAGCTCTTCGCATATCAACACCTTTGGCGGTTACCTCGGTGGCGCCATCATCAAGAACAAGCTGTTCTTCCTCGGAAGCTACGAGAACCTTCGTCAGGTCATCCCTGATCCTTTCGTCACCTCGGTTCCCACTGCGCTCCAGCGCGCTGGTGATTTTTCGCAGACCTACTACGCTGCGGGCCAGGTGCAGACGATTTACGATCCTTTCACCACGCGGCTTGTTAATGGGCAGTATGTGCGTGATGCCTTCCCCAACAACGTGATCCCGTCCAACCGGATCAACCCGATCGCGGCTAAGGTGCTCAGCATCGTTCCGCTTGGCAACACGGCAGGCAATCCGATCACCGGGCTCAACAATTTGGCCACCTCCGGTGGGTCGCGCAAGTTCACTGACTTCTTCCCGTCCTACACGAGCCGTGTGGACTACAGTCTCGATCAGAATACGCGCATCTTTGTTCGTTATTCGCGCAATGCGCTTGCCGAACAGCGGAGCTTCAAGTACTCCACCAATAGCGCGCTGAACATTGCGGACACCGGCGGCAACAGCCCCTTCACCCGTGAGAATCACAGCGCGACCATCCAGCTCACCAAGACCTTGAACCCCAGCACTGTCGTCGACGTGCGACTCGGTCTGGCCCGCTTTAAGTCGCAGGGTGGTTCTTCGGTTGGTCTCGGCGCCATTGGCGGCCTGGGCTTCTCTTCGCAATACCTGAGCCAAGCCAGCACCTACTTCCCGCGTTTTGCCTGGAACAACTACGAAGGCGCCGGAGCCCAGCCTTCCTCTGTCGATCCGACGGCCCAGACGAATTCCTTCCAGGCCTCGCTGTTTAAGATCGTTTCGCGTCACTCGCTGAAGTTTGGTGGCGAGTATCGTCTGCAGCGTGCTTATGCACAGAACCCTGGCTACTCCGCCGGCAACTTCACCTTCACGCAGCAGTTCACGGGCAGCAACCCCACTGCTGTGAACTCGAACTCGGGCAATTCCGTCGCCAGCTTCCTGTTGGGTACCCCGCAGGAAGGCTACATCGACGTCAATAGCCAACCCGCCCGCCAGCAGAAGCTCTTCTCGTTGTACTTCAACGATGACTTCCGTCTGACTGAAAAGCTGAAACTCACTCTCGGCGTTCGTTGGGACTACCTTGGTCCGCTTACCGATCGCTTTGATGCCCTGACTGTTGGTTTTGACAAAACATCCGCATTCCCCATCCAGGTGCCGAATCTGGGACTGAAGGGTGGTCTTCGCTTTGCCGGTGTGAATAACAACCCGCGCGGCGCATTCGACAACGATTGGAACAACATCGCTCCCCGCGTTGGCTTTGCCTACAAGCTGGACGAAAAGACCGTTCTCCGTGGCGGCTACGGACTCATGTACGCCCAGGTCTTTGATGATCCGGGTGGCGCACCGGGCTTTAGCCAGAGGACGAACATCGTGAGCTTTGTTGACACCGGTGTTCCCTTCAACACTCTGACCAACCCCTTCCCGTCGGGAATCCTGACGCCTGTTGGAAACAAGAATGGTCTGGCTACCTTCCTCGGCCAGTCCTTCAGCTTCTCCAACCCGAATCGTAAGCTTCCCTATACGAACCAGTTCTCGTTTGAAATCCAACGGGAATTGCCCTTCCGCCTGCTCGTCACTGCCGGTTATGTCGGCAGCCGTGTGAACAATCTCTCGGTGAGCAAGCCGTTCAACGACATCTCTCTCGATTCGTTGAACAAGGGCACTGCGTTCCTGTCGGCCTCGGTAGCCAATCCGTTCTTCGGGTTGGTTCCTGCCGGAACCGCGATCAGCAACGCAACCACCACCAATCGCCAACTGCTGCGCGCCTATCCGCAGTTCCTCGACATCACGGAAATGAATCGTTCCGAGGGCAAGACCCGTTACGACGGCTTCCAGTTCCTCGTATCCCGCCGCTTCTCCAAGGGCGTCAGCGCAAGTGCGTCCTACACCTACTCGCGTACGCTCGAGTGGATGAACTACCGCAATGCCCAGGACACCCAATTGGAAAAGGTAGTTGCTGCCTGGGACGTTCCCCAGAGCCTGCAGCTCAGCGGTGTTTGGGAATTGCCGGTTGGTAAGGGGCGCGCCTTCTTCTCCAGCACGCCGAAGGTTGTTGGCCATCTGATCAGTGGATGGGAAATGAGCGGAATCGCTCGTTTGCAGAGTGGCATGCCGCTCACCATCGCAACCTCGAGCAGCGCTAACAGCGTGCCGACTGGCGTCAGCCCTGTCTACGCCGGTCAGAACCTGGACCGTTACTTCAACACCTGTACGCTGCTTGCCAACGGAAACACGGCAAACTGCCTCCAGGGTGAAACTCCGGCCTGGTCGGTCCGTCCTGCAAACACCTTGCAGACCTGGTCGAGCCGTATTACCTCCGTCCGTACGATGGGCATCCGCAACCTGGACGTTGCGCTGATGAAGCGTACCGCGATCACGGAACGCATCACTCTCACCTTCCGTGGCGAGCTGATGAACGCAACCAACACGCCTCAGTTCTTTAATGGTCCCAGCACCGATGTGAACAATGGCAATTTCGGAAGAATCTCTGGCGCACTGAGCCAGTCGAATCTTCCGCGCTTTGGTCAGCTTTCCCTCAAGCTGCAGTTCTAGTCCAATTGAGCGCGGGTCTCCCGCAATCGAGAGAAAGGCGTCCGGTTCCCCCGGACGCCTTTTTTCTTTTAGGCGTTCTGGCGATACTCTTTCGGGGGGACTCCGAAGCGCTTCCGGAAGCAGGTGGTCAGGTGGCCATGACTGGAGAAGCCACTCTCGAAAGCAATCGAAGCGATGTCCTGGCGCGATGTGACCAGTAACCAGCGCGCTCGGCCCAGACGCTGTTCGAGAATGTATTGCGCCGGAGTGGTTCCAAACGAGATCCGAAATGCAGATAGCAACTGATGAGAACTCATCCGGACCAATGCCGCCAATTCCCCGAGGCGGATTGTGCTACCCAGGCGATCTGCAATATACTCTCGCAACCGGCTCTCGTCCGCTGCAAGTAAGCGCGGCCCCACATTCCTGGGGCTCGCCGCCAAAGTTCCCTGCGCATGCTCCCGGAAAAAATGAAGATAGATGCTCTGGCTCAAGGCCGCGGCGCTGAGGCGGGCCAAATCATCCGATTGCTGGTGGAGAAGCTGGAGGTGTTGGACCGCTCGATAGAGGAAGTCGTCGTAGTGGCCCGCTCGGGCTCGCACGGGGGGAGCCTCCATCTGTTTTCCGGCGACTGTAGAAAGCTGATGCGGATCCAGGAAAAGTTCTGCATAGCGGACCAACTTGCCCTGGGCCAGACTGGAGTAGCGCGTTTGCGCTGGCACGACCCAGGCTTCACCAGCCAACGGCGGATGAAGGAGTGCGCCGGCACCCTTCAATTCCGTCTCCAACCGGTGGATTGGCCCGCCCAGATGCACGATCAGGACATGGTCAGGAACATGGATCGACCATGTGGTCAGCCGTGAGATGTCCTGCTCTTTGACAAAAAGCTGGAGTCCAGGCCATGATGCGTGGCAAAGGGGACGCGGAGAATCTGGAAGTGCTCCGGACATGTTGGAAGCATAACATCCGGGATTTCATGGATGATGGCACTAGCGGCTCTCTTTGAGCCTGAGGAAGAGGAGGGAAGAGAAATCGATGGCAAATCACTCATTACAAGGAAAGGCTGTTCTCATCGGAGGAGGCGCGAAGAATCTGGGTGGGCTCTTGAGCCGGACTTTTGCGGCCAAGGGAGCAAAAATCTGTGTGCACTACAACAGTGCGGCCACCCAAGCAGATGCCGATAAGACAGTTGCTGCGATCCAGGCCGACGGTGGAACGGCCTTCGCGATTCAGGGAGATTTTACCAAGGTGGCGGATGTGGTGCGGGTTTTTGCCGCGGCGAAAGAGCGCTTTGGCGGTCTTGATATCGCGATCAATACGGTAGGAAAGGTATTGAAAAAGCCCTTTGTGGAAACTACGGAAGAAGAATACGATTCCATGGCCGCGATCAATGCGAAGGCCGCTTACTTCTTCATCCAGGAAGCAGGCAAGCAACTCAATGATCATGGCAAGATCTGTACGATCGTCACTTCCTTGCTTGCTGCCTACACCGGACTCTACTCGACTTACGGCGGCCTGAAGGCTCCAGTGGAGCATTTCACGCGTGCCGCATCGAAAGAATTTGGTCCGCGCGGAATTTCTGTTACTGCCGTGGGGCCGGGACCAATGGACACGCCGTTCTTTTACGGTCAGGAGACGCCGGAAGCGGTTGCCTATCACAAGTCTGCTTCCGCGCTCGGCGGACTGACGAAGATCGAAGATATCGTGCCGCTTGTAGAGCTCCTGGTCACTGATGGTTGGTGGATCACGGGCCAAACAATCTTTGCGAACGGCGGCTATACGACTCGCTAACTCGCTTGGGGATGCTGTGGCGCTGCAGGATTCGTACTGCTCAAACTATTCCCCACGCAGCGCCACCAGCGGATCCACCCGCGTCGGAATCCAAAGATTGCAGGATCGGTCGGCGGGGATTCACCCGATGGCTGTGGCCAATGGCGCAATGCTGCCAGGATTCGCTTCCCAATTGGATCCTTATCCCCAAATACGAGACAGACATAGCGCTCATTGATCATCACGATTGAGGCCTTCTCTTGATCTGAGATCCAGTGCCCTCGAAGCAGCGGTGCTCCAAGCACACCAGCCGTACGATGTCGCGATCCTGTAGCGTTATATTTGTGGAGCGACCAAGTACCAGGGTGCTCTGCACTTGACCAATATTGCAAGTTGTTGGACCTCTCCCACAGCGGAAAATCGCGCTGCGGGGCTCTTCTCCATCCATGTCAGATCGGGTACTGCAACGCCTATTCTGCGTCACTGAGCTCGGTCTGGTATTGTTTGGGGCCATCCTTCTATCGTCCCAAGGGGAATGACAGCCTCTAGATCTTGAAGCTGGAATTCTCCATTCTGCTGCTCCTCATGCGAACACCGATTACGCAAGCATAGGCTGCAATCATTGCTAACCAGGCCCAGGGTGGGATGGAGTCTGCGATCCACTGGACGCGCATTCTCCGAACCCAGGTAATCGCGTGGGACTGTAAGGATCGAAGTTTGGAGAGTGGGGTCGGTGTTGGCTTGGGAGGCGCGGGCTCAGCCGACTGGACGGTCTTACCCAGGGTCTTGCTCAGCGACTCTTCCATGTTCTGCAACTCCTCCCTCTTTCCACTCTGGCGAAGCTGCTGCGTGACATGCGAGCGAAGCGCAAGGTTGGCGCAGACCTGCGCATTGCAGGCTGCACCGATTTCCGCAATGCTGCGCGCATACTCCCCAGCGAGCATCTGACGGTCGGCGGTGCTGAAGTGATGGATGCCTTGCCGGTCCACTTCGAGCAGGCGGGCCAGGATTGTCTGCTTGGCATGCGGATTCTGGTCGCGGAAGAATTTCTGCAACCCCAGCTTGTAGCGATCTTTCACAAACACATCGAGCACAGTGTTCCAGGTTCGTTCGTCGAGATGTTCTGGCGCAGTCTTCTGAAATCCGTACAAGTGCTCGATCTCTTTTGAGATCTGGCGTGCCCCGGCGTAGCCTGATTCCTTCATCTCTCCAATCCACTTCGGATTGAATTGCCGGGAGTGGAGCTCGACGGCCAGCCACTCCCGTAACGCGGTCATGTGCGTGGTGCCGGCCTGGCGCAGATTGTGAAGATAGACATCGGGCGCCTGCTTCCGAAACTGCTGGATGGCGGTCCGAAGGCCACCGACGTACTGATAGCTGTCGTCGTTATCCAAGGAGCCATAGAGATTAGAAGATCGTGAAAACTGCACCGAATCAATGGAGCTGAGATTCGCCTGGAGTGCTTTGAGGCCTTCCACTCCCCATTGCTCTCCCGAGAATCCAAACCCCATATTCGCGGCATAGAGAGCGGCTACATTCGAGGCCCGGTCGGCTCCTCCTGACTTCTCGATCAGGTGTTGTACGCCAACACCATAGGCTCCCGGTTTGGCGCTGAAGATCCGCAGCTTCGATAGTTTTGCCGCGTCTTCCGCTCCGACTCCTTGTGCCTGCATCTGGGCTGCTAGTTTGCGATCTTGATCCGCAATGGTCTGATCGGCGGCGCTGGCTGCGAGACGAATTGCCTTGTCGAGCAGATGCAGTTTGTCGGCAAAGCCATCCCGATAGTTTCCTGAAACGGTGAAGACAACATCGACACGATCCCGCCCGAGGCTTTCCCGTGGGATCAGTTTCAGATCTTCCACCACGCCTCGCTGATTCCAAACGGGCTGCACTCCAAGCAGTGCGAGCGCCATGCATTCCATGGCCCCCTGATGCCGTTCCGTCTCGCCATACCAGAGCACCAGTGAGACTCGCTTGGGCTCTTGATGATGTGTTTCCTGATAGCGCTGGAGGAATTCCTTTGCCATCTGCTGGCCGACAACCCAGGCGGCCTCGGTGGGAATGCGCGCTGCATCGACTGCATGTAGATTCTGTCCGACCGGGAGTGATTCCGGTTTGCGGAGCGGGTCGCCGAGCAGGTTCGATGGCACATGACGGCCGTCGAGGGCATTGGCCAGGCCTTCTATCTCGGCTGGCCCGCTGCTGCGCAGTGCCGCAATCCAGGCGGGCAGTGCTTTGGCTGCCTTGGCCAGCAGGGCTGTGAGTTCCGGGCTCAATTCGCCAGCGCGTGGTTCACGGCCTGCGAGGAGTTCCTCCGCCCAGATTGGAATCGATGGCTCGACGGTATCGTGCGAGTCTTTGGGGAACGAAGAGAAAAGATAAGCACTCACGGCCTCTTTCAATCGCTCCTCTGTCGGGGAACTGCCAAAGACCGGGAGCCCTGCCGGTAGCGGGGCGTCTTCAATCTCATGGAGAAAACGGTGCAAGGCAGGGGACATCTTGGTCCAACTTCCGGTGGTGTCGAGTTGGAGTTGGCGATCCAGTCCCAGGCGTTTCACTTCTTCCCTGGCTACCTTTTCGTATTCGCGAGCGAGATTGGGCGCCAGAGAATCGCCGCGATCGACGAGTTCGTGAAAGGCGAGGTGCAGTTTCTCGAATTCGGCACGGCCACCGGTGCGCCAGATCATCGGTGTGAGGTGGCTGATCAGGGTGGCAAAGCCCCGGCGTTTGGCCTGAATCGCTTCGCCGCCACCATCCATGACATAGACATTGAAGTTTGGCAGATCGCCGAGAACCAGGGCGGGTGCGTCATCTGGGGCTAGCGCCACTTGCTTGCCGGGAAGCCATTCGAGGGTGCCGTGCCTACCCAGGTGGATGACGGAGTCCGCTGCCCAAACATGACGGAGCCAGAGATAGAAAGCGATGTATTGGTGGGGCGGGGGAGTGACAGTGACGTGTCCGGGGTCGCTCGCTTGATCGGAAGTGGTACGAAGGGGTTGGGGGGCGAGCAACAGATTGCCTTGCTCGATCGCTGGTAGAAGGAAGCAGCGGCTGTGATGGCAATCAGTTGTCATCAACCGGGAAACACCAGGTGCGCCCCAGGTTGCTTCCACTTGATCGCGAAAGGACTGCGGCAGCAGATCATAGTGCTTGCGATACTCTTCCAGTGGCCAGAGGACCGGGTCTCCGGAGTGACCGAGCCGTTCCTTTTCACCCTCCGCCCAAAGTTCCAGATTGCGGCCATTGTTTTCAATCAGCCGCCGGATGACGGTTTCGTCCGGCAAGGGATGCGATACCTGATAGCCGCGTTTTTCAAGGCCGCTCAGAATGTTGGCGATGCTGGGGAAAACCTGCAGATAGCTGGCGCCGACATTGCCTTTGCCAGCGGGATTATTGTAGTAAATCACGGCGACACGCTTGCTGGAATTTGGCTTTGTTTGGAGCGCAATCCAACGGGAAACACGGTCGAGGAGGCTGTCGAGGCCAGCATGGAACGGAAGCGTCATCTTCGCGCCATTGGCAGAGCTTTCTGTAGTGGCCACCAGAGTGGGGGCCACGAGTCCGGAGCGTTCCGGGAAGCTCAAATGAGGGGCAATCCGATCGGGCGCCAAGCCTTTGGGACTCGACTGCCACTGCTCCAGAGAATCTCGTGTCACCAGTCCATTGAAGACCGGCACCTTCCAGGAGGTGTAGATGTCCGCATCTTTCACAGAGGACAGTGTGGCATTGAGCGTAATGACTGCTGCAGGCTGAATGTTCCCTTGGTGTTGCAGGAGGGGTGTGAATCGATCTGTCGGATAGCCAAAAACAGGGATGGGCAGATAGCCGCGTGCTTCCAGTTTCCGGACACCGGCATCGACTACGGCAAGATCGCGGCCTCGAAGCCAGCTACTGAAGAAGGCCAGCGCGACGGCAGGGGGCGCGGCTTGCCGTCCTGCGCGTTGGAGCCACCAGTTGCGATAGGCCTCGAAGCTTGAAAATAGTTCCTCTGCATCGGGATGATAGATGCCGGATTGTGGGCCTTTGAGAGGCGCCTCGGGACTGAGTTTCCAGTTGGGCCTGACGAGATCACAAAGATAGGCCACCAGACGCACGCCATTTTCAACACCCCCCTCATCGAGATAAGCAGAGGCTTTGACGCTGGCCTGGGGATCAATCGTCCTGCGCCATAGCGGCGCGGCAAACTCCTGCGGCTGCGCCAGTGACTTGTCAGGCAAGTAGGAAAGGGAGGCTTGTAACTCCTCTGGGGTCGGGTAGTAGGCGAAGACAATATCAACCGGAACGGGAGCTGTTGGCGCGGTGGTGAGTAACTGAATCTCACGGCCGGGATAACGTTTGGCGAATTCTGTCGTAATACGCGGCCATAATTGTTGCGGCCCACCGACAATCGCAAGACGCGGCGCCGGTTGGGCGAAAATGACACACGTATAGAAAAAAACGGAGAGTAATATCTTCACGGAGCCCTTCCCTCGAAGTCCATGGGGTAGCCGTCACAAGGACGGCGACTCTGGCAGGTCTTCGGGCTTACAGGCTGGATACAAACCTACTAGCCAAGCCTTCCCAAGCTGTGAGCTCAGTGGCGGATGATTGGCGTTCGTTCCTGCTTACCGCTGCGGGGCAGCTCCGGAATTGCACCGGATTCCCTTTTCAGCCAGACACCGCGACGAATCGCCGAGTCCAGCACCAAGAGACAATCCGAGGGTATCACGGATGCCTGTTGGTTTCGCCGCGGGAAGCGACTGAAGGAGGATGTGAGTGAAGAACTCGTTCGTTGTGCGAAGGAACGGCAACTCCGGGTCGCGGCAGCTTTGCGCGGGCCGTTTTTCCAGATGGTCTGCTGGCTGCTTCCGGTGTGCCTGTTCAGATCGGCGTTTTGCCGATGTTCCTATTGATGGCGTGAGAAGACAAGCTCTGAGTTCGCCGCGCTTCTGCCTTCAATCGGGAACAGCGCACCCAATCTGCATTCGCTATGGCTTGGTAGCTGTGCCGGCAGCGAGATAGAATCTGCGGGCGGCGAGGAACTGGATATTCGGGAGCCGTGAGCGGATTGCGATCCGTTGGTACGCGCTTCTTTCTCCGGGTTTCTCCTCGAGAGGGATGGCGAGAAATTTGACGCGGTACTGTTGAGCGAGATGTTTGGCCGCATCGGCCAGATAGGGCGTAAACGACTGCGCATTCCCCTGATCGCTCAGATACGCTTCTCCGCCGGTTTGCTCGGCGAGTTCGGCAAGATAGGCCTGCCCCCCCCGGACCAATGCAGGGCTATGGCTGGCATGGCCGAGACTGGGTGCATAAATACAAAAGACTTGCACTCCAGCATACTGTGCTGCCGCGATTGCATCGTCCAGATACATGCTTGCCCCGCCAACATCTTCAAAAACGTCAACGCCATCGGACACTAAGAGCACTTCACGCCGCAGGGCCCCCTGGGGCCACTCATTGATCAACTTGCTCAAGGAATTAAACGGACTGGCACCGGCACTGTCGTTGCCCGAAGGCATTCGAAGGACCTTCGCTGCCTTGTCGTGATCCTTGGTTGGGGCCTGCACGACGTGTGCTTCCCCATTCTCCATATAAGCAACTCCAATCGCGGTGGTTGGCGGCTGAGAAGAGATGAAGCGGCGAAGCTCTTCAAATCGCGTCACCGCTCCAGGATCTCCTCGCTCATCGATCAGGATGTAGAGGTCAAGACCCGCCATTTCCCCTCGAAATGGCGCCCAGTCTAGGGCCTCTTTCATCGTTCCACCCTGCAATACCCTGACATCAGACTTGCCAATCGAAGGCAACTCGCTACCGTGTATTTCTTCTGCGGTCACTACCAGTTGCACCGGGACTTCGTTTGCCCCGGCGGAGGGCCGAGGGCTGTTCTGCGCAAACGCCAGTAAAAAGATCGTGGAACTGACTACTGCGATCTTGCATGTGGTGTTCATATGTCCTTGTCGAGGTATTGGGGATGGAACCTTCGTTGACCATACTTGCGAATGATAGAAACGAACCCACCTGATCGAGCAGACTTACCTCTGCTTTTTAGGAACGTGAATCACGTGGTGTTCGTGTGCTCCTCTTGTTGCATGAACCAGGATTCCGTCTTCACCCGGTTGCCAAATTTCCGAAAGGGTATAGTTGTTTCCTACTTTGTCAAAGACAATATGATTGTCTGTAGCCGTCGAGTGTGTCGTTGCCGCCATTGTGGTGATGAACGGCACGAATCCAGCGGCTCCTTTGGGATCTTGTGTGACCTTCACGACCCGCGAAGCTAAATCCACCCGGAACTCGTACATTCCGGCCGGATAGACCTTTTCTCCGGCGGTGAACTGGAATGGAATATTAGCCTTTTCTATCTCGTCAGCAGACAGAAAGGGCGTTACCAACAATGCGATTCCTGCAAATGCAACTAGCAGTGTGTTCTTCCATGTGTTTTTCATTTTCTTATCGCTTTCTGTTGAATCTCAATCATGGTTCGGAGTCGACAGGAGATGCGCTCCGATCTTGCCTACAAAGAGTTCAAACTGCTAAACTCTGCCTCGGAATCGCGCTGGAGATCCGGCGTGCTCCCATTCCTGAGCCATTCCTTCCGACACGTTCAATCTTCCTTGTTGATGGTTTCCATCTTTGCGGAAATGTATTGTGCGAAAACTAACCGTAAGAGTAAGGGATGTGTCCATTGTTACGATTAAATTTTTCATATTGGGATGAGCGTTTGTAGATCGTCTGTCTTTCCTCGAGAGATTAAAGACCGAGGTATTCAATGTGGGCATAAGTGCCCAGCCGCGAGTTGTATCCGAGATACCAGCCTACGTGGACCGGATCTTCATAAATCACAATCTGGTCGCCGGCCCAGTTCCAGTCATCGACGATGCTGTAGTCAAAAGGTGCGACGGCCCAGTAGAAGTTATTGAACCAGAAGCGGTTCCGGTTGCCACCAGTCAGCACAAACACATGTTGTGGCCCAAAACCACCAGAAAAGCGGCCATGAGCCCAGGGGTGATCCAAATGGTAGTGGGGATCATTCGCGCCGCTGCGATGCCCTACCCATTCGTCATTTTTTGCATGGACATGCGGGAGATTCGGGTGCCCCTTCTGATCGACGGCAATCCTGTTCTCTTTCGTATCGCGGGACTCGTTCTCACGCATCGGAGCCCGATTCGCAACCGGGCCATGGGCAGGAATATGTCCCCCTCCTACCCCTCCTTCGCGCCCCCCTCCCTCGCGATGCTGGCCGATGGCTCCCACGGCGCCGATGCCGATCGCGATTGCTGTAATGAGTAATTTGTTCATTTTGATACTCCTCTGCCTTTTCTTATGCAATTCGAGCCCCAATCTTCCCTTTCAATCCGACGAAATTCTCTGTGGCTCTTCCAGAAGAGGACCGTGGTTTCCAGGTTCAAGTTGGTGCGGCGATTTGATTGCGTGGTTTTCATGTGCAACCACTCGAAGGTCTTCTGATGGACGAATGGGGACCCCGGCTGCAGCTCGTGGAGGTGGCAAAATGTCCGGAACGCTGCTGACCGCCATTCGTCACCCTGACCATATATCGGCATGCCTTCTCAGAAAGAAGCTTGCCTATTTTAATATTTCAATTATTATAGAAATAGTGAATCAAGAAGATGAAAACGAGCGGACGATCCGCTTCGCCGATATGTTTGCGGCGATGGGCACGGAGTCCCGTCTCCGCATCATGCAAGTTCTTCTCTCGGCCCATCCTGCGGGAATGGTAGTTGGAGAGATTCAATCGGAACTCGGAATCTCGGCCTCAAACCTTTCCCATCATCTGGAGAAGCTGAAGAATGAGGACTTGGTGCTGGTGCAGCGGGAAGGGACTTTTCTTCGTTACACGGCCAATACCGCTGCTCTGGAAGCGGTGTTGTCTTTCCTCTACGCAGAGTGTTGCACCCGTAACAAGGCGATCCGGCCCGAGGCGATTGTCCCGCTCTGTAAGTAGGGAGAGCATGATGAACAAGATAGACATCAAGGCAGTAGTGCAAGAGAAGTACGGCCTGGCGGCTCTTCGATCTGCCCATGGAGCATCCTCCTGCTGCGATCCAATCACCAGCAATCTCTACGATCAGGAACAACGCCGGCAAGTGCCCGAAGCGGCGCTTCTTGCCTCGCTTGGTTGTGGCAACCCGACCGCGCTGGCAGACTTGCAGCCCGGAGAGACGGTGCTGGACCTGGGTTCGGGTGGTGGCATCGATGTGTTGCTTTCGGCCCGGCGTGTGGGGCCTACCGGAAAGGCCTATGGCCTGGATATGACAGATGAGATGCTGGCGCTGGCAAACGAGAATCAGCGGCAGGCGGGCGCGGCGAATGTGGAGTTTTTAAAAGGCGAGATCGAGTCCATTCCCCTTCCAGATCACTCCGTGGACGTGATCCTCTCGAACTGTGTGATTAACCTTAGTGCAGACAAGGACCGGGTGCTGCAAGAAGCCTTCCGGGTGCTGAAGCCTGGTGGCCGCTTTGCGGTTGCCGATGTTGTGACCCGTGGGGAGATGTTGCCTGAGATCCGGAGCAGCATGGGGCTGTGGGTGAGATGTCTTGCCGGAGCGCTGGACGAGAACGAGTATGCCGCCAAGCTGCAGGCAAGCGGTTTTGAGGAGATCCACATCGAAGCCACCCGTATCTACCGCGTAGAGGAGGCTCGTAGTTTTCTGAGTGGCCAGGGGTTGGATATTGATGCGATTGCGCTGCAGGTGGACGGAAAGTTTATGGGCGCCTTCATCCGTGCGCTCAAACCCCGTATTGTGGCGCATGATTAGGGCAGCGCGAAAGCAGCTTGCATTCTTTGAACGCTATCTCACGCTCTGGGTTACGCTGTGCATGGCCGTGGGGCTGGCTTGCGGCAAGATGCTGCCTAGTGTTGTCCACAGTCTGCGCGGCTGGGAACTCGGGGAATCGAGCCAGATCAACCTACCCATCGCGATTCTGATCTGGTTAATGATCACGCCGATGATGATGAAAGTCGACTTTGGCGCGGTTCGCGATGTGGGTCGCAGGCCCGCAGCTTTGGTGGTGACGCTGATCGTCAATTGGCTGGTGAAGCCATTCTCCATGGCTTTTCTCACGTGGTTCTTTTTCCGATTTGTTTTCTCTTCCTTCATTGCGCCCGCAGAAGCGGATCAGTACATTGCGGGCTGCATCATTCTGGCGGCCGCTCCCTGTACTGCGATGGTGTTTGTGTGGAGCCATTTGACGGATGGGGATCCCGCTTACACGCTGGTTCAGGTTGCCGTCAATGACTTGTTGATGCTGGTGTTGTTTGTCCCGATTGTCCAGTATCTGGTGACCGGCGCTTCCTCGCTCACCATTCCCTTTGCCGTCCTGCTTGACTCCGTGCTGGTCTTTATCGTTATTCCCTTGGCCGCAGGCGCCGTGCTGCGACGCCTTCTGATTCGCAAGCGCGGGCGGGACTGGTTTGAAATGGAGCAACTGCCGCGTTTTGCGCCTCTGACGATGACGGCCCTGCTGGCGACCTTGGTGCTGTTGTTTGCCTTTCAGGCAGACAACATCACCGCACGGTGGTTCCACGTTCTTTTGATTGCTGTGCCGATCACCTTGCAGGTCTATCTGAACTCTTCGCTTGCCTATGGGCTGATGCGGCTGCTGCGAGTGAATTACTCTATTGCGGCGCCAGGCGCACTGATCGGCGCTAGCAACTTCTTTGAACTGGCCGTTGCAACTGCGATTGCTTTGTTCGGACCGGAGTCCGGCGCGGCGCTGGCAACCGTGGTTGGCGTGCTGGTTGAGGTTCCGGTGATGCTCTCGGTTTGTGCCGTGTGCAATCAGACCCGTCATTGGTTTCCAACTCCACTTGAAAGGTAATTTCGATGTCCCCCAAGAGCATACTCATTCTTTGTACCGGGAACTCCGCCAGAAGCCAGATGGCAGAAGGCATTCTCCGGCAGGAGGCGAAGGGCCGATTGGAAGTCCATTCCGCCGGCACCAAGCCCAGCATTGTTCGCCCTGAGGCGATTGCCGTCCTGCGCGAGATCGGGATCGACATTTCCGGCCATCGCTCGAAGTCTGTCGATCAATTTGCCGGAACAGCGCTCGATCTCGTGATCACGGTTTGCGACAACGCGGAAGAGTCCTGTCCTGTCTTTCCCGTCGCCACGCAGCGGCTCCATTGGCCCTTTGAGGACCCGACTGCTGTCGAAGGGTCGGAAGAAGAACGAATGGCCGCATTCCGCAAGGTGCGCGATCAGATTCGCCGGAAGATCCTGCTGTACTTAGGCGAAGGTTAGGCATTCGGCTCCTGCTGGAAGTGGCCAAAGCGCAGGCTTAACACTGGAAGCACAAAGAGATTGAGCAGTGTCGAGGTGGCGAGGCCCCCCAGAATCACAACCGCCATGGGGTGTTCGATCTCATGACCGGGCTTGTTGCCACCAAGCACGATCGGAAGCAATGCCAGCGCCGTTGCCGCAGCCGTCATCAGAATGGGCACCAGCCGCTCCTCGGCGCCACGCAGGATCATATGCGGCCCGAAGGATTCGCCTTCCTGCTCCTGGAGATGGCGGTAGTGGCTCACCATCATGACGCCGTTGCGCGCGGCGATTCCCAGCACGGTGACGAATCCTACCAGTGATCCGAGCGATAGCACACCGCCCGTTGCGAGGACGCAGGCAACACCGCCCACCAGCGCAAAGGGCAGGCTGACGAAGACCAGCCCGGCCAGGCGCGGCGACCGGAAGTCCGTATAAAGCACAATCAAAATGCCCAGCAGCGACAGGCCGGAGAGTGCGAAGAGCCGTTGCTGGCCGGCTTGGCGCGCCGCATATTCGCCGAGCAGTTCGGGATGGTAGCCCGGCTCAAAAGGCAGCGCGTGGACGCGTTGTTCGATCTCTCTTGCGACACTGCCGAGATCGCGTCCCTTCACATTGCAGGAGACGTCGATCTTGCGGCTTGCATTCTCATGCTGGATCAGATTCGGTGTGGGGGCGATGCGCAGTTCTGCGACATCCTCGAGCGGAATCTTCGCGCCCAAGGGCGCATCGATCCACAGTTTCCCCAGGCTAGCGATATCGTTGCGCGTGGCTTCCTCCGTCCAGACGGAGACATCGAAGATGCGCTGGTCTTCATAGATCTCGCCGACCTTTGTGCCACGGATCAAGGTCATGGCCGCGCGGCGGACATCGCCGGCGGTGAGCCCGAAGCGCTGCGCCGCTTCGGGACGCACGCGGATCTCAATCTGCGGCACATCCACTTGCGGCTCGACAATCAGATTCGCGATGCCGTCGATCTTTGCAATGGTTCCGCTGACCTCTGCCGCCTTCTGCCGGAGGACTTCAAGATTGGGTCCGTAGAGACGGACGACGATGGCGCCGCTGCCTCCGGACAGCACCTCCTTGATTCGCTCCTTCAGGTAAGTCAATAGATCGCGGTAGAGCCCGGGATAGCCGTCGACCACTTCCTGGATCTTGGCCACCGTCGGCGCGTAGGGCACCTTGGGGTCGAGACTGATCCAGAGTTCCGTGAAGTTTGGCCCCACTACTTCATCGGCCACCTCAGCCCGTCCAATGTGCGAGCCGAAATTGCGCACTCCGGGAATGGCACGCAACTCGCGGCTGACCCGGGCCGTGATGCGCTGCATGGCGGACAGTGAAGTGCCCGGCTTCTCCACCCAGTGCATCAGGAAGTCGTACTCCTGAAAATGCGGCAGAAACTCCTCTCCCAATCGAGTGACGGCAAAGCCTGTCGTCAGGAAAATACAGACAAGGCTAACGATGATCGTCTTGGGGCGTGCGAGAAGCGGCGGCAGCAGTCGGCGATAGACGCTCTTGATTCCTCGCACGAGCGCGGTCTCCTTGTGGCCTCCGGTCGTCTGTCCAAACTTTGGCAGCAGGAGCAGGCAAAGCGCCGGTGTGACGGTGAGGGCAATGGCCAGCGAAGCAAGGACGGCGAGGATGTAGGATAAAGCGAGCGGCCGGAAGAAAGTGCCGGCCAGGCCGTCGAGGAAGAAGACGGGCAGGAAGACGAGTACGACAATGATGGTGGCGTAGACCACCGCGCTGCGCACCTCAAGCGACGCCTCCAGGACCACTTTCCATGCAGGTTGTGGATTGCCGGAATCGTGATTCATGCGCAAGCGGCGCAGGACGTTTTCGACATCGATGATTGCATCGTCCACTACTTCGCCCAATGCGATGGCCAGCCCGGCAATCACCATCGTATTCAGGGTGGCGCCACGCCAATGGAGGACCAGCGCCGCTGTGATAAGCGAGAGCGGAATGGCGGTGAGGCTGATGGCCGCCGTGCGCCATTCAAACAGGAACAGAATCAGAATGGCAGCTACCAGAATGCAGCCCCAGATCAGCGCCTGCTTCAGGTTCTCAAGCGACATCTCGATGAAGGTGGCGGGGCGGAAGATGCTGGTGTCGAGTTGCACGCCTTGCAGGCCGGGGCCCAGTTGCGCGACCGCCTTCTCGACATTGCGGGTGACCTCGAGCGTGTTCGCTCCCAGTTGCTTTTCGACGATGAGGAGCAGACCTGGCTGGTCGTTGATCACTGCATCGCCAATTGGGGCCTGGTGCCCTTCGGTGACATTTGCCACGCGGCCGAGCAGCAGGGGCGCTCCATTGCGGAAGGCAACAGGCACTTCCTTGAGGTCCTCGGCCGAGTGCACGGCGGGCATGTGGGTGACAGAGAGCCGCTGGTTTGCCGTCTCGACAAAGCCACCGGCTGCGGGCATGGTGGCGTCCTGGGTGACGCGAATGATTTCGGCGAGACTGAGCTTGTAATCGCGCAAACGGTCTGGGTCGACCAGCACCTGGACTTGCCGGTCCCGCTGGCCCCAGATGGCGACGTTGGCGACGCCAGGCACGGACATCAGCCGGGGGCGCACGGTCCACCGGATGAGCGTGGTCATTTCAGTTTGGGAGAGTTTGCCGGACCATACGCCGATCTTCATCACACGGCTGGTGGAGGAGAGCGGGGAGAGGATGACGGGAGTCTTGGCGAGGATCGGGAGTTGACCGCTCAAGGTGAGCAAGCGCTCTTGCACGAGTTGCCGGTCTGCCATCAGTTCAGTGTCGGGCCCGAAGATCAGCACCACTGAGGACAGGCCGAGCACGGACTTCGAGCGCATCGTCTTCATCCCCTTCACCCCGTTGAGCGCGTTCTCAATCGGAGTGGTGATGAGCGACTCGACTTCGGTGGTGGAGAGCCCGGGCGCCTCTGTCTGCACCTCCACGAGGATGGGCGAGAACTCAGGGAAAACATCGAGCGGCGCTTTCTGGATCACCTGCCAGCCAACGAGGAGTAGCAGGATGGACAATGCCACCACCACCCAACGCAGGCGAAGCGCGGTTGCAACGAGGGTTCTCAATGTCCTGCTCCAAATTCTGTTCCAAACAATTCGGCAGCCCCTGCCGTCACCACCCTCATCCCGGCGCTCACGCCCCTTGCAAAGTAGACTGTGCTCCCGGCGGTCTCAATCAGATCCACACGCTGGCGGCGATAGAGTTGCGGGCCTGCTTGCACGTACACCCAGGTGCCGCCATAGCTGTCATAGATGAGGGACGAGGCCGGGGCGGCCAGGCCCTTTCGAGTTTGCGATTGCAGGGGCAAGGAGACAGAAAGCCTGTGCCCGGGGCGCAGCATCAGATCGGAGTTGGGAAGCTCAAAGTAGAGATCGGCCGTTACGGCTAGCGGGTCGGCACTGGGAGGCGCCGATGCGAGACGCGCCTTGCGTATGGTTCCGGCGCCGTCCATTTCCCGGATCTCAACGAGGTTGGCGCGCGCGAGATCCTTCAGGTCTGCGGCGTAGACGGGAACTCGCAGCCACACATTGCGGAAGTCCGCCACTTCAAAGAGGACGGTTCCAGCAGCGACGTTTTGGCCCTCGGCGGCAAGCAACTGGCGTAACACTCCATCGGAAGGCGCAACGACGCTCATCTCGACGTCGGCCTCGAGCGGATGGCTTTCGAGCCGCTTCAGGCGGAGGGCTGCTGCGTCGAAGTTGGCCTTGGCCTGTCCAAACTCCTGATCGGCAATCTCCACATTGCGTTTGCTGCCAGCCAGATCGCTGAGCAACTGCCGGGCCCGCTCTAGTTGCTGGGTGGCGGTGTCCAGCCTGGCCTTGGCAGATTGCAGATCGGATTCATAAGTTGTTTTGAGGTCGCGTTGGGGGGCGAGCATCGGCGTCAGACGAAAGAGCACTTCCCCGCTTTTGACAAACTGGCCCACCATCAGGCCCTTGCGCACAAGTGTAACTGCGCCTGAGGCGGGCGCCGTTACGAGCAGTGTCTTGCCAGGGATGGGCATCACTTCTCCGGCGATGGTCAGGTGCCTGGAGGCGCTGCGTTCCGCGACTTCGGCGACTGTGATGCCCAGACGGCTTTCGGCTTCTGGTGACAGCGTGATCTGGGTCAGATGGCTCTCCGCCACGCGGTTGTCCACCTTGGCTGGTACTACCGCTGCCTTCTTCTCGGGCGCCGGTGCAGAGTTGCAAGCGGCAAGGGCCAGCAGACTAAAAACGAGTAAGTGATGGAGAGTGCTCATTTGGTTCCTACATTCCGGTCGAGGAGGGCTTGGGCCCGCCTGAGGGCTACTTCGGCATCGGCGAGTCGTAGTTCTGCATCGATCAGGCCGCGCGATTGTTCGAGTACGAAGAGATAGGCGACATCGCCTTTTTGGTATTGCTCTTCGGCCAATGCGACGGTCTTTTGCAGAGGCGGTAGAACTTCCTGGCGCAGGCGATGGAGTGCGTCTTGGGCCTGTACGAGCAGCTCGCGCGACTCATAGACTTCGAACGCCACGCGTTGCTTGATCGCCAGATACTGGCGTGAGGCGACTGCGACTTCCGCATCGGCGCGGGCACGCAGACCTTGGTTCTGATGGAAGATGGGCAGCTCTGCGCTGAGTCCGGGGCCGGTGAGAATTCCGTTCGTGCCAACGCCCTTTGAGCTGAGCTGCGCCGCGACCAAACCAAGCTGCGAGCGTTGCCAACGGGCTCTCTCGGCTGCGGCCGCAATCGCAATCTCCGCTGCGCGCAGGTCTGGCCTGGCCTCTAAGGCCTTGCCCACCAGTTCGCTGGCCTGTGGCGGCGGAGCCTCGTCGATGGGCGCTATGGTGATCGTGATAGCGCTCCTGTGCAGTGCAAGGCCCAGCGCCATCCGCAGCCGCTCGGTGGCCAGTGCGACATCGTGTTGCAGCCGCAGCAATTGCTCGCGCACAGAGGCCGCATCGCTGCGGGCGGCCATCGCCTCCAGGTCGCTAATGTCGCCAGCCTTCAATCGCGCCTCGGTCAGGCTTGCAATCCGCTCGCGTAAGGTGACGGATTGCTGACCAGCCTTCTCTCGTGCAATGGCCAGCGCAAGGTCCGCATGCGCGAGGCGTGCATCGCGGACGGTGTTGAGTCCGTTCTGAATCAGGCTTTGGGCCAACTGGTCATAAGCCTTCTGGGAGGCCGCCACGCGGCGCTTCCGCTGCCAGAGCACTTCGATCGGCAGATTGAGAATCAGCTCAAAAGGCTTGGGGCCCACAGGCAGCAGCATGTCGAGCCTGGGGTTGCGCAGCAGTCCGGCATCGATCAGATCGCCACGGGCAATGCCCAGGCTGGCAAGATCGGCTCGCAACTGCGGTTGGTTCCACAATGCGATTGCCGCCGCGTCATCGGAGGAGAGTGGCTGCTCGGCCTGGATTCCAGGAGGAAACTGAATCGCATCGCCGCCTTTGTTCTCAGGAGGGAGCGGCAGTTGCGTGCGGGACTGAATGCCGGCCTGCGTCGCGGTTGCTGTCGCTGGTGCAAGACGGCTTGCGCAACCGACAAGTCCAGCGCTAACCAGGAAGATTGCGAAATGAAGAGGACGCCATGGCATCGTAGCCTAAGGACATCACAGCAATCTAAAAATAACCTTCAAGGCATCTGAAGCAAATCTGAAGATTCACAGGAAAGAATGAGGCAGGATGCGGGTTCTCGTGGTGGAAGACGATGTGGATATGGGGCCGGTTCTCGAGCAGGCGCTGCGCGAAGAAGGCGATTCGGTGGTTCTTGCAAAAGATGGAGTGACCGGCTTTGAGCTTGCCAAGACGAATGACTTCGATGTCATTTTGCTTGATGTCATGCTGCCGGGGTTGGATGGCTTTGGCGTTGTCCACCGCCTGCGCGAGCAGGGTTGCCACACGCCGGTTCTGATGTTGACCGCGCGCGACACCATTCGCGACATCGTTCATGGGTTGAACTCCGGGGCCGACGATTATCTGACCAAGCCCTTTGCGCTTGAGGTTCTGCTGGCGAGGTTGCGCGCGGTGGCCCGTCGCGGTGGCTCGCCCCAGAAACTGGTCTTGCGCATCGCCGATCTGACGTTGAACACGGCTTCGCGCGAAGTGAGTCGCGGCAATCGGGCGATTGAGCTGACGCGCACGGAGTATGGAATTCTGGAGATGCTGCTGCGGAACAGTGGCCGCATTGTCTCCCGCGACCAACTCATTGAGGCGGTCTGGGGTTATGACGCTGAGATTGAGAATGCGACGCTCGACACCTTCGTGCATCTGCTTCGCCGCAAAGTCGATCCGCCGGGCGAATCGAAACTCATCCACACCAGCCGCGGCGTGGGCTACTCAATCCGCGTGGAGCATTGATCGCCATGTTTCCCATTCGCATCCGGCTGACTCTGATCTTCGGAGGCCTGCTATTTTTCGCGCTAGTGCTATCGGGAGTTGCGGTGATCACGCTCTTGAGACAGCGGCTGACGGCGCATCTTGCGGAGTCGCTCGATCATCGATTGCGGGGTGTCGAGAATTTTCTTGTGCGCGAAACCACAGCGGCGACGGCAGATCGCATTCCTCTCGAATTGGCGGAGTATGCCTCGACACAGCCCGAAGGTCATCTGATTGAAGTCCGCAATGAAGACGGCCAACTGCTGCTGCATGGCGACCCCGTTCCTGCGCCTGCGCTGGTGCGGGAGCGATCCTTCCGTTTGTACGGCCGGTCCTTACAGACGCGGGCGGCCGCGTCCACGGTGCCGATTGAGGAATCGGTGCAGGAAGTGACGACGCTGCTCGCCTGGTCGTCACCGTTGCTGTTGGTGCTGATTGGACTGACGGGTTACTGGATCAGCCGGGGATCGCTACGGCCGGTGGATGCGATGACGAGTTCTGCGCGTTCGATCGGCGCCGGCAATCTGAGTGGGCGGCTTGTGGTGCCCAGGCCGCGCGATGAACTCAGCCGGCTGGCTGAGGCCTGGAACGAAATGCTGGGGCGACTGGAGGAATCTTTCTCCCGGATGCGCCGCTTTACCGAGGATGCGGCTCATGAGCTGCGCACGCCACTGAGCGCCTTGCGGGCAACAGTGGAACTGTCGCTACGCAAGCGCCGCGAGCTGGAAGAGTACCGGCAGACGCTTGAGTCTGTACTGCGGATTGCGGAACGTCTGAATCTTCTGACGGAAAGCCTGCTTGCAGTGGCGCGCAGTGAAGATGCGCCTGATAGTATTGCTCCGGTGAATCTGGCCGCGCTGCTGCGAGGACTTGCAACAGAGCTTGAGCCGTTGTTTACCGATCAGAAGATTGCGTTCCACATCGATGTGCCGCAAGCCTCCGCCGATCTCTATGGAGACGCGGATGCGCTGCGCCACTTGGTTGCGGCCCTGTTAGAGAATGCGCTGAAGTATACCGGGCCCGGTGGCACGGTAAGGCTGCGATTGCAGGAAGCTGGCGCGTACTGGAGCGTTGCTGTAATCGATACGGGGTGCGGCATTCCGGAGAATGCGCTGCCGCGCATTTTCGATCGCTTCTATCGCGTCGATCCGTCGCGGGACCGCGCCAGTGGCGGCTATGGCTTGGGCCTGGCGATCGCGCAGCAGATCGCGCGGTCTCATGCGGGCCGGATTGAAGTATCGAGTGTGCTGGGCCAAGGAAGTTGCTTCTCGTTGCTCTTGCCTCGCGATCCGGCCTCCCTTGCTCCTGCTGTATATTAGCCCTATGCTTCGTTGTCTTGCTTGTCTTCTGATTGCTACTTCTGTCTGGTCTGCTGATTGGAAGAAAGCGGTTCTGTTTCGCGCGACCTTTGATGCGTCTCTCGATGCGTCGATCGCGAAGGGCGACCCGAAGCTCTACAATGCCCCGTCGTATCAGGATCTGCAGCCGGCTCTGGCTGGACTCGAAGGCTCGGGCGTCGAATATGCCAAAGGCGAGGGGCGCAAGGGCGATGCGCTGCGTTTTCCGAAGAAGAATACCCGCGCTGTTTTCTTCAAGGCAGGGAAGAATGTTTCGAGTACTGCGGGAACAGTCAGCTTCTGGTTGAAATTAGACCCGAATCAGGATCTCGCGCCAGACTACTGCGACCCGCTTCAGATCACCGATCGGGCTTACAACGACTCCGCCATCTGGGTGGACTTCACCAAGGACAATCCACGCCAACTCCGGCTGGGTGTCTTCGGCGCGCTGAAAGCCTGGAACGGGACCAATCCCCAGCCCGACAGAAATCCCAGTTTCAATACCCGCCTGGTGAGTGTGAAGCAGCCGCCTTTCTCTCGCGATCGTTGGACGCACATTGCCATCACCTATCAGGGGCTGGGCAGTGGCAGGGGCGCGGCGAGTCTTTATCTGAACGGCCAACTGCAGGGCACGATGCCGCCGATTGAAGAGATCTTCGGATGGGACATGGACAAGGCGACCATCCGGCTGGGCGTCAACTACATCGGGCTCATGGACGATGTGGCTGTCTTCAATCGGCCTTTGACGGCGAAGGAAGTACGGGATCTCTCTTCTGGAAAGTGGTGAGCGCTTCACTTCGCATACTTCGGCTGCAGCGCTGTTCCTTCTCGAATTTCGTCAGAACCACGGCGTACAATCAGATCCCCAGCCTTGAGCGCACCCATCACTTGCACTAGTTCTCCAGCGGGCGGACCTTTTTTGACATTCACCCACTCCGCCCGGCCATCCTGCAAGCGGATGACAAAGCTGCGCTCGGTGGTTGTCACAATGGCACTTGGGGGAAGCAGCAGCGACTCGCCAACGCCACCCACCGGCCAGGTCACTGCCGGGTACATGCCAGGGGAGAGCTCCTGATTGGGATTGGAGACGTCCAACTCCACGGGCATGCTTCTGGTGTTGGGATCGAGCGATCGATCGATCCGTGCGATTTTCCCTGCGAAGCTGCGGCCAGGATAGGCCGGTACTCGAAACTCCACCGGCGTTCCCGCTTTCACTCCTGCTGTCTCGGCTTCTGGCACGGCCACAACCAGACGTAATCTGGAAATCTGTTCGAGATCGAGCAGCGGGCCTGCGGATCCATTTCCAGGTCCGACAAGAGCGCCGGGATGCACATAGCGCCGGGTGATCGTACCGGAGAAGGGTGCGACAACCTTGAGGTATCCCTCGGACTGTTTTGTTGCCCGCTGCGCTGCTTCCGCCGAACGCACTGAGTTGTCGGCAGCGCGGAGCGCAGCGAGTGCTGCCTCTACTGCTTTCTCTGCTTGCACCAGTTCATTCCCCGCAATTGCTCCCACCGTGGCGGAAGCGGCCTTCAGCCGTTCATAGGTGGCTTGCACGCCAGCGAGGCGCGCCTTTGCTTCCGCTCGAAGAGATTCTGTGATGTGCACCTGCGATTCGGCTTGTGACGTTTCTGCGCCCAGTTCCGGGGCAATGAGTAAGGCCAGTGTTTGGCCTTCTTTTACAACGGATCCCCGATCCACCAGCATGCGATCGACAAAACCGCTGGCGCGTGCGTGCAGGGCGACACTTTGAAAAGGAAGGATCTCACCAGGCAACAGGATGGTCCGCCGCACCTTTTCTGAGCGCACCGTGACAACGTCAACAGCTTGTGCCAATAGCAACTGCGAGCCGAGGCTGAGTATCAGAAGAAATGTGAATCTAGATTGCATTCGGAACATAGTGAGAGCTCTCCGGGTCAGCGGGATTCAATGAGGGAGACTGCGTAGTGGCACGGCTCTGGAGGACAGCATAGAGGGCGGGCACAATCGTCAGAGTAGTGATGGTGGCTAGGATCAGGCCGCCGATCACCGCCCGGCCGAGCGGAGCCGATTGCTCGCCGCTCTCCCCAAGGCCAAGCGCCATCGGAAGCATACCCATCACCATGGCAGAGGCTGTCATGAGCACCGCTCGCAGTCTCCCAACGGCGCCTTGCCGCGCTGCCTCAACGACGGGAAGCTTGAGTTCCTTGCGGGCTGCCTCTGAAAAACTGATCAGCAGAATCGAGTTTGCAACAGCAATCCCGATTGCCATGATGGCGCCGAGAAACGACTGAATATTGAGGGTGGTGCCGGTCAGCAAGAGCATCAACACAACACCGCAGAGCACCGCGGGGACGGTGAGGACAATCGCCAATGCCAGCCGGAGTGACTGGAAATTGGCAGTCAAAAAGAGGAGGATGACAACGATGGTCAGCAGCAATCCGGTCTTCAATCCCGATATGGTTTGCTGCAGTGCTGGAACTTGTCCGCGTAGCAGAACCTTCACGCCTCGCGGCGCCTTTCCTGCCCGTTCAATTGCCCGCTGGATTTCTGGCGCCGCCTGGCCCAGCGTGACTCCATGGAGATTCGCAGTGAGGCTCAGCATGCGCTGGCCGTTGGAGCGTTCCATCATGCCGGGAGCTGTGCCGTTCTTCAACTGCGCCACCTCCGACAGAAAGGGCCGGGACGCGCCTTTCGGGGAAATCTGCAACTGTCCCAATGCCTCGTTGGACTGCATGCGATTCTGCGGAATCTCGACCTGGATCTGAAACGCATTGCCGGAATTTGGATCGCGCCAATAGTTTGGATCTGTAAAGCGTGAAGATGATGTGGCCGCTACGAGCGACCGGGCCACATCCTGCATGGTTAAGCCGTACTGACCGGCGCGATCCCGATCTATATCGATCTGTAGAGTGGGGTAGTCTTGCGGCTGGGAGAGTTGAAGATCCCGCAGGAAGCGCAACTTGGTGAGCTCTTCCCGGATCTTTGCCATATGTGCGCGATCGTCCGCGAGACTGGGTCCTTGGATGGCGATCTCGACAGGCGTCGGCGAACCTGCACTGAGCACCTGATTCACAATGTCGCCCGCCTCGAAGGAGATCGCGACGTCGGGCAGGGCTTCCCGAATCTTCTGCCGGAGCCGTTCGCGGAGAGCGGCACTGCCATGCCGCCCCTCCGGCTTGAGCGCTACGGTCAGCACCGCTTCATGAGGACCATTTGTCCAAAGGAAGATTGTATTGATCGGATAGCTGGCTGGCTGAACGCCAATGAAGGCGGTGCTGATCTCGATATTCTCCGCGCCAATCTCTTGTCTCACCACATCCAGCGCTTTGAGGGCTACGAGTTCTGTGCGCTCAATGCGGGTTCCGGTGGGCGCACGCAAGCGCATCTGGAATTGAGGCGGATCTGTTTGCGGAAACAGCTCTGTGCCGAGTGTTGGCACGAGAATGACAAGGGCGGCGATCGATGTGACCAGGTAGCCGATGGCAATCGGGAAGCGGAAGGCAAGGGCGACTTTTAGATAGCGTGAGTAGAACTCCCGCAGCGTGCCGAAGAGCCCGCGAGACTCGTCTTCAGGATGACCAGCTCTCATCAACCAGGCCGAGAGGACAGGCACCAGGCTGGTGGACAGAACATAGGACGAGATCATGGCAAAGCCGACCGCAAGAGAGAGTGGCAGGAACAATTGGCGGCTGACGCCCTCCATGAAGACGGCGGGGACAAACACGGCAAGAATGCACACCATCGCAAGCAGCCGTGGCAGCGCAGTCCGGCGGGCTGCTTCCACCACTGCCACTGCGCGCGGCAGGCCTCGGCTCATTTGCGTGTGGATGTTCTCTACTTCAACCGTCGCCTCGTCGACAAGAATGCCCACGGCTAAGGCAAGCCCGCCGAGGGTCATCATGTTGATGCTTTGGCCGGCAGCCCAAAGCAGTACGATCGCGGACAACAGAGCCAACGGAATGGTGGTGATGACAATGAAGGCACTGCGCCAATCCCTCAGGAAGAGCAGCACCATCAGGCCAGTGAGCACGGCGCCGAGCGCCGCTTCCACACTCAGCCCCTTGATGGCGTTGGTGACGTATCCGGACTGATCGAACTCAAGCCGCACGGTAACATTCTCGGGAACAGCTTCGCGAAAGCTGGGGAGCGCGGCCTTGACTGCGTCCAGAACGGCAAGAGTACTCGCGTCGGCTCTCTTGGTGACCGGAATATAAACGGTTCGCTTCCCGTTCACATGTGCGTAAGCGGTGAGAATGTCTGTGCCGTTCTCCACCACGGCGATGTCTCGAATGTAGACGGTGGTGCCTTGGCCCACGCGAACGGGTGCATTCGCGAGATCTGCTAAGTTGCCGCCGACAACCGAGTTGGTCACGGCAAAGCGATTCAAGTCGCCTGTGCGGAGGTTGCCGGAGGGAACGACTACCGTCGCCTTGTTTACTGCGCTGATTGCTTCCTCTGGCGAGATGCTGTACTGGCGCAGCTTGTCCGGGTCAAGCCGCACGACGATGGTTCGTTGATTCCCTCCAAAAGGAGGCGGTGCGGAAACGCCGGGCAGTGTGGCGAATAACGGCCGCACGCGGTTCAGTGCAATATCTTGCAGCTCACCGGCACTAAGATCCGGGCTGCTAAACACGAGTTGCCCTACCGGAACACTCCCGGCGTCGAAGCGTGTAATGAAGGGTGGCACGGCGCCCGGAGGCATGAAGGCACGAGCGCGATTCACATAGCCGACGGTTTGCGCCATTGCCTGATTCATGTCGGTGCCCGCATAGAACACCAGCTTCATGAGGGCCGCCCCTTGGATGCTTTTCGACTCGACGCGCTGGATTCCGGTGATGTAGAGGAAGTGATACTCGTAGTAGTAAGTCAGAAATCCTTCCATCTGGGATGGATCCATGCCCCCGTAGGGTTGGGCTACATAGATCGCCGGTTCCCCCACCTGGGGAAAGATGTCCACCGGCATACGGCGAAGCGCCAGGCCTGCGGTGAGCGCGATGGCGACAATCACCGTCAGCAGGCTGATCGGCCGAGTGAGAGCTGCAAGTACAAGTTTCATCGTGGTTTACTGGCTCGCTTCAATTAACAGTGGGCTCAGGTTTCCTGTGGCTGCGAATAGCGCGAGCTTGGCGCGCCATGTCCCCAGACGAGCGAGGCTATCGTCAATCTCTGCCTGCGCAAGCCGCCGGTGCGCATCCGCAACTTCAAGCGCGGTGCCGAGTCCGGACTGGTACCGGGCTCTCGCCTGTTCAGTGAGATGACGAGCTGCGTCCACGACCACGGGCGTCGTCTGTGCCACTTCGAGCGCGCCTTCGAACGCTGCAGATGCCTTGTTCTGCCGGGCTCGGAGATCGACCAGCACTTGGCTATAACGGGCTCTTTCGGCGTCGAGGTGAGCGCTTTCCGCACTCCGGCGGGCACGAATAGCCTGGTACTCAAAGACGTTGAAGGTTGCGGTAAACCCGAGTCCCCAGTTCTGTATGTTTGGTCCCAATCCGTTCACTCCACCGAGGAGTCTGCCATCTGAAATCGCTCCGGTGCCACGTGCGTAGGAAGTTCCTTGAATTGCGAATCGCGGATAATAACTGCGATCCAGTACGCGTAGCCGCGCTTGCACCTCTGCCGTTGCCGCATCTTGCTCACGCGCAAGCGGGCTTTCCGATAAGTCCCCAGTCTGGGGTAGAGGGCCTGCCATCGTTAAGAGCTTTCCGGCATCGATGCTCAGCGTCTTCGGCTCTATTCCGAGGAGCGCTCCCAGAACTCCCTTGGCTTCTGCCTCAGCCTGACGGGCGCGAATGAGCTGCGCCTGAGCGGAAGCCTGTTCTGCTTCTGCGAGCGACAGTTCCGCTCCCGGACGTAGTTCGGTCCGAACCAGAGCATCGATGATTCGCACCAGTTCCGCGGAGCGGTCGGCAGCAGCACGAGCGGCGATGATCGTTTGCTCGGCGGCAACGATCGTGAGAACGGTATCGGCGACGATCGTCGCGATATCGAGTCGCGTGCGGCCGGCAATCGCCTCGGCTCGAGCCCGCCCCGCTTGGGCAACTGCTACATTCGCCTGGCGGAGCCCAAAGTCGAATGGCTCCCAGGTGGCGAGCAGCCCGACGGTGCTTCCCCACGCGCTGCCCAGGCCATTGGTGCCCAGTACTGGCCCGGATATCGGGGAAAGGACCTGCGAGGGCAGCAGGAGTCCAAGTACGTTATTCCTTGTTGCGCGATTGATCCCAGCAACTGCTTCCAGTGATGGAAGGTATGCCGTTCGGGCCAGTTGAATCGCAGCCGTGGCGCTACGCAACTCTTCTTCCGAGACGCGCACGGAAGGATATCGCTCCAGTGCTGCGTCTACAGCCTGTTGGAGATTGAGACGCGAGGACAGAGTGGGCTGAGCGAGGGCATGGGCGGCAAAGACCCAGAATGCACAGAGCCATCGAAGTCTCGCCTGGAAGAATCGTGTGATTGGCATTGGATTCATTGGAGAGGCTCGGTCTGTCTCACTTATTTTTGATCCTTGATCAGTTCTCCGAAGAGTTCCCGGACTTTACCCAGTGCCATCTTCAGCGCCCGTTTTCCAAGTGCTGTTGCCCGGTACATCCGGCGGGACGTTTTTCCTTGGCGCTCCACCTGGGACCGGAGATATCCTTTGCGTTCCAGGCCATGGAGGATGGGGTACAGAGTGCCGGTGCTCATTTTGTAGCCATGATGCCGAAGCTCCTCGACCATCCAGAGGCCAAAGAGAGGGGCTTGGGCCGCATGGTGCAGGATGTGAAGGCGGATGAGCCCTGAGTAGAGATCCTTATCTTCTGCGGTATTCATCATTTCTGTATTTCGCTAGCGAAATTCGACAGAGAGGGGCTTGGGCCGCATGGTGCAGGATGTGAAGGCGGATGAGCCCTGAGTAGAGATCCTTATCTTCTGCGGTATTCATCATTTCTGTATTTCGCTAGCGAAATTCGACATCGAAAAGTATAGCAAAGCGAGAGATGAATTCACTCCAGCCGACCGCTAGGAGCAGGTGCAAAGTTGGACGATGCTGTCTGGGGCGCCCGCAGGGCGCGATTGCAGCTCTCTACTCCGTTCTGAGTGCGGCGATTGGGTCGAGCCGGGCTGCGCGTCGTGCGGGAAGATAGGCGGCAAGGAGTCCCACTCCAAACAGCACGGCGATGACGGTGAGGAATGTGGCGAAATCGTTCGGACTAACGCCGTAGAGCATGCTCTTTAGGAATCGGGTTGTGGCTGCCAGACGTTTGCGGCCCGCCGCTGTGAGCGTATAGAACTTCGCGCGGCGATTGTTCTCTGATAACTTCCATGAGCTGTTAGGGAACGGAGTTGTCGATCCCGCGCCAAGCTCGGACCCCTTGACAATCTACAATGATTGTAGATAATCATAGGGTGGCAAAACCTTCCAGCCTGATTCAAGGAACTCTCGATCTGCTGATCCTGAAGACGGTATCGCTCGAAGCTGTACATGGATGGGCGATTGCCAAGCGGATCCAGCAAGTCTCGAACGATGTCTTGCTTGTGCAGCAGGGCTCGCTGTATCCCGCGTTGCACCGCTTGGAACAGCAAGGGTGGATTGAATCGGAATCGCGCGAGACGGCCTCAGGGAGAGTGGCGAAGTTCTATTCGCTCACCCGGGCAGGGAAGAAGCAACTCACTCAGGAGTTGGGGCAGTGGGAACGGCTGTCCGCCGCCATTAGCTTAGTCGTGAAGCCCGTGTAAGGAGGAATGCCATGCGGTGGCTCAACCGTCTGAAGCTTCGAGTTCGATCGCTTGTGCAGCGCCAGGAGCTAGAGTCTGAACTTCAGCAAGAGTTGGACTTCCACCTTGCCGAACAGAAGGCAGAGTACCAGAGCCGAGGGATGTCTGCGGCCGAGGCCGAGTTGGCTGCCCGGCGTTGCTTTGGAAACTGCTCTCTACTTGCCGAGGAGTGCCGCGACCAGCGAGGCACTCAGTCTTTCGATTGCTTGGCCGGCGATTTGAACATCGCGGTGCGAACGCTCTGGCGGTCTCCAGGATTCACCTTGGCCTCGACCCTCACCCTTGCTCTTGGCGTTGGTGCGAACTTGATCTTCTTCTCGACTGCATATGGCGTTCTATTTCGGCCGCTTCCCTATCCTGATCCCGCCCGAATCGTCGAGATCGACCTCGGCATCGGTGGTGTCGGACCCACCACGGCTCTGCGGAACCTGGCTGTTCAGGCCGACTATGCCGGTTATCTGCCTAAGGTTGAGACGACTGCCCAACTCGGGGGCGAGGCTGTTCGCGTGCAAAGCGCCAATGCAACGTGGAACCTGGCTCGTGTACTAGGTGTGCAGCCCGCTTTGGGCCGTTGGTTTGAGGCGCGCGAGGAGAATGCAGGCCAACACCGGGTTGTGGTTCTGAGCGACCGGATGTGGCGGGAGCGTTTTGACGCGAGCAGGAACCTTCTTGGAAGGCAGATTCTGCTCAACGAGGAGCCATACGAAATCGTGGGCGTCATGCCTCCTCAGTTTGCTTTTCCGACGCCGGGTACAGAGCTATGGACGCCCATTCGAATCGATCCCGCGAGTCCTGCTTCGATGTGGGGCAATCTGAATCTCTGGCCGATTGGACGCTTGAAGCCGAATGCCACGCTACAGTCCGCCCAGGCGGAGTTGCGGCCCATCCTCAATCGCATTCGGCCGCTATTTCCGTGGCGGATGCCAGAAGCATGGGGCGTGAGTTCCACGCTTGTGCTCCACAGCCAGCTCCTTGTGAAAGATGCGCGGCCCAAGCTGCTGGCGCTGGCGGGTGCTTCGCTATTGTTGTTGCTGATTGCCTGCGCTAACGTTTCGAACTTGCTGTTGACTCGATGGATTCTCCGCAGCCGCGAGTTTGCAGTGCGGGAAGCGCTGGGTGCGGGGCGTGGCCGCTTGTTGCGGCAAGTGATTACGGAGAATTTGGTTCTGGCTACTTTCGGCGGTGCGGCCGGGGTGTTGGTGGCCTGGGGATTGCTCCGGTTTCTGCCGCTGCTTCTGGGCGACATTCCAAGACTGCACGAGCTTCGGATTGTTCCCAATGCCGCCATTGGGGCCGTCGCAACGATGCTGGGGACCTTCGCCATCCTGAGTGTTGTTCCGATGCTGCGATCGAAGATACTCGGTGGTCAAGTTGTTTCGGGTGGCAGGAGCAGTGCCGGCAGGTCTTCGACCCGTATCTCACTGGCGCTTGCCGGGCTGCAACTGGCAATGGCTACGGCATTGCTCATTGGTGCTGGGCTCATGGGGAGGACGCTTTGGCAGCTTGCCAATGTAGACTCGGGCCTCCACACAACGCAAGTCCTGACTGCTTCGGTTGCTGCCGGGCCGAGTAGGTGTTCTACGGCAGAACGGTGTTGGAGTTTTCTGCAAGATGTGAGTGCGACACTCGCTGCGGTGCCGGGCGTGCGGAGCGTCAACTGGTCGAACGGAATCCCGTTGACCAGACAGATCTCTGCCATGTCCGTCGATATTGAAGACCATCCCAAAGAAGCTGGGGCTCCCGCATTCGTTCTATGGCACAGCACCGCAACTCCGGGTTACTTTGGAGCTCTTGGCATCCCTCTTCGCGCGGGCCGTCTGTTTGCTGATGCGGACCGGGCCGCTACTCTTCCTGTGGCCATCATCAGTGAGGCTACTGCCAGGAGGTTCTGGCCGAAGGAGTCGCCGCTTGGCAAGATCATCCGTCCGGTGTCGGGCAAGGTGGGACGAAGGGTGGTGGGTGTTGTTGGCGACGTCGCTCAGTATTCGCTCGATGGCTTTCCATCCTGGATCGATGGAGTGCAATATGTTCCCTTTGAGCAGGCCTTGCCGCGCTCTTCTGGTGTCGTCCCCGTACCGCTTCTGATTGAGGCTGTATCAGTCCCGACTGCTGCTCTGCAAAGTGCGATTCGGCAGCGCTTCCCGGACGTCGTAGTCTCTGGTTTCGTATCGATCGGCGCCGTTCGCGAAGCGTCGGTGTCGCATCGGAGATCGACGGCCTGGCTCCTGTCCTTTGTTGCGGGGTTGGGTTTGCTGCTCGGGGTTGTGGGCGTACATGGCGTGTTGACGCAACGGGCCACCCAAAGGACGCGCGAGATGGGTGTCCGGATGGCGTTGGGCGCTACTGCTGGCGAGATCGCCTTTGTCGTGTTGCGTGAAGCGCTGCTCGTGGGTGTGGCAGGGGCGGCTCTCGGTGCCGTGGTTGCATTCGAGCTGAGCCGCTTCTTACGCGCGCTGCTCTTTGGCATCGCAGAAAGTGATGTCATGACCTATGTGGGTGGTCCGGCCGTTCTGATTGCAACCGCTCTGTTGGCGGCCGCGATCCCTGCCATTCGGGCTGCTCGCATGGACCCGGTGAAGATTCTCCGCGCGGAGTAGGAGTGCGCCGGTTCCGACTTATTTGCAATGAGCGGCGGCTTGCCGGACGTTGCGGGTATCCTACGGAAAATGGGTACGTTGATGGAGATCGTAGAATATCAGCGGAAACTGATCAGTGTCTTTCCCCCGTTGCCCTTTACTGGACTCGTCTCAACGCATGACGAATGCGACGACGGAATTTACTTGCGTCGAGAACTCGCAGGCAAGCGATGGGACGAGTTCTCACCCGAGGTATTATTCCACGGCTCCCTCGGTCTTCCGCTATTGGAAGCCGACGCCTTGACTACCTTCCTTCCCGCTTGGCTCCTGCGATCTATAGAGACAGGCCGGGAGGCCGATCCGATTGTCCTGGAATTCACGTTGTATTTTCTTTGCCCGGGCAGCGAGGATGAGGGGTGGGACGAGGAGGATGGCGGAGATAGTCGGTCGATTTGATGCTGACCAACGAGACGCAGTCGACGATTTTTTGCGCTTCGTATTGAATTGGTCTAGGAGAGAGTACTGGAAGCAATGTGCCGAGTTTGGCTTGAGCAGATGGCAACCAAAGTAGAGGTAATTACGTTGGTCGCGGGGGCATAATTTGAACATGCGATCTTTGGGCTACGAGCCAAAACTCGAAATTGCCCCGCGTTCCCCTTCATACCCCGAAGTGGTTGAACCCCTTGCCCTGGCGTGCCCTTAGGTTGGTGACAGTTTGGGTGACATCGGGCCCGGTGAATACAGGAAGTAGATTCTACGAGCTAGCCTGCATATTCTCCTGATTGTCCTTGAAGCGGCCGGACTTCCAGTTTCCCAACCATACTGTGTCCATAAATAACTTTCTTTGTTGTCTAGTGTCCTGAGTCCTAAGTGGCTGGCATAATATAACCGCTTGTTCTATGGTTGAAGCATGGAAGCGAAGCGAGGACGACCCAAGAAGCAGGAGTTGGTGGTAACCGAGCAGCAACGGGAAGAGTTGGAACGGTTGGTGCGGCAGCCAAGAAAGTCCCGAGCAACAGCGTTTCGGGCACGAATCATCCTGGAATGCGACGGCGGATTGAGTAACGCCGCAGTTGCGGCGAAGCTGAGGACAACTGGGTTTACTGTTGGATTCTGGCGTAATCGTTTCATTGTGGGCGGGATCTCAACTTTGGGAGATGAGCCTCGGCCCGGGGCGCCACGAGAAATCGGCGACGACAAGATTGAGCAGGTCGTCCGGCTCACACTGGAGAAGGCCCCCAAGGGAGCAACCCATTGGTCCAGCCGAATGCTGGCGACGAGAACAGGACTGAGTCAATCCACCATCAGCCGCATCTGGCGTGCCTTTGGTCTGAAGCCACATCGAAGCGAAACCTTCCAGTTGTCGAACGATCCGTTGCTGGTTGACAAAGTGCGGGACATTATTGGGCTCTATCTGTCGCCCCCGCATCATGCGTTGGTGCTGTGCGTGGATGAGAAAAGTCAGATCCAGGCGCTAAGCCGGAACCAACCCGTGTTGCCGCTACGAAGCGGTCAACTTGAGCGCCGCACGCACGACTATCAACGACATGGAGTGACCAGTCTGTTTGCGGCTCTGGATATCGCCACCGGCCGGGTATTGGGCAAATGCTATCGCCGTCATCGCTCTGTAGAGTTCCTCGATTTCTTGAAAAAAATCGATGCGGCCGCCCCTGCCGACCTGGATGTCCATCTGGTGCTGGATAACTACGGAACGCACAAGACCGCCAAGGTTCGACAGTGGCTCCAAAAGAGGCCCCGGTATCATCTGCACTTTACTCCCACACATGCCTCTTGGTTGAACCAAGTCGAACGCTGGTTTGCGTTGTTGACACAACGGCAAATCAAGCGTGGCTCTCATCGAAGCGTCTCGGAACTAGAGGACGCTATTCGGAAGTTCATTGCCGTGCACAACGAGCAACCCAAACCATTCCTCTGGACCAAATCTGCCTCTCAAATTCTTGAGTCCATCGCCCGCTTTGCTTCAACCACCCTTGCCGCCCATCAACCGAACACTTCTGCTAGAAATCAATGACTCAGGAGACTAGTCAACAGGTCGTTTGAGTTCTGCCCTCAACTGGGAGGCTTAGTTTCGTCTTGACACGGCCTTCATTTCGGGAGATTTCTCGGGTTAGCTGAGGATCGCTTTGGGCTCCAGATACTCCTGCAGTCCGAAGATCCCCCCTTCCCGACCAATTCCTGATTGTTTGAAGCCACCGAAGGGAGCAAATGGATCGTGGCCTATTGTATTGATAAGGACTCGGCCGGCAGCAAGTTTGCGCGCCACACGGTTCGCGCGTTCCGGGTTGGCCGAGCTTACATAGGCGATGAGCCCGAATTCGGTGTCGTTGGCTATTTCAATGGCTTCAGCTTCCGTCTTGTACGTCAATATCGACAAGACCGGTCCGAAGATCTCTTCCTTCGCGATCCGCATGTCACGTGTGACATTGGCGAACACGGTGGGCTTCACGAAATTCCCATCCTCAAGTCCAGAAGGATGACCTTCTCCGCCGATAATGAGTTCCGCGCCTTCCTCGATGCCCGACTTGATGTATTCCTGAACGCGCTTATACTGCTTTCTGCTGGCCAATGGGCCGAGAGTCACATTCTTGTTTCGCGGATCGCCCGTCTTGATTTGTTCGACGGCCGCTCTCGCCAACCGCTTCACTTCGCCCAGCCGGTCTTCCGGCACGATCAGGCGCGAAGCCGCGATGCAGGCTTGACCGTTGTTCAGGTAACAAGCTGCGACAGCCATCGGAATGGCGATGGAGAAATCGGCGTCATCCAGAATGATGTTCGGCGACTTGCCGCCGAGTTCCAGCGTCAAGCGCTTCATCGTGTCCAGGGAGTTCTTCGCGACCAGTTTTCCGATCTGCGTCGAACCGGTGAACGCGATCTTTTGAATGTCGGGACTTTTCGTCAACTCCGTTCCGACGACCTCACCGAGGCCGGTCACGAAATTGATAACGCCAGGAGGCAAGCCGGCTTCATGAAAAGCGTCCATCAACACTTCCGTTTGCATTGCGCTCATCTCGCTGGGCTTGATGACAACAGTGCATCCGGCAGCGATTGCCGGAGCCATCTTGATCGCAATCGAACCGGCGCTCGAATTCCAAGGCGTAAATATGCCCACCACGCCCGCTGGTTCCATGACGACTTTGGAAGTCCCGACAGTTCTTACGAGACCGAAGTCCTTGAGAACTTCTTTGAAGTGCAGGAATATGTTCGCCGCGAGGTTGTTCGAGCTCTTCGCGCGGTCTTGCGGAGCGCCGTATTCCAGAACCGTTGCGTCAACGAGTTGATCCATTCGCTTGGCAACGGCATCATGCAACCGCTGCAAGCAGTCCATGCGGTATTCCTTGCTGCTTTGCGAAAAAGTATGGAACGCCTCCTTGGCTGCGGCGATGGCCTGACGGGTGTCGATCTCATCCGCCATGATGACCTTGCCGATCACGGTGTTGTTGGTCGGGTTCACTAGGTCAACGGCCTGGGTTCCGTGTGGTGTGACGAACTTGCCGTTGATGTAGGCGCGATCAAAGACTCTTACCAGAGCGGTGGTTTCGTTTTCGTTCATTTGGGTTTACCTTTATGACCTTCAGCAATCTTTGCCCAACTTCGCCGAGTCTCTCTGGACCCGGCTATGATTTCATTCTGGCCGAACTACGCACGGGAGTAACTAGCGCAATGCGCCACTTCTCTTGCACAGTTGCACCGTCGGCAAGATCGTTGAAGTTCTTGTAGGTGCTGCCGCAATCGCTGCATCGCCGTTGGTGACGGTCCAGCCGGCTGCGAGGGTGTCCAAGGCGAAGGCGAGCTTCGTCAATGTTTTGCCGCTCGTGTTGGTGATGCGAACCGTCAGTTGCCAGGCGCCCGCGGCCCGGTTATAGACAGGGGTACCGAGGGTGATGCAACGTACTGTCCCCAAGCAGCTGTTCAGACACGACGGGCTTCGCCTGCTGGCCGGGGGAGCATCCCCTTTAACAAATTCACTATGGACGCCAGTGCTCCACTTCACCAACCGATGAGCTCTTGGGTAAGGATTTGCATTGGGTCGGCTTCGATCGTACGCGGAGCGGGGAAATGGGACATCCATTTGCAGCGCATAGGACGCAAGACTACCTCGAATCTCACGATCGAGTCCGCGGCGGACTCTGCGTCATTGATAAGCCTCAATGCGAGGCAGTTGAGCACGGCTGGGTGATCTTCTGTGGTACTTGCGCAGTAAGCCAGTGATGGGCCAGCGCCGAGATCAGACAAACACCGTCTTTGGTGCACTAGCCGCGATCGCGCTCTAATCTGTGGTACGGAGCCCCTGATCACTGGCAAGCCGGTAAAGCCCTCGGCCGATCTGTTCAATGGATAGACTTCTCGCGTAAAGGATAGCGACTTTCCAACAGTCTATCCGCCACGAACTGCTATGAAAGTCGAACGTGCCGTCAAGTTTAGAAAACAAGATTGGAAACAGTTTGGGTGCCAGTTTGTCGGTAGGACGGCTAATCTCATCAGCAACTTATTGATTCTGAAAGAAAAATTGTTGCTGAAGGGGTTAAAATTAACCCAACGTGCTAGGCTTCAGAATCAATAACGATGGAGAGGTTGGGGGAATTAACTACGGGCCGAAAAGATCTACAACTAAGCCTCAGGCCGATAGGTTGGTTGCGGGGGCATGATTTGAACATGCGACCTTTGGGTTATGAGCCCAACGAGCTACCAGGCTGCTCCACCCCGCTCAACTAATGTAGCAATCCTACCCATCCAGGTCAAGATCTTGCATCACTTCCTTTTCATTCGCATCACTAAAGCAAATGAATGTCGCCCTGATTGGTGCCTCCGGCATGATCGGAAGCCGGATTCTCAACGAATTGCTCACCCGTGGCCATCATGTCACGGCCATTTCCCGGCATGCGACAAAAGTAGACGGCGTCCCTTACCGGCATGCCGATCTTCTCAACCATGCCAGCATCGCCAAAGCCATCCATGGCATTCCTACCGTTATTAGCGCTTATAGCCCGCCGGCGAGTTCCCCATCGGACCTCTTGCTGGCGACGCAATCGCTTATTGCTGCTCACCCCAAGCGCCTCCTCGTGGTGAGCGGCGCCGGAAGTCTTGATGTGACTCCCGGACATCGGCTTGTCGATACTCCAGACTTTCCTGCTTCCTGGAAACCCATCGCATTGGCACACGTGGCAGCGCTTGACCTGCTCCAGAAATCGAATCTCGATTGGACCTGCCTGAGCCCGGCCGCCTTGATCGAACCCGGAATCCGGTCGGGAAAGTTCCGGCTCGGCCAGAATCTTCTCCTCACGGATGCCAAGGGGCAAAGCAGGATCTCTGCGGAAGATTTTGCCGTCGCCCTGGTCGATGAGCTCGAGAAGCCGCAACACTCTCGCTCCCGCTTTACTCTTGCCTATTGATATGTCGATTCTGCCAGCAGAAACTCGTGTCGGAAGGGTCCGTCTTGCAATCTCCAATTTGGATCGCTCCCTGCACTTCTATCAGTTTGTTCTTGGGCTCAAGTTGCTGGATTCCCGGCCTGGCTTTGCTGCTCTCGGCACCTCCACAGAGGTTTTAGTGGAGCTGGAGCAGCGCATTGGCATCGTTCCCATCATCGGGCGAAGAACTCTAGGTTTGTATCACTTTGCGATTCTCCTGCCCAGCCGGCAGGATCTTGCAAATTTTCTGGTACATCTCTCGGATACGCGAACTCCCTTTGGTGCTTCCGATCACCTCTTCAGCGAAGCGATCTACATCGAAGACCCTGACGGGATCAATATTGAAGTCTATGCCGACCGGCCCCGGAGTGAGTGGGTTTACCACCATGGCGAGATCGTAGGAAGTGTCGACCCACTGCGGACCCGGGAACTTCTTGCCGTGGTGACGCCGAAAGGCTGGCAAGGCATTCCGGAAGGCACCATCATGGGCCATGTGCACTTCTATGTGAGTGATCTGGACAGCGCAGAGCGCTTCTACACCGGAGGGTTGGGCATGGAGATGACGGTCCGGAGCTTGCCTGGAGCGCTCTTTGTAGCCGCGGGCGGATACCACCATCACATCGGACTCAATACCTGGGCTGCGCAATCGCCGGTTGCGACCTCGGACGACGCCCGGCTTCTCCAGTGGCATCTCTTGCTTCCGACAACCCAGGCCCGCGAGGCGGCGGCAGACCGTCTCGCGGGTCTGGGCATCCTTTTGTCAGGGAACCGAGCCACGGATCCCTGGGGACTTACATTGCTGCTCGACGTCGCCGGCCGCTGATCAGATAGGCAGCAGCTCGCGGTTCCGAGAGCGGGTCGCCGGAGGACTCAATTCCGCTGACTCTGGCAACCGGGTCGAAGATGATCCTCTCTTCTGATACGGTCTCGTTCAACTCCAGGCTTCCAAATCTGATTTCCGGCCGGTCTGCGGGCCAGTGCTCCGTGGAATCGTCCACGATATCTCCGGGCTCAGCCATCTGCACCACTACTTTCATCCGGACTGGCCCTTGCGCGAGACGTGCAGCCATCTCTTCAAACAGATAGTTAGGCCCCTTTGTAGCGGCTACCTCATCTGTCAAGTAAGAGGTTCCTGCTTCTGGCTTGATTCGGAATCGTCCAAAACGAACTTCTCCGGCGGCATTGATGAATTTCACTGCGGTCACGGCAAAGAAAGCCTCGGTCGCAAAGCTTGCCGGAAAGGGCTTCGGCGTAGTCACGAACTGTACGGCCTTGGGTCGGGTACTGAGAAAGATGTCCAACGGATTGGGCTTGGGGGCATCCGGTCCGCTCCGCGGAATGGCGCGTAAGAACTCCACAAATTCCTCAGCAGTGCGGACGGGGAAGCCATCGACTGAATGGGCCACAAGATCCGTATGCACGTGCTCCCCAAGATGAAAGCGAACGGCGCAACCCCGTGGACCTCCTCCCATTGGATCGTTATCCGGCACTGTCGGGACTCCCGCGAAATCAGAGAATCGCACGGTGACCGGCGTGGAATCGGTGTGCGCATGAGGTGCTGTCGTCAACTCTCCCGCTTCGAGGGAAGGCTGGAAATGGCCTCGCAACATCAGCCCTTTCGCGTGGGCGGGTCGATGCCCCGCGTGATAACCATTGAGCGTATCAAGCGCTTCAAGAACATCCTTGCCAAGCGCAGATTCCTGTTCGTTTCGTGGAGTGGACATAGCCGAAGTGTAACCACTTCAAATGCCGATGTTGCAAAAATCACAGGGGGATTGCGGTGAGACCTAAGCGGGAAACACTTTAATGCACCCTCCGTCAAATGGTATGACTACACAAACTTTCAATCAAGATGTGGATACAGCAATCATCAACAATCTGATCGAAACGCTGAAAGACGGAGAGAATGGCTTCAAGGCCGCTGTTGCGGATGTCACGGATCGCAATCTGAAATCGACCTTTGAGAAGTACGCCAGCCAGCGTCATAGCTTTGTGGCGCAGTTGCAGCAAACGGTGCGACGGGAGGGCGAGACCCCTGAAACTTCTGGCTCAATTACAGCCGCCGCACATCGCGGCTGGATGTCTGTGAAGTCGGCTGTTACGGGCAAGAACGATCACGCAATTCTGGAAGAATGCGAACGTGGCGAAGATGCAGCGGTCAAGGCTTATCGCGAAGCAACCGCAAGCGGAAAGTTGGGCTCGGCGGCCCCACTGGTAGCGCAGCAAGCGTATGAGATCAAGGCGGCGCATGATGCGATCCGTGCGCTTCGGGATGGCTACAAAAGCTAGCCATTCTGGTGAGCTCCGCGTTTGCACAACAACGGGTCGCGCTCGATGGCGCGGCCCGCAGATCTTCTGGAGGAACTCTATGCCAAACCCGATCGGCCATCTCATCGGCGCGATGCTCGAGAGCGAATCTGCTTTTCGTGCGGCCGCTTCTCGTACTAAGAATCGCAACTGGCGCTCGATGTTTGAGCACTATGCCATTCAGCGCCGCGAGTTTGCCCAACAGTTACATCCCTTTCTGGAAGAGCCTGAGCCGCTCGAGACTGCCACGCCGATAAGCCTTTCCAACGGTGATACTCAATCCATTCTGGAAGAGCTGATTCATTCTGGCAATCGAACCGACGCGGCCTTTCGCAAGGCGATCGCTGGTGGGAAGCTTGGGGACGCAACTGCTGTGGTGCGGGAACAGGCTGTGGAAGTCGAGCACTCGCTGCAACAGTTGCAATCCTTGATCAGCGAACCTTCAGACTCAACCGGGCCAGCGCTGCCAATCACCGCCTAAGGGACGAAGTGGCGATGCCTGTCTGTGGTGCAGGCGGTCCCTGGATCGTGCGCCACTAATTCACTTCCAAGATTGAGGACTTTGCGTTGCCGGTCATTATCGTGGCTTGCCATCGTCAGGCTGGCAGTCCCTTCGAGTGTGACCGACAACAGCGATACGCCAGGTGAGGGCTTGCTCCCGGGTCGCCTGAGTTTAGCGTTTGGGAAACGTGCGCCGTGAGCGAGTGTCTTGGCAATCTGCGGTGAGATGGGCCGACAGAATCATCTTGCTCCGCCACATCTATCCTGAACGATGGCAGACTCCTGGTGGGATCCTTGACAAGAGACACAGCGAACATTGGCCATCAGCTTGCCTTTGCACCCATACAACGCCTGGTCGGCAACAACGCCGATGGCTCTGAAACTGGATCGAGAGCGGATTGAGGCCGGAGTGGAGAGAATCGTTCCACTCCGAAGCACTTGTAAGAATCCTTGAGCGAGCACTTGCCTGGCATGCGACGCCTCGCCTGCGTCATCATCCTTCGTGCTAGTCCGGCAATCCGAAGGCCAGCACATTGCCACCTGCGATTGCGGCGATGAATTGCTTGCCGTCAAACTGATAGGCCATCGGAGATGACTTCCAATTCTGATTCGTCTCAAAGCGCCAGAGCGGCTTGCCGGTTGTAGCATCGGCCGCCATCATCGCACCGTTCTCTTCTCCAAAGAAGATCAGTCCGGTTGCCGTCGCGATCGTCCCGCCCCATCCCTGCGCAGGGCCGGGTTGTGGCAATTCCCATACGGTCTTGCCGGTCTTGATATCGAGTGCCCGCAGATAGTGTTCCGCCACTCCCGGAGCGGTCTGCTGGGATCCGCCAAGATAGGCCTTGCCCGGTGTCCAGTCCCCTTGGTCCCGTTTTGTGTAAACACTGCACTTCTCGAAAGTCTGGAAGTAGAAGAGTCCCGTTGCTGGAATGTACGACGGAGAATAGAAATTCGATGCGCCGTCTTGCGAGGGGCAGACATAGGTGCCCTTTTCTGAGGGTTCCTGATTCGGAGCCTTGATCGGGCGTCCCTCCGGCGTCATCCCGGTTGCCCAGGTCAGTTTCTTCACAAACTGTTTCACCAACAGCGCTTTGCCGTTGGTTCTGTCCAGCACATAAAAGAAGCCATTCCGATTGCCATGCAGCAGCAACTTTCGCGGCTTACCTTCCCAATCGGCATTGATAAGCAGTGGAGTTTCGGTTGCGTCCCAATCCCAAAGATCATGAGGCGTGAACTGGAAATGCCACTTCCGTTGGCCGGTCTTCGGATCGAGCGCCACAACGGAATCGGTGAACAGGTTATCGCCCTCGCGATCTGCTCCGTCATATTCCTTGGAGGGATTGCCAATCGGCCAATAGATGGTGTCCAGTTCCGGGTCGTAGGTACCGGTGAGCCAAGTGGAGCCGCCTCCGTGTTCCTGATCTTTGCCCTTCCAGGTCTCCGAGCCGAAGTCACCCTTGCCGGGGACGGTCCAGAAGCGCCAAGCCTCCTTGCCGGTCTTCGCGTCATAGGCCGCAATGAAGCCGCGCGTTCCATGCTCTCCGCCCCCCACTCCTGCCAGCACTAGGCCACCCACCGCAAGCGGCGCGCCGGTTGCAAAATAGTTCTGCTTGTAGTCGGCGGTCTCTACGTCCCAAATTTCTTCGCCCGTATGGCGATTCAAGGCGACCAGATGCGCATGGTCAGTGGAGATGAACACCCGATCCTCGATCACGGCTACCCCGCGATTCGAACTGGCGCCTACGGTACCCGGCGTTACAGGCCGCCGCCAATGCCAGATCTGCCGCCCTGTGCCTGCATCGAGCGCAATGCATTGGTTGACGTCTGTCACATACATGACGCCTGCCACTACTACCGGTGTCCCTTGCAGACGTGCTCCATTCGGAACTGGGAACACCCACTTTGCCGTCATCCCCGCAACATTCGATTTGTTGATCTGCGTCATCGTTGTGTAGCGGTTCCCACGTGGATCGCCGTTGTAGCCGGGCCAGTCGATGGAAGAAGTGACTTCGCGATACTTGCCACCCTCTACACGGCGGAGCAGATGAAGTTTGCCGTTGCTGCGCAGTTGTTTGTCGCTAAAGCCTTCCCCAAGCACTTCGCCTTCCAGCGTGCGGCCATCGGTCAACTGTAAGGTCTCCCGGACAATTGGCCTTTGCCGCGAGCGCATTCGCAATAATCGCGCGTGGCCGATCAATGCCTTCAGTTCTTCATCGCCCACATTGCTCCCGGGCATCTTCCCCGGAATCCCGTTGCGGATCAACAATGCCAGTTGTGCGTCATCTCGAGTGCCGACGCCGCGCAGCAGGGCTGGGGCCATATCGCTTCCGCGTCCATCGCCTCCATGGCATCGTCCGCAGCGGCTGTCATAAGCACGTTGGCCAGCTGTCTGGTCCTGGGCAAAAGTCAAAGCAGAGAAGAGTAGGAACGCCGGAAGGCTCAATCGAGCAGACAACTTCATGGAATCAATATTATCCTCAGCGCAAGCGATTCTGGCAGCGGCTCGAGAGCCAGGCCATCTCGATTCATTCCAAACAGCAATTTGCAGTGCTGAAAATGTGAGGAGAAAGGCTGTTTCGGATTGCCGATTCGAAGTTGTGATATTGTCCCTAACAATGCAAAGTATTCGATTATTTCTATGGATACTCGCGATCTGTTGCTTGCTATCGGGCCAGGATTATCGCGGGAGAATTACAGGCCTTGTCACTGACTCAACTCGAGGCATTATTGCTGGTGCCACTGTCGAATTGAAAAACATAAACACCGGTGTCCTGACCACGCGCCAAACGAATGATGTGGGCGCCTATATCTTTGATTATGTTGAGCCCGGCAACTACCAACTCCAGGTGGAATACGCTGGCTTTAAGAAATTTGTCCAAACCATCATCCTCGTGGAGGCCAGAGCGAGCCTCTCCATTGATGCTGTTCTGAATCCTGGCTCTGCCGGGGAATCGATCACAGTCAGTGACAATCCCGTCCAGGTCAACGTGAATAATGCAAATGTCCAATTGACGATTGACACGAAACTCGCCAATGATCTGCCCCGCTTTGACCGGAATCCATTCAAGCTCAGTCTGCTTTCTCCGAATGCGGTCAACACCCGCACCGAGATGAATGCTTACAACTCCTGGGCCGCAAATTCCGTTGAACTCGGCGGTGGTACGAATCTAAAGAACGACCTGCTTGTCGACGGGTCGCCCATCGGCATCGGGCACAAGGCTACCTACACTCCGCCTCAGGATGCTGTTCAGGAAGTCAACGTACAGCAGAATTCCGTCGACGCTGAAAGCGGCCATTCTGCCGGCGGTGGCATCAGCATCTCGATGCGTTCGGGCACCAATGATTGGCATGGCAATGTCTGGTATCTTGGCCGTAATCCCGCCCTCAACGCGCTCACTGACCGTACTGCCAACTCCCGTTCTCTGGCCCGGAACAACATGTATGGCGCCTCTCTCGGCAATCCCATTCTCAAAAACAAATTGTTCAACTTCGCGGTCTATGAAGTCTGGAAGCAGCAGAACCCCATCAGCTATTTCCGTACGCTCCCTACCGATCTTGAACGCCAGGGCGACTTTTCACAATCGCGCAACATCGATGGTGGCATCCGCACCATCTACGATCCCTTCAGCACGCAGTTCAACGCGGCTACTGGAGCCGTGGTACGCACGCCCTTTGCTGGGAATCGCATCCCCACCAGCCGTTTTGACCCCACCTCACAGCAGTTTCTGGGAATGCTTTGGAAGCCGAATGCGACACCCGACAACATCACGAACCTGAATAACTTCAAGACGATCCTCTCGAATCGGACGGACTATTGGAACTTCTCTGATCGTGTTGACTATGTCATCAACGAGAAGTGGCGTGTCTCTGGCCGTTATTCACGTCTGCATACGATCACCACCTCGAATGACCCTACAGAGAACAAGTCTCCGCTGTACATTGTGCAGAATCCCTCGGCCCGCCATGCGACCTCTGTTGTCGGGGACGCTGTCTGGACCCTCAATGCCACCACGATTGTGAATATCCACGGCGATTATCACAATCTGGTCGACGACTTTGATTCTCCTCGCGATTACTTCCCCAGCTCGAATCTCTCCAAGTACTGGCCCAATAGCGATTGGTACAAGTCCTTTGTCCGCGCGGATCAGCTGCCCAGCTATATTCCTGGGATCAATATCGGAAGTTCGAGTTTCGGGATGGGCGGGACCTACTGGTATCAGCATCCGAGTGGCAATAGCTTCAGTGCCAAAATCTCTCAGGCTCGTGGCACTCACTATTGGAAGGCCGGCGCGGAATTCCGCCATTCCGGCGGCGCTTCCCTTGTCACCGGCAATACCCTGTTCAGCTTTCCTCAGGCGCTGACTGCAGATACCTTCAACGCTCCGAACACTCGTGTGGTGGGCCATGAGTACGCCACTTTCCTGCTCGGAGCCATCGATAACAATAGCCGCGCGATCGTCAAGCCTGTGAAGCAGCCGCGCAGCGAGTTCTTTGGTTTCTTCCTCCAGGACGATTGGAAGCTAAACCGCAATCTCACACTGAACATTGGTCTTCGTTATGAGTTCGATACTCCCTGGTATGACCCCGAGCACCAGATGTCCCGCTACCTCGATCTCAATGCAGCAAATCCCGATCTCACCGCGAATCCACCTGTGATGCCACCAGAGTTGCGAGCCTATCCGGCTCAACCGCTGCAGTGGAACGGCCAATGGTATTTCACTGACAACAAGAACCCCTACTCGTGGAATCGCCAGTGGAACAACTTCATGCCGCGCTTTGGTCTGGCCTGGAGAGTGGACGACAAGATGTCGGTGCGCTTTGGCTACTCGCGCTTCTCAACACCTTCCGAATACACCTTCATCGATGCCCCGTTCAGTGGATTTGAAGCGCTCAATTATCTGGAGCCGGCTTATATGGGGTATGACGCGACACAATCCGCGCAGGGCTTGCTCAATGGTGTGCCTCAGGCTACGTTGTCCAACCCCTACCCAGCCGACAAGAATCCTTTGATTCCGCCACGCGGGAAGGGGTTTGGCGCCGCGCTTGGGCTGGGTGGTGCGCCCTCGTTGTGGTTCAACCAGAATATGCGCCGGCCGACCAACGACCGTCTCTCGCTCTCGATCCAGCGTCAGGTTCCTGGCAAGATTGTTGTCGATGCAACGGCTTTTATTAACTACGGAGAAGGGCAGCTCTATTCCCGCAATCGCAACCTGCAGGATCCGCAACTGTCCTACACCTATAAGAGTGCATTGCAGGCAACGGTTGCTAATCCGTTCTACCAATACCTGACTCCGGCGCAGTTTCCCGGTCCCAACCGCAATGCACCCACGGTGACGCTTGGTTCATTGCTCAATCCTTATCCGCAATATGGCAGCATCTTTGAGGTGGGCAACAATGGATTCCGCAATCGCTACCAATCCATTGCGATTCAGGCTCGGCGCCCCTTCCAGAATGGGTTTAACTTCTTGATGGGTTATGCCTATATCCGGGAGCGGAACGACGGTTTCTTCAACGATCCGGAATACTATGCGAATCAGCCTCGCCTCATCGAGAGTGCAAATCCCCGGCATCGTCTGAATGGAGCGGGCTCTTATGAACTTCCCTTTGGAAAAGGACGGGCTTGGATGAGCAACTCGAATCGCATCCTCGATGGCGTCTTGGGAGGCTGGCAGGTGTTGGGTGCGATCTACGCAAACTCGGGGGCATTCCTGAACTTTGGTGCCCTGCAAGTGACCGGCGATCCACGCATCAGCAATCCCACGCCACAAGCCTGGTTCAATAAGAGTGTTTTCACAGTGCTGCCAGCCTTTACGCCGCGAACGAACCCAATCAACTACAGCGGTCTCACGGGGCCAATGACGCTGCAGTTGGATGCGACACTCTCGAAGAACTTCCGCATCACGGAGCGCATCAAAACAGAACTGAAGATGAGCGCCTACAATGCGACAAACCGGCTGAATCGAGCAGATCCCGATCTCGGTGTCACGAGCTCGACTTTCGGCCAAGCGATTCGCCAACGTGGGAACTACTTTGGCCGTCAACTCGAACTCGGTCTGAAGATCGCTTTCTAGAAGCTTCAGCTACAAGGACAAAACCAAGAGGCGCGCCGGGAAATCTCCTGGCGCGCCTCTGTCTGTTCTGCACCCGAATGGCATCTTTGCCCGACCTCTTGTGACAGATCGAGATCGGATTGTGGCAATCGAGTGGCTCTACGACGGAATCGTATCGGCTCAGAAGATGAAATGAAGCGCGATGCGCATAGAACGGGGAGCTTGGAAGCTGGATGCCATGTTGTAGGCTGGATTCACTCGCAATCCCTGTTCCGCAACGGCGCTCTGGAAGTGAAAGCCCTTGTACATGTCCGAGACCTCATCAAACTGGAGCTGCCCATCATTTGGGTGGTTATAGCGGGTTGCCTTATTCGTGACCGTGCCGTGATTGAAGAGATTGGTGACATTGGCCTCCAACCGAATGCGCCCCTTTTCCCCCAAGCGTCGCTGGTGGAAGTCGTGAGTGATCAGAAAATCGGTGCTGCGGAAGAACGGTGTCCGGCCGAGATCGCCACGTCCAGCGACGAAAACCGGGTCTCCGAGAATCCAGACATTTGTCGTGATGGGCGTTCCGGAGAAGGCGGAGAGACGCGGCGAGAGCGTAGTATCGCCCCAGCGCGACTTCCTTGTATAGACGCCGAAGAACTTAACGGTATGCGGCCTGTCCGTGGCCAGTCTTCCGCGGACGAACTTACCGTTCTGGTCGATCGACATCCACGGAAGGTCATAGTAAAGCGTCGAGTTCGGATTCGCTGCGCCGCCTTCGTCTGAACTGGCCAGGCCACTATAGTCGCCATATAGCCGGCTCCAGGTATAGCTGGTGACGATCTGAATGCCCTTCGGGTAGCGGCCGCGCAGAGAGAAATCAACCGCATCATAGTCGCGCTTTGCCGGCGGTGGCGGCAGCACGCCTGCGGGATAAACACTGGGATCCGCGGCCAATCCGAAGCCGGGATTGGCGACATAGAAAGCCGTACCATCCGCGCCCAGAACTCCCGAATTTTCGATCGTGCGGTCCAGTCGTTGGCGAGTGTAGCGTGCGCTGACTACGGTATTCGGATTCATCGCAAACTCAATACCTCCTTCATACTTGCGCTGGCGTGTGGGGCGAAGATTGGGATCGATGCGATTGTCTTCCGGATCATTGGCCGGAATCCGGTGATCGTAGCTTTCGATCAGATCGGAGCCCGGTGTGAGGCGGGAACGAATCTTCGTAAAGTCGGGGCTATTCAGCGGATACATATAGTCCACCCACTTTTCTCCACCGAAGCTGACGCGGGAGGCCTCATACTTCATAAGGTCGTAGAAGAGTCCGAATCCGGCAAACAACTTTAGCCGTCCGTCCCCCAAGGCATCCCAGGCCACTCCAAGACGCGGTGCGAGCTTTTGCGAGAACGGAAATTGAATGGTTGCGCCACCCTTGAGGAAAGACGGCACAGATTCGCGTTCGGTTCGCAAGCCCAGATTCAGCGTCAGGCGCGGCGATACTCGCCAACTGTCTTGTAAATAGATACTGTGATTTGTACTGGAGACACGTCCTGATGTTTCCATGTGCCGGTCGATATAATAACCATAAGTTCCGCGATAGGTCCCAGGCCGCGTCACCGTTGGATAAGCGAGATCCCAAAAGATCTGAATATTGCCGTCCGGCCAATAGTCACGTTGCACGTCATTGTGCAAGCGGTTCATCTGATAGCCCGTTTTGATGGTGTGCTGTCCCTTCCAATTGGCGAGGTAAATCAGATCTCCATTGAAATTGAGCCGTGTCTGCTGGTCTCGCGCGTTTTGCACATTGTCTGCAGTGAAGTTGCCGGCAGAACCTTTGAGGGCATCCGGAATCGGTAACTCGGCTGGCAGATTGGTATTTGTATTGACGAAGTGATAATAAGTTCCGCTGGGAACACCATAATTATCTTTAAAATTGCGGTAGTTATAGCCGCCGCGCAGAGAAAGAGACAGTTTTGCCGTCAGCGAGGCATCGGCACCAAAGTTGTAACTGGAGGCGGGGGCGCGGCCGCCGCGTTGCCGCCAGGGATTGTCGAACGAATCGGTGCCCTGCCGGTCGGGAAGCAGACCCTGCACCCGGGTGGGGGAGTACACATAGGAGGCGAAGGTACGGATCTTTGATGTGAGCGCATAGTCCACCTTGGTCACCAGAAAATCGGTACGATCTTTACTGCGATAGTGGCCACTTTCGCCCCGATCGAGAAAGGTCACTGTGCGTTCCGTCTGGCGAAATTCCGGATACCAACTGACAAAGGCCCACAGCTTGTCTTTGAGGATGGGCCCGCCGATCGAGCCGCCGGGGTTGAGCATCCGATAGCTGTCCTTCGGGTTGTGAAAGTACGAAGCCACATTGTCATTCTGCGGATCGATGCGTAGGGTGGGTCGTGGCGCTGCCTGGAAGATGTCCGATTCGGCATATAAGGACAACTGGCCATGAATCTTGTTGGACCCGCTGCGGATGATCGCGCTGACAACACCGCCCGTGCTCCCGCCAAACTGGGCGTCGAATGCGCCGCTCTTGACTTGGATTTCGTCGATCTGTTCGATCGGCAGTTGCGAAGTGCGCGGCAACAAGCCGGTCTGCAGATTCGTGTTGTCCACACCATCGATTAGGAACACGTTTTCTGAACCGCTGGCGCCATCAATTTGAAATCCGCCACTGAGCGGTTCAACTCGTGCACCGGGCGCAAGTGCAATTAGAGAATCGAAGCCACGATCCTTCGGCAGCCCATCGAAAAGAGACCTCCCTACGCTGGTAATCTGCGTGCTGCTTTGGGAGTCCACACTGACCGCGTCCGCAGCGACCTCAAGGGAACTCGAAACCGCGCCGACCGTTAGTTGAAAGTCCGCCCGCGAGGTTCTGCCCAGTGTCACTTCCATGGACGTTTTCCGGACGAGCGTGAAGCCGTCCGCCATCGCCGAGACCGTATAGACCCCAGGTGGCACGGCGGAGAACAGATAGGCGCCGGCCGGATCGGTCTGTGTCTGCAGCGGCTGCACCAGCGATGGCGAAATGATTTTGACCGTCGCGCCGGTGATCGGCAATCCAGCGGAATCAGAGACTGTGCCGCGAATGGAACCCGTCGTTTCCTGTGCCCATAGGGAGCCGAATAAAAGAAGAGAGGAGAGGAAGAGACCGTAGCGCCATACTGCACGCCGCTGGCCGATGATCTGAAGGAAATACATACTGCCGTTATCCCGTTGGTAGCGGACAGAGTGGAAGCCCATCTTTGGGCCTGGGCCTCAATCTTCCGGGCAATCCGCCTATCTTTCGGCTAAATGTTGGCCCGTCATACGGATAGAAGTGATTACGATAGCAGTTGGTGGACTTTTACCGGGTGTATGCGCCGCGAGATCGCGCAAAAATATTGAGCATTGGGGCACTGTTGGTTGCCTGCATTGCCGTCATGGACTGGCTGACCAAACCCTACCTTTCGCTGGGTTTTCTCTACCTGTTTCCGATCCTGCTTGTGGCCGGATTCCTGAACCGGCAGCAGATTCTCATCATCGGAGTGGGTTGCGCCATCCTAAGCGAGATGTTCAGCGCGCTGGAAAGCTCAGCGGAAATTCCCCGGACGGCGCTGGTGGCGATCGCCCTGGCCGGTGGCGGGCTTTTTTTCCGCGAGTTGATTCACAATCGCCAACTGGTAGTGCAGCACATGGGGGAACTGGAGGAGCAGTTTCGCTTGCGCCGTGATGCTGAGGAGCAACTGCGGGTTTTGGTGGAGACGAGTCCGGTCGCGATTCTCACCACCGATGGGAATGGCAGTATTCTGATTGCGAATCATGCCGCGGAGGCGATGTTTGGCGTCGATCCGGCTCAGGCCCGAGGCGATTCGATTTGCAGGTATCTTCCCAATCTGGAAACTGTTCTCGGCAATGACCATATGCCGGTCTATCGTACGGCGATCCAGTGCCCCGGACATCGACGGTCAGGTGAGATCTTTCTGGCCGAGGTTTGGTTCTCTACCTATGCAACCGATGCGGGGCCACGCCTGGCCGCGATCGTCGCCGACTTGTCGGAGGAAGAAAACACTTCCACCACCACGACTGCGGTTTCTGGCAACGCACGCGCATTGGTGGAGCGTGCCATCGAGACCTTGCGTCTCAGTTTGGGCTCGCTGCCTGTGGTCGCCCCCCCGGCGCTGGAGGTGGAAAGCAGTGGACCGGACAATGGGACACCGCTCAAGAAACTAACCGAGCGGGAAACACAAGTATTGCGACTGGTGCTGGAGGGGTTGACGAACAAGGAAATCGGAACTCGCTTGCAGGTTTCGGAAAGCTCTGTGAAGGCGACCCTCCAGCAACTGTTTGCGAAAGTCGCCGTGCGCACCAGAAGCCAACTGGTGCGAGTGGCTTTGGAATCCTACCGGGATCAGTTTCCGAGATAAGTGGGAATTTCCTGGAACGAATCATTCCTGGACATCAGGAATGTGGAGAGTTCTTGCGGAAGATCGAAGGAATCAATGATAGCGATGCCGCATTGCTGGCTATGTTAGATTGATCTGAAATCTGACCGGGAGACTCACCTCGAATGACTGATACTGCCTACTCTGGCGGAGGAGAAGTGACCTCCCTCTTGAAACGTGCTTCGCGTGGAGATCAGAGTGCTCGCGAGGAACTCTATCCTCATATCTATCAGGAACTGAAGCGTTTGGCCTCTGCTCATATGGCACGGGAGCGAGCCGGACATACTCTGCAACCAACTGCCTTACTGCACGAGGCTTACTTGCGCCTCATCGAATCGCGTGACATCGACTGGGTGGGGCGAGGCCATTTCTATGCGACTGCCGCGAAGGTGATGAGGCGAATCCTGATCTCCCATGCGCGCACGCATCAGGCGGGCAAACGCGGTGGAGGGCTGCAGCGCGTCGATCTCGATCAAGCCTTCGTTTCCACACCAGAGCGCGAGCCCATATTAATTTCGCTGGATGAGGCACTTTCACGTCTCGAATTGGAGTCGCCTCGCGCTTATCAATTAGTGGAACTGAAGTTCTTTGCTGGATTGAGTTTCGAAGAAGCGGCCTTGGCCTTGAACGTTTCCTCACGCACGCTGAAACGGGATTGGGAAACCGCAAAGCGATGGCTTTATCGAGAACTCCAGGGAAGTCGTCAGTTCCCCAATGAAGACAAGGAAGGGAATGGATAAATCGTCTTGTCTGAACTCTCGCGCTGGGATCAAGTTTCGCAACTTCTCGCTGAGGTGAGTGCCGTCGCGGCTGCAGACCGCGAAGCCTACCTCCAAGCGCGGACACAAGATTCGAGCTTACGCGCAGAGGTGCTGAGTCTGCTAAGCGTCGAGATGCCAAGTGCCGACCTGCTGGAACAGTCGGCGATGGATTGGTGCCAGATCGATTTTGCATCGGCGGACGAGGCGAGAATCGAACCCCGGCTCAGGGTGGGAGAAATGCTTGCGAACCGCTTTCACATCGCAGCGTTTCTGGGCCGGGGTGGGATGGGCGAAGTCTATGCCGCCGAAGATCATGAACTGCAGGAGCGGGTGGCCTTAAAGCTCCTGCATCCTGAGTTAGCAAGCCAAGCGGATTTCATTGCCCGCTTCCGGCGGGAGATCCGGCTTGCCCGCCGCATCTCGAGTCCGAATGTGGCGAAGGTTTTCGATCTGGTGCAAGAGCCGGATCACCACCTGGGGACCTTGCACTTTTACGTACTCGAACTCCTCGAAGGCGAAACCCTTGGCGCCCGCTTGAGACGCGATGGCGCGCTGCTGACATCAGAAGCCGTCGAGATTGCCCGGCAAATGGCAGCAGGTCTGGCAGCGGTTCATGCCTCGGGTGTCATCCATCGCGACTTCAAACCGGCGAACGTCATCCTGACCAAGGGCCGGGTTGTGGTGACTGACTTTGGCCTGGCCGCACCAATTGTGCGAGAAACAGGACAAGCTTCGCTGCGGACTGCAAGTCTTCTGCTTGGCACTCCGGGCTATGTGGCGCCCGAGCAGTGGGCTGGGAAACCCGCAACCATTGCAACGGACGTATATTCCTTTGGCATCGTTCTTCATGAGATGATCACCGGCCGTCACCCCAATGCAGAGGGTGCAAAGCTGGAAGGCGTCTGGGGACGAGTGGTGGCCAAATGCCTCCAAATGGATCCGGAGAAGCGCTGGTCCGGCCCCATGGCTGCAGTGGACGCATTGACTCCCGAGTGGGGCTCAAGACGTAGATTGCTCCTCGGTGTAGGCGGCTTGATGGCGCTTGGCGGTCTTGGTGCCACTGGCTGGATGACGTACCGCTCCCGTCGGAACTCGATGCTGCCGCCAGGAAGACTTCTGCTGGTTGCTCCGATTCGCAATAGTACTGGAGACGCCAGCTTCGATGGCATGACCGTGTTGCTCAAGAATCAATTGGCGCAGTCGGGGCACTTCCAGTTGCTCTCGGATGCGCAACTCGTCGACGTGCGGAAGCGAATGCGATTACCGGTCGCTGCAGAACTGGACGCAAAGCAGATGCGTGAGATCGCTCTCCGGGAAGGCGCTAGCGCCGTATTGTACGGAACGTTAAGCCGCCTGTCGGATGATTACACGCTTCGCCTTCGTCTGGAAGTGCTCGAAGGGCATCCGTCTTTTGCCCCGGCCACCTGGGACCATGAGGTGACAGTACGAGGAAAGCAGGAGTTGTTGGAGGCCGCGCGGCCTGCGGCAACTTGGGTCCGTGCCTCGGTGGGTGAGGTTCCTGCGGAGATTTCCCGGCGCTCGCAAGCGCCAAGTAAGGTGACGACGGCTTCCTGGGAGGCACTTGCTCTGTTTACCGAGGCAGAGAAACACTATGCCGCAGATCAGCGCCAGGCGGCTGTTGCGCTTTATCGGGAGGCGTTGCGAGTGGATCCGGATTTTGTACAGGCAGCCTTCCGGGTCGCAGATCTCCTACTCCAGGATGGGTTTCGTGAGGAGTCCTATCGTCTGTGGGACAGAATCAACGAACTGCTCCGTCAGAATCCAGTCACCACACGGGAAGCTTTTTCGATTCGCGAGACCTATGCTCACGACACTGGACAATGGCCGTTGTTTCGCGAGATCTGTCTGGTTCGGAAGCAATACTTCCCGGAGGAAGCACAGACTTATGCCGGCTTAGGCCGGGCGAACTCGCGGCTGGGGCGTTTTGAAGAGTCCGTCGCAGCATGGACAAAGGCATTGGAGTTGCGGCCAGGATGGCGGATGCCCCTCATCCAGCGCGCCTACGTCTACATCGCGATGGGGAGCTTGGACTCCATCCCGGATGAGATTCAGAAGATCCGTGAGTTAAAGGAGTTTGCCTGGGCAGATTTTGTCGAAGCGAAGTATCACTTCTGCCAGCAACGTCTCGCGAAGGCATTGGAGATCTTCGAGCGCCTGTCGCAGAGTGCCGATGCGTATTGGCGCGGCTTTGGTCCTTTGATGGCCGGCCAGATTGCTGCGGAATTGAATGACATCGCATTGGCAAAGAAGCTCTGGCTCAACAGCGCTGAAGCAGATCTGCGTCATGGCGATACAGGATTTCGCGCCGATAAGTTGATTCTGCTGGGCCATCTTGCTGCTCGTGATGGAGACCGGGAGGCGGCAATTCGTTATGCGAATGCGGCGAGAGAGGCGCAGCCCGGTCTGCTTCTCGATTGCCGGGCAGCGGCTATGTTGGCCTGTGAAGGCATGCCAGACCGTGCGGAGCGAATCCTCGGTGAGTGGAGTAGCCCGCCGCGCTATCCGGCGCACCGGGCCGCTGCAGCCCGCGCGCGCAGATCTTTTGCTGGCGAGAAATGATCTGGAAGGGGCCAGAAAAGTTGCGGAAGAAGGAAGGGATCTCTTCGCCCGTGACCGGGTTCGGGATCACGATCTCAGAATCGCATTGCGCCTTCCGGTCCAGGACGAAGCAGCCTATGTTCCGGCGCTTGTAGCGAAGCAGCCGGGTTTGTTCTTTGGGGCTTATGGGGAAGTTCCTCCAGGTTTATACCGGTTTACGTTGACGGGATGGCAGAAAGCCATTCCATCAAGTGAAGCTGCGTCAATCCTCCAACGGATTGACGCTTAACTCTAGAAAGTGAAGGAAGAATATGTCTGTAGATAAACAAGAACGATTGATCGCAGCCTTGGCCTTTGTGATGAAGCCCGAATGGTTTGCTGAGCTGCCGGCCCCAGCTAACTACACGGGGCAGGCCGCCTCAGACGCGTACTGCGACTACCTGAAGAAGCTGAACTTTGATGATGAGACGATCAACGACATTAAATCAAAGGTCGCCATTCTGAATGAGCAGAGCGAGTTTAAATCCATTTGCGATGTGCTGGCAGGCATCTTCACAGATGGCTATGATACACCGCCCTGCACCAGGCGCAAGGACTTTGAATCAATTCTCGCCGGCATCAGGCAAGTCGCCTACGCGCAAGGTATCTGAAATTTTTATGAACCTAACCAGGCGTAGTTTGATTCACGCGTCTCTAGCGGCAACCGGGCTGATCTCGTCAGCCCGGTCCTCGCCGGGAGCGGACCAGGATATCGTGACGCGTCGTATGAATGAGACGCTATTCCTCGGCTGGAAAGAGTTCATCGCGAACTATACTGTCAATGCTCCCACCTTCCGTCTGCCTTCGCGCCCACGACCGAATGCAGCTGGATTATCGCTTGACGGGAGATACAAGGTGCTCTTGGAACGAGCCTATACCGCTTGGAGGAATGCGTATCGGCGTGCCAATGCCGAGAGTACGGATGATTCTCTGAGTGCACTCGATTTTCGAGGCCAGATCTGGGCGGCAAACTCGCATCGGCAAGCCTGCGCTCCCTTCTCGAAAGAAAATGTTCACTCCGATCTACGCTTTCTTGCCTGGCATCGAGCCTTTGTCTGGTCTCATGAGCGAGCATTGATCTCACTCCTCTTAGAAGATTCTCAAGTTCGCCGTGAGGAAGCAGAGTCATTCAGAATTCCGTATTGGGGATGGGACACAGAACTGAAGATTCCCGCTCTCTATCAATCCGGGGCTCTTGGGGATGAAGTGCGAAATCAGAAACTAGAATGGAGCGACCTCGGCCGCTCAGACACTTCTTTCGTCGCGATTCTCCGCGCTGCAGGGGCCTGGAGAAATTTTGTGGGTACCGCCGACGCTCCCTCCAGTGTGGCGAATCAGGTCCATAACGACATCCATCGAGCGCTCGGCAAGAGAATGGTCAACTGGGCTACGACGGCCCTGGATCCAATTTTCTACGCCCATCACGGAAATCTCGACCGGCTTTGGCGTGACTTCATTCATCTGCGTGATCCCAACCAGGATAAAGACCTTGTCAACTCTTTGCAGACGACCTATGTGGTGGTCCCGAACCCAACCAGCCAATGCAAGCGCGACAGGTTCCTCAGGTTTAAGATCTGGGCCCTTCTCGATGAGAAGGCACTCGGTTACTCCTATGAGGCACCCTATACCGTTCTGGATGCAAATCCAAAATCCTCTTATAGGACGAGTCTTGTGTCAGGCATCAATCCGTATGTCGCATCAGAGAAACCACTGCCTGTCATTCAGAGCACACGGGCTTTGCAATTGCGGGTACTGCATATAAAAGGGAATGTAGAGATGGCGCCGGCTGGCGGTCGCTTCCTGCTGATTGCTATCGCTTCCAAAGGGCAATTTTCTACCGCAAAAATGATCGAGCTTGGAGTGCTTACATTCCTCGATCATTCCTCACAGGGCGGTGTTCACTCGAGTCATCCGAAGCAGCAACAGTTTTCTGTGTCGTTTCTTCTGGAGAAATCTCGATATGGTCCTCTTGCACAGAGTAAGAGTTTGCAGTTCCTCCTTGTGTCGAGACGCGGACGTAGGTGGCGTGACGGGATTTCGATAGCGGTCACAGATTCTGCAATTGAATGGGGCGAATAGCCCATCAGAATCGCGGGATCAATGTGTCCCTGTTTCTCCTTCATTTGCGCACTCTAAGTAACGCGACACAAATCTTTCAGGTGTGGCGAATGAAGGAGAAACAGACATGCCTTACACACTCAAACGCATTGGCCCCAGTACCTTCACTGCTGTGCCAGGCGCATCGTTCCATATCTTGTTGCAGGTGGATTCCGGGAGTCTCGCTGGCGTCATTGCCCGGTATGATGGTACCTTCACAACCACGAATCCTTTCAGCTATACAGTCGCGGCAGCCACCAAGAACCTTGGGATCGACTTTGGTGCAACAAATCCAACTGCCACGCTCAGTATTCTGGAAGTCGACGGAAACAACCACCAACTTCTGACCACTCGGCCTTCTGTCGATTCCACCTGTAATCTTCGGATTGTTTCTGATTCTTCGCTTGAGCAAGCTGAGGAACCCATCCCCCCTCAGAATCTAGCTTCCAAGCAGAAAGGGAGCAAGAGATGAGGCACCCAAGTTGGATCGGTTGGGCGGGGCTGCTCCTTTCGCTGCAGGGGACTCTGCTCGCGCAGTCCCTTCAGTCGAAACTCAGTCCTACCACACGGAGCAAAATCGCGTCTGTCGCAGAAGAGCTGCGCAAGGATCACCCACTAAAAGTAAATGAAGATTACAATCCGTTCTTCGGTTCACTCCTCGATCGTTCCCAGATCCTGCGCGAGTTCGCGTATCTCCATCCTAAGTCCCTGAGTCAGGTGGTGAACCAAGCCGATCAACGGTTCCAGGCCCGCCGTATCGATCGTCAATTTGGAGAGTCGTCCGCAGGTGGAGCGAGCACCTCGCTTGTGTCAAAAACAGGAGTTGCAGATCTGATTATTGAGTCTCGCGGAATATAGCGGATTCAGAAGCATAGAGAAGACTGCTTCCAGCAAGCAACGAGTAGATGCTTTCTTCGGCGCATGCGCTTGAGTTTAGTTCTGGCCATTTCACCGAGTTGCCAGAGATCTTTGGCGCAGATATTCGGGAGTTCGTGCTGCTTGAGATGAGCCCAGATATATTCGACGGGATTCAGTTCGGGAGCGTAAGCTGGAAGCCGAAGAGTCTGGATGCGGCCATCACAACTTGCGATGAAATCCTGAACGAACTTGCTGCGATGAGCAGCCAGTCCGTCCCATACGATCAGGATCTTGCCTGGGATGACCCGAAGTAGTTTTCCGAGGAAGATCACAATGTGCGGACTCTTGATCGTTTCGCTGAACATTTCAAAGTGAAGATTCCAGCGGCTCAGTCCTGCGATGAGCGAGAGGTTCTTCCAGTTGAAGTGATGGAACAGAATAGGTGTCTGGCCGCGCGGAGCCCAGGTGCGGCATCGATGAGGCTTCTGCGTTAGTCCGCTTTCGTCAATGAAGACAATGGTGCGGCCTTCTTCCTGGGCTTTTTTTTAGCGTTGGGCCAAGTCACCTGTTTCCACTCGCGAATGGCCTTCTCATCGCGTTCGAGCGCACGTCCCACTGGCCGTTGAGGACTCCAGCCCAAGGCGCGCAGAATGCGCCAGACGTGGCCCGGATGGTAGCGAATCTGAAATTCCTGCTCGATCAAATCGGCTACCCGCTGGCAGGTCCACAACGGCGTTTCATAGCCGAGTTTTTCCGGCCCCGCCAGCAACTTGTTCGTCAGAAGCTTTGCCTGTTTGTCCGCCAGCAAAGGCTTCCGGCCAGCGCGTCCAGCCTGCTCGAGAGCCTTCCTGCCACCTTCGCTATATTCCTTGCGCCAGCGGCTCACCGTCTGGTTGGCGACCATTAACTCATGGCCGATCTGACTGTTGTTGAAACTCTCTCGCATCAATGCCAGTGCTCTCATCCTCCGCACTTCCAAGGCATCGAAATCGCGAGCCACTCCACGCGGGTTTCCCATATACAGATTAGAACCCGACAGAAGTCAATGTGTTCCGCTATATTATGTGATTATCAATAGTGGCGCTCTGGAGAATGGTGCGCTGTCTCGCAACAGTCAGGGGACTGTTTCTACCTTTCGAGTACAGGCCTATGGACTCTATAGTCTGTTCCACCCAAGCGCGGGTCCTTGCACTCTCCTCAATCCCGCTTGCGACTCCCCTACGGAGACAATCCTACGCGGGATCTCAGGAAGTGTTTCGATCGACAACAATCCCTCCTCACAAGGTACTCTCTTACCTTTAGAGTCAGCCGGATCCACCCGGTCAGCCAACCCGATGGACTTCCTGGTAGAAGCGACCGGAGGCGGTCGCTTCTCCGCCGCCAGTTTTCGATATGAGTTCCGAAGGCGTACAAATCCGAATACTCCAGAGACGAAGCAATTCATCAAAAAGTACGACAGTCTTGCCGGAGTTCGGAAGGATTTTCTGGAACAGATGACGAGGTTCCTTGACCAAGCTGAGAATAATAAAAAACTGCAAGACACATGGGATACCTTTAATCGAAATGTTGAAAGTGGCTTCAATCAAGTCTGGAACTCTGGGCAACGATCTGCGACAGAGCTTGAAAAGGTATATTCGAACGAATTGGTAAATCTCTGGAGTGCCATTGAAAAGGATGCACCCTCAAACCAGGGCTGGGCCGAACTCCTCAGCTCAAATCAGAACTATGTGACAGGCATCAATCAAGCTCTGGCCGATGTTCTCCTCAAGCCGAAGTTCACGGTGGAGTACACCCATGCTTCCCCGCTAAATCAATCGCCCACGTCCAATGTACGCCTAATCGGCGATTTCAAGTTTGGCAAGCACCGCAATTCGAATGATGAGCTCATCGATTCGGGTGACTATCAGAATCTGTTGACCTTCAATCTGGCACTGACTCTTTACGAGAAGGTCCCGCGAGGACTTCGAGTGGGACAACTGCGGGACGCTCAGGCCGCGCTGCAGTACGACCGCAAGCTGGGGCCTGCCAACTGGTTGAACCGGCCTGTGTTCTCCCTCGCCGGTTACTACCAATACCAGATCAATAACGCGATTCTGGAGTTCGACAAGAGCACCTTTGCTCCAGGCACAGACATTCCTCTACCGCGTCCCGCGGATGAAGTTCTCAACTCCAGCGGACACATCGGAATCTTCCAGGCTAAGCTTACCTTGCGCCTGAGTGAAACGGTCTCGATTCCATTGGCGGTTTCCTGGTCCAATCGTACCGAGCTCCTGAAGGCAAGTGCCGTCCGTGGCCAATTCGGAATCAGCATCGATCTGAATAAGCTGCTCGCAAAGACGGGTGCCACAAATTCACAATAATGAGGGAGGGCATGTACTCGGAAGAGGTTGGCCTGCATGCCCCTGTCACACCGAGCTCCGATCCTGCAGCAGTCCAAGTTCCTGCGCCGCCTCGGCCGATTCGTCTTCAAACTGAATGGCTTCCTTCCCTTCGGGTGTCACGCGCGGAGAAAGGGTGTGGATCGCACCCAGGTCATCGCCAGTAGCGAGAGCACAACACTCAGGAAGACCAACAGCGCAGTAAATTGCCCCAAGAGCTTGGTCGCATCTCCTTGCGCATGTGCAGAGAGGACTTCGAGGTCGACGATCCGAAATAGAAACTGACGAAAAAGAATTCGGAATGGCGTCGTGTTCATCGACTAGGCCCCCACAAGATCGGCAATTTTCCTGGAGATTGCGGAGCTGTCTTGCGCGACCGCCAATTGGCGGAAAATGCTCTCCAGGTCTGGAGCCGGCATCAATCCGCGCAACCGCTCGATCGAATCATCCGCAACCACCTTACCTCGATGCAGAATCACAACGCGGCTGCAGATCCGCTCGACCGTTTCCAGTTCGTGGGAACTAAACAGTACCATCTTGCCGCACGCGGCCAGCTCTGTGATGAGGCTTCTTAAAATGAGTCCGGTTCCCACGTCGGAGCTGCGCGACAATCACCAGATACTCAAGCCCGCTGAGATGGGAGTCGGACTCCTCGGGTACATAACCCATCTTTTGTTTGAACCCGATCCAATCCTCGCTGATGGTCTTTCCGTGGAACAGAATCATCCCGGAACTGGGTTGCAATAACCCGGTGATGATCTTCATCGTGGTGGGTTTTCCCAAACCGTTCGGCCCGAGATAGCCGGTTACCTCGCCGGCGCGCGCGGAGTAACTGACATCCTCAACAGTGGGAATTCCACGAAAAGCTTTCGAAACCTGGCATAGTTCCAGCATCCGAAACTCCTGCCGCGGGAGTAGCAGCACTTCAGACACCGCTGCTCTGCGGAAAGTTCCACTTGGGGTACAACCGCAGATCGCGCTTGACTCCGATATTGATTACCTTCACAATGTGTGAGTAATCATGCTAGGTGAGTTTGAATTCCTCCTTCTATCCTCAGCTGCAGCCTTAGGCGACGGCGCTTATGGCGCTGCGATCCGCGAGCGAATCGAGTCCGCAACCAAAGAACGATGTTCCATCGGAGCGCTCTACACAACGATCGATCGCCTCGAAGCGAAAGGCTTCTTGCGCACCTGGATGGGCGAAGCTACGCAGCAACGCGGCGGCCGCGCAAAACGTATGGTGGAGGTGACACCCGAAGGCATCGCAGCGGCAAATGAGTTCTACGAAATCGTAAGACGCGTAAGCCGCGGGGCCTCCTGGGCGATAGGGGATCTTGCGTGACAAGGCTCATCGATCACTTCGTTAACATGGCAGCGCAGTGCCTGGACCCCGAGGAACGGGATGCCGTGCAAGGCGACCTTGCCGAGGCGGGAACTCCAGCTTCGGTTGCCTTGCGCGAAGTGCTGGGACTGGTGCTACGGCGCATGGAGTGGCAGGCTTGGCTTGCCTCCTTTGCTCTGGCCTTGCCCTGCTCCTTGCTGCTGATGGGCTATTCGCTTTCGGTCAGCCGGACCTTCCAACAATCGTTTTTCCACCTCACTGGCTGGGTCCTCAGTCCTGCCCTCTGGCTCTTGCTCTGTAATGCCCTATTGCTGGGAGGCTGGGCCTGGGCAACCGCTTTTTCGATGAGCGCTGGAACTCGCCGGACTGCCTTTCTCATTGCCCTTCTATCGATTCTTCCCTGCGGCATCTGCTTTGCAGAACTTCGATTGGAATCTGTGTCGAGGCTCTGTCTCTCCCTTTGCTTGCTCCCGGCGATTTGGAGTCTCTTCCGGCCTTCCTGCTGGATGCGACTCCAGATGAAGCCAGCCGTCACCTTGGCGCTGGCCACCACCGCATGCACCATCCCCATGTGGAGTAGCGGTGGCCCATGGATCCCCAATTGGGCCTTGAGTTGGCCCGCATGGTATCTGGTTGCGGCGTCGCAATGGCACCGCAAAGACATCTGAGACCGAGGAAGAAATGAATCGCCAGTTTTCGCTGACAGTGAACGGTGAGACGCAGACGGTAACTGCTTCCCCAGACACTCCGTTACTCTACATTCTGCGAAATCACTTGCATCTGCGCGGTGCTCGATTCGGCTGTGGCATGGCGCAATGTGGAGCTTGTTCCGTATTGATGGACGGCAAGGAAATACGCTCCTGTGTGGTGCCCGTCAGCGCAACCGTGGCCAAGAAGATCGTAACGATTGAAGGCTTGCCAGCAGTCTGGACCTCCGCAAAGAAACTCCCTCGCGATGCCAACACCTTGCATCCCGTCCAGCAGGCCTGGATCGACGAGCAAGTACCGCAATGCGGCTACTGCCAGAGTGGCATGATGATTGCCGCAGTGGCCCTTCTCTCGAAGAATCCAGATCCCAGCGCCGAGCAGATCAAAGACGCATTCACCAACACTCCGCCTTCTCCTCATTTGTGCCGTTGCGGTACCTACAACGCCATCATTGACGCAGTGCAGCGAGCCGCCATCGCAATGCGCAGACCGGTGGAGCAGAAGCCATGACGGACATCTGCAAGCTCAGTAGACGCGCATTCGTAGCCGCCGGCGGCTCACTCCTGGTATTTCCCCAGCTGTTGGCAGGCCAGGACAACGCAGTGGAAGCAACGCCGCTTGCCTCCTGGCTCGAAATTCGAAGCGACAACTCCATCCTCCTGCGCAGCGGCAGAACCGAGACCGGCACAGGCATGAGCGCCTTCTACGCCCAGACCCTCGCTGAGGAACTGAGCGTCAGGCCAGAGCAGATCACGCTGCTCATGGGAGACACGGATCGCACTCCCGACGGTGGCTATTCTGCAGGCTTCCTCACAGGGGCTGCTAATGTACGCAAGGTCGGAGCCTACACCTTCCAGGCACTGCTCCGCCTGGCCGCCTCAGAGTTGGGGGTCGCTGTTTCGGTCCTCCGCGTTGAAGATGGCATCGTCTCTGGAGAAGGAAAGCGCATCAGCTATGGGCAACTCATCGAGGGCCGGCAACTGGATCTGAAAATTCCAGTGAGGGGCAACCCAACCAAGATCGATCGAGCTTCCAACTGGGGCGTCGGCGGCCTCAACGGCTATGTCGTCGTCGGAGATCCACCCCTCAAGCCAATCAGCCAGTACAAGGTGATCGGCACCTCCTATCCCATGCCGGGCATTCCCGATAAGGTGACTGGAAGAACCCACTGGAGTGGTGACCTTCCCATCCCGGGCCTCCAGTCAACCCCCTTACATGCTCGAATGATTCGCCCTGCATCGATCGGTTCGACGTTGGTCTCGCTCGGCACTCTCGACAAGAAACGTTTCCCCACCGCCGAGCTGCTCCATCAGGCCAATCTCGTCGCCATCGTCTCTCCCGACGAATGGGAAGCCATTACTGCCGCACAAGCGATTGCCTCGACGACGAAATGGACAGATTGGACGGGACTTCCGGAGAGTGAGAATCTGACGCAAAGCCTGCGTCAGCATAACTGGGGCGTTCCTAATGGCACGCGAGGAAACGCGGCTGCGGTGCAGCGCGCGCTGTCCGAGTCCACACGCGTCCTTGCAGCCAGCTTTGAGCAGCCCTATGTACGGCATGCTCCCATCGGTCCCTATGTTGCCGTCGCCGATGTGAGGCCGGATGGGTCGATCACTGTCTGGACTCATTCCTCGCACTCGCAGGGGCTGCGAGCCCAGCTCGCCCACATGCAGCAAGTACCGCTGGAAAAGGTGGTTGTGCGCTGGCTCGACCACGCTGGCCACTACGGCAGAACCACCCATGCTGGTGACGGCGCTGAAGCCGATGCGGTCCTCCTCTCGCAGATGACGGGCAAACCCGTGCGCGTGCAGTGGACGCTCGAGGAAGATCTTGCCTGGTCCAGTGTCTCTCCCGGCTGGATCGCCGATATGCAAGCTTCTCTCGGACCCAAGGGCGATCTGACGGCCCTGCGCACTTCCTTCTATTCCCCTCATATGTTTGATGCCCGCATGCTCGGTGCGATCTTGGCCGGCCGCCCCACCAGCACCTCAAAGACCGAGAACTGGCTGGCCGTCGAATGGCCCTACGAGAAGATCCAAACTCGCTTGGAGCAAGTCTTTGGAATGCCCAATGTGGGCGCGGCAACGGCGACGGGAGGCTTGCGCGGCAACATCATGCGTACCCCAGGGCATCGCCAGCAAAACTTCGTTCTGGAGTCGTTGATGAATGAGGCGGCAGCTCTTGCGCAGGTTGATCCGATTGCATTCCGTCGCCAACATACGACCGAGCCACGTCTTCTGGAACTGCTGGAGGCAACGGCTCAAAAGGCTGGATGGGTTGCGCGCCCTTCCCCTCGTCAAGAGGCAAAAACTTGTAGCGCCGCCGTTCTCTCCGGGCGCGGTGTGAGCATCATTGTGCGGGACAACGCCTATTGGGTCGGAATCGCAGAGCTCAATCTCACACTGGCGACTGGCCTGGTGCAGGTGACAAGATTCACGATTGGAGTGGACTGCGGCAAGGTCATCAATCCCCGTCAATTGGACCGCTGTATGAAAGGTGGCGTGGTGATGGGGCTGAGCGAGGCCCTCAAAGAGGAAGTGACTTTCGACCAACAACGGGTCACGAGTACGGACTGGAGCCGCTACAAGATCCTCACGATGGCAGAGACTCCGGAGATTCGGGTCGTCCAGATCTCCCGAAACGATAAGGGCTTTGGCGCTGGAGGAGAAGCAGCAAATGCGGTGGCCTCACCCGCTGTCGCGGCAGCTTTTTTTGACGCTACCGGCGTGTTTCCGCGTCGCCTTCCGCTCCATCCAAAGAATGTTCTGGCTCTTCTGGCATCCTGCCGCTGAAGAGGAAAGGCTCATTCGGCCTGGGATCGCCGGCAGCCTCGCGGGTGAGCCTCGAAGTAACATGACACAGTGTCAGAGGCGGCTTCGATCAATTCTGGAAACTCGATGATGAGCCGCCTTTCTTAGATCGCTTGCGCCTTGATGTTCGGCTTGCCATTTCTGTTACTCGCTGGATGCTACGAGGTGCTCCCTGTGGAGTTGCCCGTGCTACGGAGCCCCTTGGTCATCAGGCTATCTCTGCCGCAAAAGCAGTATGGATCGTATTCCGGGTTCCACTCATGAATCTGACGTAGGGCTTGATGACGGCCCTGATGCTCTCGTATGCTGCGGACTTTGAAAACGGAGAGCGACCAGCCGCCCTCGCAGGCATCTTCAAGACCTTGCTCTTCGCTGTTGGATTGAAGACGAACTTTGAAGCGGTAGGGATTGGCCTGCTTGCAGAGCCAGGCCTGAGTGCAGTTGATGGAAGCTGGTGTGTCGCGGGCCCCGTCCTATCTGTAGCGCTTGGTTGCAACCTCGCATTGTTGCGCGGTCGCCAGGTGGCCCGAACTTTGTCTTCGCAGTTGTCATAAGGTTGCTCTGCTTGGTTTGTTTGGCGTTTCTCTGCGGATCGTGATGTGGTCTTGCTTGTTGTTTCCGGTCAGAGCGCGGTCGAGCAGAGAACGTTGCGCCGGATCTTCCTGTGAGGAGATCGATTCGATGAGGAGTGTTTCAACTCAGTCTAAGGGCCAAAGAATGGAGTGGGCATCCAACGCGGTGTCTGGCGTGCACACCATGCGCTTGTCCTGGCGCAATATTTCGATCCTCCTCTTCTGAGGAGGACGCCCGGTCACTCTGGGGACAGGAACCAATCGCGGCGGCGTATCCGGATCTCCCGGGGCGTTCTCCCACCCACCAGAGCTGATCCAAGCTTCGCTCTTCTGAACGGCTTGACGAAAGGCCTGATTCACGCCGGACAGCAAGTAGAGTGCTCCGAGAATTGTGGCTAGGTCTTCATGGCTGGCTAGACGCTGCTTCAGAAACCGTATGGAACTGACCTCGACGCGAGTAAAAGATTGCCATGCGGATCCTGGGAATCGAACAATCTCCTCCAATGCAGCCGGCCAGATCCATCTCTCCGCTTTCCTACGATCACAGAAAAAGAAAATAAATCTATAGCTCGCAAACTATTAAAAGCAAGCGACTTCCCAAAACAAATCAATCCCGAACCATAAAATCCAAAAACATCTATCGCCAGAATGAGCATCGGAGGCATTCGCATGCGTACAGAGATCCAGCCGCATCATCCAGCCTGGAGATTGCTCTTCCCGGTTTCAAACCCCGAACCACTAACCAGCAAAGCTCAAACGAAAAACTCCGTCCCCACTTGGGCAAAAGAGACGCTCGGCTTCACCGCAGACGAACCGCAGTGCCGCGCGCTCGACCCCGGCAACCGTCGCATTCTGGTCAACTGTTCCCGCCAGTGGGGCAAGTCCACCACGGCGGCCTTGCGCGCGCTCCACCACGCAATGCACCACCCCAATTCTGAAACCGTGCTCATCGCACCCTACCAGCGCCAGTCTGCGGAACTCCTCCGCAAAATCACTCGCCTGGCCCACCGGCTTCCTGACGCAAAATTGCAGTCGGACGGCATCAACCGGCACGCGCTCCGCACGCCCAATGGCGCACGCATCCTCGCTCTGCCAGGGAAAGAGGACAGCATCCGTGGTTTCAGCCGTGTCTCACTGATGATTGTCGATGAAGCCGCTTACGTTCCGGACTCGCTCTATTACGCCGTCCGCCCTTTCCTCGCCACCGCTGAGGATGCCAGTCTCCTCGTCATGTCTACCCCCAACGGCGATGCAGGCTTCTTCTATGAGGAGTGGATCTCCGGGGAAGGCTGGACGCGCGTCACTGTTCCCGCCCACGAATGTCCGCGGATTTCTCCCGCTTTCTTAGCCGAGGAGCGCAGCAAAATGCCTGCGCACATATTCCGGCAGGAATATCTCTGCGAGTTCCAATCGCACCAGCGAGCTGTCTTCAATCGAGAACTTGTCGATCGCTTCTTCTCCACCGATAACTTCGGCCCGATTCCGAACATCCTGCTTGAACCCGAGCTATGACCCGTACTACCATCCTGCAGGTGATCCTCGGTCTCGACCTCGGCCAGACTCAGGATCCCACTGCCGCTGCATTGCTCCTCGACATGGAGCAAACCGTCTCGCCCTATTCCTGGATCGATTCCACACATCGCACCACGCGCCGATGGCAGCTTGCTTCCACACGTCTCTGGCCGCTCGAGACGGCTTATACACAGGTGGCAATCGATCTGAAGCGAATCTGCAGGCGGATCCAGCGCCAATATCCGGCCACGCCGCTCATCCTGCTCTGCGACGCCACCGGCATCGGCCGTCCCACCCTCGAGATGATCCACAAGGAACTCCAAAGTCCAGGAGAAGCCAGCCCCGCACGCATCGAAGGCATTGTTTTCACTGGCGGCGCTACCGTGAGCGAATCCCGGCACCCCGCGCTCCCAGTGAACCTCTTCCATGTTCCTCGGCTCGACTTGATCCAGACTCTGCTCCAGGCAATCGAAAGCCGGCAACTCCAGGCGGCGCCCGGTCTGGAGGACGCCGCCCGGCTGGCAACCCAGCTCAAAAGCCTCCGTTATACGGAAAGCCGCTCGACAGGCCAAACCGGAATCGAGGTGCACAAGAGCGCCGCGCACCCCGAAACCGCCAACGCGGACTTGGTCATGGCCCTGGCCATGGCCACCTGGAGAATGAAGACCCTCGCACCATCGTCCAGCAAGCCGCCCAATCGTCTCCCTGGCTTCTAGGGATCAGATATGCGGAAGTGCAATCACGTTATTTGTGAGAAGAGAACAGGGCCGCGTGTTTGCAGCCACTCGATGGACGAAGAGCTGGGAGCATCAAGAAGCAATGTTCCTCGAGCACGTTCCGATCCCCCAGATCCAAGAAGTCACTGTCGCGGAGCGTAGCGTCTGGCCACCGCCTTTTTTAGCTTCGCGACTCAGGCAATCGGAAGAGTGGACTGCACTGGCCTATGCGGCTGTTCCATTTTCAGAACAGATTTTTCCTTCAGCGTCTCAAATGCAATAAGATCGCTCCTCCGAATCGTGCTGCGAAGTAAGATCAATCAGCAAATATAAGACATTGGCGCACTCTCCCTGCAGTGAGGAGTGTTCTGAAATCGAAACAATGTTATCTGGAATAAAATATTTAGATAAAACGCTAACCGAGCTTACAAAAGTATCCCTATTGGTGGTACAAAGTAAATTCTCTGCATGTTTGATTTTCTCTGTCGGCTTCGCAATTGCTTATTGCTGTTTGTCCTTTCTGTTTGGATCACTTCTGCGCAACAACCAACCAAAGAATACATCCGCCTGAACGGGCGAGTCGTTGCGATTGAGAACGTGGGAACGCCGCCTACTGTTGAATCTTCTTCCGCCGCATGGGGCACCAACCCGGGGTCTTCGGCGATCATTGGGTCAAGGATCAGTGCCAGCGTAACCTTCCAAAATACTGGAACAACCACTTGGAACTTCCAGAATGGAGCTGGCTACAACCTGGTGATGCTGAACAACCTATGGGGAAGCGTCATGATTACGACAGCCGCAACAACCGTGGCGCCAAACCAGTCCGCTACATTCTCGATCACCGCTCGTGCTCCGCTGACCATCGGCAGCAATGGTGCCTTTGGTGTCCAGTTGCAACACAACGGAACCGTATTTGGAGCCAGTTTAAGCCAAGGAATCACAACAACTGCAGGCACCTATGACTCTCAGGTTATTTCCGTCAATTTCTCCCCTTCTTCTACCCTTAGTGCAGGTGCTGCATTCACTGCCACCATACAGGTGAAGAATACTGGAACCGCCTCATGGTGGACCGATGCAGTCGATGCGGCTACGCCATTTAAGCTGGTGAGCCAAGCGGACAGCGCAACATTTTGGGGCGCTACCTCCAAAGTGGTGATTAGCAGCGGCGTCAACACCGTTGGTTATGTGGATCCACAGGAGACCGTTACGAGAACCTTTTCGCTAACGGCGCCCTCTACGCCTGGGGTCTTCCCTTTCGTTTGGAAGATGATGCGTGAAGGGGGCTCTCCATTTGGACAGGCAACAGCTGCAAATATCTCGATTTCTTCGGCGACTTCGTTCCTGGGCGCTGTGCAGCCAGCCAGCCTGACGGGCAGGACGCAAACACTCACTGTGACGTTCGGAGGTGGTTCCTTACCTGTAACAGGATTCTGGTATCAGTTCGCCACTGCTGTAGACAGCGCGCCCGCATGTCAGATTAGCTATACTCGGGACCACAAGGTTCAGGTTGTATCTGTATCTTCTGTTGGTTCCAATATAAGCTACATATATGGAGATATCGGATATTTGGGAGAGAACCGGATTCTCACTGTACCCAATCAGTTATGCTCTGTGAGTTTGTCAGAAAGCTCAGACATAATTTCTGGAAACAATATTAGCTTGACGCTCAAAGTGAGCCTTCTTCCTCCATTTCAAGGGATGTACAAGGTCTACGCCTATTTAATGGCCAACGGCTTCCTGGGCGACTGGATACAGAAAAATCTGTGGGATGTCACTGAAAGCGTGGGAGTTTCGATATCCAGCTCAGGAAGTGGCACTCTGGCGCCCTTCGCCACCCGTGATTTTACTGCTACTGTAGACGGCGTCCCATCTGGGCAATCTACACTCGCCAGGTGGAGCGTTGTCAGTGGTCCAAGTGGCAACTCCAGTCTTGGCAGTGTCTCCACAGGAAATACATGCTCGGCAACAACCACTTACAGAGCACCCTCCACTGTAGTCAATACAGGAATCATAACAATCAAAGCGGAAAGCTGCTACACGTCTAGTTCAGCCAATACCGCGACGCTATCACTGAGTGCAGGATCGAGTGTAACCGTATCCTTGTCCCCGAAAGACACTTCCGCCCTGGCTGCAGGTGGCACACGAAACTATGTCGCGACGCTTACAAATTCCGATTCCAATAGCATCAACTGGGCCTCAAGCGTACCGTCGGCAGGCAGCATCAGCCCCAATCCCAGCGTTTCGGGACAATCGGTCGCATTCGCGGCAGCAAATGTGGCTGCAAGTACGGCGACAACCTTGACCGCGTCCAGTGCTCAGAACGCATCCGCTTCAGACGCGGTTGCCTTTAATGTTGTGCCAGGACTCGCCGAATCTTCTTCAGCCTCATGGGCTACCATCCCAGGCCAATCCGCGATCGTTGGCGCAAATGTGGGAGCCACCGTTACTTTTGTGAACACAGGTTCAACCACTTGGAACTTCCAGAGTGGGGGGGGCTACAGTCTGGCGATGACCAATAATCTATGGGGCAGTGTAGCGGTGACCACGAGTGCCACTACTGTCGCCCCAAATCAATCAGCCACTTTTTCCGTGACGGCACGAGCATCACTGACCAGCGGTACAAATAATGCCTTCAGCGTGCAACTGCGTCGCAACGGTACTGGCTTTGGCTCCACTTTGAGTCAAGTTGTGACTACTACAACCGGAACCTATGATTCTCAGATCATTGGCATAACAATTTCACCATCCTCCACTCTCACCGCAAACGCAGCGTTTACCGCAACGGTACAAATTAAGAATACCGGCACTGCTCCATGGTGGACCGATCTGGTGGATTCCAATACTCCTTTCAAGCTGGCAAGCCAGGCGCCGAGCCAAACGTTATGGGGTAGTACATCAAAGGTCGTGATTAATAGTGGCAGTAACACAGCCGGTTATGTGGATCCTCAGGAGACGGTCACGAAAGTTTTTCAACTCAACGCGCCGTCTACTCCAGGCCTTTTCAACTTTGCATGGAGAATGATGCGCGAGGGCGGATCTGGATTCGGCCAGACGACGGCTGGAAACATCACCGTGAATTCAACAACGCCATTTGTTGGTGATGTCCTGCCTGCGAATCTAGCTGGGGCCGCACATACAATCACAACGACCTTCGGTGGTGGTTCATATCCGATATACGGATTTTGGTATCAGTTCGCAGCAACATTGAACGGCTCTCCGGCCTGCCAGTTGAACTACACACCTGACCACAAAATCCAGGTAGTCTCTGTAGCCTCTAATGGGTCAAACGTCACCTATACTTATGGAGATTCAGGTTATCTGGGAGAGTTCAGAAGCCTGACTGTACAAGGACAGCTCTGCTATGTGGATCTGTCTCAAAGTTCAGACTCTATCTCTGGAAATAATGTGTCGTTGACTCTACGTGTAGGATTGTCAAATCAATTTGGGGCAGGTACAAAAGTATATAGTTATGCAATGAATACCGCGTATGCGGGGACCGACTGGGTATTAAAAAACTATTGGAACGTACCTGCAGTTGTGGGTGTATCCATTACCCCCGTTTCTCTCTTGATGAGCTCTGGTGCGACCGCAACCTTCAATGCTTCCGTCACCGGCACGACCAATACACAGATTGATTGGTCTACTTCGTGGGGGCTGCTGTCGACATACTCTGGAGCTTCAACTGTCTATACCGCTCCTACCGTTTCTTCAACACAATTTTCATCGGTCAGTGCCAAATCTGTGGCAGATGGGACGAAGCAGGCCGACGCCGCTATCACAATTCAGATTCCTGGTGGCGGCGGTGTCAGCGTGCAAGGTGTAACTCCGATCAATCAGACAGGACGAGTGGTCACCTTTTCAATGACCGCAAATGGTTCTGGTTTTCCCCTATCGAAGATGTACTTTTATGTGAACTCCACGATGCTGAATGAGGGCGGCTGTCTCGTAGAAGTCTCGCCCCAAAGCGGAGCCATTAATCTAAGAACAAATGGCTCCAGTGTCTACTTCTCTGGAACTCTCGGCGCCAATCAAGTCCTCCAGAACTCGTACTGTAGTCTCAATCTCGCAAGTAGCTCAGTCATAAACAATGGAAATTCTTCGCAGTTGAATCTAAGTGTCAATTTCGATAACTGGTTTATGCGCGGCTGGGTGAGCGTATACGGTAAAGCAATGAACAGCAATAACCAATCGATGACAGACTATATGTATCTCGGTTGGTGGTATTTGAACTAGGATGATCTATGAAAACAACTCTCTTCCTGATGGCATCAGTCGCACTTTTGAACGCGCAGGGGCATGTGTCCGGTTCGGTGATGACAGGGAAAATTCCGGTAGAAGGTGCATTAGTCAGTCTATCTGTGATCCCTGCCGCCGCACCCGCAATTACGAAGCCCTACTATGCGGTGACAAAAACAAACGCGGCTGGAAAATTTTTGATAGAAAATGCTCCAGCAGGCAGCTATCGGCTCTGCGGGCAACTCGAGAATTCCAGTTTGGTTGGTTCATGTGACTGGCAGGAGCCAACGCCAGTCATAGTTAGAGACAGGGCCACCTCCGACGGAGGAGTTCTCAGCTTAGAACCGGGTTACACGATGGTCGCGGTCCTCGAAGATCCAAGTTCAAGTGTACTACAAAATCGAGGTCGAACTTATGGCGCTGAAGTGTCGATGCTTGTCACTGCTGGCCACTACTTTAAGCCAGCGATTGCAGTGCTGGGCAAGAATGGTCTCGAGTACAAAGCAATTGTACCCTTCGAGAAGCAACTGGAGCTGCATATCGTTTCCAGCTTCTATCGCATCGCAGATCTGGAAGGAAAGGCTGAAGATCGAGGAAATGCTGTTGCAAAATCCCTTTACTTCACAAGGGAACAGAAAGAGATTCCGGTAAATCTAAAAGTGCTCGGTGTGAAGTCTCTGCAGCAGTAGTTGAGGCGCAAATCATTGAATGACCAAGATAAGAAATAGTTCACTAATAAATCAATCAAGCTTCCTGGAGAGAGTTGTTCTGCCTCTGAAGGTGCGGCAGATAGCGGAGAAAGGGCAAGAGAGCGTGGTACGGCTGAAGCACCTGAAAGTGCGGTCGGTGACGAAGTGACGCAAAAAAAATTACTGATCGCGATGATCCTGGTTGGGATGAGTGTGACCTTGATCGCGCAGCAGCTGGATTCGGTGGCTGCACAAAAAGGGGCGGTGGTGCGAGTTGTGCTTACCGAGCAAGGTTTCGAGCCGCGGCAAGTAACTGTCAAACCGGGAATCGTGGAGTTTGTTGTCCGGTCTCGGCTGGTAGGGATGGCCAATTTTGAGCTTGTGGAAACCGGGCGGAGCGAGTCGAAGCTTTCGATGGACCGAGCGACAACAATTAAGACAGCCATGTCACTCAAGAACCGTAGTGTTCTCAGCCCTGGAGTCTACGAACTTCAGGATTTGCGCTTCCCCGAGTGGAAATGCATTGTGAATGTTCAGCCGTAAGGGGTCTCGCATGAAAAGTCAGTTTCGAAAATTCAAGATCGGTATGACAGTGGCCGGGATGGCCGTCATGTTCGTGGCCATTGGTACGGCCCAAACCCTGTCTCCTTCAGAAGGGCTCCTTACTCCCGGGTTGCGCGAAGGAGCTACAAATGGTTCCTATGCACTAAGCGATTTCGATAGTGTCAATCTGTTCAATGGGCGTTTGAATGTAAGCTTGCCGCTCCTCTCCATCGGAGGCCGGGGAGAAGCTGGGTACACGATGATGCTCGATGTGAACTCCATCGCCTGGGAATCGACACAGCCGCTTCCAGATTCTTCATTGCTCGAGCCCGCCGGAAATCTTTCGGCGGGTACTGGACCCGGATATCTGCAGCGCAAGGGAATTAGTAAGGCTGGAGCGTGTGCCGGACAATCACCGCAACTGTCCAATACGTACACCACCTATGTGTTGAGCCAGCCAGGCGGCGGCGCCATGGAGTTCCACCCGCGAGACTTGCCGAATCCGCGTGCGTGGAATGTCTGTTCTAGTAATGAGACTCCCTACAATCGCGGCAGCATATTTGTTACCCGGGACGGCAGTGCGGCAACGCTTGTCCTTACGACGGAGGTGTTCGAATCTCCTTACGCGATGGGAGATGGTTATAGCTCCGGAGGCGCGCCGACAGGCTATGTGATGTTCAAAAATGGCGTGCGCTACAACATCGACAATGGGATTGTGCTTTCCATCGTGGACCGTAATGGAAACAAGGTGAGCTTCGAATACAGAAGCTCTGGTGGGCCTAAGTCCATCGTGCTCAATACTGGCACTGGAAGCGCGCAGAGCTTTGAGGTCAATTTGCCGGCGACATTACCAGCGGGCAGCCTGACACAAATGCGGGACTGGAGAGCTGAGACCAGAATCCACGGATTTCAACTGCCAGCTTCGGGTAGTTCCGCTGTCCTCTACAGTAGCGCCGGAGGGAACGGGCCCCAAGTTGCGATTCGTAATGGAAATGTGGAGCTGCGTTTGACGGAGCCTGGTGCGACTGGCGGCTGTCAAGTGGGTATTGCCGGTCATAGCGATGTTGTGATCCGCGCGCAGAGGCAGACCAACGGGCAATACAAACTGCAGGTTTGGGATTTCTTGAGGAATGACAGCTCTTCTCCTTTTGCAACCGGTGTATGCCCAATGGGGACGGGCTCTGGCATCCTCGTTTCAGGGTTGATGAGCATTGGCTCCGACGCGGCACGAACCGGTGATGCGCTCTACCGCGGGCGAATGGCCTACCTGCGCATGTATTCCACAGGCACTGCTTCGAATGTCCAGCCTGGCGAAGCGCTGGTGGACAGTCCTCTTTTGAACTACGAGTTCAATTTTCTCACCAATGGAAGCTATGGACGAGATTCTGCTAGTTGGCAACAGGAGCAACATCTGACAACTTTTGGTACGCCCATTGCGGAGTACACGCCAGGCGAGCCTGGATACGTCAAAAGCCTGGAAAGCATCACGGACAGCCTCGGGCGAGTGTTCCATATGGATGAGGCTATCGAAACCAGTCCGGGCACTTTCGAACGCAGCATTCGTTTCAAAGGTTACAACGGAGCGGAACGAAAAATTAAAATCCATTCTGGTTACTTAGAGACTGCGCTGCATAGCGAATTCAGTAAGTTAACAATTGGAGCTGCGTTTTCCAACTATTATCGGAATGCCGCAGAGGAGATCAATGAGACTCGAATCACGAAGCTGGAGCTACCCGATAGTCGAGTCTACTCGTGGAAGTACAACAGTTGTGGGGAAGTTGCGAGTATGACGCTGCCCACCGGTGGAAAGGTTGAGTATGACTGGGGGCCGATTGGGGCGGCAAGCTTCGGAGGGATTTGCTCTGGTGGACAAGGGCCTGAGGGGCCGATTTACCGCGGCGTCATGCAGCGGCGGAGTTTTTCGACTAATGGGTTGCTGGAATCCAAGCTGATCTATTCCCGGCAGTCCTTTGACTGTGTTGGCATCTGCGGCGCGGCTGCCACTCTTGATACTGCAGTCGGTGTCGAGTTGCAAGACGCGACAGAGGCGAGACTGCGAGTGGAACGACACCTCTTTCACGGGACAACGAAATCCTGGTACGGTGCGCTCGAATGGCCGTTCTGGCGAGAGGGTAAAGAGTATCGGCAAGAGATCCGAAAGACCCAACTCGCGAACCTGGGAGTAGAGAACGATGCAAGCCAGGATTTTCAGCGGGTGGATCAGGTGTGGAAGCAGTATGACCCCAGTGGATCTATTGCAGCGGCCTACGAGGCGGTTGAGGATCGTCCGCGAGTCACCCGGGCAACCACGACGATGTCAGAGAAGGGCACGGTCCTTTACAAGACACAAGAGCAGGAATTTGACACCTATAACAATCTGATTGACAGCTGCGAATCGGACTGGGAAACTGCGCCGATCGCTGACGCGCAGAACTGTGGAACGGGACTAGGCGGAAAGCGCGTACGACGGAAGATGATCCAGTACCAGAGCGATGGCGGCCGCTATGATGCCGATCTAAGTTATCATCTGCGCAGCTTGCCCACTAAGGAATTTCTTTTTGACTCCGGTAATAATCCGATTGCTCAGAGTGAGCGAGTCTATGACGAGTATGACGGTGGACAGTCTCTGATTGCTCGAAATGCCGTGGGACGCGAAGTTGGCTATCACGGCAGTCGGACCAGGCGCGGCAATGTGACACGAAGCCGCAGTTGGCGGAGCGACAAAAGTGCGTGGCTGGATATGACGTATCGCTTTGATGTCTTGGGGAATGTTGTTGAAAGTACTGATGCCAGAGGCAGCAAGACGCTGATCGAATACGATGACGCGTTCAGCTCTATTACTGCACCTGCAACTGGGAGTACCTTTGCATTTGCGACGAAGGTTAAGCTGCCCGTGCCGAAGGCAGGTGGGCCAGCGGGGCCGTTTGAAACGAAAGGTACCTATGATCGCTATCTTGGGCGGTTGGTGAGCGCGACCGATCTGAATGATATTCAGGCGACTTATGTCTATGACGATCCTCTCGATCGGCCGACAAGTTATGTGAAGTCGACGGATTCGGTAAGTTTTAGCTATCCCGATGTTCGTACCGTGACGACATCGAAGCGTCAGAATTCTTGCGGGCTCACTCAGGATGTCGTCTCCACGCAGGTGTTTGACGGCTTTGGGCGGCTCATTCGAGCGAAGTCGTCTGAAGAGAGCGGAAGCATTGATGTCACAACGGAGTATGACGGAGCTGGCAGGGCTTGGCGGCAGTCGCTCCCATTCCGGTCGAGCGAGGCGGGAAGTGCGCAGTATACGATCTCGCAGTATGACTGGCTTGGCCGTGGTGTTGCTGTGACCTCTCCGGGAAGTGCAAGTCAGCGATATGGGTATCGCGCGAACGAGACATGGTCCCGCGATCCCGCCGGGAAGTGGAAGCGGATGAAGGAGGATGGCCTCGGTCGTCTGAAGGAGGTAGAAGAAAACCCGACGGTAAATGACAATACGCTGATCAGCGGTTATACGAATCTCGCAGATTCATCGTCTCCGAGTACGCTGACGGCCTATGAATACAACCTGCTGGACAGCTTGACAAGCGTGACGCAAGGAGTTCAATCCCGGTCATTTGGATATAATTCTTTGGGTTGGCTGTTGAGTGCGAACAATCCGGAGACAGGTCTCATCAGTTACGACTATGACAACAATGGTAATCTGAGTTACCGGTCGGACCAGCGTGGCGCATTGACCACAATCGGATATGACTTGTGGAATCGTGTCTCGAGTCGATCCTATGTGACGGGTACAGCGGCTGCAACAGCCAACGTGTCTTTCCTCTACGATGCTCATGACCCGGTGAATTCGGCAAGTTATGCGAAGGGCCGTTTGACGGGAGTGCTGGTGGCTGGAGGCACGGAGCAGCGCTACTTACATTATGACGGTCTGGGGCGCGTGTTGAAGAGCAGCCAGAAGACGAACGGTGTCGTCTATCCGATGGAGTACATCTATAACGATCTGGGCGGGTTGGAGACAGAGAAGTATCCGAGCGACCGGTTGGTGAGTAGTTGTTATGACGTAGCAGGCCGGGTGAAAGCGGTGAAGAATGGCGGCCCGTCGAGCACGGACGTCTATGCCGCAGTGGAGACCGGATTGGATCCGGAGACTTCGGCGACGGTGTACGGCTACAGCGCCTTGGGCGGTATGCAGCGTTTGCGTTTAGAGAACGGAACGATGCAGCAGCGGTGGAGCTATAACTCTCGCGGTCAGTCCGAGATGCTGGCGATGTACAAGACGGCAGGAGCTAACTCATCGACGTTGATGAAGTTGACGCTAAGTTATGGAGATGCAGCGGGTAATAATGGCAATGTGAAGAGCCAGGGGATTCAGCTCGGGAGCTTTACGGCAAACCAGGCTTATAACTACGACAAGTGGAACCGGCTGAAGACGGTGACAGAAGGAACGAACTGGAGTCAGGAGTTTGGGTATGACCAGTGGGGGAATCGTTGGTTGGTTCCAGGAGGGACAAACGGCGTGAGTATTGAGACGGGCGTTCCGACTGGCCCGCAATGGTTTACGACGGCGAATCGAATTGCTTACGCTGAGGACACCGGTAGTAATCCCACAGATCCGAAGACGGATGCAGCTGGAAACCAATCGCCTTATGGGGCGTGGCGGAATCGTTACGACGTGGAGAACCGGATTACGAAGGTGGAACTGATAGGCAGCCCGGGGTCGGTGCAGGGCACCTATGAGTATGATGGAGAAGGTCGGCGGGTGAAGAAGACGGCTGGGCTCGAGACGACGGTGTATGTGTATGACGCGATGGGGCAGTTGATTCATGAGGTTGGGGGCACGAGTGAGGCTTCTGGCCGGAACTATCTGTTCCAGGATCATCTGGGCAGTACCCGGTTGCGAGTGGATGCGAATGGTACGCGACTAGGCTGGTGGGACTATGCACCGTTTGGTGAGGTGTTGCCGGGGAGCTTGGGGAGCCGGAGTGGCGTGGCTGGTGGGGCCTATGAAGGGGCTCGGCCGAAGGCGATGTTTACCGGCAAGGAACGGGATGCAGAGACGGGGCTGGACTTTTTCTCGGCACGCTACATGAGTGCCGCCCAAGGACGTTTCACAAGTCCTGACGTTCCTTTTGCGGACCAGTGGGAGAAGAATCCACAAAGCTGGAATTTGTACAGCTACGCTCGGAACAACCCACTGCGGTTTGTCGACCCCACTGGCAGATGCAGTCAAGCTGCGGGTGGCTACACGGATGAGGGGAGTGGGCTGTTTCCTGGTCCCTGTTCGGGCGGGACCATTGGCGACAGTAACAACAACACGAATTCGGTGACAGTTACCGGAAAGAAGGGCAATGCTGTTGGGGCATTCGTCCTGAATGCGCTCTTTGCGCTAGACAGCACCGCCAACAACTACTTCGCCTGGATGTTTAAAGAGCGTCCAAAGCTGTTGGAGAACACGCCTACTACTAAAGAGTTCGTCGGCCAAGCTGCCGCTGCAACAGTCCTTGTGGGAACGATGATGATTGGTCCAAGTGGTGGCGCACAAGCCCCTTTGAGACTTATCCACTCCGAGGCAACGTTAAGCAAGACGATCCTAGATGGTCTTCGCAAGAAGTCAACCCAGGAGATCATTGACACTTTGAAGCCAGGCTTGGAAGAAGGTCTCAAAGTGAAGCCTGATGGGCGAGTCATGGACGGAAATCATCGCATCAAGGTTCTGATGGAACGTGGAGTGGACGTGAACTCACTGCCCAGAGAGGTCCTGAAGTGACTCTGGACGACAAACCTAACGGGTTGGCATTCGTAGGTGAGCTTGAAGACGCAGCGCCGGAAGCAAAGAATGCATTCCTTGCGAAAGTGGCGTTTGAGTTGACGATTCGAGGGCGTGACACATACGAGCCTGGAACTTCTGGGGTATCAGAGCCGAACAGACTTCGTGCGCTGAATGAAGTGATGCATCGGCTCACAAAACGGATGTTCAAGCGTATCAGCGGAAACGATGATTTGAACGAGACCGAGTTTTGGAAGGCTCTTACGGAAATCTCTGACTGCGGGGGATGTCTCGCCGATCTTGTGGCTTCTGCGGAAGCGGCGTCGCCGCTGATAAAGAGTAAGTGAGCGTGGTCAGCAGGAAACGCTATTGCGTAAGCAGCCGCCGAGAAAACCTCGTCGCCGCACTTCGAGCTTGACGGCGTAGAAGGCGGCTTGCAGGAGATGGATGGGGCCGTGGTTGGCGTCGATGACGAGCTTGCCATCTAACCAGTCCGAATTTTCGTGAGCGCCGATCAGCAGTTCCAGGGCGAACTGTTCGAGGATGTGATCGCAGGCGGCTTGGAGATCGTCGTCTGAAAGAGAGCCAAGAACGGCGCTTGGTTCGGTGATGTCTTGGACGAGGAGTTCGTCGGCGAGGTTGGTGAGCAAAGAGTCCATGATGGTTCCTGTTGGTATTTACCATTGCAGGTACGCAAAAGAGGAACCATGCGAAGCATGGACGTTGCTTCAGCAACGTCGTTCTTGAAGTAGTCGTTCACTTCGTTCACGACGCCTTCGGCAGTCTCATTGTCATCATCATGCGGTTGGTTTAGAGTCTCTATGCTGGCACGAGTCCTCAAGGAACTCGGCATAGAGACTCGAAAGGTCATGCGTACTGGCCCATCGCTCTCCTCTGATCGTCTGAGTCGTCAGAGGTCTCGGCAACTTAACGCTGGTGAACTCAGCCAGCGGCAGACTTGGGCATCCCGATTTAGCTGCGCCCAGGCTCTTCGTCTACGTCCCACAGTAGAGCCGTCCTGATTCCACGCTGCCGTCAATTACTCCCGACCGTGGAGGACATGAACCGAAGTCCACGTTGATATGTAGAAGCAGCGATTCTTTGGGCGGTGCTGAAGATGCGTCTCCGACCACAACAGATTGTGCATATCAGGGATAGACACAATATTTTGTGGCCGGGAAAGTGAAAATATTTTGGGGCGGGGATAGACGGGATCGGCGGCAGGTGGCGGAAAGCGGCGAAAGCCGGGTTGGGGGTGTACGGATCGGGAGAGAGCGGCGGATGCGAAACGGCGATCCGCCAGGGCCGAAAGTTTCCTGCGGCTAAATGCAGAAGAGGAAACAAACATGATCCCGATCCGACTGACCGAGAACGACTACATCAACCCGGAAGCGGTTTGCCGCCTTCACTGCCAGCCAAAGACCGACGACAGGCGTGCGGCCATGACCATCGTCTTCACCGACGAAGACCAACTCCCGCTTTACCTGCACGGTGAGGAAGCGGAAGAGGCCATTGCAAACTGGCGGACCTTCCACCAGCAGCAGGGTCACGACGCTTCGTTCCCGGCGACCATCTGAAACAGCGAATTTTCCAGAATGTTCTTCACGGTGCGGCCATACCACTTGCCGCCGTTCTTGCCGGGGATGTGATCGGCGTTGAAGGCGTCGGCGATCATGGCGAGACTCCAGCCGTCTTCCCGGCGCTCGTGCATCAGGCGTACCATCGCCATCTCAGCGGCGGCGACCACGAGGCGATCCCCGGCACGCTCGAAGCCGAAGGGCGTGTGGTTGTAGACCTTGCCCTGCTGCTTCTTGTGGGCCAGCACGGAGGCGGTGCGCTCGGCCACGAGGTTGCGTTCCAGTTCGGCGCATCCGGCCATCAGCGTGAGAAACATCCGGCCCATCGCTGAACCCGTACTCAACGACTGACCGCCCATGTCCACCAAGTGCAGCGAGACTCCCGCCTTGTCCCAGGCTTTCGTTTGGCGCAGGGCGTCTTCGGCGTCTCTGAACAATCGGTCGAGCTTCAGGCAGACGACATGGCCGACACCGTTGTTCATCCACTCAAGTAGCTTCGCCCCGGCAGGACGCTTCGCCAAAGGGATGCTGGCCGAGACGCCTTCCTCACGCACCAACTCCATCACTTCCAATCCGGCCATCTGGCAGTAGGCACGAAGGCGATCTTCCTGGGCGTCGAGCGAGAAGCCGAACTTCGATTGCTCGACGGTGGAAACCCTCACGTAGCAGAGCGCCCGGTTGCCTTGGAATCGTTTCGCCATTCTGCGTACCCAGAATAGCGACTAAACGGAAGCTAAGTCAATAGAACTCGTGTAGGCATGGTCGTGACTACATTCCGGGTACGCAGAATGGCGGTTTCCTGATAACCTTGGAACGATGGCGAAAGCACCAGTCAAGGCTGTAAAGAAAGCCGCTGTCCCGGCGAAGAAGACAGTCGGCAGACCACGAGCCAAGCACAGCGACCCGGCGTACAAGCAGATGAGCGTGTACATTCATCAGGACGTGCGGAACAAAGTGAAGGCCCGGTTGTTCGAGCAAGGCGGCGAGTTCAGCGCCCTGGTCGAGTCGCTGTTGCGGGACTGGCTCAAGAAACCACAGTAAATCCCGAAAAAGGGTACCCATCCCGAAGCGTCTTAGATCGACCCGGCCTTCTGCTCGGTCGGGAAAATCCGGCGCTTACCTCCTGGCCGACTTCAGGGCCGCAGCTTCCAGAAAAGTATCAATCGTGCGTAAGAGTGTTTCCTGTTGCCGATCAGGAAGGCTCTCAATCAACTCCAGACGGCGTAGGACCTTGCGGGAAGGCTTGCGGGTAGTCTTGGGTCCTTCCGGTTGCAGCAACTCGTCCATCGTCACGCCCAAGCCCTGAGCGAAGCGGATCGCCATCTCCGCTGAAAGGCGCAAGCGGTCGCACTCGTAGTCAGTGACGAGCGTTTGCACCAGTCCAGTCTTCTCGGCCAACTCCACCTGGGTGAATCCCCGCTCCTTGCGGAGACGGGCGAGGCGCTGGCCGATGGTCTCGCCACCCAGGTCGATGGGATCAAGTTTCAATCTCGAAGCACGAGGCATACCAGAGCCAGTGTAAAGGCGAAAAACGTGGCTTCTTGTATCTTACGGTATCATACGCTATTCTTGTGAGCGTATCTATTTTGCTTCCCCCACTTGACAGGTTTTTGGAAGGAGGCCGTTTTCGATGGCACGTATCCCGGACGACGAAATCCAGCGGCTAAAGAGCGAGATCAGCGTGGAACGCTTGGTCACGAGCTTCGGCGTGGAACTGAAGCGGCATGGGGCGGAACTGATCGGGCGGTGTCCGTTCCATGACGACAAGACGCCATCGCTGGTGGTGTCGCCGAAAACGAATCTGTGGCACTGCCTGGGTAAGTGCAACATCGGTGGCTCTGCGATTGATTGGGTCATGCGAACGCAAGGCGTGAGCTTCCGGCACGCTGTTGAATTACTCAAAGCCGATCATCCTTCTTTAGCCGCTGGCGAAGCTCATGTGGTGAAGAAGGGTACGACGGCGAAGCTCGAATCTCCGGTTGGTGCGGACGCCGACGATCCGCAGACGTTGTTGAGCGTGGTCGAGTTTTATCACAAGACACTGAAGGAATCGCCGGAAGCGCTGCGGTATCTGGAGAGCCGGGGCCTGACGAATGCTGAGATGGTCGGCCACTTCAAACTGGGCTTCGCCAACCGCAAGCTCGGCCTGACGCTGCCGGATAAGAACCGCAAGGCCGGGGCCGATCTGCGTGGACGCTTGCAGCGCTTGGGCATCCTGCGTGCCGAGAGCGGCCACGAGCACATGAACGGATCGGTGGTGTTCCCGTTCTTCTCGCTGGCTGGTGAAGTGCTCGGCATGTATGGGCGCAAGATCACGCTAGGGCTGCGTGAGGGAACGCCGCTGCACCTGTATCTGCCGGGGCCGCATCGAGGCGTGTTCAACGAAGAGGCGCTGGTGGTCTCGAAGGAAATCATCCTGTGCGAATCGATCATCGACGCCTTGACATTCTGGTGCGCCGGGTTCCGCAACGTGACCTGCTCGTATGGCGTCAACGGCTTCACTGACGATCACCGGGCCGCATTCCAGAAGCACGGCACTCGCAGCGTGTGGATCGCCTACGACCGGGATGAAGCTGGAGATGCGGCGGCAGAGCGGCTAAAAGAAGAACTCGACAAGCTCGGCATCACGTCGCACCGGGTGCTGTTCCCGAAAGGCATGGACGCCAATGAATACGCCCGGAAGGTCGTGCCAGCCGAGCAGAGTCTTGCGGTGTTGTTGAACAAGGCCGAGTGGTGGGGAGCGGTGAAGAAGCGGCCAGCGGCTAAGGAAAAAGCGAGTGCGCCGGAACCCACGCCGCAAGCGCCTCAGCCAGTGGCCGTACCTATCGTCAACGAAGCGCCAGCGCCAGTGATCCCGATGGCGGCGGAACTCGATATCGAAGTGGTCTCGGTCTCTGCGGCCAACGATGAAATCGTGATGCGGCATGGCGACCGCCGCTTCCGCATCCGTGGCCTGGGCAAGAATCTCTCGCACGATCTGATGAAGGTCAACGTACTCGTGTCCAGGCAGGATGAGTTCCACGTCGATACGCTCGATCTCTACGCCGACCGCCAGCGTGCTGCGTTCCTCAAGCGTGCCGCCGAAGAGCTTGGCTTGAAAGAAGACATCCTTCGCAAAGACCTGGGCCGGGTGTTCCTGAAACTCGAAGAACTACGGGACGAGCAGATACGCAAAACCCTCGAAGCCGCTCCGCAGGACGTCCAGATGAGCGAGGAAGACCGCAATGAGGCGCTGGTCTTGCTGAAAGACCCGAAGCTGCTCGACCGCATCCTCGACGACTTCGGCAAATGCGGCCTGGTGGGTGAGGAATCGAACAAGCTCATCGGCTATCTGGCCGTCATCTCCCGGCATCTGGAATCGCCGCTGGCCGTGGTGGTGCAGTCTTCTTCCGCTGCTGGCAAATCTTCGCTGATGGACATGGTGCTGGCGTTCGTGCCAGAAGAAGAACGCATCCAATACTCGGCCATGACCGGGCAGTCGCTCTTCTACATGGGCGAGACGGACCTGAAACACAAGGTTCTCGCCATCGTGGAAGAGGAAGGCGCATCGAGAGCATCGTATGCACTGAAGCTGCTGCAAAGTGAAGGCGTGCTCACCATTGCATCGACAGGAAAAGACCCGGCGACAGGCAAACTCGTCACGCAGCAATATCGGGTCGAAGGTCCGGTGATGATGTTCCTCACGACCACAGCCATCGACATCGACGAGGAACTGTTGAACCGTTGTCTGGTGCTTTCGGTGAATGCGGATCGGGAGCAGACGCAAGCGATCCATCGTTTGCAAAGAGAAGCCCAGACGCTCGAAGGCTTGATGAAGCGGCAGGAGCGGCGGGAACTGATCCGGCTGCACCAGAACGCCCAACGGCTGCTGAAGCCCATCGCCGTCGTGAATCCTTACGCCGAAAAACTCACCTTCCCCGACAGCCTCACACGCACACGCCGGGATCACATGAAGTACCTGACGCTCATTCGTGCGGTGGCGCTTCTGCACCAGCATCAGCGCCCGATCCGCAGCACTACGTGGCGTGGGAAGACGCTGGAATACATCGAAGTCACGCCGGGTGACATCGCCATCGCCAATCGTCTGGTGTCGGAGGCGATGGGCCGTTCGCTCGATGAACTGCGCCCAGAGACACGCCGGATGCTGCTGCTGATCGATGAGATGGTGACGGCGCAATGCCAACAACTCAAGATCGAGCGGAATGATTTTCGTTTTAGCCGCCGTGACGTGCGCCATCATACAGGCTGGAGCGCCACGCAGGTTCGCATCCACATGGACCGCTTGCAGGAGATGGAATACCTGCTGGCGCATCGTGGTGGCCGGGGCCAGAGCTTCGTTTATGAGCTTGTCTTCGAGCGTGGCGACAACACATCGAAGCCGCACATTCCCGGCCTGATCGATGTGTACGATTCCAACCTGACGGACCCGGAAGGCCAGTTAGCGGGGTCAAAACGGGGCCAAAACGGTGGGGTGACGGCGGGGTGGCGGGGCGCTGAAACCCTTATGGATACTGGCGCAAATGGCGTTTTTGCTCAAAATCACGAAAACAGCACTTCTGTGGGAATCGGTGAAAATCCGGTCGTAGCCGCACATCGCCGTAACCATGCGGGAGTCCGCTGATGGCTCGTGTCCGCAAGCCTCGCAAACCTGCCGAGCAGCCAACCACGCTGCTGGCCGTGCTGATGGAAAAACATCTCGAAGACCTGCGCTTGAAGAACTACTCTGAGTACACGATCAAAGGGCGGCGTGTGCATATCGGCTTCTTCCTCGAATGGGTGGCCGACCGTGGCATCACCGAGCCAGTGGAAGTGACTCGCACGGTGCTCGAAGCCTATCAGCGCTACGTGTTCCATTACCGCAAGAAGAACGGCCAACCGCTCGGCTTCAACGCACAGCATGATCGACTGGTGCCGCTGCGTGTCTGGTTCCGGTGGATGGCGAGGAATCATCACATCCTGCATAACCCGGCATCGGAACTGGAACTGCCCAGGCTGGCGCAACGCTTGCCGAAGGCCGTGCTGTCGGCGGCGGAAGTCGAGCAGATCATGTTGCAGACCGACATCCATGATCCTCTGGGCTTGCGTGATCGGGCAATCCTGGAGACGTTTTACTCGACCGGGATACGGCGTCTGGAACTGGCGCAACTGAAACTGTGGGACCTTGACCTCGAACGCTCGACGATGACCATCCGCCAAGGCAAGGGCAAGAAGGATCGCATGATCCCGTTCGGTGATCGGGCGGCGGCTTGGGTACGCAAATACCTGGACGAGTCCCGCACGCAACTGGTGAGCGAACCTGACGAGCACTTCGTCTTCTTGTCGAATAGTGGCGAACCGTTTGCGCTCGACTACCTCACCGAACTCGTGAGCATGTACGTGAAGGCGGCACAGATCAACAAGCAGGGATCGTGCCATATGTTCCGGCACACGATGGCGACGTTGATGCTCGAAGGCGGCGCAGACACACGCTTCATCCAGGCGATGCTCGGCCACGCCGATCTGAAGACGACGCAAATTTATACGCACGTCGCTATCCGCCAGCTTCAGGAAATCCACCGGGCCACGCACCCGGCGAAGCTCACGAAGGATCGACCGACGACGAAGAGCGCCAGCCCGGATGCCGCCGACGTGTTCGCTGCGCTCGATGATGAGAACGACGAAGACCCGGAAGTGTAAACACATCCACCCCACCCACACGGTAAAATGGCCGCAGTGATCCAGGCGGCTAAAGCAACGGCGCAGCTTTTTGTTTTAGCCGCCGTCTGTCTTCCCGTCTTTGCGAACATCCCAAGATCATCGCTCGTAGCCGAAAAACCGCATCTGGGGGTCGCCAACTTTGCGCTGGTCTCGCACCGGGCTGATTCCGCCGCTAACGTACTGATCGCACCTGGGTTGCCGGGATGCTTGTACGATTCAAGCGCCAGACCTTGTTGTTCCGGCAAGGAACGGGATGCAGAGACGGGCCTGGACTTCTTCGGAGCACGCTATATGAGTTCGGCCATGGGGCGGTTCACCAGTCCCGATGTTCCGTTGCTCGATCAGCAGCCTGGAGACCCGCAGAGTTGGAATCTATACAGCTACGTTCGCAACAATCCGCTGATCTTTACTGATCCGACCGGCAACGACTGCGTGTACGTGAACAGCGGCGGAAATGGCGTCGACAGCATCAACAACCAGAACACTTCGCAGGACTGCGGGAAGACTGGCGGCTATTGGGTAGATGGTACGGTCACGCAGGCTCGGTTTGCACACGGATCCTTGATCCTTACTGGAACGACAGACGGGGCCAACCGGACCTCTGCTTCCTATGGTCTTGGGTCAGATCCTGGCCTGATGGCTCTACAGCGCGCCGGACAGATCGCCAGTCCGGTGACCGAGCCAAAGAACATTGCGGCGTTCTACATTGCTTCTGCCGCGGTTGGCTACGGTGGAATGCAACTTGCGGGGCGACTCGGGTATGCCGAACTACAATCGTTGGGGCGAATTATCCCAGAGATTGCACCAACGCCGGGGCACCTTGGCGCGGTAAGCCGGACTGCTGCGCAAGGGGGAAGGAAAGCTGTTGAGAAGTTTCTGCGCGGGCAACTCAAGGCACTTGCAGAACATGAGGAAAAGCTTGTTCGCTATCGCGCCGAAGGTGGTTACACCAGTCAGGTAGAGGGGACAATCAGAAATGTCAAGGGCCTTATCAAGGCTGCGACTGATTGGTTGTCCAAGAATCCATGAGCGTATTCAAGGGAAACGAAATCCTGACCTCGGTTGAACGCGTCAAGCAGCTGGCTGCGCTTCTCGCAGAGTCCCCGGACGTGACGCGGTTTGATGCTGGCGAGCATAAAGAGGCCTGGGCGTTGGCAGATTCTCTTGCCGAATTGGAGAAGCTGATGCGTGAATTCCTTGCATCAGATCTACCGCGGCTGGCTGGAGGTGGACTCCCTTCTAACCAGGTCTCTGGCGCACTTCTGGACATTGGCGAAGTCTTCCGAAGAGTTCTGTACCACATGATTGAGCAGCCAAAATACTATCGGTACCTTGTGCCTGCGGAGATGTTGGGCGGAGATTCAGTTGATGGTGGATCAGGCGATACGGACAGTCGGCAGTCATCGGAGTAGGGTTTATACGGAGTAACCACTTCGAATCAACAGGTTCGCGGGAATCGGCGTGAAGAGGCCTCTTGCAGAAGCAACAGGTTACCGGCGCGTATAACCTTGCGGCGAAGCGGGAAGCCGTGGGAATCGCGCAAGCCACACGCGGACAACAGGTTACCGTCCGGTAACCGAGCATAACCAAAAGTTCCCGGAAGCCGCTTTCAGCGGCTGAAAAATCCGGAGAGACGTCAGCCCGAGCGTGGCGCTTCTGGCATACGGATAGTCTCCGTATGCCAGAGGCTTGGGACCCGTATGCCCAAGTGGTTGAGTCCGTGCGGGATAACCTCGAAAATACCCATGGGGCTCCGTAGGCTCCTTTATGTTCCACTACCGGCGGGATGGAACTGAGGCTGTGGGGATGTGGATAACATCCACATGGAGGCGGCGCGAGACCCACATTGGCAAGTGCTTGCAAGGCCGAGCGATAGCCCCGGAAAACGCCGACGGCATGTAGGAGTCTCTTTATGTTCCACTACCAGAGCTGTTGGCTGTCGGAAAGCCATGGGAAGGCGGCCGCTTAGAAGCTCTTGGAATTTTCTAGAACTTCCTGGAATGCTGGCCGGGGCGTTGGAACTCTTGAGAACAACTTGACTCTCCCTGCAGCTTAAAAGGAGGCATACACCGATAACGAGGATAACGCTCTTCCGCATGACTAATTCTTATTCGACAGTATATTTTTGATCTCTTTGTATATCTCCAAGAATATCTTCTTCTGAGCAATTGAGCCATGATTCGCACCAAAAGACAATCGACTCCCCGAAGTCAAGGGCGGAGACGGCTCCCCGACTAATGCGTAGAGAAACTCAGAGGCACCAGGAAAGCCAGAAGCAGAACGAGTCAAAGCGATATCATTGTCCTCAAAAAGTTTTGTTTGGTAAGTGATCACTTTAAGTTTTGAGTACGTCGCCATGTATCCAGAGTCATCAATAGTCTTACACTCATAGTCTTCAAGAGTTATATGCTTCACGCGGTTTAGAGCTCATCTCATAAACAGCGAAGAATGATCATAGAGCAGGCAAGGTGAAGCATACCTGTGAAGTTATCGAGAGAGTATTCGTAGCGAGTGACGAGGCGGCGGAAGTTCTGAAGCCAGGCAAAGAGCCGTTCGACTTTCCAGCGGCGTCGATAGCAACGAAGAGACCGGCCATCCTGCGTACGATTCTTGCAAGTGCGCCGGTGTGGCGCAATCATCTCGACTCCGGTTTCGGCAAGCTCGTGATCCAGTTTTTCAGAGTCATAAGCTTTGTCACCAATCAGCCGTTGTATGGGTTCAGCGACGAAGATTTCGGCCAGAGTTTTCTGGACCAAAATCACTTCATGTGGAGTAGCACTTTCCGTGCAAACGGCGATAGGAAGACCGTTGCTGTCTGCCACTGCCATGATCTTGGTCCCCTTGCCCCGCTTGGTTTTTCCGACTCCAGGCCCCTTTTTTAGCGGAAGCAAAGCTTCCGTCGATGAAGGCCTCCCGGACATCGAATCCACCTCGAGTGCGAAGGTCTTCGGCTAACGCTTCCAGTATGCCTCTCATCACCCCAGACTTGACCCATTGCTGGAATCTGCGGTGGCAGGTCTGGTAAGGTGGATACCTCTCGGGCAGATCGGCCCAGGCTGCTCCGGTGCGCAAGATATAGAGAATCCCACCCAGTACTTCCCGTCGAGCACGCCACGGCCGGCCAAGGCCATCCTTGCGACGGGGAGGCTCCGGTATCAATGGATCTAAGATTGCCCACTGGGCATCGCTGAGTTCGCGTGCCGAATTCATCTTTCCAAAACATTATTGAATATTGCTGTCTTGGTTTGTGAGATGGCTTCTAATCTGTCCTCCCTACTTGCTCGCGCCATTCCTATGGAATGTTCCAGGAGTGGGCCCTGGCCCATTTGTTTTTGGCGCGATTGTGTTGAATGCTGTACTGTATGCGGTTGTGGCCTGGAAGGGTGTCTCTGTTTGGCGTGCAAGTATTGCGCCTAATCCGGAGGTGGACAGAAAAGATGGAGACGAAGAGTCCCGGTGATACCACTTGGATGAGGGCGGGACTCTTCCGTCGTACAGAACGGTGAGCTGTATTTAGCAGATGGTCTTCGGACACGAAGCGTTGCTGGCATCTGGTGAGATCAGGCTACCTCATGCGGCCATAGGTTACGCCTCGGCGATTTTCCTGTCGAGGAAGGTCAGAAGGTCTCGCGTCTTCTAGTGCATTGTCTGCAGTGGGCTTGCCGCCGGGTCTGACAGCAACCTTTGCTCCGGCTACGGTTGCCTCTTCGGTGACCACCACTCTCACCGTCCGGTCAGATGCTGCTACTCCCAAAGCCTCTGATGCGATCCGGATCAATACCCGAAGTGGCACGCTCACACAGTTTCTTGATCTTTCGGTGACGGTCAAGATCAATTGATCAGAAGAACAGCCTCAACAAAACGATGGACAGCTCCCCTCCACCCAGTAAATCCCGCAATTTATTTCTCCTCCATTTTCAATAACCTGGTGCTCCTCCCGCGTTCCCTCTCCCAGACCCACTGCTACGATGTTCCCGAAGGCGATCCCCGCCCTTCTTCGCAGCCCGGGACCCGCAAAGTCCCGGGCTTTTTCATTGGAATTGAGGTTTTCGCCATGATCACCGAAGCTCAAGTCGAAGCCCGCCGCGCGAATGGCCGCAAGAGCCGTGGCCCTCGCACCACCGAAGGCAAGTTCCGCTCCTCCCTTAACGCGCTCCGCCACGGGGCATACTCCCACAACTACGTCATCCGTACTGAAGACGCCGAGGTCTTCCGCAACTTTGCCAACGACATCATCGCTGAAATCGAGCCCAAGTCCGCCATCGAACTCGAGCTTGTCGATCATCTCCTCCTCAACGCCTGGCGCCGGCGCCGTCTCACCACTCTCCTCAACCAGCGTGCGAACAGAACGATTGAGGAAGTTGCCGCGGAGTCCACCGAATCCATCTCCGATCTCAATCTCCGTGCCTTCGAAAAGCTCGAAACGGAATGGCCGAGCTACACCCACCAGCAACAACTCGAATTTCGTTTCGCCAGCGCCTTCCAGCGTACCCTCTTGCGCCTCCAATCTCTCCGCCGGAACGAAGCCCAAATGGCGTACAAACAGCAAAAACGAAGGAACGAACCTACGGAGCACTGAACTCCATTGCTGCCAACCACTTAGAGAGCAAAAAATGACGCCAAAACGACACTTTTGTAACATGGCGCAAGTGAACCGCATCCTCCTTGTGCTCCTGCTCAGCGCTCCCATTCTGAGCGCCCAACAAGCTCCACCCGTTGCCCAGTTCCTCAGTGAACTGATCCAGCGCAACACGGCGAACCCTCCCGGAAACGAAGACCTCCTCGCGCAGTACCTCGCGCCGATCTTCAAGCAGGCGGGCTTCGAAGTCGACATCATCGCGACGCCGCAGAAGGGCAAGTCCCACTTCATCGCCCGTCTGCGCGGCAATGGCACCAAGAAACCTGTTCTTCTGGCGGCGCACGCTGATGTCGTTGGCGTTGAACGCGAGAAGTGGACGGTCGATCCCTTTGCCGGCACCATCCGCGACGGCTATGTCATTGGTCGCGGCGCCATCGATTTCAAAGGCGGCCTTGCCGTCTTTGCGCAAGCGGCTCTCGATATCGCCCGCAGCAAACGGGAGCTCGATCGCGACATCATCTTCCTCTCCGAAGCCGATGAAGAAGGCGGCCCCTACAACACGGGTTGGCTTGCCGAACGCCATTGGGACAAGATCGATTGCGAATTTTCTCTCAACGAAGGCGGCTGGATCGTCCAGGACGAGAAGACACGCAAGGTCAAGTACGTCTCCGTCTCGACCGCCGACAAGCTCAGCCTCAACCTGATCCTGCGCGCCAAAGGCACCTCGACCCACAGCTCTATGCCGCTTGCGGACAACGCGATCTTCCGTCTTGCCCGTGCCCTTGCAAAAGTCGGCGCCTACGACACGAAACCAAGGCTGAATGACTCGACCAAGCTCTTCTTCAAGACTCTCGGTGATGTCAGCGAAGAGCCGCTCAAGACGCAATTCTACGATCTTGTTGCTGGTGCCGATCCGGCTAAGCTTGCCGCAGCCGACAAGGCCATCTCCCAGAACCCGCTCCTCCACGCCATCATGCGCAACACCATCGCGCCCACCTTCCTCAATGCAGGCTTTCGCGGCAATGTCATCCCTGGCTCCGCGGATGCGACGCTGAACTTTCGCGTCATCCCTGGTACCACGATTGGCGAACTCATCGACGAGATCCAAACCCTCGTCAATGACCCACAGGTGGAGGTTCTCGAAGCAACCACTCGCCTCTCGAATGCCGTCATGACGCCCGAGCAGCAACAGGCCGCTGTCGCAGCAGCCAAGCGCCCCACGGTGCCGGAATCGCCACTCAGTTCAGCGCTCTACCTTGCTGTTGCGAAGCACGCAAAGCAGACTTATCCCGAAGCGCAGGTCACGCCCTATCTCTTTCAGGCGGGCACTGACGCCTATGCCTGGCGCTCCCGCGGCATTCCTGTCTATGGAATCTACCCGTATCCGATCACCGCGGAAGACCTCACGCGGATGCACGGCAACGACGAGCGGATTCCCGTCGCTTCGCTCGTGTCTGGACTCAAGATGATTACCAACATCCTGCTCGAAGTTGCAGCGAAGCACTAATTTATCGAGCGCTAAAGCGAAACAACTCATCAGCAGCCGCAAGAATTGTCAGCCGCAAGCGGGCAGGGTAGTGGGGTGGCAACGTAGCAAGAAAGCGCCGCACCACGGTAGCCGACTCGCGATCCCGATGCCCCCGCAGCGTTGTGCTGATCCACCGTTGCGGGAAGAAAATGTCCCCAGTCTTCTGGATCTCCTGCAGCACCACAAGACTGGGCAATAGGAAAGGCTCACTCGCCTTCGCCCGGCTTGGATGATGCAGGTAGCGAAGCGCATCGAGGACCCAGGACTCATGTGCCCGGTTCTTCCGATCGAGCAGGCTCCGGAAGAATTGAGCCCGCACTGCCGGGTCCGCATCAAGCGCCGGCAGTACAAAGGCAAACTCCGCCTTTCGATCGGGATTTTGGATCTTCGCCAACTGCTGCTGCCGCACATCAATGCCGCGCAGCGCCAACTCAGACGCCAGGGCAATTGAGTCATTCTCTGCCAGCGGCAAGTCGGGAATCAGTAGTTCCTTCTTCCAAACCCGAGTCAGCCAATCCATTGCTTCCGGGCTGCTCGCCGTTCTGCTGTAAGCCTCAAAGTAAGCGGCCTTCAAGCTGCGGCTCGGCGCTGTTTCGATCCGTTCCCGCAGCAGCGTCTCGACACGCGGCTCCCGATTCCAGAGGCTCAGACGTGTCAAGTCCGTCAGTGTCCGTTGGATGTTCAACTCGTCACTCTCGCGTGGCAGCCAGGCCAATGCGAGCAACTGCAAGTCGCGCTCTGCGACCTTGCCATCGAGCATGTTCTCCCAAAGAGTCCCCCAGGCAATGGCCCGCGTCAGCGCGTCGGGGATCTCGGGCAGATGCGCCAGCAGATAAGTCCGGCTGTGTGCATCGAGCGTATAGCTGCCATAGCCATCGGGCAGTACGAAGTGGCCATAGCTCTTTGTTTTGCCGGCTGGGGGCCGTCCCGCCGTATCGATCCAGATCTTGCTCCAGGTCTTCAGATCGGCCGGCGTTTGTTCATCGAGGATCGTGATCAACTGATCCCAGGTTACATTCGAAAAGGAGTAACGCTTCAGATACACACGCAGCGCATTGCGAAACTTCGTCTCGCCGAGCAAGGCTTCCAGTTGGCGCATCACGATCGGAGCCTTCTGATAGATGATCGGACCGTACATCGAACCGGCATCGTTCAGATTGGCCAGATGCTGCCGGATCGCATTCGCACCCGCTGTCCGATCGACATCGTAGGCCGTGCGATAGTGCGACAGGTAAAAGCGCAGCTCATGATTCAACTGTGGAAAGGAAGGGTTCACGATCTTTGCCGCCATGAAGTTGGCAAACACTTCCTTCAACCACACATCGTTAAACCACTTCATCGTGACCAGGTCGCCAAACCACATGTGCGCCGTTTCATGTGCAATCAGGCTGGCCCGACCCAATAACTGCTGCTGCGTTGCACTCTCGTCCAGAAAGAGCGACTCGGCCTTATAGTCAATCGCGCCGGGATGCTCCATGCCACCGAACTGGAAGGCGGGCAACGCCACAAAATCAAACTTGCCAAACGCATAAGGGAGGCCGGTGTACTCTTCCATCGCACGGATCGCCCGTTCATGCAGCTCGAAGATCGCTTTCAGATTGCGATCCACCTTCTTGCGATCGGTCTCGCGATGGAAGAGCCGCAGACGGCCCGATTGCTCCACCTGGAACTTGCCGGCGGCAACAGAAAGGAGATAGGTGGGCAGAGGTTCGGTTGCCACGCCGGGGGCCGCGTTGCTGATGGCCTGCCAGCCCGCAGGCACCTGCATCGTCACAGAGAAGCGGGTCTTCAAATCGGGCTGATCAAAGCAGGGAATCGCAAAGTGAGCCCGGGCGGGTACAAACAATGAATAGAAGTAGTCTGGATTGCGATTGAGCGGCGCATCCCCGGCGCGAAAACGGATCTCAATCGGCTCGGCGCCCTTGCGCAACACCAGATGGCCGTTCACCCATCGATAAGGAACGCTGACGCTCAGAATGTGGTCGGCTCCGGGCGCGAAGTCGAGCACCACGGGCTGCTCGGGTTGCTGCAGGGAAAAGCGAATCTTTGCGGTGCCCACAATCGGCTGCTCGCGCTGGGCGGGAACTTGGAGGTGTAACTCGTAATGAATGTCACGAATGCGCCGTGCTCTCTCGGCGGCCAGTGCCTCGCTGATCCCAGGCTGTGGATCGGGCGCTGCCGCCAGAAACAGAAGAGCGAGCGTGACGTCGATCATTCCCCTAGGATGCCAATGAATTCATCACGAATCGGATATGCGCTTCAAGAAAGCTCTCATTGAGCGGCTGGCGTCGCAAGAGATAACGATAGATCACAGAGCCGTAGATCTCATCGACCAGGGTCTCCATGTCGAGACGGCATTCCTTTTGTTTGCGCTGGCATTCCCGCACGATCATGTCGCGCAGCACCTCGCGGCGGCTCTCGATAAAGGCGAGAAAGGCGGCGCTGCTTTCGTCATCAAGTTGCGATTCCGACACGAGTCCCCGCAGCACTTTGCCATCGATGCTTGTTTCTAACCGTTCGGCCAATAGATAAAGGAGGGCCCGCAGATTCGCTTCAAATGAGCCCTGGTCTTCGGGTAGCGGCATCATCTTCGAAGCATTTTCGACAAAAGCCTCGCTCACGATAGCGGCCTTTGTCTTCCAGCGCCGGTAGATGGTTGGCTTGCCCACTCCGGCCTTCTGCGCAATCGCCTCAATGGTGAGGTTGTTGTAGCAGGTGGTCTCCAGTAACTCGAGTGTCGCGTCGAGGATCGCTGTATTGGCCGCTTCCGAGCGGGGTCTGCCGCGGTGCTGCGTAAGGGGAAGGGCCGTATCCATCGTGGTGTCTCTACTCTATCGAATAGACGCGATATTGACATTATGGTTGCGTAGTACCTGTCCGGTGGCGCGGTCGAAGGACAGCTTGGCTTTCATGTAGCCATTCAAAGCGGTCACCGACGCGCTGCGGGCTTGGGCTAGGTCGCGCTGGAGCTGAATCACCGAAGCCTGAGTGGTGGCGCCGGCTTCGAGCTTCTCGAATTCGGCGTCCACCGCCTGCTTCTCAAACTGCTCTTCTGCTTGCGCCGATTCGTAGCTGGCCCGCGCCTGCTCCAACGCAATCTGCGCGTTCGCTATCTCGAGCCGCACTTGCTTCTCGAGCTGGCGCAAGCGGATTTCCGATTGCCGCACCGTAAACTGATCGCGCTCGACATCGGCCTTTGCCGCGCGATTGCGAATCGGTACCGATACGTTCACCGCCACTCCGTAATCCGGATAGTTGCGGCGGAATACCTGGCCCAAGGCCGATCCGAGCCCGTCGAGGAAAATCGGATTCACCATGCGCGGCGTGCCGTTTGGCGTCAACTCGCCGCCGTTGCCGTTCAGGTCGCCACCCAGACCGTTGTTTGCGACGCGGGCCACCAGATCGACAGAAGGCAACAGCGCGTTCTTGCTGCCCTTCAAGCTGATGCCGGCGTTCTCAATCTGCAGACGGGCCTGGCGCAGGTCGGGACGCTCCTCAATTGCTGTATCGGAGTAGTCCTTCAGATCAGGAGTCTCCACCTTGGCATGGTCGGTTGTGATCACCTCGGTGGCGCGCTGCTTGTCGTGGGTCAGATAGTCGAGCAGCACTAGCTCCTGCTGGCGCACCAGCGAGCGGGCGACATTCAAATCGCGCTCGCGGCGGCTGAGTTCGGCTCGGGCCCGGGTGACGTCAATGGAGGCGCTCTTGCCCACCTCGAGCGATGCTTGCGTGTCCTCAAGCAGGCGCTGCGAAGACTTCAAGGCTTCCTCGCGAACCTGGATGTCCTGGCGCAGGCTTTCGAGATCCCAGTACAGGCGAACCACCGCCGAAATGGTGACGATCACTTGTTGCTCAAACACATGATCGGCGACGGCCTCGTTGTTCTTCGCAATCCGGATGTAGCGGTTATTCACCGTCCGTCCAAAGCCGCGCAGCAAGGGCTGGGTCAGACTCAGGGCTAGAGTCGAGCTGAGATAGGGGTTGTAGCTCTGCCAGGGGTTGTTGTTCGACAGCCGTCCCAGATCGAAGCTTGCGGCCAGCCTCGCACCGGTCGAGAAGCCTTGGGCAATGTTGGTCGAGAAGTTTGCGCTATTCGAGTTGGTCGCATCGGCGCCGGCAAAGAAGGGCGAGGCCTGCGGCACGCTCCGGTGATCGACGCCGATCGAGCTGTTCCAGTCGATGTCGCGATTCACTGGAGCGACGCCGGTAGCCAGCGGCACTGAACCTAGGATCGAAAGGTCGGTCAAAGTGCCAGGGCCGGTGAGCCGGTCGAGGGCGGGCACGTCGCTGCCACCCGCGCGCCCGGCCTGCCCTGGAATTGGGCTACCCAAGCCATTGGGGCCTTCCCGCACGGCGAGGCTCACGCCGCGGAGCGTGGCCCCGGCGCGGGCTCGCAGGGTATCGGTTTTTGCGATCCGCAGATTCTCCCGTTGGAGGTCGATATCGAGGTTATTCTTGAGCGCCATCTCGATGGCATCACTGAGGCTCAAGTACAATTTGGCTTCTTGGGCAGGGAGCTGCATCAGGGCCAGAAAGCCCAGCACGAAGACGCGTTTCATGAGAGGAATCCTTTACTTCTGAACCGAAACTGTCTGCGCTTCTTGCAGACCGTCGGAGGGGTTGCGGACTACGGTTTCGCCAGCGGAAAGGCCCCGGGCGATTTCCAATTTGGTGCCAAGGTCACGGCCCAGCTTGACGCTCCGGTAACGCACCTTGTTGTTGGCATCGACGGTGACCACGCGATTGCCCGAAGCGTTTGACATCAGCGCATCAGGCGGCACCAATACTACGGGTTCTTGCCGCTTGGCATTGAGTTCGACTTCGGCATACATGCCGGGCATCAGCTTTCCAGCCTGGTTGTCGAGCTGCACTTCTACCTGCATGGTGCGGCTGGCTGCGGTTAAGGCCTGCGCGGTGCGAACGATCCGGCCGGTGAACTGTTGGCCCGGCAACTCGCGCATCACCACCTTTGCGCTTGCGCCCTCTTGGACAGAGCTTGCATAGACCTGCGGCACACTCACCTTCACGCGCAGGATGTTGTTCTGGGCGACGGTAAAGAGCGGTACCGAACCGCCAGCCGTCACCAGGTCGCCGCGTTCGACATGGCGTTCGGTCACAACGCCATCAAAGGGGGCAACGATGGTTTGGAAGCTGACCATCTGCTCGAGACGGCGCACATTGGCCTCATGGGCTGTGATGTTCGCTGCCTGCGCCTGTACTGCTGCATTTGCGGTGGTGATGCCGGCCGAGGACGCGGCGACTTCGGCATTGCGGGCGTTCAATTGCGAGAAGCGCTCATCGCCTTCCTGCTTCGGCAGCACGCCCCGGCTCACCAGCCGGTCCCAGCGCTCGTAGGTGGTTTGGGCGATGGCCTGGTTGGCCTTCGATTGGTCGAGCAAGGCATGCGACTGGCTGACCAGGGCCTGCGATTGCGCATAGCTGGCTTTGGCCTGTGCGAGCGCGGCGCGGGCTTGTGCCAACTGCTGCTGGATTTCAGGCGAGTCCACAAAGGCGAGGGTTTGGCCGGCGCGCACCCGGTCGCCGATATCCACCAGCCGGCGCGCTACATAGCCGGTGGAGCGGGAATTGATTTGCGCGACATAGTTTGGCTCCGTCGCACCCGGAAGCCGGATGTTGCCATCCTCAGCCGCTGATTCCACCTTGGTCACCGCGACAACTGGCAGTGTCGCTTCTGAGGCGAAGACAACAGATTTGCTCCGGTTCTGGCGCTCGATGCGCGGGACAATGCCAACGGCGAGCAGCCCGAGGACAAGGAGAGAGAAAGCGAGAATTGCGTTTTTGTTCATGAGAGATTTCTGTCCTGTGGGTTTGATTACGTTACGCTGCGATACGATTCTTCCGGATCATCGTAAAGATGAGCGGTACAAAGAGCAGGGTCGACACGGTTGCCAGTGTCAGCCCGCCGATGACGGCCCGGGCGAGAGGGGCATTCTGTTCGCCGCCTTCCCCGAGTCCGAAGGCCATCGGTAACATGCCAATCACCATGGCCGCAGCGGTCATGAGGATGGGGCGCAAACGAGTGGAGCCCGCTTCAAGCGCCGCAGAGAAGGCATCGAGACCTTCCTCGACGCGCTCCTGGGCAAAGGTCACCAGGAGGATCGAGTTCGCCGTCGCGACGCCGATGCTCATAATGGCTCCCATCAAACTTGGGACATTGAAGGTGCTCTGGGTGAGGAACAGTGCCCAGACAATGCCGGTGAGCGCGCCAGGCAGCGCCGTGATGATGACGAAGGGTGTCGACCAGCTCTGGAAGTTGACCACCATCAGCAGGTAAACCAGCAAGGCGCTTGCCGCGAGCCCCATACTGAGGCGGGAGAAGGCCGAGTTCATCGATTCCACCTGGCCGCGCACGGTGATGGTATTGCCAGCCGCAAGCTTCGGACGGAACTCCGCGGCAATCTGATCGACCGCCGTGGCCACGCTGCCCAGGTCTGTATCCTGAACGCTTGCATAGACGTCGAAGGTGGGCTGCACGTTCGTGTGCGTCGCATTGACGACGGTCTTCTCACGCCGGATGTGCGCAATGTTGCTCAGCAGTTGGACGCTGTCGGCGTTGCGGGCTTGTACCGGTGTGTTTTCGATGTCATTCAAGGACGACACCAGGGTTTGCGGGGTCTGCACCGCCACCATGTAGGTCATGCCCATCCGTGGGTCCAGCCAGAAGTTCGGTTGCACCTGGGCGGAAGAAGCAAGGCTGACAAAGACGTTGTTGGCGACGTCCTGCTGGGTCAGGCCAAACTCGGCGGCGCGCTCGCGGTCTACTTCCACCTTGAGCGCGGGGGCGTCCACCACCTGATGCAGATGGACATCCACCAGGCCTGGAATCTTGCGCATTCGTTCCTCGATCTGCTTTGCGATCTCCAGGTTTGCCGGGCCGCCATAGCCCGCCACCTGGACATTGACCGGGGCAGGGAGGCCGAAGTTCAGAATCTGGCTGACCATGTCGGCGGGCTGGAAGTAGAAGGTGGTGCCGGGGAAATGTTTGGGCAACTCCTCGCGCAACCGGCGCACGTAGTCCGCTGTCGGCGCGTGGCCGTGCTTGAGGCTGATCGAGATCTCGCCGTCAAAGGTACCGATGGTGGCGCCATCGCCAAAGGCAAGATTGAAGGGCTGTGAAGAGCGGCCAATGTTGTCGAGCACCAGCTCAATTTCCTCCGCCGGCACCACGCGGCGGATCGCCTGATTGACCGTCGTGAATAGCCGTTTGGTCTCCTCCAGCCGCGTCCCTGGGGTCGCCCGGACATGTAAGCGAATCTGGCCCGCATCGACAGTGGGGAAAAAGTCCTTGCCGACAAAGGGGGCGAGAACGAAGCCAGTTGCCATCACCAGCCCGGCGCTAAACAGGGCCGGATTACGATGGGCCAGCGTCGCCCGCAGTGTGGCTTCATAGACCTGAGCGAAGCTGGTGAAGACCCGGTTGAAGCGCAGGTGCGCTGCCTCCACGACGCGCGTGAGGCGGCTCTTCGGCCGGAGCCCATGATTCTCTTCCTCCTCGGAGGGCAGCAGGAAGTAGACCAAGGTGGGCACCAGCGTGCGGCTCAGCAGGTAGCTGGCGGCCATGGCAAACACGACCGCCAAGGCCATCGGCGTAAACAGGAACTTTGCCGGGCCCGTCAGGAAGACCACGCTGACAAAGACGATACAGATGACCAGCGTCGAGACAAAAGTGGGGCCGGCGATCTGCGACGCCGCCGTCAGGATGCCGTCGCGCAGATTCGTGCCGCCCTTCGACATGATGCGGTGGATGTTCTCGATCTCTACTGTCGCGTCATCGACCAGGATGCCGATTGCCAGGGCCAGGCCGCCCAGCGTCATCACGTTCAAGGTGTGGCCCATCGCCGATAGCGCCAGAATGGAAGTGAGAATCGACAGCGGAATCGACACCGCGATGATCAGCGTGCTGCGCCAGGAGCCGAGAAACAGCAGGATCATCGCGGCGGTGAGCAGCGCGGCAATGATCCCCTCATGCACCACGCCATCGATGGCCCCGCGCACGAAGACCGACTGGTCGAATAGCTCCTGGATGTCGAGCCCGGGCGGCGCGGAGGCCCGGGTGACCGGAAGGATCTCGTTCTTGACCTGGTCGATGATGTCCAGCGTGGAGGCGCCGCCGGTTTTGATGATCGAAAGCAACACCGCCGGTTCGCCGTCCTTGCGGACGGCGTTGATCTGAACGGCAGCTCCATCGCGCACATTGCCAATGTCGCGGACGTAGGTGGTGACGCCGTTGGCGTTCTTGACCGGGAGGTCATTCAGCGCGGCAATGGTATCGGTATTCGAATTGAGGGAGACCTGGTAGTCGATTGGTCCGACCTTCGCATTGCCCGAAGGCAACATCAGATTCTGGGCCTGCACGGCATTGGAAACATCGATCGGGCTCAAGCCGCGCGCGGTGATCGCTTGCGGATCAAGATCGACCATCACCTGGCGATCGACGCCACCATAGGGGGCAGGCAAGAGCGCGCCTCGAACAACGGAAAGCTGCTGCCGCACCCGGTAAATGCCATAGTCATAGAGCGCCGACTCAGGCAACGTCTTTGAGCTCAGACTCAACTGGATCACCGGCACGCTTGAGGCGCTGAAGCGCAGGATCCAAGGTGGATTGATCCCTGGTGGCATGCGGAAGCGGATCGAGTTGACGGCGCTGTTCACCTGCGCCATCGCTGAATCGATCCGGACATTCTCGTGGAAGTAGATCTTGATGACACTGACGCCACTGAGGGTCTGGCTCTCGATGCTCTTGACGTCGTTGACGAGCGCCAGCACAAACTCGCTGAAGGTGGTGACGCGCTTCTCCATCTCGGGAGTGGGCAGGCCCTGGTAGTTCCAGATCACCGTGATTTGCGGGACGTTGATTTCGGGGAAGATGTCGGTGGGAGTTTTGACGAGAGCGAAGGAGCCCAGCAGGAGAATGAGAACAGCGAGTACGGCAATGGTGTAGGGCCGATTGAGGGAGAGGCGAACAATCCACATGTCGGTTTAGATACGATACGGAACGAAACGATCCGAAAAAGTTTCCTGTGGATTGGCTGAGGATTGGATTTGACAAAGAGAATTCGTACGCGATATCCTATGTAAGTTTGGCGAGTAGTGCTTCTGCTCTTTGAGCTACCCGTTCCCAGCCGACTCCTCGGAGAAAGCATATGGGACGACCGGCCAGAGCCGGCCCCGCTACTAGGACGTACGCACCGCAAGGTGTTGCGACGCAACCTGGCAAGGGCTAGTCAAGAACCTTCAATCCGCAAGTCGTTGATTGGATAGCAGTTTTGTTCGATCAATTGCATTTGCAACGCCCATTGAGTATTAACCAGTTTTAGATTTACTCGCGTTTGTGCGCTTTAGCGTGTGAACGTGAAACCGTTGAGAGGGTAACTTTCGTGCCAACGTTTAACCAACTCGTGCGCAAGGGCCGCACGCCTATCAATTACAAGACCGCTAGCCCGGCCTTGCAGGCCTGCCCGCAGCGCCGTGGTGTCTGTACTCGTGTTTACACGACGACGCCGAAGAAACCGAATTCCGCTCTCCGGAAGGTCGCCCGCGTCCGTTTGACTAACGGAATCGAAGTGACGACCTACATTCCTGGCGAAGGTCACAACCTGCAAGAGCACTCGATTGTGCTGATCCGCGGTGGTCGCGTGAAGGATCTTCCGGGTGTTCGCTATCACGTAGTTCGTGGCACGCTCGATACCGGTGGTGTGCAGAACCGCAAGCAGAGCCGCTCCAAGTACGGGGCCAAGCGGCCGAAGTCGTAAGGACATTTGAGGATCAATCATGGCAAGACGTCGTAGAGCTGAAGTTCGTGAAGTAGGGGCCGATCCGATTTACAATTCGACCCTGGCTACGAAATTCATCAACAGCATGATGTGGGATGGCAAGAAGAATACCGCACAGAGGATCTTCTACTCGTCATTGACGGCGCTCGCTGAGCGCGGTCAGGACGATGCCCTGAAGTTGTTCAAGAAGGCCGTTGAGAACTGCCGCCCGCTGCTCGAAGTAAAGAGCCGCCGCGTTGGTGGCGCCAACTACCAGGTGCCGATCGAAGTGCCCCAGACTCGCCGCACGAGCCTTGCAATTCGCTGGATTCTGTCGAATGCACGCAACCGCGCCGAGAAGGGCATGGTGGATCGCCTGGCCAATGAATTGAATGACGCTGCGAATATGCGCGGCGGAGCGATTAAGAAGAAAGACGACGTCCACCGTATGGCCGAAGCCAATAAAGCCTTCGCCCACTATCGCTGGTAAGGGAGCTTTTGAAGTAATTTATGCCTCGTACAACCCCACTTGAGCGAATGCGCAATATCGGCATCATGGCGCACATTGATGCCGGCAAGACCACCACGACGGAACGCATCCTCTATTACACTGGCCGCTCCTACAAGATCGGCGAAGTACATGAGGGCACGGCCACCATGGACTGGATGGCGCAGGAGCAGGAGCGCGGCATCACGATCACCTCGGCCGCGACCACTTGCCAGTGGGGAAACATCCAGATCAATATCATTGATACTCCGGGCCACGTTGACTTCACTGCTGAAGTGGAGCGCAGCCTCCGGGTTCTTGATGGTGCGGTCGCGGTGTTTGACGCGGTAGCTGGTGTGCAGCCGCAAACGGAAACGGTGTGGCGCCAGGCTGACAAGTACAAGGTGCCTCGCATCTGCTTCGTCAACAAGATGGACCGCATCGGTGCGGACTTCTTTCATGCGGTCAAGACCATGGTCGATCGTCTCGGTTGCCGTCCGGTGCCGATTCAGATTCCGGTCGGCGGGGAAGATCAGTTCAAGGGTGTTGTCAATCTCGTAACCATGAAGGCCCGCATCTGGCTCGATGAGAGCCTGGGAGCGAAGTTCGAGGACATTGAGATTCCAGAGCATCTGCTCGATCAGGCCAATGAGTATCGTGAGAATCTCATTGAGGCCGCCTCGGAAGTGGATGACGTGTTGATGGAGAAGTACCTCAATGGTGAGGCTCCGACTGAAGCTGAGCTCAAGAAGGCGATCCGCAAGGGTACCCTCGAGCAGTCCTTCTTCCCGGTGATCTGTGGTTCGTCCTTTAAAAATAAGGGCGTGCAGAACATGCTGGACGCGGTGGTGGACTATCTGCCTTCCCCGGTAGATGTGCCCCCGATGAAGGGCATTGATTTCGACAATCGCGAGCTGGAAGTGATCCGCAAGGCAGACGACAACGAGCCCTTCTCGGCGTTGGTCTTCAAGATCATGACCGATCCGTTCGTTGGCCAGTTGAGCTTTATCCGCGTCTATTCGGGCAAGCTGAACACGGGCGATCAGGTCCTCAACGTTTCGAAGAATCGTTCCGAGCGCCTGGGCCGTCTCGTCAAAATGCACGCCAACAAGCGTGAAGAAATTCAGGAAATCCTGGCCGGCGACATTTGCGCGGCCGTGGGTCTGAAGTCGGTGATCACCGGCGATACGATTTGCGACCCGAACAAGCCTGTCATCCTTGAGTCCATTGACTTCCCGGCTCCTGTGATTCAGCTCGCCATCGAGCCGAAGACGAAGAGCGATCAGGAAAAGATGGGCATGGCGATTGCAAAGCTGGTTGCCGAGGATCCCACTTTGCGGGTGAACACCGATCCCGAAACGAATCAAACGATTCTGGCGGGCATGGGTGAACTTCATCTCGAAATCATCGTCGACCGTATGCGCCGCGAGTTTGGTGTGGAAGCGAATGTGGGTAAGCCGCAGGTCGCCTACCGCGAGTCGATTCGCCAGACCGCACTCGGCGAAGAAAAGTATTCGAAGCAGACCGGTGGCCGCGGCCAGTACGGCCACTGCAAGCTCCGCATCGAGCCTCTCGATACGGGTGGTGGTTATGAGTTCGTGAGCGAAGTCACGGGCGGTTCGATTCCGAAGGAATACATCCCGGCCATCCAAAAGGGTGTTGCCGAGCGCCTCGAGATGGGAATCATCGCGGGCTTCCCGATGTCCGACATCAAGGTCATTGTCTACGAAGGCAGCTACCACGAAGTCGATTCCAGTGAAATGGCGTTCAAGATTGCGGGTTCTCTCGCACTGCAGGACGCCGTCAAGAAGGCAAGGCCGGTTCTGATGGAACCGGTGATGAAGGTGGAAGTAGTGGTGCCGGATGAGTACATGGGCCCGGTGAATGGCGACTTGATCAGCCGCCGGGGTCAGCTCCAGGGTACCGAGCGGCAAGGTTCGACAACGATCATCAATGCGATGGTTCCGCTGTCGGAAATGTTTGGCTACGCGACCGACCTCCGGTCGAAAACTCAAGGCCGCGGCGCGTTTACGATGCACTTCGGCAAGTACGAAGATCTGCCGAAGAACTTGGCGGACGAGATCATCGCAAAGACCAAGGGCACGGGCCGTTAGAAGAGAACGAGGAGCTTAAAAGTATCATGGCGAAAGAGAAATTTGACCGTAGCAAGCCGCACGTCAACATTGGCACGATTGGGCACATCGACCACGGCAAGACGACGTTAACGGCAGCGATCACGAAGGTGTTGTCCAGGCACAACCCGAAGAACACATTCCGGAGCTTCGACTCGATCGACAACGCGCCGGAAGAAAAGGCTCGTGGTATCACAATTGCCGCTTCGCACGTGGAGTATGAGACGCCGAATCGTCACTACGCTCACGTGGACTGCCCCGGCCACGCCGACTACATCAAGAACATGATCACCGGTGCGGCGCAGATGGACGGAGCGATCCTCGTCGTTGCCGCCACCGACGGCCCGATGCCCCAGACCCGCGAGCACATCCTGCTGGCCCGTCAGGTGGGTGTGCCCTACATCGTCGTTGCTCTGAACAAGACCGACATGGTGGAAGACGCCGAGCTGCTCGAGCTGGTGGAGATGGAAGTGCGTGAGTTGCTCTCGAGCTACCAGTTCCCTGGCGACGATCTGCCGGTGGTGCGTGTGTCCGCTTTGGGGGCGCTGAATGGCGAGCCGCAGTGGGAAGCAAAAATTGACGACCTGATGGCGCAGGTGGATGCGTATGTTCCGATTCCGGAGCGCGCCATCGACAAGCCGTTCATCATGCCGATCGAAGACATTTTCTCGATCCAGGGCCGTGGCACGGTAGTGACTGGCCGTATCGAAAAGGGCATCGTCAAGGTGGGTGAGGAATGCGAAATCGTCGGCTTTACGGCGACGCGCAAGACCACGGTGACGGGTGTGGAAATGTTCAAGAAGTTGCTGGACGAAGGTCGCGCGGGCGACAACGTCGGGCTCTTGTTGCGCGGCATTGAAAAGAACGACGTGGAACGCGGTCAGGTGATTGCGAAGCCGGGTTCGATCAAGGGCTATAAGAAGTTCAAGGGCGAAGTGTATGTCCTGAGCAAGGAAGAAGGCGGACGTCACACTCCGTTCTTCAACGGGTATCGTCCTCAGTTCTACTTCCGTACGACGGACGTGACGGGTGTGGCGCACTTGCCGGAAGGCACCGAGATGGTGATGCCTGGCGATAACGTGCAGATGACGATCGACCTGATCACGCCGGTTGCGATGGATAAGGGTTTGCGCTTCGCCATCCGCGAAGGCGGCCGCACTGTCGGCGCCGGTACTGTGTCGGAAATCATCGAGTAGGGAATCATGAATAAAGAACGCATCCGCATCCGCCTCAAGGCATACGATCATCGCGTACTCGACCAATCGACGAATGAAATCGTTGACACGGCTCGTCGTACGGGTGCGGTGATTGCCGGCCCCATCCCGCTTCCCACGGTGCGGAACCGCTACACGGTGAATCGTTCACCGCACGTGGATAAGAAATCGCGGGAGCAGTTTGAAATTCGCACGCACAAGCGCTTGCTCGACATTCTCGAGCCGACGCAGGACACGGTAGACGCGCTGATGAAGCTCGACCTACCGGCTGGCGTGGACGTCGAAATCAAAGCTTTCGGCAAGAAGTAAGAGTTTTTAGGAATCCGTAGTTAGGCCCTGGAGAGGTTGGCAATGAGCCCAGGAATTTTAGGTAAAAAAATCGGCATGACGCAGATCTTCCGCGCCGATGGGCAGGTAGTCCCTGTCACATTGGTGAAGGCCGGACCCTGCGTTGTAACGCAACGCAAGACCCCCGCCACGGATGGTTACGACGCCATTCAGGTCGGACTGATGGAGTACGTCAAGCCGGCTAGAATCAACAAGCCCGCGACGGGCCACCTGAAGAAGGCTGGCACGGACGGCGTACGCTATAGCCGCGAGTTCAAGCTGCGTCAAGGCAGTGGCGACTTCAAAGCTGGCGACAAGATTACGGCCGAAGACTTCAAGCCGAACGAGAAGATCGACGTGATCGGGATCTCGAAGGGCCGCGGGTTCCAGGGCGTTGTCAAACGCCACAACTTCCGCGGCGGTCCGGGCGGCCACGGTTCGATGTTCCATCGCGCCCCTGGTTCGATCGGCGCCTCGAGCTTCCCCTCACGTGTCTTTCCGGGCATGAAGATGGGTGGCCACATGGGGACTGACACGGTGACCGTACGCAATCTCGAGATTGTGGAAGTAGACACCGAAGAGAACGTGATCATGGTGAAGGGCGCGCTGCCCGGAGCAAATGGCTCCTATGTCATGATCCGTCGCGCAAGGGTGGGGAGCTAAATACCATGCCTACCGTAGACGTAATCAATTTTGACAACCAGAAGGTCGGCTCGCTCGATCTGTCTGTCGAAGTGTTCGGCGCCGAAGTCAACGAACATCTGCTGTATGAGTCGGTACGCCATTTCATGGCCGGCGAACGCGCCGGTACGGCTTCGACCAAAACCCGTCACGAAGTGGCTGGCAGCGGCAAGAAGCTTTGGAAGCAAAAGGGAACTGGCCGCGCCCGTATGGGTAGCATCCGTTCGCCTCTGTGGCGCCATGGCGGCACCACCCACGGTCCGCAGCCGCGGGACTACAGCTACCGTCTGAACAAGAAGATGGTGCTCGGTGCACTGCGCTCGGCCCTGACGGCGAAGCTGCGCGACGGCGAACTCAGCGTCATCGATGCTTTCTCGTTGTCCGAACCGAAGACCAAGGGCCTGGCTGCGAAGCTCGGCAAGCTGAATTCGGCCAAGACGATCCTGTTAGTTGAGAACGCGGAGAATAAGAATCTCGCACTCGGCTCGCGGAACCTGTCTGGTGTGAAGTTAGTAACATCGAAAGATGTCACGACTTATGACCTGCTGAAGTACAAGCATGTGCTCATCAGCAAGGATGCTGCGGAGAAACTCTCGGAGGGACTGAAATAAATGACTCTGTTCGAAGTTATCTCCCGTCCGATCGTCACCGAAAAGGGTGTCATCAAGAAGGATACCGAACGCACGCTTTGCTTCGAAGTGAAGCATGAGGCTACCAAGACTCAGATCAAGCAAGCGGTCGAGAAGATTTTCAAGGTGAAGGTCGAAGAGGTTCGCACTGTAATCAATGAAGGCAAGCTGCGCCGCCGCGGTAAGTTTGCTGGTTATGGCTCGAACTGGAAGAAGGCCTACGTGAAACTCAAGAAGGACCAGAAGGTCCCTGAATACTCCGAGGTCGTCTAATGCCAATTAAGTCCTACCGACCGTTTACTCCCACGCGCCGCTTCCGTACGGTTGTGACGCGTGAGGATATCACCAAGCAGACTCCCGAAAAGAGTCTCACCAAAGGTAAGGTCAAGAGCGGTGGCCGTAATTCCACCGGCCGCACGACCTCTCGCTTCCGTGGCGGTGGTAACAAGACCACCTACCGCGATATCGATTTTAAGCGCGATAAGGCAGGCGTCCCGGCGAAGGTCGCTTCGATCGAATACGATCCGAACCGCACTGCCCGTATCGCCCTGCTGAACTACGTCGATGGCGAAAAGCGTTACATTGTAGCGCCGGTGGGCCTCAAGGTCGGTTCCACCATCATGAGCGGCCCCGAGGCTGACATCCTGGTGGGCAACGCCCTGCCGCTGCGCAACATCCCGGCCGGCACGGTGGTTCACAATATTGAACTGCGTCCTGGCAAGGGTGCGCAGATGGCCCGTAGCGCGGGTGCTCAGGCACAGATTGTTTCGAAGGAAACCGAATACGCACAGCTGAAGATGCCGAGTGGCGAAGTCCGTCGCGTGCTGATCGATTGCTATGCAACGGTGGGCCAGGTCGGAAATCTCGATCACGAGAATCAGACCCTCGGTAAAGCAGGACGTACACGTTGGGTCGGCAAGCGCCCCCACAATCGTGGCGTCACAATGAACCCGGTCGACCATCCTCATGGTGGTGGTGAGGGCCGCACCTCCGGTGGCCGTCATCCGGTAACCCCTTGGGGCCAGCCGACACGTGGTTACAAGACCCGTAACAACAAGCGCACCGACAACATGATCGTGAAGCGGAAGCAAAAGAGCTAGGGCAGGTAGAAGAAATATATGGGCCGTTCCCTCAAAAAAGGACCGTTTGCTGACGGTCATCTGGTCGACAAGCTGGTGGCCATGAACGAACGCAACGAGAAGAAGGTCATCAAGACCTGGTCTCGCCGCTCGACGATCATGCCGCTCTTTATCGGTCACACGCTAGCCGTCCACCAGGGCAAGAAGTTCATCCCTGTGTACGTGACGGAAAACATGGTTGGTCACAAGCTCGGTGAGTTTGCGCCTACGCGCACCTTCAAGGGCCATGTGGCAAAGAGCAACGAGAAGGGCAGATAGGAGCGCGCGATGATTGCAAAAGCAGAAGCTCGATACGTACGCACCAGCCCGCAGAAGTGCCGTCTTGTCATTGACTTGATTCGTGGCCTGAAGGCTGGCGAGGCGATCAATGTTCTCAAGATGACGAACAAGCGGATGGCTCCGGTAGTGGAGAAGCTGCTCCGCAGCGCCATCGCCAACGCCGAAAACAAGCAGAACGACATCGACGTGGACAACCTCTTTGTGAGCGAGTGTTTCGTGAACGAAGGCCCGCGCATGAAGCGCATCCGTCCCGCCCCGATGGGTCGCGCGTATCGCTACCAGAAAAGAATTGCCCACATTGTGGTGAAGGTCTCAGACGGCTCCCCGGTTGAAGTGGAAGCTGGAGCATAAGGAAAATAGCGAATGGGTCAGAAAGTACATCCCTTTGGATTCCGTCTCGGGGTCACCAAAACCTGGAAGAGCCGTTGGTTCGCCAAGCAGGATTATTCGAAGCTCCTCTTTGAAGATCTCGAACTGAAGGATTCGCTGCGCAACCGCCTGAAGAGTGCGGGTGTGAGTTCGATCGAAGTCGATCGGCCGGGGAACAAGTTGCGGATCACCATCCGTACCTCGCGTCCCGGGATCATCATCGGCCGCAAGGGCGCCGAGATTGAGAAGCTGAAGCAGGATCTGGCCAAGAAGACCAAGCGCGAAGTGTTCATTGATATCCAGGAAGTGCACAAGCCCGAGCTTGATGCCCAACTGGTCAGCGAATCGATTGCGCTGCAGCTCGAAAAGCGCGTCGCCTTCCGCCGCGCCATGCGTAAGGCCGTCGACAGCGCCCAGCGCTTCGGCTGCAAAGGCATCAAGGTTCGCGTCAGCGGCCGCTTGAACGGGGCAGAAATTGCCCGTACCGAGTGGTACCTGCACGGCCAGTTGCCGCTCCATACGCTGCGCGCCGACATCGACTTCGGCTTTGCTGAGGCGCACACCACTTACGGTGTGATTGGTGTGAAGTGCTGGATTTATAAGGGTGACCTTGGCGAAGGCCAGCGCCGCGTGATGCTGCGCAACGACAACGATCCGCAACCCCGTCCGAAGCGCGACAATCGCGATCGCGGCCCGCGCCGTGACGACCGTCCGCGTTCGGGTGGTCCGGGTGGCGACCGTGGTCCGAGCGACCGGGTTGGATTTGATGGCCGTTCGCGCCAGGAAGCCTCGGTTCCGCCGGTGGCTGACTCCGGTGTGGTGGTGACGCCGCCCGAGGTGCCGTCGACCATCAAGAGTGGGGCGCCGATTCTGCCTCCCATGGCTCCGCCGACCCCGAGCTGGAAGCAGGAAGCAGCTCCTGAAGCTGAGGCTGGTAACGTGGAAACTCCGGCAACGGAAGAACCGAAGGCTGAGTAGGCCGCAACGAATTTTTGCAAAGAGGATAACGACCTATGTTGATGCCAAAGAAAGTCAAGTTCCGCAAACAGCAGCGTGGCCGCATGCGCGGAATGGCTTATCGCGGTTCGAGTGTCGACTTCGGCGAATATGGCTTGAAGGCGCTGGCTTGTGGATACATCACCAACCGCCAGCTTGAGGCCGCCCGTATCGCTATGACGCGCTACATCAAGCGCGGTGGTAAGGTCTGGATTCGAATCTTTCCGGACAAGCCGGTGACCAAGAAGCCGGCCGAAGTCCGAATGGGTTCTGGTAAGGGCGCTCCGGATGGATGGGTGTGCGTCATTCGCCCGGGCAAGATTTTGTTTGAGATGGAAGGCGTGCCGCTTGAGACGGCGCAAGAAGCGTTCCGATTGGCTGCCATGAAGTTGCCGATCAAGACGAAGCTTGTGCAGCGGACCGCGCTGTAGGACGAGGACGTAGAAGATGAACGCCGAAACAATTCGTGGCCTCGATGCGGCCGAAATCAAGAAGCAATTGAGCGAAGGCGACGAGACGATGTTCCGTCTCCGCTTTCAGCTCTCAATGGGCCAGATGGAAGGCATCAAGAAACTGCGGGAGCTCAAAAAGGATCGCGCCCGGATCATGACGGTCCTGCGTGAAAAAGAGTTGGCCGCCCAAAAGGAAGGCAAGTAAGCCATGGCCGAAACAGCAGTCAAGCAGCCCAATAAGCAGGAAAAAGTCGGCGAAGTCATCTCGACCAAAATGGCCAAGACGATCATCGTCGAGGTCACGCGGAAGGTGCAGCATCCGCTCTATAAGCGAATTCTGACCCGCCGTAACAAGTTTTATGCCCACGATGAAGAGGGCAAGGCAAAGATGGGCGACCAGGTGCGCATCATCGAGAGCCGGCCGTTGAGCAAGCTGAAACGCTGGCAACTGGCTGAGGTGCTCCGCGAAGCAGTTCGCATTGCCATTGTCGATGGTCCGTCCGACGAGCGCATTGCGCGCGCCGCAGCGGTCAAATCGGCGAAGAAGAACAAGAAGTAGCGCAAGCTGCTGACTTAAAAAGAGTTTAGTTAGAAGAGTTCAGTGAAGGTTCCGGAGATAACGCAATGATTGGGATGAGAACAATGCTGGAAGTGGCGGACAACAGTGGCGCCCGGAAGCTCCAGTGCATTCTGCCGCGCGGAGGTGACAAAGGTCTCACCGCGGGTCTCGGCGACATCATCACGGCTGCCGTGAAGGAAGCCGCTCCCGATTCCAACGTGAAGAAGGGCAAGGTTGTCCGTGCGGTCATCGTGCGGATGCGCAAGGAAGCCCGCCGCAAGGACGGAACCTACATCCGTTTCGATTCAAACGCGGCCGTTCTGGTGAACGAACTCGGTGAGCCGGTTGGCACCCGCGTGTTCGGCCCGGTGGCTCGCGAACTGCGCGACAAACGTTTCATGAAGATTGTATCGCTCGCCCCGGAGGTGGTTTAGTTCCATGGCGTCATTGAGCAAAATGAATGCCTCTGAGAAGGCAGGAATTCCCAAGCGGATCCGTCTGAAGAAGGACGACATGGTGAAGGTCATTGCCGGAAAAGATAAGGGCAAGACTGGAAAAATCATCGAAGTGAACCGGACTGTCGGACGGGTGCTCGTCGAAGGTATTAGCATGGTAAAGCGGGCTACGAAGCCCAACCCGGCCAAGGGCATCAAGGGCGGCTTCCAGGAGCGCGAGTCCAGCATCCACGTCTCGAACGTGATGTTGCTGACCAGCGGTGGGATTCCGACCCGCATTGGTACCAAGGTGGAGACGGTGGGCGGAAAAACCCGCCGCACGCGCATCGCGCGGAAAACCGGTGAGGTGCTGGATTCCAAGTAGTTCGACTCGTTCGAACTAGCCAGGTCCCTCCCAACACATATGAGGTCATAGGTAAGCAATGAAAGCGCGGCTACGAGAAGTTTATTTGAAGAAGGTGGTTCCGGCCCTCCAGCAGGAGTTTGGCTACAAGAACCCCATGGCGATTCCGAAAATCGAGAAGATCTCGATCAATCTCGGCCTCGGCGAAGCCACCGGCAACGCGAAGCTGATGGACATCGCAGTCCAGGAACTGACCGCGATCAGCGGACAGAAGCCCGTGGTGACGAAGGCGAAGAAATCGATCGCAGCTTTCAAGCTCCGCGAAGGCATGCCAATTGGCTGCATGGTCACCCTGCGGGGCGACGCGATGTATGAGTTCTACGACCGCTTCACGTCCATTGCTCTGCCGCGCGTCCGCGATTTCCGCGGCGTGAACCCGAAGTCCTTTGACGGTCGTGGCAACTACACGATGGGCATCAAGGACCAGCTCATTTTCCCCGAAATCGACTACAACAAGGTCGACAAAGCCCGGGGTATGAACATCTGTATCACCACCACGGCAACGAACGACGCGGAAGCGTTGGCATTGCTGAAGTATATGGGAATGCCGTTCCGCCAGTAGGCGTAGAGCGAAGCGAGGAAAAGAGACACGATGGCAACTACCGCGAAAATCGCCAAGGATAACAAGAAGCCGAAGTTCGAATGCCAGCACCGCAACCGCTGCGGCCGCTGCGGCCGTCCTCGGGCCTATCTGAGAAAGTTCAACCTCTGCCGCATCTGCTTCCGCAACCTTGCGTTGGCGGGTGAAGTTCCCGGCGTGACCAAATCGAGCTGGTAGAGATCAAGCGAGAAGGAAAAGAGAGATATATCGATGACGACCGATCCCATCGCAGACATGCTCACCCGCGTCCGCAACGCCCTGAAGTCGCGGCACTCGAAGGTGGATGTCCCCTCCTCCAAGTTGAAGTTGGAAATCGCCCGGATCCTCAAGGATGAGGGCTATATTCTGAACTTCAAGCTGGCGGAAGAAGGCGTCAAGAAGACGATCAAGATTTACCTGAAGTACACGCCCTCCAACGACAGCGTGATCTCGCAGCTGCAGCGCATCTCGCGCCCCGGTTGCCGGGTCTATGTCGGCAGCAAGGAAGTACCGAAGGTGCTCGGCGGCCTGGGGATCAACATCCTCACCACCCCGCAGGGCGTTATGACCGGTAAGAGCGCGCGCAAAGCCAACGTGGGCGGCGAAGTGCTCTGCCAGATCTACTAACAGAGAAGAAGAGATTCAGAGTTTATGTCACGTGTAGGGAAAAAGCCAATTGCTCTTCCGGGCGGAGTGAAGCTCCAGATCGGTGAAGAGCTGCAGGTAGAAGGGCCGAAGGGAAAACTTCTGGTCCCCATTCCGAAGGGCATCACGATTGAGAACAAGAACGGCACCGTCGAAGTCACTCGCGAGAGCGACAAGTACGCCGCCCTCCATGGTCTCACTCGTGCGCTTGCTTCGAATGCGATTGTGGGAGTTTCCAGCGGTTGGACGCGCGAGCTGGACATCGTCGGAATCGGGTATCGTTGCGATGTGAAGGGCAATCTTGCGACCTTTACTCTCGGCTACAGCCATTCCATCGAGTTTTTGCTGCCTCAGGGCGTCGACATGACCGTCGACAAGCAAACACACATTGTCCTGAAGAGCCATGACCGGCAGTTGGTCGGGCAGGTGGCCGCAAAAATGCGCGCTCTCCGTCCCCCGGATCCGTACAAGAACAAGGGCGTTCGCTACACTGGCGAAGTACTGCGTAAGAAGGTCGGCAAGAGCGGCGCTGGCGGCAAGGGTAAGTAAGGCGAGGACTGAAAGATGAAATCACAAGTAAATCGCGACGAAGTACGCCGCCGCATCCACACCCGGATCCGGAAACGCGTGAAGGGAACCGCCGAACGTCCCCGTTTGGCTGTGTTCCGTAGCCTGAATCATATTTATGCGCAGGTCATCGACGACCGTACCGGTCACACCCTTGCTTCTGCCTCGAGCGCTGAGAAGAGTTCGACGGTGAAGAGCGGTGGAAACATCGATGCAGCAAAGGCGGTGGGAGCGCTGGTGGCCGAGCGGGCCAAGGCCGCAGGTGTCGCCTCAGTAGTGTTCGATCGTGGTGGGTTCCTGTACCACGGCCGGGTGAAAGCCCTGGCCGACGCCGCGCGCGAGGGTGGACTTCAGTTTTAGGTTAGGCCGTTAAGGAAAACGCATGGCAACACATTTAGTGAAAAAGGTAGAAGCGGCCGGCTTGAATCTCAAGGAACAGGTCGTATCGATCAACCGCGTCACCAAGGTAGTAAAGGGCGGTAAGAACCTCAGTTTCGCCGCCTTGGTTGTGGTGGGCGACGCCGAAAAGCGCGTGGTCGGCTATGGCACGGGCAAGGCCAAGGAAGTTCCTGCGGCCATCAAGAAGGGCATTGAGGCGGCCAAGAAGAATCTGCGCCAGATCAATACCCTGCCGACGACTATTCTGCACAAGGTCGAAGGCCGTTTCGGAGCTGGAAGCGTCATGCTGAAGCCGGCGCCGGAAGGTACAGGCGTCATTGCTGGCGGCCCGGTCCGCGCCGTCATCGAAAGCGTCGGTATCCCGAACATCCTCACCAAGAATCTCGGTTCGCGCAACCCGCACAATGCGGTGAAGGCAACCGTCAATGCACTCGAGCAGCTGCGTGAGAAGGCAGCGATTGCCGACATGCGCGGCATTGCGATTGAAAAGCTCTAACGGAGAAGCTGTATCATGGCCGAGAAAACTATCAAAATCAAACGGATTGGCAGTCCGATCTGCTGTCCGAAGACCCAGAAGGCCATTGTGCTGAGCCTGGGCCTGAAGAAAATGAACCGTGTAGTGGTGCGCCCCGACACGCCAGCCTTCCGTGGCATGGTGCTGAAGGTGCCTCACCTGTTGGCGATCGTCGAAGAGTAGTCGGAGAATCAGAGAAGAGCGATGAACTTAAGCAACCTCCACCCGCCGGCCGGGCAAAAGCAGAAGAAGCAGCGTATTGGCCAGGGTATGGGCTCACGCCGCGGCAAATTTTCGGGCCGGGGCGCCAAGGGCGCCAAGTCGATCAGCGGTTACTCGAAGATGCGCGGCTTTGAAGGCGGCCAGATGCCGTTGCATCGCCGCATGCCGAAGCGTGGCTTTACCAATCCGTTCCGCGAAGAATACGTGGTGTTGAACCTCAGCCGCCTCGACAAGCTCGAAGGCTCCGAGTTCTCCCCCGAAAGCCTCCAGGCTGCCGGCGTGCTCAAGAAGCTCGAGAAGGGGCTCAAGATCCTCGGTACCGGCGAGATTACCCGGGCCATCAAGGTTCTCGCGCACCAGGTCAGTGAAGCGGCCAAGGCGAAGATTGAAGCTGCCGGTGGCAGTGTCGATCTGATCCCTCCCTTCGTGCCCGCGCCGATCAAGAACCCGAAGCGTGACGCGGCTCTGTTGCGCAAAGCCTCCAAGAAAAAGTAGTTCCCACAAGGATCGACCACTAAACACATGAAGTTCTTCGAAGCCTTCGCAAACGTGTTCCGGATTCCCGATCTTCGCAATCGGATCCTGTTCACGCTCGCCATGTTGGCCGTATATCGTCTCGGCGGACACATCCCCACTCCGGGGATTGACGCCAACCGGCTTGAGGACTATTTCAAGCAAAACGCGGGCGGTATTTTCGGCTTCTTCGACTTGTTCAGCGGTGGCATGTTCCGCCGTTTGACGATTTTCGCGTTGGGCATCATGCCTTACATCACCTCGTCGATCATCTTGCAGTTGTTGACGGTGGTGGTGCCAACGCTTGAGAAGTTGTCGAAGGAAGGCGAAATGGGGCGCCGCAAGATCACCCAGTGGACCCGTTATCTGACGGTCATTCTGGCCTTGTTCCAGTCGGCTGGGATCGCTACGGCGTTACAGGCTGCAGGGACGACGGGCGGCGGTTTTGTTCTCAACCCGGGCATGGGCTTCATTCTGATGACCATGATCAGTCTGACCACCGGTACGGCCTTTATCATGTGGCTTGGCGAGCAGATCACCGAGCGTGGCATTGGCAACGGCATGTCGTTGATTATCTTCACCGGCATCGTCATCGGACTTCCCACCGCGATGATGGAGATTTACAACAACGTCTTTGTCACCCGCCAGTGGAATCCGCTGCAAATGCTGATCATCCTGGCGCTGATGATTTGCGTGATTGCGCTGATCGTCCTTGTGGAACGCGGCGAACGCCGCATTCCGGTCCAGTACGCCAAGCGTGTCGTCGGCCGCCGTGTGATGGGGGGACAACAAACCCACCTGCCACTCAAGGTAAACGCCGGCGGTGTGATTCCGGTCATCTTCGCCCAGAGTTTGCTGACCTTCCCGCAGAGCTTTCTGCAGGTGGAATGGATCAAGAACAATCGCTGGATTGCCGGGATTCTCGAATCGATTGGCCACACCCAGCCGCTGTATTTCATCCTCTATACGGCGCTGATCGTCTTCTTCTGTTTCTTTTACGTCTCCATTATTTTTAACCCGAACGAAGCAGCGGACAACATGCGCAAGTTCGGCGGCTTTATTCCGGGGATCCGCCCGGGCAAGAACACTGCTGACTACATGAACCGCATCCTCACCCGGATCACGGTCGTAGGCGGTCTCTATCTTGCACTGTTGAGCTTGTTGCCGGAGATCATGATTTCCGGAATCAAGCTGCAACGCTTGCCTCTCGTGGGCAACTGGATTGACTCGGCTTTCCCCCGCTGGCTGCTCGATGGTCTCGGTGTGTCGTTCTACTTTGGTGGCACCTCGCTCCTGATCGTGGTGGGCGTCGCGATGGATACCGTGAATCAAGTGGAGGCGCAATTGATTATGCGCCACTACGAGGGCTTCACTCCGAAAGCGGGCCGCATCCGTGGCCGCCGGAGTAGCGTTTAAGGTTTGAACGGTGAACACTCCCCCCAGGCGTTCCAAGCGGTTGTCCTCTTTGGACCGCCTGGGTCGGGAAAAGGGACACAAGCCAAGCTGTTGGTAGAAAGACTCGGCCTCCCTCATGTTTCGACTGGGGATATGCTTCGCGAGCATATCCAATTGGGAGATGCCCTCGGGTTGCAGGTTCGTGAAGTCATCAAGGCTGGCAACCTGGTGCCTGACGAATTGGTGATCCGCCTGGTTGAGGAACGGTTGAACCGGCCCGATTGCAGGCCAGGAGTTTTGTTGGATGGGTTTCCGCGAACCATCGACCAAGCCCGGATCCTATTGGGCATGGCGGAGGGGCGCGGTCTTCGCCTGTTGGTAATCCACTTGAAAGTGGACTATGATGTGATTACAGCCCGGTTAACGGGCCGTCGCATCTGCCCGCAGTGTGGAACCCTTTACAATATTCGTCTGAAGCCTCCGATTGTGCCTGGCCGGTGCAATATTGAGGGTGCCAGACTGATTGTGCGCGAGGATGATAAGGAATCTGTCATCCGGCAGCGGCTGGTAGCGTATGACGCTCAAACCATGCCGGTGTTGCAGTTTTTTGCGGAGCGAGTAGATTTTTTTGAGGTGGACGGGAGTAACCGGAAGCCGGAAGATTTGTCGGACGAGATTGTGAACTGGATACAGACGACCGTACAGGAAGGGAAGGCGAGCTAATGGCGATCATTCGCAAGAGCCTTTCCGAGATGGAAAAGATGCGGAAGTCGGGATTGCTGGTCTATCAGATCCTGAGTGAAGTGTCGAAGCTGGTCCAAGAGGGCGTAACGACGATGGATCTCGAAGTCGTCGCCGAAAAGATGATCCGCGATGCGGGCGCAAAATCCGCCTTCAAGGGTTATTACTCGGAGGCAGCGGGGACGAAATTCCCCTATGTGCTGTGTACGTCGGTGAATGAAGTGGTGGTCCATGGCATGCCCTCGGCCAAGCGCCAGTTGAAGAAAGGCGATATCGTCTCAATCGATACCGGCCTGCAACTGGATGGATATTTTGGCGACTCGGCGGTGACGGTCCCAGTCGGGGAGATTCCGGCAGCAACGCAGAAGTTGCTCGCTGTGACGAAAGAGTCTCTCGAACTGGCGATCCAACAAGCACAGCCGGGCAACCGCCTGTTCGACATCAGCCGTACGGTGGAAGAGCATGTGGTCAAGAACGGTTTTACCGTGGTTCGCGAATTTGTGGGCCATGGAATTGGAACGAAGCTGCACGAGGAACCGCAGGTACCGAACTATGTGGATCGGCAGCAGGAGAACCCGAAGTTGAAGGAAGGCATGGTTCTCGCCATCGAGCCGATGGTGAACCTGGGCAAGCCGGAAACGAATGTTCTCAGCGATAAGTGGACGGCTGTGGCCACCGATGGGAAACCTTCGGCACACTTTGAGCATGTTGTGGCGATCACGGCGAATGGTCCGTGGGTTCTGACGAGGCCCTAGCCCGTGTCTGCAGAGACCAGGGCGAGTGAGTCTGCCGTCGAGGCAAAGGTTTTGGAGCTCCTTCCGCAGGGGGGAGTGAGGTTGGAGTTGGAGAGCCGGGCTCAAGTGATTGGGCATCCGGCGGGCGCGACCAAGGTGAATTTCGTCCGGTTGCGCACCAACGACAAGGTTTTGGTGGAATTATCTCCGCACGATAAGTCGCGGGGCAGGATTGTGAAACTGCTGGCTCGATAGCCGGGAGTAGCGAAAGGCGAAGGAATACGGAAATGAAAGTTCGTCCGTCGGTCAAGAAAATTTGCGACAAGTGCAAGATCGTCCACCGCGAAGGCGTAGTGCGTGTGATCTGTGCCAACCCGAAGCATAAGCAGCGTCAGGGTTAGTGAGTACCGAGAGAAAGAGTTAGGAGCGAAAAGTTATGGCGCGTATCGTTGGCGTAGACCTCCCCGGCCGCAAAAGGGCCGCAATCGGGCTCACGTACATTTATGGCATCGGAAACACCCGTGCTCTGTCGATCCTCCATCGTTGCGAGATCGATGCAAATAAGCGGGTCTCGGATCTGACCGAAGAAGAAATCAACCGCATCCGCATGATGCTTGAGAGCGAAGGCTCCATCGAAGGCGATCTCCGTAAGGAAACCTCGATGAACATCAAGCGCCTGATGGAAATGGGCAGCTATCGTGGCCTGCGGCACCGCCGCGGTCTCCCGGCTCGTGGCCAACGCACGCACACCAATGCGCGCACTCGCAAGGGCCCACGCAAGGGTACAGTGGCTGGCAAGAAGAAGGTCGGCAAGTAAGGTCCGGGAGGATCTGAAGAGGAACGAAGATGGCCAAAGCTCAAGCAAAAAGCAACAAGAAGAAGTCATTCAAGAAGAAAGAGCGAAAGAGCATCCCGTTTGGGCTGGTTCACGTTCAGGCTTCTTTCAACAACACGATCATCACGATCACCGATCCGGTGGGCAACGTGCTGAGCTGGAGCTCCTCCGGCTCGCTCGGCTTCCGCGGTTCGCGCAAAGGCACGCCGTTTGCCGCCCAGCAGGCCAGCCTCACGGCTGCCAACAAGGCCAAGGACAATGCCGGGTTGCGTTCGGTGGACGTGAAGGTTTCCGGCCCCGGCGCCGGCCGTGAATCGGCCGTGCGTGCCCTCGGTAGCGTTGGCATCGAAGTGCGATCGATTCGTGACACCACGCCGATCCCACACAACGGTTGCCGCCCGCCGAAGCGCCGCCGCGTCTGATCTTTTGAATTTTGGATAGTACGAAAAGCAGGATGAAGGCTCCGGCTGTAAACTGCACCGGTTCTGAATGATCGGAACTCAGGTAATAGGAGAACAAGGACTCAATGGCTCGTTATAATGGCCCAGTTTGCCGGCTTTGCCGGCGTGAGGGCATGAAGCTCTTCCTCAAGGGAGAGCGTTGCAACACGGCGAAGTGCGCAATCGAAAAGCGGAACTTTATCCCTGGCCAGCACGGCCAGGCACGCGCAAAGAAGATTCAGGGCTACGGTTTGCAGCTTCGCGAGAAGCAGAAGGCTCGCCGCTACTACGGCGTGCTCGAAGGCCAGTTCCGCAACCTGTTTGAGAAGGCAGTGGGCATGAAGGGTGTGACCGGCGAAAATATGCTGGCTATGCTCGAGAGCCGCCTCGATAACGTTGTCCTCCGCACCGGGTTTGCCAACAGCCGCGCGCAGGCACGTCAGTTGGTACGCCATGGTCATATCAGCGTGAACGGACGCCGCACTAATATCCCCTCGTTCCAGGCCAAGCCGGGCGACGTGGTGGAAGTGCTCGAGAAGAGCCGCAAGGTCACTTCGATTCTCGCCTCACGCGATTCCACGGCACATTATCCATCTCCCAATTGGCTCGACGTTGACCGCGATAATTTCAAGGCGCGTGTCATCCAGGTTCCCAAGCGTGAGGAACTGGTGCAGATTCAGCTCAACGAGCAGCTGATCGTCGAGTTGTACTCGAAGTAATTGGCCGACTCACAAATCAACTTTTAATCAAAGGAGGCGCATGTTTCGAGGGTTTCAAAAGCCAAAGCGTCTGGTTGCCAATACGGAAACATTGAGCGAACGGTACGGCATGTTCACGGCACAGCCGTTTGAGCGTGGATTCGGTACCACGATCGGCAACGCATTGCGTCGCGCACTGCTGAGTTCGATCGAGGGCGCCGCGATCACGGCCGTTCGGATCGAGGGTGTGGCGCACGAGTTTTCGCCTATCCCTGGCGTGGTCGAGGATGCCACGGACATCATCCTGAATCTGAAGCAGATCCCCTTCAAAATGGTTGGCGAAGGGATCAAAACGGTTCGCCTGACGTCGGATGACTCCGGTGAAGTTCTCAGTGGCGCGATCGAAACCGACAGTGATGTCGAAGTGCTGGATCGCAATATGCACATCGCCTCGGTGAGCGAAGGTGGAAAGTTGACCATCGAGATGCGTCTGAAGATGGGCCGCGGCTATGTCAGCGCGGACCGGAACTTCGACGAAGATCTCCCGCTCGGCTATATCCCAATCGACTCGGTGCATTCGCCGGTTCGTAAGGTCAATTACAACGTGGAAGCGGCTCGTCTCGGTCAGATGACCGACTACGACAAGCTGACACTCGAGGTGTGGACCAATGGCGCCGTCTCGCCCGCCGACTCGATCGGCATGGCGGCCAAGCTCCTGAAAGACCACATGACGATCTTCGTGAACTTCGAAGAGACGCCGGATGCAGTGGAAGAACCGATTGAGCGCGCTGTCGGTCAGATGAATGAAGTGCTGAATCGTTCGGTGGAAGAACTCGAACTCAGCGTTCGTTCCTACAACTGCCTCAAAAACGCGAACATTCAAACGATCGGTGACCTGGTTCAGAAGACAGAAGCAGAGATGCTTCGTACCAAGAACTTCGGACGCAAGTCGCTGAACGAAATCAAAGAAATACTGGGTGGACTGGCGCTCGGCTTCGGCATGAAGATCGACGCAAGCGGCCGCCTGATTGCGCCTCCGGGCGGAATCTCCATGGAGCCGTTGCCCGTCGGCGACGATGACCTCTAAACGAAACGGATAAGTGAGAAGGAGTTTAGACAATGAGACATCGTAAGGGCGGCTTCAGGCTCAAGCGGAACCTCGCCGAGCGCCGTGCGTTGCTCCGCAACCTGGTGACCAGCGTGGTGATGGATGAGCGTATTGAAACCACGATCCCGAAAGCAAAGGCAGCCAAACCATTGGTCGAGAAGATGATTACTCTCGCCAAGGAAGGCACCCTGCATTCCCGCCGCCAAGCCGCCGCGTTTCTGATGACGCCGGCAAGTGTGAAGAAGTTGTTCGACAAGTTGGGACCACGTTTTGGCCAGCGCAATGGCGGCTACACCCGGATTATCCGTGTGGGCTTCCGCCAGGGCGATGGTGCTGAGACCTGCAAGCTGGAACTCGTCGGTAGCGAGCTCGTACGCCGTGCGGCAGACCGCGCCAAGCGCCGCGAGGAGAAGTTGAAGGCTCTGCAAGAGGGTCGTGAACCTGGTAGCGAAGGCGAGCAAGAAGCAAGCTAGACGCGAGTCGGAATCAAATGTAAAAAGGCCAGTCCTGCGGGACTGGCCTTTTTTATTTTCTGGCCCACTCGGAGTGATGAATAGAACAGTAGAAAAGTTGACAAGATGGGGCGCAGATTGTACACTGTAATTGTCGGTTCTATCTAGAAAGGAACTCCAATGAATATCAGTCGTTTTAACTCGTTTGATCTAACGCCTTTCCAGGCTTTCCGTCTGCTGGATGAGGCGCTTCCTCGTGTTGCCGAGCCATCGGGTTCGAATCCATGGATTCCGGCCGTTGACGTTTTAGAGACAGAGAACGAACTCATTCTCAAGGCCGATCTCCCGGAAGTGAAACAGGAACAGATCGACATCCGCATCGAAGACGGGACCCTGACGCTGCGTGGCGAACGAAAGTTTGTCAAAGGGGAAAATGAGAAGGGTTACCATCGCATTGAACGCAGTTACGGTAGCTTCAGCCGCAGTTTCGCCCTGAATGATTCGATCAACCCGGAAGGCGTGAAGGCAAGCTTCAAAGATGGGGTCTTGACCATTACGCTGCCGAAGAAGGATATCGCCAAGCCCCGTCAAATCAAGGTAGAAGTTAGCAACTAAGCGGTCCCGGGAGGGATCCAATAAAATAAAGGCGGAGGCGGAGACCTCCGCCTTTCGTTTGTGTGAAGGAGAGTAGGGGATATGAACTCAGTAAAAACGGTCTTATTGTTAGGTGGGATGTCGGGCTTTCTCTTGCTGATGGGGGAGACCTTCGGGGGAAGGCAAGGTTTGATGCTGGCCTTGGGGGGCGCAGTCCTCATGAACTTCTTTAGTTACTTCTTCTCGGAGAAGATGGCTCTGTCGATGTCTGGCGCGCAACGGGTGAGCGATGCGGAACACCCGCAAATCTATGCCCGCCTTGCCCCCATGACGGAGCGCCTGACGCAGAAGATGGGGATCCCGATGCCGAAGCTTTGGGTGCTGCCGGAAGAGTCGCCCAACGCTTTTGCGACGGGGCGGAATCCGGAACATGCTTCGGTGGCGGTGAGTGCCGGTTTGCTCGAGGTGATGAATGACTCGGAGTTAGAAGCGGTGGTGGCTCATGAGTTGGGCCATGTCAAGAACCGCGATATTCTGATCAGCTCCATTGCTGCTACCCTGGGCGCGGCCATTACTGGCTTGGCCCGATTTGGGATGTTCTTCGGGGGCCGTCGCGATGACGATGGAGAGAGCCGCGGCAGTGGTGGCATCTTCATGCTCTTTCTGGCCCCGATCGCTGCCCTATTGATCCAGATGGCCGTTTCGAGAACTCGTGAGTATTCTGCGGATGCCACCTCGGCGAAGTACACCGGCTCTCCCACCGGATTAGTGAATGCTTTACGGAAACTGGATTCCTGGTCCCAGCGCATTCCGATGGAAGCTGCGCCGTCGATGTCTCACATGTATATCTTTCCGCCCCTGCTGGGTGGCCTCGGCCGGCTCTTCTCTACGCACCCGTCAACAGAGCAACGTATTGCTGCCCTGTTGGGGAATCGCTAATGAAGCGATTGCGTGTTAGCCGGAAGGCAGCCCAGCGGCTTGAAGCGGGGCACCAATGGGTGTACCGGGGCGAAATGGCAGGGGACTTGGAGGCCGATGCCCTCGAGTCCGTCCTGCTTTGTGATGAGCGTGGCCGGTTGCTCGGCAGCGCCTTGGTGGATGCAAGGTCCCCGGTTCCGGTGCGGCTCTATTCCCGGAAAGAAACTGCCTTTGATCAGACGTTGCTGGAAGCTCGCGTCGACAAAGCCGTCGCCTGGCGCCAGCGAGTGGTGGCGCCAGATTCTACAGGCTATCGCATGATCTTTAGTGAGGCGGATGGACTGCCGGGACTCACCGTGGATCGCTTTGGCGACAGTCTTGCCTTTCAATGTAATTCTAGAAATTACATATCTTCGATTGAGATCATTGCCGACAGGATATGGGATCAATTCGGAAGAGAAAAGAACACGGGTTGTGTGGTGAGTGAAGAAGGAGAAACACGCCGATTGGTTCGCGGAGACACTTCGAGCGCGAAATCGACTTACCTCTTAAATGGCTTCACAATGCAGGCAGACCTGCTCGATGGGCCGAAGACCGGGGCGTTCCTCGATCAGCGGGAGAACTATCTGGCTGTGAGTCATTGGGCGAAGTTGTTTTGTCCGGAAGGGAATGCGCTGGACCTGTATTCGTCCTCGGGAGGTTTTGCGCTGCATCTGGCGCGTGTGACAAAACAGGTTGATGCCGTAGATTCGTCTGCAACCTCGATTCAAACCATTGCTGGCAACGCAGAGCGCAATGAGATTCAGAACGTGCGGGCCATCCAATCGGATGTCAAGCAGTTTCTGCGTGGGTTGGGGCAAGCGCGCCGCCGTTACAATTGTGTTGTTGCGGATCCACCGGCTTTTGCGAAATCTGTCCAGAAACGAGAAGAGGCGGCCCGCGCCTATTATGATCTGAATCTCAGAGCTTTAAGCGTGACCGCCCCTGCGGGATTGTTTGTTACTTGTTCTTGTTCCCGTGCAATGAACGAAGAGGATTTCGTGGCGATTCTGCGTCAATGCGCTGCAGAAAGCCGGAGAAGCTTGAGTTTCGTGGACAAGCGGCGACAGAGTTCCGACCACCGGGAATCTTTGCTCGTTCCGGAAACAAGCTACTTGAAATGCCTCATCTTTCGGGTGGACGATTAGTTCGTCCGAAAGATGTTACTCGGCCTTTTTGCCTTTGCGGAAGGCGGCCCAACGCTTCTTTTGCGCGGCAGCGATGCGAAGGCGGGCTTCTTCGCTAAGAACACGCTTGCGCCGGGTGGGGGACGGTGAAGGCGCAGATGCGGCGGCTACCGAGGAACTCGTGGTGGAGGGCGCAGCGGCTTTGCGGCCACCGAGTAAGCCACGGACCATCGAGATTTGTTCTTCGATGCGCTTTTTTTGCAATTCTAGGCCTTCGAGCGCGGCGACCAGAATTGAGGGGTCTTGCATTTGGGAAGTGGGACGAGCCATCAGAGATCCTTATAATTATTCTTGTTACAGCAGTGATTACAGAATATCAGAATATTTTCGCCCTCAGAACTGCCTGCGGGAATCCACCAGGATAGTTACAGGGCCATCGTTGATCAGACTGACCTCCATATGGCTGCGGAATTGTCCGGTGCATACGGGGATAGACTTGGCCTCAATTGTGGTGACAAGAAGATCAAACAATTCGCGGGCCCGCGCTGGTTCTGCTGCAGCGTCAAATGAAGGCCGGTTGCCCTTCCTCGCATCTCCATAGAGCGTAAACTGGCTAACCAGCAGCATCTGTCCTCCAGCCTGACTAATATTTCGATTCATCTTTCCCTCCTCATCGTGAAAGATCCGCAACTGTGCCAACTTGTGTGCCAGGACGGCAACGTCTTTCTCGTCGTCTTCCTTACCCACCGCAGCCAGCACGAGCAATCCCTGTCCGATCTTAGAGATCTGAACACCCTCAACTGCTACAGATGCTTCAAGAACCCGTTGGATCACGGCTCTCATGAGAAGAGCCCTCGAACGGAGGCTGCCGCCCAGGACTGGAGCCTCCGGGCTGTCCGTTCCTGTGTCAGAAACGCTTCAATCGGCACAGAGCAGCGGCGCCGCCAGTTGGGGTGCTGTGTTGTGGTGCCAGGTAGATTCTGCTGCAACTCTTCTCCTGTGATTTCTTCAAGATTCAGAAGGGTAAGCCGTGAGGGACAGGCCACGAGAAAGCGACAGAGAGCGTCAAAATAGGCGTCTCGATTCGATTCTCCTTCCGGCAAAGTGAAGGCTGTCGCCAACTCTCGAATGTCAGACCGGCGCACGGTATAGGAGGGTTCGAGCTCGGATTCGGGCATGGTTCCCGCCTCGAGCCGGGCGCGGAGGTCACTTCCAGCTAACCAGCCATCAAAGGTGGGTAAATCGTGGGTGGTGAATGACGCAATCGCTTGCATTGGAAAGCGCTCCGCAGAGTGAAAGCCTTGACTATCACGTTCAAACAACAGCAGCCGGTAACTGAGGATCTGGAATTGGTTCAGGGCCTCGCGAAAGTAATCGGGCATCGTGCCAAGATCCTCACCAATCACCAGATAACCGCCGCGCTGGCTTTCAAGCGCAAGAATCAATAAGAGATCGCGAAAATGATCCCGTACATAGGCCCCTTCCCGCGCACTCACCCCATCCGGAATCCAATAGAGGCGCGCCAGACGCATCACATGATCGAAGCGTAGCGCGCCGCCATGGCGGGAGGCGGAGCGGATCGATTCAATGAAATAGCGATATCCGGAGTTGGCATGCCGCTGGGGATGGAGGGCAGGAAAGCCCCAGTCCTGGCCTGCTTCATTGAAGTCGTCGGGCGGCGAGCCGACGCGCACATGAGGGGCGAAGAGCTCCTGATAGGCCCAATGATCGGCGCCGACGCGGTCTGTGGCCAAGGCAAGATCGTGATAGAGTCCGATCGAATAGCCCAGTTGCCGGACCGTCGTTTGGGTGTCCTGCAACTGTTGTTCGGCACAAGCCTCGATGAAGGCAAAGAACCCAATGGATCGTTGGAGTTTCTGCTGCAATCGTTGTGATTCCGGAGATTGCGGATTCTGATAGGGCTCCGGCCATTGCCGCCAGTGCCAGACCGTGGCATCGCGGCGGTGGAAGTAGCGATCAAAGGCCATATAAGTGCAATAGTTGCTGACCCAGGAGGAGGAGGCCACTTTTTGCTTGCGGGACGCTCGATACAAGAGAGCAAGAAAAAATCGTTTAATCCGCGCAACCGCCTCATAATCGATCCATTCTGCGGCGCGCAGGGCACGGAGTCTCTCTTGAAACTCTGCCGAGCGTACGATCCGTTGCGCCAAAGGACAATGCTCGAATGCGGGAATTTTCTCGATATCGAGATAGAGCAGATTATAAGAGAAGATACTGAGCGGTAAATACGGACTTGTATTATAGGGGACCCGGTTGTGAATCGCGTGTAATGGATTGAGCGCAATAAAGTCAAACGAAACCTGTGCACGGAGAATGCGGGCAAAGTTCGCAAGGTCGGTGAAATCGCCGCAGCCCCAGTTGCGGCCACTCTGGAGTGATGGCAGGAAACAATTGATTCCATTCGACTTTTTCGGGGAATCGGGGAGATAGCAGACGCCAGGACTGAGGATCCAGAGAAAGCTTGCCGAACGATGCGCCGTTTGGATTGTAACTTGGTGATAACCGGGAGTTGCCAGGCTCTTGAGTCGCGGCGAGTTCAAGTGGACTTGACTGACTGCACCGTTTTCCCACCGGATGGTGAGCGAGAGTTCGCCAACGGCCTCATGAGGTGCCAGATTCAACTGCAATCGCTGGAGAGGATTGGACACGTGTTCGACGAGTGTCTGCTGCGGGCAGAGATGCGCTTGCTCCGTAGCTGAACGGGTGTGGAGCCAGTCCTCAAGGGCAGCCTCGTCCTCAAGATCAGGGATGCCCGGCGCCAGGGAGGCGGCGATTGCCTGTGCGGTGGTGCGAGGCACGGGCTTGGGGTTTCCCCAAATGCTTTCGTAGCTGAGTTCTAAGCCGAGTTGTTCGGCAACGCGTTCCCGAACAGATTTCGGGGCCGCCTGGAGATGTTCTTCGGTGGAGTGCAGTATGGGAATCCTCTCTTTCTCATTCTAGGAAGCATGGGATAATCAAGATTATGGAGAATCGAATCGAGCTTGGCGCTGCGCCGGCAGATCTGTTTGCACGCATCGATCAGGATGGCATCGGAGGTGAGGCCGATGGCATCATCACGACGACCTTGGATAGTGCGATCAACTGGGCGCGCAAGAACTCGATTTGGCCCATGACCTTCGGTTTGGCATGCTGCGCCATTGAAATGATGGCGATGAGCGCTTCCCGTTACGATATTGCCCGCTTTGGCGCGGAAGTTTTCCGTGGATCCCCCCGGCAGTCCGATCTGATGATCATCGCCGGGCGTCTTTCTAATAAAATGGCGCCAGTGGCGCGTCAGTTGTACCAGCAGATGCCGGAACCGAAATGGGTGATCTCGATGGGGGCCTGCGCGACGTCTACCGGTGTTTTCAGCAACTACGCGCTTGTGCCGGTGAATCAGGTGATTCCCGTGGATGTATACGTGCCGGGTTGCCCGCCACGTCCAGAACAGCTCATCTACGCCTTGATGATGCTGCAGAAGAAGATCCAAGGCGAAACCGGGTCCCTGATGAAGACCCTGAATCTCGACTAGCCCCAAAAAACTCTCAATACAGACTTCCTTCATTGGCTCAAGAGAGGAAGGCACCGGCCGATAAGTCGGGTACACGCAAAATCATTGTCCACCTGAGAAGGTGGCGATTCCCAATGCAGGTGCCTGATGAAACTTGCGGAGATTTCCCCAGTTCCGGCTGCTGAGGCAGAGACGTTGACGGTGAAGAGCCGCCAGGAGACGATCGCCCATCACGAGTTGGTGGCCGCTGTGCGGGAATTGGATCTCCCGCAACTCCAGCTGCCGAATCGGGAGATGAGCATCACCTACGACCGGGAAATTGGACGCTATATCGTTCAGATTCTCGATACGGAGAGTGGACAGGTGGTGCAACAACTGCCGGGCCGCGATGTGATCGAGCGCGTGCGATTCTATCGGGAATTGGAGCAAAGCTCATAATTTAGCGCCTGGCACCGATATGGAAAGAGTAAGCAATGACTCCTCTTGCACCCTATCAAACCTATTTGGCTGCCGAGCAAAACTTCCAGGAGCAACGGATCGAAGGCGCTTCTCCGCTCGAGTTAACCTGCATTCTCTACGAAGGGGCAATCCAGGCTGTAGAGCAGGCCCAACTCTTTCTGAAGCGGGGCGATATCCTCGCTCGTGGACGTTCCATTGCCCGGGCGCAGAGCATCGTGCTCGAACTGATGGAAAGCCTGGACCGGAAAAAAGGCGGCGATTTCGCCGACCGGCTGGGCCTGCTCTATGACTACCTGTTGTCGAAGTTGAATGAAGCCCATTCCCAGCAATCCCTCGAAGCGCTCCAACAGGTACAGAAGCTTCTGGGCGATCTGTTTGCTGCCTGGTCGCAGATTGCGGAACGTCCCGATGGGATGCCGCGCTTAAGCGAGGAATCGAGTGTCGATCTAGCGGTGTAGGGAGTTGGTGAGTGTCTTTGCGATTCCGAGAGCGCCTTTGTGTGCCATCGCCTTGGCGATGCTCTGTTCGGCAAACTCGACAATGCCGTCGCTTCCGCCACTGGTCTCTCCGCCCAGCCAGCCACCGCCGCCAGCCTCACGTGAGCTGCGAAGGAGCGAGGAGGCAAACATTGCCTCAAATTCTTCGGCCGCTTGTTGGAATCCCTTGATCTTCTCCTGCTTGTTCTCAGGAGCGGATCGCATGGCACTCGCTGCTGAGAGTGCATCCATTTTCATAAGACCTCGATTTCTGCCTCGAGTGCTCCTGCACTCTTGAGAGCCTGTAGAATCGCGATGATGTCGCGAGCCGTCGATCCGATCTGCTTGAGGGCCTGTACCAGTTCGTCTACTGTAGCGCCGGCGCCCAGCGAGACAGACTTTGCCTTCTCTTCTTTCACCCCCACCGCAATTTGTGGGGTCACGACTGTCTTTCCGTCGCTCAGTGGTTGGGGCTGCGAGGGGAGGTAGGTGGTTGAGATCTCAATCGCCAGTGCGCCGTGCAGAATGGCAATCGGCCGGAGTCCGACCTCTTTTCCGATGAGAATCGTTCCTGTCCGTTCGTTGATGACGACTTTAGAGGGCCGCTCGACGCTGACATGGAGTTCCTCGATTTGCGCATAGAACTCGACTTCGCGTCCCTGGAACTCTGCTGGGGTCCGGACGAGGATGGCTCCAGCATTTTGTGCCGAGGCAATGGCTTCTCCACTGTGTGGGAATTTCTTGTTGATCGCTTCTGTGATCTTTGCTGCGATGCCAAAATCGGCACGAAGCAACTGGAGCCGCAGCCGCGCTCCTGGGGCGATTGAGGGCGCATCTGCTTCGAGTAACCCACCGTTGATCACACGGCCGACCGTCGGGTGATTGGTGGTCTGCTGGTTCCCGGCGCCTCCCCGGGCTACAAAGCCTCCCGTGACCAGAGGACCTTGTGCCACGGCATAGACCTTCCCATTGGCGCCGCGCATGGGTGTCTGGATGAGAACGCCACCTTGGAGATTCTGTGCGTCACCGATCGCGGCAACAGTGACGTCGAGGCGTGTACCGTTCTGAGCATAAGGAGGGAGATTTGCCGTGACCATCACTGCTGCGACGTTGCGGATGAGTAGGGAGCCTGGATTCACCTGGACGCCGAGTTTGTCGAGCATTGCGGAAAGGCTCTGTGCAGAGAAGTAGCTTTGCCGTTTATCACCCGTTCCGTTCAGACCCACAACGACGCCATAGCCGAGAAGTTGGTTCTCTCGAGCGCCTTCGAGTGCGACAAGTTCCCGCACGCGCATCGGGCGGGCGTCGATTGCCAGGGTCGTCGTGGCAGTGATGAGGAGGAGTAATAGGAGGCGCATTAGAAAGGAAGAATGCCAAGGAGCAAACGGTAGAGGATATTTGGGCGGCGGATCGAATCTGAGACCAGCCCTTTGCCATTGAGTGAGATCGCCATCTGACTGACTCGATTGCTCTGGACGGTGTTATTCGCTGCCACATCGGTCCAGCGGACGATCCCACGGATGGCGATCTGGTGTTTCTCGGCGTTGACGCCAATGTCTTTAGTGGCACTGACGACGAGGTCGCCGTTCGGCAGAACTTCGACGACACGCCCGGAGACCGTTGTTGTGAGGACATTTGACCGCGACGTTGAACCCGAACCGGCAAGGCTGTTATCGCCACTCAGGCCGGCAAGGTTGGCCAGGGCGCCGACGGTACTTCTGTTGCCAGCCAGCGAAGTGATGCTCGCCTTTGCGCTGGATTTCCGGGCTGCGGAGGAGACGCCTTCGCTAATCGCGCTGAGCCGGTCAGAGACCACGATTGTGATGGTATCGCCGACGCGCCGCGCGCGGAGATCACTCGCCAGGTCTGCATAGCGGCCCACTTCGGAGTAGATGGATCCAGGGGAGTCCTGGGACTGCGCAATGGCCCGCATCGCAAGTAGAACGATGAAGAAGACTCTCATTCTGGTTTCCTTCCTGTCAGAGAGGCGATTCTTGCTTCGCCCCGGCCTGTAGCTACGGCTCGCAGCAGCTTCTTGCCCTCAAGTGTGGAGACCAGAATCGATTCTCCAAGACGGGCTTTCCCCCGTGCAATGGCCGCGACGCGGATTCTGGCGCGTCCTGCCTCGCTGATCACCTCAATCGCATCGCCCGGCGCAATCAGCGGCGGATCTGTGAAATGGCTTCTCAGGAGCAAAGTTCCTTTGGGCAGGCTGTTGCGCAGGACCTGATCTTCGAGCGAGGCCAAAGTCACAAGCGTCAGATCGGAAGCGGGCCGCCAAGGGATCGACACCTCCTCCAGGTCTGTGGGCTGCAGTTTCTCGCCGCGCAACAGGGATCGCGCAGCCACCCAGCGCGTTTCTTGGGCGGACATCGTGAACTGTATTCGCAGTCCGGTAGCGCCCAGTTTTCCGATCCATATGTAGCGCCCTGCACGTGGGTCGTAACTCAGGCCCTGTTTCGGCAGCGTGTATTCTCCACGCGCGCTGAATGCGCTCCGTTCCTCAATCACCTCGATGCTGGCCGGATCGACCTTGAGGCGAAAGGACTCTTCCAGCGCTTCGCTGATCGCCGTCGTCCAGGGCCGTTGTGCAGCCGGAGCGGCACGGTAGATGCAGAAGGCCTGGAATTCTTCCCCCCTGATCCCCTGTTTGGTGGCCCAGGCCGAGAGGGTTTGCGGGGAGAGATCACGGCGCACGCCGTAATTGGGAGCAAAGCCAAGTACAGTCGCAGGCGGGAGTGTCCGGAATCCATGCGTGCGTGGCGCCAGATCCTGAGCCTGGATCTCGGCGCGTTGGAGGACGAGGCAATCCTCAGATGGAGCGATCGCGATGGCGATAAGAAGCATCCACATTAGCGGGTCACGTTATTCGCTTCCTGATACATTTCATCCGCAGCCTTCACCACTTTCGAGTTCGCCTCATACGCGCGCTGAGCCACAATCAGATTGATGAATTCGGTGACGACACTAACGTTGGACTGCTCCACATAACCTTGGAGCAGGCTACCCATTCCTTCCTGTCCTCCGGGAGTTCCAATTTGTGGATCACCCGAAGAGTCGGTGGGCATATAGAGATTTCTGCCAATGCTATTCAGCCCACCTGGATTCGTAAAATTCGCGATCTGAATCTGCCCCGCTGTCTGCGTTGCTGTCTGGCCGGGGAGTGTGTAGCTGACCGTGCCGTCATTGCCAATGGTGAGCGCCTGCGCTTCTGCCGGAATAGTGATCTGCGGCTCCAGGGCGTCGCCATCCGCCGTCACGATGTTGCCGTCGCGATCGGAGTGGAAGGATCCGGCGCGGGTGTAGGCCAACTCGCCTGTCGGCCGGCGCACCTGGAAGAATCCCTTGCCCTGGATGACCAGGTCCAATGGGTTGTTGGTCAATGAGAAATCGCCCTGAGTAAAGAGGGTCTCGTTTGAGACCGTCCGGGTACCGAGGCCGATCTGGAGGCCGCTGGGGACCGTGGTTTGAGAACCTGCGGAGGCTCCGGGCTGCACCATGGTTTGGTACATCAGGTCCTGAAACTGGGCGCGGCGCATTTTGAAACCGGCGGTATTCGCATTCGCCAGATTGTGCGCAATGTTGTCGACATTCACCTGTTGGGCTGACATGCCCGTTCCTGCGCTGTAAAGTGCTCGAATCATAGTGAGTTCCTAAACCCGACCGACTTCGTCGATCGAACGTTTGCTCATCTCTCCGTGCAATTGCAGTGCCTTTTGCAGCATCTCGAATTGACGGGAGATTTTAACGAGCTGGATGCCGCCCTGGATCGGATCGGCATTCGACTTTTCGAGCCAGCCCTGGTGTACCTCGGCGCCGGTGGCGCGCCGCAAGGCCGCGCTGTCGCTGAAGGCAAAATAAGAGTCGCCGCTTTTCGTCAGTTGCGCGTTGTCCGGCGGCTGCACCAGATCGAGCCGTGCCAGCGCAGCCCCGTTCTGATGAATCACCCCCAGGCGATCAATGTCGAGGGACTGGGCGGGATCGAGCCGAAAGCCAGGCGCTAAAGCCGTTCCATCCGGGAGCGTGAGTTTCACTTTGAACCCTTCCTTCGTCTTCAACTGACCGTCTGTTCCAATTTGGAAACTGCCATTGCGTGTCAAGAGATTGTCACTGGCTTTGCCACCTGGCATTTCTGTGGCGAAGTAAGCATTGCCCTCCAGTCCAACATCGAGGGTGCGTTCGGTGCGTTCGAGATTGCCTTGCCCAAAGTTGATCCAGGATTGCCGTAAGTCTGGGGAAAGGCCTGTAAATTCAGGGCCTCCGTTGCTCGCGATGGCCTCCTGCGAGCCATAAAGGGCATAGCGTTCAAACTCCGATTTGAAGGCAGGCGTACCGCTATTGGCAATGTTGTTGGCGGCAATGTCGAGGCTCTCGGCGCGAGCGCGGAGGCCGCTGGCAAGAATGCTGGTGATGGAATCCATATGCGCTCCGCGGATTCTGAAGGCAATCGCGTTGCCAAGTCCGATCCGGGCTTTGGCAATCAGAGTGCATTGGTCTGCAGTGTGACGCCAACCCTAGTAGCCCCTGCCACTCCGATGCCGGTCCTCACTCTTGCTGGAAAAACGACAGGGGAGCGGTGCACCCAGCAAGAGGCTGGCGGCCCAGCGCTCGATGTATTGATGAGTCTGTGGGCTGCTGTCTTCCAACAACAACTGTTGCCGCCGGAGACGCCGCCCACGCCTTCCGGGACTGCCGTTTCGCTGCAGCCTAAGATGAAGGCCACAGAGGAGACGGAACCCCGAGTGGCAGAAGGGGCCGCTTGCCCACAGACGGTGGTGGCTGCGCCACAGAAGCAGTCTGTCGCGATGTTTCCGGTGGCGGAGCTTGCCGCTGGAACTCCGGCGCTTCCTGCGTCCAAGGACCAGAATGCGAAGACCCAGGTGTTACCCCCGGATGTCCCATCCTACGAGGGGAAGACTGGAGAAGCCCTCCCTTCCGTTCTCGCCTCGCTTTCCGTCGCGCCTGGAAAGGGGTTGCACGATGAGGCTACACCGGACATGGAAACGCTGCCTGCGCAAGAGTCGCAGACGATTCCCGTGGCAAACCCGCAGAGCGCCTGTGGTGCCATCGCCGCTGCTCCACAGCCAAGGGAGCCTGCTCCTCTTGAGACCAAGCTGGAGTTGAAGCGTGCAGTCTCGCAACGCCTGGCTCGCCTGCCAACGGAGGCCGAAAGCCGCAACCGTGATTCCAACGCGACCGAGCCGGAGCAGGACGCTGAGCGAGTTCTGCCCGTTCGTCTCAAGGAGACGGAGACTGTGGACCTCAAGGAAGATGTCTCCAAACGAATCGATCTTCCACCGCCGCCACGGAATGCTGAGCTCCCGGTGCAGCCAATCTCCGGAGCTTCACCTCTGAACACTGAGCTTCCCGCTCCGCCACCTGTGCCGATCGAGACTTTCTCTATGGCCAAGCCCGTGCCGCCGGTGGTTGTGCCTCCGCGTCCCCCCGATCTCCCCCCGCCATTGCCTGTACCGGGCAGGGAAGCCAATACGATCTCGATCCGCATCCCCTTCACCGACGCCGGAGGATCGGCTGCGCGGCACATTGATCTCGTCTTCCAGAACCGGAACAATGATCTGACCTTGCAGGTTTATTCGCCCACGGCTGAAATTCAGCAACGAATCGAAGCCTCGATGCCTACGCTCCTCGACAAGCTCCAGACTGCTGACTGGACGGCAAAGCCAGCAGACCTCGCCCAGAACCACGAAGTGGTTCTCGAAACACGCAAGCGGAGCGACGCGGGGCCAATCCCCGCAGCGATTCCCGAGGTGGTTCGGGACATCCCCGGAGCCGCGTCCTCGCCGCAGGCCGGTTTCCGGTTTGACGAGCAAGGACAGGGCCACAAAGACCAGACGCCGCAGTCCACACCCGCGAAGAATCGCAAGAAGGAGCGGGTCTGGCAATCCGAGTTTGACGCACAGACAGAAGCTGAATTCCAACCTATTAGGAGCATCCGATGACCCGCACAACCGACCTTTCTCGCAGCTATCAAATGCTGGCAGATAACTCGACCGGCAAGACGGAGACGAAGCAGGACAAGACTCAAAGTGCAGATCCCAATGATCTGGCGAACAAGGAAGTCTTTCTGCAACTCCTCATTGCGCAGATCAAGAACCAGGATCCAACCAGCCCGACAGACAGCATCCAGTACATCACGCAGTTGAGTCAGTTCACGGGAGTGGAGCAACTCGTCGACATCAAGCAAACGCTCAAGCAACTGAGCGCGGCCATTCTCCCTGCGAGCACCTCGCAGAGCAACACAAAAGAAAGCTAGACAGGAACCAATATGTTTACATCCTTCTCAACCGCACTCTCCGCCCTCGGCGCACACGCGACGGCCGTCGATGTTGTGGGCAATAACCTCGCCAATCTGAATACTACGGGCTTTAAGGCCAGCAGTGTATCTTTCTATGATTTGGTGACGCAATCGCTGGGCGCAGGTCTCGGCGAGACACAGGTCGGATTTGGAGTCGGCCGCCCCGTCACCTTACGGAGCTTTTCGCAGGGCGCGATCCAGAATGGCGGGAGTCTCGATGCTGCCATCCAAGGTGATGGCTTTCTCATCCTCAAGGGGCAACAAGGGCAGATCGTGTATTCGCGGGGCGGGAGCCTGGTGGTGGACAAGGACGGCACTCTTTTGACGGGGAAGGGCTACAAGGTCCAGGGTTGGACTGAGGTGAATGGAGTTGTGGATACGAATGCACCGGTTGGAGACATTGTCGTTCCGGTGGGTTCGATTAAGGCGCCGATTCCTTCCACCAGCTTCCAGTTCGATATGAATTTGAATGCCGCGGCGACCGCGGGACCGCCTGCCGATTCATTCAAGACCTCGATTGAAGTCTTCGACTCCCTCGGCTCGAGTCATATCATCTCGGTTTCTTTCACAAAGTCCGCGACGGCAAACTCTTGGGACTATAGTCTCTCGGTCCCCGATGCGGATGTGAGTTCACCGGTAACACCGGTCACGGGCACGATGCAATTCAACGGTTCGGGGCAATTGGTGAGTCCCGACTCGCAGACGCCGATTTCTTTCTCCATTCCCGGACTGGTCAATGGTGCCTCCGACATGACATTGAATTGGCAGATCTATAACGGCCAGACACCCCGGATCACGCAGTACTCACAACCATCGGCGGTGAGTGCAAATTATCAGGATGGGCAACCTTCCGCGCAACTTGTGCGTGTCGGGCTTGGCGATGGGGGCAGAATCCTGGCGCAGTATTCAAATGGCGTCCAGAGCGTTGTCGGGCAACTGGCGATGGCCTCCATTCGAAATCCGGAATCGCTCGTTGCCGTCGGGGACAGTGCCTTTCAACTGAGTGAGCGGAGCGCGCTTCCGGCCATTGGGAGTTCTGGCACAGGAGGACGCGGGCAGATTCTAGGAGGTTCAGTCGAAGCCTCCAATGTAGATATCGCAAAGGAGTTCACCAACCTGATCATCCTGCAGCGTGGTTATCAGGCGAATACTCGTGTCATCACGACGGTAGATGAAATTAGCCAGGAAACGATCAATCTCAAGCGGTAAAGACTGTCCTCGATGGGCCTCATGAAGCACTTCGATCATTTTCTCGACATGCCGCTCACTGTTGAAGCTGTTCTCGACCGCAAGACGATGACGATCCTCGACATCCTCTCTCTTGAGGAGGGGAGTGTGATCAAGCTCAATCGTTCTGCGGGCGAGAACATCGACATCATGATCGGTGGCAGTTCGGTGGCCTTCGCAGAGGTCGTGATCATTGAGGAATCGATGGGCGTGCGCGTGACGGATTTGACGACGGATAACTGAGAGGATCTGAGCCGATGTGGGAGCAATGCAAACGAATCTGGCGAGCCATGCGAGCGCGTCGCGCTGTCGCACTCGAGGCGCAATCGCGAAGTCAGATCGTGATTTCTGGGCAGAAGTGGCTTGGACCTGGAGAATTGCTCCGCATCGTCGATATCGAAACCGCGCAGGGGAGCTATACGCTTGCCATTCTCCAGAGCAAGACTTCCAGCCAGATGCTTGAGTTGCACACTGTTCCCCGCGCGAGGATTGCAAGTTGCGCTTGATCCTCTCGCTATTGCTCGCTCTTCCTCTCTGGGCAGCCCCGCAGACAAATGCCGAACCGGGAGGCGCGGCGCTCCGGTTGGCCGTCCAGTTTACGCTGGCGGCCTTGGTTCCGATGTTCTTTGTCACTCTGACGCCGTTCCTAAGAATCAGCGTCGTGCTGCATTTCCTGCGGCAAGCTCTTGGCACACAAACGGTTCCCTCAAATCAAGTGGTGATTGCGTTGTCTTCTCTGTTGACGATTCTGGCGATCTCGCCGCAAGTGACCGCGATCTACAAGGACGTCATTCAGCCCTATAACGCCGGCAAGATGGCCGAGGAACAAGCTTTTACTGCAGGGGGTGCCCAAATGAAGACCTATATGCTGCCCTATCTCGGAGAAAAAGAGATCGCGCTGATGTTGCGTGTCTCGCACGCCCCGGCGCCGAAGAGTCCCTCGGAACTGGGCTTCCCGGTGATTGCGGGCGCCTACATGCTCAGCGAATTGAAAAGTGCCTTCAAAATCGGAGTGCTGCTCTACATGCCGTTTCTGATCATCGACCTCATTGTCTCTGCGGTCATCGTGACGCTCGGTATGATCCAACTCCCGCCGGTGATGATCTCTGCACCATTCAAAATCTTGATCTTTGTGGTTTCTGATGGCTGGACCGTCATCATTGATGCGCTGATGAAGTCTTTGCAGGTGGCTCGCTGATGGAGACGGTCATGGCAGTGGAGATCATTCGAGGCACGATTCTGACTTCAATCCTGATTGCTGCCCCCTTGCTGGCGATCTGTCTGATCTGCGGTGTTCTCTTCAACCTGATTCAGGTTGCCACCTCGATCCAGGATCCTGGCTTTAGCTCTATTCCTCGCTTCTCGGTTTGCGCTTTTGCCTTCCTGCTCTTACTGCCGTGGATGTTGAACCAGATGACCGGATTTGTGGCCCGCACAGCCGAGATGATTCCAAGGGTGGCTCGCTGACATGAGTACTCCTGAGAAGGTCGCGTTGTTGTTCTTTGTGGAGCTAATGCGGGCGAGTACTGCGGTCGGGTTGCTGCACATTCCCGGCTTTCGCCAGATCCCGGCGTCCACGCGAGCGTTCCTGGGCTTCTTGTTGGCGATTCTTTGCCTGGCCGCGAAGTGGGGGCAACCAGGATTGGTGGCGCCTGCGAGAGGGGATCTTTGGGTGATCTGCGCCAAGAACCTCGTGGCCGGCTTGTTTGTTGCCTTGCTGTGGAACATTGTGCTCGATGCGTGCGCGTTGACAATCCAGATTGCCTCGGTGCAATCGGGATTGAGCTATGCCTCGGTGATCGATCCCACCAACGACACCGAGAGCGGCTCCTTGCTGGCGGCCACGCAGTTCAGCATTCTTCTCACCTTCGTTGCCGCAGGGCTTCATCTCGAGTTTCTTCGTTTACTTCTTGACTCTGATGCGCTCTGGCCGAAACTCACCAACGCGGCAACGATCGCCGGGATGCTAAAGGTCATTTTGGGCCAGAGCTTTCTCATAGGGATCCGGCTGGCGGCTCCGTTCATGGCGATTCTAATTCTGCTCGATGTCGCATCGGCGATTGGCGGACGCTTCGCCGAACGTTTTCAGCTCAGCATGCTGGCCTTTCCGGTGAAGTGGACTGTCACTCTTCTGATTCTGCTCGCCTCCGCGGCTACCTTTCAGCAACTTGAAGTCCGGCTGGCCATCGGAGCTCTTTCTCTAGCGGAGGGGCGATAGACCGTGTCGCAATCGGGAGAACGGACCGAGGAAGCTACGCCGCGGCGCCTCGAGAAGGCACGCAAAGACGGCAGAATTGTTTCCAGCCGTTATTGGGTCATGGGAGTTCAGTTCACGGTGGCCTTTCTGTATTTCAGTGGAGCGGGCGCTTCGCTTGGGCCCGGTTTGCGGCATTGGCGCAGTTGGCTGAGTTCTGCTTTTGACGCATCGCTGAGCATTGAGAAGCTTCTCGAGCCGTCCCTGCATTGGACCAAGCTTGGGCTTTTGTATTGTTTCTGGGCTGGTCTCCTCACCAGTTCCTCTGTTCTCGTCTCCCATCTCCTGGTCAGCCAGGGCTATTTCAGCCTCAGCCGCGTGAAGCCCGATTTCTCTAAGCTCTTCAGTGCCAGCCGCTTGGGCGGGCAACTGAAGGAAGGGTTGAAGTCTCTGCGTGCCGGAATCTTCCTGATCTTCCTTGCCGTTCTATTTGCCACCCTCTATGGGCGGGAACTGCTCACCTGGAGCATCTTTCTGGCCCGGCTCTCCCTATCGGGGCAGATTGCGGAGCAAAGCCGGCAGTACTTCAGCTACGGCAAGCTCTGCTGTTTGTTGTTCTTTCTTGTGGGAGCTGCCGACCTGCTCCAGGCGATGAGAACGCATCGCAACCAGTTGAAGATGAGCAAGCAGGAACTCAAGGAAGAGTTTAAAGAGAGCAACGGCAGCCCCCATGTCAAAGCGAAGATCCGCAAGATGATGAAGGATTTTACCGGCAAGCGGATGATGCAGCAGTTGCCGAAAGCAACGGTCGTCATTACCAATCCGACGCACTATGCCATTGCGATCCAGTACAAGCCCGAGGAGATGAATGTTCCGCTTGTCCTGGCCAAGGGCGTTGATCATGTGGCGCTCCGGATCCGCAAAGTAGCCATGAGCCATGAGATTCCGATTGTCGAGAACAAGCCGCTCGCCCAGGCGCTTTATAAATCTGTGGAAGTCGGCCAGGAGATTCCAATGGATCTCTATCGTGCCGTGGCGGAAGTGCTCGCCTATGTTTACCGCGTCCTTGGACGCCATTCCCAACGCTAGTTGAGTTGCCATGAACCCTTCTTTACCGACACAGTCGAAACATGTTTCTGTGCCTCGCTCCGGAGCTTCGCCAAGTGCGGCGATGCCGTTGCTGAGCTGGGAGATTGTGCGGAATGCCGAGATCTTCGTTCCTTTGGCTGTGCTCGGAATCCTCATGGCGCTGATCCTGCCGATTCCTCCGCTGTTGCTCGATGCACTGATCTCGCTGAATATCGCAGTCAGTGTCATCGTACTGCTCGTCTCGATGTACATTCGCAAGGCAGTCGAGTTCTCGATCTTTCCCACTGCGCTTCTTTTGCTGACTCTATTCCGGCTCGCTTTGAACGTTTCGTCGTCCCGCCTCATTCTGATGAATGGCAACCTCGGAACTTCCGCTGCTGGTGATGTGATCGAGTCCTTCGGGAAATTTGTTGTCGGCGGTAGCTTCGTGATCGGGCTGGTGATGTTCCTGGTGTTGATTGCGATTCAGTATGTCGTCATTAACCACGGTGCGGTCCGGATCTCAGAGGTAACGGCGCGCTTCACTCTGGATGCGCTCCCAGGCAAGCAGATGTCGATCGATGCAGACTTGAATGCTGGCCTCATTGATGAGCCGGAAGCGAAAGATCGCCGGAAGAAGCTGAACCAAGAAGCAGAGTTCTATGGGGCGATGGACGGCGCGAGCCGTTTTACGCAACGGGATGCGGTAGCGGGTATCCTCATCCTGCTGATCAATGTCTGTGCGGGTTTTCTGATTGGGGTTCTGCAATATGGGATGGATCTCTTCCGGGCCTTTGAAACCTATACCATCCTGACCATTGGTGATGGCCTCGTTACCGTGATCCCTGCACTGATGATCTCGATGGCAGGCGGCCTCATTGTTACGCGGGCCTCCAGCGAAGGTCAGCTCGACGCTGAAGTGAAGCGCCAGGTGCTGACCAATCCCGAACCGATTGCGCTCGCGGGGATTGTGCTGGTGTTGCTCGCGCTTGTGCCCGGGCTGCCGAAGCTGCCCTTTGCAGGATTGGGCGCACTGGCGCTTTATGGCGCTAAGCGTCTGGCGGAGGCCAAGCGGCTGAAAGATCTGGCGAAGCCAGAACCGGCGGCTGCGGCCGCTTCGAACAAAGACACCATCGAGACCTTACTGCGAGTCGACACGGTTGCGGTGGAAGTCGGTCTCGGACTGGTGCGGCTGGTGGAAGGAGGCGGGCAGAGTACGCTGCTGCAACGCATCTCCGGGGTCCGCAAGCAGATGGCTACGGATCTTGGCTTTGTACTTCCCGCCGTCCGGGTTACGGATAACCTGAGCTTGCGCGCGACGGAATACCGCATTCTGGTCAAGGGAAACGAGATGGCTCGTTTCGAGGTCAAGCGGGGATATGAGCTGGCGCTTCTTGCTGGCGATGCCAAAGATCCAGGTCACTTGCGGGCGATCGATGCACTGCTGAGTCAGGGAGCCTTTCGTACGAAGGAGCCGGCCTTCCAACTCGATGCGCTTTGGGTGCCGAATGAACTGGTGGAGCAAGCGCGGATGGAAGGCTGCACGATTGTGGATACAGCCAGCCTAGTCGGGACTCATTTTTCCGAAATTGTGAAGCGCTCTGCTTGCGAGATCTTTACGCGTCAGGACACGAAGCGTTATGTCGATCGAGTGGCGGAAGAGACGCCGAAGTTAGTCGAAGATTTGGTCCCCAAATTGCTTCCCTTGAGTACTGTGCAGAAGATATTACAGAACTTACTGCGGGAACGCGTTTCAATTCGGGATGGCGTATCCATTTTGGAAGCGATGAGCGAAGGCGGAGCTGTTACCCGGAACCCCACTCTCATTACGGAGTTTGTTCGCCAATCCATCCGCCGCACGATTACGCGGCAGCTTTTGACCGGGGCCTCAGAACTGAACGCTTGGTTTCTCCATCCCGATCTGGAGCAGGATCTTGAGGCTTCTGTCGAGCACGGGGAGTTCAATAGCCACCTCACGGCCACACCTGCGAAGGTGCGCGAGTTGCTGGCGCGTTGTAAGCAAGTCTTTGACAATCCACTCTCTTCGGCGACGATTCTCTCTGGATCAAACTCGCGCTTCTTCCTGCGCCAGGTAACGGAAACCGCATTTCCAAATATGAACGTGCTCTCGCATTCGGAAATCGCATCGGGCATTCAGGTCAACTCCCTTGGACAGATTTAAAAAATTGGCGAATGAAATGAAGATCAAATCTTTCTATGCAGAAACCATGGACCAGGCGTTGCAAGCCGCCAGCAAGGAATTTGGAGAAGAGGCGCTGATCCTGAACACACGCGAGACTCCAGCCGAGTTCCGTCATTTTGGCCGGTATGAAGTGGTTTGCGCGACGACGAATCCGGCCGAGAGACCCGTCCCTTCGCCCTTGCCCAGTTCCAGGGCTGCAGCGCAAACGGGTCCTCGCGAGTTCCTTGCTTTTGTGGGCCCGAGTGGCTCTGGCAAGACGACCTCCTGCGCGAAGATCGCTGTCCGCTCGAAGTTCACCAATGGTCGCAACCCTGCAGTGCTCACATGGGACAGTGCGCAAGTGGGCGGGGCCGGTTTCCTGCGTGCCTATTGTGAACTCTCTGATATTCCATTTCAGGAAATCGAATGTGAGTCTGATCTGGAAGCTGCTCTCACGGATTTCCGCTCCCACGATCTCATTCTGATCGACACTCCAGCGCTCGCTCCTGCCTCCCCGCAGGCGTTGGCGATGGCGAAAGCCCACCGCACGTTGCCCTCGCTCAAGACTCATCTCGTGGTTTCTGGAACCTATGCCACGACTTTTCTGGCGGCGAGCTTTACCGCCGCCTCTATTTTTCATCCTGGTTACCTTTTACCCACACATTTAGACGAGTCTCCCCTTGACCTCCGGGCCACGGGTCTCGATGCGCTGCGGGAGCTTCGCATCGAATGGTGCGGAACCGGCCGCGCTGTTCCTGAGGACCTGCATGCTTCGGAGCAGGTGGTGGCGCGGGCGGCGGAGATCGCCCCCGTGGATTTTGTGCCTCCGCAGCCAATCCCCGCGCCGCCTGCCTCGCACAATGCCGTCGAGCAAATTCTGGCTCGCTTCCGTCGTGAAGTCATCTCTCCTGAGACGCACCACATCCGTACCTCCAGGCAGAGTGCCGCCTAGCGCCATGAGCAGCGAAGTTGCCCATCGAATCGGAGCCGAAGAAGAAATGTACTACTCGCCAACCCAGACCTCGCCGCCGGTAGAGGATCGAGAACGGCTCATCCTCGAGCACTTACCGCAGGTCCGTCTGATCGCGCGCCGCATCCACGAACGCCTCCCAGAAAGCGTTAGCTTGGAGGACCTGGTTTCTACCGGGATTCTGGGACTCATCCATGCCATCGATCGCTTCGATCCGCATCTCAACGTGAAGTTGAAGACCTATGCGGAGTATAAGATTCGTGGTGCCATCCTCGATAGCTTGCGAGGCCTGGACTGGGCGCCACGCCAACAGCGTAAGAAGGCGAAACAGATTGAGTCGGCGATTGCATCGGCGGAACAACGTCTCAAGCGGGCTCCACGGGAGGAGGAAGTGGCCGCGGAACTCAAGCTCAGCATTGAGGAGTACCACGAGTGGCTCATGGAAGTGCGTGGCGTCAATCTCGGGAGCCTGGAATCGGGTGGCGGCGATGAAGAAAATCGCGATCTCTTGCGCTTCATTGCAGATAAGGAAGAGAACTGGCCCTCCAACCTGTGCGAGCGTTCCGAACTCGAGCGGTTGCTGGCCGAAGCGATCGGACGGATGCCGCAGATCGAGCGTACTGTGCTGAGCCTTTACTACCAGAAAGAGCTCACTTTGCGGGAGATCTCCCGGGTGGTGAATCTCCACGAATCTCGCATCTCGCAGTTGAAGAGCCAAGCAGTGTTACGCCTGCGCTCTTACCTCGAAAAGCGTTGGCCCGTGATACGAGGGGCCTGAGGTTCCGCTCCAGGACGCGCGTATGAAGACAAGTTTCAGCAGAGACGAGCTAGTCTCGAAGCTCAAAGACAACCTTTCCATCCGCATCGCTCAATCTCTTGAGGCGATGATCGGTGCGACGCAGCGTTGCCACCTCATCCCGGAGCCGCCCTCGGCCACCGCCGGCCAGGAGGGGAAGGATTTCCACGGCTGGACGGCGACCTACACGGCAGGCGCCAGAATTCAGTTTCGTGTCTTTGCGACGGCAGAAAATTGGCGGTTGATTGGCAAGACCGTTCTGGAAGCAGCAGGGCTCGACGAATTCGATGACGCGACCTTGTTGAGTACTTATACTGAGACCCTTGCTCAGGCCGCCTCGTCCTTTGCACAGGATCTTTCGAGCCTGGCGGGTCAGAAGTGGGAAGTTTCTGAATCGCACAATGGCGCGGAGGCTGAAGGCAATGCAACCGCCTGGGGCTATGCCTTTCCGATGGGAGAGGCAGAAGCACAGATCGCGGTTCAGGTCTCAGAGGACTTGCTTGCATTGCTGCTGCGGCCTGCCGCCTCACTCGAAATCCCTCCGCAATCGGAGATGCACGCCACGCCCTCGCAGTTTGACTTGCTGCTTGATGTCGAGCTTCCGGTCAGTGTGAGTTTTGGGCGTGCGCTGGTGCCGCTCAAAGAAATCTTGAAATTGAACTCCGGTTCCATTGTGGAACTGAATCGCGCCGTCACGGAACCCGTCGAGGTGATCGTGAACAACTGTGTGATTGCCCGAGGAGAGGTCGTCGTCGTCGAGGGCAACTATGGCGTGCGGATCCAACAAATCATCAGCAGGCAAGATCGCTTACGTACGGTGAACTAACTGCTTCAGGAGAAATTCATGAACCCGAATCACCTCATGCTGCTCTTTCTCGGTTTTGGCTTGCTTGGCTTGCTCTATCTGTCCATGCAGATCAAAGTGGAGATGCGGCGCAACGAATTGAATACGCAGAAGGAGATGGAGCAACTCCGCTTCCAACTGAACGAGCAGCGGAGCAAATGGATCCAGAGTTTTCAGCGTCCTGAAGATCTGGTACAGGCGGGCGCCTCTTTCCCGGAGCCGGTAAACCCGCTGAAGCTCCTGATGAAGGGTAAAGAGGAATCACTGTGGGGGATGAGTACAAAGTCGAAGGCCCTGGAGATGGCAAAGCGTGGCGAGACAAGCGCAAAAATAGCGGCAGTCTTATCTTTGCCGAAACCAGAAATTGAATTTCTGATCAAGCTGGAGAAGACTGCCGCTCAAGGTTCAGGGGCCTGAAGAGGCACTTAGTTTTCGTGCAGTTTATTCTGCACCGAGCGGCCTCGAATTCCTACCGGTGCGGGGCCCTCGTCTTCAAAGGTCACCTTGACCACATGTTCTTTCTTCTCGCGAATGAGGCCCAGACTGATCGTCTTCGTCTTGGCGGTGCGGACGGCATTGGTCACCTCGCGCGGCGAACTGACCTTTGTCTCGTCGACTTTAACGATGACATCTCCGGCTTTCACCCCGGCCTTGTCGGCGGGAGTGCCCTTGGTGACCGAGCGAACCAGGACGCCCTCTCGCACTCCGAAGAAGTCGGCCAGTTGATTGTCGAGTGCCTCGGCCTCAACTCCGAGACTGCCGTTATGCCAATACATGATGGAGCGCGGGCTATCGACTGCCCAGCCCGGGATTGCCGTTCCAGGCCCTTGCGGCCGGATGGGCAGAACGCGGATTGTGCGCTCGACACGATTCCGTCCACTCTCAGGTCTCGCCGTCAGTGAGACGGCAGAGCCGGCTCGCAGGACACTGAGCTTCACTTCCCGGCCTGCGGGGGTCTCCCGCACCATCCGGATGAACTGCTCCATGCTCTCGACTTGCTGGCCGGCATATTCGAGCACCACATCACCTGTTTTCAATCCTGCTTTGGCCGCGGGGGAGTCTTCCTCGACGCTTGTCACTTCGGCGCCGCGCTCTTCCTTCAGATTCAGTACCCGTTTCCGCTCCGCATCGATGTCCCTGACGCCCACTCCCAGGTAGCTGCCATTCAATGCCATCAATCGAACGAGATCCTGCATTTGCGGAAGCTGTGGAGGGGGCGGCGGGGCAGGCGCAACTTGTCCGTAATAAACAGCCTCACCGGGCTGTCCACCCAGAACAATCTGGGCCGACCCCCGTGTTTCCAATCCTGCCAGCAGCAACGAACTGCCGATCACCAATGATTCAAACTTCATATCTATTCCGACGGACTGTCTGGGCTTTCGTCTCAACGCACCGGTGCCCAACGGGCCTTGTGCGTAACTCTACCTAGAATACGCCGGGCGAGGCTCGCATCTCGCTCAACACCCGCAGGCAGCGGGCACGCACATAGTCATTCTCATCGTGGCGAATGACTTCTTGCAAGGTGCCAATGATCTCCGCCGGTGGACGATCGACCAACAGGTCGATGGCCTGCACGCGGATATTGGGATTCACGTCGCTGAGCAGCACTCGTGCGAGAGCTTGGCGTACATTGCCTTCTGTCGCACAGGGACGCAAGCCTTCGAGAGCCCGCAGGCGGACACTCGGGCTATCGTCTTTCTCCAGAGTCTGGAGCATGGTCTGGCGCACATCGTCGCGGCTGCAACGATTGCGTAACAGATCGAGGCTCTCGATGCGCATCACCGGGTCCGGGGACTGCCGGGCTGCCACCATCAGGGCCTGCTCGATTCCCTCTTCATTCAGTCCACCCACGATCATCCGCTGCCGCGGCTCTTCGAGGACAATCTGAACCATCCCATTGCCAGTTCCCTGGATGGTCCGGATCCGCGCCGTCTGGACTCCCGCGGCCGATACGGACTTCCGTTCTTCAAATTGTTTTCCGGCATAGAAACTGATGGCCAGCATCGCGAACCCAATCACCGGCCGCAAGAGCCGTGACCAATCCGGAAACAACTCCCGAATCCGTCCCTGCCAACTGCGCTGCACTGCCTGCTGAGCATTCAAGCGGGAATGCAACCCCGAGCGGCATTCCGCCAGCAAGGATGGAGGCATCTCGGTCTCGGCCTGATGCATCAACTGCAGAATGGTCTGATGCTCGGCGACCAGTGCGGCACACTCTGCGCAAGCCTGGATGTGCTGCTCAAACTTCTCTTCCTGATCGAAGTCCAGCTCTCCAAACACGTAAAGTTCAACGTGCTCTTTGCACCAGCCGCAGTTCATACAAAATCCCCAAGCGCGACTCGCATCTTCTGCGTTGCGCGAAACAGGCAATTTTTCGCTGCTTCTTCTGTTGTACCCAGACTCTCGCCAATGGCCCGCAACCGCATGCCTTGATAGTGCCGCATTTCGAACACCAGCCGCTCGCGCGGTGTGAACTCAGAGAGCACGCCATCGATCCGGTCCCGCAATTCGCGGCTGAACAGTTTCCGCTGCGGGTCCATCTCGGCGCGGTCCTCGGCGGCGAGTTCCAGCCGGTCCCGCGGGCCGTCGCTGGTATCGATTACGGCCTGCTCTTCTTTGCGCACTTTCTTTTTACGCAGTGCGTCCAGACACAAATTCGTGACGATGCGATACAGCCAAGTGTGAAAGCTGCAATCGAAGCGGAACTTGCCGAGATTCCGGTGCACCCGCAAGAAGGCTTCCTGATAAATGTCGTAAGCCTCTTCGGTGGATCGCAAGAGATTGTAGGCTAAGCGCAAAACCTGCTGATCATAGCTTTGGACGAGACCTTCAAACGCGTCCTGGTCTCCCGCCTGTGCGGCGCGTATCAATGCGGCTTCGTCCATGTTGCGTCGATCTGCGGGCAGAGGGAGCGATGCCGCAAGCGCCGCCTGTCCTGTAAATTGAGAGCTCACCAATCGGTTAGACGATTGGTGAGCAAAAAGGTCACAAAACTGATAGGCGAATTGTCGCTGCAGAACAAGGAAACCTAGTCGATGAGTTCGACGTCGATCCGCTTCTGTTCTTTGTCCATTGCGAGAATCTTGAACTGCCGGATCTGGCCGACGCGCACCGGTTCTTTTTCTGAAGCGGCGCCTGTCCCCTCTTTCCAGCGAGCATTCAGCATCGCACCGAGCGAGGAGATGTCCACCTTGCCGGTCGAGGCTCCTGCACTGGCCGCTACCGCGGCACCGGTTTTGGGAAGCGCGCAATGGCCCGTCACGCCCTCGGCCAACTGCACCTTCAGGCGTCCTTCCCGGACATCGCTGACGCGTGCCGTAACGACATCACCGACGGCATTTTCCGCGATAAAGTGATCGGCATTGGTCGGCTCCAGCTGCTTGATGCTCAAGCGGATGCGGCGGCGTTCTGCTTCAAACTCGGTGACTGCGGCCTTAATCGTCTGGCCCACGGCGAGAACATCCTTCGGATGCTCAATCCGCTTTTCGCGCGTGATGTCGGCGACATGAACCATGCCCTCCACACCCGCGCCCAAGCTGACGAAGGCGCCAAACTTCTGCAGGTCCGTCACCACGGCTTCGACAATGCTGCCGAGCGGGTACTTTTCCTTCGCGGCGGCCCAGGGGTCTTCCACCAACTGCTTCAGGCCCAGGCCGATCTTCTTGTCGGCAGGCTTCAGGTCGAGGATCTGCACCTCCACCACATCGCCTACCTTCACGACGTCTTCGGGCTTGCGCACGCGGCGGTCCCAGGTCATGTCCATCATGCGGACCAGGCCTTCGATGCCGGGCAACAGCTCGACAAAGGCGCCAAAGTCGGTCAAACGCATGACCTTGCCCTGCACGCGCTGGCCAGGGCTGAAGGTCTCGGCTACCTGAGCCCAGGGCTCCGGCTGCAACTGCTTCAGGCCGAGCGAAATCTTGCGTGTCGTCGGGTTGATCTTGAGGATCTTGACTTCAATTTCGTCGCCTTCCTTCAACAGATCGGCAGGCTTGGCGATGCGCGTCCAGCTCATGTCACTGACATGCAGCAGGCCATCCACGTCGCCGATGCTGACAAAGGCGCCAAAGTCGGTGAGGGTGCGCACGCGTCCCTTGAGAACCGTTCCCTCGGCGAGGGAGGCGAAGGCTTCCTGCTTCCGCTTGGCGGCCAACTCTTCGAGAATCACGCGGCGGTCCACCACCACGTCTTCCTTCTCTTTGTCGAACTTGGTGATGCGGCACTCGACCTTTTGTCCCACCAGTTTCGCCATTTCACTGACGTCCCGGGCGCCGCTGCGAGAAGCAGGCATGAAGGCGCGTTCGCCGACATCGACGCGCAAGCCCCCCTTCACCACTTCGAGCACAGTTCCGGTTACGATCGCTTTGCTTTCGAAGGCTTGTTCAATGCCGCTCCAATCCTTGGGGGCCTCCACCTTCTGCACCGTCAGGCGATAGTAGCCGTCGTCTGTACGTCCAGCGACATTCACTTCGAGCTGCTGGCCCACCTGGACAATGACTGTGCCATCGCGGCCCTTCACAAGATCGAGAGCAAGAATGCCTTCCATCTTCCGGCCGATATCGATAACAACGCCATCTGGCGTGATGCGCAGAACTGTGCCCTTGAGGAGCCCTCGTCCCACTTCGTCACGTTCCGGCGTGTGCTGCGTTTCAAAGTCGCGCAGGATGTCGCCAAAGCCCGTATCTTCTACTGTGTCCGCTAGGGTTTCCGCGGCTTCCGGCAAATGGTCCGGTGCCAACGGCTGAGTGTTTTCCATGGAATTCCTGTCAATCCGTGAGAGAATTTTCATTGTCGCATAGATGTTACGCCGTCAATTCCTCCATACTACGGCGCTTGCCGCCGCTCCGCTAGCCCCCCTCGCCAACGACGATGCTGCCTGGTTGCGCATTCGCAAAGAGCAGTTCTCGTTGCCGGACTGGCGCGCCTATCTCAACACGGGCAGTGTGGGCGCTGCGCCCAATCGTGTGGTGAAGGCGACCAACGATTATCTCGCTCAGGGCGCCTCCTACGTCACGGACCAATACCCGCGCTGGGGCTATGAACCGATGGAGAGCCACCGTGCGGCTTTGGCCAAGTTCCTGGGCACTACCAAGGAAGAACTCGCGCTCACGCACAACGCCACCGAGTCGATGAACCTCATCGCCAATGGTCTTGATCTCAAGGCGGGCGACGAAGTGCTGATCACCGATCAGGAACATCCCTCCGGGCGTGGGTGCTGGTTCTTGAAGCAAGCCCGCACAGGCATTCGCATTCGCGAAGCGGCGATCCCCATCCCGCCCAAGACTTCCGATGAGATTGCGCAAGCGGTGATTGCGGCGATTCGTCCCGAAACCAAAGTCCTCTCCTTCTCTGGCATCACCACTCACACCGGTCTGCGTTTTCCCATCGCGCAGATTTGCGCTGCCGCTCGTGCGAAGGGCGTTATCACGGTGGTCGATGCGGCGCACTTGCCTGGTCAGGTGCCGATGAATATTGAAAGCTTCGGCTGCGATGTTCTCGCCGCCAGCCTGCACAAGTGGATGCTCACGCCTCCTGGTTGCGGCATTCTCTATGTGCGCAAAGACTTCCAATCGAAGCTCTGGCCCACCATCGTCGTCGACGGCTGGCAAACGGCCAAAGACGCAGTGAAGTACATGCAGCTTGGCTGTAATAACCGTGCGGAGCTCGAAGGCACGCTCGCCGCTTTGGCCTTCATCGAAGAGCTCGGCGCCGACCGCATCTATGCGCGCATCCATCACCTGGCGCGCTATGCCTACCAGCGCGCCTCGCAGTTTTCCTATGTGAAGCTGCTGAGTTCGCCCAACCACGAACTCTACGGCGGCATGGTCGCCTTTGAAGTGGATCGTCCGGACTACGCGCCGCTCTGGAAGAAATTAGCCGAGCGTAAGGTCTGGACCTTGCGGGGGCAAAAGATCCGCATCTCCTCGCACATCCACACGCGCCCTTCGGACATCGATCTCTTCTTCGACACCCTCAAGGAAGTCTTCGGCTAGCTGCGCTCCAGTCGATAGCCGACTCCACGCACGGTCAGCAGGCACTTCGGTTGCGCCGGGTCGGTCTCGATATACTTGCGCAGCCGCACCACAAAGTTATCGATCGCCCGCGTGTCGGTGTCTCCATGTACCTGCCACACTTTATCAAGCAAATCGGCGCGGCTCACCACCTCGCCCTCATGCGCGATCAGGTACTTGAGGAAATTCACTTCCATGATCGTCAGCGGTTGCTTGTCGCCTTCAAACTCAATCGAGAGATTCTTGAAGTCGATCACCCGCCCGTTAATCGTGACGCGATCGCCCGAATCCGGCGCGCTGCCTACAATCCATTCCCGCCTCCGCATCAAGCCTTTGATGCGTGCGATCAATACGCCCAGATCGAAGGGCTTTGCCAGATAGTCGTCCGCTCCGGCCGCAATGCCCTTCACGACATCTTCGGCCCTGCCTCGCGCCGTCAACATGAGCGTCGGCAGATACTCGCCGATCTCGCGCAGCTTCTTGATCACTTCAAAGCCGTCGATGCCGGGCAGCATCACATCGAGCACTAACAGGTCGTAAGCTGGCTGCCCCTCACCAAACTCGCGCAGTGCGTCTTCTCCGTTCTCACGCACCGTTACGTCGAAACCTTCGGCCTCGAGATTGAATCGCAACCCCTCTGCCAGATGCTCTTCGTCTTCTACTACCAGAACTCGCATCAGAGGACTACCTTTGCTGGAAACACGCTCTCTAACTCCATCGTAAAGGTGCTTCCTTTTCCGATTCCGTCACTAGCTGCATAAGCCCGGCCTCGATGCTTCTTGGCGACACTGCGCACAATAAAAAGGCCCAGCCCGGCTCCCTTCACCTTTTGCGCCGCCGTTCCTGAAGTGCGGTAAAAGCGGCCAAAGATCCGCTTCAATTCTTCCTGGGCGATGCCGATTCCCTGATCCTTTACCCGAATTGCGACCCGCTTCCCATCGAGCCGCTCCACCTCGATCGCCACCTTGATCTCACCGCTTCGGTATTTGATCGCGTTCTCGATCAGATTGCTCACCGCGCTCTTCAACTCCTGGGCATCGCCGATCACAATGGCGGAATCTCCGGTGGGGAGCCTGCGTTCCAGATGAATCGCCCCATCGGGCAGATGATGCCGCGTCCCTGCCATCTCCACGCAGTCGGCCACCACCGCGGTGAGGCTCACGCTCTGCTTGCCGCGGGCATCGCGATTGCCCACCCGGCTTGCTTCCAGCACTTGCTCAATCGTGTTCATCAGGCGGTTCGAGTCGTCGAGCATCACCCGATAGAACTCCTTGCGCTTCTCCGGGGGCACCTCGCGCCGCTCTAGGGTTTCGAGATAGAGCTTGATCGAGGCCACCGGCGTTTTCAATTCATGGGTCACCGCATTGAGAAACGCGTTGTGTTGTTCGTTCTTACGGATCTCGCGCACCAGAAAGATCGAGTTCAGCGTTACACCGGCGATCAGGAGCAGAAAGAAGATCGAACCCAGCACCAGCAGCACGCTGAAACGCCAGTTCACCACCACCCAGACGCTCTGCAAGGCCACGGCCAGCGCCACCATCACAATTCCCAACACGGTAAAGAGGATGGCTTGCCGTCGCCGTCCGGGCATAGTCATACTTTCCATCTAACATCAAATGATGTCTCCACGGGCGATTCGTGTGCTTTATCGGGTCCACAAATGGTGTGGCCTCGTGGGAGCAGCTTTTGTATTTACCCTCTGCCTGAGCGGCTGCCTGCTCTTGTTTCGAGAAGAGATTGACGTCTGGCTCCAGCCGGCACGCAAAGTGGAAGTCTTGGCTCACCGCCTGCCGCTCCAGCAACTTCTCGCAGCGGTTCCTGGAGAAACCGTCACTGGACTCACCTTCTATCCCCAACATCCGGACTACGCCCTGACCCTCTATCTCGGCGCTCCCAGTTACCGGCAGCTCTTCATCGATCCCTACACCGCGCAAGTGATGGGCGAGCCTTCTCCCGAGTCCTTCATGGCTCTTGTCCGCCGCATCCACATTCGCCTGCTACTGCCGAACCCAGCAGGCAAACTTCTCGTCGGCTTTTTCGGCTTGCTCCTGCTACTGAGTACGTTCTCTGGGCTCGCGATCTACAGTGCCTTCCGGAAGGGCAACACGGAGGGGGCGGTTCGTGGTGCCTGGCAACTCCGGGTTTCGGATGCGCACAAGGCGATTGCGATCCAGAGTGCGCTCTTCCATCTCATGATGGCTCTCACCGGAATCCTGCTGGTGGGCTACTCGTTTCTGCCCCGCTCGACGCCACTCCCAGTGCCCGGTTTCTCTTCGACGGCAACTCCGATTTCTCCAGATGAAGCGCTCGCCCATGCCACCAAGATCAGTCAGCCGACCGGACTCATTTTCCCCACCGCAAAGTCCTTCCGTTATGTCGTCTACGGCAACTCCGGCGCCTTTCTGGCGCAGGATTCCAGCGCCTTCGAGGTGATCTCGGCAGCGGATGGTGCACCGCTTGATTCCTACATGCCTGGCCTCCACCCGCTGCACATTTCGCAAGGCCTGCACTTTGGCAACTATGGCTCCCTCGCGCTCCGCATCTTCTATGCCTTCTTCGGCCTCTGCGCCTGTGCGCTCACGTGGAGTGGGGCTTACTTAAGCTGGCTCAAGCGCCGTCATAGAAATGCCGCAGCCTCTCCGCTTCCCCATCGATCTGTGTCCGGATCGCCCGCGAAACCGGACGGAACATCTCGATGAGGACCTTGCTCTCCTTCTTGCCGCGCTCGATCTTCCAGGCTCCCGCCACAAAGCCGTCGACTAATACGGTGGCGCGCACCCGGCCTGCAGAAAGCAACACCAGCTTCCGGTACTCCTCCGGCACGATGCGGCTCCGATCGGCATGGCTGAGTACGAGATTGTCGTATTCCGGCACCAGCCGTACCGGAGCCGCTTCCTCGCCCGTCACAATCTTGCCCTGCTGCAAGTCAAACAGCGTCCGTCCCGTCTCATCGCGATACTCCACCAACTCTTCGCGCATCCCTAACATCACTTTGCCAATGGCGGCATAGCCAGCCCAGGCTTGTAAATCCTTGACCGATGCCGGTCCGAAGGCTGCGAGATAACGCCGTACGAACTCTTCCGGGGCCTTGGCTGTCACCTCCAGCATCCGGTACTTTGCGCTGGTTCCACCCTTCCACATCCCAGCCGGTGGCACCTGCACCAGGGGCAAATGTGTGCGCGCGCCGTACTCCATCGCTTCCTTGTTCCAGCCTGGAAAGTGACCGAGCAAGCCATCGCTTAACTCGCTCATACTCAGCGGCCCGCTTGCGATCAAGTCCCGTGCCGCAGCGGTCAGCGCACGGGTGTCGATTCCGGACTTGCGTGCTCCAAAGAAACCTTGCCATGCTCTTTCCAGCGCAGGCTGCAGCAGCGGGCGGATCCAGGCGAAATCCGCTGCCGTCACCAGATGTAATGTCGATCGCAAGAACGGAGCCCGCACGACAGCCCCTTGCTGCATCGCAGCGACCAGCTCCGCCACGGCAAACCCCTCCACTCTCGTCCAAAGTCCCAGATAAGGCGGAGTCGCGAGTTGTGCCTGCAACGCCACCAGCCGTTGTACTGCTTCTGCCGCGCTCCAAGTTTTTCGTGCCAGCAGCATCTGGCGGTCCAGGAGCGTCCGGTTCAGATCACGGAGTGTGAGGGGGGAAGAAGTCCTGGACATTCTTCTATGCTACAAACGCAAAAATCCCGCCAGAGCACGCTGCCCTGGCGGGATTGAAATTGAAAAGAGTGGGGAACCCTAAGCGGCCTTCTTCACCGCGATATAACCATCCACACTCGCCACCTGCAGTCCTTTGATGACGCCAATCTTCTCCAGCAGCCAGAGCTGGATGAAGGTTACGTCGAGCTCATACCAGGCGAGGCCATGACGCGCGCTCACCGGATGGGCATGGTGGTTATTGTGCCAGCCTTCTCCGAAGGTCAGCAGCGCCACCCACCAGTTGTTCCGCGAGTCGTCGGTCGTCTCAAAGCGGCGGGCGCCCCACAGATGCGTCGCACTATTGACGAGCCAGGTGGAATGCAGCCCGAGCGTCACGCGCAGGAAAACACCCCACAACACCATCGTGAAGCCGCCGATGGCCCACAGTGTCAATCCGATGACGACCAATGGCAGCCAATGCCAGTTGTTCAGCCAGACCATGAATGGGTCGCGGGCCAGATCCGGTGCGTACTTCGACAACCCTTCCGTATCGCTATGCTTGGAATCGCCAACGCACATCCAGATCAGATGCGCCCACCAGGCTCCGTCGCGCGGCGAATGCGGGTCGCCCGGCTTATCGCTCTTCTGATGGTGCACGCGATGCGTTGCTACCCAGAAAATCGGACCGCCTTCCAGGCTCGATGCGCCGCAAACAGCCAGAAAACGCTCGAACCAACGCGGTGCTTTGAAGCCCCGATGCGTCAGCAAGCGGTGGTAGCCCATTCCGATTCCCCAACTGATCGAGAACCAGTAGACGACGAATGCAGCGAGCAGATTCGCCCAGCTAAAGTAAAAAAGTGCAGCAATCGCGCCCACGTGGAAAAGGCCAAACACGATGATCGTGAGCCAATTCGGCTTTGTGGGGTTGGTATGGACGACGGACAGATTGGATGCCATAGAGCTTACATCGTCTAAACTAGCAGCCCCCGGAATTCCATCGTGTAAGAGTTGTGTAATTCCTGGACAGCACCCGGAAAGCATTGAAATGCCTCATCGAAATGGCCGTCTCCGGGTTTTGTACGGTGTCATCTCCTGATAGAATCCCCCCATCCCCATGTACAAAGGCACTCTGATTCTGCTTTCCTGCGCTGCTGCCGCTTTGGCCCAGACGGCGCCGAAAGTCTTCCTCGACAACGATGAAATTCGCGTGACCGAATCGATCGCCCAACCGCATCTCAAGCAGAAGATGCATGACCACAAGAACAACCGTGTCATGATCTATCGCGTTGCTGGAGCGGAGCGTTTTGAGTTCGCCGACGGACGTTCTCCCGTGGTTCTGAAGTTCACTAAGAACGAAGTGAAGTGGAGTCCGCCTGACACGATGCACTCGCCGGAGATTGTCACCGACGAGCCGGTTCCCGTGGTGCAGATTGAGTTGAAGAAGCCCCGCAGCGGCCGGAAGATCACCACCGGACTCGACCCGCTGCAGATCGACCCCAAGCACTACAAGCTTGAGTTTGAGAACGATCAGGTTCGTGTCGTCCGCGTGAAGTTTGGCCCGCGCGAATCCGCTCCGCTCCACGAACACCAACTGGATCGCGTCGTTTTCTACCTGACCGACGCCGAGATCCGTGTCACCAATGCCGAGGGCAAGGCGGAAATCACTCCGCGCAAGGCAGGCGAGGTGGTCTACGGCAAGGCCGCCAAGCACGAGGAATTGAACACCACCGGCAAGGCGGTCGAGATCCTCATGACCGAACTCAAATAGCCTGGCTACTGACCCGCGCTCCGTTTCTCTGCCGTCACGATGCCCGGCAGGGAAACGGAAGTCTGGGTGCCGCCCTTCAGCTCCAATAGCGGACACAGCTTGTCGTTGGAAAAGAATGGCGCGATGCTCTCCTGGCGGAAGATCGGGGAGGTCAAATTGGCCATCTTCGGCCAATCGAAGATCGTTGAACTGAGTAGCGTCGGGAGAATTATTCAGAATGATACGGTTCGGCAGCTTCCATTCCTCTCCGGGGGAGGACGCTGGCAGATGGACCTGCTCCCGCACTCTGGTCTGCGGCAGCAGGAGTAACTCTACTTTGGCAAGATCCTTGTTCGGGTTCGCGGCGTATTTGATCTGGTCGAAGGGAGTCAGCAGCGGTGTCCGAACTGGATCGATCAGGATCTCGCGCGCGCCGCCAAACTTGCGCACCAATTCCAAACGCAGAGGTGTCTTCTTCCGATCGATCGACGGATCGGCGCGCACCATGCCCGAGATCGTATGCACAGCTGCCCGGCTCATCTCCACGCGCAGCGCGCGTGGATCTTCCCCGGCGCTCAGTCGAATCGGGATCGCTCCATCAAAAGAACTGCTCAGCGGATAGAAGGTGGGCACCCACTGCCAGGCGGGCTCTTTCGCACTGCTCGCTGTCTGCTGCTGGTTTCGAATGCCACGGAAGCCGCAGAGGCTGCCCGACTCAGTTCATTTTCCGGGAAGCAGGTGGTGACGGTACTACTGATCTCCTTCCGTTTGGATTAAACTCTCTGCGCATGAGCGATCCTTTGGAACGAGTGCGAAGTCTCTGCTTCGCACTCCCCGGTGTCACCGAAAAGCTCTCGCACGGCGAGCCCACCTTCTTCACCAACAAGCGTGTTTTTGCGATGTTTGCGAACAACCACCACAACGACGGCCACATCGCAGTGTGGCTTGCTGCTGCCGCAGGCGAGCAGGCTGCTCTCATCGATCTCGACCCACGCAAATACTTCCGTCCGCCCTATGTTGGCGTCAAGGGCTGGATTGGCGTTGCACTTTCAGAAGTGAGCGACGAGGAACTCGCCACTCATCTCACCCATGCCTGGCAACTTCTGCAGAAAAAATCAGGCTCGCGCGGTGCGAACCCGGAAAAAGGTCACAAACAGTAGCGCGCAAATGATGGTGAGGACCAGGGGCACCAGAAAGACTCTGGAGTAGTCCACCTCGCCACCCACCCGGAATGCATCGCTCACCGCACCGGCGAACCAGCTTCCCACCACGAGGCCCGCGCCCAGCAGCACAAATGCGATCAGGCCTTGTGCCGACGCTCGCACATCGGGCGGGGCGATCTGGTCCACATAGATATAGCTGGCGGTGAAGAAGCAGACGTAGCAGAGCCCGTGGAGACTGAGCGAGGCAAGAATCAGCCAGAGCGGCCCACCCATCGCGAACACCGCATAACGCAAGGGCCAGGCGAGAATCCCCACCATCATCGTGCCGCGAATCCCCCAACTCTTCAGCATCTTCGGCAGAAAGATCATCGTCCCAATCTCAGCGGCCTGCGCAATGGCCATCCAGGCCGGTGCGCTGCCGGATGAAATCCCCACCTTGTACAGAAAAGGGCCGGTCAAAATGAAATAGAACATCAACTCGGTCGCCACAACAAATGCAATCCCGAGGAAGATCGCGAAATCTTTGTCGCGGAGCATTTTCAACGCACCCAGGAACGCGAGCGGACTCGTACTTTGCTGTGCCGGCGGCGTATGCGGCAAGGTGAAGCAGAACAAGCCAAGGATGATCGATAAGACGCAAGCGAGCCACATTCCATCGAAACCACCGAGCGGCCTCAGCACTCCGGGTAACCACTCCCGCAACCCCACTCCTAACAGGAGCCCGACAACAATCCACCCAATCGTTCCCCACACACGAACCAATCCGAAATTTCCTTCGGCGGCAGGCATGTGGTAGAAGCAGATCGAATTGGTCAGCGCGAGTGTCGGGCCAAAGAGCAGCGCCCAGACAAACATCCACACCCAGATGCCGTCATAGCTCTGCGCACTGGCCATGATGAACAACGGTATGGCCCCCAGCAGATGTAAGACAGCAAGCAAACGATCCGTTGGAAAGTACCGGTCTGCGATCTGCCCGGCAACAAAGGGAGCCACCATACACCCAATCGGTAAAAGTGCGTAGATCGATCCTACTTGTCCGTCCGTCCATCCAAGTGTTTTCCCGAGATAGGCCGAAAAGTCTGGGTACCAAGCGCCCCAAACCATGTATTCCAGCAACATCATGACGCTGAATCGAAACCGAATACTCATAGGTAGTCCTTCAGGATAAGCGAAAGAAAGAGCCTTTCTTGGCAAGGTGTTACATCACTCTGTAGATTTTTCGCACAGGGTAAAAAAGTCCCCGGGATTATGGGCCAAGATTGCGGAGAACTGTTCCAACTTCCACACATTCCCGCCACTCCAGAGATTGGCACGCTTCGTGCAACAAGGATTGCCATGAATGCCATCGCTATCGACATCAACCCAAATTTTCAGCCCTCGCTCAATGAGGCACTTTTGACTCGTGATGATTATGCGAAGGCATATCAGGATGGGTTCAACAAAACAGTACGCTTTCTGGCCGCGAATGGAGCCAGCCTGGAACTGGCAGAAGAAGTCGCGCAAGCCGCTTGGGTCCGGGGATGGGAGCGTTTGTCGCAACTCCGCCATGTTGCTGCTCTCACCTTCTGGATCAACTCGATTGCCAAGAATCTCCTCCGCAGCAATTTCCGCAAGCTGCAGTCCTCGACCGAACTTCTCGAAACCACGCTGGTCGAGACGCCTCTCGAATCGGAATCGATCGATGCCCATCGTATGTTTGCGGGTTGCACTGAAACAGAGAAACAGCTTCTGAAGCTCTACTACGTGGAAGGGTATACGAGCCAGGAACTTTCCAGTACCTTTGGTCTCTCAGCAGTGGGTGTGCGTGTACGTCTCACCCGGCTGAAAAAGAATCTGGTGGGTAGGATGAACCTGGAGGTGAGTTCTACTGCGGCCTACGCGCAAGAAGCCGCCTAACACTAGAGACTGCGACGGCGGGCAGGGCAGTGTCTGCCGTCGCAGGCGCACAAGAGGGGTCACAATAGGATTAAGGTGACCTCATCTATCCTAGTTCTGCCTCTGCTCCTCAGCCAACTCCCCGCGGGTCCTCTCCCCTTGCAGTACGAGCCAGATCGTGGCTATTTGCTTTCTCTTCTCAAAACTCTCGATATTCCCCTTTCCTCCCAAACGCTGGTCTTTTCAAAGACGAGCGCGCAGTTCCCCTTGATCTTCCCCGCAGCCCCGCGTGCGATCTACTTTAACGACGACACCTATGTGGGGTGGGTGCGAGGGGGCGATTTCCTCGAAGTCTCCTACGCCGATCCCGTTCGTGGGGCTACTTTCCACGTCATTGAGCAGGACCCGTCCAGGAAGCCTCGATTGGCGCAGCGGGAAATCTGTCTGCAATGCCACGAGTCCAGCCGCACTCATTCCATTCCGGGGCATCTGATGCGCAGTGTCCACCCCGAGCCGACCGGCTACTTCCACACCAACCGCTCAAACTTCATCACCGATGACACCAGCCGCTTCGAAGAGCGCTGGGGGGGATGGTATGTCACTGCGAAGAAGAGTCTGAACTTTCCACACATGGGAAATCAAATTTACCCAACGGTCGAGACACCGCGAGCCCTCCAGCCCTTTGATAACCCAACCTGGCCGAGTTCCTCTTCAGACGTCGTTGCTCTTCTGGTGCTGGGCCATCAGGTTGCCGGCCACAATCATCTGGCTTGGCTCGATCATGAGAGCCGCGCCGCGCTGGCCCTCCAACACACGATGAACCAGATGGACCAGAAGGAGGACAAAGTGTCCACCTGGTCTGCCTCCACCCAACGCCGTGTCGCCCGAGCGATCGAATCCGCCGTTCGCTACCTGACCTTCGCCGACGAAGAGCCGCTTCCGCAGCGCATCGAAGGCGATACGGATTTTGCCAAAGACTTTGAGAAGCGCGGGCCGCTCCGTAAGTTCAATCTCGAAACCCGGCTCTTTGAATACCCGCTCTCTTATCTCATCGAATCGAAATCCATCGATCATCTGGATCCTGTCATTCGGCTCCAGTTCCTGCAACGGATTCAAGAAGTCCTGCTCCAAGAAGCAGGCCGCGGTGATTATAAAAAGCTCGATCCGGAAAAGGCCAAAGAGGCATACCGGATCTTCGAGCAGACCCATCCCGCAAAAGCAAAGGTTCAATAAATGGCAAAAATTGGTTTCATTGGTCTTGGCGTCATGGGTGCCGGAATGGCGGCCCGTCTCGCCCAGGCCGGACACGAATTGGCGGTCTGGAATCGCACCCCTGCCCGTGCGGAACCCCTGGCGGCGCTTGGGGCACGTGTCGCGGAATCTCCGGCGGATTGTGCAAAAGATGCCGAATTTCTATTCAGCATGGTGGCTGACGACGAGGCCTCCCGCCGCGTTTGGTTGGGCGAGGATGGCGTGCAACAAACCAATGCGCTCTGCATTGAATGCAGTACGCTCAGCCCGCAATGGATCGAAGAACTTGGACGGACACGCCGTCTCCTGGATGCTCCGGTTACCGGTTCCATTGTCCAGGCGAGAGAAGGACAGTTGCTCCTGTTGGTTGGCGGCGATGCTGATGACATTGCGGCGGCGCAGCCCCTCTTCGCCGCCATCAGCCGTGGTGTCGTTTCTCTCGGCCCGCTGGGCAGTGGGGCGCGCATGAAGCTCATCAATAATTTCCTTTGCGGTGTGCAGGCGGCTGCTTTGGCGGAAGGGCTGGCGCTGGCTGCGCGTTGTGGTCTCGATTTGAAGCAAGCGCACCAACTGCTCTGTGATGGCGCTCCTGGCAGTCCGCTGGTCAAGGCCGTGGGAGGCCGCATGGTTGAGGCTTCCACCGATCATTTCTTCGATCTCGAACTGATGGCCAAAGACCTGCGCTACGCAGCCGCTCTCGGCGAACAGCGCGGACTCACCCTGCACACGGCGCAAGCGGCCATTGCCGAGTTTGACAACGCGATCGCCGCCGGTTTGGGTGAACGGGACTTCTCCCAGGTGATTCAGCCGCTTCGTCACTAAACTCTTGGCGAGTATAACGAACTCAACTATACTCGAAACGAGTATAGTTGAGCATGTCACAGTTCGATCCTGAATCTCTCCTGCCGCTACCCACCGCGGTCTTTCATATCCTGGTTGCTCTTGCCGATCGTGACCGTCACGGTTACACGATCATGCAGGACGTCTCGGTGCGCACGGGGGGACGCGTGCGTCTGAGCGCGGGCACTCTCTACAGTTCCATCCGGCGCATGCTCGAACAAGGGCTCGTCGAGGAACTGCGTGAAAGCCCCGATGCCGATAGCCAGGACGAGCGCCGTCGCTATTACCGATTGACCCAGTTCGGCCGCGAGGTCGCGCTTGCTGAGGCAAGACGTTTGAATGAGATGCTTTCGAGCGCCCGCGCCACCGGACTCATTCCGAAAAAGCTATAGACCGATGCTGCCCCTGCACTGCTACCGGACTCTTCTGCTCTGTTACCCCAAGCCCTTCCGGGCGGAGTACGGCGCCGAGATGTTGGCCGCATTCAGCGAGCAGATCCAACAGGCCAGACGAAGGCGAAGCCTGCGGGCGGAGTTGTCGATCTGGTTTTTCACCCTCCTTGACCTCATCCAAACCGCACCCCAGGAGCATCTGCACGTGATCTCACAAGACCTTCGTTACGCCGCTCGCAATCTCGCCACCACTCCTGGCTTCACCACAGTTGCCATTGCCTCACTCGCCCTCGGCATCGGCGCGAATCTGGCCATCTTCAGCCTCCTCAACAGCGTTCTGCTCAGTTCTCTGCCGGTGCGCAATCCGCAAGAGCTCGTCATGCTCACCAATCCCGGCTCCGCAGGCCGCTCCACCGGATCCCAACGGGGGGAGCGCTCCCTGCTCACCTACGGTGAGTTTCTGCAGCAGCGGGAGCAATCGCAGATCTTCTCGAAGCTGATGGCGGCACAGAGCTACAGTGAGCGCATTTCGGTGCGTATTGATGGAGCGCCAGCGGAGGATGTCCGGAGCCAGATGGTGTCGGGCGACTACTTCTCCGGCCTCGGCATCGATGCGAGCATCGGCCGCACGCTGAGTGATGTCGACACCAACACGATCGGCGCGGCTCCCTATGCCGTTCTCAGCCACTCGTTCTGGGAGCGCCGCTTCGAGCGTTCCTCGGCAGTACTCGGAAAACCGATTGCCTTGCGCGGCGGCATCTTTACGATCATCGGGGTCGCGCCGCCCGGCTTCTTTGGTGACAGTGTGGGCCAACATCCTGATGTCTGGCTACCGCTGACGATGCAGACGGTAATCCTGCCGGGCACCGATCGGCTGCGAGATCTTCCGGGCGACATCGACAAGGTGATGTGGCTGCACGTCTATGGACGTTTGCAACCAGGGCAGAATCTGGCTCGTGCCGAGGCGGCCGCGAATGCCATTTTCCAGCAGGGGCTCATTCGCTACTACAACGTCGGGCTGAGTCCGGAGAACCTCAAGAAGTTTCTGGACCAGCGCTTGAAGTTGCGGTCCGCCGCGAGCGGCGCCTCCCAGACCCGCGAGCAGTTTGCCAATCCGCTCACCATGCTGCTGGCTGCGGCCGGCGTGGTGCTCTTGATTGCTTGCGCGAATCTGGGCAATCTGCTGCTGGCGCGGGTGGTGGCGCGCAATCGCGAAATCTCAGTTCGTCTCGCGCTCGGCGCCAGCCGCTCCCGGCTGGTCCGCCAGCTGCTCACCGAGAGCATGTTTCTGGCCTTTCTGGGGGGCTGCGCCGGTGTGGCTACGGCCATCCTCATGCGCATGGGCCTGGTGCATCTCGTTTCAGAATCGACTGTGATCTCTGCGGCGATCGATGCGCGGCTGATTGGCTTTGCTTTCGGTCTCACTGTGATCACAGGCCTCGCCCTCGGTCTGCTTCCGGCACTACGCGTGACGAGAATGGACAATGCCGCGGGGCTCAAGGAGCAGGGCAGGGGAGTCAGCGGGTCGCTGGCCTGGCAGCGCGTCGGCAGGCTGGTTGTTGTCGGGCAACTCGCGCTGTCGCTGCCGCTACTGATCGGGGCCGGACTGCTGCTGCGGACGCTCAACAAGCTGCAAAGCGTCGATCTCGGCTATCAGCAAGAGCGCCTCTTCAGTGTCAGTGTCGATGCGCAGACCGCAGGCTATGCCGAAGCCCTGCGGCCCGCCCTGTTTACCGATCTCAGCGAGCGGATTCGCGCTGTGCCTGGAGTGAAGGCCGTTACATTTTCTGGCAACGGCCTGTTTACGGGTTCGGACTCTGGCGACGAGATCGTAGTCGAGGGTTATGAAAAGAAGGGTAACGAATCGATTGGCTCCCGCTACGATCATGTCGGGCCGAACTACTTCTCTACGGTCGGGATTCCGATGCTGCAAGGCCGCGAAATCTCCGATCGCGATACCCCGGCCGGCAACAAGGTTTGCGTCATCAACGAGTCTTTCGCGAAGCGTTTCTTTGAGGGCCGCAATCCGCTCGGTCTTCATGTCACCCAGGTCTACGGCAAGCAACGCAACACCTATGAGGTCATTGGCCTTTCTCATATCTCCAGAAGCAATTCACTGCGCCGTGAAGAGGGCCCCCGCTTCTATGTTCCCGCTGCGCAACCGGTCACTCCGCTTGGCGTTGCTACCTATGTCATCCATACGCCTGGGGATCCAGCGCTACTTACCGAGCCCATTCGGCGCGCCATTCTCGCTCGTGACCCGAATCTGCCGCTGATTGCCCCTCGTCCTCTGGCTCGCTCCATCGACGAGTATGTGATCACGGAGCGGATGCTGGCCAAGCTCTCCTTTGCCTTTGGCTTGGTCGCGCTGCTGCTGGCCGCGATTGGGCTCTATGGGGTCTTGTCCTACGGCGTCACGCGCCGCACCAGCGAAATTGGTTTGCGCAAGGCTCTTGGGGCGCAGCAGAGCGAAGTCTTAAGCATGATCCTGCGCGAAACCTGCGTGCTGCTTGCGGTTGGCCTCGGCTTGGGTGTGCTGCTCTCCTACGCTGGAATGAAAGCGATCACCAGCCAGCTCTACGGCCTGGCCCCCACCGATCCCCTCGCCTTTGCCGCCGCGACAGGCATCCTCGTCCTGGTCGCCATCCTCGCCACTGCGATCCCGGCACTTCGCGCGGCTCGTGTCGATCCTCTGGTTGCGCTCCGTTATGAGTAACGAAAAAACAGGGGGTAGGCTCATCGCTACCCCCGTCTCTTTTCGATCTCTTTCCCCAGACGACACCTCGCCGGGCAAAATTGTTACCGCCTTTGGATACTGACGTTCCGCACGCGGCCGGAGTCGAAATCAACCGAGCACTCGAATCGATAATCTTCGCCCCGGCGTCCTGAGGCAAAGCCCGTCACATAGTCCCGGCGTCCTGGATTGCTATCCAGATTGGCGCTGGTGATCTTGGGGTTGCGCACTCCGTCGCGCTGCATTCGATGGAGCACCTCATTGCGGCAGCCGTTCACTGCTTGTGCGGTGGTCCATCGGTTGCCACCCGGAGGTCTGCCAAAACCGGGTCCCGGAGGCGGATAGCCGCCGCCAACGCCCGGGCCATTTTGTCCATTCCACTCGATATCAAAGGTATAGCCTTCGCGGCCTCCCCGGTTATCTTCAATGCGCACAATGGCTTCTCCGTTGCGGCCCGGATCGGAAATGAGTGTCTGCCGGCCGCGGCCATCAATCCCCCGGAAACGGAAGTTTGCAGGATTCAACGGCATGGGCTGATTGCACTGGAAGCGGCGGAAATTTGCCCGCTGCCCACGAGAAGCCCGAATCGTCGCCCGTGTTCCCCGAATGCTCACGTCGGCGCCTTGTTCCACTTCGACCTCGATCGTGCACTTGCCATTCGACCCGCCACCCCCGGTGATCGACGCATTCATGCTCTGTCCAAATCCAACCGGCGACAGGAGTGTCAGCATGCCTACAAGTGTTGTGATTTTTAAGTACATGGTTCCTCTGTACTGTGGGACTTCCGCGTGGACTGTCTTGTTTCAACCACACTTCGCAGAATTGGGGTTAGAAGGTGTAGAAGTCATACCGGATCTGCCAATGGAAGGTCTTCCCCGGGGCGACATCGATCTTGATGTAGGGCTCGGGCGACAGAACGGTGGGGATCGACCAGAACACCAGCTTCGACAACGGCTGATCGCCGCGAACCCGCACCCCAGCCCGCGTCTTATGGTTTTCGATGCGGAAGTCGTAGTCCTTTGCCTCCTCCCCGAAGCCACGCAACTCCGTAAATACGGATTCGCCTTTCGCTAGTGTGCGGTGGTAGGTCAGCTTGGAATCCTCTACTTTCGCCGCCATGGCGCTCATGTCGCGATCGGGATGCGCTGCAAAGGCGAACTTGACTTCCAGGTTGGGGCCGGATGGTTCCCCGTCAATCATGAAGAAGTTGTGATTATAGGTTTCGCTCAGGATCGATTGGGAGCCCGTATTTTTCAGTTTGTGTTCGATCCACATCGTCTCTCCCTCAAAACGCACGGTCTTCTCGTAGCGATAGGCATAACCACTCCCGTTGTCCTTCAGGTCTTGCAGGAAGACGATGCGATCTTTTTTCTGGGTGACACTCCATTTTCCAGGATCCACCACCTTGTAGCGGCCGAATCGTTGGAATGGTTTGTCATCCGGCTTCAGCAAGCTGCCCACCCCGATCCGCACAAACTGGCCGCCAACCTTGGCAGAACTCCAGCCCAGCGCCTCCTCGCCGGTGAGAAACTCTTCCACCGGGCCGGTGATCGCATCGTGCAGCTCCGGGTCATAGCGGTTGAACCAGACGCCAAAGTACTCGTGTCCCTGCGCATTGAGGCTCTTCATCGCCCCGCTCCAGTCAAATCGGGCGCCCCGGTAATAGCCCGTCTCGGCACTCGGGAGATAAAAGACGGCCTTCAGCTTGCCATTCTCAATTCGGGCCTCGGGGGCTTCAGCCGCCATCATTCCCACAACGGTCAGGGCCAGGAGTATCGATCGCATATGCATTATCGTATCTGTAATGCAAAGACGATCTTTCCTTGCCGCCGCGGCCGCGGGCTTGGCCCCAGCCGCCACCCCTGTCCCCATCATTGATACCCACATCCACCTCTTTGACCCGCGCCGCCCGCAGGGAGTCCCCTGGCCTCCCAAGGAAGATAGGGTCAAATACCAGCCCGCGCTCCCCGAACGCTACGTCGGACTCAGCAAAAAGCACAATGTCGTTGGCGCGATTGAGGTCGAGTGCAGCCCCTGGTTTGACGACAACCAATGGGTGCTCGACATCGAAGCGCCCGCGCCGATCATGGTCGGCATGATTGGGAACCTCAACCCGGCGGACTCGAAATTCCGCTCGCATCTCGATACCTTTACGAAAAATCCCCTCTATCTCGGCATCCGCTACGGCAATCTTTGGGGTACCGACTTGGGCACAGAGCTCAAAAAACCGGAATTCGTCGCCGGGCTGAAGGACTTCGCCTCCCGCAAGCTCATCCTCGACTCGGCAAATCCCACCCTCCAACTCCTCGCCGACCTCCGCCGCGCCTCGGATCTGGTTCCAAACCTACGCATGATGATTGACCACCTACCCGGAATGGAGGTTCCCGACACCGCAGAAGCTAAGTCGAAACGCCTAGAGTTGCTTAAGGATCTTTCAGGTAGGAGGCAAATCTATGTCAAAGGCTCTGCAGTCCTCAAAAAAATCAAGGGTGCTACAAATACAGACTCAAAATCTTATTACCCGAAGCTCGATGAGTTGTGGCATTTTTTTGGCGAAGATCGAGTCGTCTTTGGCAGTGATTGGCCCAATAGTGATGGTGTTGGAACCTACGACCAAGTCATAAAAGTCGTTCAGGACTATCTGGCAAACAAGCCGCAACTTGTTGCAGAGAAATACTTTTGGCGAAACTCCCAAGCCGCCTACGCCTGGAAACCCCGCACCCAGACGCAACGCCAACTCGCCTGAACTCTCTTCTTTTGCCTGCAATCGGGGCTTAGGTTGCGCTCGAGCTAAGCCCCGAAATTCCCCCTCGCATTCCACTCACTCTCGCCCTCAAATCCTCCCTATCCAGCTATGCAAAAAATTCACTCTCACTATGTAGCATCTACACCGTCGATGTTCTCTACTAGGAGACTGAGGAAATTAACCTGAAGTCGTCAGGCAAAACACCTTAGGTTGCGGGACGAATGCTGAGGGGAATGGGACTACCTAGTACTAAATACCTAAGCGGAAAACCTCAGACCTGCTGATAAGATTAGAGCCTGAGCGAGGGTTGTTTCCCTTCACTCATTCGGAGGACCCAAACATGTTTCAATCTCAATTTTCCCTGACCGGAATCAAGACCACTCTTGCTCTCGGTATGATCGGCTTCTTTTTAGCCTTGGCGCCAGCATCGGCGACTGTAGTGACTGGCCACCTTGGCATCTCAGCAGGCCCCGGAGGCGGCGTGACTGTAGATACTGGCACCATCATCTTTGGCAACAATCTTTTCTCGGTCGGTGGGAGCCCCCCGAATACCGGTTATTTCACGAACCCCTTTGATGCCGGCGGCGCAAATCCCTATCAGGGCACAATTTTGAATTTGGACAATGGTGTCCAGATTACCGGCTCCACCTTCTCTCTCCCCAACTTCCTGACCTTTTATAACGATGTCACGACCTTCGAGCTTACCTATATTGCTCCTGGTGTGAATGGCAGTGGCGATTGCGGTCTCCCTGCGGCTGCCGGTCAGAAATGCACTCCGATCCTCCCCATGGGCCTTTCGCCGTTCAACTTGGCGAATACTCCGGATGGTGGCTCAACCGCTTCCTTTAGCGTTTCTGGTTTAGTTCACAATGGTTCGGATGTTTCTGCGTTCACTGGTACTTTCAGCAATACCTTCAACAACATGACCTTCCAGCAGGTTCTGCTCGTACTGGCGAATGAGGGTCAGGTATCCTCTACCTGGTCTGCAACCTTCGATGTGTACGCCGTTCCCGAACCCGCCTCCATGGGTCTGGTCGGTTTGACCTTGGCAGGCATTGCTACCTACCTGCGCCGCCGGAACGCCTAGCCTGTTATCTCCAATCTCGCGATACGGCCCGGGCTTGCCCGGGCCGTCGTGATTCTTATGCACCAATCTCCACCTAAGTCGCTGGATCTCAAGCCCTTTGAGCTTGTTCTTGGTGCGGCAAACATCATCTCTGCTGCATCTCTCTCTACTGCCACATTTCCGACTGCAGTTCAAATTCCTGCTGTTCTCCGTCCGGGTTCCGTGAGCGAAGTCCAAGAATGCCTTCGCCTGGCCGCGAGCCATGACATCCGTCTCCATCCCATTAGCACTGGAATGAACTGGGGCTACGGCTCAGCTGTTCCCTATGCAGACTCCACGCTGCTTCTGGATCTCGGCCGGATGAACCGGATTCTCGATTACGACGACCGCCTCGGTTATGTCGTGATTGAGCCTGGGGTCACGCAGCAACAGCTCTACGACTTCCTGCAAGAGAAGGGAGGACGCTACTGGATGGATGCCACCGGCTCCTCTCCTTCCTGCAGCATCATCGGAAACACCTTGGAGCGTGGCTTTGGTCACACTCCGCTGAGCGACCACTTTGCCAATTCCTGTTCCTATCAAGTAGTACTCGCGACCGGCGAAGTGATTGAGACCGGCCTTGGTGCCCTCACCGGCTCGGCCTCTCGCAACGTATTCCGCTGGGGCGTTGGCCCCTTCATCGATGGGCTCTTTTCGCAGTCCCGATTGGGCGTAGTCACGCGAATGACCATCTGGCTCATGCCCGCACCGGAAGCTTTTCTCCCTTTCTTCTTCCGCTGCGGGGCCCCGGACGCTCTCCCTCCCCTGGTGGAGACCTTGCGGGACCTGCGCATGAACGGCATCCTCCAAAGTGCTGTGCACATCGTGAATGACTATCGGGTTCTTGCCGGAATCCAGCAGTATCCCTGGCAGGAAACACATGGCGAAACGCCCCTGGGGCCATTAGTACTTGCAGTACTTCGGAAGCGGGACGGCTTCGGTGCTTGGAACGGTTCGGGTGCGCTTTATGGACCGAAGAAGATGGTGCGTACCATGCAAAAATTACTCAGTCGAACTCTGCGCCCTAAGGTCGACTCCTTAAATTTTGCGAGCGAAAGACTCCTTTCATTTGCGAAAAGTCACTCTGCTATTTTGAGTCCTTTTGCCGGAATGAACTTGGATAAAACGCTCGGACTCATCGCGCCATCGATTGATCTTCTTCGTGGCCGACCTTCAAACCATGCTCTTCGAAGTATCTATTGGCGCAAAAAAAGACCGATTCCTGGATTGCCGGACCCCAATTCCGACAGATGCGGGCTTCTTTGGTCTGCGCCCGTTTGTTCTGCGGACGGCGAATCGGCAGCTAAACTCGACCAGATTGTACGTGACACTTTGCTTCCCGGCGGGTTCGAGCCCTTTGTTTCCTTCACTTTGGCGACTCCTCGAGCCTTGATCTGCGTCGTCTCGATCATCTATGATCGGGATATCATTGGCGAAGACGACCGGGCCATGACCGTGAATCGAACTTTGAACGAGCGTCTGCTGGCAGCTGGCTTTCCTCCCTACCGCCTTGGAGTACAATCCATGGAATTTTGGGACAAACACCAGAAGCTAAAAGCGCTCTCAAACCTGGAAACTAGCTTGGATCCTAAGGTATTGCTCTCACCGGGGCACTACGGACTATCTTAGTTAAGTCTCTTTTAGGCACTAGTCCTTTCGATTCCCTAATGGCGCTGTCCCGTCTCGACGATCAGTGGTATGCTAATCGAACAGTACGAAAAACCTAAGCGGTACCAGTACTCTTTAGCGGCTGTTCAATTCTTGTCCGAGTGTCCTCCAACTCTCGGAAAGGGAGCTTAAGAGAATGTCTTCATATCCTTGCGGTCTTCTTGCACCGTCTCGAGGACCAGGTCTTCGGCCTGTGCTTCTGGCGCCGTCTCCTCGTGCGGCCTCACGGCACTTCGATCAGGCCTCGAACTCTTCGTCAGCGCATCGCCATCTTTTGATGGAAGTGCAACGTTTCCGAGGGGCTCACTATCTTGCCGACGGTGCGCTGCAGGCTTGTGAACTCACCTCCGATGGCCGCCACATCCAGGCAGTCGATCCAGCGAGTTGGCATTTCCTGGTGCTCGATGAAGAGGAGCGCATTATGAGTTGCGCTCGTTATTACGAGAATCCGGAACCTTCCTTTGAAGGAACGGCTGCTGCTCAATCGGCCTTGGCTCGCAATCCCCTTTGGCGGGCCCCGCTGCGCAGTGCCATCCACAGTGCCATCGAATCTGCCCGGTCGCGCGGAATGCGTTTTGCCGAACTTGGAGGTTGGTGTGTTTCCAGCTCTTGTCGAAATTCCACGCAGGCCTTGCGTACCGTTCTCTCGATGTACGCACTTGGAGAAATCCTTGGTGGCACAGTCGGCCTGAGCACGGCGACGAAACGTCATTCCTCGTCAACTATCTTGCAACGGCTTGGGGGATCGGTCCTCGAAGAGTCCGGCCGTCCGTTGCCCTCCTATATCGATCCGAAGTATCGCTGTGAGATGGAACTCCTGCAATTTGATACCTCACGTCCGGCGACTCGCTATGTGGACGCCATTGCGTCCTTGGGAAAAGAGCTACGCAGCCGGGTGGAAGTGATTTCCGCAGGTGAGGTCTCGTTTACGAATTCGATCCTGGCGCTGTCCACCGCAATCAACGCACACGAACCCAAAGTGGCTACTGTTGCTTAGGCAACGCGATTAACTTCCAAACGGGAATCTCGACCGTTGCGTCCGCTGCGCTGTGAAATGCGCTTGCCTTCGCGCGGTCGAGAGTCCCTGGGTAGTAAAGGATCGGGGCGGCCTTCTGGATTCCTGGTGTCTGCGGAGCCCGAATCTCGAAGCTGCCGTCCGTTTCTATCTGTCGCCTCACCCTCTCGGCTTTTTGCTCGAGCGGGATCACCTGAACCGAGATCTCCTCTTGCATGGACTGCCGGATCCCAGGATTTTCTCCCCACACACTCAGATCCACTTCACGTTGTTCGCGAAAATGATACCCGGAGAAGCTCGCGCTTAGCTGATACACGCTCGCGTCGAGTCCTATGAGGCGGAAGCGGCCATTCTCGTCAGCCCAGACCTTCTTGCTTTGCATGCCCGATTGAGGCTGTACCGCGATGCGAGCGAGCGGGAGCGAATGATCTTCAAGCTCTTCATCGACAAGAGTGGGTTGAAATTCCTCGATCATGCCGGAGAGCTCGCGAGGGGCTGGCTCTCCTTCTTCGAGGCCCGCAGTGTGTTGACGAGATCAAGCGCGTTGGAAAGTCTCTTGCACCTTTCAGTCGGGCAATCTCCTCTGCTGTCAACACACTGCTCCAGATGCGGAGGAGGTTGGTCCGAATGGTTTCGAGCTTTGGTACATATTTCTCCGAGGAAATATCAAAAGCCGGATCCAGTTGCAGGAGATAGTGGCGCATCAATTCTTCTGGATAGACTTCACGAACCACCCCAACGAAGACAGCGGTGCGGACATCGACGATTGGGAGCGCACAGGGAGAGCGGGGCACGCATTTGCACCCTTGTACGGTGGCCAGGCCAGCCAGAAAGATGACGAAGAACCTCGAAATGATGCAGATCATTTGGATCCACTATCGATCGAAGCTGCAATCAAGCGAGATAAACTAAGCCTCATGCCGCTCCCGCCGACCCCTGATTGGGCCAAACTCACTGAAGCCACCTATCCAAACCTGAGTGAGGCCGAGCGGGAAGTGCTCCGCAAAATCTGGGCCACCAACTACCAGAACTTTGAAGCCCTCAAGCTGAAAATCAATGGGGAGCTCGATCCCGATCCTGTCTTTGACCCCAGTGGCTCCGGCAGCCTCGGCGAGGTGAAAGCATGACGCTCCTGGAAGCTGCCGTCTCGCTGCGCGCGAAACAAGTCTCTAGCGTCGAGCTCACCACGCAAAGCCTCGAGCGCAGTAGAACTCTCCAATCAAAACTCAACGCCTTCCTCACCTTCACGGAAGAACAGGCGTTTGCGCAGGCCCGGCAAGCCGATTCCGACTTCGCCAAGGGCATCGACCACGGTCCGCTGCAAGGAATTCCGGTCGCAGCCAAAGATCTCTTCTATACCAAAGGCACGCGAACCACAGGTGGCAGTAAGATCTTTGCGGACTTCGTTCCTTCTTACGACTCCGCTGTGGTCGAGCGGCTGCGATCCGCTGGCGCTGTCCTCACCGGCAAGCTTGGCATGCACGAGCTAGCCTTTGGCATCACATCGAACAACGCCCACTATGGTGCTATTCGGAATCCCTGGGATCCGGCGCGGATTCCGGGAGGATCCAGTGGCGGCAGTGGGGCCGCGGTTAGTGCGGGAATGGTCTTTGCCGCGATGGGAAGTGATACGGGAGGCAGCATCCGGATTCCGGCCAGTTACTGCGGCACTGCCGGGATCAAGCCCACCTATGGGCTCGTCAGCCGCTATGGCACGATGCCGCTCGGCTTCAGTCTTGATCATATGGGGCCACTGGCCCAGACCAGCCGGGATTGCGCCGCTGTTCTCAATGCGATTGCCGGTCCCGACGCCCGTGACGCCTATTGCCGCAAGCAACCAAACGAAGCCATTTCGATTCCCGATCACCCTTCTCTTGCCGGACTCCGCATCGCATATAGCTCCGACTTCCTTCTTGAAGCGGTGGATCCCGAGATTCGGGCGATGGTAGAGTCTGCCCTCCGCGCCTTCCACGAGTGGGGCGCTACGATTGTTGAACTGAAGCTCGGCTGGTTGCGAGAGGTCGTGGCCGTGAGCCATGTCCTGCTGCCTGCCGAGGCGGCAAGTGTCATGGAGCCTCATCTGGGCCGCCGCGAGGATTTTAGCCCCGAAGTACGTCCTCTCTTTGAGGCGGGCCGTCTCATTCCGGCGGTGGATTATCTCCAGGCGCAGAAGCTTCGCCGTTTGTATCGCGCGCAGTCGGAACGGGACATCTGGAGCCATTGCGATATTCTTCTCGCCCCTTCCACTGGCATCACCGCGCCGAAGATCGGAGAGCAGATGGTGACTCTCTCTACCGGGCAGCAACTGGAGGTGCGTGCCGCTTCCACCTTGCTGGTCCGGGCTTTCAACGTACTCGGAACGCCTGCCCATTCCGTGGTGGGTGGCTTCCACTCGAACGGACTCCCGATGTCTCTCCAACTCATCGCGAAGCCTGGAGCTGACGCGAAGGTGTTGCACGCCGGAGCGCGTTTTGAAGAGGAGACCGGGCACTTTCGCCGCCGTCCTCCCCTCTAGAGGCTGTATTCACTTTTGAGAGGCTAGGGGGATGGTCACTTCCCCGAAGCCCGAAAGCGATGCACGTCGGATGTAAGCGAGGAAGAATCTGACGTTGGTGGAGGAGGGCGCCCGCAACGGAGATGAGTTGCTGCGCTACATCGGCAAGATGGGAGCGCCTGGGGAGGTTGTCTCTCAGCAGAGGTGGCTGCGGGGCGAAGTCTTCGCAACCATGGTGGGTGACCTGTTGGAATTGCTCCGGCTGAAAACGGGGCTAAATGGAGAAGGGGTACCAAGGTGCATCTGGCCTAGACACGCTGGGACATCTACTCGCTCTCCAGGTCTCTCCGGCCGAGAAACAGGATCGTACTCAAGTTGAGCGCTCGCTCTCAAATCCAGCAGGGGAACTGGAGAGAATGTCACTTTGTCTTGGAGAGATCAGCGGGATACCGGCCAAGCCACAGTAGCCGCAGTCCAACACCACGGCAAATCGTGCCCATCTCCGGAAGGGACTGCGTTTGCGGAAAGTACGGATCCAGTGCTGCAAGGGGAGTAATGTCCCGTTCTGTCGCCCTGCACTGTTCCTGGCACACCCTAGGCATACGGCAAAAATCAAGATACTTACCACTCCCCTCTATTTCTTCCGCGCGGTCCGACCGATAGAACAAGAAGGAACTGGAGAATGTCTTCGCATCGCATCTTCCTTTGTGAAGCACAACCCGTTGTTGTTGAGGGGCTCGCTAGGATCTTAGCCGAGACTCCTGATTTGCAGCTGATTGGGGCTGCGTCCACCCCGCGCGATGCAATCGCCAAGGTGTCTGAACTCCAGCCGGACATCGTCATGATCGATCAGTCTTCCGGACTGCGTCCCGTCTTTTCCTTCCTCACGGAAATGAAGATTGCCAGCCCGTCTTCTCGCACAGTGCTTTGGGTCCTGGAACTGGCAGAGATTGAGTGCTTTCGCGCCTTGCAGCTAGGCGCACGCGGCATTCTGCGCCGAACTCTTCCTATTGTCACCTTGCTCGACTGCCTTCGTTCGGTCGGGGCAGGCAATCTCTGGCTTGAGAATTCAATTAGCGATCAGGTGGTTGGTTTCCTCAACCGTAAGAACACGACCCGTCTGACGCCCCGCGAGCGGGAGATTGTCCGCGCCGTCTGCCGCGGCATGAAGAACAAGGAAGTTGCCGATCTACTGCAGATCACTGCGGGTACGGTGAAGGTGCACCTGATGCACATCTTTGAAAAGACGGGCGTCAAGGATCGCTTTGAACTCGCGGCCCAGGGGCCTAAGCTTCTCGGTCTGGACCAGGACGAACGCATCTCGGCCAGCTCATGATGAAGAAACATTGGTTCCTTCCCGGTTTCGTGGATCTGATCTTTGCCGCACTCATCGCCTGGCTCTTCCTCTTGTCGTCCAAAGGCTGGGGCTTACTGCTCAGCGATGGGGATACCGGCTGGCATATCCGCACCGGCGAATGGATTCTAAAGAACCATCGAGTTCCTTTCGAAGACCTGTTTTCCTATACCCGCCCTGGCGCGGAATGGTTCGCCTGGGAATGGGGCGCAGATGTTTTGTTTGCGCTGCTGCACGGCTTGGGTGGCCTACCGCTGCTCGTCTTTGTCTGTGGTTTCGTCCTGGTGGCCACCAGCATTGTGGCCTTGCGCTGGATGATTTGGCGCGGCTCGAGTGTGCTGGTCGCCTTCCCCCTGATGATGCTCGCCGTGGGCGGGTCCACCATGCACTATCTGGCGCGGCCGCATGTCTTTACCCTGTTCCTGCTGGTGAGTTCACTGTGGTTGCTTGATGCAGAGCGGCGCCGGCCCTCGCCACGCATCTGGCTGCTCGTGCCACTCACCGTACTGTGGACCAATCTCCATGGGGGATGGCCGGCGCTTTTTGTTTTCCTTGGCATTCAGATTGTGGTGCATCTGTTTTACCGGGATCCCCTGTGGCGCAAGGAACTTCTCGTGACGATGGTCTGTGCGGTGGCTACTCTCTGCAATCCCTACGGTTGGCATCTCCACCAGCACATCCTCGGCTATCTCCAGAGCAGCTGGATCCGGGATGCGGTTGACGAGTTCCAAAGTCCAAAATTCCGGGCAGAGAATCTGCTGCAGTTTGAAGTGCTGTTGCTGCTCGGCATTGCGACCGCCTGGGGCCGGGCCTTCCGCTGCTCCCGCGGACTCATTGAAGCGGCGGGCGTCTGGCTTTGGGCCCATCTGGCGCTCGGCGCCGTGCGCCATGCTCCGATTTTTATCCTGGCGGCTTGCCCCGTGATCTCCTCGGAACTCACGTGCTTGCTCGAGTCTGTCTGGGCTCCGGCGAAGCGCTCCTCGACGCTTGGGATTTTTCGCGATCTCGATGCCGATCTCCGCCCCAAGTTCGCGTGGACTTCCATCTGGGCGTTCCTGCTGCCGCTCCTGCTGTTTTTCCTGAGCCCGCAATCCCACCCCAGTGACTTTCCGGAAAAGCTGTTCCCGGTGGTGGCCGCCAACACCCTGGGCGCGAAACTCCAGGGACCGCGCGTCTTCACCAGTGACCAGTGGGGCGATTACCTGCTCTACCGCTTCTGGCCATCGACACGGGTCTTCATGGATGGCCGCAGCGACTTCTTTGGGCCCGATCTGGGCCGGCAATACCTTGCGATCGTCAACGGCGCGCCGGATTGGCGGCAGCAACTTGATGCGCATCGGGTGACGCTGGTGCTGTTGCCGGCCGGTAGCGATCTCGGAGGCCTCTTACAACGCGATCCGGAGTGGCAAACGATTCATTCTGATGGAGTTAGCGTTGCATTTGAGCGAAAACCCACAAACGCGGCCAAGCTTTTTTCCCCGCTCGGACTAATGAAAGGCTCCCCCCCGTCCGAAGGAATAGTGGAGACCCGCCAATGACCCTGGAAACGGCAGTTGCGCTCAGTGTTGGCCTAGCCGCTTCCGGCGAAGACCTCTGGCGCCGCAATATTTCAAATGGAATCCCCCTCGCCGCCCTCGTCGGTGCGCTGGTGGTGCAGACGAACCGGAGCGGATGGCATGGTTTGGGCCAATGGGCTCTGGGAGCGATCTGTGGATTCTGTGTTTTCTTGATTTTCTTTATTCTCGGCGGCATGGGCGGTGGGGACGTCAAGCTCATGGCTGGTTTTGGTGCGCTGCTCGGACCTTCCCGTCTGGTCGAGGCGGCACTGTTGACGGCAGGGATCGGTGGCATCCTCGCCATGATCCTGGTCCTCAGCCGCGAAGCGCTCCGTGCCTGGCGTGGCCGCCATTTATCCGATAAGGCACAGGTGCCTCCGATCGACAACTACATTCCGTACGCACCCGCTATCACCCTTGGCAGTTGGTTGGCGTTGATACCGAAAGGGGTTTGAGCTTTCTTATGGACCGCAGATTTTTAACCGTACTCGGCGTCAGCTTGTTGTTCGCGCTGGTCATCTCGAGTGTCTTCTACCAGATGTCGGCGCGCTCGAGTTCGTCGCCGGCTAGACCCGAGGCGGTCGAGATGAAAGATCTTGTTGTGGCGGCAAAGCCACTGAATGTGGGAACAACGATCAAGCCCGGAGATGTCACCATCAGCAAGGTTCCCGTCGCTGCCTTCCCCAAGGGCGGTTTTATGAAGGTCGAGGAAGTGCTCGATCGTCCTGTCGTTTCCAACATCCTGGCCGAGGAATCGGTCATCGAAGGACGTCTTGCGCCGCGTGGTTCCGGTGCCGGTCTGGCTCCGATCATTCCAGTGGGCATGCGTGCGGTGACTGTGCGCGTCAATGACGTGGTCGGCGTAGCCGGCTTTGTTCTGCCCGGCATGCGGGTAGATATTACCGTGACTGGCCGTCCCCCCTCGGGGATTGAAACGATTACCACCACGGTTCTCCAAAACATTACGGTCTTGAGCGCGGGACAGACGATGGCGCCCGACGCCCGTGGCCAGGCAATCAACGCGCCGACCGTTACTTTGCTGGTTACTCCCGAGCAGGCCGAAGTGATCATCCTGGCGGGATCGGAAGGGCGTATCCAGTTGGTTCTCCGCAACGGAAGTGACAACGATGTGCAGAAAACTAGCGGTGTCAATGTGGATTCGCTGTACGGCAATCGAAAGTCTTCCGGGCGCCGCGGCGCTGTGATGAATGACCCGAACAATCCTGGGGATCCCGAACTCGATGCCATGAAGCGCCGCCAGCGTCGCTCCAGTGTTGCGGTTACCCCGGTCAATGTGGCTGCCCCGGCGGCGCCAGCGCTCCCGCCGGTTCCCGAGCAGATCGTTGTCATCCGAGGCAACAACCGCAGTGTCGAGACAGTTGGGATGAAGCCCGGCACTCCCGGTGCACCGCCTCCCGTCGCCATCCCGTAATTGAGGAACGCAAGAATGTCCTATCTCATGAATGCCCAACAGGCTTTGGCCTATGCCCTCATCGGGTTGATCGTGCTCCCTATGCCCGCTCCGCTTGCCGCGCAGTCGATGAGCGTCGTCGATCTCAGCATGACGATTGGCAAAAGTCTCGTCATCGACTATCCCGTTGATATCGGCCGGATCTCCACCTCCAATCCAGAGGTGGTGGATGCCGTCCCGGCCACCGCAAAAGAGTTTTTGCTGCATGGCAAAGGCCATGGCGCGGCGACGGTCGTGGTCTGGGCGAAGACCGGTTCCCGCACGATGTACAACGTGACGGTTGAGCACAATCTTGATCCGATTCGGAAGCTGTTGAGTGAAACCTTTCCGGCGGAAGACATCCGCGTGCAGAGCGCACGGGACTCGATCAGTTTAGTCGGTAAAGTTTCGAGTAAGGAAGTCTCAGACCGTGCGGTTGCGATTGCCACTCCCATGGCGAAGACCGTGGTGAATAACCTCCAGATTGCCAATGGGCCGATTGAGCAGCAGATCGTTCTGCACGTCAAGTTTGCCGAACTGAATCGCAATGCCGGTATGCAGTTTGGCGTCAATCTGATCAGCACTGGAGCGGCCAACACGGTCGGCCGTACCACCACGGGGCAGTATGCGGCTCCGACCGCAACCACTGTTGGCGGTAGCGGCAACAACAATAACTTCAATCTCTCCGATGCGCTGAATATCTTTGCCTTCCGGCCCGATCTGAACCTGGGCGCTGTCATTCGTGCGCTCCAGAATCAGGATGTGCTGCAGATTCTTGCCGAGCCGAACTTGACCACCTTGAACGGAAAAGAAGCAAGTTTCCTTGCTGGTGGCGAGTTTCCTGTGCCGATCCTGCAAGGGGGCGCCAATGCTGGCGCCGTCACCATCCAATTCCGGGAGTATGGTATCCGCCTGAATTTCAACCCGACGATCACTCCGAACGGGACCATCCGGATGTATGTCAAACCGGAGGTCTCGACGATCGATCTTTCGAATTCCGTTTCGTTGTCGGGCTTTACGATCCCGGCCTTAGCGACGCGCCGGATGGAAACCAACGTCGAGCTCAAGGAAGGGCAGAGCTTTGTGATCGCCGGTTTGATCGACGACCGTGTGACGGATCAGATGTCGAAGCTGCCGGGTCTGGCAAGCATCCCGATTCTGGGCAACATCTTCAAGAGCCGTCTCGAGCGCAAGAGCAAGACCGAACTGATTGTTCTGGTGACGCCGGAAATCGTGAAGCCTTACAATCCCGGGGATAAATTGCCGATGCCCGAGTTCCCGAAAGAGTGGCTGCAACCTTTCAAGATGAACAAGAGGATTGCTGAACCCGTGAACCAGACCATCACTTCGCCGAATGATTCGGCCAAGAACAATAACCACGACGGCGGACGCAATCCATTCTTATTCTGGAAGCCGGTCCGCAAGGCCGAACACGCGACAACAGCTGCACCGGACTCTGCTCCGGCGGGGAAGCCTGTGCCGATTGCCGGCACAAATTCGAGCAACGGGCTGAGCGCCATTCCGGATCACACTGTCGTTGCAGGAGGCGGAAACTAGCCTCCATGTTGTCCCCCTCGTTCGGAGCGATCAATGTCGATCTGACCGCAATCCTGATTTGCCAGGATCGTGAGTTGGCCTCTGCGCTGACGCAATCCGTCGAATCCTCTCGATCGTTTCAGATCATGGCGGATCTCAAGCATTACCCGCCGAATCAGACGCTCGAGATCCGGCTCCGCCAAGTGCAGCCAGATGTTGTACTCCTCGATCTGGCTTCGAATCTGGACACCGCCTGCGAGCTGATCCAACTGATCGGTCATGCCTCTCCTGGTACCCACGTGATTGGAATCCACCGGGAGAACAGTTCCGAGGCCTTGCTGCGCAGTCTTCGCCTCGGGGCGCGAGATTTTCTTTATTTCCCCTTTGATTCGAGTGCGCAACTGGACGCGGCGAGCCGCATCCGCAAGTTGAAGGAGCCAGAACCGGCCGCGGAGCGGGAACTCGGGAAGGTGATTGCCTTTGCCAGTTCCAAGCCCGGGTCCGGATCCTCCACGCTCAGCGCACAAATGGCCTTTACCTTGAAGCGCTTGACGGGGAAAAAAGTGTTGCTACTCGATCTGGACCTGATGGGGGGCACCATTGGCTTCTATCTCAAGTTGAATCATCCCTACTCGATGCTCGACGCGATCGAGCAGTCCGGCCGTCTGAATCCGGCCATATGGGGTTCGCTGGTCTCGCACTTTGCCGGGATCGACATTTTGCCGGCGCCTGAAGCGCCTGTTTCTGCGGAGGTAGCCAGCGACCGCTTGCATCAGGTCCTGCAATACGCGCGCCTGGTGTATGACTGGATTGTCGTCGACCTGCCAGCCATCTTCTATCGCCCCAGTCTCCTCATGCTCACTGAGACCGAACAGATGTATCTAGTCTCGACCAGTGAGCTGCCTAGTCTGCATCTGGCCCGCAAGGCGATCGCGATGCTGACGAATCTGGGGTTGACCAAGGACCGTTACCGGCTCCTCGTCAATCGCGTGAACAAGCGTGACGAAATTGGCTTGAGCGATCTGGAAAAGATTTTTAACTCGCCGGTCGAGGCGATGTTTCCGAATGACTACTTCTCATTGCACCGGGTCGTGACCCTCGGTCAGCCGCTCGGCGCGGATTGTGAACTGGGGAAAGCGGTGGAAGGACTCGCAAAGAAGATGTCTGGTACCAAAGATGCCGAAAAGAAGAAGTCGGCCACGATGCTCGAGACAGCCCGCCCGGCGCTCTCTCAGACCTAGTGCGAAGGAAGCAAGGATTCTCCCATCATGATTAGCACGCAAGACAACGGATCGAAATCCCAACTGAGCTGGGAGCAGCGGCTGCTGAAAAACGCTGCGAAGCCAAAGGTCCAACTGAAGCCTGAATACCAGGAACTGAAGTTCACGCTCCATCGGAAGCTGCTGGATAAAATCAACCTCGAAGCGCTGGCCACGATCGACAATCAGCGCGTGCGCAGCGAAGTGCGCCAGGCCTTGATCTCCCTGATCGATGCAGAGCCGACGCTGCTCAGCTCGATTGAAAAGCAGCAGATCTGCGATGAGGTTCTCGATGAGGTGTTCGGCCTGGGGCCGCTCGAGGCGATGCTGCAGGATGCAACGATCTCCGACATCCTGGTCAATACGCACAAGCAGGTTTACGTGGAACGGCGCGGGCAACTGGAGCTGACCAATGTCACCTTTCGCGATGATCCGCATCTGCTGCGCATCATCGACAAGATCGTCAGCCAAGTCGGCCGCCGCATCGATGAATCGAATCCGATGGTGGACGCCCGCCTGCTGGACGGCAGCCGTGTCAATGCGATCATTCCGCCACTTGCCGTCGATGGCCCTTTGCTCTCGATCCGCCGCTTTTCGGCGGACAAACTCATGCCGCCCGATCTGGTCGACCGCAAGGCCATGACCAAGGGCATGATGGAGTTGCTCGAAGCGGCAGTCAAGGCGAAGCTGAACATCATCATTGCCGGTGGTACGGGCGCTGGTAAGACGACCCTGTTAAATGCACTCAGCTTCTTCATCAACCCGAAGGAACGCATCGTCACGATTGAAGACGCGGCTGAATTGCAACTGAAGCAGCCGCATGTGGCGCGGCTGGAAACCCGGCCGGCAAATCTCGAAGGCAATGGCGCCATCCGCCAGCGGGAACTGCTGGTCAACAGCTTGCGTATGCGGCCTGACCGGATTGTTGTCGGCGAAGTCCGTGGCGAGGAAGCACTCGACATGTTGCAGGCCATGAACACAGGTCATGATGGCAGTCTGACTACGGTCCACGCGAATACGCCCCGTGACGCCGTCTCCCGTCTCGAAGTGATGGTGAGTTTGGCGAACTCAAACATGAAGCTTGAATCGGTGCGGCAACAGATCTCTAGCGCCGTGAATCTGTTTGTCCAGGCTGCTCGTTTGAGCGATGGTTCGCGCCGCGTCACCTCGATTACGGAAGTGACCGGGATGGAAGGCGAAATCATCACGATCCAGGACATCTTCGTGTTCGAGAAGCGGGGGCTTTCGCCGGAAGGCAAGGTACTGGGCCGCTTCGCCGCTACCGGTATCCGGCCGAAGTTCTACGAGAAGCTGCTCTCTGCCGGGATCCGCCTCCGTCCCGATCTCTTCGACGAAGTCGAAGAAGTCTAAGAATTCAGGGCCCCGAAAATGGTTTTCTTCATCACAGTTGCGCTCGCCGTGTGGGTAGGCTCCATGGTGATCTGGTATCTCGTCTCGAATGTCTTCAAGAGCAAAGACGTGGACAAGATCAAGTCCCGCCTGGCAGGTAAAGAGCCGAAAGCCACGGTCAAAACGAAGGAGCGGCGTCCAGCGCTGATTGAGACCGAGGATCTGCAGACTGGCAAGTTCGCAATCAAACTGCTGAAGAAGTTTGACCTGCAGCCGCGGCTGCAGGCCTTGCTCGAGCAAGCTGGTCTGAAGTGGCGCGTCGCCCGCTTGGTGCATGCCTGCCTGGGCTGCTTCTTGCTCGGTTATCTCTGTGTGCATTTCTTTCTGCCGCCGAAATACCGCATTCTCGGATTGATTCCGGCCGCCCTCTGCGGGATGTTGCCGATTCTCCATGTCTCGCGGAAGCGAGCCTCCCGCTTGCATCGTTTTGAAGAGCTATTCCCCGATTCGCTCGAATTCGTGTCCCGGTCCATGCGTGCGGGGCATGCCTTCTCGGTATCACTCGAGATGATCCATCGCGAGTTCCAGGAGCCTCTCTCGAGCGAGTTTAAACGGGCTTTTGAGGAACACAATCTCGGTCTGCCCTTGGATGTCGCACTGGAGAAGCTGGCCAAGCGAGTGCCACTGCTCGATGTTCAGTTCTTTGTTTCTGCGGTGATCCTACAGAAACGGACGGGCGGCAATCTCGCGGAAATTCTGGACAAGCTTGCCTTTATCATCCGAGAGCGGTTTAAGCTGCGCGGTAAGATTCGCGCGATTTCGGCGCATGGCCGCATGACCGGCATGGCGCTCAGCAGCATCCCGATGGTGGTGGCGGTGCTCATGTTTTTCTCCAACCGCGAGTACATCCTGTTCTTCTTCAACGAGGAGATTGGCATGTACTTGGCCGGGGCGGGGCTGACGCTCCAACTCCTCGGCTATTGGGTCATTCAACAGATCGTCAAGATCGAGGTCTAAATTCATGATGATCGTGATCGCATTTGCTATTTTCATCATCGTTGCGCTCGTCGTTTCCACGCTGGGGATGCGCATGTGGGTGCAACCGAAGGAGGCGATTGAGCGGGTGACCGGCGTCTCAATGGAGGTGCAGGAGCATGCTCCCAAGCACCCGAGCCTGGTCTTCCACGAGCTTGTACAGCGGTTGGGGAATGTCTTGCCGGCTTCCCCGAAGGATGTGTCGCTGATGCAGCGGCGCTTGATCCGCGCGGGCATGCGAGGGCCGAATGCGCTCAAGATCTTCTATGGCTCGAAGGTCATTCTCGGCGCGGCTGTCCCCATTCTGATGAGCTTACTGGTCGCCGGTTCTCCTGCCGATGCGAGCAACAAGTTTATTGCCGTGCTGGCGAGCGTCGCGGCGGGCTTTTTCGGTCCCAACGAATACGTCAACATCATGGGCAAACGCCGGCAAAAACAGATCCAGCGTGGCTTGGCCAATGGTCTTGATCTGCTAGTGGTCTGCGTCGAGAGTGGTCTGGGGCTGGACCAGGCGATCTTGCAGGTGTCCAAGGAACTGGAGCATGCGCATCCGGAAATTTGTGAAGAGTTCATGCTCGTCAATCTGGAGCTGAAGGCGGGGAAACGGCGTGCGGAGGCGCTTCGGAACCTTGCTGAACGGACTTCGGTTGACGACTTGAAAAAGCTGGTCGCAGTTCTGATCCAGGCCGACCGCTTCGGTACCGGAGTCGCGCAAAGCCTGCGTGCCCATGCCGATTACATGCGGGTCCAAGCGCGGCAAATCGCCGAGGAAAAGGCCGCCAAGCTGGGTGTCAAACTCGTGTTCCCCATCTTCTTCTGCATTCTTCCCACCTTGTTCATCGTGACGGTGGGACCCATTGCCGTGAAGATTGTTCGCGAGTTACTTCCGATGATGAACGGCATGTAGGCCTGAAGTTTTTAAGGCTAACTGCCGAATCAATAACTATAGACGGCCTAAGGTCGCGGGAATGTGGAATGAATGCAACTGGAAAGGAGAACTCGAAATGCTTGATGCCTCAATGTTTCGAATCATCTGTGCTGTGCTCGCTGTCAGCCTGCTTGGACTGATTGTGTTGCGCCGTAAAAAGAACGTAGACGAGTAGTGAATTTAGGGCCGGGTGTTCCCGGAGGGAAACGAGAAACCCCCGGCCTTCCCAGTTCGGAGAGCTGACCTATGAAAGGCAATTTCGGCATGAGATTGGCATTGCAGTTAAAAAAATGGACTTCGAATGGGCTGAGGTTGGCATCCGCCACCGCAGTTCTGGCCAGCTTCCTCTGGGCCAACGGGGCGGGCAGCGCATCCGCCGCGACATTCGGAACGCCAATCGTCATCGGGGGACAAGCGGCAGATCTGGCGCTCGATGAGCAGCGCGGGGTCCTCTATATCGCAAACTTCACCGCAAACCGGATTGAAGTGATGTCTCTGGCCACAGGCAGTATCCAAACTTCGATGAATGTGGCGCCGCAACCAGGATCGATCTCGATCTCACCGGATCACCGTTGGCTCCTGGTTGCCCATTTCGGGAATTTCGCCACCCCGAATCAACCTCGCAATGCTCTGACGCTCATCAACCTCGACAATAACCAACGGCAGACCTTCAGTTTGTCGGCGGTACCGCTCAGCGTTGCTTTTGGTTCCGACGGGAACGCCCTGGTGGCCACCTCAAATGCTTTTCTCCTGTTTGATCCGGTCACCGGCGCCACTCGTACCTTGCTGACCATGGCGGAGTTGGCGTTGAAAACGCTGCCGCAGCCTTTCAATAACTTTCCCCAGAATATTGTGGCCAGCTCGAGTCAGGCGACCAAGGATTTCACACGGATCTACGGCGTGATCCAAGGCTCGGCTGCTGACACCGAGGTGATTGTGTATCGCTTTGATGTCGGGCAGGGCCTGATCGTCGGCGGCCGGGTTTCAGAGCCTGCTCTGGCTCCGCGGACGCTGAGTCTGAATGCAAATGGAACGAATGTACTCGTTGGTTGGGCGCTGCTCGACCAGAACTTTACGAACATTGCCCAGTTCCCGAACGCGAGCGGGGTTCTGAATATTGGCGGGCACGTGATTGATAGTGCGCGTGGTCTGATCTATGCGCAGATGAATGAGACGATCACCTCATCGAGTACTGGCACGTCGAGCTCAGGGCCGACGATCGATCAGGAAAAAATTTTGCAGGTCCTCGACGCCGATAATCTGACGGTGCGCGAACGGATCAAACTGCCTGAAAACCTTGCCGGAAAGGCGATTCTGAGCAGCGATGGCAATACGATGTTTGCCAACAGCGATAGCGGAGTCATGATCCTGCCGGTCGGCGACCTCTATAAACAACGCAAAGTGGTGCCGAGCGTTTCCGATTTAGTCTTCCAGGGGAATTTCTGCGATCGCCGCGTGGCGGTGCAGACCTTTGTGATTGGCGACTCCAGCGGCCAGTCAACCGACTTTGCTTTTGCGAATGTGCCGAATGGAGTCACCGTCAGTCCGCTGACGGGCACGACACCGGCGACGGTGACGGTGAGTGTCGATCCCCTTACTTTTAGTAACACGCGGGGCACGGTCGTCCGCTCCCTGGATATCGTTTCCGACGGCTCGATTCTCCGGAGCGCGAAGCTTCGCCTCCTGATCAACTCCAAGGAACCGGACCAGCGCGGAACGAGTATTCATGTGCCGGGAACCTTGGTGGATATTGCTTCCGATCCGACGCGAGACCGCTTCTTCATCATCCAACAGGACACCAACAGTGTGCTGGTCTTCGATGGCACCACCTATCAACAGTTGGCTACGTTGCGGACTGGCAACACGCCAACGCAGTTGGCCTTCAGTTTTGACAAACGCTATCTTTTGGTTGGCAATGATAACTCTCAGGTGATCTCTGTTTTTGCACTCGACACCTTGCGTCCGCAGCCCTCCATTCAGATGCCGGGTGGCCACTATCCACGCAGCATTGCAAGCGCCGCGGGTACCACGCTGGTGGCAAGCCGTGTGGCCGGACCCATCAATATGATCTCGAGGGTCGACTTTGTGTCCCGAACTGCGACTGCGCTGCCGACTCTCGATACCTTTACGAATGACATCAACGTTGACACCGTGTTGGTGGCCTCGCCGAATGGCGCTAAGATCATGGGCGCCTCCAAGGATGGCACCACCTTCCTGTTCGATGGCAATTCCAACTCTTTCGTGACCTCCCGCAAAGATGTCACCGTGTTGGGTGGCGCTTATGCCGCTTCCAGCTTTGATCAGTTCGTTGTCGGCAACTTCCTTCTCAATGGATCGCTGGTTCCAACGAAGCGTTTGGGGCCCGACACCCAAACCACCTACGGCTTCTCTTTTGTCGACAACCTCGGGTTCCGGCTGACTTCTGCCGGCGCTGATGGACCCGGAACGATCCAGCGTCTGGTCTTTCCGACCGCCACTACGCAGATCGGCACACGAACGGTGGAGTCGCCGGTGCTCTCGAATGCAACGACGCAACCCTTCATTCGCACTATTGCTCCGCTTTACTCGCGGAACGCAATCGTTCTGCTGACGGTGTCTGGTTTTACCGTCCTGCCCTGGAGCTATGATGCGGCGGTTGCTACTCCGCGGATTACGAAGGTAACCAACCTTGCTGATGGCTCGACCGCCATTGCGCCAGGAAGTCTGGTGAAGATTGAGGGAATCGATTTAAGCCCCATCAATCAGGCCAGCCGTGAGCGTCCGTTGCCGACGGCGCTGGGCGAGAGCTGCATTACGGTCAACGGGCAGCCGATCCCGCTCATTTTCGTTAGCGGCCATGAAATCAACGCCCAGATTCCTTACGAAGCGGTGGGAAACACAACCTTAATTCTGCGCACGCCTGGAGGGGTGAGCGATAACTATAACTTAAACGTTGCCTCGACGGCGCCGAGTATCTTCCGTACCATGCTTGAGGGCATGGAGGGACAGGTGGCAACGATTGTGAATGGCCGCAATGGTCTGATCGTCACCAACTCGAACCCGGTCAAGCGCGGCGATACGATCGTGATTTACCTGACAGGGCTTGGAAAGACAAACCCGGCAGTCGATTCCGGACTCAGTGCCCCGGTTGATCCTTTGGCGAGGGCGCTTGTCGAGCCGAAGATCAGCATTGGCGGTGTGGAACAGCCGGTGAGCTACGCCGGTTTGACGCCGGGCGAGGTGGGGGTCTATCAGATCAATGCGAAGATCCTGACCTGGACTCCGACGGGCTTCACGGTTCCGCTGACCATCAGTCAGGGCGGATCGGTCACAACGCTCAATGTGCGCGTCATTGAATAGAACATTTTTGGCCAGAATTGTTTTCCTTTACAATCTGCCTAGAGGAGTTTGCGAATGCGGAAGTCGTGTATCCATACCCTGAGGGGTATCATTTTGAGCCTGGGCCTGCTGGCCGCGCTGCCTGCGATGGCGCAGCGCTGGGAATTTGGCGCTGGCGCGGCGGGCACCTTCTATACATCGAAGGATGTATCCACCAGCAGTCTGAAAGCTTCGGCTGGTTTTAACAATGGCTTCGGTTTCAGTGCATGGCTCGGCAACGATATGCACAAGTACCTGGGCGGCGAAATCCGCTACATGTATCAGAACAACGACCTGAAGCTCCAGCAAGGAGGGACAACCTATACCTTTGGTTCCCGGTCGAACACGATTCACTATGATTTCCTGCTTCATACGGCTCCGCGTGGCTCGCGGCTTCGCCCCTTTGTGGCGTTTGGTGCTGGCTTCCGGGGGTATGAAGGGACAGGGCGGGAAGTGGCCGTGCAGCCTCTGAACAATTTTGCGTTTTTGACAAAAACCAAGGAATGGGTTCCTGTGGTGTCAGTGGGTGCTGGTATCAAGTTTATGCCGGTGAAGCACTTGGCCCTTCGCGCAGAGTTCCGGGACTACATTTCTCCGGTGCCGACCAAGGTGATTGCCCCGGCTCCCGGGGCGAAGCTTGATGGCTGGTTCCAGAACTTCGTCGCCCAGTTCGGTGTTTCGATTCTGTTCTAGATCCTCTTGACCGCAAAAGGCAAAGATACCTCCCGGCTTCGGGAGGTATCTTTTTTAGAATTGCGGCCTCTGCGGAAGGAACGCTTGGTCGAGCAGCCCTCTCTTTCGCGAGAATAGAGATATGGCAACCGGAGTTATAGTTTTTGCGCATGGATCGAGTGTGGAGAGTGCGAATGAAGCGGTCCGCATCGTTGCTCGTACGATTACGGACGAAGGTGGCTTTGCGTTGATGGCTACCAGTTTCCTGGATGGCGGAAAGCCAGATCTCCGCGGCGCGGTGGAAGATCTCCTGGGGCGGGGCGCAGACCGCATTCTGGTTGTGCCATATTTTCTGACGGTTGGCTTACATCTGAAGCGGGATCTTCCCGAACTCATCGCCAAAATCCAAGCGGAGCGGCCTGGCTTACCCATTGCGGTGACGCCGCCCCTTGACGGGCATCCGGGTTTGGGAGCGATTCTGCTCGATCGTGCAAAGGAGGGTGTCGCACAATGGCGCTCGTAGAGTATAAGGCTCGTCTGGTCGAGATCCGGGATCTTGGACCAGGGATCCGGCATTTCCGATTTGAGTTGCCCGATACGGAACTGTTTGAATTTGTTCCTGGGCAATGGGTTTCGATGACTGAACTCGTTGATGGGAAGAAGACGACCCGCGCTTATTCGATTGCGTCTCTGCCTGGCTCTAACCAGTTTGAGATCTGTTTGAACAAGGTAGATGATGGCGTGTTCTCGCCGCATCTGTTCTCGCTGCAGCCCGGCGATCTAGTTCCAACCAAGGGCCCGGTGGGGTCCTTTGTCTTGAAGTCAAAGGAGCGGGAAGCGATCTTCGTAGCCACCGGAACAGGTGTGGTTCCTTTCCGGCCCATGCTGCGCCAGGTGGATTATCTCGAGCACGGCGTGCCGGCGACGCTCATCTTTGGCGCACGCTACACACACGGCTTGATGTTCCATGATGAGTTCCAGGCGCTTGCCGAACGGCATCCGAACCTGCACTACATCCCCACCGTCACGCGTCCCGAAGGCGTCTGGGCCGGTAAGATCGGACGTGTCCAACCCTTGTTGTGGGAAGTGATTGGAGATCGGACAGACCTGGATGTCTATGTGTGTGGCTTAAAAGAAATGGTGGAGAGCGTGCGCGACGAACTGAAGGCGCGCGGCTTCGATCGCAAACAGATCATCGTTGAGAAGTACGATTAGAAAACATGCAGATCAGCGGATCGCGGATGGCCGCCCTTGTTCTATTCGACCTCATCCTTTTTGGATTCGTCGCATTTCTAATGTTGCAGTGGTTGCCCAAGCCACTCCGTCCGCTAGACTACTTTCTGGTGGGCGGGGTCGCGACATTGGTGAGCCTCCTGGGTGTTTGGCTGCTTCTCCTGCGAGAAGCCCCCAATCGCACGGAAGTCCTCTACAAAAAGCGCGCCCGCAAATTAACACCTGAGGACTTGGATTGATGGCCTGGCGCTATTGGGATATCAGCGTTGCGTTGCGCGATGGAATGGTGTGTTGGCCGGGCGATCCGCTCCCGCGTATTGAACAGGTTGCTGCCATCGATCAAGGCGATGTCTGCAACCTCACCCGGCTCGACATGAGTGCCCACACGGGCACACACATGGATGCCCCGCGCCACTTTGTTCCGGCTGGCTCCGCGATCGACCAACAAGACCTCGACGCCCTGATCGGCCCGGCCCGGGTCGTCGAGATCCACCATCCGAATGCAATTGGGCGCGACGAACTCCGCCAACTCCATCCCCAGCCTGGCGAACGCCTCCTCTTCAAGACGCGCAATGCGAATACGGACTGGAATAGCGCGGTCTTCAACAAAGACTTCATCTACCTGTCGGACGAAGGGGCTCAATATCTGGTCGCATGCGGCGTCCGCACCATCGGAGTCGACTATCTCTCGATCGGCGGCTTCCACCACGACACTGTCGAGACTCATGTCACCATTCTGAGCGCCGGAATCTCCGTTATTGAAGGCCTCGATCTGAGCGCGGTCGAACCGGGTGATTACGAACTCATCTGTTTGCCACTCAAGATTGCTGGAGCGGACGGCGCTCCCGCCCGCGCGCTTCTCCGGCGGCCTGCCTAAGTTTTGGCGGGTCGATTGCTCCCTGAATGGCATGTGACTCTCTGCTGCCATGCTGCTGGGGGGCTCTCTTTTGGCACAAGCCCTCTAGCTCCAACTCTGGCCCCAGAAGGCGTATCATACCAGTGCGCTCATTCCAGCACAGTTGCGTCTCACGGCGCTCACAGGCTCTGCGCCCACTGCCCCGGTCTACAGCGTCCGTCTCCTTCTTGAGCCACATTCCATCTGGGGCAGCGTTTCGATGCCCTGTTCTGATTCCAGTGCTCTTGGTGCCGCCTCCAGGCAGATCATTCTGAATCGCGATCTTCCCCCGTTGCGGCCTGGATGGTACCGGGTCGCGGCTGTCACTGGCTCCGTCACTTCCAATTGGATTAGCCTCACCATTGTTCCAGCGTCGAAGGCATGGTTGCGGCCACTGTGCAGCATAGCCTCTTCCACCTGAAGCCCGAAGGCAGCTCAGACTCCGCTAAACTTCGGCCGGATCTCCATCCCGATGTACCGCATGATGCATGGCGGTGGATTCCTTCTTCTTATAGCTCTCGATCTTCGAACCCACCGGGCCCTTCGAGGTGCGATCGAGAATGGACGACATCTCCGCCGGTGTCATCTTCTTTAGGGTCTTCAACACTGCGACGTTCTGCTCCAACTGATCGACAGATTCCACACCTGACACCAAGGTATTCGGATTCTGAGTCCAGGCAAAGCGCAGGCACTCCTCGATCGTTGCAATGCGCATCTTCGTGATGCTCCCGATTGCATTGCTCTTCATTCCGATCAAGCCCAGCCCACGCTCCCGAACCTTCGGGTGGACATTCTTGATGAAACTCAGATAATGCGGATCGATGAGATTTACCGGGCACTGCACCGTTTCCCAGCCGTTGTAGCCATTCAGCAGCGCCAGATGCGTATTGGGGTCGGCATGGCCGGTGAATCCGATGTGGCGCACCTTGCCTTGCTCCTTGGCCTTCACAAAGGCTTCGAGCGAGCCGCCGGGGCCGAAGATCTGTTTCACTTCCTCGAGCGTCACCACTTCGTGGCATTGCCAGAGATCGAGATAGTCCGTTTTCATGCGGCGCAAGGTATTCTCCAACTGGAGCATGGCGCCGTCGCGGGTTCGATTCTCCGCTTTGGACATGAGCAGTACGCGCTGGCGCAAGCTGGGGGAGTCCCCGAAGACTTTGCCGTAAGTCACGTCGCTTTCTCCGTTGTGATACTTTGCGGCGGAGTCAAAGAAATTGACTCCCAGTTCCAGCGCCCGGCGGATGATACGGATGCCACCGATCTCGCCCCCCACGCGCATGTGATAGCCGCCGACACAAATCTTGGAGACTTTCAATTGCGATTTGCCAAGGACGTCCATCGGCATCGGTGTTTGTGCCAGGGCGGCCGAAGAGATGCCGAGTGCGGCACTGGTATTGAGGAATTCGCGACGCTGCATGTCGCGATTGTAGCCTAGTTCAACCAGGGGATTAACTTTTTGAAACGATTAAGCCAGGACACTTCTTCTTTTGGCGGAAGAGGTGCGCCCGTGGTGAGCAACTCTTCGTCTTTGGGCCGCTCATAGGGCTGTTTCGAGAGCAGCTTCACGCGCGTTCCATCGAAGGCATAATGCTTCTGCACCAGTTGTCCTTCTTCTTCGACGATGATCTTAAACTCGGGCCGCGGTTTGGACAGATCCGTCGTGGCAGGGAAGAAGCCGCGCAGGTTCCGTTCGCGATAAGCCGTCTCGTAACGATGGCGGCGCGTGTTGTAGGTGAAGAGGCGCAGACCGTCAAAGTCAGTGGGGGCGTAGCGCTGGCTTTGCGTGGTCCAGAGCCAGTGGTTGTGCTTGCGATCCTCATCCATCACCTCGCCCATTGAAAAGTAGGAGGTAATCCGGCTGCCTTCCGCATATTGGGCGACGTCGTCCGGCACTTCGAGAAAGAGGCCATTGGTCAGCACCCAGCCAACCTTGCCATCCTTGGTGCGTATCAGCGAAAGGTCATCCATCTGTTGGGTGGGCGCCGTCGAGGGCTTGGGATTGCCCTTTTTGTCGAGTTCGGGCACTACGGTGGTGCGGGACATCTCGAGCCAGTTCTCTGGAACCTTCGGGGTCGGGGGAGCCGGAGGCGGTTCAATCTTGGGTGGCTTCTTCGTGGAGCGCTTCCGCTGCGAGATCGGGGTGGGCCGATCATCTTCGATGTCGATCGTTTCGCCTTGGTAGGGCACGCGAACCACCACGCGATGGCCGATCACGTCGAAGTGCTCCTTCTCCTGAATCTGGAGAAAGGTGGGAGAGTAGCGGTTCGGATCGGTATGGACGTTCAGGACATCGAAGACCGTGGCGCGTCCCAGTGCGGGAGTGTCTTTGTACTTCTTCGACATCGCCTCGAGCTCGTCCATCTGCTTGGCGCTGATGAGCAGACGCAAATCAACCCAGCCCACCATATTGTTCTTGAGACGAACCTGGACATAGCGGCGGCGGCGATCCACGATCTCGAGCCGGTCTCCATGCTTGACTGTGGTCACCACAGGAGAACGGAGAGAAAGTTCCTGCCGGATGGGGAGCTCATTCGGACCGGCAAAGGCTTCCCCAATCACCCGGTAAACGGGACCCTCCTTCTCCTGCTTCTTACAGGAGAGGAGGGTCAATAGGAGGGCAAAGATGACGAACGAACTGACGCGGGCTAGCTGCAACATCTGCTAGTCCTAGTGTAGTTATACAGCTTGCGCGAGTTCGAGCAAAGAATCCTCAAATGAGTAATCAATGCGCTTGCGCTTGACTGAATTGCGAAGATACCAGCGATAAGTTTCCTTCAGGCCAGTGGCAAAATCACGCGGCTTCAGCTTCAACATCCGCTGGGCTTTGTTGGTCACCATGGTGATCGGAGCCACATCGAAGTAATAGCCGAAGTAGAGCTGAGGACCCATCGGATGTCCACCAGCCATCGCAATCTGACGGCGCGGCACCCGGATGATTTCCGGCTTCTTCCCTGTCGCCGATGCGAGAGCGTGAACCACTTCCTCCTGCGTGAGCGGCCGCGAGTTGGCGACATTGAATGCGTTGCCTACTGCTTGAGGATGCTCCAGCACTTTTTGACAAGCGAGGATCAGATCGGCCACGTGAACAAACTGCATGAGCCGGCGGCCATCGCCAGGAAGAATGAGCGGACGGCCTGCGCGCAAGCGATCCCAGAAGAAGGCTTCGCGATAGTAGTTGTTCCCGGGCCCGTAGATGAAAGGAGGACGCAAGGTAATCACGGGTACGTGATAGCGATAGAACATGCGGAAGAGCATGCGTTCACTCATCGCCTTATTCCGAACATAGGCATCCGGATGGTCGTCCGGCGCCAGCGCGTCTGCCTCGTGATGATTGAGGCCGTCGCCGTAGGCTGCCACGCTCGACATAAAGATGTACTTCGAGAAATTGCCTTCCATCGTCTTGATGGTGTGTTCGACTTGGGAGGCGTTGGTTCCGCGCTCCCAATCGTAAACATTGTCGAAGACCACGTCGAACTTCTCGCGAGCGAGCACCTTCTTGATCTGCTCCGGATCGTTGCGGTCTGCAACGATGTTGCCGATCTTTTTCTTAAACGGATGCGCCTGCTTGCGGTGAAGAATCGTGACGTCGTTCTTCTGCTTCAAGAGGTTTTCTACCAGCAGGCGGCCGACGAACTGAGTGCCGCCGATCACAAGAATGCGCATGCCGGAGGAATTGCTTCGGGCTAATGATTCAAACACTTTTCTTCTTCAGCTCTTCTTTGTTTAGCTCCGTAAGGAGCGGGTTACTTAGTCGTAATAGTCGAGGCCCAGGTGTGTGATCAGATCTTCGCCGCGCATCCAGCGCAACGTGTTCTTCAGCTTCATCAACTGGATGAACAAATCATGCTCGGGATACAGTCCAGGAGCGGTCATTGGGCCTTTGAAGTAAAAGCTCAGCCATTCCTGAATCCCGCGCATGCCAGCGCGTTGCGCCAGATCGAGAAATAACACCAGGTCCAGAACCAGCGGTGCGGCCAGGATGGAATCGCGGCAGAGGAAATCTACCTTGATCTGCATCGGATAGCCGAGCCAGCCGAAAATATCGATGTTGTCCCAGCCCTCTTTGGCATCGCCGCGAGGAGGGTAATAGTTGATGCGAACCGCGTGGTAGAGATCCTTATAGAGGTCCGGATAAAGATCGGGCTGCAGGATCTCATCGAGAACACTGAGCTTGGTCTCTTCCTTCGTCTTGAAACTGCCGGGATCTTCCAGCACCTCTCCATCGCGATTGCCGAGGATGTTGGTAGAGAACCAGCCAGACATACCCAGCATCCGCGCCTTAAAGCCCGGCGCGAGAACGGTCTTCATGAAGGTCTGACCGGTTTTGAAATCCTTACCGCAAATCGGTAGACTCCTCTCCCGGGAGAGCTCGAGCATCGCAGGAATATCAGTCGTCAAATTCGGAGCACCGTTGGCAAACGGCACACCGCTCATCAATGCTGCATAAGCATACATCTGAGAGGGAGCGATATCCGGATCGCTCGCCTTAAGACCTGCTTCAAAATCCTTGACGCTTTGATGAACCTGCGTCGGCTTCTTAAACGTTTCCGTCGAGCCGCACCAAATCATGGTGGCGCGGGTGGCTCCCGTACGTTCCTTGAAATTCTTGATGTCATCCATCAAGGCCTGTACCAGTTCAAACTTGTCTTTACTTTGTTTGACGTTCGGGCCGTGAATCCGCTTCACGTATTCCTGATCGAACACGGCGGACATCGGTTTGATGGACTCAAGAGGTCCCTTCAACTTGTCGAGGAGCGGCGCATCGAGAACATTTGCGTTCTTGGCGGCCTCGTAGCAGTTGTCGTTATAAATGTCCCAGCCGCCGAACACAAGCTGGTCCAGTTTGGCGAGTGGTACAAAGTCCCGGATATAGGGGGTATTATTGTCAGTGCGCTTTCCCAGGCGAATGGTCGCCAATTGGGTCAGCGAGCCGACAGGCTTGCCCAATCCTTGCTTGATTGCTTCAACACCGGCAATCGTGGTGGTAGCGACAGCGCCGAGGCCGGGAATCAGGATTCCCAGTTTGCCATCAGCAGGCGCAATTTTTACGTTTTGTTTGGGTTCAACGGGCTGGTCGGACAACGGAGAGCCTTCCTTGGAGATTGAGACAGCTTAATTAAAAGGCCGAGGGCACCAATTGCTATACTACCAACCGGATGAGCCTTCGCGCTACGGCGACGATCACGACAGTGTTGGTAGATGACGAGCGACTGGCCCGGGAAGAGCTGGAATTCCTGCTACGCGATTTTGGCGACGTCGAGGTTGCCGGGGTGGCTGAGAATGGCATTCAGGCCCTGGAACTCATTGAAAAGATTGAGCCGGACCTAGTATTCCTGGATGTGCAAATGCCCGGATTAGACGGGTTAGGCCTCATTCGCAGACTTCAGGACAAAAATGTGCAGTTGCCATATTTTGTTCTGGCTACGGCATATGATCAGTACGCAATAGAGGCTTTTCGCCTGGAAGCTATGGACTATCTCCTAAAGCCGATTGACAAGGAGAGATTGGGTGTCACCATCCAGCGTGCGAAAAAGTACCTTTCTGAGTTGCCAGCTCCAGAGGAAGAAAATCTGGTCCGCACGGCTGCTCCGAAGAGCAAAGTGGTGGTTCGCACAGGAGCCAGGAACCTCCTCATTGATGTAGGCGACTTAATTTACGCCACGATCGAGGGTGGTGTCGTCCGCATCGTTGCCAGCGGGGTGACTGGCGAGAGCAGCTATAAGACCATTGATGAGTTGCAAGGCGATCTGGACTCTGAGGTCTTCTGGCGGGTGCATCGCGGCTATCTTGTGAATCTGAACCGCATCCGCGAAGTGAACCCTTGGTTCAATTCCAGCCTGATGTTGAAAATGGACGATGCGAAGGGCACTGAGGTCCCGGTGAGCCGCGCTCACGCCAAGAAGTTGCGCTCATTTTTCAAGTTGTAGGAGTTTCCATGGCATCTGTATATAAAGAGCGAGCGGAGGAACTGGAGCGTTTTGAGTTCCAGTTTGGCGTCGAGCGAGGTCGTCTTGCCGTTGCCCAGGATCTTCTTACCGATGCCCTGGCATTGATCGGGCAACACGGAGTCTATTGCCAGAGTGTCCGCCAACCGGGCAAGCCGGCCATGGATCTCCAGATCATCTTGAAGCTGCTGAACGATAGCAAAGAGTTGGTGACGGATGTGATGGAGATGAAGAAGCCCTCAAGCGCCCACGGCGGATAAGAGCGTGTTGTCCATCGAGCCGTCCACGATCTGGATGCTCGAATAGCCGTTGCCTTGTTTGCGAACCCGAATCTGCACCGCGATCCGGTCCATCATCGCCGGGACATGGGTGATGACCCCCACCCGGCGTCCCGAACTGGGCAGCGTCTCCAGCGCCACCATCACCAGATCGAGCGACTCGGCATCGAGCGATCCAAAGCCCTCATCAATAAACAGACAATCGACAAACGAGTCTTTGCCCTCGAGACTGGACAGCGCGAGCGCCAGCCCCAGGCTGATGAGGAAGCGCTCCCCGCCAGAGAGCGTTGAGACAGGCCGGGTTGCCCCAGCCATCTCATGATCGACAATCTGAAGGGTGAGCTCCTCCGGGCTGGTACGAGCGAGGCGGTAGCGGACCGAGAAGGCGGCCAGATGATAATTCGCCAGTTGCACCAGATGCTCGAGCGTCAGGGCCTGGACAAACTTGCGGAATTTGTCGCCTCCAGCAGAACCAATCGCGTGGTTCACCTCCTGCCAGATCTTCGCTTCTTCTCTGGCTCGTTCCATTTCGGCCAGCATTGCCTCATACCGTGTCCGGTGCTGGTTGTCCTGATGCAGCTTCTGTTGCTCGATTCCGATCTGCTGGAGCGCCGCGCTCCGAGCTGCTTCGGTCGCGGTCTGGGCTTCGAGGAGAGAAGCTTCGGCGGGCAGCTCCGCGCACTGGGTGGCGATGCCCGCCAGCGTTGCAGTTGCTTCTTCGCGCTTGGCACGCGCGGTGTGAAGTTGCTGGTCGAGCCGCTGCAAGCCTTCTTGCAGGGCCAGCCGCTGTTGTGGCTTGGTTTCGAGAAGACGGAGTGCCTGGCTTGTCTCTACGGATCCTGCGGCACAGGCCTGGGTCCAATCGAGCTTGGCCAGCCGTGCCGCCTCTTCGGTCATCGCCAGCCGTTGTTGGCTCCGTGCCTGATGTGCCTCTGCCGCCTCCACCCGGGAATGGACGGATGCTAGTGCCGTGCTGGCTTCGAGATGGAGAGCGGCCGCCCGGCGCTGCTGTTCCAGATGCCACTCGCGATGGGGCTGGACGGGTTGCCCATCCAGTTGCAGCCGTCGCTGGGCAACCCGTTGGTCTAACTCGGCTTGGCTCTGCGCCGCGGCTTGCTGTGTTCTGGCTGTATTCTCGTGCGCCGCCCGGAGTGTGGATTCGCTGCCCGCGAGCTGTGTGTCGAGATACTGGAGCCCTTGGGCAATTGCACCCGCCAGGGCGGCGTGTTCGGTGTAGCTCTGCACACACTGGCGAAACTCTGCAAGAGAGTTGTTGCGAAGTGCGAGGGGCGTGAGCAATGGGTCCAGTTGACGGTGCAAGTTGCGTGCCTGCTCATACACCCTCTGACCGTCCTTGGCTGCTAACAGGCGTTGCTGCATCTGGTTGCGCCGTTCGCTGCCTTGCCGGTGGCTTTGCAACTGTTCGCGCAAGGCATCGAGATCCTGTTGGGTTTTGCCATGCGCCTGCGGGAAGGCATGGAATTGGTTCTGTGCTGCTTGTAGCTGCTGGCGATGTTGATCCCACTGTGCTTGGGTGGTGGCAAGCTCTTGCACGAGCCGGGTTTGTTCGGCGTTCTGCTGCTTCCACGCTGCTTGCAACTGATCCCGGCGAAGCCGATAGTCTGCAGCAAGCGCTGCGAGTTGCGGATTGTTCTGGTGGATCGGGTGCTCGGTGCTGCCACACACCGGACAGGCTTCTCCAGGACGCAGGTTCTCCCGCAGAGACGAGGCAGCTGCTGAGGCTGTCTGATCGGCTCGCTGGCTGGTAAGTGTCGCTTCATCCAGGCGAATTTGCAGGGTGTGGATCGTCGTGGCGACGGCGGCGCGACTCGCCTCCAACTGGAGACGGGTTGCTTCTGCCTCCGCGGCGCCTGCCGTGTGCGTGTGGCACAAGCGTGCCGCCTCGAGGGTCTGCGAAAGGTCCTCGGCGAACTGCGCCTGCTCCGGGTAAGGAAAGGCATCGAGTTGCGGGGCCAGTGCGGCCAGTTCGCTTTCGAGCTGGCCGATGAGGGCCTGGGCGTCCGTGGGCGCACCCAATTGGCTTCGTTCTGCGATCAGCCTCTCGACTGTGGCCTGCTGCGTGACGGCGGGCGCCCAGGCACTGTGCTCCTCGAGCCAACGTGTGGTCTCGATCTGCTGCCCGGCACTCTGCTGTCGCTGTTCAATGAGTCTCTGATGGCTGGTGGTCTGTTCGGCTTCGGCACGTTGTGCTTCGAGCCAGGTCTGGGCGGCAAGATTGGCTTGCTCGGCAGCATTCCGCACCTGGACATCGAGTGCTTCCGCTGCTTGCCATTGCGGCACGAACGCGGCCACTTGCTGGTCGATGATCTGTTTCGCCGTGCCAGCTTCGAGCAGCTTCGCCTCCGCAACGCGGCGCTGCTCTTCTGCCGCCATTCGCTCCTTCCCGGCCTCTACAAGTGCCTGCGAGGCTTGCTCGTTCTCTCGTGTTGCTTGCTGCGCTGTGATTGCCAGGGGGCGCAGAGGCTCTACCTGGTCCAGATCGCGCAGCAAGCTCCGGTCCTGCTCGTGCTCCTCCCAGGCGGCCAGTGCGTTCGAATGCTGCTCCGCTGCTGCCTCCAGGAACGTGGTGGCGGTCTTGTGATCCTGCCAGAGGCGTAGCGAGCGGTTGGTGGTCTCCAGCTCCACTCGCGCCTGCTCCGCTGCTCGCTGCAAGCTGTGGAGAGACTCTTCAATGGCCAGGCGCTCTTCCGGGGTGAGGCAGTGGATCTCGTTCCGTTTGGCTTCCATCGTCAGGAGGGCCTGGCGGCGGGATTCGGCTCCACCGTAGATGGCCTTTGAGATAAGTGCGTAGATCTCAGAGCCGGTGATGCGTTCGAGTAGCTCGGCGCGCTCATTGGCGCTGGCTACCAGGAACTTGTCGAATTGGCCTTGGGCGAGCAGACTGGTGCGGCGGAACTGCTGGAAGTTCAGGCCGGTGAGGTCTTCCACCTGCTGCAATACTTCCCTTGTCTTATCGGCGAGGGTCTGGCCGTCTGCCACGCGGATGAGGCTGCGCTTCTCTTTCTGCAGATTGCCGATCGCGTTCCCCTTCGAGCGGCGGAGCTCCCAGCGGGCGCGATAGCGATGACCATCGCGTCCTTCAAAGTCGGCTTCCGCATAGCCGCTGCTCGCGCCCCGGCGCAGGATGTGGCGCGGGTCGTTGGCCCGGATCGCTTCGCCGCTGGGGTCGGGAGTACTTTCGGCGCTTTGGTAGTCTACGCGCGGGTACTCGGCGTAGAGGGCGAGGCAGAGCGCATCGAGGAGAGTGGATTTTCCGGCGCCAGTTTCGCCAGTGATTGCAAAGAGGCCCGCACCAGCCAGCGGTGTGGCGGTGAAGTCAATGCTGAAGCTTCCGGCGAGGCTCGCCAGATTTTCACCCCGCAGGGATAGGATCTTCATTGGCCTTGGGCGATCTCGTGCGCCAGTTGGAAGACCGTGAGATGAGCGTCAGTGGGGGGCTGTCCGTAGCTGCGCTGGTAGGCGAGCTGGAAGAAGTGTGCGGGGTCGAAGTCGGCAATGGTGCGGGTTTCGATCGGTGTGTTGCTGGTTGGTTCCAGATCTTCGATGCGGGTGTCGACGAGACGTAGCCCCGCTTTCTCGGCCTCTTGGGCAAGTTGTTCGCGGAAGACCGCAGTGAGTCCTTCACGGCGGAGCCGCACTTGCGCAAAGGGGCGCTGCCCTGTTGCTGTCTTCACGGCATCGAAGAGCCCCGGAATTTCATTGACGCTTGCGAAGCCCTTGTCCGGGATGCGATGGAAGGAGACGGGACGGGTAAGCGGAAGGTGCTGGGTGCGCAGTTGCGCGTTGTCGATTTCGACGAGGGTGACGCCGTGTTTGTAATCGATCTCGCTAGCGCTTAAGGGAAGGATGGAGCCGCTGTAGCGGATGTGATCGGCTCCGGCGCGCTGTGGCTTGTGGAGGTGGCCGAGCGCAACGTAGCTGGCCTCACTGGGAAAGAGCGAGGCGGGGAAGGCGTTTTCGCCGCCGATGAGGATACCGCGTTCTGCCCCTTCGCTTTGTTGTGCACCCGAGACGTGGAGGTGTCCGGTGAGGATGAGCGGCTTGTTCTGCCATTGCGGACGAGTTTGCTCGACGAGGTCGGTGTAGAGGTGTTGGAGCGAGTGGATGAGCCGCGATTGGCCCTCGGGTGTAGGGATAGAGGGCAGGCAGGAACTGGTGGGGTAAGACAGGGCCAGAACATGGGCCAGTACCTCGCCTTGTGGAGATGCGATCGGGATCAGATGCGGCGCGGCCAGTGTGGCGCCCTCTTGCCGCCGGACGTTGCCGACGACCCGAACGCCGATGCTCGCGAAGATTTCGCGCGGCGCTTCGAGTCGCGAGGCGGCGTCGTGGTTGCCCGCTGTGAGCACGGTCGTCATGGTTGGGCAAGCCCTGTGAAACTGCACCAGGGTGCGGTAGAAGAGGCGCTGCGATTCGGCAGAAGGGTTCGGGGAGTCAAAGATATCGCCAGCAACGAGGAGGGCGTTGGGTTGGTGGGCTGCGACGAGTTCGATGAGCTCTTCGAGCACTGCGGCATGTTCGTGGTCCCGCGAATAGCCGCGCAGCGTTTGTCCGAGATGCCAGTCGGCGGTATGGAGAATACGGAGCAACGCGCTAGTCCTGAAGATAGGGATTGTAACGGGCTTCTGAGGTAATAGTGGTTTCTGGGCCGTGGCCTGGGAACACTTCTGTGTCGGGAGGAAGCGTCATGAGCTTGGTCCGGATGCTCTTTAGCAGGCGTTGTGCGTTGCCGCCGGGCAGGTCGGTGCGGCCGATGGAGCGGCGGAAGAGTGTATCTCCGGCAATGACGCGCTTTGCTTGCGGGATGTAGAAGCTGACGCTGGCGGGCGAGTGGCCGGGCGTCTCGAGCGCCTGGAAGGTGTACTTGCCGAGTTGTAGCTTGTCGCCTTCGGCGAGCGGGTGGTCGATGGTGGTTTTCCGTGGCTTGGGCAGGCCGAACATCATCGCCTGGGCCTCGATGGAGTCATAGAGTTCCTGTTCGCCGGGGTGCATGTAGACCGGGACTCCGAGCGCATCCTTGACTTCGGCGAGCGCGCCGACGTGATCGAGGTGGGCGTGTGTGATGAGGATGGCCTGCACCTTCACTTGCAGCTTGTCAATCTCGCCGAGGATGATGCCCGGTTCGTCGCCCGGATCAATGAGAAAGGCTTCGTGGGTTTCTTCGTCCGCGAGCACTGCGCAGTTCTGTTGGAACAAAAGGCCGACCGGAATCACCGCGTGGATCATACACTGAGATTATGGATAGTTTTGTGGACGTATTGCTGCGCTGGCTTCATATTTTTCCGGTGATCGTGCTGGTGGGCGGCGCCGTGGGTGGAAAGTTCCTGAATGTGCCGATTGTTAGCCCGCTGAGTAGAAACGCGGTCTTCCTTGCCGGAGCGGCGCTCGTCGGCTCCGGGCTTGTGAACATGATGCGGGTGATGCCGACGGTGCCGAAGGGCTGGCATATGTGGTTTGGGATCAAGGTGCTGCTGTCGTTGCATGTGCTGACGATGATCTTTCTGATGACGAAGGTGGATGTGCCGCAAGCGAAGCGGGCGCGGTGGCAGACTTCGGCCTTGATTGGGGCGGCTCTGATTGTGGCGGTCGCGGCCTACATGCGGCACCTGCGAGGCATCTAAATGCTGGGTTATGAAGCACTCCGGACCCACGCGGCTTGGAAAGACCTGAGCGCACGCGGGCGCATTCTTGCCCATGGAGAAGACAACACTCGCCTGCTGCATGCGATGAGTTCGAATCATGTGCAGGCGCTTGCTGAGGGGCAGGGCTGCTATGCCTTTTTCCTGAATGCGCAGGGGCGTATTCAGGGGGATGCGACGATCTTGCGGGTGGGCGCCGATCTCTTGATTGACGTGGAGGCGGTTGCGGCGCAACGGATCTTCCATCATCTGGATCAGTACATCATTGCCGATGATGTGACGCTCGAGGACCTCGCGGAATCTCACTTTGAGATTGGCATCGAAGGGCCCGCTGCTCTTGAGGTTGCGGGCGAACTGGGAGTGCCGGCGCCGGAAGGGATTGTCCGCTTTGCGGGCGGCTATGTTGCCCGCTTGAGCGAGACCGGGCTTCCCGGTGTGCGATTGATTCTTCCGGTAGCCGAGCGCGAGACTTGGATCGGGAAATTGCAAGGTGTCGAGCAGGCCGATGATGAGGCTTGGGAAGTTGTGCGGCATGAACAGGGCAAGCCGCGCTTTGGCGTGGAGATTCTGGAGAAGCACCTGATCCAGGAGACCCGCCTGCTGCATGGGGTTCACTTCTCGAAGGGCTGCTATCTGGGCCAGGAGATCGTGGAGCGAGTGCGGGCCCGCGGCGCGGTGCATAAGGGCTTGGCTGCAATCTCGATTGAGACTGCGACGCCTCCTGCTCTTGATACCGAGGTGTTGGGGGAGAAGGGGAAGGTGGGCAACTTGCTGAGTGTGGTGTATTCGCCAGCTGAGGGCAAGACCATCGCGATCGCCATGCTGGCTGTCGATGCCTTGAGCGGCACGCAGCCGATGACGGTAGGTGGGGTGAGCGCCAGCTTGCGGGCGTCTAGTTCGTTTGCGGGCCACTAGGGGTTGCCAGGCGGGGGGGGGGGGGCGCGTTTGAGGAAGAGGCATGCAACGGCCACGCGGGCAAATGTTCTCTTGAGGACTCATCGTTGAGGTCGCAAATTCCTCTTTCGCGTTGAGAGCTTCACAATGTCCAGTTGGATACTGTGGCATCGGCTGCAGGTGATCCGATGTCGACTGGGGCTACCCAGGCCAAGGCGACAGTGTTCGCGGTGACCTCCTGCACTGGGGGAGTCACGTGGAGCGATAACAGATGTCCCAGAGTATCGAGGGCAATATTCGGCAGCACCCACTTGTACCCGGTCTTGCGTTGTAACCGCTCCTGGCCCCGTTCGGCAGGTCGTGCTGCATTTGGCCAGGTAACGGAGTCCATGGAAGACTTCGGGCAGGGATTACTCCGTGACTTCGGCCCGGTTCCTTTCCCTAAGCTGAAGGACGGGTCGATTGGGTTATCGCCAGCTTGCGAGCTTCCAGTGCGTTCGCCGCCCGCTGGTCGCAGGCTTCACTTTGTTTGCGGCCAGGGTGATTCCCTGGTTGTGAGCGGTGGCGTGTTCGATGCTATGGACGGGAATGGCCAGCGTGTTGAGGTCGAAGTTGGGGTTTGCTGCGAGGTCGAGTTCGAGGTCAAAGTCGCGGTGGAGTGTTTCTTGGAGCGCTTCGTAGAAGGGCACGATGGATTGCGGATCTTCCACCTGGTAACTGAAGCGGGTGTAGGGGGCGGCTTGCTCGGGACTAGGAACTTTCGTGAGTCCGGTCAGGATGTTGACGAAGCCGTTGGGCGGTGGGGCCGCGAGGATCGGGAGGTAGGCATTCCAACTGGGTTCGTTTGAACGGAAGGCGGGGAGCAGGTCATACTTCTTGGGAAGCTTCTGGCAGAAAGCGATCGCTGCGGGGTCAGTGGCCGGGATGCTGCAGAGGCTTTCTTGTTTTGCTGTTCTTGCAAAGAGTTCGGGATAAAGATGGCGCAGGATGGTGGGGAGATTTGCTTCAAGTTCGATGGCCGTGATGAGGATTTCTCGCTCCCCAGCCGGACGGGCTCGGGCCAAGAGCATCGGGGAGGGGAAGAGCGTTGATTCCGGGGCAGAACTCGGGACGATCTGGAGCAGCCAGGGCGCGACGACGAGGAAGAAGCTGGTAGGGTTTGCGGGGTGTGGGAGGAGAGTGTGCGGGTAGGGCTGGAGGCCGTTGCCACGCAAGCTAGGAAGCTCTTTGGCCAAGAGGCCGCGCAGGTCGTTGGACCAGACACGGCCTCTTGTGATTTTGAAAACCAGGTCGGCAATTGCAACTGCTTCGCTAGGTTTGACGGGCGGGAGCAGTTGCAAGGGAGTCATGGGTGGAGCCTACAGCTTGAGGCCCTTCAGATATTCCCGGAAGGGTTCGCCGAGGTCTTTTCGTTGCAGTGCGAATTCGACGGTGGCCTTGAGGAAGCCGAGCTTGTCGCCGGCATCGTGGCGGGTGCCTTCAAAACGATAGCCATAGATGGGGCGCGAGCGCAACAGGTGGCGCAAGCCGTCGGTGAGTTGGATTTCGCCGATGGCGCCGGGGCCAACGGCTTCGATGGAATCGAAAATTTCGGGCGTCAGAATATAACGCCCGATGATGGCGAGATTCGAGGGCGCGTCTTCGGGCTTCGGCTTCTCGACCAGGTTGCGGATGCGGTACAGCCGGTTCTGGCTGCCGTTGTGGGGAACGGGTTCCGCATCGACCACACCGTAGGCGGAGATGAGTTCCTTGGGCACTTCCATGAGGGCGACGACGCTGGCGCCGTAGAACTCATAGACGTCGAGGAGCTGGCGGATGCAGGGCACTTCGCTATCGATGACGTCATCGGCGAGTACGACACAGAAGGGTTCGTTGCCGACGAGTTCGCGCGAGCGCAGGACGGCGTGTCCGAGCCCGAGTGCCTCTTTCTGGCGGACATAGGAGACGTCGATCATGTCGGAGATGGATCGCACTGCGGCGAGCATGTCCTTCTTGCCCTTCATCTCGAGGGTGTGCTCGAGTTCGAAGGAGACGTCGAAATGATCTTCAATCGCGGACTTGCCACGTCCAGTGACGATGATCATGTTCTGGATGCCAGAATGCAACGCTTCTTCGACGCCGTACTGGATGATCGGCTTGTCTACGAGCGGGAGCATTTCTTTGGGGCTGGCCTTCGTGGCTGGGAGGAATCGCGTACCGAGTCCCGCAGCTGGGAAGACGGCCTTTCGGACCTTTGAAATCATGCAGTTCCATTGTACTTAACGATTGTTGAGGATTTATTTCCGGCTTTTCGACTATTTCCGATTGCCTTCCCGCCAGGATTCAGATAGAAATTGGAAACATGACCGACCCCAGGGTCGAACTCGCGATCCAATTGTTCCAGGATGCCTACCAGATGCAAATGCAAGGTGAGCTGGACGTCGCGATGGACCTATATAAGAAATCGATCACGATTCACCCGACCGCAGAAGCATACACTTTTCTCGGATGGGCTTATCGTTTTCAGGGCCGGCTCGACGATGCGATTCTCGAGTGCAAACATGCGATCGAGATCGATCCGACTTTTGGCAACCCGTATAACGATATTGGCGCTTATCTGATTGAGAAGGGGAATGTGGACGATGCGATTCCGTGGCTGGAGAAGGCGACGAAGAGCATTCGCTACGACAGCTATCACTACCCCTGGTATAACCTTGGCCGGGCGTATGCCGCGAAAGATATGTACCGAAGAGCACAAGACTGTTTCCAGCAGGCCGTAGACATTGAGCCGGATTACACGATGGCGAAGCAGGCACTGGCAAAGGTGAAACGCATGATCCAGTAGTTGCTTGGTTGAGTTTGACGAAGAAGGCGGCCTGAGAGGGTCGCCTTTTCTATTAGGTTGGGGATAGCCAGTGTTTGTTGATGACTCCGCGCATGGTTTCGGTGTCGTCCAGGACCCTACGGTAGATGGCCTTGTAGTGGTGTGCGGCGGTTTTCTCGATCGTCTCCCGGGCGCTTTTTCCTCAAGGATTTCCGCTAATCCAGTGAGTTCCCAGAAGCAAACGATCAGGTGCAGATAGGACGAGAATTTATCTCGAGCGCCATGGGGCGGCGTTGTTCGCAAAATCGGGATATAGGGCTTCCAGTTCCTTGACGGGTTGTCTGATGGCGGTCGCATGCGAGTCTTCATACCAGTGGCTCTGTTCGTGGATGAAATTGGCGAGAAGAGATGCGTTGCTGTGGCGGCTTCCTGTGCTGAGAGTCAGAACCGGATAACTGTGGGGGATCTGCTTCTCGTCGATCAAGATCGCAGTGGTGAAGGTCCATTTTCTTAAGTCGTAACGCGCCAGTACTGCAGGAGCCGCTGTTGAGTTTCTTGTTCTGATACAGAGTTGTGCGCCAAGGTAATTTTGAAGTCCGCACACCATAAGGTGAGGGTAGATGCGAACCAGAATCAGAACAAGATTTGGGGCTTTCACTTTTGCTCCTTTGGGCTGAGTGCCTCTAAAATACGGCGACTTGGCGCGCCCGTTACGCGTGCTTTTCAACTGGCTCCGCTGGTCCGCAAGATGCTTGAGGAGCGAGGCTGCAGATCCTGGATCTTAAGGTGATTTACCAATCTGCGGTGTTTTTGGGGGCGAAAGCGGGAGTCCATCCGATTGAAAGCAATGGAGATAGGTGCTTGGTAGGTTCGTTCCGCCGCCTAGATTGAGTATGTAGGAACGGGGTACGGGTTTTGAGGGCGACTTGGGTTAAGTCTTTTGGAATCAGCGAAAAATATTCTGGAAAATCTGTGACTGGCTCTCAGGAGACTGGCTGGCGAAGTGCACTGGGACTTTAGAAGCGGGAATTGCCTCTTAAATGAAAGCGAGTGGGTTCGCGTCTGTTTCGGGCAGACTGCCTTGAGATTGATGGAAACTTCGACAAAATCGAGGTCGGCGATGCGTTGGTGGTAATCACGAAAGTCATCGCGGAGGATCCTGTCCTGTAATCTTGGGGTGAATTTCGCTGCAAGTGAGACTGCGGTGGGCGCTGGTCCATGCTGCCCTCTTCAAGGCTAATCCTTCTCTTTGTGACTGCGTAGGAGACTCGACCTTACCGCCTTTGTAGGTGCTGAAGAAGGCTTCGCGAGCGCGGTAGAGATCGACTTGATCGCTCGCCAGAAGGCGCTTGTGACTTCAGTCTATTGGGAAGGCACTCGGCCAGTGATGCAGTCTTTGAGCGAGAAGATCTCGAATGTGTTGGCAACGCGGAGGAGACGGAAGCATTTGCTGCCGTGTTCGGTCGCCATGATTTCGAAATGACTGAGACCGCAGCCGATCTTCCGCCGGGGAGGTACTGTTTTAGGACGTCTCGGAAGAAGGCGCTCGCTTTTCCGGTAGCACGCGATGTATCGAAACGACGGGCCTCAGCGTGTGAGTTGAAGGGGACGGAGCGATCGTGAACTTTGAGCATTTTGAGAGGTTGCGGTGACTTCTCTAGTGTCCTGAGTCCTAAGTGGCTGGCATAATATAACCGCTTGTTCTATGGTTGAAGCATGGAAGCGAAGCGAGGACGACCCAAGAAGCAGGAGTTGGTGGTAACCGAGCAGCAACGGGAAGAGTTGGAACGGTTGGTGCGGCAGCCAAGAAAATCCCGAGCAACAGCGTTTCGGGCACGAATCATCCTGGAATGCGACGGCGGATTGAGTAACGCCGCAGTTGCGGCGAAGCTGAGGACAACTGGGTTTACTGTTGGATTCTGGCGTAATCGTTTCATTGTGGGCGGGATCTCAACTTTGGGAGATGAGCCTCGGCCCGGGGCGCCACGAGAAATCGGCGACGACAAGATTGAGCAGGTCGTCCGGCTCACACTGGAGAAGGCCCCCAAGGGAGCAACCCATTGGTCCAGCCGAATGCTGGCGACGAGAACAGGACTGAGTCAATCCACCATCAGCCGCATCTGGCGTGCCTTTGGTCTGAAGCCACATCGAAGCGAAACCTTCCAGTTGTCGAACGATCCGTTGCTGGTTGACAAAGTGCGGGACATTATTGGGCTCTATCTGTCGCCCCCGCATCATGCGTTGGTGCTGTGCGTGGATGAGAAAAGTCAGATCCAGGCGCTAAGCCGGAACCAACCCGTGTTGCCGCTACGAAGCGGTCAACTTGAGCGCCGCACGCACGACTATCAACGACATGGAGTGACCAGTCTGTTTGCGGCTCTGGATATCGCCACCGGCCGGGTATTGGGCAAATGCTATCGCCGTCATCGCTCTGTAGAGTTCCTCGATTTCTTGAAAAAAATCGATGCGGCCGCCCCTGCCGACCTGGATGTCCATCTGGTGCTGGATAACTACGGAACGCACAAGACCGCCAAGGTTCGACAGTGGCTCCAAAAGAGGCCCCGGTATCATCTGCACTTTACTCCCACACATGCCTCTTGGTTGAACCAAGTCGAACGCTGGTTTGCGTTGTTGACACAACGGCAAATCAAGCGTGGCTCTCATCGAAGCGTCTCGGAACTAGAGGACGCTATTCGGAAGTTCATTGCCGTGCACAACGAGCAACCCAAACCATTCCTCTGGACCAAATCTGCCTCTCAAATTCTTGAGTCCATCGCCCGCTTTGCTTCAACCACCCTTGCCGCCCATCAACCGAACACTTCTGCTAGAAATCAATGACTCAGGAGACTAGAAGCGGTCTCATAAACCACCACGGGGCGGAATCTGGGAATCTAAAAGAGCTCGGGTGATTAGCGCGGACGAGTATGCGCGGACGAGGGGACTTAAAGGACGACCAATGGGAAGTCGTGGAGCCGGTGTTGCGTCCGCAGCGCCGGGAGGATCAGCGTGGCAGTCCGTGGCACGATACTCGATGCGTGTGGAACGGGGTGTTGTGGGTTTTAGGGAGTGGGGTGCAGTGGCGTGAACTGCCGGAAAGATATCCCCATCCCAGACCTGTCACCGGCGTTTTCAACCGTGGGTGCGAAATTGGCCCCACCCGTCGCGGCAAGGGCACGAAGATCATCGCTATCGCCGCTGGTGACAGTCTTCCTCTCGCGGTTGCTGTCGACAGCGCTTCGCCGGCCGGGTGTCAGCTTGTGGAAGACGTTCTGGCCGGAAGCTTCCTCGATGAGATGCCCAAGCGACTCATCGGAGACAACGCCTACGACTCAGACAAGCTCGACGAAAAGCTTGCCGAAGAGTACGGCATCGAGATGATCGCGCCGAACCGGCGCAACCGGGGCAAGACTCAGGATGGACGACCACTGCGCCGCTACCGGGCAGTAATCGCCAGAATATTTTCTACTCGATCCAGGATCGCCAGACTCATCTGAGTCTGCTCCGGACAAATTTAAGGGAGGCCGAGGTGAGGGTCCTTGCTTATTGCCTGATGACGAATCATGTGCACTTTGTGCTCGTTCCGGAGCGGACCGATTCTCTGGCTATGCTGTTTCGGCGAGTACACGGCGCCAATGCGCAATCGCTGAATGCGAGGCGCGGTAGTACTTTGGCAGAACCGTTATTACTCGTGTCCTATGTCAGAGAGTCGCTTGTGGCTGGGGATTCGGTATGTGGATGCGAATCCAGTGCGGGCTGCGATGGTGGAGAGGGTCGAGGAGTACCGGTGGTCGAGCGCTGCGGTGCATCTGGGCAGCGCTGAGGACAGGAGCGGGGGTTTTTGGCGAGATGCTGGCGGGGCGACCCAGTGGAAGGAACTGCCTTCTGCTCCGGATCGGGCGGCGGAGACGCACTTGCTGCGACGCTGCACTTACGCCGGTCGACCTTTTGGAGAGGAGGTGTTTGTGGAGAGGATGGAGATGGCGTTTCAGCGGAAGTGGCGGAGGTGGAGTTTTGAGAAGGCGCTGGGTGGCCGTACGTTGTCTGCGAGTTAGGCGAAGGGGACGGAGCTGACTGCTGGTTTGGGCGGAAATGCGAAGTGCTTGATGCGGGCTGTCCCCCTCGGGGGTCAGGGGGGTCAGGGGTCAGGTCAGGTGATCGAGGAATGCCTGCTGCAGCAGCTCTTGCACTTCAGTATCGGAGGTCTGAGAGAAATCTTCGTACCAGTTGCCCACTGAGTAAAACGGCGCCGGTGTCTGCAGGCAAACCACCTCGTCAACGTACTGCCGAAGCTCCTCACAGGCTTTGCTCGAGGCGACGGGTACAGCAACAATGACACGCTTCGGCTCTTTTGCTTCGACGGCTCGAACTGCTGCCAACATCGAAGCCCCGGTGGCCAAACCATCGTCCACCAAGATCACGATTCGCCCTTTGATTGCTAAGGCCGGCCGTCCACCACGGTAGAGCTTCTCCCGGCGTGTCATCTCCTGTTGCTCCCGTGCAATGATCTGCTCCACTTGAACAGGAGAAATTTTGAAATCTGAAATCAGCGCTTGGTTGAGGACGCGCGTACCGCCACTGGCGATGGCCCCCATTGCCAACTCTTCCTGACCCGGCACTCCGATCTTACGGACCAGGAAGAGATCCAGGTCTGCTGCCAATGCGCAAGCAACCTCAAATCCGACAGGAACGCCGCCACGAGGAAGTGCCAGTACAAGGGGAGTTGCCTCAAAGGCAAGACTTTGCAGCTGGCTGCCCAGCGCCTTGCCGGCGTGAATGCGGTCGCGAAAGAGCGGATCGCCAAGCATCATCACTCCTCGGTTCCCTGGAACGCCGATCTAGAATTGGTCTCTTACTACAAGACCCAAAGCAGCAAGGATCTGGATGACTTGACGGTTCTGCCATGCTGTCGCTCTTACTGCCTGGATTGTGCGCGGTGAAGACTATTTCTTCTGGCTTGCCTCGATCGGAATCTCCCGGCCCTTTGTCTTTGTTTCCGGGACGGGAATGGATATCTCAAGAACGCCATCATTGAAACGCGCTGTGGCTTGATCGGTCTTGGCACCTTCAGGAAGCGGAATGCACCGGCTGAAGCTTCCGTAAGAGCGCTCGGAACGGTAGTACCCTTGGCCTTTCTCCTCGTGTTCCCGCTTCCGCTTGCCTTGGATGAGCAGGTCGCCCTCCGCTACTTCTACCTTGACGTCCTCCTTGCTGACACCGGGCAGGTCCGCTCTTACGACAAGCTTCCCGTCCTGTCCCTGTACTTCCATGGAGGGCCACCAACTGTCCCCGTCTCCATTGCTGCGCTCGGACAATTGCATGCGGCCGAAGTCGCGATTCATTTCTTCGAGCATCCGGCGCATCGCAACCAAAGGATTGCTTGCGGCGGCTTCAGAACGCCATTCGGGCCACCAGTCTCGATTGCGACGCGTTAGCGAGCGGCTGGATTCTGGTTCTTTTCGGCGTTCGATGTTTCCTTCAGGCATGATTTGTTTCTCCTTCGTCGTGCGGTCCTGGTCCTGGCTTTGTGCAGACTTCCGATGACGGGATGCCTCCCTTTGTGATCGTGTTTCCCGAGCTACGGAGGGGATTGCACTTGAGGACACCGTAGGCGATCCGCGACGGTGAGTTGCGCCACAACCTGTCTCAGTTGGCCTTTGGGGGCCTGCGTTGTCTGTGAGGCAACGGGGACGGGGCGGACTGGTGGTGTTTGGCGGGAGATGCAAAGTACTCGATGCAGGCAGTCCCCTTGGTGTCTCTTTGGGCTTGTCCGCTTCGGACCAGCCCATATCGTTTTCCACGTGTCGCCGCGGAACGTCCCATTGCCTTTTCCGTAACTCCAGTAGCCAGAGAGCGCGGGTAGCGTTACTTTCCGCCCTGTTGGAGGCTCGCAGATCCACCTCCTAGCAATTCCGGCGCAGTGAGGAGTGTATGCACTTCCCTATCTACTGTTGTGTCTTAATTCCAGTGTTTCTCAGCGGGAGTCTGATGGATCAATTGGGCAGGCCCTTTGATTCATATGATCATTCCCACAATCAGATTCCGAGTACTGTGTCTGGACAGGTCAGACTGAACGATTTCCAAGGCGCGGGGCAGCTCTCTGCGCAAGTCTACGATTTCATGCAGCGGATCGTTGTCGCAGAATCGATCCTCAACGGAATGGGCAGCTTTGAACTCCGGAATGTCCCGGCGGGGATGTTTGAAATCCGGGTGGTGAATCGTCAACGAGATGTCCTCTATTCCGCTCCTTTCAGTTGCCCGTGTGGGAACTTGATCACAATCGACCTGACTCGTGGAAGTTTCCCCACGAGTTCTAATCGAGCGATCAGCCTCCTGCGCATGCAGCACAAAATTCCCAAGAAGGCGATGAAGGCTTACAACGCGGCGCTTCAAGATCCAACGCTGAAGTTCGAGAAGTTGAAGCTGGCCGTGGAGATTGATCCGGAGTTCTTTGAGGCGCTCAACAATCTGGGAGTTCAATACCTGTTGCGAGGACAGATTGAGGATTCCAATGAGATGTTTGCGCGTGCGGCGAAAATGGATCCCACCAATGCGCTGGCGCAATCGAATCTTGCGTATACGTTGCTCCGGTTACAGCGCTTTGCGGAAGCGGAAGCGGCGGCGCGCGCGAGTCTGCGAGCGGATGGGACCTCAAGCCGTGCGCGCTTCTATCTGGCGGTGAGTCTGTTGGAGCAGTGGAAAGACGAAGAAGCAAAGGTGCACTTGAAGCAGGCGGAGGCGAGCTTTGAGCCTGCGCGAAGGGTGCTTGCCTCCTTGTTGAAGGAAGAGAAGAAGTGAGAGACGCGGTTTGACTTGCAGGGATGGCCTCTTGCTTCGGAGGCAAGCGATCAATCGAGGCTCAACTCGGGTGGTCTGCCCCCCATTCCATTGGAAGGTTGGCCGTGCTAGAAGTACATCATGAAAATACACCGTGCGATCTTGCCGGGATTTGTCCTTTCTGCTTGTTTCTTGATGCCGGGTGCTTTTGCCCAGAAGGGCATTGCGCCGCCCCAAGCTGCGGAACGCAGCCTCTTCGACAAGGGGCAGAAATTGGTTACAGCAGGACGCGGTGAGGTGGGTCGCCTGACTTTGCAGACTCTCATCAATGTTTATCCGGAGAGCTCCTTGGTTCCCCAGGCGGAAGCCCTGATTCGTGAGAGCTGGGCGACAGAAGAAAAGCAGGACCTTGAGGCCGTGGGGCTATTGGCTGCGGCGGAGGAGAAGCTGAAGGCTGGCAAGGTGGACAGTGGGAAGCTGGCGCTGCAGACGCTGATCAACCTTTATCCGGCGAATCGCTTGAGGCCGAAGGCTCAGGAGATGTTAGATCGCCTGGCGCAGTAAGGGGAGACCGTCATCCTTTGTTCGTGAGTTGGTTGCAGGGGACGGAGCGGACTCGTAGTTTGGCGGGAAATGCGAAGTGCCTGATGTGGGCTGTTCGCTTGGGCAGGTCAGCCTCGCCGGGCTGCCTCGATGGCGGCGATGTCGATCTTTACCATGGTCATCATCGCCTCGAAGGCACGCTTTGCTTCATCGCCACCAGCCGCAAGCGCCTCGGTTAATGCACGTGGGGTGATCTGCCAGGAAAGGCCCCAGCGGTCCTTGCACCAACCGCATGCATTTTCTTTGCCGCCATTTCCTACGATCGCGTTCCAGTAGCGGTCCGTCTCTTCCTGATCCTCCGTCACGATCTGAAAAGAAAAAGCTTCGCTGTGCCGGAACGCCGGACCGCCGTTGAGCCCGAGACAGGGAATGCCCACAACGGTGAACTCAACCGTCAACACCTCGCCTTGCTTGCCGCCCGGATAGTCGCTGGGGGCATAGTGAACCGCAGTGACTCGACTCTCTGGAAAGGTGGCGGCGTAAAAGCGCGCTGCGTCCTGCGCGTCCTTGTCGAACCAGAGGCATATCGTGTTTTTGGGTTGCATGTTGGTATCCTCCTTGTGCGCAGTCGGGGCGAAGGTCGCGGTCAGGTCTGTATCTGCAACTGCCGCCATCCGCACACCGGATCATACAACAACTCTCTGCATGTGTGGGGCGTGATGCGAGCTGTTCCCTGCGCCTTGGCGACCCACTCTTTCCGTCCTGGATAAGAGCGAATGTGACGCAAAGTTCGGTTCGTGACGCATAAAAGCCTTGACAGGTGAATGTACTTTCAGATACTTATGATAGACCGTCGACCATACAAGGAATCGGAACTCCTGATTTCTTGCGCAGCACCGTTTGTTTTTATCATCCATTCGACATAGAGGGTTTCGTTATGCAAACGGATACGATCCGAACTATTGCGGCCATGGCAATCTTGGCGAGGCGTAAATACGGCCAGCCTCCGAATGAGGATCAGGTGACTCATGTCGCCTCCTTCTCGGCTGTGTCAGGTGCCGTTTCGGGCATGGTAGCGAAGTCACTCCTTCAGGGCGTCGCGTTGGACCTTCGTCCGATGGGAATATCTGAATCCCAAAAGCGCCGGAAGCTACTCGACGGCTAGTGACACAGTGCTAGAGCATTCTCACTTTCAAATATTGCATCCGGACTGCATCGAATGTTCGTGAAGCGAGATGGTTCTCTCAAATACGAATTTGGTTCCCACGCTCATGTCCTCCTGGGACGTCAATTCGAAACTGTAACTACTATGCGCCTTTCTAAGAATTACTACTTGAGCTTCGCAGTATGCCTAGCGTTTTTGACTCTAATCCTTTACAAATTCAGTTCTGACCTGTATGCGCTAAGGAAACGTGACGCCTCCATTGTGGCCGGTTTCTTCATATTGGGGCTGTGCCTTGATGAACTATCAAAGCAAGACCTGCCGCTCGGTCTCGTGCGGACAGCGAAGGCCTTACGATGGTTCAGTCTAGCTGCATCGGTGACTATCTTTATTTTTTATCCTCGCTAGGTGGGTACTGTGAGATGATGCCTCGGAGTCACTTTTCCTGGCCATGACTCTGATGGTGTATGTCTTGTGCCAGATGGCATCGCGCAGGCAAGTCGAATCAATGGCTCTGCGCTAAGTCCAGTCGGTGCGCCCCTTAAAACGGCACGTTCGGCGGCCATTTTGTCAACGCGGTGAGCGGCAGAGTTCTGGTTGCCACTCATGAGTGTGTCCTTTCGGGGTGATTTGGAAGATTCCAACTCTATCACCGTGAGGACCCGCTCCGGTCGCTTATGGCGTCGGCTGCGTTTGGAGCTACGCCCTTCTTTCGCTTCAACCTCTGGCGCCTTTTGCCATCATTGTGTCGGCTGATCAGTTGAAAGGGGCGGAGCTGACTGAATCGGAAAAGCAAAGTGCTTGATGCGGGCTGTCCCCCTGGCCTGTCCCTCTGGCCCTTTGGGTCCTTTGGCCTTGGCTTGGCGGACTCGCGGCTCGGGCCTGCTGTTGGTTTGAGTCCGCTCTTCGCGCAGGGTTTTGGACTTTCGAGGGGGACGGACCTGCCGGGAACTTTGAGAATTCTTGGGGCTTGCGGCGACTCTTCGAGTGCGATGCCCAGAAGCGCCAGATGTATTGAAGTCGGATTGCCCTATCACGTGACGCAGCGGGGTAGCAATCGCCAGAAGGTTTTCCATACGATTCAAGATCGACAGATGTATTTGTCTCTGTTACGGACCCACCAGAAGGACGCCGCGGTGCGGGTGCTGGCCTATTGCCTGATGACGAACCATGTTCACTTTGTACTGGTTCCGGAGCGGGAGGATTCGCTGGCTGTGTTGTTTCGCCGGGTGCATGGAGCTTATGCGCAGGCGCTGAATGCGCGGCTGGGGCGCAGTGGGCATCTTTGGCAGAATCGCTACTATTCGTGCCCGATGTCGGAGAGTCATTTGTGGATGGGGATTCGGTATGTGGAGGCGAATCCAGTGCGGGCGGCGATGGTGGATCGTGTGGAGGCGTATCGGTGGTCGAGTGCGGCGGTGCATTTGAGTGGGGCGGCCGATGCGAGCGGGGTTCTGGATCTGGAGTTTGGGCGGGAGGCTGGAGGGGCGATTCCCTGGCGGGAATTGCATTCGGACGCGGATCGGGCGGCGGAGATTCACTTATTGCGCCGATGCACGTATGCTGGTCGGCCGTTCGGGGAGGAGGCGTTCGTGGAGAGAATCGAAGAGGCTTTTCAGCGGAAGTGGAGACGGTGGAGCTTTGAGAAGGCGCTGGGAAACCGCGCGTTGTCAGCGGGTTAGGCGAAGGGGACGGAGCTGACTGGTGGTTTGGTGGGAAATGCGAAGTGCTTGATGCGGGCTGTCCCCTCTTCTTCTTCTCTTCTTTTTGAGACTAAATAGGATTGTTCCGCAACCAGTCTCGCAACCAGTCTCTCCAGAAGTTAAGATACTTCGCCTCATTCTTCTGGAAGGGTTCCACCGTAGGCATTTGATCCCAGGTCTCCCGAGTTGAAATTCCCGGCTTGGGAGTGCCATTGAGGTAGGACATTGTCACGACATTTTCTCGGGTAATCGTTGGCAAGCCATTCGCGAAGCTTGCCAACCCGAAAACACCTTCATATCGCAGCGAGGAATTGGAGTTCTCAAGCAACTGGCCCAGATAAGGGAGTGTTTCTTTCGTGTGGATACACCGATGTGCATATGCAATAGCACGTTGCAGCATGTACGGAAGATTCCGGCTCGAACCAATCCTACCCAACGCCGCGAGACCGGCTGGATCCGGATTCCGGTACATCAACTCGATCGCCGCCGCGATTCCCCACAGCTCCTCGTTCGTCGGCCCGGAAACCGGCGCCAGAATTCCTGGAAGATCCTTTTCGAGCTGGATGAGGGCCTGAGGATTTTGATTCTGAATCAAAACCGCAAGGCCGGCGGCACGAAGAGCGGGCTCCTTGGAACTGGCAAGGGCCTCGAACGCGCTCTGCACGGCAAGGGAGTTGATGCCTTGCAACGACCTCACCAGGGTGTCAACGAAGCCGAGTCCGCGGCGTTCTTCCGCCAATGCCAGTACCTCGAAGGCAACCTTCTCGATCGCAGGCTGGCTCGGTTGATAATTGTAGGGTGGCGCCGGAACGTCCGCCCGAACCGGTAACGCACGGAACTGCAAATCAACATCCCCCTCTTGGGCCGGTAAAACCTTCAGAACACCAGCGTCATCCTTCTGCAAAAACCAGATGCCTGAGAGAGAGTACTTGCTTGGAATTGGCCCCGTCGCTCGCTGAGAAAAAGAAGTTTCCGCGTCGACGGTCTGCGACGGAGACACCCCCTTCAGAGTGCGGCTCACGGCAATCGTCACAGCTGCGAAATCCCCTCTTTGGTAGCTACCAGTCAATGTACCCACAACCACAAGATCGGCGGCTTCGGTCAGCTTCTGGGCCGAGTTGACTACGATGAGGCTGCCGAGGGCGGGGAGACTTCCAAGACACACCGCTAACGTAAGAATCATGCTGCTTTTCATACTCGTCATGTTCACTTTCTCTTTATTTATAGGTTACGGAACATTGATCTTCTGCACGTTGTCCAGGCGCGCGTTGCCGAAGTTTCGCTTTAGATCACCCTGCTGTAGTAGAATTCCTAACCCGACCGAGGATTCGCTCGCGCAACAGCCAATTCGCCAGAACTGCTGCCACTGTTGCACCGGCCCGTTACCGGCGAGTGGCTCAGCGGGCGTCAGCACGGCCGGGACCGGACTAGGATCCAAGATATTAGGTGTATTTAGCTGAAGATCTCCGGACACGAGGGCATCGGTGGTCGAGTGCGGCGGTGCATTTGAGTGGCGCTGCCGATCCGAGCGGGATTCTGGATTTGCGGTTTTGGCGGGAGGCTGTGGGGCGGGTCGGTGGCAGGAGCTGCATTCGGACGCGGATCGGGCGGCGGAGATTCACTTATTGCGCCGGTGCACGTATGCTGGCCGGCCGTTCGGGGAGGAGGCGTTCGTGGAGAGAATCGAAGAAGCCTTTCAGCGGAAATGGAGACGGTGGAGCTTTGAAAAGGCGCTGGGAAACCGCGCGTTGTCAGCGAGTTGCGCGTTGTCAGCGCGTTAGGCGAAGGGGACGGAGCTGACTGGTGGTTTGGTGGGAAATGCGAAGTGCTTGATGCGGGCTGTCCCTCTGGCTCCTCTGGCTTTTGGCTTTGGCTTGGCTAGGCTTGGCTAGAAGGGCTAGAAGAATGGCGGCGAGAGCGACTTGCCTTGCGAGATTACGATTGATCGAATTAGCCGGTTTATTTGAGTGAAACGAAGGGGACGGAGCTGACTGGTGGTTTGGTGGAAAATGCGAAGTGCTTGATGCGGGCTGTCCCTCTGGCCCCGGCTCTCTGGCTCTCTGGCTCCTCTGGCTTCTCTCTGGCTCTTGGCTCTTGGCTCTTGGCTCTTGTGGTTGTGCCGGAGCGGGAAGGTTGTGCCGGAGCGGGAAGATTCTCTGGCTGTGTTGTTTCGGCGGGTGCATGGAGCTTATGCGCAGTCGCTGAATGCGCGTCTGGGGCGTAGTGGGCACCTTTGGCAGAATCGCTACTACTCGTGCCCGATGTCGGAGAGTCACTTGTGGATGGGGATTCGATATGTGGAGGCGAATCCAGTGCGGGCGGCGATGGTGGATCGAGTGGAGACGTACCGGTGGTCGAGTGCGGCGGTGCATTTGAATGGCGCTGCCGATCCGAGCGGGATTCTTGATCTGGGGTTTTGGCGAGAGTCTGGCGGGGCAGTGCGGTGGCAGGAAGTACATTCGGCTGGAGAGCGGGCGTCGGAGATTCACCTATTGCGCCGGTGCACTTATGCTGGCCGACCGTTTGGGGAGGAGACGTTTGTGGAGAGGATCGAAGAGACGTTTCAGCGGAAGTGGAGACGGTGGAGCTTTGAGAAAGCGCTGGGCGGAGCTGTGTTGTCAGCGAGTTAGTCGAAGGGGACGGAGCCGATTGGTGGTTTGGCGCGAAATGCGAAGTGCTTGTCCCCCTCTTCGCCCCTCTTCGTCCCCTCTTCCCCTCTTCCCCTCTTCCCCTCTTCCGGGACGACCATCTTCGTCGATCCTGCAAATGGATGTCTGGTCACAGACCTGTTCTGTAGGCACTTCGCATTCCTGACTTCCGCTCTGGCTTTCAGCTCCTCATCGCCTCATCCCACGAGGTGCGGGGAAACCTCCGTTTCCACTTGACTTTACCTATCATGGATGTCCCCCCTCTTCCAGCGAAGGGGTGCGATATTGCGATATAGCTTGTCCCGGTGGCTGTCCCCTTGGCCTTTTTGGGGGGCACTCCACCTGGCACTCCACCTTGGCCTCTTGACAAAGAAATAGATCGATGTTAAGAATCAGAAATACAGGCTAAGTCCTTTCTGATATTCGATATTCGCTTCTACATTGGGATTGGGTGTTTTTTTAGCGGCCACCTTACTCTATTTATTTTCTCCGCCTGTTGGGCATGCTATTGACCGAGTCGGTGCACCTCCAAGTCCCCAGGCGAGACAATTGGTGATACCTGGGAAAACCATCACTACCGTCACTCAGATAGTGCTCGTGTCAGACGAAAGTGGAAATCGAATTCCTTTTCGGCCTTCGAGTCTTATGCCTAAGGAGCTGAGATCTCAATCCGATTCTAGGCCGGGAAGTTGCGCGAGTGGGCCAATGGCTACCCTTCGACGCGAGCTAGTGAAGATGCTTCCCTTCCAGATTGTACAAGCTGATAGCTGCTACGAGAGGTCATGCCAAGACCACTACATGACGTCGGACCTAGGCCTTTGTTGCCCCGCCACTAGCCAAGAATATCGCTACTATATGCCTGATTCGAACCTGGCTACATGGGATCTTGGTGTACGGTTCCCTGGATCGCCTTCCTGTAGTCTGGAGTATGTGTGCCCTGGACCTTGTCGGGAGACGCGCTGCCAACATTAACATTAGCAGAGGAAATACTATGAAAAGTGTAAAGATATTGTCGAGGATTCTAATAACTGGGGCCATGTGTGCCGGTCCAGTTGTCGCCCAGCCTCAGACTGATAAGCTGAGCGAAACTTTTACTGGTAAGCCGGTTCCTAAATACAGCCGTGGTGTTCTCCTTGCTCGTGACCCGGCGGAATCTTGTGTGTATCTGGTTCGGCCCGGCCAGCAATCGCAAAGAATCCAGCTCAAGCTTCCAGAAGATGGAACATATTACGTCCGTGATGCAACATTAAGTCCGAAGGGTACTCTGGTTACCGTTGGGACTGTTAAGTCCGCAACGAATACGAGCGGTGCGCTTGTGATTGTTGTTCCAAATACTGGCGAGACCAAAGTGGTTTTGACAGACCATTTCGGTACGGCCCTAGTGGCAGTTACGGATAATTCTGAGATTGTGGTAGCAGGGAGAGAGTATGACAGTACTTTTAGGGACATCCCAGGGGCGTCCATCCTGCGGATTTATACGGAGGATGGGGTGCTTGTAAAAAAGCTACTACCTAGGGAGATGGTTCTTGGAGAGGGAAAAATATTATCGATTACTGAATCAAGCTTGGCCTACGGCAATGGGAATGTTGCACTGGTAAATCCGTCAACTAATAACATTGTTTTTCTTGACCACTCGTGGCAAATAAAACCTGTCTTTAAGCTGCCGACGAGTGTCGCAGAACTTCGAATCTCAAACTGTGCTATTCAGGATTCGTCTCTGTACTGCTCTTTAGCTGAGTTGAGAGGCGAAGGCCCGCCTCGTAAACCGGCTTCCTCGGTGGTTGCTATGCGAATAGGAGACCAGCGGTTGTTCGACCTTTCGAAGGTTCTGCAGTTGGATGATTCGGATATTCCCGTATTTGCCGGGATCGCCTCCGGAAAAATTGTTATTCGGAAGCAAGCCCATGGCTCTCTAGTGCGGTACGACGTGCCTGATCCGGGCAGTGGGAACGAGATTAAGTAGAAGATTAGGACAGGAGTGCTTGCCGACCCGAGTGATCGCTTCGTGGATGCATCCAGAGGGAACTGAGCTTTTGTGATGGATAATGTCCAATCTTGATTGCGGTGCTTAGAAATTGCTCAACTGTCAAAATCACAATCCAGAAATCCAGAAGTGGAAATTCGTACGGCTGGGAGCAGTTGGCATTGGGATTTGGAATTGTCCAAATCGATTTCGGACTGCGCCATCCCTTCGTCTCAGTTAATAGAAACCTTCCCGCATTTATGTCCGTGAGCCGTAATGTCTCAAGTTACAACTGTGAAGGAGAGACGATCAGTTGCTGTTCGGACATGCTCAATCGGAAAAGATATTCCAATACGGTGGCTATGTTGGCAACGCTGGAGATCATTCGAGGATGACGAGCAGATCCTTGGGTTCGACGGTTTCGCCGGTTTTGACTAGGATTTCTTTGACCGTTCCGTCGTTGGGGGCGGTGACCGTGGTTTGCATTTTCATTGCTTCCAATACGAGTAACGGTGCGCCCTTTTTGACTTCGGTTCCTTCTTTGACGTGAATGGTGGTGACTGCTCCGGGGATCGGGGCGGCGACGTGGCCGGGGTTGCTTGGGTCCGCCTTCGCTCGCTCTGCCATCGTTGACTTGAGCGTCTTGTCCTTGACCTGCACTTCTCTCGGTTGTCCGTTGAGTTCGAAGAAGACGTTGCGCGTGCCATCGGGGTTGGGTTCGCTGGTGGTTAGGAACTTGACGATGAGCGTTTTGCCCGCTTCGATGTCGAAGCTGATCTCTTCGCCCTTGGCCATTCCGTAGAAGAAGGCGGGGGAGGGGAGGACCTCAATGTCGCCGTGGTCGGCTCGGGATTTTGCGAATTTTACGAAGACTTCCGGATACATCAGATAGCTCATCAGATCCGTGCGGCTGGGCTTTTCTTCGATTGCGGCTTCGAGTTTCTTTGCCGTCTCGTCCAGATCGACCGCTGGCATTGCTGCGCCGGGACGACCTTCCGTTGTCTTGCGGCCTTGCAGGATGATCTTTGCAATGTGCTCGGGCCAGCCTCCCTCGGGAATGCCGAGCGAACCTTCAAACATGTCGATGACCGAGTTCGGCAGCGTGATGTTGTGGTCCTGCTTGAGCGCGAGGAATTCTTCCATCGTCATCCCGTGGCTGAGGAGGCTCTTTGCCAATAGGCAACTGCTTGGCGGATGAAGGGGACGGAGCTGATTGGATCTTTCGCGAACAAAGGGAATCTACAGGTTTGGCTACTTCCGCTTTGTAGGCTGCGACCTCAGGCCGTTGCGCTGGTGCACTTCTTAGTGGCAAGAGGGAGATGTGCGCGGAACTGCTTCAGCGTTGCTGGAGATCACGTTATGCCATATCGCCCAGATTTGCTGGGGAAAACAAAGGGGACGGAGCCGATTGGAGTGTTGGCGGGAAATGTGAAGTGCTTGATGCGGGCTGTCCCTCTGGCCGGAGTTTTGGAGAGAGGCTGGAGGTGCGCTCCGGTGGCGGGAACTGCATTCAGATGCTGATCGGGCGGCGGAAATTCACTTGTTGCGTCGCTGTACGTATGCTGGTCGGCCGTTTGGGGAGGAGGCTTTCGTCGAGAGGATTGAAGAGGCTTTTCAGCGGAAGTGGAGACGGTGGAGCTTTGAGAAGGCGCTGGGGAGCCATGCGCGATGAAGGGGACGGAGCTGACTGGAGGTTTCGGGGGAAATGCGAAGTGCTTGATGCGGGCTGTCCCTCTGGCCGCCGCTCTGGCCGGCCGCGGGCCGGGTTGCAGCGCTACATGAACGGCTGGGGCGGAGTGGGCTCGGCGTCTTGGCGTCCCTAGGGCGGAGCCTGTTGTGCCGATGTAGCCGGGGTGAAAGCGCTTGCTCGCGTAGCGCGGGGGATCGGCTTGGGTCAATCCTTGCTTCCATCCCGGTTCTGCTCAGTGCTGGGCGACAGCCTACTTCAATGTGCGGATCTCCTTCGCCCATTCCTAGTTGTTGGAGGAAACGAAAGGGCCGAACTGATTGGAGTGTTCGAGGGCAGTGCGAGGTGCTTGATGCGGGCTGTCCCTGCGGCCCTTGCACCGAGGAGTACTTCGTCCCCAAAAGCATAATTTGCTTTGTCGATTTGCTTTGTTACTTTCACGTCGCCTCCGATGATAGTCCCCAGAAGCATTTTGTCGGCAGTCGCTCTTCTACCAGCCGAACAAAAAATCCAAACATCATCTAGCCACTTGCCTGATCCATAGGTACCGTTATTCTCAGAAAAAATCGTGAACACATAGTAGTAATATGTGCTCTGTATATAACCTGCAGTATGGGATCCAGTTATTCCACCGCCAGCTAAGGTCGGTCCCGCCACTACCGCGAAACTCAAGTCGTACTGCGTGACGAACATATTGATAGGCTCAGACTCACCAGAGGTGGTCCACCCGATATAAGCAGTTCCTAGATTCCCTGGCGTCGGGCAAAAAACAGAATCAGCATAAATGTTCCCCGAAGCCCAGCATTGCATTCCCAGAAATCCAGATGCTACCCATACTAGAACTCTCCGCATAAACGTTGCCTGGATCATTCGATCATCCTTTCGCTTACAATTCCCATTCTAATGGCACAAACAGCAGGCTTATGGCTCTCATAACTTGAGGCCACTTCCCTGCCGGCCACTAACCGGCAGCCTGATAATAAGGGAAGGGGTTTGGGAAGTCAAGCTCTTTTCAGCGAGATGTCCAACTATGAATACACTTGAACCTTGCCATTTCAGTTGCAAATACTTCCTGCCCGACTCAGAATGATTTGAATCGTTTCATTAATTTAATGCAATAATTTTCTTGACTATTATCTTTAGATACCGTAGTCTCAATCCAACCTTAGTACGGTTGTTTATAAGGCGAAGGCCAACGAGGAGGAGAAGATGCCTCAATCTACGGATGATATTGTTATCGTGTCGTCACGTGCCCCCCAATTAATAAATAGAGGGGACACGTTAGTCGTATTGCTTGCGCTCAGCAACAATGGGAAACAAACCGCAAACAACTTAACCATTTCGAGCATCAGTATAGATTCCCGTGTTTCTTCAGCATTAGCAATGCCTTGGCGAATAGGCAACGCTCCGCCCTCATTGGGTCGATCAAAGTTGCTCGACGCTGAACTCTCTGCGACTTTTCCAATGAGCACGTTGCGTATAGGAGGAAAGCATCTAGCGATCCTAGAGGGAACCTACGACACAGTCGTTGGCATCCACAGATTCTCCGTTGAGGTCCCAATAACGATACCTCCAGTACACCCCACTGCAAATGATACTCAGTACCTGTCAGCCAAGGTGGAAGTAGAAATCGACACGGCAGCAGGACTATGGTCCTACTCCATAGCCAATGAGGAACGAGCCTCCGACCCGATATATATCACGACCTTCCAATTAAAGGTCGCGACACCAGTTATAGTAACGGATTCGCCCAAAGGATGGACTGCTCTAACCGACAATAATACCTATGTGATGTGGCATGTTAGTGGTGCACCAGAGTCTGGGGTTCCTGTCGGAGCCCTGTTGCACGGCTTCAAAGTAATGAGCACCAGCAAGAGTTCAGAGGGCATGGTCTATAGCCTAAGCTCGATAAACCAACGAACGGGAAAACCTGACAGGATAGCGCTTGGCACCATTCTGACCCCCGCGCGTAGCCGACAATAAGTGTAAATAACAAATAGTTAGCGGAGTGTTCCAAATGGAAGAAGCACCTGTCATTAACACAACAGATTTATTTGCCGATATATCCAGGACGCTTAACGCAACGGCGTCCCGCCGATCGAGCGTAATACTTGCACTCAAGGCCCTAGCTGGCGCCTTTCTACTCGACGTTGGAATTAAGCCATTATGGGCTATCAGTTGCTATTGTGGATCTCAGCTCTTTGATACGTCCACACATTGCTGCACTCCTACCGGGCTCAAAGTCAAATACCCGATGCCAAGCACATCAGAATGCCCAAATCGGCAGGCACATTCGCCCTATGTCCCAACCACTAATGGTTGTGGAGGCCAAGACAGCTGGAGCGCTTCATTCATCCCTAACTCGTTCGGGCCCGCGAATTTCACAGCATGTTGCGATGCGCATGACATATGTTATGGCACATGTAATTCTAATAAGGCTAACTGCGATAACGCCTTCGGAGACTGCTTTGCCGGGCCATGTTCGGTTTTCCCGGCAGGATCACCACTGCGGGACCAGTGCATGCAAATTGCAGCCTTATACTATAGTGCGGTTGTCCTCTTCGGCGGCGGTCCATACGAAACGTCGCAGAGAGAGGCATGCGATTGCTGCGGCTCTTCATGCTCAGATCTCCCGTGCCAACCCGGACCTTGTGGTGCAACCCCATCCTGTAACGGAACAACTAGCTGCGGATGCAAAAGCGGGTCCGATCGAACCTATTGCGTGCGAGAGATAGCGTGCCTTGATACGGTGACCTGCACAACCAACGCAAATTGTCCATCCGGTCGTGTCTGTGTATTCAATACTTGCTGTGGCGCAGGGGGCTGGTGCGCTCCACTCTGTGGAGGCAGTTCTGGCCTGGTGGCACCATTATCGAGTGGTTCCGGAATACTGAGAAGAGAGTAGCGACGTGGATCTACTTGTTACGCTAGCAAGCACAATACTATTCTTCGTTTTCCTTGTGGCGGCTGTCTCTAAGCTGCGTAATCGAGGCGAAGCGATTAAATCGCTGCTGGAATTTGGAGTACCAAGTGGACTAACCCCTGTCACACTAGTACTGCTGACGGTAGTAGAGTTGATAGTGGCAGTACTGCTGGTTTGCTCAAGCCGCTGGGGCGGCCTGAGCACCCTAGTATTATTGGTGATCTTTTCTCTTGCAATCGCCTTCAATTTGGTGCGGGGACGGAGGCCAACATGTCGCTGCTTCGGTAACATCGGAGCCGGGCCAGTGGGTCCGACAACTCTCCTTCGCAACGGAGTGCTAAGCGGGCTGGCGATCGTCGCTATTGTTGGGGGGAGTAACGAAGAGTCAGTGAGCCTGTGGGCGAAGCTGGCCGTGGCTGGTAATTGGGATCTAGGTGTAATCGCTGCAGCTACGGCGTTTCTGTCTTTGCTTGGAATTCAGTTGTGGTTCTCAATTCATCTGCTCCGCCAGCATGGACATTTAATGCTTCGCCTGGATAGACTGGAGGAGAGCATTCGAATTTCAGGAGTTCCTATTACAGCGCCGTCCTCAGACAGTGTCCCGATGTTGGGTCCGGCTGCGCCGGGTTTTGCTCTTCCGGATGCTTCAGGTGACATTGTCAGCCTGGCTGGCATTCTCGGCAGCTCTCATCGGTCTGTATTGCTCGTTTTTTCCGATCCTAACTGCGAAGCATGTAAACTGCTCTATGAAGCTCTTCGGAAATGGCAATCAGATGACAGACGGGTCTTTGAGGTCGTTGTAATTACTCGGTCGAGTCAAGATCGATCAGTTCCAAATGTTGACTCCATCAAAGTATTATTTCAATACAATTACGAAGTAGCAGAAATATATGGCGCATATGCAACACCGAGCGCCATTTTAGTAACTGTGAATGGGGCCATTGGTAGCCACTTGGCTGTTGGCTCTGAGGCGATTGAAAATCTAGTATCTCAACTAACTCAGTCAGACATTGCTCTGACAAAGCCAGCCAAGCAAGCCGATACGGATCGCTTGCTATCTCCGAATACGAACGAAGAAGCAGCACACTTCTCTTTATTGGATGTCGATGGATTACCTGTGAGTAGCTCTGATCTGTTAGGTCGAGATGTGCTCCTGATATTTTGGAATCCGAATTGTTCGTACTGCTTGGACATGCTCCCGCGTCTGCGTGCGTGGGAAGCGGAGAATTTAGACAGAGCCGACCAACTTGTTATTGTATCCACGGGAGGACCAGATATCAATCGGGCGATGAATCTGCGGTCTCGTATTATTCTAGATCCAGGCTTTATGGTTGCTTCTGGATTTGGCGCAACCGGTACTCCTTCAGCTGTGCGATTGGACAATGTCGGCCGTCGCGTGTCGGCGGTCGCCACCGGCAAGGTGAATATCAACGTGTTATTGAGCCAAATGGCCGCCAGAGAATCTATCGATGTATTAGGATTTTGAAAGATTATCAAGTGACCATACGCAGTGAGTGAAAAACGGTTGACGCCCCGGTGTACGAGCTCTAAAGCCAAGTTCTATCTAATACTCCCACCATTACTCACTAAAGGAAGATTATGGAAATCGTACAGTGGCTCGTTCCGTCCGACGCTAAGCAGGCCACCGCTGTCGTTCGGGTGGAACCCGGGCACGTAGCTGATGTCGAGCAGATGCTTATCCTTCTGGATGGCAACTCCTTAGGAAATTTTGGGATTACCGTAGAACTTATTAAGACCGGAGATGCCTTTCCTCTCTATAGGCCTTTGTTTTTTCAAGGTAGGCCCGTGGGAGATTCGTACTTAGATGTTGTCCATCAGCATGGGTTTGGGTGCGCGAGGGAAATTCGATCGGGTGTTCGATACTATCGAGTCCGGGTTGCACGGGATTAGTGTGGAGGCGAGAGACTTTGCTCGAGCCTCCTGAGTTGGGTGATGAACTGATTAGCCGAGGATAACTAGTAAGTCCTTCGGTTCGACGGTTTCGCCAGGTTTGACTAGGATTTCCTTGACTGTCCCGTCGATGGGGGCGTTGACGGTTGTTTGCATTTTCATTGCTTCCAACACGAGTAAGGGTGCGCCCTTTTTGACTTCGCTTCCTTCTTTGACGTGGATCGTCGTGACCGCTCCGGGGATCGGGGCGGCGACGTGGCCGGGGTTGCTGGGGTCGGCCTTGGGACGCTCTGCCATCGTTGACTTCAGCGTCTTGTCCTTGACCTGCACTTCCCTCGGTTGGCCGTTCAGTTCGAAGAAGACGTTTCTTGTTCCGTCAGGGTTGGGTTCGCTGATCGTTAGGAATTTGACGATGAGCGTTTTGCCGGGTTCGATGTCGAAACTGATTTCCTCGCCCTTTGCCATTCCGTAGAAGAAGGCGGGGGAGGGGAGGACCTCAATGTCTCCGTGATCCGCGCGTGACTTTGCAAATTTGACGAAGACTTCCGGATACATGAGATAGCTCATGAGGTCGGTGCGGCTGGGCTTTTCTTCGATCGCGGTTTCGAGCTTCTTTGCCGTCTCATCCAGATCGACTGCCGCCATTGCTGCGCCGGGACGACCTTCCGTTGTCTTGCGGCCTTGCAGGATGATCTTTGCAATCTGCTCGGGCCAGCCTCCCTCGGGAATGCCGAGCGAACCTTCAAACATGTCGATGACCGAGTTCGGCAGCGTAATGTTGTGGTCCTGCTTGAGCGCGAGGAATTCTTCCATCGTCATGCCGTGGCTGAGCAGGAAGAGGGCGAGATCGCCTACGACCTTGGAGGAGGGTGTGACTTTGATGATGTCGCCGAAGGCCGCGTTCACGTCCGCGTACATTCGTGCGACTTCGGGCCAACGGGTTCCGAGACCCATTGCTTCGGCCTGCTCGCGCAGATTCGTGTATTGACCGCCGGGCATCTCGTGGATGTAGAGATCAGCCAGGCCGTGGCGCGGGCTCGTGTCGAAACCACTGTAGTTGTGACGGACGGCTTCCCAATATTCCGAGTAGGCGAGGAGCGCTTCGGGGTCGAGTCCAGTGTCGCGTTCCGTGTTGGCCAAGGAGGCGGCGATCGAGTTGAGATTGGGCTGGCTGGTGGAGCCGGACATCGATGCGACTGCGGCGTCGGCGATGTCGACCATTGCGTCGCTGGCCTTCAAGATTGATGCGGCGTTGAGACCGCTGGAATCGTGGGTGTGGAAGTGGATCGGGATTCCGATCTCCTGACGCAGGGTCTTGACCAACAGCTCGATGGCGTAGGGCTTGGCGAGACCGGCCATGTCCTTGATGGAGAGCATGTGCGCGCCCATCTTCTCGAGCTCTTTCGCCATTTTGACGTAGTAGTTCAGCGAGTACTTGGTGCGCTTGGGGTCGAGGAGATCGCCCGAATAACAGATGGCGGCTTCGCAGATGCGGTCCGTGTTGCGCACGGCTTCCATCGCGACTTGCATGTTGGGGAGCCAGTTCAGCGAGTCGAAGATGCGGAAGATGTCGATGCCCTGGGCCGCGGTTTCCTTGATGAATTCGCGGACGACGTTGTCGGGATAGGCCGTATAGCCTACGGCGTTGGAGGCTCGGAGGAGCATCTGGAACGCAATGTTGGGGATGACTTCGCGCAGACGGGTGAGGCGCTGCCAGGGATCCTCGAGCAGGAAGCGCATGGAGACGTCGAAGGTTGCGCCGCCCCACATTTCGAGAGAGTAGAGACCGCTCATGCGGTGGGCGACGAAGTTCGCGATGGCCATGAGGTCATAGGTACGCATGCGCGTAGCCATGAGGGACTGGTGGGCGTCGCGGAAAGTCGTGTCGGTGATGAGGAGGCGCTTCTGGTCGCGGGTCCACTGGGCGAAGCCTTCGGGGCCGAGCTTGTCGAGCAGCTGCTTGGTGCCTGCGGGAGCGGGCGTGGCGATGAAGGGCTCGATGCGGGGCTTGCGGAAGGTGGCAGGCTTGGGCTTGCCGGCGGCTTCGGGGTTGCCGTTGACGATGACGTCACCGAGGTAGGTGAGGAGCTTGGTGGCGCGGTCGCGACGGGCGGTGAACTGGAAGAGCTCGGGCGTTTCTTCGAGGAAGCGCGTGGTGACGTCGCCCTTCTGGAAGGTGTCGTTATTGATGACGTTTTCGAGGAAGGGGATGTTGGTCTTGACGCCGCGGATGCGGAACTCGCGGAGTGCGCGGTCCATGCGCTGGCAGGCCTGGTGGAAGTCGCGGCCCCAGGCGGTGGTTTTGACGAGCAGGGAGTCGTAGAAGGGGGTGATGACCGCGCCGCCGTAAGCGGATGCGCCGTCGAGACGGATGCCGAAGCCGGCCGGGGAACGGTAGGTGTGGATGCGGCCGTAGTCGGGCTGGAAGTTCTGGGAGGCGTCTTCGGTGGTGACGCGGCACTGGAGCGCGAAGCCGTTGACGTGGATGTCCTTCTGCTCTGGCAGGCCGATCTCGGGGCTGTGCAGGGAGAGACCCTGGGCGACCTGGATCTGGGTGCGGACGATGTCGATGCCGGTGACCATTTCGGTGACCGTGTGTTCGACCTGGACGCGGGGGTTGACCTCTATGAAGAACCATTCGTCGCGATCGACGTCGACGAGGAATTCGACGGTGCCGGCGTTTTCGTAATTCGCTACTTTGGCGAGGGCGACGGCAGCGTCGCAGAGTTCCTGACGGATGCGCGGGGAAAGGTTGACGGCAGGGGCGACCTCGACGACCTTCTGGTGCCGGCGCTGGACACTGCAATCGCGCTCGAAGAGGTGGAGAACATTGCCTTGCTTGTCGGCGATGATCTGGATTTCGATGTGCTTGGCGCGGCGGATGAAGCGTTCGAGGAAGACGGCATCGTTGCCGAAGGCTGCGCCGGCTTCGCGACGGGCTTCTTCGAGCTTGCCCTTAAATTCGTCGGCATTGTTGACGACGCGCATGCCGCGGCCACCGCCACCGAAGGCGGCTTTGATGATGAGGGGGAAACCGATCTTCTCGGCGGCCTTTTCGGCGTCCGCGATGTTGGTGACCGCTTCGGGGGTGCCGGGGACGACGGGGATTTTGGCTTTTTCGGCGAGGGTACGCGCGGCGGTTTTGTCGCCGAGGGCGTCGAGCATTTCGGCCTTGGGACCGACGAAGGCGATGCCGGCCTTTTCGCAGGCGCGGGGGAGCGCGGGGTTTTCCGAGAGGAATCCGTAGCCGGGGTGGATCGCATCGACACCGATGGAGCTGGCGAGCGCGACGATGCCGTCGACGTCGAGATAGGCTTCTACGGGACCTTTGTTTTCGCCAATCTGGTAGGCTTCGTCTGCTTTGAAGCGGTGGAGGCTGAGGCGGTCTTCTTTCGAATAGATCGCAACAGTGCTGAGACCGAGTTCATTGGCGGCGCGGAAGATGCGGATGGCGATTTCGCCACGATTGAGAGCTAGAAGTTTTTTCACGGAGGTACTGAAAGCCGAAAGCAGGGTTGTTATTTAGGATAACCTGGGTGGGAATGTTTGGGGGAGTACGGTGTTCGCGCGTGCTGTCTTGCCAGCGCACAATTTCATCGCGAGGAGCTGGTGAGGCAATCTAACCCGGGCAGCCGGAGAGAGGATTCGATCTGCTCCCTGGATTTTTTTTGGAACGCGCGACGGGCTGGTGCGTATTGGTTTCTGATATGACACGCCGCATCCTGTTTGCACTTGCTCCTGTTGCGCTGCTCCTGAGCAGTTGCGATATCGAAGACGCCGGAAGCTGGGGATCCTCGGATCGCTACCGCGAAGATTTTCACTACAACTATGCGCTGAAGAGTGGTGGCTCTCTTTCCGTCGATAACTTCAATGGCAGCATTGAGGTGATCTCCTGGGAGAAGGACGAAGTCGAGGTGAACGGCACAAAATATGCCGGCAGCGAAGACCTGCTGCGCCAGATCAAGATTGAGGCTGACAGCCAGCCAGGGTCCTTGCGTTTGCGGACCGTGCGTCCGGAGCCACGGCGGGGCAATTGTGGCGCCAAGTACATTCTGCGGGTGCCGAAGAAGTTGATGTTGAACGGCATCGTGTCGTCCAATGGCAGCATTCGCATTGAGAACATGGAAGGCGATGTGCGGCTGCAGAGTTCAAATGGCAGCATCCGGGTACGAGGGCTGGTGGGCAAGGTGGACGCGAAGACTTCGAATGCGTCGGTAGAGGGGAATGGTGTCGTTGGGGATTTTGTCGCCCGTACTTCCAATGGTTCGGTGAAGGTGGATGGACTGCAGGGGGCCTTTGAAGCGAATACGTCGAACTCGTCGATCGTGGCGCGGATTGAGAAGATGCCTGCCGGGCGTTCGGTGAAGGCGGACACGTCGAATGGCAGCGTGGATCTGAGCTTGCCCGATTACAAGGACCAGCCGGTGGATGCCAGTACCAGCAACTCGTCGATCACATTGCGGCTGCCTGCCAGTGCGAAAGCAGATTTGCGCGCGTCCACGTCGAACTCGAGTGTGAGTACGGACTTTGAGGTGTTGATGAGTGGAAGCATCTCCAAGAACCGGCTGGAAGGACGGATTGGCGGGGGCGGTACGCCGATTCGCCTGTCGACTTCCAACGGCAGTGTCCGTGTGCAAAAGTTATAGAATTTGAATGATGCGGAAACTTTTGCTTGCAATGGGCCTTGCTGCCCTGGTTCTGGTTGGCCAACAGAAAGCGAATTGGAAGATTCAATACGAATTGCCCAAGACGGTGAAGGCGAACTATGAGACTCCGCTGACGATCAAGATCACCGCCAATGGGAAACCCGTGGCGGGCGCGGACGTCGAAACAATTTTGACCATGGTGGAGATGGACCATGGCGAATTCAAAGAGCCCGCCAAGCAGGTGAAGCCCGGCATCTACGAAGCCAAGCAGAAATTCGTGATGGCGGGAGCCTGGCAGATCGAAGTGCGAGCCAAGAAGGGCGCCGCGAGCGCCAGCGAAAAGTTTCGCTACGAAGTGAAGGAATAAGAAAACTCTGAAAGAGGTCTTCCAGACATGTTGAAGAACCGGCTCAGCAGCCGCCGCACACCTGTGGCGGCTGTTCTGCTTTTCCCGCTCGTGTTGGCGGCACAGGAAGCTCCTGCGCCCCCGCAGAATCCCAATCCTACGGCTCCTGCTCCTGCTGCAGGACGTGCTCCTGCCCCAGCCGCGGCGGCCCGGCCTACTACTGGACCCAAGAAATACGAAGACGTCATCACGGCGAAGGCGAAGACCAAGAACGGATTGTTCAAGGTCCATTCGGTGGATGAGAAGTGGTACTACGAGATTCCCGAGTCTCTCTATCGCCGTGACATGCTGATTTATAACGAGATCGCTGCTGCGCCGCCGGGTATTGGCTATAGCGGGACGCCGGGTACCTCGCGGATGATCCGCTGGGACCGGCGCGGGAACCGGATTTTTCTGCGCATCAATCCGGTGACCAAGCGGGCCACCGATGGCGATGCGGCGATGAAGCTGGCGGTGGAGCTTTCGAATTTCCAGCCGATTCTGCGCACCTTCAACATCGAAGCCGAAGGGCCGGACAAGAGCGCGGTGATCGATGTGACGCCGATGTTTTCGACCGATATTCCGGAACTGTCGGCGGTGAGTCTGCTGTCGGGCTTGCGGTTGCCTGCCGCGCCGCAGATGGACCCGAGCCGCAGTTTTATCGAAGAGATTAAGACCTTCCCCGAAAACATTGAAGTGCGTTCGACCTTCACCTGGAATCTGGGGACGCCGCCGCTACCGCCGACCAGTCCGCAGGCGCCGCCGCCGGCACAGATTCCGGGGAACCTGCGCAGCCTCAGCGTGATGGTGCACTACAGCATGGTGCTGTTGCCGGAGAAGCCGATGGTGGGCCGCTTGTTTGACCCGCGAGTCGGCTATTTCATCCAGCCCTTTGAAGAGTATGCAAACGAGGAGAATCGTGTTGAGACGAAGGGCTTTATCACGCGCTACCGTCTGGAGAAGAAGAACCCCAGTGCGGCGTTGAGCGAGCCGGTGAAGCCAATCGTATTCTACATTTCGCGAGAAGTGCCCGATGCCTGGCGGGGCGCGGTGCGCAAGGGAATCGAAGACTGGAATATCGCCTTTGAGCAGGCTGGTTTTAAGAATGCGATCCAGGCAAAGGATGCGCCGACCAAGGAACAGGATCCGGACTGGGATGCGGAAGATGTTCGCTATTCGGTGATCCGTTGGGCTGCCCTGCCGGTGCAGAATGCGATGGGGCCGCATGTGCATGATCCGCGCAGCGGCGAGATTATCAGCGCGCACATCATCCTGTGGCATGACGTCCTAAAACTGGGCCAGAGCTGGTATTTCGGGATGTGTTCGGCGCAGAACGATGGCGCGCGGAAGCTGCCTTTTGATAACAAGCTGATGGGCGAGATCCTGGGCTACATCGCAACGCATGAAGTGGGGCATACGCTGGGTCTGCGCCATAACCAGAAGGCGAGCTCGGCGTATTCGATCAAGCAACTGCGCGATCCGGTGTTTACGAAGGATCATGGCAGCGTCGCCTCGATCATGGCCTATGGCCGCTTCAACTATGTGGCGCAGCCTGAGGACGGCGTCACGCAGTTGATGCCGATTGTGGGGCCCTATGACAAGTTTGCGATTGAATGGGGCTATAAGCCGCTGCCGGGCAAGACTCCGGACGATGAAAAGAAGGCGTTGGACGAGATTGCGGCGCGGCAGATGACGAATCCTTTTCTACGCTTTGGCGGAGAAGACGGGCCGTCGCAGATTGATCCGACGGTGAAGACGGAAAATATCGGCGATGATCCGGTGCTGGCCACGACGCTGGGCTATAAGAATCTGGAGCGGGTGATCAATGGCTGGCTGGTGAAGGCGACGACGAAGCAGGGTGAGGATTATGACCTGCTGAAGGATACTTTCCAAGGCATCTGGAATCTGCGGCGTCTGTGGTTCGGTTCGGTGGTGAAGCAGGTGGGCGGCGTGGTGGAAAGCCGTACGCTGGCAGGGCGGGGAGGCGAGCAGTTCTCCCGCGTGCCGCGCGAAAAGCAGAAGGAGGCGGTGAAGTTCCTGCACGAGCATGTATTCATGCCGCCGACGAATATCATCAAGCCCGAGTTGCTGAACCAGTTCCAGTATTTTGGCGCGGCCGACGTGATTATCAGCCAGCAAAAAGCAGCGCTCGAGACGCTGTTGTCCCCGATGCGCTTTAAGCTGTTGACCGATGGCGAGGCGCTCGATGCCAAGACGGCGTATCCGCTGCGGGAATTTCTGGCGGACGTGCAGGGAGGCGTGTTCAGCGAGGTGTCGAAGCCTACGGTGAGCATCGATCTCTATCGCCGCGCGTTGCAGCGGAACTATCTCGATCACATCAAGACGCTGCTGGGGCGGCCTGCAACTCCGGTTCCGGCCGGGCTGGTGGGCAATGTTCCGAACGAGATCATCGGCATGATGACGGCCGGCTGGCAGCAGACGGATTTTCGGGGGACGGCGCGTACGATGCTCGAACAATTGAACCAGAAGCTTGGTTCGGCGATTGTGACAGCAAAGGATCCGGCGACTCTCAATCATCTGAAAGATTGCAGAAAAGAGATCGAGATGATTTTGGACCCCAAGAAGGGGTAAACTAAAAATGTTTGGGCGAGTAGCTCAGTTGGGAGAGCACCGCGTTCGCAATGCGGGGGTCGAGAGTTCGAACCTCTTCTCGTCCACCAAATATTTCATCTATCGAAAGCCCGGCGCAGATTGCGCCGGGCTTTTCGTTACAATCCGAGAAGCCCATGGTTCTATCTGACGTCGATATTCGCAAAGCCCTGTCCAGTGGCAAGATCAATGTGAGTCCGCAGTTGCCGGACAGCCATGTAGGGAGCTGCAGTATTGATTTCCGCCTGGGAAATGAATTCAGCATCTTCGAGCATTCGAAGCACGCCTTTATCGATCTGCGGAACAAGGTGGAGATCGAAAAGCTGATGCGTCCGATTGTGGTGCCGGACGGCGAGGCTTTTATCCTACAGCCGCGCGAGTTTGCGCTGGCCATTACCTTGGAGCATCTGGAACTGGCCGATGATATTTTGGGGCGCCTGGAGGGGCGCTCGAGCCTGGGGCGCATCGGGATCATCGTGCACGGCACGGCGGGCCTGTTTGATCCGGGTTGGAGTGGGCGGGCGACGCTTGAGCTGTCGAATCTGGGGATTATGCCGGTGGCGCTGTATCCGGGGATGCGGATTTGCTCGATGACCTTTGAAGAACTGACGACGCCATCGTCGATGCCTTATCGCAAGAAGCCGGGAAATAAGTATGCTGGCCAGCAGAGTCCGCTGGCCAGCAAGCTGGCGGGCGAGTTGAAGTAGTTTCGCTCGGGAACCGTTGTTTGGCGCAGCGATTTGTTCTGGAACGCGATCAATTGACTCTCACCGCGTGACGTTTGAGTTCACGCTTTTGACTTTTCGAGATCTTGATGCGGCCTCAACGGCTCGGGCACTGCCGCCAAGCGTTGCCTTTACTGCGCCATCAGCCTAGCAGGCGGTGAATGATCGCATCATAGGATGCGGCAGGGACAAGTAACGAGGGCACCCGGCAGATTTACTTCCGCAACAGGTGGTTCGTCTGATCGACGTGAGCTAGCACTCTCCCTGCAAATTGTGATCGCCCAGGGTTCTTTGCAACACATTCCGCCTCTTGCCTCGATCGTCGGTGCTCTGCGTGTCGAAAGCCAACACGCAGAGCGGGAACATCGCGATTTGAGCGGTTGTCGAGGCCGCTCCTATTCTCGAGTGGGGGTGTGCTCAGTTCCCCTGCGTCTCCGGCTTGACCGACTTCATGCTGGCCTTGGCGGGAAGCGTTGCTTTGGGGCCGGAGCTTTTCTCTGCGAAGGTCTTGCGCAGCGTCAGTCCGAAGGTGCGGCGATCGCCCGGGAGGCCAACGTATAAGCCGGAGTTGCCCGGCGCGGCCGACATCAGCTCGAAGTAGTTGCTGCCAGTGACATTGCGCGCCCACAACGAGATGGACCATTTTTCCAAAGAGCGGAAGCCGACGCGCGGATTCAGCAGCGCATAGCCGTCGGCCACCAGATACTTCGAGTAAGAGGGGCTCGAGGAGTACTTCGAGCGGAAGCTGGCATCGGCGCCGATGAAGAAGTGCCCAGCGCGGCCCATCACCGTAGCGGGCTTGGTCCACTCGCCGCCGAAGGATCCAGCCCATTTCGAGATACCGGGCAGAAGGGACCCCGAGATATCTTTGGCCTGCGGGCCACCTGTGTCTTCGAGCGGCGGCGGCGCATCGCGGAAGGAGATATAACGGCCATCGGTGAAGGAGGCAGCTGCATAGAGTGACAGGTCTTCACTGAGTTTCGCCGTCCCATCGAATTCGATACCTCGCACGCGGACCTTCTCCGCATTGGCGAGATAACCACGTAGCACGCCGACTTGTGCATTGACGACCTGCGTCTGGAAGTCTTTCGTGCCTGTGTTGAAGGCCGCGAAGTTTGCAGTGACTCCGGCAAAGGGCTGTGTCTTGATGCCGATCTCGGCGTTGCGCACGTCTTCTGGCCGAACCAGCGCAGCCGAGGTGATCGGAGCGCCGGCCGCGTCAGTCGGGACGCCTCCAAGGTTCAATCCAACAGACTTGAAGCCTGTCGCGTAGGTTGCGTAGGCGTTGACGCCTTCAGTGAGTTGATAGGCCACGGTCAGTTGTCCCGAGACATTGTTATCGGCAACGTGCGCCTGGTAGGTGAGCGGCGCCAGGACGGAGCGCTGGAGGGCGATCAGCGCGGGGTCGGTGGTTTGCAGTCCTCCGTAGACTTGCTGGTCGTAGTTCAGATCCTTCTTGTCGTAGTTGAAGCGCAGACCCGGCGTGAGCCGCCAGCGGCGCGTCAGGTTGATCTCGACTTGCCCGAAGCCGGAGGCGCTAAAGGTATTGAAGTCGAAGTTGATGTTCTGGCCATAGCCGTCGAGCAAGCCGGGAGTGGCTGCGAGAGCAGATGGGGCCAGAAGGTACCGCGCCGCTGCCGATCCTTGCTCCTGCTTGTGGAAGGGGGATGGCTTCAGATTCTGACCGAAGAGAAAGGCTCCGGCGACAAAATTTACCCGGGAATTGATCGTGGCGGCGTAGCGCACTTCCTGTGTCCACTGGTGCTGCTTCGAGGGCGCCGCCGAGATGGTCGTGATGGGAAGGGCGGTGAAGTCGCGATCGTTCGAAGGCTGCCAGTCCCAATAGCGCCAGGCGGTGATCGCGGTGAGTGTGCCAGGGCCACGGTTCCAATCGAGAGTGACGGAGGCTCCGCCCATGTCCTGATTGGAGCGCCAGGGCGTATCGGTATCGATCTGACGGTTAAATGCGTTGTAACTTGGCGGGGTATAGCGGAGGTCGGATGCGATGGAGGCCCATTGACGGTTGAGCGGACGTAAGGTGGGCGCCACGCCCGCGATGACTTGCGCGTAGCCGTTGGGACGCTGACGCGTGTAGTCGACCGTGGTGAGAATCGAGAGCTTATCGGTCGGGATATACAGCAACTGGCCCCGGAGCCCCTGATTGTTCAGATCATTCACCGGGTCTTTGGTGCGCGTGTTGAGCAGCATTCCATCTCGCTGCGTCCCGGAGAAGGACAGGCGTCCGGCCAACTTTCTTCCTAAGGGACCGCTGATCGATGCCTTTGCTTGGATGTAGCCTACGTTACCGAAACTCAGCTCGACATTTGTTTCGGGAGTAAAGGTGGGACGGCGCGTGGTGATGCTGATCGCCCCGGCCGTGGTGTTCTTGCCGAAAAGAGTGCCTTGTGGGCCGCGAAGAACTTCGATCCGCTCAATGTCGATGAAATCGAGCGTGGCCGCGGCAGGACGCGCGAAGAACACGCCGTCGACATAAAAGCCGACACCGGGCTCGATGCCGTCATTGGTCAGGCCGAAGGGAGAACCCAGACCGCGGATGTTGATGGCCGAGTTTCGCGGGTTTGACGAATAGAACTGGAGCGACGGCACCATTTCCTTGAGGCGAACGACGTTGAAGGCCCCGCTTTGCTCGATGGCCTGTCCGCTGAGAACGCTTAAGGCAATCGGGACGCTCTGCGCCGACTCTTCGACACGGCGCGCCGTCACCGTAATTTCCTGGGAGAGTGGCTCGAGAATTTGGCTTTCAGCGGATTGCGGGGATGGCTTGGCGACGGGAGTCGCGGCCGGGGCGGCGAGCACCAAGGCGCCGACATCGATCACTTGGCCGGGTTGGACGATCTCGAGATTGAAGTCGAGCCGGGCTCCCGGACCTTCTGTTTGCACTCGATAGTGGCCGGGAGCCAAGCCCTCGATCCGGAAGAGCCCGGTGTCACTCGTGTTGGCGGCAGAGCGGATTCCGGAATCCTGATGGATGATCGCCACGGCTAACCCGCCGATTGGCGCCCCGCTCGGATTCTTAATGGTTCCCGTGACGGTTGCGCGATCGGCCTGCGCCAACGCGACCACGGAGAGTATCGAAAACAAAATTGATAATGCGACCTTCATGCAAGCTCCTTGTGTCCGTCCGTCCGGCTCACCCAGGAGGTTTCGCGCAGAGTTCAGAGTCATACTATATAAATATGATCGAGTTAATAGACTAATAAATTATACAAGTCTCGTCGTTAGTCGTCAAATGCGAGTCATCGAGTGAAGAAGGAGTTGTATTGCAAAGAATATTGGAGGATTGGGCAGTGGCCCAATTGCTAGGGAGGATGTTCTTTTCTGTCGATCGGCTAAATGGTGTATTGCCGCAGCGGGCTGTCTGCGCTGGGTTGGCGTGAGACGGTGGAGCTCGATTTAGCGCTGTGTCCTGGGATGCGGATTCATTCGAAAGGGAGGAGATCAATATACTGGCCAGCAGGTTCGGCTGGCCAGCATATTGCCGGGGAGTTGAACGCGTCTACTTGACGCCGCTCGAGCCAAAGCCACCTTCGCCGCGTGTGGAACCGGCGAGATCGGCTTCCTGCCATTCGATCGCCTCGTAGCGGGCAATGATCATCTGGGCGATGCGGTCGCCGGGGTGGATTTGGAAGGCTTCGGCGCCGAGGTTGTGGAGAATGACCTTGATTTCGCCGCGATAGGCCGGGTCGATGGTGCCGGGGGCGTTGGGGATGGTGATTGAGTGCTTGAAGGCGAGGCCGGAACGGGGGCGAATCTGGGCTTCGTAGCCGGGCGGCAATTCAATCGAAAGACCTGTGGCGACGGCGTAGGTCTGCGAGGGCGCAATGGTGGTGGCCTCGACGCTGCGGAGGTCCATTCCGGCGTCTTCGAGCGGTCCGTGAGCGTAGGTGGGGAGTTGCGCGTCAGGATGCACGCGCTTGATTTTGATGGTCATGGGAAACTCGAAGGATAACCCGATGTCCCGAGTGATCGCTATGTCCCCGATGCCAGCCGAGAAGAGCGCCTACGCGCTGGCCCGTTACAGCCGCAGTGCCGATTCGATTGTTGAATCGCTGGAGTGGGTGCGCACCCACAATTCGCAGAAATTTCTCGAGAGTTTTTACTTTCAGTATGGGCATGCCTCGATTGCGGATCTGGGGCATCTGGGGATTTGCTGGGAGGGCGTCTCCGAACTGGCCGCAACCGAGATCGAAGACGAGCAGCTTTGGGATGGGCAGGCGAAGAGCACGCGCTACCAGGATTTCTCGAAGCTGGGTTTTGTGACCCCGCCGGACCTTTCCACATCGGATGCCAGGCGCTATCAGGAGGCGGGCCGGGCCCTGCTGGCTGCCTATGAGCAACTGCATGCGCTGAAGTTTGCCGAGTTGACGGCGAGCCTGCCGCGTCCTGCCGACATGAAGCCCGATGCCTATGAGCGTAATTTGAAGGCTCGGGCCTTTGATGTGGCGCGCTACGTGCTGTTTTTTGGGATTCCGACGAATGTGGGGCAGGTGACGAGTATTCGAACGCTGGAGAAGCAGATTCGGCGGCTGAAGGCGAGCGAGTTTGCGGAGATCCGCGAGGTGGCGGGCGAGGCTGCTGCCGCGGTTGCGGCGCCGCCGGGTTGCGTTTGGGATGCGAGTGTGGGGGAGCCTGTCGCGCCGACCTTGGCGAAGTATGTGGATCCGGAGCAGCATGGTCCGGCGGCACATCGGGATTTGTCGCTTTGGGCGGCGCAGAATTTACCGGCGGCTGCTGTGAGTTCTTGCGATGCTGCTTCGGTGACTTTAGATTGCCCTCGCACACCGATGGCCGACATTGTCGCCTCGCTGCTGTATCCGGTGACCACGCGGCCTTATCGCGAACTCTATGTGTGGGCTGAAGCTACGAGCCAAGCAGTGCGCAACGAGGTGATCGGCGTCGCGCTGGGGTCTCGTGGCCGCTATGACGAGCTGCTGAAGCAGTTCCGGGGCGGCCCGTATGTGTTCGATATCGTGATGGATATTGGGGCCTATCGCGATCTGCATCGGCACCGGCGCTGTGTGCAGTTGCGGCAGGCTTATACGGGGGAATTGGGGTATTCGGTTCCGGGGTCCTTCACGGCGGGACCGCTGCGGGATATTTACCGTGCTGCGATGGACGAAGCGCTCCGGGTGTATCGTTCCTTGCCGCAGCCAGCGGCGCAGTATTTGCTGCCCTTTGGAGCGCATAGCCGCTTTCTGTTCAAAATGGATTTTGCCGAGGTGGAGTACATTTCGCGGCTGCGCAGTGGGGTGAAGGGGCATTTCAGCTATCGCGAAATCGCCTGGAAGATGAAGGAAGAACTGGGGCGTGTGGAACCAGATCTGGCCGCGCTGATTGCGGCGACGCCTCCTTGGGAAGAGGATCCGCTTACGCGCTGAGTTTTTGCATCTTGGCGCCAAGGGTAGTGCGCTTGAGCTGGAGTAGTTCGGCGGCCGCACTCTTGTTGCCCTTGGTGCGTTGCAGTGCTTGCTCGATCATGCCGCGTTCAATGCTCTCGATGATCGCTGTGAAATCAAGGCCATTTTCAGGAATCGTGATCGGCGCGGCATAGTCCATGGGCGCTTTCGCTCGCATTCGGATGGGGAGCAGGAAATCGCCGGGCAGGAGGTCGAGACGATTGCCGCTGAGCGCAATTGCTCGCTCGATGGTGTTTTCCAATTCGCGGATATTGCCGGGCCAATGATACTCTTCGAGCCGCAGGAGTGCGGGCAGCGATAGCTTTTTGAGCGGCAGTTTTTCGATAGTGCAAATCTTTTCCACGAAGTGCCGGGCGAGCATGACGAGGTCGCCTTTCCGCTCGCGGAGTGGGGGGAGATGGAGAGGAACGACGTTGAGACGGAAGTAGAGATCTTCGCGGAAACGGCCATCTTCGACTTTGCTGAGAAGGTCCACATTGGTAGCGGCGATCACGCGTGCATCAATCGCAATGGTTTCTGTGGCGCCCAGCCGCTGGATCTGCCGCTCTTGCAGCACCCGGAGCAATTTTGCTTGCAGTTCAAGAGGCATATCGCCAATTTCGTCGAGAAAGATCGTGCCGTGATTTGCCGCTTCAAAGAGCCCGGTACGGGCTGACTGAGCGCCAGTGAAGGCTCCTTTGGTGTGTCCGAAGAGTTCGGCCTCGAGTAAGGATTCGGGCAACGCTGTACAGTTGATCGAGACCATTGGCCCCTTGCGCCCACTGGCTTGGTGCAGTGCCCGGGCGACGACCTCTTTGCCGGTTCCTGTCTCGCCTGTGATGAGGACGGTACTGCGCCGTTCGGCAATGAGGGCAATCGCGTCGGCTAGCACCTCGATCGCCGGACACTGGCCGACGATCGCTTGCCGCCAGCGACGCGGTGTTGGCGATCTGTCGATCGCGGCATTGTCTGTTGGAAGAACGTCGAAAGCGCCAAGGCTGCGGAAGCGGGCTGCCGTGGCGTGTTGGTAGTCGGGGAGCAGGACCAGGATGGGGAGTTGGGTGCGGGCGGCAAGATCGCGAAGAGTTTGCTCATCGCTGGTTTCAATGACGATGCATTGGAGCGCAGAGGAGGCGGTCGGGGAAGAATGCTCGAGCAATGTCATCCCCCAGATGATCGAACTGGTGTCTGGAAATCTTTAAGTGAAAAAGTGCTTAGACATCAATGAGATGGGGAGGTAGGCCCATTGGAGAAGGGCTTGCAAACAAAAATGAATATGATAGATTGAAAGTGCAGACACGCTGAGCGGGAGTAATTCAGCGGTAGAATGTCAGCTTCCCAAGCTGAACGTCGCCGGTTCGATCCCGGTCTCCCGCTCCATAGAATCAACGACTTAGGAATACTCCTAGAACCCTTCGTTACTGCGATTACTGCTTTATCTCTTCTGAACGCCTTTTCGGGTCTCTTTTCCCCTCACTTTGTTTCTGTTTGGAGCGGCTTTGCCTGAATGCCTCGCCCCACGATTGACTACTGGATCGTTGTCTCCAAGTGACGAACTGCTGCCAGCCGATCCTCGAAGGTGCTGACGGCGTACTCGTTCTCGTTAACATCTACGGTGTTGCCCATCTGTGCCGAACGGGTGTGAGCATCGACTCCGGCTTGCCTTGAGAGGGTCGCAAAAGTGCGGCGCATCACCTGGAAGTTTGCCCATTCGAGACCGACGGCCTTCAGTTTGGGCCGCATGTTGCGCAGCCAAACGTTGTCTCGCCAGATTGGTGTGTTGTTCTCCGTCGAGAATAGCCACGCTTGGGAGTTGGCAGTGTCGAGCTTTGTGATCCAAGCTCCTAAAAGGCTTGTAGTCCCTTGGGACAGGGCAACTTGCCGGTAGGATCGCTTCGTTTTTGGGGTGTCGATCTGGCCTCGGTAAAGTCGCCGTCGAACCCACACACAATTGCTTTCCACATCACCTACTTGTAAGGCTAGGATTTCTCCCGGTCGCATTCCTTCCCAAGTTGCGAATCGGGCAATGAGCTTCTCTCGCAAATCCAGCGCGTCGAGCATTCTCGCCGCCTCCTCAATTTTCAGAACCTTGCGTGGTCGGGCGGGTTGACAGTGACGGGGCGTGTATAGAGCCATCGCTGGATTTCGATCTACGACTCCCTCACTCATTCCTAGCGTGAAAATAGAGCGGAGACGAAAGCGGAGATGATCCACCATACTCCTGGTAAGAGTATTCGCTTTCACATCCAGAAGCGTTTGCAGCGATTCTCGAGTGACTTCGGACATCAGCATAAATCCCAGATCCGGAACAAGATTTGCGGTGAGTCTGTTCTCTTCCGTGACCGCTGTGGATGGTTTCCACTTGCGGCGGTAGACCGGCAGATAGGTCACTTCGACGAATTGGCCGAAGGTGTAGATCGGTGCTACCGACTGTCCAGCCTGAGAGTTTTGACTGTGAAGAATCTCGGCCAACTTCGACTCGGCCTCCGATCGACTCACTTTGTTACAGAGTCCAAGTTCCTTGGATCTTGGCTTTCCATCCTCCCTCCATTGGGCATACCAATAAGTTTTTCCATTCCTTTTGCGCGGCTTCAAACTGCCGCGCTGATACCGCTTTCGACGCATCGATTGTTCCTTTTCTTGCGTCCACAGCGGAACATCCTGACCTACTTCCGAGACTAACACCGCTCCTTGCTGGCTTCTAACCACTGGTCGAGCCATTCCCTTCGGACTAGTTTTCGCCGCCCCATCGACAGATGGGCTAGGCGTGGAGTTCCGGGTATTTTTCCGTTGATCACATTTGATACATGTGTCTTCGAACATCGCAGGAGATCTGCCACGTCGCGGATGGTGAGGACCGCCTGAGGGTCTTGCGCTGGTTGCATTTGGGCACCTCATAGTTGAATTGCTGAGACATAAGGGATGCCGAACAGGCGAGACCAGGCCTTGAGGCTGGTCTCTTGCGCGGCGGGGATGCTGGTGTGTTTGGTCCAGGAGGCGTTGGAGATTCCGACGATGAGTGTTGGATTCTCGAGCGCGGATTGCAGCATGGGCCAGACGAGAAGCTGTTCGTAGCAGATGAGGATCGCTAGCTTGTGAGGTCCGATCTGCATCGTTCCTGGACCGGTGACATTCAGTGGAACGCCGTCGGCGGGGCCGAAGGGCTTCCACATTCCGAGCGGAATCGGGATGCGTTGATCGAAGGGTTTGGTGTTCCATTCGCCGATTGCAACCACTGCGTTTCGGTATTGCGATGATCCGGGGATTGGGATGCCCGCTCCGATGAGTGCGGATCGGTGAGTCCTTTCAAGTCGCTCGATCGTGGGCTCCCAGAATGCCTCAGTGGCTTCGGTCCAGCGGCGGATAGCGCCTTCGGGAAGTATTGTTAGCTTTGCCTTGGACGAGTGGATGGCTAGGCGTGAAGATTCTTCCATTTGGAATAAGTCATTGCTTGCGGTCGTTTGAATCGCTTGGATTTGCTGCGATGCTGCTGGCTGGTAGAACGTGTTCGCGATTAGGATGGCTGTTAGGAAGACCAGCGGCTTCATGGCGGGGAGGATCGCCGTTGCCGCGATCCCTAGGTAACCGGTACCTGGAAACAAGATTCCAGATGCCGTCAGTGGTGATGCCCATCCGATCAGGCCAAGCGGTGGGATCGTTGATAGCGCCAATGCTGCGGGACATCTCCAGAGTCGCTGCTGAGGGAACGGGCTCCAGAGTATCGCCCATGGTGTCGTGAGGAGCATTGCTGCGAGGACCCAGAGTAGCGGTCCTAGGAATGGTTGGCTTGGCTCGAAGGCTAGGGAGACCGCCAGGATCGGATAGGAGGCCGTGAGGAAATAGGCCATCGCAATGGTTGCTGCACGGATGCGATTGGGTTGGCGAAATACCAGTATCGGCATGAGGATCGCGAGCGCAAGCAGCAAGGCTGGACCGCGCCAGGCGGCGAATCCGATCAACATTGCGAGCGCCATACTTGCTAGCCAGGAAGTAGCCATAACGGGCGAAGCCTCCCACGAATCTGAGTGATTTGAATTGGTCCCATATAGCGGGAGTCATAGCTGCCAGCGTTGTAGGTTGAGGCCACCCATAGCGTTCCGTCGGCGACCAGATATTCCCCCTTTGGCCATGAATGAAGGGGCCTTCCGGCGGCGTCGAATGGAACTGGACGTGTGTTGGGAAGCAAGCGACCGTTCACCTCGATTCCGTTTGAGGTGACGGTGACGGCATCACCGGGTTGGGCGATGATCGGCTTGAGTAGCGGCGCTGCACCATCGGCGCAGATCACACTGCGGGTGCGGTAGTTTCGCGAGGCAGATTCGGTTGCGTATGGTTCAGTAGGGCAGAACTCGATCAGATTTGCGGTGGGGTCGTTAGCTTTCACGTACAGGCCAAGGGGGAGGCTGTAGCTTGTGTTGATGCGGACGCCCATGATCGCTGCAATCGCCGTCAGAGTAACGAGGGCGCTGAACGCGGCGATGAGCGAAGCGACCAGATGCTTATGACGGCCAGACATCGGCTTCGCCATCCTCTACAACATTGATCGGCGCGATCGATGCCTCTTCTCGCTGCGGTGCGTTGTCTCCGGGAGCTTCCTTCCCCGCGCGAGACTTGGCGATCAGATAGACGCTGCGGGCGATGACTTCGTGGATGGTTCGTGGGCTTCCGTCTTTTGGTGTGAATTTGCGGGCTTGCAGAGTCCCCTCGACGAAGATGTTCTCACCCTTCTCATAGCTCACAGCAATGTCGGCGAGTTCACCGTAGAAGACGAGGTTGTGCCAGTTGGTGTGCTCTTGCGTTTCGTTGTTTCGGTCGGTGTAGCGATAGCCTTCGGCCATCCGAACATTCGCGACAGGTGTGCCCGAGGGCATGTATCGGACTTGTGGTTTGTCGGCCAGGTAGCCTGCTAGCTCGATGCGGTTCTTTTGCATTTCAGTCCTTCCTTTCTTCGTGGAGATCCATGTCGAGCTGCTCGATGAAACCTGGCTTGGTTGGCGCCTCGCCATTCAACTCAGCTAGAAAAGCAGCTTCCATCGGGGATTGCGGTGTGAACTCAGCTCGGAGGATGGCGTTTCGGCTTCGATCCACAGGCGGTTGTGGCGCGATGTAACTCTCGCCGATGGCAGAGAACTTCGTCGGGGGCGCGATCTCGGCACGATGCTTGAGGACTGGGTCGGTGAAGTACAGAATCTGAGTGCCGTATATGGGGTGGTGGCCGCTGACGAAGATCAGCATGTCGCCAGGTGCGGTGATGCGCTCGTTGGCGCCTTCACCGCTTTTTCTTGGAGGCCTTAGGCGCATGACCTCGTCCGGTGTGACGAGAGGACGTTCTACTTGATCGACTGTTGCGGACATGTGGTCAGCGATGGGAGCTAAGCGAGAGCCGGAGAAGTTGAAGGTGGCCTTCTGGATGGTCTTAGTGCCAGTCATCTTTGAGAGCAGTTCTGCTGTGTCGAACTGGTTGGGAGCATAGGCAACACGTACGTGGCAATTCGAGACGATGCTCTCGTTTGGGCCGTATTCGTCAACGATCTGGCGGATGTCTTGGGTGATTAGATAAGCTTTCAGGCCATAGCCAGCCATGTAGGAGAGCGCGTCTGCGAAGATCTCCATTCGCTTGAGGGACGGGAACTCGTCCACCATAAACAGGAGTCGGTGGCGATTGCGTTTTTGCGCTGCGCCTTCGAAATCCATTCGCTCGGTGAGTCGGTTTACGATCATGGTGAAGATCAGTCGAATGAGTGGGCGTAGGCGGATCTTGTCGGAGGGCGGAACGACGAGGTAGAGCGAAACTGGTCGGTTGTGATTGACCAGATCGTCGATGGTGAAGTCGCTGGCTGCAGTGTTCTTTGCAACGAGAGGGTCGCTGTACAGGGTGAGTGCGGTCTTAGCGGTAGAGAGAACGCCCGAGAAGTCTTTGTCCTCTTTGTCGAGCATCTCGCGGACCTTCTCACGTACGACAGGGTGAGTCGTGGTCTTTTCTCCGTCTGAGGTCTTCCATCTGTGGCCGTGCTGGGGATCGTGGGGGAAGTTCTCGAGTTCGTTCAAGGTGTCGCGAAAGCTTTGACCTGGCCGAGTAAAAGTCGATGCGAGGTCACCCAGGCTTGCGACACGTCCCGAAGCTGCGGCTGCGTAACAGACGTGAAGGATCATGCCTGTGGTGATGGAGGCTGCGGCATCCTGCCAGTAGCGTTCCATGGGGCTGTCTTCGCCCGTGCGGACGATCATGTCGGCAACGTTCTGGGCGTCGGACACGTCGCGCGAGGTTCCGATTCGAACTTCTGCGAGTGGGTTGAAGCGGGAGCCGTTCGCTACCTCGACCGGAGAGAATTTGAAACAGAGATGACCGGCTGTGACCCGGAAGCCTGCTGTACGGGCCCAGTTCTCGCCCTTGATGTCGTAGACGACCGCTGACTCGGACCACGCGAGTAAGGTAGGAATGACGAGTCCAATGCCCTTGCCGCTTCGCGTGGGTGCGAACGCGAGGATGTGTTCTGGACCGTTGTGGCGGAGATAGTGCAGCCGTTGGGTGGACGGGTTTAGCCAACCTCCGACGTAGACTCCTTGTGTCGATTGGAGGAGTCCGGTTTCCTTGATGTCGGATGCATTCGCCCAGCGAGCCGAACCGTGTAAGTCTTCCGTGTTGGCCGAGAGGCGGCGAGCGCGACGGAGGTTGAGTGCGTAGACGATCATGACGGTGATCGCCGATCCGACCACCACGATTAGTGCGCCTCCTAGTAGTGGCTGCTTGACCTGAAGACTGGCTGTGTTGCTGTGCTGGAGTAGCCAGAAGGCCCATGCCGTAGGTTGATAGATGGAATGGCCAGCGTGAATGAGGATAGGAGCGCCGAGCGCTCGTTGGTAGCGGAGCTGATGGGCGATGAACTGCGTCGCCGTGATGTTCACGACGAGCAGCAGGCCGAGTCCGGTCAACATTGCAGACCAGTTGTAGCCCCCGACGAAACCAGGGTCGGGTGGAGTTCGATAGACCTTTGGATCGGAGGGAGTCATTGTGTGGCTCAACGCGATAATGAGTGAGAACGCTGGCGCTCTTGGTTTGGTTTGAGCTGTGCGATCTGATTTGAGTAGGAAATCAAGATGTTGTTGGTCGCTTGCGGGATCTCTGGGAGCAGGTGCTTTTCGTGGGCGACGGCGCTCTTGGCGCTGACTTGCTGAATCACATGGTGCTCGGTTTCTGCCAGCACTACCCCTCGATACTTTCCGGAATCCGTGTCGGCCGGGTAGGTCTTTGTGTTCTCGCCCATCAGCTCTTTCACTGCGGCCTTAGCTGAGTGTAAGGATTGCTTGAGAGCTTGCTCGCTCGGTGGGCGACGGCCCTCCACTTCCCCATCGAGAATCTTCTCTGTTTCGATTCTGGCTGCGCCTTTTGAAGCGACCGGATCGCGGTGCTCGGTTGCTGTTTCTTTCTCCGTAATCGCGACCGCTCCAGCGCTTCGCTCGAATGAAGCAACGTGCTCCGAGGTCTCGGTGCGGAGTTGCTTGCCCCGCTCAAGATCTAAGATGTAGTCGGCGGCGCGGTGCGCGTCCTTCGCGGCACGGAAGATCTCATTCTTGTCGTCGCTGAGCGCCTTGATCCAGGATTGAACGTATGCGGCGTGCTGCTCTGGATTGTGAGGAATCCCTCGCTCGGCGGCAAGGAAGACACTGGTGAGTTCCGCTCGGAGTTCTTCTTTTGCGTAGTTGAGATCTCCGAAGTTATAGCTCTCGTTCAGCGTTGGACGATTGAGCCGGTCGGGATGTCCGCTCCAATGCGCAAGCTCGTGCAAGGCTGTGCCGTAGTAGTCTGCCGCCGTTCGGAAGCTAAGGACAGGTGGCAGATGGATGCGATCTTGGGAGCGACTATAGAAGGCACGGTCGTTCTGATCGTGGGAGATTCTTGCTCCCGAGTTTTTCAGGATCGAGTCGCCAGATTCGGCGATCTCCCAATCTGATCGTGTCTTTGGAAGGTATGGCTCCATACCGTCGATCTGGCTTGCGTTGAATACCGTGAAGACCTTTCGCAGCGGCGCTTGGTACTCATTGGTGGAGGCTTCGAACTTTGGATTCTTGTCAGTGCTCTGAGTTTTTCTCGCATCTTCGCTGAACTGCCAGAACTCAATCTGAGTTCCCTTTTCACCGGCTCGAACCTGCCAACCATTTGCTGCGGCCTGCTTGTAGGTGAGCCAGCGTGGATCGTCGAAGCCCTTACTTGTGCCCACGGCCATCAAATGAATCGCATTGCCGCCGCGATAGCCCTTGTCTGTTGTCGGATTGAAGGGGAGTTGCAGTGAACCCGGCTCCCACGGCTTCTGCCAAGGAGCAGTGCCGTGTTCGAGCATCTCAATGATCCGGTCGGTAACCTCTTTGCGGAAGTCCCGTTTCGTCGGAACTGCTTCGGAGGTGGGGTCGTTAGGCATGGCTCACATCCTTTCGTCGAAATCCGTTTCCGCATCTTCGCCTTCGAAGCCCGAGTCTGCGAGGGGCTCAGCGCCGTTCTCGGCTCGGAAATCAGAGTTCGGTGTTTTCAGAGTTTGGAGATTGTTTTTCATAGTGATGAATGCTAGCTTGTACAGGCTAGATGAGGGCAGTATGGTCGCGGTTGTTCCAGTTGTCAATGGTCTTGACTCGGATGAACGTGCGATTGGCTACGTGTGTGCTTGCTAGAGTTGGCGGGAGGTTCGGGCCTGATTCGGCTTGGGGGATTTATCGAAGATGCTGCGTTGTCGATCGTTCTCGAGTTGTAGGCCGCGGAGCTTTGAGTGAAAGTCTTGCGAGACAAGCCAGCGATTTTGCGTCTGGGATTCCGCTAGCCCTAGCTTGGCCAAGAAGTGGAGGCGTGCGGCGAGATGATGCGTGTGGAGTGCGCGTCGGTCCGGCCCTTCAGTCGGTTCGAGTTCCATCTTGGCGAAGGCCCCGCTTGTTAGAGACATTCGCCTTTGAATCTCTCTATCCAAGCTCGTGATGTTGAGTGCGGCTACTTCGCGGCGTTCGGATTCGATGGCGTCGTTTACAGTGCGGAAGCCGAGTTGTTCGGTGCAGAGGTCTTCGGCGTGGCGGCGGATGGAGTGCTTGATTACATTCCGAGGCAGTCTGAGTTGACCTAGTGTCGTGACTCCCCGGATGGCTACGTGTAGGTGCGGGTGGCCGGTGTTGAAGTGCGCTACTGCGACCCATTCGAGTTCGGCTCCGAGTTCTTGAGAGAGCCGCTTCATCAGTTGCCTTGTGTGCTGCTTGAGATCGAGCCGCTCGCCAAACTCGGGCGACACGATCATCTTGAAGAGCCTTGGGTCGCCAGCTTTCTGCCATGCGCCCAGTGTCTCCGGGATGATGGCTGCGTTCGTGCTCGCCGTGAATCCGACGCCCTCACTATTTGCACTTTCGCGCGAGAGGTAGCGACCGTGAGCGGACCACTGGCCTCGGATGTGGTTGGGAGAGTAAGTCACCCGAATGACGCACCGCTGTTTATGCCGCTTTCTCGGTGACGCTACCAAGGGCTGACTGTTTTTGTGACTTCTGGTCATTCTGGCGATTCGCATCAAAGACTTGAACGCTTTGGACCAGGACTTACTCTCGTCGCGGGAGAGTCTCGGTCGGCGAGGGCGCAGCTTGATCGTCGATTCATCCCGCATTGTCGTCCGCCCTCAAGATGTCGAGCACGGCTCCAGACATATTCTGCGCGACAGAAAGCAGAAACCGGTCGTAACGAAGTTTCGCGCGACGCTTGGTGGCGTCGAGCGATTCTGCTGGGGGCTCTGGCGTACATGTGAGGAAGAGTTTGACTAGGCTATCCGTTAGGGCAAACAGCGCTTGGTTGGCGTTGTGGAGTCGGCGCATCTCTTTGGCGACGCGGTCGATGCTGGCTGCCACTGTTGCTTCGAGTCTCTCGTGCTGACTGGCGGCGCGAGTGTCCTTATCGAGGAGATCCCGGATGTAGGCAGAGAGGGAATCGAAACCTTTGGTTCTGGCCGCTTGCCTTGCGATGTCGAGCTGATGCTCATCCATAACCATGTTGAACTGACGGGATTTCGCCATACAGAAAGCTCCTACTGTGCAAGCTAGCCTGTCCTGTAAGCTCATGTTATTGATATTGCTGCCCTTGGGCAAGAGAAATCGGCGTAACCCCTGTAATCTCCTTTATGTTCCACTACCACCGTCTTTGTTGCATGATGTTGGGCTGGAAAGAGTTCGGTCAGAAGATGTTGGAATGCGTTAGAACATCTTAGAAGTTCTTGGAAGTAATGCAAGCTAGCTTGTATTTGTTTGGAAGGTGTTGTAAATCTTTGGACAGAGCCCTCGTTGATGTTGAAGACCGACGCTATGCCGCAACTGGACGAATTTGCCGCCGAAGCACCCGCGAGCCGGATCGGAGTGATCCGACGGTTGTGGCCGTCCATTCGTTCCTGCCTTGATGCTGGGCATTCGATCCGCGCGGTTCAGGCTCGACTGAAGGCAGATGGCGTTTCGATTCCTTACTCGACGCTCTGTTGGGCGATCTCCATTCTTAGAGTGAGCAGAGAGGCCGGGGAAAGAAGCTCAGATCGTAAGGGTGGAGATCCGCTGGCCAATCTCCATAGGGTAGGGCAGCGTCGTCCGGGATTTGAATACACCGGCACGATGTCGGACGAAGATCTGTTTGGGAAGAAATGAGGCGACAACGCATGACATCCAGTAAGGCGAATGGGGTGGCTTGGGAAAGTGACATTCACTTCTCACTGCAGGGTAAGGGCGGTGTTGGGAAGAGTCTGGTCGCTTCGCTTCTTGCTCAGTATTTTCGACATCGACAGAAGACGCCGCTCCACTGCATCGATACGGATCCGGTGAACCAGACCTTCTCTCAGTATCGAGAGCTTGCGGTGGATCGACTGGAACTGCTCCAGGATGGGTCCGTGGATCAACGGGCGTTTGATGGACTCATGGAGAAGTTGCTCACAGAACAGGGAACCTTCATCGTTGATAACGGTGCTTCTACATTCATCCCTCTGTGGAATTACATGCTTGAGAACAATGCAATGGGGATGTTGCGTGATTCGAAGCGGAGGCTGTATATCCATTGCGTGATTACGGGAGGACAGGCGCTCGGGGATACTCTGAGCGGCTTTGCTCGGCTGGCCCAGACTTCGGACGCGCAGAACATTGTGCTGTGGATCAACGAATACTTCGGTCGGATTGAGAGGGAGGGGAAGCAACTGCATGAGATGCCTGTGTACCAAGAGAACGCCGACCGAGTACTTGGTGCGGTGGTGATTCCACGACGGAATCAAGATACCTTTGGCCGCGATGTAGAAGACGTCATTACCCGCAAGCTGACGTTGCAGGAGGCGATTGATGCGACTGGGTTTCCCATCATGATGAAGCAACGGTTGAAGGTGATGCAGCGGGAGTTGTTTGAGCAGTTGGATGGGCTTTCATTCTTCTAGAGCCATGGACATGAACCGATTGTTGGCGGAGGCTGTGGCGCGACATGGAGTGAAGCTTGACTCAGACGACCCGGCCATGGTGATCGTGACCTTGAATCGACTGATGTTGGAGGATGCCGTACGTGGAGTTGCCGATGAGATCCGTGAGGCGGTCAAAGAGTTCGATGCTGCTGGCGAGAGGATTCAAAAAGCGGTTGGGACTACACTTGCTCGGGAGCTTTCGCGGGCTGCTCGGGGTGGCACTCCGGTGGTGGTGGTTGGTCAGTGGATTTGGATCGCTCTGTCAGTGGCGGTGGCTTTCTTTGTCGGACTGATTGTTGGGAGGTCGATATGAGATTGCAGAATTGGATCTGGCTTTATCTGGGTATGGGTGGGAGCTTCACGCGCTGGGCGGCGCTGCTGTTCTATGGTGCGTTGTGGGCGGCTGTTCTTGTGGTCGCTGGATTCCTCTGCGTGTTGGCAATGGCGATGATCTTGCATTCTGGAGCATGAGTGTGAGGCGGAGCGGTACCCCGCCTCAAGAGAGAGCCTCAAGCGACTCTCCGGCGTAGATAGTCAGGCAGGTCCTCGAAGTGCAAGATCTCTGCTGCTCGTAGGGCACGGCTCATTTGAATGAACTTGAGTTCTGAGATGCCGAGCATCTCTGCCAACTGGCGCTGGGTGGGATGGTCCTGCTCAGCGTAGCTCGCGAGAATGGCGTCGCGACGCTTTTGGAATTGTCTGGTGGATCGGGGGAGCGGATCTACCAGTCGCAGATAGTCGAGTAGGGCGCCTTGGATGCGGTGTTCGGCAAAGGTCTTCAACTTGAGATTGCGCGAGGGATCGAATCGATCTACAGCTTTGATGAGACCGATGGCGCCAGCGGAGATGAGGTCATCGAGTTCGACTTGTGGGCAACGTCGATGGAGCCTACGAGCGAGGAGTTCGACCTGTGGAAGGTGATCGAGAATTGTTTGGTCGCGGTGGGTCATAGCCGGATTGGCCGCTTACGCGGCCACCTCCTGCTTCGGGGAGTGCTTCAGATGAGTGATGCGACGGACCCGGATCTCGGTGATCGACTTCTTTATGCCGTCCTTGGTGGTGTATTCGCGGGTGTTGAGTTCGCCCGTGATCTGGAGGTTCGCGCCCTTGGTGAGAGTGGCGGCGTAGTTCGCGAGTCGGCCAAAGGTAACGAGACGGTGCCAGGTGGTCTGGGATTGGCGCTCGCCGGATTCGCGATCCTTCCAGATGCGCTGGGTGGCCAGCGAGAGAGTTGTGAGGGTGGAGTCGTTGCGAGTTGTGCGGGAATCGGCGTCACTGCCGAGGTACCCAACTAGAATCACGTTGTTCATTTGCTTTCTCCTTCTGCCGCCGTCTCTTGATCGGGGCACCCAAAAGCAAGCGGGGCCGCTCCCAAGAGCGCAGCGGTGAGGCGAAGTGCATTGTTGGGGGACCGGGCGGATCGCGGAGAGCGGGAGCGAACGGACCCGTAGGGCGGGATCCGGCTGGGGGAGCCGACAAAGCAGAACGCAGCCGAGCGCCGGGCGCGGCCAGGCGATAGCCGTCAAGCGAAGCGGTGCCCGATCAGGGGCGGGAGGCTAGGGGCAAGTGAAAAACGCTGTGGACGGCAGTAGGAGGAACAGCCGACAACTTCTGAGCCATGTATCGATCCGGAGCGTGAACTGTGCGTGCTCATTATGTTTGCAATGAGAGCCTTCTGGCAATTAGAGATCCCCAGAATCGTGGCACGGGAGGGTACAATCGCAGAACTATACATATGGCAAAGATCGAGATTCGTTGGGACAACATACGGCCGCATCAGGGGTCGCAGTCGCATGGATTTGAAGAGCTTTGCTGCATGTTGGCAAAGCGGGAGGGCGTCACTTGTCAGGGAGCGACGTTTGTTCGACACAACGTTCCCGATGGGGGAGTCGAATGTGCATGGCTTCTCGAAAATGGTGACGAGATCGGCTGGCAGGCTAAGTTCTTCTCCTCACTTGGGAAGAGTCAATGGGCGCAAATCGATAGGTCTGTTCGGGACGCTCTTCGGAATTATCCTCGATTGGTTCGATTGAAGGTATGTGTCCCGCTCAATCTGAACAGTGGGAACACGCCACGACGACAATCCCAACGGAAGAAATGGACCGAGCTCTGTAAAAAATGGAAGCACGATTCTCGTAGGAGTATTGAGTTCGAGTTTATAGGGGAAAGTGACTTGAACGGTCAACTTCTGGTCGAAGCGAATTGGCCGCTCATTCGCTACTGGTTCAATAAACAGTTGTTTACTCCACAGTGGTTTAAAGACCAGGTCGCGGTCAGTCTTGCAAATGCAGGCAAGCGATTCCAACCGTTATTGCACGTCGATGTCTCAGCTTCCGCTCGGATATCGGCACTAGGAATGACGGAAGACTTCTGCGAGGAGTTCCGGGAGCGCATTCACAAGCTCGGAGTAGCAAGTCAGAAAGCAGGCGCCAGTCTCACGAAATTCTTGCAACAGAGTGAGCTGGATCAGTTTTGGGCGCATCTGGAGTTCTGTCGGCAGGAAGCGATACGACTAAAGACAGATCGTGAGGGTTTCCCTAAGGACAACCTAGAGCTGCGGCTTCGTGGAATGGCCGAAGTAGTGCAATCGGCCATGTACCGGCTGAGATCTCAGTCTGCGTCGCAAACCCCTACTGCGAATCGTGGTGCTTATCGGCCAGAACTTGACTATGCGGCCAACCTCCTTCATGCACTGGCAGATGTGATCAATGATCTCGAACGTGAAGTGAGGTCAGGTGCGAGCAGTATTGCCGTCGCCACAACAATGGTTTTAACCGGAGATGCGGGCATGGGAAAGTCGCACGCGTTGTGTCATGCTGCCAAGCATAGAATCGGAAGACAGCAGCCGACCGTCCTTCTTCTGGGGGGCAGCTTCTCCCGGGATGAGCCATGGTCCCAAGTCATTCGTCAGCTTCAACTGCAGGATATGAACCCGGATGACTTGTTAGGTGTGCTATCAGTCGCCGGAGAGTTGACAGGGGGCAGAACACTGATTTTGATTGATGCTCTCAATGAAGGTGAAGGGCGCGAAATGTGGCGGCAGCATTTTGCCGGGTTCGTCGAGAAGTTGAAAGCCTATCCACGCGTGCGATTGGTAGTGAGCGTCCGAACATGCTTTCTGCAGTCAACGCTCCCTGACATAGCTGGAGTGCACGACTGTAAAGTTGTAAGGCACGACGGATTTCAAGGGCGGGAAATTGCTGCAACAAACGTGTATTTTTCCCACTTCGGAATCATCGCGCACTCGATTCCGATCCTCGATCCTGAGTTCTCTAATCCGCTGTTTCTGTATATTTTTTGCCGAGGAATGAAGCATCGCGGGGAGAGAGAGCTAGCGGCTGGGAGCGGTGGGATCACCAAGGTGTTTGCCAACTACCTTGATTTACTTGAGAGTGAGGCGAGCGACGCCCTAAATCTGGACCCACACGCGGGTACGGTACGAAAAATACTTGACGCTCTTGTTCTGCGGATGATGGCGAGTGGAGACTCCGAACTTTCCAGAACGGAGGCTACTCAATTATCACAGGAGATCCATCCATCAACGGGTCATTCAAATTCACTGTTCAAATGGCTCTTGGATGCGGGTGTTCTATTGGACGACAGTCGCCGATGGAAGAATGGAGAAACCCAGCAAGTTGTACGGTTCACCTACGAAAGGTACTCTGACCACCTTCTCGCTCGAAAGCTCCTCGATCAATGTCTGGAGGCGGATGCATCACCGATTGCAATTGACAAAGCGTTGTTTGTTCAGCTGCTAGGGGAGCGTAAAAAGTATTGGCATATACAAGGTCTTTTGGAGGCGCTCGCGATTCAAGTACCTGAGCTCTTGAAAGGAAGTGAATTGGCAGATGTGCTTCCAACTGTTGAGGGGCAGAGTGGTGCGGTACTGCTAGCGATGCAGCAAAGCATCTCATGGCGGGATTGCGGATCGATTACTGATCGCACGGAATCTTTTTTGATGGAACAGTTGGCTTCGAGCGAACATAGCGACGAGGCTCTAAAAGTACTTTTGAACGTGTCTGCTAAGGGAGGGCACCCGTGGAACGCCAAGTTCCTTCATGAAAGGATTCTTCTTCCACTATCAATGCCGGCCCGCGACCGATTGTGGAGCATCTGGTGTCATTTCGAGTACGGGTACGACGATCAGTCTAGCGGTCCAATTTGTCGACTCTTTGACGCCTGCGAGAATCCATCAATTCGAAAGCATTTGGGTGCGGAGGGTGCGGTATTGTCGACGACCGTCCTGAGCTGGCTGGGGTCTAACGCCAACCGGTTTATTCGCGATCGAGCCACGAAGATCACTGCGGAGATGTTTCATGAGCACCCTGGTGCTATCCCAGAGGTGTTGCGCTCCTTTCAGGCGGTCAATGATCCTTATGTGCTTGATCGGCTCTTGTGTGCAGTATTTGGCGCGATGATGCGGACAAACGATCCCGATATTGCCGAAGCCACGGCAGATGTTTGCGCGGAGTTATGGGGAAGTCCAGATCGTTTACCTACACATATTCTCACGCGCGACCACTTGGCAGGCATCGCAGAACGCGCTGCCTGTTTGAAAGGAAGGAACTTAGCTGATTCTCGATTGCCATTCACTTTTGGGTGTACGGATTGGCCACGTGAGCTGCCGACCTTAGATGATCTGAAGATCATATACGAACAATCCGGGCACGGAGGGTTTGAGATCTTTTACTCGGTGGTTGGGGGTGACTTTGGGATCTATGTACTTCGCGCGGATGCACGAAGGCTATCATGGTTGACTATTCGAAGAGGCCACGACGTTCCAACTTTCGATGAACTTCAAAGTGTGTTTGAGCGCGAGCTGACTGCAGAACAGATAGACGCGATCAGAGACTGTCTTGCTAGTCGTGGAGGGACTGACGACGTCTCGACAGAAGTCGAAAGTTTTGAAGATTGGCCCCCAGAGAAGATGGTTAAAGCGATGAAGGTCAGGGAGGAGCAGCGAGTGCGCACTCAGGCGCGAGCAGAGTCACTGCTTAGTCCAGCGCAGCAAGTGGAGTTTTCGAACCTGTTGGAATGCTCCGCACCAACCTGCTCGAATGTGCTCGATTGTTTGCGCATTCGTTCTGAGTTCCTCCAGCGTTACATTCTTGCGCGTGTACTTGACCTTGGATGGTCTGCGGAGCTGTTTGAGGCGTTTGATCGGCAGATGCCGTACGCAAATCGAGACAGCAAAAAGCCCGAACGCTATGGGAAGAAATACCAGTGGATAGCGTATTGGGAGGCGATTGCCCGGCTAACGGACGCATTCGAATTCGTCGAGAACTACCCACAGACTCAAATTCAGACCTATTCAGGCGCTTGGCAACTGGGGCTGAGTCGCGAGATAGATCCATCAACGAGTATCCAAGGTGACCGCGGGAATGGACCACAGCCTTGCTTTGCATGGTGGCAGCCATCAATTCATACTATGTGGCAGGAAGAACTCTCCGACGTAGCATGGATGCAAGACCCTGACAATTTGCTTCCAATTCACAATGCTTGGCGCGTAAAAGATCCTCGAGGTAGATATTGGCTAAACCTGGACTGCCATTTCAATTGGCTACAGCCACCATCACTTGCCTTTGAGAGGCTAGCCGCGCCGCGCCGCAAAGTGTGGAGCCACCTCCAAGCCTACGTTGTGAGATCCAACGATGCTGCGGCCTTCCGGAGGTGGATCTGCAAGCAGGATCTGTTTGGTCGATGGATGCCCGAGGCGCGAAGTGTCAGCGAGGTTCACCTTGGCGAACAATTCTGGTCAACTGCATTTCAATTCTTCTCCGGCGACATATTCGGAGAGAGTGAGTGGACATCGGGTGACCGTTCACCAACGCTTCCTTCCCCAGTATTGGTTCCATCCATGCGGTACCACGGTTCCGCTAACGGTTTCGACTGTTCGCCAAATGCCGATCTACATACCTCTCTTCCGTCGCCGTGGTTGTTCGAAAGGATGCAATTGGAATGGCGTGGAGAGGTTGGCCGGTATCACGAAAAGACAAGTGGTGATTGTGTAGTGCTCGACCCGGCTCCGCAGTCTCCTAATGTCGAGTCGGTTGGTCCATCTGCATTGTTGGTGCTAGAGCAAGATCTCTTACTAGCGATCGGCGATGCAGATTGCGAAATCATATGGACGGCGTTGTGCGTGAAGCGGATTCTGTCAGATGGCTTCACCTCCCGAGGCGAGATGCACACTAGCAAAGTATTCTGGCTTGAAAAAGGGGAGGAGAAAGCACATAGCTCAGATCGGTTCGTTGACTACTCTCGGTGAAAAAACGCGAGCTGCAATGACGAGTTTAAATGAGCTCCCGGGTCACGAGAAGGTGACCAAATCGATGCATCGATCAGATCGGCAGTATCGTTGGCTGGTAGCTCCCATGAGCGTTGGTTCTTCTTCCATGCATCCTAGGGACACTCCAGACAGAAGTGAGGGGATCTCCCAGGGGAACTGATTTTGGGCCGAGACAGCACGTCGGGTGAGGTGTTTAGCATTCGCGACGCTTGACCATGCTGGGACTGTATGCGTTCCTGGAGTGATGTCGCTTCCTATGTCATTGCCTTGGATGGAGAGCGTTGACTCGAAAATGGCTAGGGCGAAGGAGCACCTAGATACTCCATGCCGAAGCTAAGATGTTTTTCGAAAGCAGAGATCCACAGTTTATCCTGAAGTCCAACGAACGAGAGGCGTGGATCGTTCACTACATAGTGGGTGGTATTCCACCCCTTCGACTAGGGGTCCTCCTGGGAGAGTGTGTTTTTCAAATGCGTTCGGCACTCGATAATCTGGTGTGTGGCCTGATTCGAACGGCAGACCCATGCGCGCCGTGCGAAGGTACTCAGTTTCCCATTGCTTCCACTAGCGATCGGTGGGAAGGGAGTTTCCGAAAACACCTCAGGGGTATTGAGCCAGCGGCGCAGAAGATGATCCGGGATCTCCAGCCGTGTTATCGCTCGGCGACTGCCCCGGAAGGAGACCCACTGGCGATTTTGAATCGTCTCTGCAACAGCGATAAGCATAGAGCTGTCACCCTCACGATAGCGTATAGTCATGACCTTATGGTTAGGGTGCATGGAAGGGATGGGGAGGTTTATGAATGGAAAGCGACGGAGCCACTCTATGCCGCGTCTGTCCACAGCATCCCTATTGGCCTCAACCCTCTGACTGTCCAGCCAAGTGCCCGAGTGGAAGTAAGAGGCACTGGAGTCTTAACAATTCAGGACGTCGGGCCTTGGGGGCTACGTTCGGTCTGGTCCGTCCTCGCTGATCTCCACAAATACGTCGTAGATCAGGTGATCATTCCCCTGAAGCCCTTTTTCTTGGCTCCGCCAGGTAGCCGCGCTAAACGGTAGGCTAGCGAACTGAAGCTATTGGAACAGGATCCTGCGAAAGGGTGAGTGCCAGTTCGGAATCGGTGGATCGCGACATGAAATAAGAGTTCTGGTAGGAATCACGGTCTCCCGCTCGCATCTCGAATTCGTCGCATTGCCTTCTCTATGGTTCGGGTCGTATAGGCTGATTGACGCACAGGTGGACCTTTCTTTGAGAGCTCCCTGGAACTGATTGCCTCGAGTATTGCCTCCTGGCTTAGTCCGTGCGCGAGTGCATAGACCGAGTACGCCAAGTCGATCCGATTGCCGTCGCCTTCGCACTTCGGATTGGACCGGAAGTCGTCAATTGTGAATAACGGGCTGTTAGGGTTGCTTCGCGGTGATGGGTGATTGGGCTTCTCTAGGTTCGCTAGTTGGGAATGGAGGTCGCTGAGGAATGCGGAGGCGTTTGAGTATACGTGCGGCGGCTTCGCTTCAATGATCCGAACGAACGGAAAGGTCCCATCTTTCGCTTGATGCTTGGCCTTCCGATTTGTGAAGCCGGCGAGACGTCCGAAGTGTCGCCAGTCTGCGGCTCCTTTGTCTCCCCCGAAACGCATAGCTAGAGTTCGTGCTGCCAGGGTTGAGAGTCGCCGCTCTAGAATTTGACCGTTGTTGAGCCATGCCTGGAAGTTGCCTGGTGAGGTTTCTACCACCAAGCTGGGCGTGAAGCCTCCCGCGTTCATCCGTTTGATTGCCTCAACGGTCAGGTCGTCGACCATACTCAGGTGGTGTTCTCCCTTCGGGCGAATGTAGATGTTTCGGCCTTGGGCGTTTTGATACCGAAGCCAGGGGACCGATCGGAGTAGGGTCGCTTGGTCCCAGGTTCGTGGCAACATTTCGGGTTCCTTGGAGTCTGACTCGAGTAGGTGCGGCTTGTAGAGTCCGATCTCGTAGAGCTCACATCCCATCGCGCGGATCTGTCGTTCGACCGCAATCAAACTTGGACACTTCATATTTTCCTCTTGACGTTCGCTAGAAGTTCAGGAATAATCGAGCGCATAGCTAGCTGGTACAGGCTAACTGTCAAGTTGTCAAGATCGGAGTATGGAATGCTCGCTCACTCGGCTATCCCGCTTTCGCTCAACGACCGAGGTCAATCGGCTCGCTTGGATGCTAAGTTGCGGCGCGAGTTGGGAGAGACGGTTCTCCGGAGTCTCGCCGATATCAGGACTGAAGATCTGGTTCTCAATCCAGACTCGCGACTCTGGGTGAAACGGCAAGGCGAGGGTTTCCAGTGCATCGGTGAGATGTCGCCCGCTCAAGCGCAGACGGCCATGGGGACGATCGCCGCCCAGAAGGGCACGGTCATCCATCACGACCGACCGATCCTCGAGACCGAGCTCCCGATTGACGGGAGTCGCTTTGAAGGATTGATGCCGCCGGTGGTGAGTAGGCCGAGCTTTGCCATCCGGCAACGTCCTCGAAGAATCTTTACTCTCGATGACTACGAAGTGGCCGGGATCTTAAGCGATTCGCAAGACCCCTTGAATCGACGGAGGTGGCGGAGTCAGTTCCAGCACACGGTTCGTGGCTTGTCGCATGCCGAAGTGATCCGCGCCGCCGTGGCGGAGAAAAAGAACATCCTGATCGTGGGCTCTACGGGTTCGGGCAAGACGACTTTAGTGAACGCGATTCTTGAGGCGCTCGTTCAGCTGGCTCCTGATGATCGTGTGATTTCGATTGAAGACACGATCGAACTGCAGTGCCCTGTGAAGAACTATGTTGACCTTCGGGCAGTAGGGAACGTGACTATGTTGGACTGTCTGCGAGCCTGCATGAGATTGAAGCCGACGCGAATCGTAGTTGGTGAGGTTCGTGGCGCTGAGGCTCATGTCATGTTGAAGGCTTGGAATACAGGGCACCCTGGCGGGGTGGCGACTGTTCATGCCAACGATGCTCTGAGTGGCTTGGTTCGCCTGGAAAGTTTGGTGGCTGAGGCCACTTCGGCGCCTATGCAGTCGTTGATTGCAGAGGCGGTGGATCTGGTGGTCTTCATCGACGAAGAAGCGGACCTGGCAGCTGGTCGCAAGGTTCGTCAACTCCTGCTGGTAAACGGCTATGAGAACGGTCAGTACTCGGTCGAATATCTCTAACTCCATTTGAGGGAAGGGCTGAATCTTATGAGGCTTTCGAATCGCGTTCGGAATCTTGGCGGGATTGTCGTGTGGCTTGTGTTGGCTCAAAGCGTATGGGCTGCAGGAGCCGGAGGTGGGGGACTTCCTTGGGAGACTCCACTCAATCGGGTGGCTCAATCGATGACGGGACCTGTAGCCCTCTCCATCTCACTGATCGCCCTGATGGTGGCGGGGGGAACACTGGTGTTTGGCGGTGAGTTGAGTGAGTTTGCCCGTCGCTCTTGTGTGGCTGTTTTGGCAATTGCGTTTCTGGTGTTGGGAGCCGGATTTATGACGACTCTGTTTGGCGTTGGCGGGGCTGTCGTCTTCTAGGAGCTTCTATGAGCAAGCCCCGCGAGATCGTCATTCACCAGTCGGCCAATCGCCCTCATCTTCTATTGGGATGCGATCGCGAACTGGTGCTTTTCTCGGCACTGCTTTCGGCGATGTTGGTCCTCGCGTTGGTGACTTGGTGGGGTGTGGTGGCAGGAGTCTTGCTCTGGATTCTTGCGGTCGCGGTGCTCTCGCGGATGGGGAGATCGGACCCGATGATGCGCCAGGTCTATCTGCGGCATATTCGGTACAGTCCCTTCTACCTGGCAAAGGGTGCGCTTGGATTTGGGACGGCATCTGTTCCCAGGCGGTGGGTCTAACTATGCGACTAGCCGAACATCGTTCTCGGGCTCAGGGTTTAGCTGACTTGCTGCTCTATGACTCGATGGTGGATGACGGGGTTCTGCTCCTGCAGGATGGCGCTTTGCTTGCGGCTTGGAGTTTTCGTGGTCCGGATATGGCGTCTGCGACTCACGCTGAGATGGGAGCGTTGAGCGCTCGATTGAATTCCGTGTTGCGGTTGGGGAGTGGGTGGATGATCCAGTGTGATGCGATGCGATCGCAAGCACCGGAGTATCCACCCACAGGGGCGTTTCCCGATGCTGTGACTCATTTGATTGATGAGGAACGTCGGGAGCAGTTCGGCGTTGAGGGATCGCATTACGAGAGTGATTACTACTTGGCCCTGACCTATCTACCTCCTGAGGAACGCGAGGAGCGAGCGAAGGGGTGGATGTTCGAGGGGCGGCAAGAATGGAAGTCCAGTGCGGCGCGGGCACTGGATTATTTCAAGGGGCGCGTGAGCGCTTTCGAGGATATCTTGTCGTCCCTGTTCCACGCCCGGCGTCTGAAGGGGACCGATGACGGCGATGAGCTACTTCGCTACGTGCATCGATGTGTGTCTTCTGTGGACCATCCGATCCAGCTCCCTCGCATCCCTAGTTATCTGCATGACGTGCTGGCTTCTCGCGATTTCGTTGGCGGGATGAACCCCAAGATCGGGAATCAGCATGTGCGGGTGATTGCCATTGATGGCTTTCCACAGCTCAGCTATCCGGGAATTCTGGGCGCTCTCGACTCACTAGCAATCGAGTATCGATGGCACACCCGCGCGATGTTGCTTGAGCCTGAGGAGGCGCGTGGATTGCTGGATAAGACACGGCGCAAATGGCGAGCGAAGATTCGCGGCTGGAAGGACCAACTACTGCGGACCGATACGGGACCGGTGAACTTGTTCGCTCAGGAAATGGCGTTGGATGCCGAAGCTGCGATGGGTGTGGCGAGTAGCGGGGATGTGCAATTCTGCGTCTACAACACGGTGATTCTTTGCTTCCATCATCGTGAGGATACTGTCGATGACGCCGCTGCCCTCGTGGTGAAGACAGTTCAGAATCTGGGGTTCTCCTGCCGTATCGAGAGTGTGAATGCCGTTGAGGCTTGGCGTGGGAGCTTGCCGGGGGATGGCTACCGAAATGTGCGGCGGGTCATTCTGCACACGTTGAACCTGGCGGACCTGATGCCGATTACTGCGGTTTGGGCGGGAGAGAAGAAAAACCCTTCGCCGTTGATGCCAGCGAACTCAGCTTCGCTCTTTTATGGCGCAACGAGCGGCGCTACGCCGTTTCGCTTCAATCTCCATGTGGGCGATCTCGGGCACACGCTCATGATTGGCCCGCCGGGAGCTGGCAAGTCTACCTTCCTTGGTTTGACGGCTGCACAGTGGTTTCGCTATCCGCGTTCTCAGGTGTTTGCCTTCGATAAGGGCTATTCACTCTTTGTGCTGACCAAGGCAGCGGGTGGAGAGTTTTATGACATCGGAGGCGAGAAGACTCATTGGGCCTTTTGCCCTTTGAAAGAGATCGATACAGCGTCGGATCTTGCTTGGGCGGTGGATTGGCTGGAGAGCTTGTGTACGCTCCAGGACTTCAAGGTCGGTCCGCGCGAGCGGAATGCTTTGACTGAGGCGGTTGTGTTGCTGCAGAACTCTCCTACTCGAACTTTGACGGAGCTTTGCGCCAATGTTCAAGACACGGACATTCGAGAAGCGCTGCTCTACTACACGCTGGGTGGAGCGATGGGACATCTGCTGGATGCCGAGGAAGACATGCTCGGTGCAGGACGTTTCCTGACTTTCGAAACCGAGCATCTGATGAATCTTGGAGAGAAGGCTGTTGTCGCGGTGTTGCTGTATCTGTTCCGTCGGATCGAGAAGAGACTTGACGGCTCACCTACCTTGGTTCCGCTTGATGAGGCCTGGATTTATCTGAGACATCCTCTATTCCGGGAGCGGGTGCGTGAGTGGTTGAAGACGCTTCGCAAATTCAACGGTGTTGTGTTGTTGTCGACTCAGAACCTGTCCGATATTTTCAATTCGCCAATTCGGGATGTGGTGCTCGAATCGTGTCCGACCAAAGTACTTTTGCCGAATGCGGAGGCGGCGAACCCTGCATCGCAAGAGTTCTATCAGGCGATCGGCATGAATGAACGCGAGGTGGAGATTATTCAGAAGTCGATTCCGAAGCGGCACTACTATGTCGTCTCACCCGTGGGGCGCCGGTTGATCACGCTCGGATTGGGGGGAGTCGGACTGTCCTTTGTGGGCATTAGCAGTCGGGAAGAGCGGCAGTTAGCCGAGACGACGATGGATCAGTTTGGGGGTGCTTGGCCTAGCGAATGGTTGCGGACTCGGGGATTGTCGGACTGGGCCGAGTATCTGGAATTGCAGATGCAATCGGGAAGGTTGGTGTCGAGATGAGTCAGATGCTGACACGTCGAGTTGTTCTGGTATTGGGCGCGACTCTGCTTCATCGTGCGCAGGCCGGAGTTGTGGGGGGCTTGGCTACAGAGTGGACTCAGATTGCGAATAACCTTCAGCTGATCTCTTCATACATCCGGCAAGGGGAAGAGCTTCGTCAGAAAATCCTGATGGTGCTCGATATGGCGAAGAATACGGCACAGCTCTCGACTCAAGTCTTTGGTCCAATCATGGCGGAGATTAGTCAGTTGGCTGGCATTGTGCAGAGTGGTCGCGCTTTGGCCTATTCGATGGCGAACTTGGACGGGGAGTTTCGGACTCGATTTCGTGGGTGGGGTTACAACTCGAGAGCCTGGTTCACCGACTATCGAAACTGGTCGCAAACGAGCCTGGACACGACGCTTGGAACCTTGAAGGCGGCTGGTTTGCAAGGCCAGCAGATGCAGAGTGAAGAGGCAGTGTTGCAGCAGCTTCGCGGGATGGCGAACTCGTCAGACGGGCGAATGAAGGCGATCCAAGTTGCGAATCAAATCGCGGAGCAGCAGGTTCAGCAGTTGATGAAGCTGCGTCAGCTGATCCTGGCTGATCTGCAGAGTAAGCAAGCTTTTCAGGCGGCGCAGATTCAACGTGAGGCGTCGAGTGAAGCCGCGACCGAGCGCTTCTTCCGGTTCAATCGGAGGTTGGGTGATGGACGTGGGTTTCAAGCTAGCCAATGATGGAGGGATGCGGATAAGAACTTTTGTATTGGTTCTGTTTCTGGGTGGCTGCGCGAGTGAAGTGCCGAGCGCCATCGTGGCAAAGGTAGAGGCGGCTGGAGCGGGGAAGTTGCAAGGCGCTTCTTCCCAGGCGATCGAGGCTTGGTTCCGGCAACACAAAGATTTCGCGTTCGAGATCAAGCAGATTTGTCAGCCTGTGCGAGAGAAGGCAAATGCGGCTTGGTCGGATTCGACAGAGGGCCGGGTCTGTGCCGGGGCTAGTGTCGCAAGCGCCTTCCGCTTTCAGGAACGCAAGGGCGACGGGCGGGGATTCGAAGCAGGGAAGTAGCGTGTCAGCCTAGCTTGGCTGTGTCGCTGCAAAGGAGTAGCGATGACAGTAGCTAGGCTCATCGGGACGCTGGCTTTGGTCGGATTCGTGCTGTGTCTCTTGAGTGACACGGCGCTTGCGCAGAGCTCTCCGAGCGCGATGCTCGATCAATACCGCTCAGTTCGGATGTCTTGGCTGAGCGTTGCTTCTGGCTATGCGCATCGGCTGTTTGGAATTCTTGCGCTGATTGAGTTCGCCTGGACAGCGGCCATTCTCGTTCTGGAGAAGACCGACCTACAAGGTTGGACAGCCGCACTGATCCGCAAGATGATGTTCATCGGCGCATTCTTCGCACTCCTGAGTTTCGGCGGGGATTGGATGCCACGGATCATCAATAGCTTTCAGATCATTGGGCAGAATGCGTCTGGCTTGTCGTCCTTGGCTCCGACGGATGTTCTGGTGCTTGGTCTCAATATCACGGGCAACCTTTTGAGTGGCGCTGCCGACTCTGGTTGGATGGGCAACTTTGGCGCAGCTCTCGCTCTGGTATTTGCTGCCCTTCTGGCGTTTCTTGCCTTCCTCGGATTGACGGTGCAGCTTGTGGTGACGCTTGTCGAGAGCTACCTCGTAGTTGGGGCAGGATTCATCTTTCTTGGTTTCGGGGGATCACGTTGGACCGCGCCGTACGTCGAGCGGTACATTTCGTTGGCGGTGACGACGGGTGTCAAGATCATGGTTCTCTACTTGTTGTTGGGGGCTGGTTTGACGCTGACCGGGGGATGGGCAGCGGCGGCGACGGCGGTGCCCTCGGGGCCAGAGCCTGCTGTTGATGCGCTCGACATCGCGGCATCGTCCGTGCTGCTGCTCATGATCTGCTGGAACGCGCCCAAGTTCACCGCTGGGATTCTCGGTGGGACGCCAGCCTTCACCGGTGGTGACGCTGTCGGTACGGCGGGCGCGCTCGCCCAGGGAGCACTCCTCGCAGGGACAGCTATCGCAGGCGGAGTGGCGCTTGGCTCCAAGATGTTTGCGGCCGGGGGATCGATGTCCGCCGGACAAGCCGCAGGAATGGGCGGCGGTGGATCTTCGGGAGGCGGAAGTGGCGGTGGATCGGGAAGTCCCGCGCCTTCGGGGGGAGGTTCCGGACCGCAGGTGAGCCCTCCATCGAATGGTGGCGCTGACAGTCCGACTCCGCCGTCTTCCACGCAAGCGTCGTCTTCCTCTAGTTCGTCAGCGGGGCTTGCGGACGGGAGCAAGCGCGTGGCACGTGGACTTGTTCGGGGGACAGCTTTCGTCCGCGCGACGCAGGGCGCAATCCCTCCTGATCATGCACCACATGTTACTCCACCGCCGTTGAATCATTCAGGAGATTCAGAATAATCATGCCAACCTCTGTCGATGCCCAAGTTTCGCTCAGTTCCAGCCCCTATCTTGACGCCCGGAAAGAATGGGACGAGAGATATGGAAGTCTGATCACGCGCGCCAACAACTGGCGACGCGCTGCGTTCCTCGCACTGTTGATTGCTCTTCTCCAAACCGGAGGATTGATCGCGTTGGCGCTGAAGAACAAGGTAGTTCCATACGTAGTGGCGATCGACAACCTTGGTCGCATGATGGCATCAGGGCCGGCGGATCAAACGACGGCGGCGGACGACAAGTTGAAGCGTGCGGCGCTCTTTCACTGGGTCAGCGACCTTCGGATGGTAACGATTGACGGCGTGGCGCAGCGGAAGGCCATTGACCGGGTTTACACGATGATCGCGAGTGGCAGTCCAGCGCAGGTGGAGGTGGGGGATTTCTATCGATTGGCTCCTCCTCATGTGCGTGCGCAACTTCGGACTGTTGATGTTGAGGTAAAAGCCGCTTTTGCGACGAGTGAGAAGACCTACCAGGTGGAGTGGTCCGAGACGATCCGGGGGCTGTCGGGCCAGGTTGAGGGGGAAGAGCGGTGGAAGGGCTCTTTTACAATCGCTGTAAATCCTCCCTCTAACGAACGTCTCATTCGATTGAATCCGCTCGGAATCTATGTGACGAACCTCAGTTGGTCGCGAGTACTGTAGGCAGATCGGAAGGGGAGCTGCATGAAAATCATCTTGGTGTGTTTCGTGATTGTTGGTGGACTGATCTGGGGGCAGCAAGCGCCGATTGAGTTGAAGCGGAGACCGCCAGATGGAGTGCCGCTACCGGAGAAGTACCCATTCGATCAGCTCATACAATCGCTCGATGTTCCTCCATCTCCGCCTCCGGCCAATGCACGGGCGAGCATTGGTCCCGGTGAGTCTACTACGCGTACAGAGCTTCCGAAGGACTTCAATCCAGCTCGGGAAGTCGCGTTGCCGAAGTCCGCGCAAGAGGCGCTTGCTGTGGGACAAGCATGGATGAAGGAAGCCAGTCCGCCAGCGCCAGGGAAGGATGGGCGTGTGCTCTACACGTATGGTGCGGGTTTACCCACTGTCGTTTGCGCGCCCTTGCGAGTGTGCATTATTGAGCTTGAGGCCGGGGAGCACTTGGTGGGAGAACCTCACATCGGCGACGCGGTCCGATGGACCATCGCCGCCGCGAGTGTCGGACAGGGTGATGGAGTGACTCCGCTGATCGTTCTCAAGCCGAAGCAAGTGGGACTCGATACGAATCTATTGTTGACGACTGATCGCCGGGCATACTATCTGCGGCTCATCTCGAAGCCAGAAGAGTACTTGGCTAGAGTCGCTTTTGCATATCCAGAAGATGAGCTTCGCAAGTGGAAGTTGCATCTGGCGAAGGAGGAGCAGCGACTTAAGGCGGAGAGGGAAGATGCGTCGGTGTCGCCAGTCTCGTCGTTGGAGAATCTCTACTTCGAGTACAGGATCGAGAGTCGAAATCCCCATATTCGGCCTGTTCGAGTGGTCGATGATGGCAAAAAGACGTTCATTCAGATGACTCCTGAGGCTGCGAATCGAGAGGCCCCTGTGCTGGTTGTGATTGGGGCTGATGGGGCTGAGATGGTGAACTATCGAGTGAAGGGCGAGATGTACATCGTTGATCGACTCTTCGAGCGAGGCGCACTGATTCTCGGTGTGGGCAAGGCGGCGCAACGGGCGGAGATCATTCGAGGGACATATCGAGGAAAGCTAAAGCCGCAGAAGGCGCTTGATGCGAATTTTGGGAAGCAAGGAGGCTCAAGGTGAATCCGGTAAAAGAGATCGAGTCGCCATCCGGGCTCGACTTGCATCCGGAACCTCCGTCGCCAGTTCGCCTGAGTAAGCGAGCTGGAATGGTCGCGCTCCTGATTGTGTTTGTTGTGGTTGGGCTGATCGGATACGGAATCTATACGCGTGGACAGAAGCAGTTCCAGGTGGGGTCGGCAACAGAGGAGTTGCGAGGAATTACTGCTGCATCGGATGCCGGTAAGCTTGTCGCTGCACAAGTTCCAGACCGCCCAGGCGCTTCGACCTTGGCTCCTCCTAATGACGAGACGCCAAGTGATGCGATGGCTCCACTCACAATGTCACCGCAGTCGGGTTCACAGAGCTATAATCCCGTGATTGCGCATCCAGAAGCGTCGAACTCTCCTCAATACAGGGAGCCTAGCCTTGAAGAGAAACGCTTGTTGTCCGCATATGAGCGCGAGCAAGAAGCCATCAATTCTCCAACTTCAGGGCGCGATGTGGCCAATGTCGGAAGTCAGTCACGCGGCTCGTTGCCTACGCCAGGAGGGGACATCGATCAAATTACGAAGCTGCTGGAAGCGGTGCGGGGACGATCTGCTCAGTCGAATGCTCCAACTCAAGCCCGCAGGGTGGTTTCAGGGGGAGCTAGTGATGAGCATGACGCGCAGGCCGCTCAGGACCGCAAAGAGGACTTCCTAGCTTCGGCTCGCAAGGCCGGGAAGAGCAGCTACTTAGAGTCGACTCGCGGCGCGGCAATCAGTCGCTATGAACTGAAGGCCGGCTGGGACATCCCCGCCGTCTTGGAGCAATCACTGAACTCGGATCTTCCTGGTGAGATCAAAGCTCTCGTTCGGGAGAATGTCTTCGATACAGCGACCGGTGGGTACTTGCTCATTCCGCAGGGTGCTCGTCTTGTCGGCATCTACGACTCGAGAGTGACTTACGGTCAGAGCGGTCTGCAGGTGGCGTGGAGTCGGATCATCTATCCAGATGCTTCTTCGATAGATCTCGAAGGCATGGTGGGGCAGGATGCCAAGGGGAATACAGGGCTGCGCTACGAGGTTGACAATCACTATAGAAGGCTCCTGGGCTTTGGGTTGCTCACGAGTTTATTCAGTGTGTCCTTTCAGCTTTCTCAGAGTCGGCGAGGTGGAATTCTCGGCTATCCTTCGGCTACAGAGGTTACGGGTAGCGCGGTTGGCAGGGAACTCTCTCAACTAGGATCTGACGTCACACGGAGGAACCTGAATGTTCCGCCTACGATCAAGGTACCGGTTGGCTATCGATTCAATGTCAGAGTCAACCGAGACATCGTTTTTGAAGGACCGTATCGCGCTGAGCGGCACTAGGGTAGTTCGAATGGGGCAGGGTAGGCTGCGCAGTAAGGGCTGTACAATTTGTCTAGAGTTTTACAAAGACAATGTCCGAACCCAAGAAGCCCGTCGTCCGCCTCGACCCTGTTAAGCCTCCGAGAAGGGTTGTCAAGAAGGTGATGCCCGCTCAGGATCCGATCATCAAGCTGGCGATTCGGCTGAATGAAGGTGTCAATGAGGCGTTGCGGACATTGATCCGGTATCGCGGAGATCTCTCGGTGATGGCGATCGAGGCGCTGCAGTCAATCGATCTGGCATCAGTCGCGCTTGTCAGTGTGGAAGAGAAGATGGTGCGAGACACGACGATCTCACTTCCGCGTCCACTTCACAAGAAGATCAAAAAGATCGCGGAAGATCGTGGCTCTTCCATGAACATCATCGTCAACACAGGACTCGCTTATTGGCTTGCGAGCAAGGGCTCGCTGAGTCTTCGCTAGGTGGGATGCGGTCATTTCTGCGGTAGGGGACGCTGAATGCATATCAATACTTCATCGGAGGAAGGGTTCGGGTTTTCGATAACGATTGCATAGACATCCCTCTGCGGAGCCTGGAACGAGAACTCGAACGACTCGACGTCGTTCATCTGCTGGATCAGTTCAATTTCCTCATTCTGGGAGTCGAGCCAGCGATCGTATTCTGTGTCGGTACACAGCCAAATCGAGATTAGCTCACTCGCACAGCCGGAGACGGTCATGGACTCTCCTCTTTCCATTTCAATTGCGTAAACGGAGGATTGCCCGGGTGCGATTTCTAACGCTTCGATGATGCAGTCTGGTGTAACAGCATTGGTGGAGTCCGGTATCTGTTTGGAAGGATCGGGATAAGGTAGGTCGTCTTGATGATTATGATCGGGGAGCATGTTTAGCCCTCTAACCGATAAGTCGCAAAGAAGGCTTGAAACCTGACTACTGAAAGAAGAAACTGAGATCTGCCGTATGAATCCGCAAGCATCATTGGACGCATCAACAGCGCTCCGGCTTCTCGATGAAGCAGGGCAGCTGCTTGACGAGCGCATTCAATTGATCTTCCGACCTCTAGGAACTTGTTGAAAAATACCCCTCTACCGCGAATATGATGGTATCTGGATGAGGATGTATTGAATCATTGCTCAAAATTGAACCTGCCCGCGCTCCCGCGATAGGCCGAAAACCATTGATTTTGGGCCATTTTCCGTCATTTAGGCACACTGCTCCTGCAGGGTTTTGACTCGAAGCAGATTGTAAGCTGCGGCTGTATAAGTGACCAGCCATCCGACCTTATCGATTCCCCGCAGCTTGATCTTTTTCAGTCCGCCCGTTTGCTTCATCCATCCGAAGGCCTTCTCTACAAGCCACCTCTTGCTGAGGCTCATGCGATACCCTTCATGCCTTGTCGTACGCTGATCAATGGCGCTTCTGCGATTCTTGTTGTTCTGCGCCACATGTGGGGTCACTCCCAACTCGCGCACTGTTTTGACAAAGTCCTTGCGGTCATAAGCTTTGTCGGCCCCCAGCGTTATGCGTTTGCCGGGCCGCGCTATTTTGGCCGCCATCAATAAGGCGGCATCGGCTTCGCCATGACCATCGGCTTGCGTGCTCATCACCTCACGGATCAAACCATTGCGGTTCTCGATCACAATGTGGCCGAGGTAGCTGAGCTTGGCTTCCTGCCCATTCCCCTTCTTGTACAAGCGGGCATCTGGATCTGTCTTGGACTCGTGCGTTTCATTGCTGCGCTTCTCGCCGTGGAACTGCTTGCCATCTTTGGGGCCTTCGCCATCTTTTCGTTGAAATCTCTTCTGTCCTGCCCAGGCTTCGATCAGCGTTCCATCCACCGTGAAGTGCTCATCGGACATGAATCCAGAGGCCAACTCATTGACCCGGCTAAAGAACTTCTGCGCGACCTCTTCATTCAACAGCCGCTCCCGGTTCTTGCTGAATACGGCGTGGTTCCAAACCGGCTCATCGATCTCAAGCCCAATGAACCAACGGAACAACAGGTTGTAGTCCAACTGCTCCATTAGCAAGCGCTCGCTGCGCACCGAGTAGAAGATTTGCAACAACAACGCTCTGAGCTGACGCTCGGGCGGAATCGAAGGACGCCCCACTCGCGAATACATCTGCTCAAACTCTCCATCCATGCTCTTGAGCAACCCGTCTACCAGTTGCCGTACTTTCCTCAGTGGATGGTCCTCTGCGATCCGATCTTCAAGGTTCACGTAGCTGATCAGGGTTCTTTGTTGCTGGTCGGTTCCGCGCATAAAACATAGATGCTCTAAAATATTTCAGCGTCACATCCAGCGGCGAGTTTTTCAACAAGTTCCTAGAGACGAGGTTCCGTCTGAAGTTTGAGAGGATCCAGGAAGAGAGCTTGATCCGAAATCTTTTTGATCGTGCAGGGCAGATCTACTGCAAGCAAGAGCAGCTACAGAGGATTGAGCACCCAGAGGGGTTCGCCTGGAAACTACTCAACAATCTTGCGGTGTCGGAGCTTCGGCGCTCGGAAGAACGAGTGAAGTGTGGTTCGGTTGCGGGGCCTGCTGGTGAGAAGAGACTTTCGACCATGGCGAGCTGCAGTGGAACTTCCGAGCAACTCCTCAATCACGTGTATGCGCGTGAGATCTATGACCAACTGAGCCGGGTCGAGCAGCGATGCGCAACGCTAAGAACTTTGGGATATACGAGCGGAGAAGTGGCTGGCGCGCTATTGTTGACTACTGCCGCAGTTGACAAGATCATGCAGCGGCTTCGAGACCGTTTTCGCAAGTGAACGAGAACGGTAAGTTGAGTTTGAGCTCGAATGGTGCTGTTCTAAGTTTTAGCGTGATGAAAGACACTCTGGGCTGATTGAGAATTCATGGCGAACGAAGACGATTTCAAGCCAATTGAGGACATGCTGGCGCATGCGAATCCAAATCCGGAGCGGGTGGGATGTCCTTCCCCTGACGTGCTCCGAGAGTTGGCACTTAGAAAGCGTGATGCGGCTGATCCCCAATATGTACATGTCTCGCAATGCTCGCCTTGCTACAACGAGATCCGCGAGATGCAGCGACAGCTTGGCGCTGAAGTTCGGACTCGGAAGTTTTCTCCGTTTTGGGTCGCGGCGGTTGCGCTTCTCCTTGTTGCTATTGGGGTGGCTTGGTATGTCAGGCTTCGCCCGATGTCTCCCAGTGTCGCGAGTGTCACTCAGCCTGGTGTGAAGCTTCCGGCGACGATATTGGATCTTCGTCCGTTTGCTGTGACCCGAAGTGAGGATCCGTCTAGATCCCTATCACCGCTTGCGATGACGCGGAGTCGGCAGAATGTTGTGTTGGTGTTGCCAGTCGCTTCGGCGACTGGAGAGTATGCGCTGAAAGTTCTGGACTCGAATCTCGAACCGATCATGACGTCTAAGCCCATCGCGACTCTGGTCGATGGAGTGACGAGCATCTCGACCGAACTAGATTTGACTCGAGTGGCCCCGGGGCGCTACACGTTGGCCTTGAAGAAGGATCCCGAGGATTGGCGATATTTCCCTCTTCAAGTGCAGTGAAGGCGGAGTTAGTTGAGCTGTTCAAGCGCCTTGGCCAACACCGAGTCTTCTCCGGCTAGGAGATCTTGCGGGAGCGTAGGAACTTCAACGTGGGGTTTTACCCCTTGGCCTTCTAGCTTCGTTCCTTGCCAGGTGTAGTAAACGCCCACCGGTAAGGCGATGCGATAGCCATGCCCGACTTTGAACGAGTTGGCTGCGACCAATTTGCCCGGGGTGCTCGTTCCGATGAGTTGGGCCAGCGAGTACTCAGAAGCAAACGCCGCGACCATCTCGCTTGCACTCGCGGAGTGTTCATTGATGAGCAACGCGACTTTGCCGTGATACGGTGCGCCTCCCAATCCTTCGGATGAGACCGCTACGGAACGTCCAGCGAGTCCAAACTTTAGCAGCAGGGGTAAGATGCCCCATTGGCTTGACGGAATCTTGTCGAAGACGGGAAGGGCTTCCTTGCTGGCGCGTGCTGCGATCTGCTTTCTGCCGAAAGTGAAGCCCACTCCGCGTTTGTCGGGACAGAGCAGGCTCATGAGTCGCAAGCAGCCGATGCCGCCGCCACTATTGCCCCGAAGATCAATAACTAGTTTTTGGGCTTCCGATGATTGGGCTGCTGCGAGAATGTCTCGAGCCACATCGATTCCTAACACTCCGGGGAACATACTGACTCGGATGTAGCCCGTGGTTGCGTCCAGCTTGCGGCTTGTCACTACTTGGTCTGGAACGATGAGGGGACGCTTCTTACTTTGCGAAGGTGGGACTGAGACGTTGACGCTGCTTATATTGCCGTTTCGCTTCCGGATTGTGAGCTTGTGGTCTGTCGCGAGCGCGAAGGTGGGTGCGACTGGCTGCACGATCTCTATGCCGTCCAACTGGAGTAGGACATCACCTGGTTCGATTCCAGCGTTGCCTGCTAGACCACCCGGATGGACGTCTTGAAACATCCAGCGAGAGCCATCAGCAGTATCGGCCTTGAGGAATGTCGCGGAGATCGCGATCCGCCCAGGGCTCTTTGGCCGCTCTCCTTGGAAGAAGCCGATGTGACTTGTTCCGAGATGTTGCAGTAACTCGTTGATTCGCTTTTCGAACTCCGCTGGATCTTCGCTTGAAACGATTGCATCTTCTGTTTCGCGTGCGACTTGAGCCCAGTTCACGCCATTCATTTTCGGATCCGCGAACTTCTCCGCCGTTGTCGAGACCACCTTTCGGAAGATCTCTTTCCGTTGCGATTGATGGATTGTTGTCATTTGGCCGACTCCTATTTGTTTGAGACCACCGGTTCGGATCCTTCGCCGAACAAGATCAATCCACTCCAGAATTTCGGTGTGGCTGTCTTTCCAAATTGGCGGATCATCGTTAGCTTTGCCTGCTGCAACGCGACTGCTTTGGCCTTTCCCTTTGCAAGTTCCTGGTAGAACTCTTTCATCAGGGCCAGACTGAAGGTGTCGTCAGCAGTCCATAGATTTGCGGCCACGGCTCGTGCGCCTGCAGCGAGAAAGGGCCGCACGAGACTGGATACTCCGTCTTGCCCGAAGAGTCTGCCGCTCCCGGTATTGCAGGCGGAGAGCGTCACCAATTGGGCATTCATTCGGAGCCCTAGCACCTCTCGCGCTTGAAGGAATCCGTCATCCTGGCCTTCCGGCTTAAGTGCTAGTGCGGATCGCTCTGGAAAGCTGGAACTCAGCAATCCGTGCACTGCGAAGTGGGCTACTGCAAAGTCTCTAAGATTGAGTCGCCTGATCGCGGACTCCGTCGCGTCGCTATTGACGAGGAGACGATTCCCTGGATTCGGTAGTGTGTCAAACGCGAGCGTTGCTTCGGCTTTCGCGGCTGGCAGACTTGGTAGTTCTGTTCCGTCAATGTCATAGAAGCCGCGCGCCACCTTACCCGAGCCAGCTTTGTCTGGTGTTGTTTTTGAATCTGGGGAAGCGGCAACGGCGAGAAGGGCCCTAGGAACTTGTTGAAAAACTCGCCGCTGGATGTGACGCTGAAATATTTTAGAGCATCTATGTTTTATGCGCGGAACCGACCAGCAACAAAGAACCCTGATCAGCTACGTGAACCTTGAAGATCGGATCGCAGAGGACCATCCACTGAGGAAAGTACGGCAACTGGTAGACGGGTTGCTCAAGAGCATGGATGGAGAGTTTGAGCAGATGTATTCGCGAGTGGGGCGTCCTTCGATTCCGCCCGAGCGTCAGCTCAGAGCGTTGTTGTTGCAAATCTTCTACTCGGTGCGCAGCGAGCGCTTGCTAATGGAGCAGTTGGACTACAACCTGTTGTTCCGTTGGTTCATTGGGCTTGAGATCGATGAGCCGGTTTGGAACCACGCCGTATTCAGCAAGAACCGGGAGCGGCTGTTGAATGAAGAGGTCGCGCAGAAGTTCTTTAGCCGGGTCAATGAGTTGGCCTCTGGATTCATGTCCGATGAGCACTTCACGGTGGATGGAACGCTGATCGAAGCCTGGGCAGGACAGAAGAGATTTCAACGAAAAGATGGCGAAGGCCCCAAAGATGGCAAGCAGTTCCACGGCGAGAAGCGCAGCAATGAAACGCACGAGTCCAAGACAGATCCAGATGCCCGCTTGTACAAGAAGGGGAATGGGCAGGAAGCCAAGCTCAGCTACCTCGGCCACATTGTGATCGAGAACCGCAATGGTTTGATCCGTGAGGTGATGAGCACGCAAGCCGATGGTCATGGCGAAGCCGATGCCGCCTTATTGATGGCGGCCAAAATAGCGCGGCCCGGCAAACGCATAACGCTGGGGGCCGACAAAGCTTATGACCGCAAGGACTTTGTCAAAACAGTGCGCGAGTTGGGAGTGACCCCACATGTGGCGCAGAACAACAAGAATCGCAGAAGCGCCATTGATCAGCGTACGACAAGGCATGAAGGGTATCGCATGAGCCTCAGCAAGAGGTGGCTTGTAGAGAAGGCCTTCGGATGGATGAAGCAAACGGGCGGACTGAAAAAGATCAAGCTGCGGGGAATCGATAAGGTCGGATGGCTGGTCACTTATACAGCCGCAGCTTACAATCTGCTTCGAGTCAAAACCCTGCAGGAGCAGTGTGCCTAAATGACGGAAAATGGCCCAAAATCAATGGTTTTCGGCCTATCGCGGGAGCGCGGGCAGGTTCAATTTTGAGCAATGATTCAATACATCCTCATCCAGATACCATCATATTCGCGGTAGAGGGGTATTTTTCAACAAGTTCCTAGGCATGTCTCGGTGTGGTTGGGACCTGATGAAATATAGGGCCGTAGCTGATGGCGAATAAGAGACTGCGTGCGATTGAAGGAGTCTGGCTCCCTTGGACGTCGTGAGGAGTTCAAAGGGTAGGCGGTGGAGGTCGCCGTCTGGCACTACAATAATTCGAGTTTTTGTTTCGATGTTGGGGACGCGGATGAGTTCTGGTAATGGAAGCGTTGCATCAATGTCTTGCCCAGCTTGAATGGCCTTCCATGCGATATCCACGCTCTTCTTCAGCTGGGTTCGGCCTGGGAGCTTTTGAATCGAAGCTTGTTCGCGCGTGACGATGAGCACAAATGAGGCAGGGTCATCGACTACGTATTCAAGGAGCATTTCATCCGGCGCTAAGACTTGCCGAAGATTCGTCATCCGGAGCGGATTCCGTTTGAGTTCAACTTGCCGCTTCCGATCTTCTTGGACTGAGACAGCCATCATGTCTGACTCAGCCCGAAAGATCTTGTCGAGTAGTCTCTGTCGTGCGACCGCGCTTTTTACACCCCAGAGTTGTGTTTGCAGCGCGGAGATTCGACGCTGCCCTTCCTTGGCCGCCACTGCTGTGTTCCGCTCCCCTTGTCCTCTGCCCATCAGCAAATCGGTAAGGGCCCGTCCTCGTGCTTGCTCAATGATCGGCAATAGTCGATCGGGGGCGCTGCCCATGCCGGTTTCGAGCCGAACCCGCGCAAGAAAGACCTCATCCATGATCCCGACGAGACGAGATTTCACCCATGGACTCCAAACGCCAGCTAGGAGGCCCTCAGTAACTTCGCTGGCTTCTTGAAGGAGTTCCCGGGCCTCGACTGCCCGCCCTTGAGATCGTTCGCTCTCGGCGAATTTTGCTAGGAGGCGAGGGGTGAGGAGGCGCTCTCGCATGGAGCGGGCAACCTCCACACCTGACTTGAAGGAATTTGCTGCATCCTTCTTTTGGCCCGCGGCAATTTGAAGTCGCCCAAGATCGAGATAGATCTCAGCGAGAATTCTGTTTGCGGATGCGCTTCGAGCGAATTGGAGAGCTTGCTGCAATATCGCGATTGCTTCATCGCGGAGTCCGGCAGTCTCAGCCAAGAGTGCGTCGGTTCGCAGCAGCTCGGCCTGATAGCCTAGACTCTCGTGGTCACGCGCTACGGTGAGCGCCGATGCTAGAAGCTCTCTCGCTTCTTTGGTCCGTCCGAGCTTTGTGAGTGCGTTTACTTTCCCCGCATATGCCATCAAGGGATAGCGCAATTCTTCCACCGGGCTGCCAGCCGCAAGAGCTCGATCAAAATATTTGAGTGCCTCCTCCGGTCTCCCGAACTGAATGAAGCCTTGGCCGATGATGCTGAGCCAACGGACTACGGACGATAAGTCTTGGCTTTCCTCTGCCGCCTTTAGTGCGCTGGCGAGTAGGAATAGTCCTTCGCTTGTTTTTCCTTGCAGCGCTGCTACGATACCCAGCTCGCCATTGGCTCGATTCACCCATTGGTTATCGTTTAGGCGTTTCGCAATGGAAAGTGCTTCGCGCCAATCTTGTTCAGCGAGGAGGGCGTCGTAGTCTTCGTCTGTCTCGCCCTTGATCACCAGGCATCTGAGGCGGATCCTGTCGTCCGTTATCGCTAGCGGAGATTCGAGGATCTCGGCCAGTTGTTGAGAAACCTCAGCGTTGGACCTTCGTGGAAGTTCGCCGCGAATTCGCCCGAGCGTGGCATAGAGCGCATTTCGGGAGTCGCCAACTTGTGTGAAGCCTCTCTCAGCTTCGATGAAGAACGGTTCCGCGCGGCTCCAGGCTCGGAGGTCTGCTAGGCTGTCGGCTTTCGCTAGTGCTTCGGCCGGGCCTTCTGCGTAGAGATTCGAGAGGCCGGTCAACAACGAAACGAGCCAGAAGGGACGCATTCCTGTCCTCCATACCTGTGTGTTAGCGATTGTAGTAGATGTGGCTGAGTGGGTAGGTGTGACAAAGTTCTGCTACTTAGGTCGCAGAGACTGCCCATTCGGAGCTCGTTGTCAGGCTTCTCCGAGTCCCCGTCGGAATGATAGGACGGTCTCAGAACTCCACATTTCAACGCGACTGGGTTGCCTACTACTGGTTTCTTCTACAGGTGCTACAGGAAATATAGAGAGTGCACCTAAAGTCCCGTGCGGCTGCACCTAGAGTCCCGCGATCGGAACGGAGGATGTGCACCTAAAGTCCAGTGGAAAAGCGGAGTTAACAGCCCTTAGCATGCTGCCATGTGCGCGGTGAATGTGCCTTGAGCTCATCTCCCACAAATGCACCCTATGTGATTAAAAATACAGGCGACATGCTTCCGATGCACGTGCTCCATTGCGGCACTTAACTCGGAGAAAAGAGGAGTTCTTGGATATCTTAAGTAGGTTTTACCGGTGAAATCGACAAGACACGGAAAGTTCTGCATGGTTAAGTACTGGTAATTTGTGGGGCTAATGGAGAGAGGCCGCGACGAAAAGGGCGACTCTGAGGAGGCAGCGTCAGAATCGGGACTAACCGGCAGTAATCATACTGTTTGGTATGGTTTTCAAGGTTAACGGAAGTGTGGCGCGCCGGACTGACTGTAAAATAAACAAACGATCGAAATCGGACTAATTGTTGCTTCAGGACCCTGCAAATGCTATAACAATACGACCACATGCACGCACTTGCTGCCCGACTTAGTGTACATCTGCTCATTCTTTACTTGCTCGTAGTGCCCGGATTTGGGCAGACTCTGTCGAAGGAATACATCCGCTTAAACGGCAGGGTGATAGCGATCGAGAACGCGAATGCTGGATACTGTGCGGCAGCTCCCACTAATCTCCCCTTCCGCAGTACCGGCAATACGACAGCAGGTGCCTTGGCGGGAGACGGGACGGTGGATGCAAATTTTAAGCTGGTCTCCTACCCTGGACCCTACGGTGGTGCGAGCACAACCGATGCCATTACAACCGCACTCTCCCTTGGCAATACTGCCAATGCACGCTGGATTAGCACGCACGCTGGGGCTGTGGATGTAGCAACAGGCATCTACGTGTTTCGGCAGCAGATCGATCTCAGTTGCTATAACCTCTCAACCGTATCAATCACTGCGAAGCTTGTTGCTGACAACGCCGGAGAGATCTACGTCAATGGCCGTCCGGTGACGACCGTGCCCGGAGCCACCTATAACCAAGAGGCAACGTTTACGCTTTCGGGGGCTACTTTTACTCAATATTTACTGCCCGGCGTGAACGAAATCGACTTCCTAATCTCAAATACTGGTTCATCGCCAAACCCGGTAGGCATGCGGTTAGAAGTCACTTCCGCGAGTGCAACTCCAGTTCCAGCGAATGCTACAGGCGTTCTTCAATTGAGTAATCCTGGGGGAAATCGTAGCGGACCCGGCAGCGAGACGATTACGGCATCCGAATCTGTCAACTGGAGTGTGGTCGGCAGTTCAGGCGGGTCGCTGAGCGCCGCAACGGGAACCACGACAACTTACTCAAGTCCAACCTATCTGTCGACCTTTATCGCGGTGCCGATCTTGGCCGCCAGCACGACCGGGACTCCCCGTACAGCAATTCGCACCCTCTACTTCAATCCGACTGGGAGTGGTGTGGTGACCGTGACTTCTACAGGATCTGGAAATCTGTCTCCATATGCAACCCGAGAGTTTAGCGCCTCGGTTGCAAATGTTCCGCCAGGTCAATCGACTCTGGTGAAATGGAGCGTTCTCAGCGGTCCGAGCGGAAACTCTAGCCAAGGGAGTGTTTCCACCGGTACAAGTTGCTCCAGCACGACAACCTATCGCGCTCCTTCTACGGTGAATACGATCGGCTCCGTGACGCTGAAAGCAGAAAGCTGCTACAGCAGCTCAGTCAGCTCAACCGCGACGGTCGCACTGAGCGCTGGCTCTAGTGTCGGAATCAGTCTGACTCCCAAGAATACGGCCAATCTGACGGGGGGTACCACAAGGACCTTCTCCGCGACGGTCACCAACGCAGACAATACGAATGTCACCTGGACGAATAGTGCGGGCAGTTCAGGGAGCATCAGTCCGACGACAAGTTCCTCTGGACAATCAGTCACATTCACTGCCGCTGCTGTGAGTACGAATACTGGAACTACAGTTACGGCCGCCAGTGCGGAGCGGACGAGCGTCACGGATAATGTCAGCTTTACAGTTGTTCCCGGTGTGGATTTCTCTTTGACCTCTAGTGGCGCAACGAAATCTGCTGCTACCATCAACTCAAAAGTAACGTACAGTATTCAATACACCAGTACGGGGGCTACTGGGCAAGTCAATTTCTCAGTGCTGAATCTCCCTCCCGGCGCTACCCGCAACTTCAATCCTCCAAGCGCAACGAATCAAGGGACAGTAGCAATCACTCTAGACGTGACGACAGGGACTCCAACTCCGGTCGGGACCTATACAATAACTTTTCGAGCCACAAATGGCACGCTCACGCGAGATCTGCCGCTAACCCTTGTTGTTGTCGATTGCGGAACTATCGTAGTTGATCCCCCATCGGCAACGGTCTATCCATACCAGATGGCGAACTTTACAGCCAAGCGTACTGGCGCGGCCGCAAGCTATGGCGTTACTTGGAAGCGGAATACCACAGCTGGCAATTGGTTCGATGGAGTGAACAATGGCGATCCGATGATCTCGTACTACACGTCCGACCCTGCCACTCAACCAGCGAGCGTTCTAGTAACTGCCACCACGTTGAATCCGCTTGATGCATGCAAGGCTATTGAGGGGACTGCAACCGTGGCAAAGGCCTCTTATGTCCCGAATGCACTTAGCCTCCTCTACACGAATCCAATGAACGTATCTGTCCCTGTCAATGTTGCAAAGTTCTACGATTACGGAGCGGCAAGTCAGAACGGGTCCTGGACAATTCGCTTCATCCAACTCGAGGTTCGGAATACGCTCGATGCTCAAGGGGCTCCTACATATGCTTGCGCTGTAAATTTCGATGTATATACCGCAGGAGCGAATATGGCTCCAATGTATGCTCAGGCTCGGGTAGCGAATTCCGCAAGTGGTGGTAGTAGCGCAGATTCAACCGCGATCCTTCCGCTGTCAACAACCGGGTATAACACACAGGTCATTGGAACAGGTAGCTCTTTCAATTGCGAGCTAGACGGAAATGTAAGCAGGCATATGATGTCAACAAACATTTTCAACTTACATATGAATCTAAAGATGAAAAATTCTGGCTTCATCGGTACGATGAGAGTCTACGTCAGTTCCTATGGAATCGACGTAAACGAGCCCGCGATTCGCCAATATGTCGGCACCTTCACCGGTACCAACTAGATACAGTGAGGAACCCGACCATGAAACATGTTCTCGGAGCAATTTTGCTCTGCGCCACGTTGGCATATTCGCAAGGCGACGTCAGTCTGGCCGTTCAACTAGCCGATCCTTCCGGCAAGGCTTGGACAGGTGCGCGAGTGATTCTACTGGATGAACCCGATCCGCCCGCCATTCCCCAAAACCTACAATATCGAGCGGTGGTTGACGAGAAGGGGGTAGCGCTCTTTAGCTCGATTCCATCAGGCAAGTACCGAGTATGCGCGGGGGGCGGGGGCACTCGGATGCTAAATCCTTGTGTGTGGGATCGGAGGGGAGTATATGTGACTACTCCCAGTCCAAATGCAAAGCAAGCGGCGATCAAGCTTGTTTTTGAAGAAGGCGCCATCGTTAAGGTATCGATCGATGATCAAGCTGACATCCTCGCGAACAACCTCGGCAAAGACAGCGCAAAGATCCTGCTGATGGAAATCTGGAATGAGGCGGTGGGCCGTTCACCGGTCTTGCCTTCCTCCGCTTCAAAAGCGAAGCAAAAGGACTACGAGGTTCTAGTTCCCAAGGGATATAGCTACAAAGTGAGGGTGATGAGTCCGGGATTTGCTGTGGAGGACATCGTGGCCAAGCGGCGCGTCGATCTGCCGGATCGTGATATCGATGTCGAGGTAAAGGCGGATGCTGCCGAGGCGACGATTCAACTCGCCGCGACTGATGTTAAAGCTGTGGAATCAATTAAGTAAGGGAACAAGGAAAACGCGTGGTGGATGCATCCGTGCTGGGTCCATGCGCGATCACTGGTTCATCTGAAGCTGTCAGGTTTAATAGAAGCAGAGCCTTGCCAGCCCGTTCCTCAACGATCATCTTGAGAATAAGAGAAAGAATTAAAGATAGTGAACATATCTAAAGTCATCATGCTCCTTACGGCGTTCCTGTTACAGGCACAGAATCCCAATACGCCTGGAGATGCGCTAAACCGTGGCGTGTACATCACACCATCGAGTCTGCCTAGCCGCCTCGCTACATTCCATGAGTTGTCTGGGCTTCGCATGGCAAGCGCTGAAAAGGCGCGTCTCACGATTGTCGGAACGCTAGCAGACTCGAATGGAAGTAGAGCTGCGCAAATAGAAATTCAGGCGCCTGGTTACTTGTCGTACCGAGAAGACAACTCGCGCGCGGTGACATTTGACGGCACAGGGTTTAAGACCAAAAGTGGTGGCACAACGGCGAATGACGATGCGATAGCAGAGAGTTTACTGGCGCACTTTCCAGATACCTGGCTTCTGCAGATGGCTAGCGGTGGCAGCTTGCGTCGACTCGGTTCAAATTTTCGTCCGGACGGGACGAAGACATTAAACTACACAGGACCATACTGGACTGTATTCGCATTTGCACCGGCCCAGCGCCAGGGTCTTGCTGAAGGTAAGGCGCTCCAGCAACAGCTATTCATCGCGATTGACAATCGAACCAACCTGATCGCGGAAGTGCGAACGGTTACCAATAGCGGGCCAAATCAACAGCAAGTAATCCAAACGCAGTTTACAAACTGGGTGAAAAGCAGCGACCAGTGGTTCCCAGGAACGATTACAAGACTGGAGAACGGGAAGCAGGTGCTGAAGTTTCAGCAACAGCAGGCTGTTACCGGGCTCGCAGAAGCAACGACGAAATTTGTTCCATAAGAGGGGGAGAGATGCAACAACCATTTAGAACCTGTATTCAAATCTGTGCCGTAATGATGTTGATCACTTTCGCGTCCGAACGGCCGCTTGCAGCTCAGAGCGGGCCGGGGACGGACCCACCGAATGCTTCATCAGGGTCGGGCGCGGTATCTACATCTGCCTATGCTCCTGGCAATATCGAGTCGGTGAATGCAGTGAATGGCAACATGATGATCTCGATACCGGCCGCGAATCTGCCGGCTGGACCGGGCGGATTCAGCGCCGGGGTCAACCTGGTTTACAACAGCACCATATTCGATGCGAAGACTGAAGTGCCGACTGACAAGCCAAACATGCTGCGTATCTACTACGTTCCAGGCGCTCATGGTGGAGGCTGGAACTATAGCTATAAGTACACACTTTGGTCGCAAACACGAATCTCAGTATTCAACTCTGCAACCTGCGGCGCGGTGACCTCGACTCAGGCGGCCAACTGGTACAAGACATTCTTCACTACTCCCGATGGAGCGAATCACCCGCTCCGCCTCATCAGTGCGGTTGCGGGTAGTACCACCTATGACAGTTCGAGCCTGTCGGGTGACTCAACCGGCGGATATGCAATCTACGATTTTGCAGGCTATACAAACCTGAATTGTGGATTAAATGCTGCCCGGCTTGCCGGCAATCTTGTATTTGCAAGTTCCGATGGATCGCAAATTCGAGTGGAAGCCGACGCGGTGAACTTAAGGTGGACTGCATACTTTCCGGATGGGACACGCGTGACTGGTCCGATCGCATTGACCAATCAGCCGCATGCGACGGAGAGCGATGCCGATCAGATCACCGATCGGAACGGAAACAACTTGACAATTACTGGAAGCTGCAACGTTGGTGTTGCCTGCACAGAAACGCTACAGGACGCGCAAGGCCGTAACGTCGTCATGAACTACTCATCGAACGCGAGCGGCACATGGACGGATACGATTACGGCTCCAGGACCAAACGGGAGAGTTACCACAACTGTTCAATGGTCCAGTACTGCGGCATCGAATTTGCCATACTACTGCCAGACTTCTGCGGCGGGCGTGACGGATACTTCGTATCTATGTAACGTTGGAGCCGGGGTCAGTCAACAAGCGCCGGTCGTCACATCCGTACAGTTGCCAGCCGCGAAATCAAATGGGCCATCTAGCATATTTTCGTTCGATTATAGTGCGGCCCCTGGCTCAGCCTATACGTGGGGAGAGTTGCGCTCGGCGGCGGTGTGCATTGGAATGGCGCTTTCAAATTGCAGTCAGCAATGGAAGAGTGACTACCTCTACCAGTTCGATACGCTGACATCGCTCCCGGCGGCGCCATCGTCTCAGCGGGCGCCGGGAATCACGCTGAATCCACTTGCATCGAAGACTCTGGCCTATGTTGAACCTTTGTCAGCCCAATCGATCCAGGAGACAACGGTTTACACGATGCCGAGGGCAGCAGACGTCTACTCGTATCCCGTGCTGGCGACAGACACCAACGTAAGCCAGATCACATTCCCCGATGGAAGCTATCAGTTGCTGTACACGTCAAACCTTTGCTCGTCTTCGGTCAAATCCCGCGATCTTTGTCCAGCGGTGCCGCGCAAAATGTTTAGGCGAGATGGCACGTCTGTGGAATATGGTTGGACGTCGAATGTCGCCGCGCCGGGTGTTCCGGCTGGTACTCCTTTCAATCCCTATATGCAGTACATCGTAGAAACGCCGTTAGGGGGAATATCCAAGGTCACCTACCTCCAAAAGGACTCGAATGGAAATACGGTTTCGACTACCCAATACGATTGGGCGCCGGCGAGCGCGATCACACGAGATCCAATCACCGGCATGATTACGTCAGCTTGCCAGAGTGGCTGCACCTCGCTCAGTGCGAAAACAAGTACCTACTACGCGACAACCGCCTACTGGAACACGAGTGCGCCGCGAATGTTACAAGCTCCCTATACCGACAGCCTGGGTAACTCGACGGTAACGTTCACCTATGATAATGCGCTGACAACAGCAAACGCCATTCAGATGCAGCGTTCCGGGACCGACGGCGTGTCGGTGAGCACCTACCTGACGTATCTGAGTAATGGCAATGTTTCTAGCCAGACCGATGCGAATGGCAATAAAACACTGATCTGTTACGACTCGAACAATCTCTATCCCTTGACTCGGGTAGTGGGAACTGCTCCGGGCGCAAGTTGTCCAAATCCGGTAGCAAAGCCTGAAGGCCGCAAGGCTACCTATGTGTTCGATTTCGCCAGCGGCGCTCAGTCTAGCGAGACCGACGCTGATAATTCCGTGACGACATCCATGACTTATGACAATCTTGGCCGTACCACGAAAGTGCTGCAAACGGCTACCGGCTTCAGTCGTGCAACATCAACCGACTACGATGACGCCAACAGCTTAGTGACCACAACGGCGGATGACACGGCGTCGCGAACATTGATTACCAAATCGTGGTTCGATCCTCTGGGACGGGTGTATCAATCGCAAGACGCGGCGGGTAACAAGGTGCAAAAAGCTTATCGGTTCGGAACAGGAGGGCAGAGCTACGAGTTGACGTCGAACCCGTACCTCACCACTGGTGATGCAACCATGGGTTGGACACTCACGAGGCGCGATGTGCCAACTCCCTCAAATCTCCCGGTGAAGACAACGATGACCACATATTCGGGCAGCGCCATGCCATCTCCTTGGGGAAGTAATTCGACCTCAACAGGAACGAGCGTCAGCGCCCTCGTTGTTTCGCCCTCCTGCACCGGCGCCGGTGCTTCGACAACGGACGGAGCCGGTAATTCGACGACCCGCTGCATGGACGGCCTTGGTAGGCTGAAGAATGTGAGCGAGCCGGATGGCACGGCAACTCAGTATGGTTACGATATCCGAGGCAACCTGACAGGAGTGGATGTGGGCAGCCAACACCGTGCGTTTGAATACGACTCGCTAGGCCGGCTCACGAAGGCATGCAATCCGGAAACCGGGACCGCGAACTGTGTGCAATCGCCTCTTCCTGCAACCGGGCTTGAAAAGTATACGTATGATGCAAACGGGAATACGCTGACTCGCACGGATGCGCGCGGCACGGTGACGACCATGTCGGGCTACGATGCGTTCAACCGGCCGGCAAGCAAAGCGTATACGAAAATCGATGGCAGCCCGGAGGGCACTCCAACGGTGAATTGGGGATACGATCAGGGAAGGCGTGGTGTGTTGTCGTCCGTGAGCGTGTCGCCAACTGCCGGTGTATTCAGTACTTCGTACACCTATGATGCCTTAGGCAGGATCAAGACCAGCACGCAAGCGGTCTTGGGAAACAACTATGCTTTCCTCTATGATTACTCGTTGACGGACGAGCTATCTCAGATCCAATACCCTTCAGGACGGAAGCTCAACTACCTCGCTGATGCGGTGGGGCGGATCAGTTCGGTGCAAAATGATTCGACGCAGGCTAATTACGCGAGCATCGATTATACGGCTGCGAATGGTGTGCCGAAGATGACGCTGGGGAACGGGATCGTGGAGCAGACCTCGTGGAACGATCGTTTTCAAATGACTGGGCTCACTGCGGGAAAGACGGGCGTGACGCCGCCCCTGGCCCTGAACTATTATCATTGCCCGGGGTCGGCGGTGACCTGCGCGACCGGAAACAATGGGATATTGCGGACGCAACGGATCGCAGGTGGTGGGTTGGCTGTGACCCAATCGTACAGCTATGATGGCGTCAATCGGTTAACGGCAGCTTCGGAATCGGGGCCGGCTGGCTGGCAAGAGACATACAAATACACCGATTCGACCGGAAACAATCTTGGAAACCGCTGGCTGGACACGAGCGCGCGGAGCGGATTGCCTGCACTGACCTTGGAGACGCCGCAAGGCCCGAACTGGTATTTCGCTAACAATCAGATCAATGGTTGGTCGATGGACAGTGCGGGGAATGTGACTGGTGTTGGCTCGATGGTACGGAGCTTTAGCTACGATGCGGAGAACCGGCAATTGTCGGCGACGATCAATGGCGTGACGACGACATACAGGTACGACGGAGACGGCCGCAGGGTCCAGAAGGTCGCCGGAACCGTTGTCACGACCTATGTTTATGACGCGGCGGGCGAGCTCGCGGCGGAATACACGAACCAGACTGTACCAAGCGCATGCGGCACCCCGACGTGCTACGTGACAGCGGATCACCTGGGTAGCACTCGGCTGTTGACCGACTCGTTCGGCAATGTATCCAGGCGGTACGACTATCTGCCTTTCGGCGTCGAGCTATTCGCGGGAACCAACGGACGGACGGCGGGGCTCGGGTATACGTCGTCCGGCGACGGCTTCAGTCCGAAGTTTACCGGCATGAATCGCGACGCTGAGACGGGTCTGGATTACTTCAATGCGCGATACTATTCAGCGGAGCAGGGGCGGTTCACGAGTCCAGATCCGGGGAATGCGGGGGCGCATGCGGCGGATCCACAGACTTGGAACGGATATGCCTATGTCAACAACAGTCCGCTCAACTACACCGATCCGACTGGGGAAGGAATTTTCGGCACGATTTTCGGAGTTGTGGCGGGAGTGCTCACAGCGAACCCCTGGATCGGGCTGGCGGCTTCTGCTGCCGGAAATGGGATCGATGCGGCCATCTGGGGACCGGGTGCAGTTGGCATAACTGGAACGCCGTTCAACCTCGGAAGCCTTACATCGTGTGGAGGACCGCTAGGCAATTGCGGCAGCATCGGTGGTATTTGGACGGAGCAATCGCCGATCGGGCCGAGTGTGCAGGATCCAGGAAGGTTTATTTATTCCTTGGACCAGAAACGGATCTGCGGGGATTTCTATTGCGATGCAAATGGACGCCTTCTCGAACCACTTCCTGCTCACATGATGGATGCCAGTGATCTTGCCGCTAACATGGGTCCCGCTATCGGCTTGACCCTCAGGACCGGTGCTACCATCGGTTCGGCGGTAGGGACGAGGCTTGGCCTATCGGCTGGGACAATGGGTGTGGCGGTTGGCAAGTATGGAGAGTCGTGGCACTTTGCATACGAAGCTAAAGGATTCTGGATGCATTGGGTCGCAAGCTCGACCAACTACCTCGTTTCAGTGAGGGGTGCAGAGGCATGGGCTAAGCGCGACGCTTTGTTTCGGCTCCGGCTTCCTGTACTTTTCTCTGATCGCGTGGCTGGCACTTGTGGGACGCCTGCAAAGAATTGCTTCGATGCCACCTGGAACGCTTTTCGGAAGGGGTGGGGTCTTTGAAATGGCTGCAATGGTTGACGTTTGGGGCGGGATATTTTATGTGCAAGTCACACCCATATTAATGGATGCAAAGGGCAATCGCGCTTTGATTGCCTTAAGGATTTTATCTGAAATATCACGGGTTCTCCAGGAGAGAGGTGGCTTTACAATCACGAAGCCGAAGCGCTCCAGAGGTGAGGCAGCGAAAGCACAGTGCATTTTGAGGGAGCACTTAGGGATTGACTTATTCGTTTCTGCACACGAAAAAGCAAACGACGGCTCGACGGTGTTTCAGTTGACAGCCTTCGGCTATATGGGCAAGGACATCGACATGTCGGAGGGAGCGAAGGTTTGTCTTGCGTGGGAGCGGATTCAGCCGCTGATTCAACAAATCGTCACTAGGCTAGGCTTCTCGCAAATGAGGTGGTTGACGGCAGAGGAAATTGACGCCAGAGCACATGAAGAAAGCTGGTGAAGGTGGGTTGGTGTGACGCGACTCTTTATACCTCTTCAGGAGGTGTCAATAGTTTTGTGTAAGCTGCGTCTCTTAGGTTTGATTGCCATTGGTGAGAACGCTGCCGGATGGGCGCCGAAGCGGAAGGGATGGGGTTTCTGAAATGGCTCAGATGGTTGACGCTTGGGGTGGAATCTTCCATGTGAAAGTAACTCCTCAATTAATGGATGCTAAGGGAAATCGCGCTTTGATTGCCTTGAGGATTCTATCCAACATATCTGATGTTCTCCAGGAGAGCGGTGGCTTATCAATCACAAAGCCGAAGGGCTCGGGGCGTGAGGCAGCAAAAGTACAGTGCATCTTAGAGAAGCGCTTAGGTTTTGACTTATACGTTTCTGCACAGGAAATAGCGAACGACGGTTCGACGGTGTTTCAGTTGTCAGCCTTCGGCTATATGGGCAAGGATGACGATATGTCAGAGGCAGCGAGGGTTGATCTTGCGTGGGGGCAGATTCAGCCGCTGATGGAGCAAGTGGTCACGAAGCTCGGCTTTTCGCAAATCACCTGGCTGACAGCAGAAGAAAGGGATGCCAGGGCACATCAAGAACTCTTGCGAAGGTGAGTTGCTGTGGCGCATTCGTTTCCCTATATTTTTTAGTACCGGTTTCCGCTGCTAACATTGATCGGCGCGCGGTTAGCGTACTTCGAGCTTCAGAAAGTAGAGGGCCGCTTTCAGAGAATGCGTGTGCAGCGGAACAGGAGGGCAGAGCTACGAGTTGACGTCGAACCCGTACCTCACCACTGGTGATGCAACCATGGGTTGGACACTCACGAGGCGCGATGTGCCAACTCCCTCAAATCTCCCGGTGAAGACAACGATGACCACATATTCGGGCAGCGCCATGCCATCTCCTTGGGGAAGTAATTCGACCTCAACAGGAACGAGCGTCAGCGCCCTCGTTGTTTCGCCCTCCTGCACCGGCGCCGGTGCTTCGACAACGGACGGAGCCGGTAATTCGACGACCCGCTGCATGGACGGCCTTGGTAGGCTGAAGAATGTGAGCGAGCCGGATGGCACGGCAACTCAGTATGGTTACGATATCCGAGGCAACCTGACAGGAGTGGATGTGGGCAGCCAACACCGTGCGTTTGAATACGACTCGCTAGGCCGGCTCACGAAGGCATGCAATCCGGAAACCGGGACCGCGAACTGTGTGCAATCGCCTCTTCCTGCAACCGGGCTTGAAAAGTATACGTATGATGCAAACGGGAATACGCTGACTCGCACGGATGCGCGCGGCACGGTGACGACCATGTCGGGCTACGATGCGTTCAACCGGCCGGCAAGCAAAGCGTATACGAAAATCGATGGCAGCCCGGAGGGCACTCCAACGGTGAATTGGGGATACGATCAGGGAAGGCGTGGTGTGTTGTCGTCCGTGAGCGTGTCGCCAACTGCCGGTGTATTCAGTACGTCGTACACCTATGATGCCTTAGGCCGGATCAAGACCAGCACGCAAGCGGCCCCGGGAAACACCTATGCTTTCATCTATGATTACTCGTTGACGGACAGGCTATCGCAGATCCAATACCCTTCAGGGCGGAAGGTCAACTACCTCGCCGATACGGTGGGCCGGATCAGTTCGGTGCAGAATGAATCGACGCAGGCCAATTACGCGAGCTTCGATTATACGGCTGCGAATGGTGTGCCGAAGATGACGCTGGGGAACGGAATCCTGGAGCAGACCTCGTGGAACGATCGTTTTCAAATGACTGGGCTCACTGCGGGAAAGACGGGTGTGACGCCGCCTCTGGCCCTGAACTATTATCATTGCCCGGGAGCGGCGGTGACCTGCGCGACCGGAAACAATGGGACATTGCGGACGCAACGGATCGCGGGCGGCGGGCTGGATGTGACCCAATCGTACAGCTATGATGGCGTCAATCGGTTGACTGCAGCTTCGGAATCGGGGCCGGCTGGCTGGCAAGAGGCATACAAGTACACCGATTCGACCGGAAATTATCTCGGAAACCGCTGGCTGGACACGAGCGCGCGGAGCGGGTTGCCTACCCTGACCTTGGAGACGCCGCAAGGCCCGAACTGGTATTTCGCTAACAATCAGATCAATGGTTGGTCGATGGACAGTGCGGGGAATGTGACTGGTGTTGGCTCGATGGTACGGAGCTTTAGCTACGATGCGGAGAACCGGCAATTGTCGGCGACGATCAATGGCGTGACGACGACATACAGGTACGACGGAGACGGCCGCAGGGTCCAGAAGGTCGCCGGAACCGTTGTCACGACCTATGTTTATGACGCGGCGGGCGAGCTCGCGGCGGAATACACGAACCAGACTGTACCAAGCGCATGCGGCACCCCGACGTGCTACGTGACAGCGGATCACCTGGGTAGCACTCGGCTGTTGACCGACTCGTTCGGCAATGTATCCAGGCGGTACGACTATCTGCCTTTCGGCGTCGAGCTATTCGCGGGAACCAACGGACGGACGGCGGGGCTCGGGTATACGTCGTCCGGCGACGGCTTCAGTCCGAAGTTTACCGGCATGAATCGCGACGCTGAGACGGGTCTGGATTACTTCAATGCGCGATACTATTCGGCGGAACAGGGGCGGTTCACGAGTCCGGATCCGGGCAATGCCGGCGCGCATCCGGCTGATCCACAGACGTGGAATGGCTATGCCTATGTCAACAACAGTCCGCTCAACTATACGGATCCGTCCGGAATGGGGTTCTGGTCGACATTCGGGCGCATAGTTGGAACACTTGCCGGAGGCTGGCTCTTTGGTGGAATCGGTGGTGGGAGCATCGGAGGCTTTCCGAGCATCGGCGGAGCCAACGATGGCCCCTGGAACGAGCGCTTGCCAGTCAATGTAGGTTCCGGTCCCACCCTCAACACGGGCGGTGTTTTCGGCAGTGGCAACACTAGTCCATACATCTGGAGTTTGAACCCAACATCAATTCAGCGTATCCCTTCTTTCGGGATGCAGGATGTAATGTACAATGTAGTAGGATGGGGACTTGCCTTTAATCTATTGTCCGACGTTCTAACGGGGAGTGGGCCTCGTCGTCGTGAATACGACGATAACTCGCTTGAATCACATATCTTAGCCCGTTCAAAGGGCTTTTCCCAACTCTTGGATGAAGTGAGAGGGGCTTGCCGTGCAGGATTGTCATCGGGTCCGATTAGCCTCGGGACTGTGCGTGCTGGACTCAATGTTCCGAATGATGTCCGCTATTCACCAACTGGAGCGCAGGTTGGCGGATATACTGGCGGGAAGTGGAAGATCAATGGGGATAATTTGGACGTCTATATCCCGAATTATGCTGGAGCTAACTCGCTTTTCTTGCATATCCCTCCCAATAGTCCCTTTTCTTCGGGGCCGCTATCCACAATTCGCCAGAACTTTAGGTTTTCGGTTTTAAATCCGTGCAAACAGTAATGAATGATCGCGTGTCTGAGCTCTTGGCGAATGTTAAGAGCTCGTCTTGCCTGCGATACTTCTCAAGGCCAATGCCGGAACGCAGTCGGAACTTCACCCGTGGTAATGTTGGCATGTTCGCGCTCTGTCTTCTGACGGTACTCCTGAGCCTCTCAGGTTGTTTCAGTGGGGTTTGGTCAGAGCTTGATTTTACGCGCAACGAGCCCTCAAGATCTGAGTTAGTTGGAACATGGTTCGCGACTGCAGACAGCTTACGTGACATGAAGCGCCGCGGCGGTGCAATTTCAATGCACGAACTGACTTTGAGGCCTGACGGTACGTTTGGGATGAAAGGCTTGCCCGACTGGCGCCATATAGGAGATTCTCCAGAAGTGTACGCCTCCGGCTCAGGAAAGTGGGCCATCGGTCAGCAGGACGACGGTTTTGTGGTCTGGGTCATACACCTTGATTTTAATGACGCTCATCGAGTGACATACAACCTACGCCGGCAACGGTCACCATATTTGATACACATCTGGCTGGAAGATCCTGATTCCGGGGGCGCGATGCTTCTTGAGCGGCGATAGGCTTCGATTACTTCAACGTGCGGCACGATTCGGCGGAGCAGGGCGGTTCACGAGTTCGGATCCGGGGAATGCCGGAGCGCATTTGGCGGATCCACAGACATGGAATGGATATGCCTATGTCAACAACAGTCCGCTCAACTACACCGATCCGACTGGTGAAGGAATTTTCGGCACGATCTTCGGAGTTTTGGCTGGAGTGTTCTCCGTGAACCCCTGGATCGGGCTGGCGGCTTCTGCTGCCGGAAATGGGATCGATGCGGCCATCTGGGGACCGGGTGCCGTTGGCATAGCGGGAACGCCGTTCAACATCGGAAGCCTTACATCGTGCGGAGGACCGCTGGGAAACTGTGGCAGTATTGGCGGCCTTTGGACGGAGCAATCACCGATCGGGCCGAGTGTGAAGGATACCAGCGCGATTATTTATAACGCGCAAAAACCGACAGCAACAAACTCGACAGGTCAGTGGCATCATGCGATTGGTCGCGTCATCTACAGGGCCCTCGAAAGCGACGAGAATCTCAAGGGAATATATCGTGCTCGCGATTCGCGATTTATAACCCAGGCGAAGGACTTGGCGTCGCACCGAGGTTACCAGGGATGGCACCGAGAATATGATCTCCTAGTGGCACGCTATATTGCCGAAGCTCGAAATCTAACTCCAGTAAAGTTTGAGGCATATCTCAAAGATCTATATAGAACCCTTCCATCGCTCACGTCGCGTTTTCCTAAGGGACTTGGCGGGGGAATGTTCCCGGTGCTTCCTGTACACAAATGGCAAGAACTAGTTAAGTGCGGAGGGCAGATTTGCGAAAGTGGAAGTAATGTTTACTAATCGTAATGCGGAAGGTGACGAGAAATTCTTCGTCTTAGACGTATGTCCAGAATTCTTTTTTGAACCGGATTCTTCTGTTGTCCTCGCGCCTGGCAGAGTGTGCGATAAGTGTGGTGAGTCGATCGGAAAGCTGCGTTGGCAAGCACCTCTTCAAGGATCGCTCGTTTTCGACAGAAAACCATATGACGTCGCGTCTTCGATCGGTGGCAGCTTTGTGATTTTATCTGCGAAGGCGATTGCCGCCATGGATGCGAGCGGCATTCAGGGTGCTCAAGAGCGTATCCCGATCCATTTACTTCCTAACGATGGCCCGGTCGTCAAGCTCGATTACTACATGGCCGAAGTGGCACATTGGAGCGCGGAAGTCGATCCGGTTGCCTCTGGCTTCAAATGGAGAGAGGAACCAACCTGCCCTGAATGCCGCATAGCGGACATACTTCTTGGTTATGATCGTGTCGCCGTAGTAAAAAACTCCTGGAATGGCGACGATCTCTTTACCTTAAGAGGATTAATGAGCGTCGTTGTCGTCAGCGAGAAGTTCGTCGAAGTTTGTCGAAAGTTCCGTCTTTCGGTCTGCAGCCTAGTTCCGACAGAGCAATATTGGCGGCCGGTCATAGGCCTTTAACAAGCAGTCGGCCATACACCGTCGAATGTTTGAGAGAGGATCGCCAATGCCCTCAACACCTGATGCAAGAATTTGGGGGACCGGAATTAGCCCTGAAATCTGGAGGAAACAGCTTCCTGTCGGCATAAACATTCCCGGCCCCTTGTTCGGCGCTGGGTGCGGCAGGAACGGCGTGTGTAGCTTCGCGGATGCCGCTGCACAAGTGTGGTTAGAAAGACGGGCGTAACGCCGCCTTTGGCCCTGAACTATTATCATTGCCCGGGGACGGCGGTGACATGTGCGACCGGAAACAATGGGATATTGCGGACGCAACGGATCTCAGGCGGCGGGTTAGACGTGACTCAAAGCTACAGTTATGACAGCGTTAACCGGTTAACGGGAGTTGGGGAGTCGGGAGCGGCACCCTTACAGGAGACATACAAATACACCGATTCGACAGGGAACTATCTTGGAAACCGCTGGCTGGACACGAGCGCGCGGAGCGGATTGCCTGCACTGACCTTGGAGACGCCGCAAGGCCCGAACTGGTATTTCGCTAACAATCAGATCAATGGTTGGTCGACAGACATCGTGGGCAACGTGACTGGTGTTGGCTCGATGGTACGGAGCTTTAGCTACGATGCGGAGAACCGGCAATTGTCGGCGACGATCAATGGCGTGACGACGACATACAGGTACGACGGAGACGGCCGCAGGGTCCAGAAGGTCGCCGGAACCGTTGTCACGACCTATGTTTATGACGCGGCGGGCGAGCTTGCCGCGGAATACACGAACCAGACTGTACCAAGCGCATGCGGCACCCCGACATGCTACGTGACAGCGGATCACTTGGGTAGCACTCGGCTGTTGACCGACTCGTTCGGCAATGTAGCCAGGCGATACGACTATCTGCCTTTCGGCGTCGAGCTATTCGCGGGAACCAACGGACGAACGGTGGGGCTCGGGTATACGTCATCCGGCGACGGCTTCAGCCCGAAGTTTACCGGCATGAATCGCGACGCTGAGACGGGTCTGGACTACTTCAATGCGCGGTACTATTCGGCGGAACAGGGGCGGTTCACGAGTCCGGATCCGGGGAATGCCGGGGCGCATCCGGCTGATCCACAGACTTGGAATGGATATGCCTATGTCAACAACAGTCCGCTCAACTACACCGATCCGACTGGTGAAGGAATTTTCGGCACGATCTTCGGAGTTTTGGCGGGAGTGTTCACAGCGAACCCCTGGATCGGGCTGGCGGCTTCTGCTGCCGGAAATGGGATCGATGCGGCCATCTGGGGACCGGGCGCAGTTGGCATAGCGGGAACGCCCTTCAACATCGGGAGCCTTACATCGTGCGGAGGACCGCTAGGAAACTGTGGCAGTATTGGCGGCCTTTGGACGGAGCAATCACCGATCGGGCCGAGTGTGAAGGATACCAGCGCGATTATTTATAACGCGCAAAAACCGACAGAAACAGGGTTGACAGGTCAGTGGCATCATGCGATTGGTCGCCGCATCTTCAATGCTCTCCAGGATCATCCTATACTCAAGGGAGCATATCGTTATCGTGACCCTCGGTTTGTAACTCAGGCGAAGGACTTGGCGTCGCACCGAGGTTATGAGCATTGGCACATAGAATATGATCGCATGGTGTCAGATTTTGTTTCTAGAGCTAGATATCTAACGCCAGTAGCTTTTGAGGCATATCTCAGAGATCTATATAAAACCCTCCCATCGCTCGCGTCGCGTTTTCCTAAGGGACTCGGCGGGGGGATGCTCCCGGTGCTTCCTGTACACGAATGGCAAAAACTAATGAGGTGCGGAGGGGAGGCGTGCCAAAGTGGAAGTTATGTTTACTAATTGTAGTGCGAAAGGTGACGAGAAATTCTTCGTCTTAAGGAGCTGCCCGGAGTTTTTTTTTGAACCGGATCCTTCCGTTGTCCGCGCGCCTGCCAGAGTGTGCGACAGGTGTGGCGAGATTACAGGAATGCTGCGTTGGCAAGCACCTCTTCAAGGATCACTTGTTTTTAACAGAAAACCGTATGACGTCGCGTGTTCGATGACTGGCAATTATGTGATTTTGTCTGCGAAGGCGATCGCCGCTCTGGATGCAAGCGGCATCAAGGGTGTTCAAGACCGTATCCCAATACATTTACTCCCTAACGATGGCCCGGTCGTCAAGCTCGATTACTACATGGCCGAAGTGGCACGATGGAGCGCGGAAGTCGATCCGGTTGCCTCTGGCTTCAAATGGAGGGGGGAACCAACCTGCCCTGAATGCCGTCTAGGGGACATTCTTCTTGGTTTTGATCGTGTCGCCGTAGTAGAAAGTTCCTGGAACGGCGACGATCTCTTTACCTTGAGAGGATTAATGAGCACTGTTGTCGCCAGCCAGAAGTTCGTCGAGGTCTGTCGAAAGTTTCGTCTTTCGGTCTGCAGCCTAGTCCCAACAGAGCAGCATTGGCAGCCTTTCGTAGACTTTTAACACGCAGGCAGCCACGCACCGTCGAATGGTAGCGAGAGGATCGCCAATGTGCTCAATGCCTAATGCGTGAATTGCGATGGAATTGGTACTGGCGCTGAAGTCGGGAGTGAACAACTTCCTGTGGGCATAGATATTTCCTGCCCCTTTTTCGGCGCTGGATGTGGCGCGAAGGCGTCCGGCATCATGGATATCGGACTCAAGGCTGAACTCCATACCATCCTCGATGGGAACCTCGCCTAGGCACAACTTATGGCAGAAAGAACTAAGTGAATCTTACCCCGGGGGCCGCAATCCATCGTGTCCGCTGATCTTCGGCTAGTTTCAAGTAAAGAGACCACCAAGGCAACTAGCCCGGCTGCAACCGGGCCCTCTGGTGCTCATTTTGAGGGTCAGGTTGGCGCAACGTACCTGTTGTCGCTTCTTATGGGAGCGGAGCCGCGTGGCTTGCCCAGTACCATCATCGAGAGCGTGAAGTTCCAGCGGGGCGCGGAAGGCTATCCGCTGGATGATGTCATCGTGAAGGCTCACGATACATGTGGAGCGCCAGCTACTCTTGAAATCCAGGTCAAGAGGGACATGACCTTCGCGCCCAAGGATGAAATATTCAAGAAGGTTGTCGGGCAGATTGCTGAGGCCGCTCGTATGCGTGAATTCTGGACCGGCAGTCATGAATTGGGAATTGCGATCTCGCGGAGCTCCCGCAAGATCGACGGCCCATATCAAGACGTCTTAACATGGGCGCGGCAAATCGGAGATTCAACGAATTTCTTCAATCGGCTGGGTCGCTCGGGTTCCGCAAACAATGACATGCGAGAGTTTGTCAAAACCTTCCAGAGTCATCTTGGAGACGCTGGGGCGGCGAATGACGACGAAACGGTGTGGAAGCTTCTGCGAAGGCTTCAAATCTTCGTATTCGATTTCACCGCAGTCGGCTCCGCATCTGAAGAACTAATGAAGGAGCGCGCTGTGCGCGCACTTCACCCGGAAGACGCACCACGAGCAGGTGAACTGTGGAAGGCCCTTACCGAACTTGCGATTCGCATTGCCTCTGCGGGTGGAGAACGGACGCGTGACGCCTTGATGGCCGAGCTTGCCGCAAGTTCTTACCGGCTGGCCGGGTTACGTCAGAACCTCCCAGCCCGGCAAGCGCTCACGGAAGCTTCGCGCAATACGTTGGATGATATAAGCGACCGTGTCGGCGGTGTGATGCTGGCGCGCCACGAGTGCGTGACGGCGGTACGTAACGCACTGGATACCGGGCGATACGTCGAAATCAGGGGCGATGCGGGTGTTGGCAAGTCCGGTGTACTGAAACATTTTGCCGAGCAGGCGGCTGCAGAATCGGCGATTATCGCGCTCAGCCCTGCGCGAACAGTTCCCAAGGGATGGATAGCGCTTCGATCTGTTATCGGGTTTGACGGACTTGCATCAGACCTCCTATCTGAACTGGCGGGGAGCGGTGGCGGAATCCTCTTTATTGATGGCCTCGATTTCTTTGGAGCGGAAGAGCGCCTGACAGCAATGGACCTTGTACGCGAAGCGGCCAAGGTGCCGGGGATGTCCGTCATCGTGACGGCGCGCCGAGAGTTTGGGACAGATGATCCCAATTGGCTTCCACAAGGTGCCCTCGACAAACTAGGGAGAGCAACGCCGGTTGTGATCGATGAGCTCAGCACTGAGGAGACCGAGGAACTCAGCTTCGCAGCTCCTCAACTTGCCGCGCTTCTTTCAGAAGGGCATCCAGCGAGTAAGGTCGCTCGGAACCTATTCCGGCTGTCCCGCTTGGCCAACCGCTCATCGGCTGCACCGGCGCTAAGAACGGAAGCAGAGATGGCCGAAGACTGGTGGCGATCCGCGGACGGGCTGCGGGACAGTGGTCACAGGAACCGCGCACGTGTGTTGAAGGCGCTGGCAGAACAGACTCTAGCGGGAGCAGACCAGCTGACGGTTGATGGCCACACATCGACTGCCATCGAATCCCTAATCCGAAGCGGAACCCTTCGTGATCTTCAAGATGATCGAGTGGCCTTCCGTCACGACGTGTTGCGTGAATGGGCAGTAGCAAACCTTATCGATGCCGATCACGCGCTAGTGGCGCGGCTGCCGCTTGACCGGCCTGCGCCCGCAGGACTCGCGCGATCCCTTGAGATCACAGCACGGCTCGCGATTGAGCGTACACCTGATGCGGAACGGTGGCGTTTGCTTCATGCCGCAGTTAGTAAAGACGGTGTTGACGAATCCTGGAATCGAGCCGTCTTACTAGCGCTCGTGCGATCTGAAGCGGCAGGAGAAAATCTCGAGAAGGCCTCATCCTTATTGGTTGCGGATGGCGCAAGCATGCTACGTTCGCTCATTCGAATTGTAACTGCAGTTGAAAGCGAGTCTCCTGGCAAATTGTTCGCTTCACCTGGCGTCGATCCCCAGAAGATCCCCGCCGACCTGAATGTCCCCACTGGGCCAGTTTGGCGGCGACTTATCATGTGGCTGCTCGGAAAAGGGAGTGAGGTTCCTGCCAAAGCGCTTCCTGAAATTGTGTCGTTGTACTGGAGCTGGTCGTGGGTGAAGGGAAGGCGTGATCCATTAACCCCAATCATAGTTGGCTGGTTCTTCTACTGGCTCTCAGAGATGAATCCTTCGCCAGATGAGAATGGGAACAGGCGTGTGCCATTCAATGGCGAACTATCGTCTCTGTCCATTAGCTCCCTGAAAGAGGACCTCGAAACTAATTTTCGCGTGCTCTGTGTACACGCGCCGGAGCTTGCGGTGCGGTACCTGAGACGTCTGAGGAATAGTCCAGATCCCGAGCGCGCAATGCAGAACGTGCTGCAGTTTCGAGGCACATTGGCGCAGGCGGCACCCAAGGAGCTTGCGCTACTCACGGCTGAATATCTTCTGCCAACAGAGAAGCAAGGCGACGAAGAGGAAGAGCCTTATTCCAATCCCTTAAGACAGGCTTTCGGTCAGAGGGATTACGACTTTATTCCAGCATCACCAGCCCAGGGATCTTTTTATGAACTTCTTTTGTCCTCCCCGGAGCAGGCCCTGCCGCTGATACGACGAATTGTTGATCACGCAATTGCCTTTCGGAGCGGCGGCAAACACTTTGGGCAAAATGCATTGACTATATCGATCCCCGATGGAAGCGAGAAGGTGTTTTCATGGCACTACGCCTATGTCTGGTCAAGGGATTTCGGCGCTGGGTCAGCGGTAGTCTCCTCTGCGCTGATGGCTCTTGAGGCGTGGGGCCATGGTCGCATCGAAAAGAGCGACGACGTTGAGGCTGTCATCGCAGATATCGTCGGAGAATCGCCAGTACCGCTGGCGTATCTTCTGGTTGTGGTCGACCTGCTTATCTCCCACTGGCCAAAGTCAAGTGCTGCTGCAATACCGTACGCCGCTTGTCCGGAATTGCTGTGCTTGGACCGTCAACGAATCATTAGAGACAAGACAGAGTTTCCAGACATCTTAGGGGTTAGGGAACTTGCGCGCGAGCCTATCGGACCTGTCAGTATCAAAGGCCTGAAAGCGAGGCCTTCGCGGCGATCCTCGCTGGACCTCCTATTGGATCGGTACTCCTTCGAGACCTATGCGCCTGACCGCCCTATCTTGGTTGAACTTCTGCGGAAAGCCGAAGCCAGGCTGGGGCCTCCCCAAGAAAAGTCGGACCTCGGCGATCCCGAGTTTATGGTGCTTCACGCACTAAACCGAATTGATCCCAAGAATTGGAGGGAGACCACAGTAGAAACGGCCCAAGGACCCCAGATGTATCGGAGATATGCTCCGCCAGCAGCGGAGAATGACCATCTGAAACGGCTGCAGGACGAGGCTGCAGAACGGAATGCCAATGTGCATATACAGGCATCCATCCGCATTCTCCTAAATGATGCCAGCGGCTCTTCGCCGGAGTTTGTCGCTGCAGCGGTAGAGTGGGCGCAGAGGGCGCCTATTGAAGGAGACGATACGCCGCATTGGATGCGAGACGAAGCAATTGTCATTGCCGCCATGATTGCGGCGCGCGACGGCGACTCCGCTCTAATCGCAAAACATGGAGTTTGGATTCGGAGGATCTTTGCACTCGCATTTGCTGGAAAACGGGACGACGTTCACCGAGTTAGGGAAGGCCTCCAATTCAATCCTCCCGCCATTGCATTTGTAGGAACGGCATTTCTGCTGGAAAATCATTTCGACTTTGCTGATGTGCGGATGTTGCTTAACGCCGCAGGCGACGATAGTCCAGCTGCCGCGCAGGGATTGAGCTACGTCGCCACAATGCTGGCAGAGATCGACGAGCGCCTTCCACGGGCTCTGCTGCGCTGTGCATTTTCAGCATGCGTCCACCCAGCCTTTCAATCGCGTACTTCTGAGGGGAACCACAAGGTGCTGTCAATGGCCCGCCGCAAGAAAGTTGACTCAGCCATCGACGCAGAGATCGCCTGGTTGGCGGGCAGGGGCGACGAGCCTCGTTGGCCTGATTTTGCGCCTTGCCGAGCGCATTCAACACATCGTCATTCGCGAACGCCGGAGCGACTATCTCGCGAGCCAGAAGAAGCACGATCGGATCACTATACGGACCACCAGGCCGCCGCGCTTTGGCTCAGTGGGGCGGGGAGCATTTTTGACGTCGGGAGGCGGTCGTGGCTGCGCGATCTGGCGAAGGAGTACTCCGGCTGGACTGCCGCAGCAAATGGCTCAGACTCGGAGCTCGACGACGATCCCGACAGAATCCCGGACGAATGGAACCGAGCCTATTTGAAAATGGTGTCTCGTTGCCTTCCAGGCTTGACGATTCCTGAAATCGATGAGTTCGCGCTGCGCCTTGTTCTCGAAGCACCGGGGGAAGCTTTCATGGACATGACCGCCATATTCTTGCGGCTCGTGGACGAAGTCTATTTCGAAGACGCCAATCTCGGAGATGCTCAGGCTGCACATATCCGCGACGTTCTTGCAAATCGCCTACTGGGAACAAGGCAATGGAAGCGGCAATGCCAAGACCTGTCAGACTCGGTGACAACACATTTGGGTCCGGCAACTGCCACGTTGCTATTCAACGACTTCAATCCCCTCAGGCAAACCAAATGCTATCTTTACCCGAAGGGCGTGGAGCGTCTTGACCCATTTATTCCATTTCTAAAGAAGCTTGCTATGAATGGGCCGTTTCTCTTCATGGCGATGAATCTGCTGAATTTGCTCGATGTGTCGCCGCAACCGTCGCATTTGGAAGTCATCCTTGCTGCCTGCAACAGCTGGTTTACTGTCCATCCCGAAAGTGTCGAGTTTTGGGTCGGGAATTCAATCGGTCGCCGGTTCTGTCGAGTGATTGGAGTGATTGCCAATGAGAATCCGCAACTGTTCGCACCGGGCCAGACAGCCCGTCAAGAAGTCATGTCCTTCGTGGGGAAGCTCATAAGGCTTGGGGTTTCAGATGCTCATCAGCTGGAAGCAGCAATTTGCAAGATCCAGTGATCGCCCGATGATTTGTCACACTTCTCGGTCAACTTCTTCATGATTGTTCCTGTTGTTTAGTGTGGAGGGTTGCTTCGAAAGGCTTGGACGGGTTTGGAGCAGTACCCTGTTCAGTCTGGACACCAAGCACTACAATTCAAGATGATTCCATGATTCCTCTGCTCGGTTTGCAACCCCCATGTCGGCGAAGAGGCAAGAAAATGCCGAATCAATTAGATGAAATTAGCGGAAGATCAGCGGACACAATGATGGGAAACGGCGCTTAGGGGAAGAGGCGAAGGGAGGGCGTAGCCCGACTGGAGCCGAAGCCCCTAAGCGCCCCGAGCGGGTCCTTACGGTGATAGATTTGGAATCTTCCAAAACACCAAAATCACCCCGAAAGGACACACTCATGAGCGACAACCAGAAGCTTATCAAAGCGCGCATTGGACTGCTCCAACTCGCCCAGGAACTGGGCAACATCAAGGCCGCTTGCCAGCGAGCCGGCATCAGCCGCAGCCACTTCTACGAGATCAAGGAAGCCTACGAGAAGCACGGAGCCGACGGGCTTGAGCCGAGGCAACGCCGGACGCCTCGGATGCCGAATCAGACTCCGCCCGAGCTTGAAAAGCAGATCCTCGAGATGACGGCGCAGTATCCGACCTACAGTTACATCCGCATTGCCGACCAGCTTCGTTTGGTCGGCATCGGTGTCTCTGCCCCCGCCGTCCGAGGGGTCTGGGTACGGCACGGCATCACTCTCCGGCTCCAGCGCCTGCTCTGGCTGGACAAGAAGACCGCCACCGAAGGCGGCGTGCTGACGGAGCAAGCCAAGCGGCTCCTGCAGAAGCATCAGGGCCGAAACGTTGACCCGGAACAACATATCGCTGCACCGCATTCTGGCTATCTGCTTTGCCAGGACACTTACTTTGTAGGCACGATCAAAGGCGTCGGCAAGGTCTACATGCAGACGGTCATTGACGCACACTGCTCGCAAGCCTTCGCCAAGGTCTATCTCAGCAAGATGCCGATCACTGCGGCAGACACACTGAATGATCGAGTCATCCCCTTCTATGACGATGAGAAGGTGGGGATCGAGCGGTTGCTCACCGACAATGGCCGCGAGTACTGTGGACTCGAAGCTCGTCATCCCTTCGAGATCTATCTGGCGATTAACCAGATCCGCCACAAGAGAACGCAGATCGCTTCCCCTCAATCCAACGGCTTCTGTGAGCGCTTCCATCGCACGATCAAGGAGGAGTTTTACAGCATCAAGTTCCGGCAAAAGATCTATCAGTCTGTGGCTGAATTACAAGATGATCTGGACGCCTATCTGAGCTTCTACAATCGCCAGCGACCCCATCATGGATATCGGACTCAAGGCCGAACGCCATACCAGGCTTTCCTCGATGGGAAAATCGCCCAGGCGCAACCTATGGCAGCATGAAGTAACCGAATCTCAACCGAGGCCCGTAAGCCCTCGTGTCCGGAGATCTTCAGCTAAATACAAATTAGAAATAGATTAATGTGATAATCTCATCAGTGTCATCTCGTTGGAGACCTGACTAGCCATGCGGTTACTCGTCACAAAGCGCTAGGTGCACTTGGATCGTCTAATGAACAAAATTGACAAGAACTGCTAACCTTGGCAAACAGAGACATTTCCGAATCGGAATGGATAAATCTTTCTCGACATTTTTGGGGCCGCTTGACCATCCCAGTTTCAACCAGGACCGCACAGAGATAGAAGTTGCAGCCGTGACGCCCTTGGCGGAGGAGAGGTTCTCAAGAAGACCCGTCCAGTGTCTCTGATATGGTCCGGGGAAAAGTCAGCAATTCTGCTATTCGGCCCCTCAATCCGGAGAAGGATTTCTATGCCGCGGTTCGGAACGTGCGTACGGGGGGCGTGGAAATGCCGAGGGTTGCAAGGCGCATAGCCGAGCTCAGTGCGTCGATTCACTACCGATGTTTTCGGAAAAGTGCTGGGATTGATTCCCTCTCTCTTCAGCTCCTTTCTCAGTCTTTAATGACTTCAACCTCCGAGCTGCCTCCCGAAGTGCCGATGACGCCTTTCGTTACTGAGCACTCACAAGGTGGCATCCCATCTCAACGGCTTCTCAAGGGTGATATCTAACATGATCAGCGGTTTGGGCGACAGTGGTCTGGGCAGGGCGGCCGGACGATCAGGAGAAGCGAGAAAATCTCTTCTCGACTTTACATTGCGTACACCGGTCAATGAGCAGCGGCAGCCGGAGGGGCGAGCGAACCATGTCGCTTAGCATAAACCCCATCGAGAATTCCTCGACTAGCGGTTTCGTCTGGACGGTTGAAGATGAGGATGAGCTGGCGAGAATGGTTGCCCGTGTGTATCTTGGACATTGGAATCATGTTCAGAAGATTCTGATGAAACTAGGCAAAGGTGCGCCGCCGGTGGCAGACGGCGCGGTTATTGAGGCAAAGGCGCGTCTAAATGTGAATGGAACGTCTTGGCATCGAGACGGTCTTCTATTTCAGGCTATCTCTTGGATTGCGGCCCATAAATTGAGCGGTTCGACGCCGAGTGTTATAAGTCTGCCGCATTTAATTCCCGCACACAAAGGATTTGATGGAATTCAGATAGAGCTTGATGACCAACACGAGCTCCGAGGTGTCCTGGTTTTCGAGGACAAAGCTTCGGAGAACGCTCGAGCGATCATCACTAGTGAAGTTTGGCCTGAGTTCAGACTGCTCGAATCCGGCGCACGAGAAACCGAACTTATGCAAGAAACAACGGCACTCCTTCAGCGAGGTCAAGTTCCAGACATAGACCAGATCATCGAGGGAATCGTCTGGAAAAAGATTCGTAAATTCAGGGTGAGCGTGACAGGCGAACCGAAACACGGCACCGTTTCTGGGTTCGCCAAATTATTCAAGGACTATGAAGCGGTCGCTCCCGGTACCGATCCTGCCAAGCGGAGAGCTGAGGTGATATGCCTCGCCGATGTCCGCGTGTGGCTGGACGCATTCGCCCAGCGGGTAGAGCAAGCAATCGATAAGGAGAAAAGCGGTAGTGTTTGATCAACAAACCATTGAATTGATCCAATCTGCTCCGCCTCTTGACGGCCTTAGCCTGAACGAGTTGCCAAGGGACCTTACGCGAGCATACTCGACGATTGTTTCATTGCGCATGCGGTTACGAGAATCCTTGACGGATCTTGACTACGCTTCCGAGTTGGGCGCAATCGAGAAGAGGCTAGAAGCAATTGCGTTAACGCACGAGGCGTTCGTTGCGGTCGCTGCCGACCGACCGAACCGAGTGGCAGCAGCGTTTGTATCTGGAACTGCGCACCAATTGCGTTTTTCAGCAAGGAAGCTAATCGAAAGTTCAGTCGGGCCCAGCGTGCTCGCGTTTGACTCAATCGCGCCTGAGATCGCCGCAACCATTCTGTTCCTCGTCGCTGGGCGTGCTGCCGATGCCTCTCAAATGGCGCGCAACATTCGTTTCGACGAATCGGCAACAGTAGAGGACTACGTGAGACGCGGAATTGCGGATTTGGCACGTGGGCGGCTCGTGAACATTTTGGAACGCGAGTTGGCGATGGAAGCCAGCGTCTCAATGACAGAAGAAGTTGCCGTTGGCCTTTTGTGGACAGAGTTGCTGCGAGGTATCCGTGCATTAGCGGCGTTGCTTCTAGGCCGCGATGATGATCTTGAATTCGCTGATGCTATTCCGTCAGAGATTTTCGCGGAAGTTCGCGACATTTCGATTGACGAGGTACGATTCGATGGGGCGACACAGGTTCTGAGCGTTTTTCCTGGACCGCATCATTTGGCATCGCTGCTTCATAACGCGGCTAGTGAACTGATGGATGCGGGCGTAATCAATATCGACCCGCCGCCGACCATACAACAGAAAGCATGGCGAGGATTTCTTAAAGACATCGCTAGTTGTCGGCCTTACCTCTGGCCGAATCATCGAGAGGCTATCGCAGAGGGGTATCTCACTCCAGGTATCTCTGCAGTTGTTAGTTTTCCGACTGGCGCTGGCAAGTCTACGCTTTCAGAACTTAAGATTGGCGCAGCGCGACTTAGGGGAAAGAAGGTAGTCTTTCTGGCTCCCACTCTGGCTCTTGTTAACCAGGTATTCACCGATTTGAGACGGACTTTTCCAGATGCAAACACGACGCTCGCCGACGAGTTAGAACCTGAGGGTCTCACGAACGTGGCCGTGATGACACCCGAACGCTGTCTCACTTTGCTGGGGTTTAGCCCTGAGGCATTCAAAGATGTCGGCTTGTTGGTGTTCGACGAGTGCCATATCATGCATCCACGCGATAGCTCTGGCAGAAGAAGTGTAGACGCGATGTTGTGCCTGTTGAGTTTTTTGCGTGCAGCTCCTGATGCGGAGGTTCTCTTGGTCTCGGCCATGATCAAGAACGGCAAAATGCTCGCTGAGTGGTTGGGTGAACTCACTAACCGTCCCGCTATTTCACTTGCCCTTCGCTGGAAGCCAACGCGCCAAGCTCGGGGCTGCGTCGTGTACCCAAGTGATCGGATAGCGGAACTCAACTTGTTGATTCGCAAGGCGGCAAGATCGTCGAAGGCGAGAAGCATTCCTCGCGCCATTAGGAGACAGCTGACGGTCGTTCCGCGAGGTATGATCTCGCTCTTGCAGACTTGGCAGAGCGAAGACGACGAGGACTATGCAGTCTTGCCGTTGCTCGGCGAGCCGGTTTGTCTGGACGCCGTGAAAACACCCTACTCGTCTGGCGCGTACTTGAACCCGAACCGTAACGATGTGGCTGCGGCGATAGGAGCCCGTTCTGGCGATTTGGGCGTTAAGACCTTGGTTTTCGCTCAGCAGGTACCTTGGTGCACGAGTATTCAGGATGAGGCGGAAAGGATCATGCAGACTAGGTTAATTACACCAACATCTGCCGAGATTGCGTTTCTCGAAATGGCTGCGATCGAGCTGGGGGGCGAAGATCACAGCTACTGTCGCCGCCATGGTCTCACCGCTTGCCACCATGGCTCTTTGCTTCCGGCTGAACGACAATTCAATGAATCGATGTTTCGTCGGCCGGACGGAGTTCACGTTATGGTGGCGACTTCAACTTTGGCGCAGGGCATGAATCTGCCAAGTCAGCTAGTGGTGCTGGCCGGTGACGACCGGTTTGATCAGGAACTGAATAAGATGACATTGTTGGACGCTCATGAATTATTGAACGCGGCGGGAAGAGCGGGGCGGGCCGGTGAGGCAGCAGAAGGTTTGGTTGTGTTGGTTCCTGGAAAGGTGATTGAGTACGATGAGCTGAAAACGGCGTTAAGCAAGCATTGGTTTGATCTTCGGGAAATCTTCTCGAATAGCGACCAATGTCTTGAGCTTGAAGACCCTCTAGAACCGCTTCTCGATCAGATCCACATGGCTACGGAGCATAGCAAGATACATGGAGATTACCTACTAAAACGTTTACCAATTATGATTGGCGAGGGTGAGGAGGTGGCTCGCCGCTTGCTCGAAAACTCGTTCGGCGCTTTTAAGAAGCGTCTCGCCGGCGATCCCGAATGGATACAGCAACGTGTGGATTCCGCTATGGTGCGTCGTCAAACCGTCGTTGGAATAACGGAGGAACTGGGTTGGGAGGATGAGCTTGCGGCCACAACTGGAATCCTTGGAGCAGACGATGTTAGATCCCTTGCGCAACGCCTGATGGAAACCGTTGGCGAGCCTTTAAGATCTGTTTCACATTGGATTGATTGGGGGCGGGACTGGCTGGTCGAAAATCCGGAGGTCTTGGGAGAGATTCTTCGACCCCTTACGGTCACAGGCGTGTTCGGAAGTGCTCTAGAAAACCTTCAAGCCGACCCGTCCAAAGCCAGCGCCGCCCTAGTCACAATTGGTGAAGTGCTGCCGATGTGGATTGGCGGGTCTCCTCTGAAAGATATTGATCAGTTGCTTACCAATAATAAGCCGACGAAAAAATGTCGCGTAGGTCGTGAGTGGGCGCTGCGTCTCGCTCCGGAATTGGCCTACTTCTTTGGCATCGTTACCCAGACTTGTCGAAAAATGCGGGAAGTGGAGTACGGGACCTTCGATTTGCCCTTGGCCTTTACCGTTCACGGACGCTGTGTCCGCGAAGGCTTTGATCATCCAGATAAACTCGCGTTGCATCATGTGATGGGTGCAGTCGTCCCGAGAGTGGTCGTACATCAAAGGTTCAAAGAGATTGAAGAGTTTCTCGAACCAGGACCAGATTCCGAAAAGTTTCCCGAAGCGGTATCGAGGGTCCGTCGTGCCTGGCTTCGTTTCAACAAGCAATAGTCGCTAAGACTTGTTGGTCTTTTTCGAACTTGATTGTCGCTCTGCAGGTCCTGCCCTCAGACCGTCTTCGGTGGAGCCATTCGACGCTACTCCTGAGCCAGGAACGAATCAAAGTCTCAATCCGGCTCATAGGAGTGCTTGTTAAAAAAGATCTTGTCCAGATACTGCTAGGGTCGCATTGAGTCCCCCAATGGCATTTCGGCTCAAAGACCGCCCGTCGAGACGTATCTGCGTGCGTGCCTCCGCGTCCCCCCACTCTGATTCGGCCATTGTGCTTTGGCTCTTACAGAAGTTTCTGGATCTGATGGAGGGTGAGGCTTGGGAGATCCTGCTGGTAGTCCTGGTAGAAGCTTCCCTCTCTTGAAGTACCTTCAATGTGACGCAGCATTAGTGCCTTGTTGGTCTCTCGATCTAAGCCGCGCTCCTTCGTGGAGACGACGCGTTTGCCCGTCAGGTTGTAAAGGCTTCGAGACAGGATGAACCGGCTGCCTGGTCCGCGCCCGACTACGTCCTCGATGGTTTCTTCATTCGAAAGACGAGCCAATCTAGGTTTCAGGGCGTCAATGATCTGTTCGTCCCGCTGAATTGCGTCAACGATTATAGGATCCTCTGTGGTGGAGGATGAGATTCGCTCCTTGCCGAGTTTTTCAAAGTAGCGCAGAGAATCTGGATTCTGGTTCTCACCCAGCAACGTGAATGCCTCCTGGTACTCATCCGTCCGACCGAAGCTGGACTGCCAGTGGCGAGGGCTCGATCGAATTATGTGAGCGCCTCCTACGGCCTCCCGAACTTAATGTATCCGGTGCCGATGATGCTGAGCCAGCGAACTACGGACGATCAGTCGCTACTCTCCTCTCCCGCTATATGCGCGCTTGCGAGTAGGAAGAAGCCTCCGCTTTTTCCTTTCAGCGCTGCTACGATACCCAGTTTGCCATTGGCTCGATTCACCCACTCGCTATCATTCAGGCGTGGTCAACGACCTCGATTGACTTCCTGGGCGCTGCAGCTGGAAAGAGGTAGGACCTCTACAGTGTGATGCGCGCGGTTCAGATCAGCCGTGATGTCGGTGCCCTCCGTGTTGTTCAAAAAATCTGCATTTGGTTTTTATTCTGCCCACATCAAATCTCAATTGTCGAAGCAGGGTCAATACACTGCAGGACGCTGAGGCACGCGTAGTTGCTCTTGGGAGTCTGATTTAGGCGAACAAAAATTCGATTGTCTTCAGGCAGACCGTTAAAAGTAATGCTAAACCGAAAAGCGCTCCAAGCGGCTCCTGAAGAAATTCTCCGTCTCTTTGTCTTGAAAGTGGACGTAGCAGCCCAGCATCCCTCGTGTTAGAAGGACCCGGTACGTGTTCTTCACGAGATCGACGAACCGATCTCGTGAGCTCCGTACATCGCGGTCGCGTGATGCGTTCCTATCTCCCACCCAACCCTGTCCGGGCCGGTATACCAAGTCTGTTCCGAAGATCACGCCGATATAGTCGAACTCGAATCCCTGTGCAGTGTAGACGCAGCCCACCTGCTCGATTCCGCCTGGATCATACGCCCAAAGGTTTGATTCGGGAATTCCATCTGCCAGATGTCCGGCGTTGGGCCGTGCATTCCAAGGCCGACTGAACGAACCGGCATGAACATCATGCACCAGTGTTCCGTCGGACTTCGGTTTTGACCATGGCCAGCAGAATCCAGCGCTCAGTCGCGCCTTCTGGCCATTTTGCGCTTTCTCCCTGATCCATCCGTCCAGTTGTTCGGGGCTTTCGGCGATTCGAAACTCGAATGATTCCTCAAGGTTCCAGAGCACGTTCGGCGTGCGTTCGATTTCGAGTGTGTTGTTGACCCAGTTGATGAATCCATCGCTGCCGGAGCAGCGGAACTGTGCTTCCAATTGATACTCGACCACCGACGACCCGAGCTTCTGCGCGGCATCCCTTATATACTCCGACGAGCCAATCTCCCCCGGTTTGACGACTTGGCGATCATCCACGAAGAATACTGTCACCTTGCCAGCGTTCAGAAGTTCTTCTATCTGGGGCTTCCCCGTGCGCTCCGCCGCCGGCGTCCACTGACTGTGGGAAGTGACACGAATGCGATGCGCCTCGTCACCGATGATCACATCGACAGCGTCTCGCTCCGCAGTAATATAGCCGTTGAAGTATTTGAACTGTTGTGACGCGCGCCGACCCACGATCTCCCTGAGTGTCGTCGTGAACGCCCGCGAACCCGTCGCGTAGTGCGCATTCAAGCCGAGCGCGGCTAGCCGGGACATGAGATTAAGGGCGATGACCGACTTGCCCGTCCCCGGCCCTCCCTTGATGATGACCGTCCGTTTCGCGCGCTCCCTAAATCCTTCCGACACACAGTTGAGAACGGACTCGAACACCACCATCTGCTCATCGAGGAGCGTGTACTCGGGTTTCTCCGCGAGAATTCCTGAGACATGCTCCAGCAGCTTTTTGCTCGCCTTGTACTGGCTTTTTTCGATTCGTTGGAGGACTAGTTCCCCGTTCCCCTTAGCCAATCGACTCTTGAGGAAACCGGATAGCTCCTCGACTTGATTTGCCGCGAACGTTGGAGCTAGTTCGAGTACTTCTTTGTAACGCGCAGAAAAGAGAGCCTCGGGATGAACGGGTTCATAGTTGTGCAAGTAGGCGCAACTTGCCAGCGATACCGGCTCTTCATCCTCGTGAAAGGCCGTGTGGCCGTCCTGAAGGTAGCATTGATACTGATAGACCTGAGCTGATGGATGCAGCACATCGCGTCTTCCGTGACCAACAAACGTAACTACCTTGTCACCGTATGCTTCTTGGCATGTTTCCCACTGCTTCAATTCAACAATGACGGCACTGTCTCGCCCCTGTCCGTCGCGTCCACTCACCAAACAATCAAGTCGTTTGCTTGTCTGTGGGAGCTGGTATTCCAACAAGACTCCGTGATCCAGCAGTTCGGCGTGGCCAAACACCAGGCACATCGCTCGAAGCGAATTACGCCATGAGTTCACCTCCGACGGCTGGGGCTGGTAGCGGAAGTGCGCGAAGAATGCATCGCTCAACTTGCCCGCGATTCGGTTATGCACCGAGTCGTCGATCAGGCCCGTCGTACTGCCGGAGTAAAGTTTCATAGTGTGGTGTACCTCTTTGGGGGCCTCTGCGGCCAAATACTTTGCCGCGTTTTTCTCAAGCTTCTGTGGGATTGCTTCTGTTAAATTACCACCGAGATTGTCGGCCATCTCTGAAAGGTACGCTGCCACCCCTAGAAGCTCTTCGGCCGAGAGTTCCTTTTCCTTGGGCGCCATCTCCTTGATCTCGTCGGAAATCCTCCAGAGAAAGGGTTCTCCGAGTTCGGCGGCTTCGATAGCGATGTCCACGGCTATGTCTTTATGGTTTCGAAACCGAGACCAGTCGCGCCCATCGCGGAAGGCTCTGTGGGCGGCTATTGGCCTTGCTTTCCGAGTCACGTCTGCTGAGTGTTTGTATCAACGTCCTGCACCGCGCCGCCGCAACGCCACTGACGTGTCCGAGCCTCCTGTATCGCATTTCACGGGGACTGAAGAGCACCCTACGTCCGACGAACTGCCGCCTAGCGGCACGAGTAGGTCCGCGCAATCACAACGCTTGGGAAGGCTCATTCCGCAGTCTCGGTCGAGGGTGAAGCTCGGTCCGCGACCACCTTCTCGATTGGCGGATCGACAAGAGGCGGCGATGAGGGCTGGGGCGAATATATAGATTTGATCGAGAAAGCCGACAATGGTTTTGGGCAACGATCCGTATTCGCATACGCGTAGCTGCTTCGTGGGCTGGGATATTGGGTCAGCACTCTTGGAAGACAGCTTGCGAGTAGAGGTTCCATTCGACGAACCATGAGGTCTTGAATTCTTCTGCGCGTTCGAAGTCCGAGTTCAATGCCGCCTATGCCGCTGAAGTGGCTTCCGACTTTGAGGGTGGTTGCAATGGGTCATCACCTCGTGGTTCCTTTTCCGGCGATGAGGTCGACGTATGTCTGGATAAGTTCTTAGGCGGGGTTGTTCATGTTGTGTTTTACCTAATCGAGGTATAGGTGTAGGTGTACATAAATCTGTCGGTTAACGACGGGGTTGTTGCGGATTCTGCAACGAGGTTCGCTGAATTACGATGGGGGCGTAAACTAGAATTCTCCACGTTATGCCGCGCCTTCTCAAGAGCGAAACCGCACGCAGGCTCCGAGCCGGGCAACGGTCGTTGTCCACCGCGTTCTCCTTGCTCTCGACGCCGAAGAGCGTCTCGCACGAGCCCGACAAATCTGACGGCGCGATCGAGCTCGGCCTAGTCGGGATTGGTGCTGAGCTCGCGATCTCCGCGTGCCTGTACGAGATTCTGGGTCCCGGCGCGATCATCCGAAAGGAGACGGGCTTTTACATCACTGCCGGTGAGGCACTCGCGAAGTTCCGCGAGACCCTCGGCTCGGGTATCCCTCGGTTGTCCTTGCTCACGCAGGGCATCGGTGCGGCTGCTGATCAGCTCAAGGCGATCGACCGCGCGTGCGCTGGCTTCAAGGTGCTCTTCACGTCTCGTGCGGCGGCGGTGCACGCGGGGCAGGGCGCGTCACATGATGTCGTTTTTTGTGTAGGGAAGGATGTCGCGCATTTCTTGGAGCTGCTCGCGCTGAGTCCGAAGTGGAAGCCTTACTTGAAGGATGCTCCCGCGATCCCGGCGTTGCCGAAGGAGCGGACGATCATCGCGCAGGAGTTGGCTGCGGCGGCGAAGGGGAAGGATAAGGGTGCTGTTGGTGCGGCGCTCGCGAACATCTTCCTCGTCCTGCCAGACTTGTCTATGGACGAGCCCGAGTGGCTCTCGGCCTTGGAGCGCGTGCACGTGAACGCGAAGCCCAACGATATTTCCGTTCTACTTAAGTCGCTGGAGAACGCGACGGTCGGCGACCTGATGAAGGTCGGGAAGGGATCGTCGGGTATCGCGACGAAGATCGAGCCGGACAACCCGAACGCCGTCCCGATCTACATCGCGGGGATGAAAAAGAAGTTCGAGAACGCCTCGGACTCGTGGAACGCGTACGTTGGGACGGCGAACGCGGAGATCGAGAAGGGCGTGCTGTCTCTACCGCCGATTGCTGCCGTGTACGGGTTCGCCGGAATCGGGATCGATGGTATCGGCTTGCCCGCAGAGGAGACGAGCGATGGTCTCCCGGCGCATGTAGTTTGGCCGTTCATCGCGTCCGCCCTGAACTATAAGGGGACGAAGGGGCCGTGCTTCTTCCTCGCCCGAGCCCTCCGGTCTGATGCTTCCGGGCAGCTCGCTGCTCTCCTGAAGAAGGCTGCGGGGAAGAGCGGCATCCTGAATAACGCGCTCAAGGATTACCAATCCCTCTTCGATGTTACGGTCGCGAAGCAGCCAGCGCCGACGAGCTCGACCATCGCTGCCGGGCTCGCGAAGAGCGGGGCGACGCGTGACGAGAAGCGGCAGGAACTCGAAGACGCCCTCACTGAGCGAGAGGAAATGACGCCCGGCGGCCTGGAAAAGAAGTACGACCAGCTCATCGCGCTCTTCGCGCAATCCGACAGCGTGGGCACGTGCATCACTGCCATTGTGGAGGGGAAGATTGACTTCAAGGACGAGAAGCTCGCGGTGCTTCGTATCCTGATTGCTGCCGCGTCTGACCGCGAGGACATCGCTCCCCTCGCCCGGATCATCGGTGATAACGACCTCAAGGCGGTATCGACGTCCGCACGGAAGGCTATCGCCGAAATCGATTACGCGCTCTACGGCCCGCAGGCAGTGAAGAAGCGCACGGCGAAGTAACCGCTATGCAACGCCGTCACGACAGTCCGGAGTGGAGGGAGTTCGAGCAGCTCGTGGCTCGTATCGAGCATGATGCTGGGCCGCTCGGGTTGGTCGTGCGCTCGCCTGATCGCATCCTGTGTAAGGTGACGGGCCGGAAGCGTGAGGTCGACGTGAGCGTCCGGAGTCGTGCGGGGACTGCTGATTTGCTGGTGACGATTGAGTGCCGTAAGCGTCACCCGAAGCAGGATGTGACGTGGATCGAGCAGCTCGCGACGAAGCGTGACGCTATTGGTGCGTCGTGTACGATCGCGGTGAGCTCGTCCGGGTTCACGCCAGCGGCTGAGGCCGTAGCTGCTCGTCATGGCATCCGGTTGCGGCGGCTCTCCGAGATATCGGTTGACGAGGTGAACGGACTCCTGCGTCGACTTGATTTCGTCCTGTTTACTCACAAGCGGGCGGCTGCGGCACGGGTCGGGCTCCGGTTCTATCGGGACGAGACGTGGAAGGTGCCCGATCCGAACCAAGTCGACATGGACCTGCCGTCATCGACGGATTTGTTCGCGAAGATCTTCACGAATACCGAAACAGGGTACGCGTGGTCGATTATCGATATGTGGCATCAGGTGCAGAAGGACGGGGACGCGTTCGGGGACGTCAAGCGCGGACAGCCGCCTGTGATAAGGAACGCGTGCTTTCCGTACCCCGGTAACGTGAGGGTGGAGACACCGGACGGTCCGAAACGTCTGGGCGATGCCATCTTGAGCATAAAACTCTGGATTGAGCTCGAAGAGGTGTGGCTGAACGACGCCAAGCGGGTCGAGTATGCGTCTCCCGAAGGCGAGGCGCTCCAGCGCGTCGAGTTTGTCCCGCAACGGCGTGAGCAGAAGGACTGGAGCATCTCTCTCCAAGTGCCGAAGGACAGCACGGATCTGAACGAGCTTAAGACCGGATTCAACCAACCAACGCCCGAGAGCGCGAAGTAGACGCGTGGCAGGCGGCTACCGCCTTTCGCCCTAGCCCTCTGATGGTTGTGGCGTTTTTCGGAGGACGCCGCTCGGTGATTCGATGAATTGCTTCATGTATTTTAGTTCGAGGATTGGATTTCCGTGGAGGTCATACCACATGCGCTCGCAGTTCACGCTGCCCCTGATGACGCGGAGTTGCTTTAGTCTGGTCGCGAGGAACCCTTTGATCGTGATGAAGTTCTTGCCGATGAGTTTTGCTGCCATCTCTTGTGGGTGCCAGATGGTGATTCCGTTGGGCTTGTCGACCTCGAACGCGATCTTAGCCAAGAGACGGTTTGCAGAGATGCCGATGCGGCACTTGATCTGTTAGTCCACGTTCTTGCGGAGGCGTACTTTGATCCTGGTCGCGAGCCGTCCGAGTCTGCGCAGGTCGGTTGGTCTAGGGTGCATGCGAGTTCGTCGATGCTTTTCACGACTTCGATCGGGATCTCTGCCTCGATCTCACTCAACAGCGTCAAATGTGCTCGACGGATCCAATCCGGACGTTTGGGCACCAAGACGATCTCCGGGCAGATCGATAGCACATCCGGCTCCCGCATTAAGTTCTTCACTCCTAGCCTCTAGAAGAATCTGGCCGGGGATGGCCGTCAGCGATCAATGGGGGGAAGGGGCCAACACAATTTGCCTGTCGATTCTCAGGAAGTTGCCGTTGGTACAGATTCTTGCCGGGCATTGTGGCCACAAGCTACGGATGCTTTGGAGCCACTTTTCCAGCGTTGCTCGGAACTTACTTGGGCGGGAGTACTCGATGCACCCGAGTTGCTTCGTCAGGCCGCTTGGCCCAAACAGGGGAATGTACTCTGGTCCTTTCGAAATGTAGCAGCGATAGCTAAGCCAAAGGAAGAGGTCGAGGAGCCCGGGTGCTGCTGCGAAAATCTTGATTGCTTCGAGGTCTGTGGGGATTGGGTGGGCTGTCAACTCTGCATAGAACTCGGCACTGAGCGTGATGGAATTTCCGTTGTCCGGTACTGATTCGGGTCGGCTGTACCAGATCTCTGCCTCTCTTAGGAAGTTGAAGCGGCTTCGATGGAGAACGCTCGAGGTTGCGCTAGATCGATCGGTGGTGAAGAACATAGTCGCGCCGAAAATGCGCTCGAAGGCCGCGATGATTCGCCGATACTCTTTGCCGCCTTTTGCCATTCCGAAAGTGTCTAGCAACTCTGCCGCTGATCGGAAGCGGACCACTTGGCTTTTCTGACGGACCGCTAGTGTTGCTAGGAAAATTAGGATGAGGCGATCCTGTCCGAACGGGAGACCGAAATGCGGGTGGCCAGTGATTTGGAGTAAGAAGTTGCCATTCCTTCTTTCAAAGAGCAGTTGATCGGGGGGTGGCTTTCGAATTGGGAGTCCGCAGAGGATGAATGGTCGAGAGGCGAAGGCGAGAGATTGCTTGCCGTTCTCCCGGTTCGATCGGACAAGTGCGATACCTTCGGCCTGCTTCGCTCGGTAGCGGGAGATCAGAAGATCCCCATGGGACTCGCGAAGGACATGTTCTGCCCTAACCAACATCTATGGACCTCACGTGGTTTGCGTGAGGGGATTGTTGCTCGTTAGGTATCAGAGTCGAGTTGCAGAGGACTCGCCGTTACTGCGATTACTGCGTTAAGCCCAGTTTTCGCTTTTCGCCATGATTCTAGGTGGTCTGAATGTCCGCTATGGTCGCCTAAGTCTTTTATTTGCGAACGATGTATGTATTCCCAAGCTGAACGTCGCCGGTTCGATCCCGGTCTCCCGCTCCATAGAATCAACGACTTAGGAATACTCCTAGAACCCTTCGTTACTGCGATTACTGCTTTATCTCTTCTGAACGCCTTTTCGGGTCTCTTTTCCCCTCACTTTGTTTCTGTTTGGAGCGGCTTTGCCTGAATGCCTCGCCCCACGATTGACTACTGGATCGTTGTCTCCAAGTGACGAACTGCTGCCAGCCGATCCTCGAAGGTGCTGACGGCGTACTCGTTCTCGTTAACATCTACGGTGTTGCCCATCTGTGCCGAACGGGTGTGAGCATCGACTCCGGCTTGCCTTGAGAGGGTCGCAAAAGTGCGGCGCATCACCTGGAAGTTTGCCCATTCGAGACCGACGGCCTTCAGTTTGGGCCGCATGTTGCGCAGCCAAACGTTGTCTCGCCAGATTGGTGTGTTGTTCTCCGTCGAGAATAGCCACGCTTGGGAGTTGGCAGTGTCGAGCTTTGTGATCCAAGCTCCTAAAAGGCTTGTAGTCCCTTGGGACAGGGCAACTTGCCGGTAGGATCGCTTCGTTTTTGGGGTGTCGATCTGGCCTCGGTAAAGTCGCCGTCGAACCCACACACAATTGCTTTCCACATCACCTACTTGTAAGGCTAGGATTTCTCCCGGTCGCATTCCTTCCCAAGTTGCGAATCGGGCAATGAGCTTCTCTCGCAAATCCAGCGCGTCGAGCATTCTCGCCGCCTCCTCAATTTTCAGAACCTTGCGTGGTCGGGCGGGTTGACAGTGACGGGGCGTGTATAGAGCCATCGCTGGATTTCGATCTACGACTCCCTCACTCATTCCTAGCGTGAAAATAGAGCGGAGACGAAAGCGGAGATGATCCACCATACTCCTGGTAAGAGTATTCGCTTTCACATCCAGAAGCGTTTGCAGCGATTCTCGAGTGACTTCGGACATCAGCATAAATCCCAGATCCGGAACAAGATTTGCGGTGAGTCTGTTCTCTTCCGTGACCGCTGTGGATGGTTTCCACTTGCGGCGGTAGACCGGCAGATAGGTCACCTCGACGAATTGGCCGAAGGTGTAGATCGGTGCTACCGACTGTCCAGCCTGAGAGTTTTGACTGTGAAGAATCTCGGCCAACTTCGACTCGGCCTCCGATCGACTCACTTTGTTGCAGAGTCCACGTTCCTTGGATCTTGGCTTTCCATCCTCCCTCCATTGGGCATACCAATAAGTTTTTCCATTTCTTTTGCGTGGCTTCAAACTGCCGCGCTGATACCGCTTTCGACGCATCGATTGTTCCTTTTCTTGCGTCCACAGCAGAACATCCTGACCTACTTCCGAGACTAACACCGCTCCTTGCTGGCTTCTAACCACTGGTCGAGCCATTCCCTTCGGACTAGTTTTCGCCGCCCCATCGACAGATGGGCCAGGCGCGGAGTTCCGGGTACCTTTCCGTTGATCACATTTGAGACATGTGTCTTCGAACATCGCAGGAGATTTGCCACGTCGCGGATGGTGAGGACCGCCTGAGGGTCTTGCGCTGGTTGCATTTGGGCACCTCATAGTTGAATTGCTGAGACATAAGGGATGCCGAACAGGCGAGACCAGGCCTTGAGGCTCGTCTCTTGCGCGGCGGGGATGTTGGTTTGACTGGTCCAAGTGGCGTTGGAAATGCCGACGATGAGTGTTGGATTCTCCCACGCGGATTGCAGCATGGGCCAGACGAGAAGCTGTTCGTAGCAAATGAGGATCGCTAGCTTGTGAGGTCCGATCTGCATCGTTCCTGGACCGGTGACATTCAGTGGAACGCCGTCGGCGGGACCGAAGGGATTCCACATTCCGAGTGGAAGCGGGATATGTTGATCGAAGGGTTTGGTCTTCCATTCGCCGATGGCGACCACTGCGTTTCGGTATTGCGATGATCCGGGGATTGAGATGCCTGCGCCGATCAGTGCGGATCGGTTCGTACGTTCAAGTCGCTCGATTGTGGGCTCCCAGAATGCCTCCGTAGCTTCGGTCCAGCGGCGGATGCTGCCTTCGGGAAGAATTGTTAGCCTCGCCTGGGACGAATGGATGGCTATCCGTGCCGACTCTGCTCTTGGGAATAGATCTTTGCTTCCGGTCGTTTGAAGAGTTTGGATCTCTTGCGATGCTGCTGCCGGCTGATAGAAGAGATTCGCGATTAGGATGGCCGAAAGGAAGATCAGATGCTTTGTATTCCATATCGCGGGTAGGATCGCAGTTGCCGCGATCCCAACGTAACCGGTACCTGGAAACAAGATCCCGGACGCCGTGAGTGGTGAGGCCCAGCCGATCAGGCCGAGTGGCGGAATCGTTGATAGCGCTAGTGCAGTGGGACATCTCCAAATTCTCTGCTGAGGGGATGGGTCCCAGAGCATTGCCCATGGCGTCGCCAGGAGCATTGACGCGAGGACCCAGAGCAGCGGACCTTGTAACGGTTGGTTTGGCTCGAAGGCTCGGGAGACCGCCACTATCGGATAAGAGACCGCGAGGAAATAGGCCAGCGCGATGCTCGCTGCACGGATGCGATTGGGTTGGCGAAAGACCCATACCGGCATGAGGAGCGCGAGTGCAAGCAGCAATGCTGGACCGCGCCATGCGGCGAATCCGATCAACATTGAGAGCGCCAAACTCGCTAGCCATGAAGTAGCCATAACGGGCGAAGCCTCCCACGAATTTGAGTGATTCGAATTGGTCCCATGTAGCGGGAGTCATAGCTGCCAGCGTTGTAGGTTGACGCAACCCATAGCGTTCCTTCGCCCACAAGATATTCCCCTTTGGGCCATGCCTGTAGGGGACGTCCGGAGGCGTCGAATGGAACTGGACGTGTGTTCGCAATCACCTGACCATTTACCTCGATTCCTCTTGACGTGACGGTCACGACATCTCCGCGTTGGGCGATGATCGGCTTGAGTAGTGGTGCTGCGCCATCGTTGCAAATCACACTGTGGGTACGGTAGTTTCGCAACGCAGATTCCGTTGCGTATGGTTCGGCGGGGCAGAATTCGATCAGACTTGCAGTGAGGTCGTTTGTTCTCACGTAGAGGCCCAGCGGAAGGCTGTAGCTTGTGTTGACGCGGATGCCGGTAATTGATGCAATCGTCGCGAGAGTGACGAAGGCGCTGAACGCGGCGATGAGCGAAGCGACCAGAGGCTTATGACGGCCAGACATCGGCTGCGCTTTCCTCTGCGACGTGGATCGATGAATCTTCTCGCTGCGGTGCGTTGTCTGCGGGAGCTTCTTTCCCTGTGCGCGGCTTGGCGATCAGGTAGACGCTGCGGGCGATGATTTCATGGATGGTCCTTGTGCTTCCGTCTTTCGGTGTGAACTTGCGGGTTTGTAGAGTTCCTTCGACGAAGATGTTTTCACCCTTCTCATAGCTCACAGCAATGTCGGCGAGTTCACCATAGAAGACGAGGTTGTGCCAATTGGTGTGCTCTTGCGTTTCGTTGTTTCTGTCGGTGTAGCGGTAGCCTTCGGCCATCCGAACGTTCGCGACAGGCATTCCGGAGGGCATGTACCGGATAGCGTAGGTCGATCGCTCTTACAGTGCTCGCCGCAAGCCCAAAACACCTCGCCACCTGCCGAACTGCAGCCGACTCGCAGGCTAGTCCAACCTCATCCTCGAAGTCTTTCGTGAACGGAGCCTTGCCAGGCATCTGATCCACTCGCTCCGTCCGCAAACCACACTTTGTGCAGTTCACGCGATAATATTCGACCATTAACCACGTCTGATACTTCATGCAGGGAAGGTGACGGAGTTCCCGCTCACGAACCTCTTCCACGCGCCCTGCACGTCCACCACAGTTCCCGCAGATCAGTATCTTGTTGTCACGCTTGCGCCGCACCCACAGCCGTAACGCCCGTTTCTCTTCATCGATCTCATGCCGATACACCTTGTACCCAGGCCATCCCAAAATCGAAGTCAACTCTCGCTCCGTCACACTACAAGACTGTAGCTCACCCCTTCACATTCCTGCGCGGAGCCAATTATTCAAGCGTCTTGGGTGCACACATTCGCAGCATTCCTTCAAAGCGATTGGTATGTTCTGCTGGAACGTGTAGTGACACCAATAGTGCGTCACGGACGGAGTGGTTTTACGACAATCAAGTGCCGTCAGGGAGCTGTGGTGCTGTGAGTGCGCTGATCAGTCGTGGTAATGCGGTTCAGTCTGACAGTACTGTTGAGAGCTTCCGCGGAAATCTATCATGTCAATTATCTTATGCCGATAGCTCAGCATCTTCCGCAGTGAAGTCGCTGTTTGAGTATGATTCTGTTGGCAATGTGGTCAAGAAGGTAGAGGGAGGGAGTCCACTCACAATCACAATTGCGAGCGGCTGTGGTAGTTATCCAAACTCCTTTGGGTTCGTTGACACCGTCACAAACGCCCTTGGTCACACAGCGAAATATGAATTCGATTGTTCGACAGGGAAGGTGAAGAGCGTTACCGATCCGAACTCTGTCAAAACGACGTTGGAGTACGAAACTGCTTCGAACACTCGGATCTGTCGATGACACCTCAAACCGTATTAGGATCTTTCGTGCGTCTGAACTTTGCATTGGCCTTTCTGCTGATTTGGAGCGCGTGCGGCGTCTCAGATAATCGAGTCAAGAGCCAGCAGTTGTCATCACTAGCTGCGGATTGTGAAGCAGGGAGGATCGGCCGAATCGAGCTCTTCCATATCCGGAGTGGCACGTTCTTCCGTGCTAGTGTCTCGCCGGAGAACTTGGAAAGGTGGTCTGACTACAAGCTCAATGTCAGATCCTTGGGGTCTGTTAACGAACGCGATCTGATAAGCACACTCAAGAGTGCGGTCGTCACGACTTCCAAGGTGCAAGCCTATCTGAGATGGGGCATCGCTTTTTACGACAGGAACGACGCTGCCCGCGTGCGGACCATATACTTTGAGGAGAGTGGAAAATACGGATACATCGACAATGCTGCGGTGTGCTTTGAATCCGATGTAGCAGAGCATCTCAAGAATATCGCGAGAGAAGCGTTTCGTTAAGTTGTCATTGCTGGACGTGAATCAATCGGCCTCGATCCCTTCAACGCGCGGTACTATTCGGCGGCGCAGGGCGCTTCACGACTTCGGATCCGGGCAATGCCGGGGCGAATGTGCGAGATCCGCAAACGTGGAATGGTTATCCTAAAACCGGCAGTTTGGGTTGCCGCTGATCGTTGGAATTGATGGATACTAAACGGGATGAAGCCCGTGAGTGCATCGCAGGAAGCTCACCCGGATGGTGAGCGTTCGGACGAACTGGAAGGGTATCCTGCGCCGCGGAAGCTAGTCTCCTGAGTCCTAAGTGGCTGGCATAATATAACCGCTTGTTCTATGGTTGAAGCATGGAAGCGAAGCGAGGACGACCCAAGAAGCAGGAGTTGGTGGTAACCGAGCAGCAACGGGAAGAGTTGGAACGGTTGGTGCGGCAGCCAAGAAAGTCCCGAGCAACAGCGTTTCGGGCACGAATCATCCTGGAATGCGACGGCGGATTGAGTAACGCCGCAGTTGCGGCGAAGCTGAGGACAACTGGGTTTACTGTTGGATTCTGGCGTAATCGTTTCATTGTGGGCGGGATCTCAACTTTGGGAGATGAGCCTCGGCCCGGGGCGCCACGAGAAATCGGCGACGACAAGATTGAGCAGGTCGTCCGGCTCACACTGGAGAAGGCCCCCAAGGGAGCAACCCATTGGTCCAGCCGAATGCTGGCGACGAGAACAGGACTGAGTCAATCCACCATCAGCCGCATCTGGCGTGCCTTTGGTCTGAAGCCACATCGAAGCGAAACCTTCCAGTTGTCGAACGATCCGTTGCTGGTTGACAAAGTGCGGGACATTATTGGGCTCTATCTGTCGCCCCCGCATCATGCGTTGGTGCTGTGCGTGGATGAGAAAAGTCAGATCCAGGCGCTAAGCCGGAACCAACCCGTGTTGCCGCTACGAAGCGGTCAACTTGAGCGCCGCACGCACGACTATCAACGACATGGAGTGACCAGTCTGTTTGCGGCTCTGGATATCGCCACCGGCCGGGTATTGGGCAAATGCTATCGCCGTCATCGCTCTGTAGAGTTCCTCGATTTCTTGAAAAAAATCGATGCGGCCGCCCCTGCCGACCTGGATGTCCATCTGGTGCTGGATAACTACGGAACGCACAAGACCGCCAAGGTTCGACAGTGGCTCCAAAAGAGGCCCCGGTATCATCTGCACTTTACTCCCACACATGCCTCTTGGTTGAACCAAGTCGAACGCTGGTTTGCGTTGTTGACACAACGGCAAATCAAGCGTGGCTCTCATCGAAGCGTCTCGGAACTAGAGGACGCTATTCGGAAGTTCATTGCCGTGCACAACGAGCAACCCAAACCATTCCTCTGGACCAAATCTGCCTCTCAAATTCTTGAGTCCATCGCCCGCTTTGCTTCAACCACCCTTGCCGCCCATCAACCGAACACTTCTGCTAGAAATCAATGACTCAGGAGACTAGTGATGTAGATAGTAAATAGCGAACGCGCGTTCCGAAATACGAGGGCTGGCAACGGGACTGCAATGTGGGGCAAACGATGGACCGACTGACATCTGAACATAGAAGCTGGAACATAGGTCGAGAATGGTGCCTCCACCAGTTCTTCCGCCATTACTTCGACCAGGAAGGACGGCTTGATCGGCTTCCCGTTCGCACGGTTCCAGCCTTTTATCATTTTGACGAGTGGAACCCAGTAGCCGCCGACTTGGGATTGGAAGAAAGCCGGTGACCCGAGAATGTTCAAAATGGTCGTCTCTCCAGAATTTGGGGAGAGACTGGATCTCGAACGACATACTCGCGACCTGATGACGCGGCTTGCGAGCGAGCTGAACGTTCAATTGGATTGGGTAGCGGTGGCTCACTTTAACACCGGTCATCCCCACGTCCACATCGCCCTTCGGGGCGTAACTGCCCTCGGCAACCTCCGCATTCCCCGGGATGTAATCAAGCACTCGATTCGGAATCACGCAGAGAACCTCTGCATGGAACAACTTGGATTTCGCACGTTCGGCGACGTTATCGAGTCTGGGCGTCGGGAGATCACAGCCCTCCATGTCACCAGCCTTGATCGTGAGTTGCTACGAAAGATGAGCCCAACTTCGACGGAATGGGGATCAATTCAGACACCTGAGCCTGCAGGGTCAGAATTGCAGCGCATAAAGGCTTCTCAACTTCAGGCTCGACTTGGTGTTCTTGCCAAACTGGATCTCGCCCGTCCCAACCCGGCGGGGCATTGGGATCTCCAGACCGGTTTCCATCAAAAGCTTCGCGCGCTCCAGACAGCAAATGATCGTCAACGGAGTCGGCGATCAATTTGACACCATCCCCAAACAGAAACAATTCGGAACACGATAGGCCCAGGTAGCTTTTCGACTAACTGCAGGTAATCTACTCTTTGCTGGCACTCCAATCTCCGGATCGCCGACGATCCATTCACTGGCGATTCGCTGGGAGTAGGTCTTTTGACTTCACCCTAACTATGGCGGTTGATCAGCCTTTTCAGCCCACTGTTCAAGTCGATGGCGGAACGTGCACATCACTTCCCGCAAATCACCGTCTGTCTTCAGGAAAGACTTTTCCATCTTTGCCGCCAGCGCCGCGCGCGGCCGTACTCCGCTATCATTGACCCTTGGAGCACCTCCCAGCGGAATGATATGAAAGCCGAGAAAACGAACGCGATAGCGCGCCATCTCTTTGTCTTCATCAGTACCCTCTTGTTGTCATCCGTGGCGCTCGCACAGGCCGCGCCTGACCGCACAGCAGCCATTCGTCAGATCCAACAGCGAGTCGATGAAACCTATGTGGTGCCGGAGTTAAGGCCGGTGATTATTGCGCAGCTCGAGCGCGCTCGACTGGCACATCGATACGATGTGGCCGATCCCGACCTCTTCGTCACCCGCGTTAACGAGGACCTGCAGGCTGCGGCGCATGACGGCCATCTCTACCTGGCCAACGATCAGGCGCAGTACGCTGCCCTGCTGGCACCACCAGAGAGCAAAGAAGGCATTGAAGCTTATCGTCACGCCCTGGCGGTCCGCAATCATAGTGGTCTGACGAAACTGGAGATCCTGACAGGCAACGTCCGCTATCTCAGGCTCGAACGTTTCCAGTGGATACCAGGCATCACGGCCAAGGCCTACGATGATGCTGCAGATTTTTTGCAGGACGGCGACGCCATCATTATCGATCTGCGAAGCAACGGCGGTGGCAACAGTGAGGCCGCTGACTACTTCTCGCGCGTGTTCCTGGCACCAGATCCCCGTCGGCCTGGCGATCCGGCATCTCGTGGGCGAAATGCAGCGTGGGCCAACAAGCGGCTCTATCTGCTTGTCGATGGAGGCGGGGCATCAGCGGCTGAGGCGGTCGCTTATGGCGCACAGCAGGAAAAGACGGCGTGGATCGTCGGAAGCACGACCTACGGTGCGGCCAACAACAATAAGCGTTTCGCCATCGCACCGCAGTTTGTGTTGAGCGTCTCGTACAACCGGCCGATCAATCCGATCAGCGGCACGAATTGGGAAGGGGTCGGCGTAAAACCGGACATCTCGGTTGCCGCGGAGCGGGCGCTTGACGCAGCACTGGGTGCGGCGCTCGACCACCTCGGCAGCGCTAAGGACGTGATGCCGGAACGGCTCGCCGAGTATCGCTGGGCGAGGACCGCCATCGAGGCCAGATTGCACCCTCCAAAGATTGACCCAGCACGGATGAGCGGATGGGCGGGAACGTTCGGTACGATCGAAATCAAACGGTCCGAAGCCGGGCTACTCTTCTATCGATCTGATCGCCCGAAGCGCCCGCAAGGCGTACTGATGGTGCCGCTCGACGATCAGGGCCTGTTCGGAGTCCCCGGCTATAGCGACCTGCGCGCCAAGATCGGACCGACCGAGGTTGTGCTACTCCACGGTGCCGAAGATGCGAGAGAAGTGTTCGCACGGAACGTGACGCGCTAGTTCCTAGTCCGTTGCATAGACGGTATTCCCTAAAGATTTTGCGAACACCCGTAACAGCCTATGTCAACTTGGGCCGATTAAGCTGCGCTTGGGCTTCCTTTCTGCTTTCTCTGGTGGCGAGCAAGCTTGCATCTTCTCCCTACAGACGGACCCTCTTCTGTTCCGGGTCGTCTTCCAGCTTTGTGACCGTTGGCCCTGGCAGCTCTCTCAAGGCCTCTGATGGCTTCCGCTGTGATTGTGAACGTATTACGCGCGATCCGAAAGTTGAGGTTCTCAATCTGGCGGCAAGTTCACTGTTCTTCGGATGGAACGCGCTGCTCTAATGCTCCGCCCAACACCCAGTCAGAATCCCAGGCAACCCAGCGCTACGATTGTTCACCTTACGCCGGGTTGTCGTAGATCATAAAAACTTGCTGGCGGCGATGGCGACGCAGACGATTGTCTGCCAAGCGCTGATCTCGCTCATCGCTTGGCGTCCCTCTGTACGACAAAATCGCCGATTGATTCCGCGCAAAGTGCGGGATCAGAGTTCTGGCCCGAGTTCTCTTCTCCCTTTGCCTGACCCGCTTGGCCCTGAGGTCCGGGAGTACCTCGTCCTTCGTCTTGATCTCCGTCTCCAGATGGTTGATCGGGTCCTGCTCGGCAGAATCCTTCGGCCCGTTCTTTCTGCGTGAACTCAGCAATCCCGCTCCTGAGTACTCTTCTTCCTTAGGCGGCACACGAATATTCGGATTGCCTAAGAACGCTGCCGAGCTCGCTTGACAACTAGGGCAACTGAGGGCATATTGTTGACATGCTAGCCTGCACAGGCTAGATATGACCATGGAAGACAACCTTAACCAAATACCCGTCACCGATCACGATACCCCAGCAGAAGAGGACAAGGGTCTCGACCCTGTCCTCGGCTCGGGCTTCGAGGAAGAGCAACCCGAAACAGACTTCGACGAAAGGATCTGACGCATGGCCAACGAATCCAATTCCAACGAAGCTCCGGTCAAGAGAGACTTTCGCAAAGAAGTAACCGACCAGACCATCGAAATGCTGGAGAAGGGCACCGCGCCCTGGCAGAAACCCTGGGAGCCAGGATCGCTTCAACTCCCCTTCAACCCCACCACCGAAAAGAACTACCGGGGCGGCAATGCCCTTCATTTGATGGCCGTTGGAGCCCGCAAAGGCTTCGATGACCCGCGCTGGCTCACTTATAAGCAAGCCGCCGCGAACGGTTGGCAGGTTCGAGCGGGTGAAAAGGGCACGCAAATTGAGTTCTGGCAGTTTGGCGAAGACACCAAGAAAGGCTCACCGACCCAAGCAGACGCCGAGCGCGAAACAGGCAACGGCGACTACCGAGGACCGCTCCGCCGTGTTTTCACGGTTTTCAACGCCAAGCAGATCGACGGAGTTTCTCCCTACGTCCCAAAAGAGCGCGCAGCTTGGGAGATCGCCGAGACCGGCGAATCGATCCTACAGAATTCTGGGGCAAAGATCGTCCACGATCAGAATGACCGTGCCTTTTACAGCCGATCCGCTGACCGGATTCACCTCCCGCCGGACGCTGCCTTCAAGACCGCCGCGGACTATTACGGCACGGCGCTTCACGAGTTAGCCCATTGGAGCGGCCATCCAGACCGCCTGAATCGGCCAACGCTCAACGAAAGCTGCCGCTTTGGCGATCCGAACTACGCCAAGGAAGAACTGAGGGCCGAACTCACTAGTCTCCTGAGTCATTGATTTCTAGCAGAAGTGTTCGGTTGATGGGCGGCAAGGGTGGTTGAAGCAAAGCGGGCGATGGACTCAAGAATTTGAGAGGCAGATTTGGTCCAGAGGAATGGTTTGGGTTGCTCGTTGTGCACGGCAATGAACTTCCGAATAGCGTCCTCTAGTTCCGAGACGCTTCGATGAGAGCCACGCTTGATTTGCCGTTGTGTCAACAACGCAAACCAGCGTTCGACTTGGTTCAACCAAGAGGCATGTGTGGGAGTAAAGTGCAGATGATACCGGGGCCTCTTTTGGAGCCACTGTCGAACCTTGGCGGTCTTGTGCGTTCCGTAGTTATCCAGCACCAGATGGACATCCAGGTCGGCAGGGGCGGCCGCATCGATTTTTTTCAAGAAATCGAGGAACTCTACAGAGCGATGACGGCGATAGCATTTGCCCAATACCCGGCCGGTGGCGATATCCAGAGCCGCAAACAGACTGGTCACTCCATGTCGTTGATAGTCGTGCGTGCGGCGCTCAAGTTGACCGCTTCGTAGCGGCAACACGGGTTGGTTCCGGCTTAGCGCCTGGATCTGACTTTTCTCATCCACGCACAGCACCAACGCATGATGCGGGGGCGACAGATAGAGCCCAATAATGTCCCGCACTTTGTCAACCAGCAACGGATCGTTCGACAACTGGAAGGTTTCGCTTCGATGTGGCTTCAGACCAAAGGCACGCCAGATGCGGCTGATGGTGGATTGACTCAGTCCTGTTCTCGTCGCCAGCATTCGGCTGGACCAATGGGTTGCTCCCTTGGGGGCCTTCTCCAGTGTGAGCCGGACGACCTGCTCAATCTTGTCGTCGCCGATTTCTCGTGGCGCCCCGGGCCGAGGCTCATCTCCCAAAGTTGAGATCCCGCCCACAATGAAACGATTACGCCAGAATCCAACAGTAAACCCAGTTGTCCTCAGCTTCGCCGCAACTGCGGCGTTACTCAATCCGCCGTCGCATTCCAGGATGATTCGTGCCCGAAACGCTGTTGCTCGGGATTTTCTTGGCTGCCGCACCAACCGTTCCAACTCTTCCCGTTGCTGCTCGGTTACCACCAACTCCTGCTTCTTGGGTCGTCCTCGCTTCGCTTCCATGCTTCAACCATAGAACAAGCGGTTATATTATGCCAGCCACTTAGGACTCAGGAGACTAGAAGCGGTCTCATAAACGTCTGAGTAAGATTTGTAAGCAACCGAGGCGAACGAATCCGAGGAAGTTTTCGACGTGGTATTCCCAACGAGTGACCAGGCGTCGAAAGTGATGAAGCCAGGCAAAGAGTCGCTCGACGCGCCAGCGGCGGCGGTAACGGCGCAATGGCCGTCCATCCTGAGTCTTGCCCCGGTTGCGCCGGTTCGGCGCGATCATCTCGATGCCGTACTCTTCGGCAAGCTTTTCGTCGAGCTTATCCGAGTCGTAAGTTTTGTCTCCGATGAGTCGCCTGGGCATTTCATCGAGGAAGCTTCCGGCCAGAACGTCTTCCACAAGCTGACACTCGGCCGGCGAAGCGCTGTCGACAGCAACGGCGAGAGGAAGACTGTCACCAGTGGCGATAGCGATGATCTTCGTGCCCTTGCCGCGACGGGTGGGACCAATGGCGAGGCCCCCTTTTTTGCGCTCGCGAATGTGGCATCAACGAACGCTTCTTCCAGATTCAACTGACCCTGCTCATATAAGTAGCGGGCCAACACTCTCAGCGTCTCTTCCAGCTTTCCGCTTCGCACCCACTGTTGAAAACGTCGGTGACAGGTCTGGTACGGCGGATATCTTTCCGGCAGTTCACGCCACTGCGCCCCACTCCCTAAAACCCACAGCACCCCGTTCAATACGCATCGAGTATCGTGCCACGGCCTGCCACGCTGATCCGCTCGGCGCTGCGGACGCAACACCGGCTCCACGACTTCCCATTGGTCGTCCTTTAAGTCCCATCGTCCACGCATAAACTTCCGCGCAATTCACCAGAGCTCTTCCAGATTCCCATATTCCGCTCTTCAGAGGTTTATGAGACCATTTCTATCGTCCGTCATCGTAAATTTCTCCACAGGGGCGACCACAACCGGTTTAAAATTGCCCAGTTACAGCATGTCGCGCAATTGCAAAAAGCGATCCTGAATTTTATCCCACGATGGGTACGGCCCGTAGCAGAGCATCTTGCACTGCGCCTCGAATTCCGGGCCAAGCATCGCGGCCAGGTCCTGGGGCGGAAAGAGCGCATCGCTGCGGGCGAAGCTCATGCCTTCCGGGTAGAAGTAGTTCCGTGCGAAGTGCGTGCCGCTGATCCTGTCGTAGTCGGCTTTGATGTCGGCGTACTCGGGCGATTTCAACATCGCGATAACCTCCTCCTGCAAGGAGAGTTGATAGAGGTCGTAGTAGTGGCGGGCATAGGTCCCAAGCGGGGTTTTGTCGCGCTTCAACAATTCGACCTTGCTATGAATCGCGAACATCTTCTCGACGAAGGTGCGCCTGAAGTGCAGCAGCGGCATCGGGAATGACCCTTCATCGTCCGCTCTCAGCGTTACGCCGCTTTGCTGCAAGAACTGACCGAGGTAGGAATTCAGTTCGACAACAACGGTCGGTTCCCGGCCGCTCGCGGTGCCAGCTTCGAGCAGCACCCGATTTGCGACTTCGCCCGGACCGCCGAAACGCTGCTGATAGGAAAAGCGGTCGTTGCGTCCGAATCCGCCAATGGTCTGACTTCCTGTCTCCAGGAAGGTGAGCGCTGGATGAGCGCCGACGGCGTCGCGAAGCTTCTTCAATTCTCGGTCGATGCCATTCTTTCCAAGGGGCGGTTGAACCGCAAGCGGATCAAGGAAGATGTCGATGTCTTCCGAGAAGCGGTGGATCAGATTCCAACCCTTCGACAGACTAGTGCCGCCCTTGAAGATGATTTTGCCTGGAACGGCGGCGGCAATGAGCCGCAGCGCTTCCGTGACGTAGTAATCCTTCTCGATGATGGCCGTGCGCAGTCCCTGATCGCGAAATGGTCCACCGCCCGGAGAATTGCCTGCTCAAAATCGGGATGCTCAAAAAGCTTCATGCGGTCTCCTTGGCTTGCCAGTCGCGCGCGTTCGGCAAGTTGGCGAAGACGCCAAAGTCGAACCGTGAAAACGGATTCAAGGATTCTCGCAGCCGCTTCACCGCCGCGCCGCTCGTGTCTAATTGCTCACCGATGGCACCGAGGATGGCCCGTGCTCGCGGTGGCTCCGTTGCCACGACAGAGAGCAAGCGCTCCAAGCGGCCCTTCTCGGATAAAAGTGTCAGTGTCTTGAGAATCGTTTCGTCCGGCGCAAGTTCGCTGGTCCGTCCGCCTTGCCTCAGAAAATCGAGCATCGCCGCATCTTCCTGGGAGAGTCCTGCCCATGCCTCTGGCCTGCGCGTGTGGATGATGGTCTCGCTGCCGACAAGTTTCCTCGGCAGACTAAGGGAACTGGTGGCAACCTCGCCTTGCTTGCCGGTTTGAGTCGTGAAGCCTAAGAGATTCGCGGCGGCTATGCCTGCGGGGAACATCGTCTTGTGCTTCGCTGCGAGCTTCTGGATCGCTGCGGGATTGGGACGGCTTGGGCCAAATGCTGTTGGGCGGGTGTGATAGTAAACGCCCTTACTTAGTCGCTCCAGCTTGCCCTCGCGGGTGAGGCGAGATAGCGCTTGCGCAACGGCCTCAAAGGACAGGTCGCGGAAGTCGTCCAGACGCCACAAACGCTCGCCGCCGAGCTCGACGCGCTGGCGCACCAAAGCCGCAATATGGGGTGACCCGGCGGATGATGTGGTGAGGCTTGCCATGCTCTTCAAGTATGAGGTTTAGCTTCCACTGTGTCAGGTTTTGTTGCTACAAAACTTGACATAGGAGTTCCTTGATCCAGAATTCAAGCTCAGGAGCTTAGAGGCGAAACCGCAAGACGCATACGCAGCTTCGTTGCGACCCGCCCGGGTGGTGAACTTCTTCCACTCCAATAACACTCCATTAAGGGGTGGCGTGCAGAAGGAGCTTCGGAATTTGCTGAATCCAATAGACCTTGGTTCACCGCTATGGGAGCCGTTGTTCTTTATTTACAACAGGCGCTCATTTTCCCTAGCTGGACACGGAGCTGCCGGATGCCTCTCCCGGAGTACGCGCGCTGCTGCCCATCATCGGTAGGTCCATACAACCTCAACCAAGCGGACCGTAGGCCAGATTCTCGCTGAGGATCGACTTGGAGTGGTTCACCAGCAGCGCTCGACTATCGCTCGAAACAACCGCAGGGCAATCTGGCCATAGCCTTCGGATCGAAGCCAGCCATTGGTCAAGCATCGCCCGGAATCGCCGAGGTCGCGAGTACTCCACACAGCCGAGTTGCTTGGCCAGTCCAAAACTGCCGAAAAGCGGAATCCGCTCTGGACCCTTGGCCGAGAAGCAGCGATAGGTCAGCCAAACGAACAAGTCGAGCGCTGCGGGCGCGCACGCCAAGACTTTGACTGCCTCGAGATCGGCTGGAATTGGATGCTCTGATATCTCTCGATAGAATTCATCACTGAGCACCACCACGTTGGCGAACTCCTCTGACAATGGCTCCTGTTCTGAGTCACGGTTGGTAGCGCTGGACCGGAACTGGAGGATCCAGATGCTTCTGGCGGTTCAGCTTGAGACGACGCAGAATGCGGCTAACCGTGGCCCGGCTCAGTTGTGTGTGGCGAGCAATTCGGCAACCGGCCCAGCGTTCCTGGCGTAGCGTTTCTACCTTGGCGACAAGTTCAAGCGGTGTTTGGCTGCGGAGCCGGTGAGGTCTTGAACTGCGATCCTTCAAACCTGCTGGGCCCAAGGCGCGAAAACGCTGGAGCCATTTTGCGGCAGTCTTCGCGCTGACGTTGCAGCAGGCTGCAGCCAGCTGCAACGTCCAACCAGCTTCCGTCACTTTCCGGGCAAGTTGCTCTCGACTACTATGAATCGTCAGTCGGGCATTCTGGTGATAGTCCATCTGCTCTCCTCGGTCGCCTTTGTCTTTGCAAACTCAGCTTCCCAGTTCTTGATCAGATGGACAACCTATTGAGACATCACACCTAGGTGTCGGAAAACCGAGTGGCGCCAAGGGACCAGGATCATAGTAGTTGACATGCGATAACGGGCTTTTTATCACCGTTATCACAGAAAGTGCTTCTCCGTGTGTCTGTCGCGGAGCCCTTGCATCGACTGCTTGGTGATAAAACCAAACGGATATTTTCGTGGCTTTCGAACTTATCTTGCTTCGTCACCCACGTTCTCTCGATAGTGTTACAAAGATAATTCATCCCGCCTGCTCCATGAGTATTATTTGCCACTTATCAGGTAGGTCCTGGTACTCGCTAGGCTACCTTGCAATGAGATTGTTGTGTAGTATTTTTTTATGTGGAGTACGGGCTTCTATAGGTCGCAGATAAAGTTCAACTAATAGTACATCCCGTTTCATTCTTGACGACTGGATCTAATAATTTCAGGCGAGTGGAGATAAGTTGTCTTCTCTTCTTTCGCCGGAAACTCGGCGGGCGCTCCTGCCGAACGTCCATCCTCGCCTGGCTTCTGCTGTCCTTCTATGGAAAACCGCTTTGCGGATTTCTACGGCCTCGAAGACAAAACGATTCCTATTCAGGACTGCAACTATGAAACTTCTCGGGAATGAAAATTTAAGCCACTCCTCAACCTCGGAGCACCTACTTCTGGGAAGTCCTGCTGTTCATGAGCCGCAGTTGGTGACTGCATCATGGTGCCTGGACATTCTCCGCCGACGGAAGTGGACGGTGGCCATCGCGATTCTGATGGGCGGCTTGGCAGGCTTGGCTATCGGCATACGGGCCGTTCCAAGATATATCGCAACGGCCGTAATCGAGATTCAGGACTACAACTCTTCCTTCCTAAATCAAAAGGAGATGCAGGTCACCGCGGACGCCCCACAACAGTTGTCCGACGTCTACCTGCAGTCGCAGTTGACGATCCTAACGAGCAATACAATTAGCTCCCGCGTGGTGGATCGACTGGCCCTCGATCAAGACCGGGCGTTTACTTCTCAAAGTGAGTCGGTGGCGGAACAGTTCGTCAGGGAGTTCGGTTTGCAACCGTGGCTCAATTCTTTGGACGGGCCAGAGCATCCGTCCGTGATCCGCCGCATTTTCTCATTGCGACCGCCCGGAGTGATGAATGCGAAAGCTCAGGCGATTGAAGTATTAAAGAAGAACCTATCGGCGAAACCACTGCCACAGAGCCGGATGGTGCAAATTGCATTTGCGTCTCCGGATCCGAAGGTGTCGAAATTGATCGTCGACACCGTGGCCATGACGTTCAGCGAATTTAATGGCGAAACTCGAATCGCGCGCGGGAAGCGTACTGAAGATCTGTTACGACATCAGATAGCATCTGCGAAGGCCGAACTGGATGGCAGGCAAGCCGACATGCAGAACTATGCCCGTATATCGGGACTAGTCATTCTAGGCGGAGGCACCCACGCCGCAGAAGAAAAATTGCGCCAGGTGCAAGCCGACTTAACGCGAATTGGCGCAGAGCGCGCTGCTCGAGAGGCTGAGTTGAAAATTTCAAGTACTGTCTCCCCCGAGACGCTGGGGAACGTGCTGGATAACCCGACGATTCGAGACCACAGCGCTCGATTGGCAGCGGTTCGGCAAGAGCTAGCAGAGAATGCAGCGCTCTTCACGTCGGATTTTCCCAAGGTAAAGCGACTGGCTGCGCAGGTGAAGGAGTTGGAACGAACCCTTCAAAGTGAGCGTGACCGTCTGGTCCAACGAATCAGGAACGACTACAATTCGGCCGTAGTAAGAGAAAGACTCGCAGCGGCTAGCTATCTCGATCAGACGGCAGTCATTAGCGAGGAAGCTGCAAAGCGTGTCCATTACGACAGTCTGAAGCGGGATCTGGAAGCCGGATTCTCAACCTATCACGATATGACCGGTCGACTGCAAACTGCCGAGGTGGCCACGGCTCTGCAGTCGTCGAACATTCGAATCGTTGACGCAGCGACGGTTTCCGCTCTGCCTGGAAAGCCGAACTTGCAGCTTTTATTGGCGTTCGGTTTGGTTTGCGGATTGGGCCTGGGCGTCACAGCGGCCCTCTGGCGAGAGCGCTATGAGCTACAGCGCGACGGATACCAGTTACCCGGGCAAAGCCCAAGGCGGTTGTTGCTTCCCGAACTAGGTGTTATCCCAGCAATCCAACGGACTCCTCGCGTTGCTCCCTGGTGGAGTGGCAATAGCAGAGATACTTTGTCTCACGCCATGGCACAATCACGCGGAGACGCGAGCATGGTGGCGGAGGCATATATGTCGTTGGGCGCCTCGATCCTCATGGACAGATCTGGGCAGCCGGTTCAAGCGCTTGCCTTTATCAGCGATTTACCCGGATCCGGAAAATCGACAACCGTAGTCAATCTCGCAAAAGGGTTAGCAGGGGTTGGTAAGAAAGTGCTGATCATCGATGGTGATCTGCGACGGCCTCGCTTACATACGGAGCTGAATGTCCCGAACAATTGGGGCGTGAGCACCCTAATCGCGGTACCGCAAGAACTGACCTTAACTCCCCTGAATCAATTGGTCCGTCAAACCGAAATTCCTGGCCTTTGCCTGTTGCCGAGTGGCCCAGGCGTAGCCAACCCGGCAAAACTACTGGCGTCCGGCACGCTGGATATTTTGATGCAGCGTCTCCGGAGGGAATTCGACATGGTTTTGATTGATACGCCGCCAGCGTCTCTCTTTGCGGATGCCCGCTTTCTCGGCCGGCAGGCTGACGGAAGCATTTTTGTAATTCGATCGCGACATAACGATCCGGAGGAGATTAATCGAATCCTGCAATGTTTCCGGAAAGATAGAATTCCAATTATCGGAACCGTTCTGAACGAGTGGCGCGCCACAGAAAATGGAGTGTACCGTGCGGCGTATGCTGCCTATGCCACCTGAACCTCTGTGACGCCTCTCGCCATATCACTGAATCACGAACGCCTTGTTGCTACTTATCACGCCTTGTACGTAAACGTCCTTGCATGAGATTGCTCCGCCGTAAAAGCCGACATAAGGGCTGATAGCCGTTCCACCAAAGATCTTGACATTGATTGCCGTTTTTACAATGAGCGTTCCTAAAATCGTGTTATTCGACAACGTCACATCAGAAAAACTTCGTCCTAGGGCGAAGAAACCGTCTGGAGCAGAGAACTCGAGGGCCTGCCGTCCATGCTCGGGACTCACTCCTCCGTCCATGGTAGATCCTTCGATCCGAATATTTTGCCAAGGCTGGAAGCCAACTGCGGCAGGGGAAGTGGGGTTCCAGAATTGAATTCCAAATCGCGCGTTGCCCGTGGCGGTAGAGTTAACAATCGTCAAACCAGTAACTCCAGTACCGCTCCCGTAACCTTCCACGACCAAGCCAGCACCGTACAGTCTGTTTTGGAAGAGGTATGCTTTCTCACCTTCCGTAGCGTTATTGCCAGACGCCACTCCGTTGTTGTTGAAAGTGCTATTGACGAAATGCACATCACGCAAGCTATCGAGCGATACGCCATGCCTTCGGTTTTTTTCGAAGCGAGAATCTATTACCCAGATGTTCTCAAAGTTCAGCACTCGATCGTCGCCGCTCTTGACGTCAGCGGAGAAGATCTTAAGCCCATCCGTGCCGCAATTGACCGCAGAGGATTGCGATATAAAGATGTTCTTCGCTTTGCCGACAATGCGAAATCCGTCGCGCCCGCCGTCCTCGTTGCTTGCAAGATTCGATTGTTGTGCGCGTCGACCGTCGACATGCACATTCAGAATCGTAATGTCCTCCTTGCGCGTGATTGTGCCATCTACCGTGACCGGAGATGTCAGCGGAACGGACGTGGGTATTGTGAAAAATTTGAAGTTTCTGAGTGTCATTCGAGACCTCAGTTTTACGCTCCCGACAGAGTAGCTACGGCCACCCCCATCGAGCACACCCCAGTCGGGCAGTCCGTCGATCGACTTCTGAATCGCGAGGGTGTCATCTGTGGATCCGTTCGCGGCCGCTCCAGATACCGTTCGAACATCCTGAGGAAACAGAGAAAGAGATAGAGATATAGATAGAAGTCCGAATCGAATGAAAGATGGTACTGCCATGTAGCACTAGTGTATCTGACCTTGCAAAAGTACCAACGAGAGAACCACCGATACTGCTATGCAAATGTACGTAAGAGAACCAATCAGTCCGTCCTACATCCCGACTTGCGAGGCCGATAAGGCGCCAATAAGTTGCGTTGGTTCCAGTCCGGGTATCGCTAAGAACATTTACTGGGTCGTATGTTCCCAGATTGCCTACGCCGGATCCCAGTGGTTCTTTTTGTGGCTTTTAGCACGATATACAGGCCCCAGTGGGGTGGGGGCGTACGCATTTGGCTTGGCGGTGGCGGCGCCAGCGCTCATGTTCGCAGGACTTCAATTGCGAGCTTTGCAGGCAACGGACACGAAGAATCAGTTTCTTTCGGGCGATTATCTTACATTGCGATTGCTTGGAACGTTTTCAGTGCTCGCGATATTTATGGCTTTATCCTGTGTCACCTGGAAAACAAATGGGGCGGTAATTTTCCTTTTGGGAGCAGGGAAATGTCTGGAGGCGATTAGTGATGGCCTTCACGGATTTTTGCACCGAATGGAGCGATTAGATCTTGTTTCGCGTTCTGTATTAGTCAAAGCGGCGTCGATGGCCGTTCTGGGCGGCCTTTCTATTTGGATTACAGCCGATGTGCGTATAGCGTGCGCTGCCGTCTCTCTGTCTTTCTTTCTCACGTTAATCTTTTATGATGTTCCGTTATATAAACGAATTAAGGCGGAATCCGGTAACAACGACCCTCATCTCGCTTTGCGTCCGTCTGCCCTGCGTAACTTGATCTGGCTGGGACTGCCGCTCGGCTATGTGCAGCTTTTAGTTTCGTTAGGAGCCAACGCCCCGCGGTATTTTCTGGAGAAATACTACGGGGAGGCGGACCTGGGTATTTTTGCGGCGATGGCGTATTTGATAGTCGTCGGACAAACCTTGATCAGCGCCGCAGGGCAGTCCGCTTCACCATTATTGGCGCGACTCCACACCAGTGGCGACATTGCAGCGTTTCGTGCTCTTATGCACCGGATGCTGTGGATGGCCGTTGGCGTGGGCGGCATGGGCGTCTTGGTAGCACTGAGTGCAGGAGTGTTTTTCCTTACATTGCTATACGGCGATCGCTTCGCTGTAGGCGCCCCTGTATTGCCGGTGATCATGTTGGCGGCGACTGCGCTCTACGTAGCTTGGTTGCTAGGTTTCGGGCTCACTGCCGTGCGGGAGATCAAATCGCAAGCCTATCTTCTCACCCTCAGCACCGTGGTCTCTCTCGGTGCATCGTGGATATTGATTGGTCGCTACGGTCTCGTCGGTGCCGGATGGGCTATGTTTTCTGGCGGAGCCGTGCAAGCCACCGGGGCCGGAGTCCTGCTGCACTTTGCATTGCGAGCTCGGGTGCTGGAGGGTCAGCGATGAGAAAAGGTTTTGCCGTAATCCCGAACCTCTTTCACCTGCAGTCGACGGCAGTTCTGTCCGATGCCCCAAAATCCTGGGTAGGGACTTTGGAGATCTCCGCCCTGGATCAGCACGTTGTCGACTGCATGAAGGATGACAGTACCCTTCAGTCGCATGTTGATAATTTTGATGTTCGCGTAGACCGGAGACTTCCAGCGATTTCGCTGCGGTTGCGAAAACTCCAATGCTTGTTTTCCGTGTGTCGGACTAACTCCACCGTCAATCTCACAGTTCTCGATGGTGATGTTCTGACGGGGCAGGAATCCGGGACTCTCTGGGTCGGTAGGCTCCCAGAACTGAATCCCGAAGCGAGCATTGCGCTGGAACCTGCATCCAACAAAACTCAGCCCATCCACGCCAGAGCCCACACCGTACCCTTCAACATCAATTCCTGCACCGTAGATCATGCCATCGTCCAAGGCTCCTGGGCTGGCGCCAATATCAGTGCCGTTGTCCAGAAAGTCACAACGCTCGAAGCGTACCTGACGAATCGAATCGGCGGAAGCACCATGACGTCGATTTTCCTGGAAAGAACAATCGCTAATCGTGATGTCTTCGAAGTTCAGCTTACGGTCATCTCCACTGAGCACGCGATCCGAGAAGAGTTTGAGTCCGTCAGTGGCACAGCGTTTCGCGCTGCAATTGTCGATGCGAATCCGTTTGGCGCGGCCTATGATACGGAAGCCATCCCGGCCCCCATCCTCCACGCTATGCAGGTTCCGTTGCTGTTCCCGTTGACCATCGATGTGAACGTTGCGGATCGTGATATCTTCCGCCAACTGGGCGTTGCCATCGATCGTCACTGGTGCAGTCAACGGGATGTCCGTTCCGATCGTCAAGAAGCGAGCATTGGCCAGAGTCATCCGGGAATGCAGTCGAATGGTCCGGACTGCGAACAACTGGTTCTCCAGATCCAAGGTGCTGCCCATGGGCGTCGCATCCACCCTTTTCTGAACCATGGCGGTCGCATCCTCGGCGGCGAATCCCGTGCTGATTGCGGCGCAGCTCAACACCCACTGACGTCGAGTTTCCATGTCTCCATATCACCAGAGATCGGTGGGATCACGCAATGAGCAGACCGGCGTTGAGGGTACTTCATGTTCATAGCAGTTTGGAGAAGGGTGGCGTCGAAACCTGGTTGACGAGAATTGTGCCGTTGTTGGATGCCAGCCGGTATCGCTTTGACTTCGCAGTGCACCAATTTGATGGCGAGGTCGCCGAGAGCCTGCGCACGCTGGGGTCCGTAATCCATCCGACTGGACTGCCACGTCATATCACGCGGTATTGGCAGGAGCTAGTCGGTATCGCGCGGCAAGGTCAGTATGATGTCATGCACTGCCACTTCCTGGAACATGCGGGCTACGCAATGCTCGCGGGAAAAATGGCGAACATACCGGTGCGCGTTGCACACACTCATCTGGATGTGGCGCCACTTCTCCCTGGCACGAGCGTCTCCTGGAGAGCCTATTGGGCGCTCTCACGCTTGCTGGTGCATAAGTACGCCACAGCGGGGATCGCGGTGAGTGCGGCGGCAGGATCCTCCATGTTTGGAGACTCATGGCGTTCGGATTCTCGCTGGATGTCATTGCCTTGTGGAATTGACTTAGAATCCTTTCGCGGGATTCGGCTCTCCCCAACCTGTGCCGCGCTTCGTACTCGTCTCGGCATTGCGGACGACGTGTGTGTAATTGGCCATGTGGGTAGATTCGTTCGGCAGAAGAATCACAGATTTCTCCTCTCCCTCTTGCAAGACACAGTGTCGGCAGGGCTGAATGCCGTCCTGCTGTTGGTCGGAGAGGGGCCTTTAGAAACAGAAATCCGCCACATCGCGAAGGAGCTTGGCGTCGGAGAGCGAGTCTACTTTTATGGGCCAACCGGGCATGTAGCCGCGCCGCTAGCAGCTATGGATGTTTTCGCCTTTCCATCCCACTACGAAGGGTTAGGTCTGGCGGTAGTGGAGGCCCAAGCGGCGTCCTTACCTTGCGTCGTCTCACAACAGGTCCCGGACGAAGCTATCGTTGTGCCGAGACTGTGCTCCAAAGTACCTCTCAATGATGCGCAAGGGTGGGTGGTCGCGATACGGCGTGCCTTCCAGCGCGACGTTGCTGCTGCCGATGAAAACTGGCGAAAAGTTGCGGCTTCAGTCTTCGAGATTCACAGTAACACCAGTGCTCTTCTTGGCTTCTATGATCAAGCAACGGCGACAGCAACAGCCGGCAATACTGCAGAACGGATGTGCGCGTGATAGGGACCCTACGGATTCGAAGTCTACAGTGGCCTGAATGGGTAGGCCGCGAGTGGATCTTTTGGATCTGCCTAGCGATTTGGTCTTTTTTCCCATCATCCTTGGGGCCTTGGGTCGAGTTCGGCGGTTTGAACTACAGGGGTGTGGACTTACTGCTTTTTGTTGCGCCTCTCGCTCTGTCCTTGCGCTTTGCCGTCCAATCTCGTCTTTGGTTGCGTCCTTATCTGCGCACATTGCTCAGTGGCGTGGCACTGATCGCGCTGTGGGCCGCACTTACATTGTTTTGGTCTGAAATCGATTCCGATGCTGCGGTGGGTATGATTTATACGCTACTTTCCGGCATGGCGGCGGTTTGGCTCGCTTACTTGTTAGTGCAGGAGCGCACTTCTGAGCAAGTGTCCGGCTTTCTCTGGCGCTTGTCCTTGTTTATCACCGGTACGTCTGTCCTTTACTTTGCCGAGTCGTTCTTCGGATTGGGCCTTCGAAGTGCTTCTGCCGAGCAGGGAGATTTCGGAATGGCGCGTGTTCGTGGGCCACTGTTTGAATCCAGCACTGGCTTTTTCCTACTCATTCCTTGTCTCGCGTACATTACCGAACGGGTGATTCAGCGAACGAAGTCGCCCATAGTTGGCGCAATGCTCGGACTACCGCTGCTAGGCGCCATCTTCGGTCTTGGCTCGCGGGCAGGCCTGCTTCTTCTGGCTCTATTTTTCTTACTGGTGGCGATATTCGCGCCTGGCATGACGCGGGTCATTTTAATTCTTGTATTGGCGAGTGGAGCGGGGATCGCTACATACTTTATTTTTTCCAAGGCCAGTACCGATCGACTTACAACACTCGATCCTCGCGAAGGCCGTCTGGCGAATCATGTCACGTCCTGGAATGTGCTTCAATCCCGCGGGCCAACGCAATGGATATTCGGCGCCGGCTACGGATCTTTGTGGCCCTGGTACGCCACGGAGGCTAAAGTTTCCGGAGGGGACCTTTATTCGACCGGTTCCTATGCAAAAGTAATTCCGGAGGGCACGCTAATCTACCACTCGCACTCCACCTATCTCGTGCTGTGGATCGAGCTTGGGCTACCTGGCGTTGTAATTACACTGCTTTTCTGGCGGCAACTTCTGACTTTGTTCGCGCGTCCCGGCCAACGGCTTTTCGCTGCTGGACTTCTCGTTACCGCTGTCGCCATGGCTTTCGATCTCTTTTTGTTCCGTCGTCCAACCCGAGATGTTGTCTGGTGGATTTATGTTTTTGGGGCATTCGCGCTTGCTCATCCGGCAGTTCTCATTTCCTCCGTTGCGGGCGCGCAGCGGGACCTTGGTGTCTCAGCATGATCACAGTTGCCATTCCTATCTACAACGCTGCGGAGACTCTGCATTGGAGCCTGGCCTCGGTCTTTGCTCAGACATTTCAGGACTGGGAGCTGTTCTTGATGGATGACGGTTCCTCGGATCGGTCCCTGGACATTGCGCTCTCCGTTCGAGATCCCCGAGTTCGCGTCGTCACCGATGGATCCAATCGCGGACTAGTAGAACGATTGAACCAGTCTGTCGGTTTGGCAGGGCGGCCTTTCTATGCTCGGATGGATGCGGATGACTTGATGCATCCGGACCGGTTGCAAATCCAGGTCGACCAACTACGAGATTCGAATGTCGATGTTGTGGGTTCTGCCGTCTACGTCATCGATGCAACAGGCACGATCACGGGTGTTCGGAAGCCTGGGACCGGAAGACGTGGACTTCGCCAAGCCCAAGTACATCCGACAGTCGCGGCTCGTACGGCCTGGTTTCGTTCCAATCCCTACGATCCCATGTTTCTCCGCGCCGAAGATCTCGAGCTTTGGTATCGAACCCAGTCGTACACGCGAATGTACACCAACCCCGATCCCCTCCTTTTCTATCGAGAGTCTGGGTGCTTTTCCTTGCGCAAATACACCGATGGAATGCGGAGTCTGCGGAAACTTCATCTGAAGTATGGCCCGGCTGCTCAGGGATGGGCCGCAACCTTCGCGGACCTGGGCCTGACATATGCCAAGACGTCGTTATATCGGGCTGCTTTCGCGATGGGTTACGAGGATCGGCTGGTTCGTGGCCGCGCTAAATCCGTTGGCAGTGGCGATCTCGCCGCTGCGCACCAAATTCTTCAGACTATCGGCGCCACTGTCGTCCCAGGACTCGGTGTACCCGCTTCATAAGGCCTAACTATGCTCAATTCCATGATGATCACCACGGTGTCTATCTCCCTACCTGGGGCTCTCGCAACAATTGTGAGCGGACTGCGTGCCAACGGTTGGAAAGTAGATGCGCTTGCCAATGGAGCGGCGTCTTGCAGCAGGTGCCAAGTCAGCTATGCACGTTGTTTTCAGGCCGATTTGTCTCGCAATCCACTCCATCCGTCCAATCTCCTGGCGGTTCGGCAGATTCGCGAGGTGATCTCCTCTGGCCACTATGGAATTGTCCATGTCCATACGCCCGTAGCGGCGTTTGTGGCGCGATTCGCCATTCGACGTTTGCCTCGCCATCAGCGGCCCCATCTAATTTACACCGCTCATGGTTTTCACTTCTTCCGCGGGAACACTTGGTATCGAAATCAGCTCTTTCGGTTGGCGGAAAAGATGGCAGGGGCATGGACCGACACTCTGATCGTGATCAACGAGGAAGATCACGCTGCGGCCCGAGCAATGCGTCTTGTTCCAGAAAAGGACCTTCTCTTGCTTCCAGGCATCGGCGTCGATCTGCAAAAGTATTCACCGGAGTCTGTCACAGACGTGGATGTTCAGTGCGTACGTGACGAACTGGGTCTGTTGGAAAACCACGTGGCGCTTGTTTGTGCCGCGGAGTTTATTCCAAGAAAGCGCCACATCGACTTGCTTCATGCATTTGCCAGACTTCAGGACCCGAATGCAGTGCTACTGCTTGCTGGTAACGGTCGCGACCAGGAGCACTGTCGCCGACTGGCGAGTCAACTCGGAATTGAGTCAACGGTTCGCTTCCTGGGTTTTCGTCGTGATGTTCCCACACTCGTCAAGGCAAGCCGGGCCGTTATCCTCTGCTCGGATCAAGAGGGATTGCCACTCACTGTTCTAGAAGCTCTGGCCATGGGAGTGCCTGTGATTGGCACTGATGTCCGTGGCACCCGTGATCTGCTTTTGCAGGGCGGCGGCGAACTGGTCGCGCTAGGAGATCGAGCGGCACTTACCTCGGCGATGGCTCGATTCCTTGCGGATCCTTTGAAAGCTGCCGAACTCGGGGCACAAGGTCCGGCGATTGCCGCCAAGTATGACTCCCGGAGAATTGTCGAGGCTCACCTCCGCCTCTACTCCGATATTGCGGCCTCATCCTCCCGAACGGAGCCCATATGTATAACCCGAACTTGAAACGTCTGTTGGATGCAGTTGGCCTATTGCTGCTCCTTCCGGTGGTCCTTCCTATCGGCTTGCTGGTCGCCGTGGTGATCGTGTTCACGTTGGGCCGGCCGATCTTCTTCCGGCAACAGCGCATCGGGCTCAATGAGTCGCCCTTTCTCCTATGGAAATTTCGAACCATGCTGCCGGAGCAGGGACCAGATGGAGGAATCCGCGCCCCCCTACAGCGGATTAACAGGGTGGGCTGGTGGATCCGGCGTTTCAGCTTGGATGAGGTGCCGCAATTGATGAATGTGGCTCTTGGAGAAATGAGTATCGTCGGGCCCCGTCCATTATTGCGGGACCATCTCGGCTTTATGACCGTGCGAGAACGGAGCCGGCATTCGGTTCTGCCAGGAATTACAGGTTGGTCGCAAGTGCATGCTTACGGATCGGCAGAGCCGTCAAAAAGACTAGCGCTGGATGTCTGGTATGCCGAACATATCAGCTTTATGACTGATGTGCGGGTGCTCTTAAAGACACTGTCCGTGGTCGTATTTCGCCCCACGGCCGTACATGACACGGGCTTTATGACTTTGGATCGGAGGGAAGAGTGAGCGCAATGGATTGGTACACAGCACCGGCACAGACGGGAGATGGAGCACAGCTTGTGAAGCAGATGCGGTCGGTTCTGAAACCGGAAACAATCAACTTTTCGATTTGGTCCGCGCCGAACGCAGACGAGTATCTGGAAGAGCAACTCGAACGGGAACGTCACGAGCGAGACTACCAATTCATCGTCATGCGAAAAGGCACGGAGATCGGTGGATTTATTAGTGGGCGGCTGCTAGAGGGATCGATCTTTGTGGACAGCACGTATCTTGGTGAGAACTTACGGAAGCTACAGCTCGGAGCTCTCCTGATCTACAACGGGGTGGAGACTCTTGCTCGTGAAGCTTCGACGAGTTTAGTCCAGTTTGACGTTTTCGAATCGGAACGAGTCTTACGAGCCTGGTACCGACGATTAACAGCACGAGAACAATCTCGCCGTGGATGGTGGCGAATTCCGCCACTCGCGCCGGTCTCGAGGAACTACAAAATTAGCGGCCTGGAAGAATCAGCAGCCCAACGAACTCGCTGGGGTTTTTCAACGATTCAGATCACAACTTCCCGAGCGAGCTATGTCGTTGGATATCTTCCCAACGCCTACTTCCGAATCACCGATCCACAAGGAGTGGATGACGGCGAACTGCACACGGCTTTACACGAAGTGGATCCGGCACGGGAAATTCTTTTTCTGGGCCCTCGCGATGTTTCTCTCCCACCGGAAAACTTGCTTGCAACCTCAATTCGGCTCCAGGTGGGGGTCGGCGCGTTTTTGGAAGCTCTCCGCAAATCCATACCCTCTGCGAGGTTGGCTTCATGAATACCCGTATTTTGCAAGCGTCCGACCCGGAATGGACCGAACTTCTGCGATCGATTCCTCATGATTTTTACCACACAGCGGCCTATCATGCTTTTTCCGAGAGAGTGGGCGAGGGCGACGCGCGAATGGCAGTAGCTGACGAAGCCGACCGGTGTTTTGTCTGGCCGTATCTCCAACGTCGGGCCCAAGCCGCCGGGTGCGATCCTTCCGCTCAGTGGTTCGATGTTCATTCGGTTTATGGCTATCCAGGTCCTTTGACCAACTCCCACGCTGATCCGGCATTCATCGGCAGAGCCGTGCGGTCCGTCCTGGCCCGTTGGCAGGAGGAAGGCGTGGTCTCGGTGTTTTCTCGCTTTCACCCTCTCTTGGGGAACTCCTCCATATTGCGGCAGGCAGGATTCGCCGATGCTGTCGTTTCGAATGGCCGAACCGTTGCTTTGGACCTCACCCAGAGTACGGAACAGTTCCGCGCTCAATATCCGATCTCCCTTCGTCAACGCCTGAATCGGGCAGAGCGGCTCGGTGTGACTACGACGGTGGATGAGGACTTCGAACATTTGGATCAGTTCATCGATTTCTACTACGCGACGATGGACCGAAACGCCGCCTCGGAGGGATATTACTTCCCACGATCCTACTTCCATGCATTGGTCAGAGACATTGCACCGCACATGAAGCTTCTCCTGACTCGGATTCAAGGACAAGTAGCTGTTGCTTCTCTGTTTAGTGCGTGCGGAACCATAGCGCAAGCGCACTTCATTATGACCAATCCAGAGTTTATGGCGCTCTCGCCTTCGAAGTCTGCGATAGATCACGCTCGCATCTGGGCTGCAGAACAAGGCTGTTTGCGCCTGCATCTTGGCGGAGGTCGAGGTGGAGATTCCGACAGCTTATTCCGCTTTAAGGCCGAATTCTCACCTTGCCACTTCGACTTTGATACATGCCGGCTCATAGTCAATCAGGATGCGTATTCCGAGCTTTCGGGCGAACGCGCGGCGGCGGCAAGTGCCCTCTGTTTCTCAGCAGATGCGCCAGCCTATTTCCCCGCATACCGGGCTGCGCTTCCTACGGCGAAGGTGAGTAGCAACGAGGTGGTCCATGCTTTTTAACTATTTGTTCGTTTGTGGGATGTGCCTGGCAGCTACGGTGCCTCCTGTTTCTTATCGTCTCGGGCCGAAGGACATGGTACGCACGCGCGTTACCGAGGTTCCGGACTTGAAGGATATTGAGGTGCAAGTCTCGACGGACGGGGAGATCACACTTCCATTAATTGGGCGACTGCCTGTGGCAGGACTGACGATGAATGAAGCCGAAACTCTGATCCGCAAAGAGCTAAAACGATACATCCTGGAACCGATCGTTAGTTTCTCTGTTACCGGCTATAGCAGCCAACCTGTTTCGGTTCTCGGCGCCGTAAGAAACCCTGGTGTTCTGCAACTGCAGGGAGGAAAAACGCTTACCGAGATTCTGGCGATGGCAGGTGGGCTGAAAGATGACGCGGGGCATGCGGTAGTCGTATCTCGCGAGAAATCGAATGGCCCGATTCCCATTCCAGGTTCTCGAGAGGACAACGACGCCCAGCGTTACGTCGCAGATATTCCACTCCGCGAATTAATGGAGAATCGCAATGGCTCTTTGGACATTAACATCGCAGCGAATGACGTCATCACGATTCTACGTAGCGAACTTATCTATGTCATCGGTTCTGTCAAAAAGCCAGGAGGTTATGTACTCGGCGATCTGAGGACGATGCCTGTACTGCAGGCGGTAGCGCTGGCTGAAGGACTCACCTCGATGGCCGCACCAAACCGCGCCCGCATCTTGCGGCGGCAACCAGGCAACCCGGAGCGGATGGAAATTGCCACTGATCTCAAAAAGATGCTCTCGAAAGGAGAGGCCGAACTTCAATTGGAGTCCGGAGACATTCTCGTCGTGCCAGATAGCACGATGCGAAAAATCAGCATACGGACCATCGAAGCGCTTGTTCAGACGGGGTCCGGCGTCACGATATGGCGGAGTGCGCGTCCGTAGTTCATCCCAAGGAAAACACCATGAATGTTCCTCTCTCCTCACCTGACATTTCCGTTGCAGAGCGGGCCGCAGTGCTCGATGTCCTCAGCGGAAACACCATTAGCTTGGGTCCCCGTCTGCCTGAATTTGAGGATGCGATCGCCGCTGCTACGGGGGCTCCGTTCGCTGTCGCGGTCAACAGCGGGACCAGTGCGTTACATCTCGCAGTGAAGGCGTTGAATATCGGACCCGGTGATGAGGTCATCACCAGCTCCTTTAGTTTTGTTGCCTCGACGAACTGCTTCCTCTATGAGGGCGCGATCCCTCGATTCGTTGATATTGACCCGGTAAGCTATGACATGTCGCCCGAAGCGATTGAGTCAGCGATCACAAGTCGTACTCGGGCGATTCTTCCGATCCATGTATTCGGTCGCCCATGCCGCATGAAGGCCATCATGGATATTGCCCGAAAGCACGGGTTGGCCGTCATCGAGGATTCCTGTGAAGCACTCGGCGCCACCGTTGAGGGACGCTCGGCCGGGACGTGGGGAGATGCCGGCGTATTCGCCTTCTATCCGAATAAGCAAATTACTACTGGCGAAGGCGGCATTCTCGTCACTGCGGACGAAAAGATTGCTCAGCTCGCACGAAGTCTGAGAAATCAAGGCCGCGGACAAGATTCATCGTGGCTCCACCATGAGCGCTTGGGCTACAACTACAGGCTGAGTGATATTAACTGTGCGATGGGAACCGTGCAGGTCTCCCGGCTATCAGAAATATTACAGCGCCGCGCCGCTGTAGCGGCACTCTGGGACGAGAAGTTGGCCCGACTGACAGAGTTCGTCCGGCCTAGCCTAGCATCTCCCTATGGCGACATCAGCTGGTTTGTATATGTAGTGCGGCTCCAGCCGGAATTTAGCCGGGCGGATCGGGACTCGATTCTCGCCGGACTGCGGGCCAACGGTATTGGGTGCAATAACTACTTCTCGCCCATTCACCAACAACCTTATATTCGTGAGTCGTTCGGCGAGTCTCAGGGGGCGCTGCCGATTACGGAATCGGTGGCCGATCGAACCATTGCCTTGCCGTTTTTTAATCACTTGACGGGTGAGCAGATTGACCAGGTTGTCGATGTCCTTGAGGCTCTGGTCCATCAGTGTCCCTCGCGGTGCCTTTCAGTGTCGTTCGCCTAACCGGTTATGGAGAATCTCATGGTCTTTCTCAATATTACTTTCTCACGGCTATTACTTCTCGGCGCGGCCCTTCTGAGTGCCCTTTTATTCAAAGATAATTTTCAGTTGCATGATCAGTTCTGGTGGCAGTTTTTCCAGGTTCTGGCAGTTCTCGTTCCGGTAAAGATGCTCCTCTTGTACCTGCATCGGGCTCCCCACAGTGTCACCCATGCTTCGCTTCGCGATCTATCGCGGACAGCGAGTTCCTTGGTGTGGGCTGTTGCTGTTCTGTCACTGATCGCAATTTTCGTGAGATCCGTTCCTGTCGATCTCGGGACATTGCTGATCGACGGCATTATATCTTTCGGACTTCTGGCGTTACCTGCAATGCTTCCGAGGTTGCGTAACGAGTTGTCTCGGGGAGCAACGCCATCTGCCTCGGCGAGTCGTATCTTAATTTACGGCGCCGGTTCGGCCGGATACCGTCTCTCCGAGGAAATCAGGCAAGAAGTCGGGTCCCGTTATGTCGTGGCGGGATTCCTCGACGATGATGAGTCTCTCAGGCATCAATCTTTTAACGGAATTGCCGTACTCGGTACGGGCCGCCAGGCTGCCATAGTCGTGGACCGGGCCCGTCGATCGAAGAAGCCGATCGACCAGATCCTGATCGCGATGCCCTGTGGAAACCCGGAGCAGATTCGGACTGCGGTGGCCAACTGTCGCGCCGCCGGAGTGAATTGCAGTGTGCTTCCAGCGATCGACCAGATTCTTGACGGTGCGGTTCTGTTGAAACAATTGCGAACGCCAAACGCGGAGGATCTTCTCTGCCGCGAGGCTGTGTGCTTGCGGGATGAGACCGTGCTGAATTCCATCAAAGGGCATTGCATTCTTGTAACGGGGGGAGCAGGGTCTATTGGCTCCGAACTCTGCCGGCAACTCGCTGGCGCCGAACCCAGCCGGTTGATTATCTTTGACCAATCCGAGAGCGATCTTCATCGAATCTGCCTGGAGCTGGAGGATCGTTTTCCTCACCTTGATCTTGTTCCGGAATTGGGTTCAATTCGCGATAAAGCTAGAATCGATGCTATTTTCCGAGCGAATTCGGTTCATGCAGTGTTTCATGCGGCAGCATACAAACACGTTCCCATGCTCGAGAATCATGTGGCGCAAGCTCTGCGGAACAATGTCCTCGGGACCTGGAACTTAGCCCAGTCGGCGCTTTCCTTCAGAGTGCCGAAGTTTCTGATGGTTTCCTCTGATAAGGCCGTTCGGCCCACAAACGTCATGGGTGCGACCAAGCGGATTGCGGAGCTCATCGTCGGTGCTATGTCCAATGAGCACAGCCGATTCACCTCTGTGCGCTTTGGAAACGTACTTGGCAGCAATGGGAGTGTCATTCCCACATTCCAGCGGCAGCTGGAGAAGGGGGGGCCACTGACAGTGACCCATCCGGATGTGACCAGATATTTCATGTCAATTCCGGAAGCTGCAAACCTCGTTCTCCACGCGTTTACGATGGGCACTGGTTCCGAAATCTTCGTTTTGGAGATGGGGCGCCCGATGAAGATCGTCGATTTGGCAAAGCAGATGATTCGACTGTCGGGTCGGATGGAAGGAGAAGACGTTCAGATTCGCTTCATTGGATTGCGTCCTGGAGAAAAGATGTACGAGGAACTCTCGTTGGAGAATGAAAACGTCATGGCGACGACCCACGAGAAAATTCGAATCTACCGCAACGCTCCCTATCCGAAACAGGCAATGATGACCTGGATTGACGAGTTGCGTCTGCTTTTAGCAGACGAAGAGAAGGCGATCTGTGATCGCGATCTCCGCCTGCACATGCGGCGACTCGTGCCGGAGTGGCAGACGCCCTGTGGGGAATCCCTGAATGTGGGGTTAGATCAGTCTTCGAGCCTAAGCTCAGCACTCGTTGGCGAGCGAGGAAAATTCCGGGAAACAGCGCTCTCTGATTTACTGAGACCTTTGGAACACTTGCCCCATTGAGGGCGAGTTCACGAGACGAGGGTAGTGAAGCACGAGCGGACATGGTTCAGATGTCGCAACGTGTGGCGGAATGCCTTTGCCCGTTCGCTGGGCATTCGCTGATACAAGGAAGAGGCTCGTGTTGAGTCATAGCATGAGAAAGCCTTGCATAACAGGTCCTTATACGAAACTGAACCCTTGTTTCGTGATGGGCATGGTCCGAATGCGTTCGCCAGTAGCGGAGAACACCGCATTTGTAACTGCTGGGAGAATCGGCGGGAGGGCCGGTTCGCCGAGGCCCGTCGGCGGATTGTTGGTCTTGAGGAAATGAACCTCAACCGGGGGGGCCTGCGACATCTTCAGCCAAGGGTGTTGATGATAGTTGGATTGCACGACGCGCCCTTCCTTGAGTGTGATCTCTTGCATCATTTCGCTTAGGCCATCGATTACCGCTCCTTGCACCTGGCTTTCTGCTGCACTCGGATTGATGATCTGGCTACCGATGTCCCCCGCCACCCACACCTGATTGACCTTGAGTTTCTTGTTCGCGCTGACTGCGACCTCAGCTACTTCGGCAAAGTACCCGCGATGGCTATAGTGGAAAGCGATTCCGAGTGCGGTCCCTTTCGGCAGATTGCGCTTTCCCCAGCCGGACTTTTCCGCAGCGAGTTGGATGACGTCGCTCATGCGTGAAGGATTGAGGCCCATTGCCCGTGGGGCTCCGCGTCCTGCTTCCGGGGGCGCAGGCAGTGCCATCTTGAGGAGATCCAGACGGAACTGCACCGGATCTTTGCCGGCGGCGTGCGCGAGTTCGTCAAGGAAAGATTGCATCACCCACGCGATACTGTTCGAGCCCGGAGCCCGCAGTGCTCCAGTCTTCAACCCAAGAGGCATGGTCGATGCTTGAACCAAGAAGTTCTGGACATAACCTGCAGGAAGCTCGCCGGGGTTAAACCCGCCGTCGTGAACAAATGCGTTCTCTTCGCCGTAGGCGATGAAGTGGTCCTTCCAGGCTACGAGTTTCCCGCTGGGATCGATGGCGGCCTTGAGATACTGAAATCCACCGCAGCGATAATAGTCATGCCGGATATCGTCCTCACGGCTCCAGACCAGCTTGACGGGAGCGCCAACGGTCTTCGAGATCCAGGCCGCTTCGCACATGGAATCGTTGTAGGCCCGACGTCCGAATCCTCCGCCCCCACGCACCATGTGTAGCGTAATCTCTGCTTCGGGAATCCCGAGCAGGCGGGAAACTGCTGTGCGTCCGGGCGCTGGAAACTGGCTGGTTGACCAGATTTCCATTTTCCCTTCCTTGTAGTGCGCCGTGCAGTTTTGTGGCTCCATGGTGCCGTGTGCGATGAAGGGAAAGACGTAGGGCGCTTCCACTACTTTCACGTCGTCACGCTGAAAGACTGCTTCGGCGTTGCCATCATTGCGCAGCGTCCGCGCTGCGGATTGTTTGGATAACTCTTCGGCCCTCTTGGCGTTGGCGTCGCTGTCTTGCGTCGCCCATTTGCCGAAGTCCCATTTCACTTGCAGCTTTCGTCTGGCAGATTGGGCGGCCCACCAACTGTCAGCTACGATCGCCACGCCGGCTTCAAAGCCCGGTCCTTCGAAGAGATAGTTCGGATAGCTACTCGAAGACGGGATCCCATCGACGAGGAAAGCGTGCTTGACGCCCTTCATCGCGCGGATTGCGTCGAGATTCGCGCTGACCACTTTCCCACCCAGGACCGGTGTCTTCTCGAACGTCGCGTACAGCATGCCAGGCACGGTCACATCGATCCCAAAGATCGGCTTTCCAGTTACGATCGCTCTGGTTTCTACGCCGGGCGTGCTTGTGCCGATGATCGTGTAATTCTTCGGATCCTTGAGCGGAAGAGATGCAAACGCCGGGACAGGCATTGTGACGGCCTTTGCGGCGAGTTCCCCGTAGCCGGAGGAGCGGCCAGAAGCGCGGTGGTGCACAATGCCAGAAGCCGTGGAGCACTCTTCTGCAGTGACGCCCCATGTTTGCGCCGCCGCCGCGACCAGCATGTGCCGCATCGACGCGCCGATCCGGCGCATCGGCTCCCACTGGGTTGGCGTGGCGGAACTTCCGCCAGTGATCTGCCCGCCGTACTTCGGCGCGACACCCGAGCGCACAATCCGAACTGCCTTCCAGTCCACATCGAGCTCTTCAGCGATCAGCATCGGCAGCAGGTTTAAGGTGCCTTGTCCCAACTCCTGATTCGTCGCAACGAGAGTCGCCGTTCCATCGGGGGCAATGCTTACAAAGTCCACGGGTGACAGCGTCTGGCTCGCCCCCCTCGGACTTTGACCCTTCAGTTCTTTGGGGTACAGGCCGAGCATGAAGCCACCCCCGGCAATCGCGGAGGCGCGCAAGAGAAAACGTCGGTTCATCTTCATATGGGCTCCTAGCGCTTCGTCGCGCTCGTGCTCAATTCTGCCGCTTTGTGCACGGCTGCGCGAATTCTCTGATAGGTGCCACAACGGCACAGATTGCCATTCATTGCGGAGTCGATTTGCACATCCGTAGGGTTCGGAGTCTTGGCTAATAATGCGCACGCCGTCATGATCTGGCCGGCTTGGCAGTAACCGCATTGCGGGACATCGATTGCTTCCCACGCCTGCTGCACCGGATGCGTTCCATTGGAGGAAATGCCCTCGATCGTCGTGATCACTTTGCCTGCCCCGTCCGATGCCTTCGTCACGCAGGATCGAGTTGGTTCGCCATTGATGTGGATGGTGCAAGCGCCGCAGAGGCCCATGCCGCACCCGAATTTGGTGCCCTTGAGATTCAGCTCATCCCGAAGCAGCCAAAGCAATGGCATCTCGGGATCGCCGTCAAATCGTTGTGTTTTTCCATTAATTGTCAGCGTGATCATTGCGCTCCTCTTGCTTGGGATGTCTGTTCAAATTACGACCGGTGAAGTGCCGGGACGAGTCAGCCCTTGAGTTTCCAATGCTCGGAACCAGACGATAGCGAACTGAGGTTTCATCATCACTCCCCTGGGGCTACAATTCTTGGCGGGTGGGCCGGAACAAGATCTCGTTGATGTCCACCGCTTCCGGCTGCTTCATCGCGTAACTGCAGTACGAAGGACTCCGATCATCTCCTGTCTGTCCTGCGGCGAGCCGTATCCGAAGCTCATTAGCTCATTCCCATGCAGCCGAGTCCGAGCGCTGAGACTTCCAGGCTGCTCTTTCCGAGAATCCGCTTGGGCATATCGGGTACTGTCACAGCTTCAGAGTAAGTTTCTATCTTCTGGAGGCGTTACCCCAATCCTCTCTAGTTTTTGCCTAATTCTCTCGATTGCTGGCGTCTCTCTGTTCTTGATCTCCAGGGAGACGCTATCCTGCAAGAGAGCAGGACGGCATGAAGAACCAGAAAACAGATGCCTTGCGAGTTGCAGAACAGGTGGCTGCGCGCCGCTGTGAGCTCGCTCAAAAAATTTCTCAACACATGGGATCGGCAGAGAAAATGACAACCGTCGTCCCGGGTCTGACCTTGCACCAGCGGACTGGACCGACGCCACCGTGTGTAGTCGCCTATGTCCCAGGCCTGATTGTGATGGCACAAGGCCGCAAGCGGGTGGAGCTCGGTCCGAAGACGTTCTTCTATAATGAATCGCACTATCTTCTAACCTCGTTGGATTTGCCAAGTATCAGTCAAGTGATCGAGGCCAGCCCAGAACGTCCTGCTCTTGCTTTCGCGCTGAAGCTTGAACTGCCGATCGTCCGGGAGATCCTCATGAGAGAAGAGGTGCCTCTCCCGGACTCGCCAGCTGATAGCTCGGCAATGACTACCGGTGAAGTGACGGCAGAGTTACTCAACGCCTGTTGCCGATTGATGGATCTTCTCGCGACTCCGAAGGATGCACCTTTTCTGGGTGGGTTAATCCAACGCGAGATCATTTACCGCGTTCTGCAGCAGCCCGAGGGGGCACGATTACGCGCGATTACTACCCATGGGGAACAGAGCCATCGCACGGCCCAAGCCATCGCGTGGCTAAAGGCAAACTACGAAAAGCCGCTCAAGGTTGAGGATCTTGCGCAGATGGCGCGGATGGGTGTTTCCACGTTTCATCATCACTTTCGCGAGATGACGGCAATGAGTCCTGTGCAGTATCAGAAGCAACTCAGGCTTCAGGCGGCACGAGCACAAATGCTCACCGATGATCTCGATGCGAGCAGTGCCGCCATCAAGGTCGGTTACGAAAGTGTCAGCCAGTTTAACCGCGAGTACAGCCGCTTGTTCGGTCTGCCACCCATGCGCGACATTCGGGCACTGCGTTCGTCCGACTCGACTTAGGGTTGGGGCGATTTGGCGGGGGAGAGGTCCCCCCGCTAGAATTGCACCCGAAGGGCCAGTTGTAGCGAACGGGGCCCTCCCACTTGAAACTGCGGATTCTGGCCACCGGTGACACCTGTACTCAAAATGGCTGTGGAGCGTCCGAAGTTCGTGCTGGTCATCACTCCGGTGGGATTCCCAAAGTTCGGAGTATTCAGGAGATTGAAGGCATCGGCCCGGAAATCAAGCCCTACCGTTTCGGTAAGGCGGAATCGCCGGCGGATCGAGAGGTCCACTTGGTGCAGGTTGAATCCACGCAGGACATTTCGTCCGAGTGTCCCTTGGCGGCCTTGTGCTTGGGGAGTGGTGGCATCAAACGCGTTGCGATTGAAGATCCTGCCTCCGGGGTAGCCATCGCCAAACAGATAGAGAGGTTGACCGGCAACGTAGTCCGGGCGTGAGACGCTCGTGATTCCAAGACCCAGCGCGTCCCGTCCCGTGACCACCAATACGGGAAGTGCGCTTCGCAGACGGACGATCGAATCCAAGGCAAAGCCTCCCAGAAGCGCCTTCGCGGCTCGATTCGAAAAGGGCGCCGGAATCTCGTAGCTTGCTGAGCCACTGAAGGTGTGGCGCGAGTCGAAGGACGAAGGCCCCCGGTCGGTGGCCACAGAGTAACGGGTGTTCGGTGGCAGGAAGTTCGAAGTCGACTCATCGGAAGATGTGTCCAAGGATTTGGACCATGTATAGGACAAGAGCGCCTGGAGCCCCCGGGTCATGCGCCGCTTGAATTGGGCTTGCAGAGAGTTGTAGTCGGAGTAGGCTGTACTGCTGACCGCGTCGATGCGAGTGAAGTTCGGATTCTGTAGCACGGCGGGGAGCAGACTTTCCATGCGGCCTAGATTTCTGCCGGCCGCGCCAACATAGCTCAACGAGAGCGCATTCGATCCGCCGAGCGGATGCTCGATGGCCAGGCTGTATTGATAGGTACGGGGAGCCGCATAGTCACGATAGAAGGAGAATAGACGAGGATAGGGCGGATTGGTATTGAGGGGCGGTACTTCGGCGAAGAAGACGGCATCCTGAATCGGAGTATTGGCGACCGTGCGGCTTCTGGCAAAGGGGTAGAGCGTCGGGCTCAGGGCGGTACCAAGAAGTGTATAGCCCAAATCGTAGAAGATACCGAATCCCGCCCGGATCACTGTGCCGCGATGAGAGAGCGGTTGGTAGGCAACGCCAATGCGTGGCGCGAAGTTCTTCTTGAGCGTGCCGTAGAATGGAGTCCCTACCGGGGCCAGCGTCGCGCTGCTGGGGTTCTCGATTCCTGTCACCGTACGCGCTGCGGTATTCGATGGCGCAGGATTCAAGTCCCAACGCAATCCATAGGTGAGCGTCAGCCGGGGAGCGACTCTCCAGGCATCTTGCGCAAAGGCGGAGAAGTTCTGATAGCGGGGCTCCAGGAAGCCGGGGATTTGCGTGATCGTGGCGCTGGGCACGATGCCGGTAGCGAGCTGCGTGAGAGTTGGGACGCTGAGCGTCTTGCCATACTCTCGCCCGCCGATCGTGGGCGCCAACCGGCGATAGTCCACGCCGAACTTCAGCGCATGGGTGCCCTGATTCCAACTTACTGTGTCGACGATATTGATCTGCCGCTGGGTATTGCGGCTGAAGGTTCCTGGGCTGATCGTGTTCTCATCATTCCCGCCGATGGTGAGGTAATAGAGAGCTTTGGATGGATCGGTAAAGCCAGGAAACAAGATGTCGTTCGAGAGCAGCTTTGCTCCTCCGAAGGTGTCCTGCACATAGATCTGCGCCGCCATGGATTGGCTGTAATTGAAGCGAAGGTCGTTGTTGAGGGATGGACTCAAGACCGCGGTGCTGCCGAGGGTGAGCGTCTTGGTCTCGTTGGGCAGTTTTGCGATGAAGCTCGCTGTGGCATAGCGGGCTCGTTCCTGGCCCTCGGATGGTGCGTAGTTGAACCTGCCAAAAACCGTCACGCGTGAGGACAAGGAGTGATCCAGTCGGAAACTTGTGGCGTTCAGCGTAGAAGGGTTGGAGAAGCCAGCCGTATAGGGCGTCTCTAAGGGAGCATCGGCAAAGGGCGCTGCGACAGGCAGCGGATATGCCTCAAGCAGGCTCTTTACGGCACCGGTCGCATTCTGGCGCGCAGCAAGAGAAGGCACGCGAGCGCCGGTGAGGACCACCGGCTGGATGAGACGAAGTCCCTCGTAGGATACGAAGAAGAACGTGCGATTGCGTCCGTCATAAAGCTTGGGAATCAACAGCGGCCCTCCGACTGTAAACCCGAAGTCGTTCTGTCGTAAGGCGGGCCGCTTGATGCCGTTGAAGTTGCCGAACCAGCTATTGGCGTCGAGCTTGTCGTTCCGAAAGTAGTTGAAGGCGCTCCCGTGCAGCACATTCGTGCCGGAGCGGGTGACAATCGCGACTTGCGCACCCGGTTGGCGGCCATACTCGGGCGCGTAGGTGGAGGTCTGGATGGTGAACTCCTGTACGGCGTCGACCGATGCCAGAGAACTCGTGCCGCCCTGTGCGGAGAAAGAAGGCACACTGCCACCGGCGCCTTCGTAGGTCGAGGTGGCTGACGGTAGCCCGAAGTTTGCGCTGACGCCATCGACGCTGAATGCATTTGCGCCGGGCCGCTGTCCGTTTACAGAAAACTGGCCTTGCGATGCAAGACTCGCCGCTGTGACCACGACGCCGGGCGACAACTGGATGAGTGACTGGAAGCTTCGTCCGTTGAGCGGCTGGTTCTCGATAAACTTGCGGTCCACGCTAGTGGCGACGGAGGGCGACTCTCGAACCAACGGCGCTTCATCGTTGACGACAACGGTTTCGTCTCGTTGGGCCACCAAGAGGCGGATCCGCACCGCGCGTTGATCGTCGGCATTCATGACCAGCCCGGTGAGCCTGGATTTTTGGAAACCGGAGTGGTCCACCAGGATTTCGTAGGTGCTGGGGGCGAGTTGAGGAAACAAAAAGGCGCCGGAAGCATTTGCGACGGCCTTCCGTTCCAGGCCTCTTGCGGGATCGATGAGGGTCACCGTTACGGAGGGAATCACCGAGTCCTGAGGATCCACGATCACGCCACTCAGTGTTGCGGTGGAGGTCTGCGCTTCTAATGTGAGGATGGCGGTGGCAATCAGAGCCACCCAAGTAAGAACTCTCATTTGTGTCTCTATTTCTCTGTTTTCAATTGGGTCGTTGTCAGTAAGGCTGTGCGGACTTTTTGGTCGCGCCACGCCACTAGAATCTGTTCGCCAGTTACAGCGAGCTTCGGGAATCCGGCGGCGCGTCCGATCGGAACTCGCGCTACGACAAGCGGCTCAGACGTAACACCGTTTCCCTGGATACGCTTGATTCGCAGTTCATTCTGGTTGGCATCGAGCTTCTCCAGCCAAACAACGAAAAACTCGCTGCTACCGGCCGCCACGATCGAAGGCCGCCCCAAGGGATTGCCGGAGTCCAAACGAATTGGTTGGGAGAAATGCTCGCCATTGTCACTGGAAAGTGTGACTTGAACTTTCGGCGCCTCGCCCGCGCGGGTGAGCCAGGCAATGGCTACCTGCGAACCAGCGGTTGCTAGCGACGGCCCATCGGTGGGGCACCCATTGATCTTCCAGCCATCATCGTGGAGTGTGCGCGGCTTGGTCCAAACACCATCGACCTGGCGGATGACGGCGATGTCCCGAATTTCTCCTGGTTGATGATCGCGATAAGCGGCAATGAGCCCACGCGGTGTCCTGCCAATCGTGGTTGGGCAGCAAGAACAGGCGTCCGCGTCCACTTCTCCTTCGTCTTTCACTTTTCCTTGCTTGTCAAAGACGATCTGCCGGACTGTTTTCCGATGCCCGTGCTCTTGTCCAGCCACGGCGGAATCGTGTTGTCCGGGTGGGGCTAGAAAGAGGGCAGTCGCTTCGCCGGGAGCGAAGCTGAGAAAGCCAGCGTAGTCCGAGGGGTTGCCAAGACTCATTCCATGAATCTCGCGCCAGGGCGCCGTGCCAGCCTGTTTCTGCGCGACGCGAATTCCGTAACCATACGAGCTGCCACCGTCCGTCCGCGTGAGCCAGTGCGCAAACATTGAACTGTCAGGCAGTATGGTGAGGGCAGGGAAATCGGCCCAATTCGCAAACCAGTTCGTGCCGCGGGCAATCGTTTCAGGTTCAGCCCACGCCGATCCCGTCCAGCGTGAGAAGCGGAGGGCGTGCTCCTTGGGTCCAATGGTGTCGGTCCAGGAGAGATACACCGTGCCATTGGGTCCCTTTGTCAGAGAGGCCATGCCACTGTCAGATGCAGCCGGCGGATCGATACGCCGTATCTCCGCAAAGCCAAGGGCGGCCAGGGCAATCAGTAAAGAAACTCTTTTCATTTCAAATCTCCTCGAACTCCGGTAATAGGGGCAGCGCCGTGTGGACGGGGGATGGCTCGTTGCGATGGACTGCCAAGGATCGACGTAGGAACAACGCAATCGCGGCGAGTCCGGCGGCAATGCCCACCAGTGGAATCCAACGCAGCCATTGCAGACGCGCTCCTTCCGGCATCGAGAGGATACGCAGGGAATACCGGTCGACCAAGCTTCGTTTCATGTCTTCATCGGAGCGACCCGCTGCTACCGCATGGCGGAGTTCTGTACGAAGCTCGTCCGCCTTTGGTGATTGGTGATGTAGCAGGTTTTCGCGCCAGCAGCATGGTGCGATGAAGCTGGCAAATAATCTTTCAAGGCGCGGGTCACCGTTGGCGGCGTTCGCGAATAGACTTGGCGCCAGGCAAAGCAGCGCTAAAAACAGCCTTTTCATTGGCGTGCATTGTGTCCCGTAACGATTGGGTGCACGCGACGATGTATGGAATACACGTCTGGCATTCATAGATATGGATTTCCTCAAAAAGTCTGAAACTCACTCGGGATGTGGGGATTGAAGCCACAAACCGGTTCACAGCTGGGTGTGTCGAGAGATTTGTTGAGGAGGAGGCCGCTGGAAGAGTCCAAACCAGCGTTTGCATGGCGGGGAAGGGATGACGCGCAGTACTGCAGGTTGGCCAATCGCAACTGGCGCGTAGGGAAGCAATCGCGGACTTGCATTCAGGGACCATTGGACCTGCGAGGCCGGCGTGGCTTGGCGGCAACTGGGCGGGCAGCTTCTTGCTTTGAGAAGCATGCCACCGCTCTTGAGGGCATGGCTCTTGCGGCAGCAAGTCTTCTTCGCGCGGCAGCATGTGGCGCCGCATCTGTTGGCAGGGGCAGTGACAAGGAGAGAGAGGCTCACGTTTGACACCAACAGAAATAGGGCAATCAGCATGGTGCTGATTGCCTTTCCGAAGATGTTGGTGGAACGCGGCGACATGGGATTATCTTTTCTGCGCGAGGTTTGGCGTCAGAGTCAAAATGAAAGTCCTAGGATGCTGAGTGCAGCGAGATGGAGCCAGGCATCGGCAAGGGCCTCGGAGTTGTCCTTCTTCTTGATCGGCACCTCTGCTGCCATCAGAAGTGCTGCCAGAAACCATTGGGGTGCCAGCGCACGTTCATCCGTTCTCAGGCGCGCTCTCGCGACCGCCCATGCAAATACAGGAACCCCTCGCATTGGTTCACTCCTTGTTGAATTCATTGGCAATGGGACGACGTGCGATGTGATGCACGACGTTGGCACGCACGTCCGCGCAAGACGCACGAGGAATGTCCAGAGGAGCCAACATCTCAGGCACTGGAGCGCAATGCAGAGAAGCAGCTACACGAACAAGCTGAGACGAGGCCATACCTCGAAATGAAAAGTGTGGGTGTTATGCGAGGAGCTTCGGCGGTCCTCGTCCGTTTGGGGCAGGCGAGGCGAGGGTGAGGAGGATGTCCTTATCCTGAACGATCGCGGAACCGCAAGCGGCCAAGGAATCGAGAGGTGTCGAGTCCTCTACAACGGCAAACTTCGTGTGAGCCGGAGTGGCTGCTCCGGTGGGATAGAGCGGGCAGAGGGAAGCGCCTGCTGTAACTACCGGTCCGGACGGAAGCTGCGATTGCTTCTTCATGCCCATCATCGAGCAATGATGTTTGCCGTCTCGTCGACAGCAGGCAGGAAGTTTGGATTCGGGCTCGAACGAGAGCAGCGGCGTAACCAGTCCAGTGCTGGTTGCTAGCAACAACAGAATTGCGTAGACGCGCTGCAAATATCAAGTGTACATGGGGTAGCGCGCGAGAGAAAAATTACTTCACGAGTAAAGCGGACTCGCACTCCGCTGCCGGCGGAATCCACAACTGCGAATTGGTCTGGAGCGGTTGTACTGGTCACGCTGGAGGTTGCAACTCCTTCTCCAGCCAGCGGCGGCCAAAGGCCCAGTGTCCGGCAACGCTACGAATCGAGCAGCCGAGCTGTCCGGCGATCTCCTCGTGATTTTTCCCTTCAAAAACACGCATGTCCACCACGGCGCGCAGCCGGGAATCGATTCTCGCCAGGCGCTCCAGCAGGTCTTCCACCACCTGAAGGCTTTCCGGATCCATGGCGGCCGTGGGCATCGAAAACAGCGATTCTTCCCCGCGTTCCTGGATGCGCGCCCGTAGCGGACGGCTCTGAACGAGGAACAATCGCTTCATCAGGAAGCCGGCCAGCCCCAGAAGCTGCCCTTTGCGGATGTCGTTGAATTCGGTGGAGTTGAGGGCCTTATTCCGGAGCAGCTTCAGATAGACTTGGTTCACGAGCAGCGTGGCCTGCTCCTTCACGCCGCATGGGGCGTGCGGCCAGACGGCGGAGTTCCGGGTAGCGCGAGGTAAAGAACTCATCAGCCGCCTCTTTGCGTCCATTTCCGAAGCCCGTTAAGAGCGTGCCGATTTCTTCCGTATCGTGCTGCGTCACAGCCACAGTTTCCTTAAGATCACTTATCGAACAACAACTCATTTTCGTTGCATGTTTTGGCCGGTCCTCGCGCTGGCACAGTCCGCCGGACAACTGATATTCCCCGATGAAACTGATCCGCCGGTGCTGCAGTGGGCAGACGTGGCTGTGCAGGAGTTCCTGGCCATCCACCAGATGCCGTCAGCGAGATTGCCTTCATCAATCTTTACGCCCGGTGGGCCCATCCGGCTTGCGGCATTGACGGCAATCGTCACATTCTGTGCGACCGTCTAAATCGGCGTTGTTGCGATGGCTTCATGCATACCCGCCCGGAAATACACCTACCTCAGTCCGGCTGTGGTCCTTAGAGACGACTAGAACTCATCTCCCAAAGCATGATCGGATACCGTCGCTTGAAGACATGCCGATTGCGAGCTCTCCCGTGGATTGTCTGGGAAGGAGGTACGAGCTCGGATGGCAATCTCAGCGGGAACTTGAATCGATTGGCCTTGGGGTTGATCCTGGGCGCTACCAGCAAGAATAAACTGGGGATGGGATCATGAATCTCGAATCAGAGAGGACCTTGAATCATGTTTCTCAGCTTTGATGACAGACCTTCGGACTCTCCCTTTGTGGAGAAGATCTGGCGTAGTCGCAGCGATCGCGCGGGAAAGTTCCTTTCCGTTGCTGCGAGCCATTTTGAGATCGCGGTGACGCGGCACAAGGGCAAGACCTTTCTGACGCTACGAGGGCCCGAAACAAAATCCACCACGGCCGATTGTCCTGCAGAAGGAGAATGGCTTGGCATTCGATTCAAGTTGGGGACCTTCATGCCGCAATTCACCCCCGGTCAACTCGCCGATCGAAACGATGTGACCTTGCCGGATGCGACTCATCGCTCCTTCTGGCTCAATGGCTCTGCCTGGGAGTATCCCGATTTCGAGAATGCGGAGATCTTTGTGAAGCGGCTTGTCCAGAAGGGGATTCTCACTCGGGACCTCGCCGTCGATGCGGCAGTGCAAGGTCAAGGGCAAGTGCAAGTGCAAGTGCTTTCGCTTCGCTCTGCGCAACGTCATTTTCTGCGCGCAACAGGTTTGAGCCACTGCACGGTCCGCCAAATCGAACGTGCGCGGCATGCGACGAACCTTCTGAAGCAAGGCGTCTCAATTCTCGATACGGTCCACGAAGCCGGCTATTTTGATCAAGCGCATCTTACCCGGTCACTCAAGTACCGGATTGGGCAAACACCCACAGAGATCATCCGAGCCAATCAGCAATTGTCGTTTTTATACAAAACAAAGCCGCATCGCTAGGTCTATGATCCAGATGGAGCGTCTCAGCTGATGCTCACAGACCGGAAAAGTTGTGGCACATCGCACGGCGGATTCCGTTTCCTGGAGAATACACATGAACTCTGCAACTGATACACCACTGCTTTCAAAGAAGAGGCTTATAGCTGGCTATGTGCTCACCGCATTGGTCGCTTTGTTTTTGACCTTTGACACCGTTCTCAAAGTACTGCGACTTGCGCCAGCAGTTCAGGGTACGGCCGAACTTGGCTATCCGGCGGATGCTGTGCTCTGGATTGGGTTGATCGAACTTGTGTGTGTCGTCCTCTATCTATTTCCACGCACGGCGGTGCTGGGCGCTCTCCTGTTGACAGGTTATTTAGGCGGCGCGATTGCCACCCATTTGCGTGTTGGGAATCCTCTGCTCAGTCACACGCTCTTTCCTGTGTACATCGCGTTCTTGCTCTGGGGAGGATTGTATTTGCGCGAGGCGAGGCTGCGTGCGGTGATCCCGTTCCGGTTGCAGAACGGATGAGGCCCCAGGAATCAGACCAAGAACGAACCCAATGTCATTCCAAGCTTATCTAGACAACATCAAAACCAAGACCGGGAAAACGCCAGAGGACTTGAAACTCTTAGCGGAGAAGGCCGGTGTCTTTAGCCCAGAGATGAAGGCGAATGCGCTGATCGCATGGCTAAAAAAAGATTTCGATCTCGGACACGGTCATTCGATGGCAATCTGGGCGGTGTTCAAGGACAAAGGTTGGGTTCACGCTGGCGCTAAGAAGTAGGAAGTTCGAAAGAAGAACTGCGCCTCGGCAAGGCAATGGGCTCACTCCTCTTTTTCAGCCGGAGCGCTTCTGCAACGTGACTCCGATTCACAGATCTCTTGGAGCACTTGGCTTCGTTTTGCCGCAGATGCCCGCCTTCAGCCGCCGAGCCGGTGGCAGGCGACGACTTCGAAGCGGTCTGGCGAGCCGGCAAGGGTCCCGACCCGGAGTAGAATCTCAAACTCGATGGGGCCCGCTGCCGGTTGAATTCCGTGCGCTTTAAGAGTTTGCGCCATCAGTTCGGCATTGACTACCAGCTTGCCTGCCGCTTCCGTGGCCTCCGCATTCGAACCGGCAATGAGCAAGGCGTGCCCTCGCTGGTTTGAGTTCGCGACGAAAGCTACCACCGCATAGGCGTGTCCGGTGGCCCAGCCCTTTGCGGTGGGGACATAGGTGGCTGCTTCGTTTCCCCGCGGTTTCTGGTTGCGAATGATCTCCTGGCCGACCGATTCGTCGTGCTCGAATCGGAAGTCGAGCTGATTCCGGAAGAGATTGAACCAGGGATTGGAGCGCGGGCTGCCAAGCAGGATGAAGTTGTCTTCTGTCTTGAAGTCGAGCATATGGACGCTTCGCGCTGTGTGAGTCTTCATCCGCAGCGGAGCGCCCTTTCCCAAATGCGCGATGTTGAGGGCGATTGCGGCATCGACACTCGCCACATTCACTCCCCGAAGAGAACGGACAAACTTCAGGACTTCGGGGGAGGCGGTAGTCTTTGCAGGGAAATAATTTTGGTTCGCGTAATCGGACAGGGCCAATCGATAGCCGAGCGCCTGTTGGGCGAAGGAGATGTCGGTATCGGCGAAAACAATCCGCAAATCCCGCGTGGCGTCAAAAAGGACGGACCAGGGAAGTGTCTTGACGATTGCCGGCGGTGCGGGAGCTGCGCGAGTGGCGACGATGTGCCAGGTTGCATAGATTGCGCAGACGCACAGCAGTAACAGAAGACCTGCCCAGAAGAAGTGCCTGTGCTGTGGTGTTGGCGTTTGCGCCGGACTTTCCTGGGTCTCCAGGAATTCCGGGACATAAGAGCCGGTCGGCAATTCGATGCGGAGCCCGGACTCGTCTGTCGATTCGGCATAGAACTGGTGCAGCCGGCGCCGGACATCACTGGCGGTGACACGTACGATCGCATCGGCACCCGTATCATAGCTGGCCGGCCGCCCAAAGACCGCAATTCCGATCGATCTCTCTTTGAGCTCATCAAAGTGTCCTGCCAACGACTTTTCGATGATGTAGGTGAGAAAGTCGCGAGAGCGGCGGCTCGATTTGAAGATCGGACTTTCAAGAATGAGGCGGCTATGCTCTTGGAACTTTGGCGCGTTCGAAGAGGCTTCATAGGCACGTGCAGTTGCAGCGGCTTTGCTGCTTTGGCTTGCTCTACCGGACATCCAGTGTGAGCGGATCTTATCACAGCCATTCTTGGATACAAACCGATACGATCTTTGGTCTTTTGATATCTGGTTTATTATCAGTCGGTTATAAATTGTTACAAGACGGGGCCTAACGTTGTGAAGTGAAGAGAATACGCATAGAATCGCTCTGATTAGACAGGGGCCGCTTTGAGGCGGTCTTCATTTTGGTGCTAATTGGAGTGGACTCATGTTTATTTTTCGAAGGGCGTTGTTGCCCTTGCTCAGCCTTTTGCTCGGAGCCGTTTCGCTTTTTGGACAAACGACGCTTGGCACCATTACAGGATTGGTATCGGACTCGACGGGGGCAGTGATTCCCGATGCCGAGATTGCCGCGACGAATACAGGTACCGGCTTCCGGCTGCTGACCAAGACGTCGAGCACGGGTAACTATGTACTCCCCAATCTTCCGGTTGGCCGCTATTCGATCTCAGTGGCCGTGACAGGATTTAAGACCTTTACCCGGACCAATATCGGTCTTTCGACTGACGATAATATTCGGGTGGATATCGCGCTGGAGGTTGGCTCCTCGGCAGATCGGGTAGAAGTGTCCGCTGAAGTTGCGCCACTGAAGACCGAATCGACGGAAGTCTCCACCACCATGGAGCGGAAGCTAGTCAATGACGTTCCGCTGGCGATTGCGGGCATTGGCGGCGGCATGCGCAACGCCTTCAGCATCATGATGATGATGCCGCAGGTGAAGAGCGGCAACGGCGAAGGTGCCTGGGACGACCTGCAAGTGGGTGGTGGCCAGCAGCACGACTGGAATGTCAGTGTCGATGGACTATCGGTCGAGATGGGATGGCGCAATCACGTGGGTTATATGAATCGTCTCACGCCGTCCGTGGACTCGGTGGAAGAGTTCCGCATCGACACCTCCTCCTTTAAAGCGGAGAACAGCCGCGCGAGCGGCGGTAATATCAGCGTCACCACCAAGTCGGGCACCAACCAGTTGCATGGCGGCGCATTCGATTTCTTCCAGGCTGATTGGCTGAACGCCAACACTTGGCTGAATAATAAGGTCGGACGGGCCAAGCCCAAGTTCCATCGCAATGATTTTGGGACGAACTTTGGCGGACCGGTTGTGATTCCCAAAATTTATAACGGCAAGAACAAGACCTACTTCTTCTTCTCTTACGAAGGCTACCGCTGGCCGGATCAATCCGGGGCATCGCAACAGACGATTCCGCTGCCGGAAATGATCAATGGTGACTTCTCCAAGTGGAAGCTGGCCAATGGTAATCTGATCCAGCTCTACGATCCCAGCACGACGCGGAGCGATGGGAAGGGCGGGTTCATGCGCGATCCCTTTCCGGGAAACATCATTCCTGGAAACCGCCTGAGTCCGTTGTCGCGCAATATCGCAAAGTATTATCCGAATCCGACTTCGCCTGGCTTGACCTTGAACTACATCTCGCCCGGTACAGAGCCGAAGAAGCGCATTGAAAACGCTTATACAACCAAGTTTGATCACAACTTCAATCAGAAGAACCGCATGTCCTTCACTTGGACCAAGAACGGGATGCGCTTCAACAATGCTTACGATACCGATCCCACAAATCCGAACAACTGGAGTGCGCTCCCCTATCCGCTGTCGGGCCGCAAGTATTATAACGGCGACCAGTATTACGGAAACGTATTCCGTTTGAACGACACACATGTGTTTAGCCCGACGGTGGTGAACAACCTGACTGTTGGCGCGCATCGCCTGACGCACCCTGAGCATGACATTACGGTAGAGCCTTTCGGCCAGAACTGGGGCGATAAGTTAGGCGGAGCGGTGAAGAACAACCCTGGCTACAATGTCGGGTTTCCGTCGGTCACCTTCAACAATGACAACTATTACAGCTGGGATGCTTCTAAGCTTTGGGACGAATACCACACGGTTTATGGTCTGGACGATAGCCTGACCTGGGTGAAGGGCAGCCACAGCTTCAAGTTTGGCTACAGCTACCAGAAGATGTTCTTGAATACGAACAACCGCAACACGGCTGCGGGCAACTTTGCCTTCAACCGTTTGAGCACTTCTGTTCCAGGGGATAACAGCGGCAACTCAGGTAGCTCCTTTGCCTCATTTATGTTGGGTGAAGTCTACACGGGCAACTTTACGGTGCCGAACACTTCGATGCTTCGCTTCCCCTACCACGCTGCTTATGCGCAGGATGATTGGAAGATCAGTTCCCGGCTGACGATGAACATTGGTCTCCGTTACGAAGTGAATATGAGCGTGTACGACAAGTACGATCGTCTCTCCTACTTCGACCCGAACCTGGCCAATCCGGCGGCAAATGGAATACCGGGAGCTCTGCGCTTCCTCGGCAATGGGCAGGGGCGTGAGGGGCGTCGCAACCTCTATAACAACGCACAAGGTTTCGGTCCGCGTCTTGGCTTTGCCTATCAGATTGCGAATAACACGGTGATCCGCGCCGGCGCGGGCATCTTCTACGGCACCAACAAGGCTCCCGGCCTTGGCGGCGCCAACAACGGATTCACGAATGCTCCCAACTGGAGCTCGCAGAATCAGGGCATCAACTCGGCATTCAACTGGAATAATGGATTTCCTGCCTGGGAAGCGCCGCCCTTTATCAATCCGGGATTCAACACGGGCTTCAGCCTTCCCTGGTTCGGCGCTGCTGAGACCGGCAGACTTCCTAGCACCAGCACCTGGAACTTCGCTGTCTCCCGCGTCTTGAAGGGAAATCTCGTTTTCGATGCTACCTACACCGGCAGCAAGGGCACACACCTGGCTTCCGATCGTGTGAACATCATGCAGATCGATCCCAAGTACGCCTATCTCGGCAGCCTACTGAACAAACCGATTGACGATCCCGAAGTGGTGGCTCTGGGTTTCAAACCGCCTTTCGCGAACTTCAAGAACCTGCTCGGTGGCAATGCGACTCTCGGGCAATCCCTCCGGGCCTTCCCGCAGTACCAGGGATTGACCACGGGCGGCATGATGAACCACAGTGGCAACTCGACCTATCATGCGTTGATCCTGAAGGCCACTAAGCGCTTCTCGGGTGGCTTGAGTTTGCTTGCAACCTACACCTGGTCAAAACTGTTGACCGATGCGGATTCGAGTGAGCCTTGGATTGCCGGTGTCGTCGGCTCCGCTACGGGCGCAGGTGCGGCGCAGAACCAATACAATCGCCGTCTGGAGAAATCCTACGGTGTGCTCGATCTGCCACAGATGTTTAAGCTGACGGGCAGCTACGACTTCCCCTTTGGCAAAGGCCGGAAGTATCTGACTTCGGGGGCACTTGGCCATGTCATCGGCAACTGGAACTTGAGCTCGTACATGTTCTACCAGAGCGGCTTTCCGATGGGTATTCTGGACAACGGCTATGTCAACAACTTGCGGGGCGGCACGCCGAGACCGAATGTCTTGACGTCCGACTGGCGCGCGACTACGGCAGGAGAACGATTCGATCCGTCGGTGGATAAATTCTATAACGTGAATGGATTCCAGCGGCGAACGAATCCAGCATTAGATCCTTTCGGGAATGCGCCCCGCTTGAACGGCGCGACTCGATCATTCCGCACCTATCGCACAAACATTGCGATTACACGGAGCTTTCCGATTTACGAGCGCTTGAAGGCTGACTTGCGACTGGAGGTGTTCGATCTCTTCAATCAGAAGAATTGGTCGAATCCGACAGCCGACATTTCCAACCAACAGCTCTTTGGCGTCATTACCAATGCAAGCGGCAATCGCACGATGCAACTGGGGTTGAAGCTCCTGTTCTAGCGCAATCGTCAGCGTGGGGGTGAGGTGGGCCAAGTGGAAGGCGTGGCCCACCTCACTCTCTCATTTGGATATCTTAAATGTGACTTGATGGATTCGGAGCAGTCGTGAAGGTTTCAACGAATTTCGCATTGGGTATGGTTGCGGCGGGGGTGCTCTGTGCGCAGACGCCGGAGACCGTCTTCAATCAGAATGTCTTTGCACAGCAAATGCAGCCGGTGTTTCAGAAGCACTGTGCCGGTTGCCATTCTGCGGCCAATCCCGCCGGTGGATTGACCACCGCGAGTCTCGACACCTTGCTGACCGGTGGCAAGCATGGCACTGCGGTGATTCCTGGAAACAGCGCCGAGTCTCTGGTGATGAAGTATGTCCGGGGGGAGTTGAGTCCCAAGATGCCGATGGGAGGCTCGCTCGAGAATGAAGTGATCGCGGCCTTGGCGAAGGCTGTCGATTCGATGAAGGCTCTTCCGCAGACGGCGAAGAAGCGCGATGGCTATCTGGAGTGGTTGCTGCGGAAGCCTGTCGCGCCGAAAGTCCCTGCCGTGCGGGATGCGGCCTGGGTACGTAATCCGATTGACGCCTTTGTTCTGGCTCAGTTGGAAGCAAAATCGATGCAGCCCGCGGCAGCGGCTTCCAAGCGTAGCTTGTTGCGTCGTGTCTATTTTGACCTGATTGGCTTGCCGCCCACGCCGGCGGACGCGGAAGCTTTCGAGAAAGACCAATCGCCTCAGGCCCTGGAGAAGGTGGTTGATCGGCTTCTTGCAGACTCACGCTATGGAGAGCGCTGGGCGCGCCATTGGCTGGACCTGGCGCGATTTGCGGAGTCCGATGGCTTTGCGATTGATGGGGAACGTCCCAATGCCTGGCGCTATCGCGACTATGTGATCCGTGCCTTCAACGAAGACCGGCCCTACAACACGTTCTTGCAAGAGCAGCTGGCTGGGGACGAGATGGGCGCGGGTGGAAACCGTTCCGATCGTTTGGTCGCCCTGGGATTCCTGCGCATGGGGACCTGGGAGGCTGACGCAAACTTCAAAACACAGTTGCGTCAGGATGTTTTGAATGAATTAACGGGCACGGTAGGACAGGTGTTCCTCGGCTTTACGGTGGGCTGTGCCCGCTGTCACGATCATAAGTACGATCCGATTCCGCAGAAGGACTTCTATCGCTTGCAGGCCTTCTTTGCGCCGATGCGGGTGGAGGATCGCCCCGCGCCGTTTCTTGAGGCGGAGCATCCGAAGCTCATGAAGGCGGAGATGCGCCGCTTTGAAGATGAATCGGAGATTGCCGATGCGGCCTTCAAGCAGCTCGAAGAAAAGCTGAAGGCGCAGTATGCCAAGGCGAAGAAGATTGCTACCGAGGATCCGAAGGCCGCAGATTTTACGGGGGCGCTCAAGAATGCGAAGGACGCGACTTACACAGAAGAAGAGCGGGCGGGATGGCGCAAGGCGCGCGATCACGCAAAGCGCATGCAGGAGAGCGTAGGACGCTATCGTCCGGTGGCTTATGCCGTGTCCGACGTCGCTCCGCCGCATGTGCCTGAACTGGCATCGACCTATGTATTGCATGGCGGCGAGTTGTCAGGCCGCGGGGAGAAGGTGGAGCCCGGCTTTTTACAAGCGGTCGAAGGCAAGAGTGTTGCGGCGAAGATTCCCTTTGCCGGCGGTAGCTCTGGACGCAGGACGGCGCTTGCCGAATGGATTGGCTCGCCCGAGAATCCGCTCACTGCGCGGGTGATGGTGAATCGCATCTGGGCGCACCATTTCGGCGAAGGGATCGTTCGTACGGTGAGTGACTTTGGCATCAATGGCGAACGCCCGACGCATCCCGAGTTGCTCGACTATCTGGCCACGCAATTTGTGGAGAAGAAGTGGAGCATCAAGGCCATGCATAAATTGATGCTGCTCTCCAGTGCGTATCAACAATCGACAGTCAACGAAGCGGAGAAGCGATATACGGAACTGGATCCGAAGAACAGCCTCTTGTGGCGTATGAACTGGACACGCCTTGAAGGGGAGACGATTCGGGACTCCCTGCTTGCCGTGAGTGGCCGCTTGCAGAAGTCGGATGGCGGACCGGGCGTCTTTGTCTCGGTGCCTTCTGATGTGGCGGAAGGCTTTGAGTTTTTCAAGTGGTTCCCTTCGCCCGAAAAGGACCAGGCGCGGCGAACGGTTTATACATTTCAGCGGCGTTCGGTGATGAATCCGATGATCGAAGTGTTTGATGGCGCAAACATGAGCGAGGTCTGCTCACGGCGCAGCAGCACTGTTGTTCCAACACAGGCCTTCGCGCTCTTGAATTCGGAGTTTACACGGAAGGAAGCGCACCACTTTGCCGAGCGGGTTGTCGAATTGGCGGGACCCGATCCCGACAAGCAACTGGATCAAGCCTTCTTGCTTGCCTTGGCGCGCAAGCCCTCGGCCAAGGAGCGGGAGGCTTATCGTGCTTCTGTCCACGGCGCTGCGCCTGTCGAGGCGCTGACGCGTTTGGGCGTGGTGTTGTTTAACCTGAACGAGTTCATTTACCTGGAGTAGCATGATGCATTCTGAACTGGAAAGACGACGCTTTCTCTATCAAAGCCTGACGGGAGTTGGCGGCATTGCGTTGATGGATCTGTTGCAGCGCCAGGCGAATGCGACCCCGCTCATTTCGCAAAAGCCTCATCATGCGGCAAAGGCGAAGTCTTGCATCTTCCTGTCGATGCTTGGTGGCGTGAGCCAAATGGACAGCTTCGATCCGAAGCCCGCGCTCGAGAAATTTGATAACACGGTGATGGATTGGAGCAAGGAGAAGAACACCGATCAGCCGAATCTGTTTGCCAAGCCACGGTTGATTCTGCGGAGTAGCTTTCCATTCCGCAAGTATGGCCAGAGTGGGCGGGATGTTTCGAGTCTCTTCCCTCACGTTGCCGAGTGTGTCGATGATCTTGCCTTTGTGCGCTCCATTCAGACGGAGAATGGCAATCATCCCGCAGCTGTATTTCTGATGAATACGGGCGTTGTGATTCCAGGGAAGCCCAGCGTAGGGGCTTGGACGACTTATGGCTTGGGCACTGAGAATCAGAATCTGCCCGCCTTCGTGGTCCTGCCAGACTTCCGGGCGTTGCCGTTCAGTGGGTCGCAGCAATGGGGGCCGGGTTTCCTGCCCGCCAGCTATCAGGGCACCGTATTGCGCTGGAAGGGCGATCCGATTCTGAATCTGAAGCCCCCGGCAGAGGTGAAGGCGGAGGCGCAGGAAGCGGAAATGAAGTTGTTGCGCGCCTTCAATCAGGAGTTCAGCGAAAGCCATGGAACGAATCCGGATCTGCAGGGCCGGATCGATTCTTATGAGCTCGCCTACCGCATGCAGACCGAGGTTCCAGGCGCTCTCGATATCGCTGGAGAATCGCAAGAGACGCTGGAGATGTATGGCCTGAATGATCCGGTCACCGAGTCGTTTGGGAAGCGGTGTCTGATGGCCCGGAAGCTGGTCGAAAAAGGCGTTCGTTTTGTGCAACTGTATACGCCGAGCCAGTCCTGGGATGGGCACACGGAGATCGTCAAGAACCATACCAAGAATGCGGGCGAGACCGATAAGCCGATTGCTGCGCTGATCAAAGATCTGAAGCGGCGTGGACTCTTGGACTCCACGCTGTTAGTGTGGATGGGCGAGTTCGGCCGTACGCCGGACAACCCGGCAGAGATGCGGGATAAAGCGGGCCGGGATCACAATACGCGGGCGATGACGATCTGGCTTGCGGGTGGCGGCGTCAAGGCTGGCACTCTGGTAGGGGCGACCGACGATCTTGGCTTCAAAGCGGTGGAGAACATCTACCGGATGCGCGATGTGCATGCGACGGTATTGCATTTGATGGGTTTGAACGATATGCGCCTCACCTACTACAGCGCGGGTCGCAACCAACGTTTGACCGACACGGGCGGCACTCTGATCAAAGAAGTGATTGCCTAAGAAGAATTTGGAGAATTGCTGTGCAGCAAATCAAGTCGAAGAAAGTTTTAGAGGCGCTCGAGGATCCCTCGCGGCGCGAGTTTGCAAAGGTGGCAATCGCTGCCGCGGGAATCCTGACTGGCCTGACGCCGGCGAAAGCGGTAGTGCATCAGAATGCACCGGGCATTAAGCTCTGTGTGCAGTCGCCAGCCCAGCCTACCGATGAGCAGTTGCTGTTTCTGAAGCAGTTGGGGGCTCAATATGTGAGCGTGGGCTCAACGCCGAACCTGCGTACTGCCGATGGCTTTCTGCAGATCAAGAAGCGCTATGCCGATGCGGGAATCACGGTCTGGAATATTGGCAACACGAGCGTCCATAACATGCCGGAAGTGACGCTCAATCTGCCAGGGCGGGACGCCAAGGTGGAGGAGTACAAGGCCTATCTGCGCAATCTGGGCAAGGCCGGGATTCGTTATACGACTTACGCGCATATGGGGAACGGCATCTGGAACAGCGGGCGGACCGAGGTTCGTGGCGCCTCGGCGCGGCAGTTCGATCAGAATAGTCCGGAGGCTGCGGGCTATTGGGATGGCAAGGTGTTCAAAGGGCCGCTGTCGCATGGCCGCGAGTTCACCAAGGATGAGATCTGGGCGAACTACACGCACTTCATCAAGCAAGCGACTCCGGTGGCGGAGGAAGTGGGCGTGCGCATCGGCATCCATCCGGACGATCCGCCAGTGCCGGTTCTGGCCGGGGTGCCGCGCTGCATCTTCAGCAATTACGAAGGATACAAGCGTGCGATGCAGATCGCGAACAGTCCGAATGTCGGGATCTGTCTGTGTTGCGGCACCTGGCTTGAGGGTGGGGTGAAGCTGACGGGGAAAGATCCGGAGGGGATGATCCGGACCTTTGGCGCGGAGAAGGTGTGGAAGATCCACTTCCGCAACGTCAGTGCGCCGCTGCCGCATTTTGTCGAGACCTTTATGGACAATGGCTACTACGACATGTGGAAGATCATGAAGGCGTTGCGCGATGTGAGGTATGACGGCATCGTGATTCTGGACCATAGCCCGACGATGGTGGGCGGTAACTATACGAACACCGCTTATGGCTACGCCTACATGAAGGCACTTCTCGACCGAGCAAACGCCGAAGCGAAGGGTTGATGCGCGCGCGGGTTTTTACACCGCTGGTATTGCTGATGGCCTTCTCCTCCTGTCAAAAGGAAGAGAAGGCCGTTGCACGTGAGGCATCCGTTTCTTCCGCGCAGTGTGCCGGTTGCCATCCGAAGGAAGCCGCGAGTTACCGGCATGTGGCGATGTCGCGTTCTTTCGCCACATTGGGCGCGGCACCTGAGTTTGTGGAGGGCCGCGTCGCGCATGCCGCGAGTGGGCGCCAGTATGCGGTGCTCCGGCGTAATGGAAAGCTAATCCAGCGCCGTTGGGAGCTTGGGCCTCAGGGCAGGGAAGAGCATGTGATGGAGCTTGAGGCGACACACGTGATCGGCTCGGGGCATCATGCGAAGACCTATGTCCATCGACAGACGAGTGGCGAGATGATCGAACTGCCGCTGAGTTGGTATTCGCAGGAGAAGCGTTGGGATTTGAGTCCTGGTTTTGATCAGCCAACTCCGAAGGATTTTACGCGGCTGGTGGATGAGCGTTGCCTGTTTTGTCATAACGGCTATCCGGATGCAGAGGGCAAGCTTGCCGAAGGAATCGATTGCCAGCGCTGCCATGGGCCGGGCGCCCGCCATGTCGAGCTAGCCAGTGCAGGAAAGCCTGCTGCTGCGGCAATTGTGAATCCAAAGAAGCTCGACCCTGTGCGGCAGGAGGAAGTTTGTCTGCAGTGCCATCTTGAGACGACGAGCGCGGAACTGCCTGCGATGCTGCGGCGTTTCGATCGCGCTGCGGATACGTTCCGTCCGGGCGAGACGCCAGGTACTTATGTTGTGCACTTTGATGATGGGCGTAGTGACAAGTTTGAGGTGGTGAATCAGGGCTATCGCATGCGGCAGTCCGCCTGTTATCTGAAGAGCGGAGGCAAGCTCCAATGTACGAGTTGTCATAGTCCGCATGCGGCGCGGGCGGCGGATTTCCGGACGCAGTGTCTATCCTGCCATACGGCGCCACATCGGACGGAGGATTGTATTTCTTGCCACATGCCACGGCGGCCCGTGGACGATGTACCGCATGTGCGCATGACCGATCATAAGATTGCAATTCCCGGCAAGGAGAGAACTGCTACTGCGCAAGGATTGGATATCTATGCGCCTGCGCTGCGGGGGCCTGACCGGGACTTGTATCTGGGCGCAGCGCTGGTCTTGAATGGCAAGGGGCGCAAGGAAGGGATCGCGATGCTTGAGCGTGTCGCGGATGCTCCCGGGCGCGGCCTTGCGGTCTTGGGAGAAGCCTATTTCGCAGAAGGGCGATTGGCCGATGCGATGGCGACTCTGCGGCGGGCTCTCGAGAAGGAGCCGTCTTTGCCCAAAGCTCATTACAATCTTGGACAGGTTCTTGCCGCAAGTGGGAACCCCGAGGAGGGGCGCAAAGAACTCGAGACGGCGCTTCGTTTGCAGCCGCGGTTTCCTGAGGCCGAGTTTACGCTCGCGAATCTATTGCTGAAGCAGGGCCTGCCGCAGGATGCCGAAGCGCACTACCAGGCCGCCTTGCATCTGCGTCCGGTCTATGCGGAGGCAGCGAGTAATCTTGGCAGCTTGCTGCTGTCGGCGGGACGCTTGGATGCCGCACAGGCGGCACTGGAAACCGCGCTGCGCATCGATCCCGCTCTGGCTACGGCGCACAACAATCTTGGGCGCTTCTTTGCGGAGAAGCAGGACTGGGCTGCTTCGCTTCGCCATCTCCAGCGAGCTGTGAAGCTCGATCCCTCGAGTCTTGAGAGCAGCTTCAATCTGGCTGGTGTTCTGCAGCAGAGTGGAGATCTGCGCGGTGCGATCTCAGCCTTTCGCGCGCTGCTCCGCAGTCATCCGGATTTCGCCGATGGGCATCTGGGGCTGGGGCAATGTCTGGGCGACGCCGGGCAGATCGATGCGGCGATTGCAGAGTTCCGCGAGGCACTGCGCTTGCGTCCTGGACATCCGCTGGCGCAGCAGAACCTGGCTGTGGCGCTGTCTCTTCGAGGGCGCTGAGGATGTCGTGGGTTCTGCTGCTTGCCGTCTTTGCCGCGGAGCCCGGCTATGTGGATTCGAAAGCGTGCCAGCCTTGTCATGCCGGGATCTATGCGCTCTATGCGAAGTCTGGTATGGGCCGCTCCTTTGCGCGATTCCAGTCGTTGCCTGCGACGGCAAACTACACGCACCAGGGCCGTCGCTACTTGGCGGCGGGGAATACGATGTCTCGCGGAGCTATCTCGCTTGGGATCGACTTTGTGATCGGTTCCGGCAACCATTCGCAGACCTTGATCCACCAGCGGTCTGCAGGGAAATGGGTGGAGTTGCCGCTGAGTTGGTATGCCGAAGGGGGCGGGAAATGGAGGATGAGCCCGGGCTATGATCGCCTGGACCACTCCGAGTTTACGCGCGAGGTGAGCGAGTCCTGCCTGTTCTGCCACAAAGGGTATACGCCTGAGTTGGCGATCGATTGCCAACGTTGTCATGGGCCTGGAGAGGCTCATGCGAAGCGGCAGGGGCCGATCGTGAACCCGGCGAAGCTTACGCCAGAGCGGAGTCTTGAGGTGTGTCTGCAGTGTCATCTCGAGTCGGCCAGCCGGACGCTTCCAGATTCAATCTTGCGGCTGGGACGTCGTGTGAATTCGTTTCGACCGGGAGAAGCGCTTGGGGACTATCGGGTGTTCTTCGAGTTCGCCCGGCCTGCGGAATCGGATCGCATGACGGTGAACGGGGCGGGCTATGGCTTATTGCAGTCCGCCTGCTATCTCAAGAGTGCGGGCAAACTGCAGTGCACCACCTGCCATGATCCGCATAGCGAGTTCACGCTGCAGGAGGATCGCTTTGATGCGGCTTGCCGCAGTTGCCATGGACAGAAGCACGAGGCGGCGCGTACAGATTGCAGTGGTTGCCATATGCCGAAGCGACGGACGGAGGACGCGGTTCATGTGGTGATGACGGATCACCGGATTCGCCGCGATGCGCGCCCATCGCTTGCGAGGATCGCGGAGACGCATGGCCGGATGACGGGGGCTGTGCGGCCGCTCTATCCTCGTCTGCTGGCGGACAGCGCGGAGATCCGCCTGTATCGGGCGATGGCTGAGGGCGATGCGGCCAGCATGGAGCGGGCGCTTGGCGAACTACACTCGACGGATGCGCGGGCCTACTTTGAGCTTGGAGAAGCATGGAAGAAGCAGGGGCGTTTGGTGGAGGCGCTGGCTGCTTATCGGAAGTCTGCAGACGCGCGGGCCGTTGTGGCGGCGGTTGAGATTCTGCTGCGGCAATCGCGTCTGGAGGAGGCTTCGGGATTGCTGGAACCGGCTGTCCGGCAGTGGCCGAAGGACGCGAAGCTATGGAGTAGTCTGGCCGTCATTGCCGTGGGGCGGGGACAGTTTGCCGTGGGCTTACAGCATGCCCGGCAGGCGCTGGCTCTTGATGAGGAAGATCATCTGGCCTGGTGGAACTTCGGTGTGTGCCTCGAGGCAACGGGAGACAAGGCGCAAGCACAGGAGGCGTACCGGAGGAGTACGGAGTTGCGGCCGCCAGGGCCCCGCTAGAGCGCGCCGGACGGGAGTTCGTAGAAGTCGTAGTTGATCTTCCACGTAAAGGTCTTGCCTGGTGCGATATCCATGGCGATGTAGGCTTCCGGACAGACGGTGGTGGCGATGGACCAGAAGACAAGCTTGGACATGGGGCGATCGGAACTTTGTCGGACTCCGATTCCAGCTTTCGTATGCTCGACGCGGATATCGTAGTCCTTCGCCGTGTTTCCATAGCCATTGAGCCATGTGTAGATGCTTTCGCCTTTTTTGAGGTCCTTGGCGTAGACCAGCTCTTTGCCGCGCGGTTCCGCAAAGCCTTTCAGATCGCGGTCTGAACTGACAGCGAAGGGGAACTTCACGGTCACGCCCAGGCCAGAGGGCTGTTGGTTCAGCATGTAGAAATTGTGCTCGTAAACCGTCGAGACAATTGCCTTCTTGCCCGTATTTTTGAGGCTGTGCTCTATCGCCATACGCGGAGACTTGCTGTCGAGGCGGAGGGTTTTCTTGTAGAGATACGCGTAGCCGTTGGTGTCGGTCAGTTCGTGTGTGAACTCGACACGGTCCTTGGATCGCTTCACCGTCCACTTGCCCGGATCGACAATCTCGTAGGTGCGGAACTGCCGGTAATCCTTCTCTTCCGGCTTCTTCACCGCGCCCACCCCGATCCGCACGAAGCTTTCCCCAGTTTTCGCTTCGTCGTAGCCCAGGCCCTTGCCATCCGTTTGGAACTCTTCGACGGGACCGAGGATGGCGTCGTGAATCTTCGGGTCGTATTTGTCGAACCATTTGCCGAAGTAGTGATGCCCCTTGTACTCGAGACTGGCGACTTGGCCGGACCAATCGAATCGCGTGCCCTGGTAATAGCCGCTTTGCGGCGAGTACAACTTCGCCTTCAAGCTGCCTGTGGAGATCTCGAGATCCGGCGCCTTTTGTGCCAACAGGCAGAGCGGTGCGAATAGCAGCAGTATCTTCATGAGGAGAGAGTCCTTGGTCCTTCTTTAAGGGGTAACAACGGTGCCGCCGAGCGAGCGATCTGTTGGATAGGCGCCCCCATTCTTAGGCTCGGTGATCGGGTACTTTGCAGCGAGCGCCTCATCGATGTCGATCCCGAGTCCAGGCTTTCCACTGCCATACATGTAGCCGCGCCGGATCTGCGCCGTGCCTGGCATCATTTCGTGAACTGAGGGCGGGAAGTGATTCTCTTCCTGGATGCCGAAGGCGGTGCTCGAAAGATCGACATGGTACGCGGCCAGTTGATTGACCGGGTCGTTCTCGCCGCCTTCCTGGAAGGCGGTCTTCACCCCGAAGACTTCGCACAGATGCGCCAGCTTCTTTGCCGGCGTAATCCCGCCAATTGCGGTAACGCGGCAGCGAATGAAGTTGATCAATCGCTCGGCGATCAATGGATAGTATTCCGCTGTATTGGAGAAGACCTCGCCCACGGCTTGCGGTGTGGCAGACACCTTCCGAATCTCCTTGTACCAGCCCAGATTCTCGGGTCCGAGGATGTCTTCTACAAAGTACAGCATCGAGTCTTCAATCTTCTTTGAGAAGAGCATGGCGTTGGGGCCGCCGAGATGCGAATGGACATCGTGCAACAGCTTCGGCTCAAAACCAACCTTCGACCGGACATACTCGAAGACCTTGGGGATGGTCTGGACATACAGGTCTTCGTCGAAGGCTGGCCCTTGGTAGCCTTGCTCCGCTCGCTCCCCCTTGCCGGCAGGGTAGAAGCCCCCACCTCCATAGCCGCCCTCGCCGTACTGGAGCCGGATGTGCCGGTAACCACTCTCGAAGGACTTTGCTACAACTTCCGCTGCGTTCTCGTGGGAGCGTCCGCTGACGTGGTCATAGCAGGCGACCGCGTCGTGGGCTTTGCCACCGAGCAGTTCATAAACCGGCATGCCGGCGCGTTTTCCCTTGATATCCCACAGTGCCTCGTCCATGGCGCCGAGCACCTTATTGTTGACCGGGCCACCACGCCAATAGGTTTTGTAGTTTGCGGAATGCCAAAGGTCTTCGATCTTGCTTGGATCTTTGCCGATCAGCCAAGGCTTCAGATTCTTTTCGAGTGCAGAGATCAAGGCCGCCGTCTGGTAGATATCGTTCGCCGAACCGATGCCGTAAAGGCCGGGCTCGCTCGTGATGATCTTCAAGAAGACCCAGCGATAATTCCGCCCGCCGCTGGTCGTGATGATCTTTACGTCTTTGATGGTCAGCGGAGGGAGTCCGTTGGTTCTCTTTGCCACTTGGTCCTGCGCGGCCGCTGACAGTACAGGAGCTGCCAGCACGGTCTTGAAAAGGTCTCTACGTCGCATGAGTGTGCCTTCGATTCTATTTCGACTCGACCACGGCTTGTTGAGCTTTTTGCTTTCTATCTCAAATTGTGCTGAGATACTCCGTCTTGCGCGCGGTAGGATGTCCTTTATACACACCACCAAGCGGGCTGCATTTCGGGGAGTCGCACGATTGGGTGAGTGAGCACTGCCAGATCATCACCATGGAGACCTTTGTTATATGAGAATCTTGATTCCCTGCGTTGTCCTCGCGTCGCTAAGCTTTGCGCAAGCTCCAGCCCCGACGCGAAATCCCTTTCCGCAGCCGATCGAGGCCAAAGAGGGCGTTGTGCTGGTGCGCTTTGCCGAGTTTGCCTCTTTGCCCACTGTTCCGGGCCAGCCGCAACCGGCGCGCATGATGCTTCTTGTCAACGAGCCAGGAACCAAGCGCCTGTTTGTCAATGACATGGTGGGGCCGCTCTATACGGTGAGCTATGACGGTAAGACCGTGACGCCTTATCTCGATACAAATGCCGAGCAGTGGGGCTACCCGGTGCAATCGCAAGGGCCTGAGCGCGGCTTCCAGAGTTTCGCCATTCATCCTCAGTTCCACCAACGCGGCAGCCGTGGCTATGGCAAGTTTTATACCTATACCGACACGACGAACATGACGGCTACGGCTGACTTCAAAATGGCCGACAAAGAGCACACGCACGACACGGTGCTGCTCGAGTGGACGGCCAAGACCCCAGGCGCTGCGACTTATGATGGCGGCAAGCCGCGCGAGTTGATCCGCTGGGCACAACCCTACGCCAATCACAACGGTGGCCATCTTGCCTTCAATCCGCTGGCCTCGCCACGTGATGCCGACTTTGGCCTTCTCTATCTCGGCGCTGCCGACGGAGGCAGTGGTGGCGACCCCTTCAAGGTGGGGCAGAATTTGAAATCGGCCTTTGGCAAGATTCTTCGCATCGACCCGCTTGGCTCCAATAGCGCGAATGGCAAGTACGGCATTCCGGCATCGAACCCGTTTGTGAAGAATGGTGCGGATGCGTTGGGCGAGATTTACGCCTACGGCGTGCGCAATGCGCAGCGGCTGTTCTGGGATGCGAAGAACGGCAACATGTTCATGTCGGAGATCGGGCAGAACGCAATCGAAGAGATCAGCCCGGTGCCCGCGGGAGGCGACCTCGGCTGGAATGTTTGGGAGGGAAGTTTGCGCTTCCACAGCCGCGATGGCGTGCTGCTGGGCGAGTCTCGCGCAGACCGTGAAGTGATTTATCCCGTTGTCGAATACGATCACGCAGATCCGCTGCTGCTGTCCAATGTTGCGGCCATTGGCGGATTTGTGTATCGCCATAAGGCAATTCCACAACTGACCGGCAAGCTGATCTTTGGCGACAACCCGAGCGGCGAGATCTTCTATGTCAGCGCGGACAATTTGCCGAAGGGTGGTTCGGAGGCGATTCGCCGCGTCTTATTCGATGACAAGGGAACGACGAAGACGCTGCTGCAACTGATCAAGGAGAAGAACACCGCACAGGGCCAGCGGCCGGCCAATCGCGCGGATCTTCGCTTTGGAGAAGGCCCCGACGGAAAGGTCTTCATCCTGAATAAGCGCGACGGGACGATTCGCGTTCTGGTGGCGAGCGGCCGTTAGACCTTGCCGGGCTTGCGGACGGCTAGGGTGAGTGGGATTGTGGCTGGCGCTGATTGCGCCGGCCGCAATTCCACCCGCGTGCGGATCCTGTCGACCAGGCAGACACTTTGCTCGCTGGTGCAGTAGTAGATGATGGCGTCGATGGTGAGGTCTGTCTTGCCTTGCAAGCTGGTGATCGGAATCTTCACCGGGAATTGCAAGGTTTCTGCCGCCTGTTCTGCGTCGAGGCCTGTCCAGTGGAGATACAGTGGCGCTTCGTGGTTCAGCTTGTAGCCCGCAGGCAGTTGGATTGAAACAACAAGGCTGGTATGGCCTGGCTGTACATCGATCGGATTGAGGCGGAGTTCACGGCCGTTGAAGTGATCCTGCCGGCGGCTGGAGCGCTTCTCAAGTCCAGTGAGTTCGAGGGATGAAACGCTCTTCTGCTGGACGTCGATGACGCGGATGACGTGGTTGTTTGTATCCGCGACATAGAGCTTTTGATCGAGCCAGGCAAGCCCGCCAGGTTCGTTGAATGCGGCGGATGCCGCTTTGCCATTGCGCAGTGTTTTGCTGCCATCGCCAGCCATTGTTTCGCTGCGGCAATTGCTGAGCTGGATGGCTTTGATTTTGCTGTTGTAGGTGTCGGCAACATAGAGCAGGTCTCCGGCGAGGGCGACGCCAAGCGGATGCTGAAAGCGGGCGCTGGCGCAGGCACCGTCCTGATCGCCAAAATCAAAAAGCCCCTTGCCCACCAGGGTCTTGACACGGCCCTCCGGCCCCAGATCGACGCTGCGGATCGAACTGGTCTCGCTATCTGCAAAGTAGATCTGCTTCCCGTTACTGGCCAATCCGCTGGTTTGGGCCAGCGCGGCTTCAGAACGTTTGCCGTCACTAATGTTTTCGCGGGCCGATCCGGCAAAGGGCTGCGCCTGCCAGGTCTTGATGTCTGCGGACCAGATCTGATGAGATCCCGCCATGGCGATATAAGCCTGTCCATTCTCCACCAACACATCCCAAGGCGAGTTCAGCGCGACGGTGCGGCCTGTTCCCGGAACATTCAAGCGTAAGGCCTGTTCGCCGGTGCCCAGCACTGTCTGCAATTGGCGGGTTTTGAGGTTTGCTGCGCGGAGCAAATGATTCTCGGTGTCGGCAATGTACAGAATGTCGTTGTGCAAGAAGGTGCCTTGCGGTTGATTCATCTGCGCTGTTTCAAAGGCGCCATCCGCCGCACCTTCGTCGCCGCTGCCAATGACATCGAGGATCTTGCCCGAGGCGCTTGTGATCAGAATGCGGTGGTGGCTGGAGTCGCTGATGAAGAGCCGTCTGCCTGCCGCATCGGCGGAAATCTTACCGGGGTAGGAGAGCAGCGTCTCGGGGCGTGCGGCCGCTTCTAGTGTGTTGTTCAGTGGCGAGCGAAGGAGTTGCTTCTTCGCAAGAAAATAGGGGATTGCCTCGCTCAGTAACTGGTCCACAGGCGCATAGACGCCTTCTCCGGACATCGAACCGATGATCTTTCCGATCGGATTGATGAGCACGAAGGTCGGCCATGCTTTTGCCGTATAGCTGTTCCAGATCTGGAAGTCGGCATCGTTGACAACAGGGTGCTTCACGCCGTAGCGAAGCACCGCTTCCCGAATCTGAGTCGTCTCTTTCTCATTTCGGAACTTTGCGGAATGCACTCCAATCACCACCAGTTCCTCGGCATATTTTGCCTCCAGCTTCTTGAGGTCTGGGATCACATGCATGCAGTTGATGCAGCAGAAGGTCCAGAAATCAAGCAGCACAAACTTGCCGCGCAGTTCCTTGAGCTTGATCGGCGCTGTGCTATTGAGCCAGGACAAACCATCAGGAAACTCCGGCGCGTTTACGATTCCGTCGAACATCTTGTTTTGAGAGTATCCATTGCTGATTGCGAGGACGGCCAGAAGCGCAGCGACTCGGAACATGGAACGATGATCCTACTTCACCACTGGATTGAGGTCGACGAAGGTGATGGCGTTCCAGTCGTTCATCGGAATCACCAGGCGGTTGCGCTTGGGATCGTAAGTCATTGAGGCGGCGCTGGGAATGCCCGATGCGATCAGTTCCGCCTTCTGCCCGGGACGGATGCGCGAGACCGTTCCTACCCGTACGCTGCTGACATATTTCGTTCCATCGGGAAGAATGGCGATGCCATCGTTGCCCGCATCGACGGACTGCTCTGTGGTCAACAGCTTGCCTTCCGGGCTAAAGGTGAGGATGTCGGTGCTGCCAATGTTCACCACGACGATGTTGCCATTCTGGTCGAAGGCCACGCCGTTTGGCTGCTTCAGCGGGGCGCCCGTCACCAGAACCGAGGCTTTGCCATCAGGAGTGATTTTGTAGAGGCGCCAGCTCTCGGGCTCCTGGGTGCCGGTCTGGGTGACATAGATCGTTCCATCTGCGGCGACTTCGAGGTCATTGAAGACCGTCGCGCCCTCAACCGTGATGCTGCCCTTGGGTTCGCCCGTTTTGAGATCGAACCAACGAATGGTGTCGATGTCGGCTACATAGAGCAGGCCGTTGCGGATGTAACTTCCGAGTGGATGATTCAATGTGAGTCCGTTGCGATTGACTCCAATCCACTTCAAGGTATGGGCCGAGCCGTCTGGATGGATCAGTGAGACGTAGCCGTCGTTGGGCACGAGCTTCTGCGGCATGCCCGCATTCACGGCGATGTAGAGATCGCGCGTTGGGTCGTAGCTGATGCTTTCGGCAAAGCGGAAGCCGCCGTAGGTCTTCACGTTGGGGCTCGACTTCAGCGGCGTGCCTGCTTCAAAGCTTTGCGCCTGGACCATGGCAGTGGTCAAAGCGGCGGAAAGAAAAGCGGATCGCAATCGGAAAAACATGGGGAGTCTCCTGAAATGCCGCTTCGATAAGCCCGCGCCAGGGAGCGGCCATTCGTGCCATCGTAGCACGCTGTCGTTTATAAACGACAGCGTGCTACGATGGCCTGCATCGGCCCGGTCTAGCTATGCTGCTGTGCGTCGGCGAGATCTACTTCCCGTACGAGTTGCCGCAGTACGTCGTCACCAATCTCACCCGCGCGGGCCAAACGGAAGAGTTCGTCCCGTTCGGCTTCTAAGCCTGCGAGGCGGAGTTGACGCTCAATCTCGTCGGTTTGCCGGATGACTTCTCGCTCCTCGCCGGTTCCTGATTGGGCTTTGATGCGGTAGCGATAAAGGTCCATGATTCTGGTTCCTGCATCGATATAGCGATCGGCGTCAGAGCGGCCTCCTGCCATGCCATGCAACGTGTTTTCGACGGCGCGAATCGCTGCCTCCGCCGACTTGGCACGGGCGAGATCTTCTTGGGCGTTGTGATGATCGTCAGCGGGAATCTGCAGACCTCGCAAGAGTCTGGGCAATCCGATACTGGCGCCTGTAAGGGAGAGAATGATGACGCAGGCGGCAAGGAAGATCGCAAGATCGCGCACGGGGAACGGCGATCCATCCGGCATGGTGAGTGGGAGTGTTAAGACCCCCGCAAGGGTGATGGTGCCACGTACCCCAGCAAGCGATGCCGCGACGGTAATCCGCCAGTTGGGAGCATTGCTTCCCTCGCCCCGGCGGGCGCTGCGGAAGAGTGTCCACTTCAGTGATAGCCAGACCCAGAGCAGACGTCCCAGCGCCAGCACCGCATTGATGGCTAAGGCGTAGACTGCCAGCCACCAAGGGTTCTCATGATTGGTCGATTGGCTGGTCTCGGCAACTTTCGAGAAGATTCCTGGTAATTGTTCTCCGAGGAGAACAAAAATAATGCCGTTAATCGCAAATTGCACGGTGTCCCATACCGCACTCCGCCGTACCCGGGTGACCGCCATCGCCTGACCGCCCAATTCGGTGAAGCTCATGGTGATGCCTGCGGCAACTGCGGCAAGAATGCCAGAGCAGTGAACATGCTCGGCTGCCAGATAGGCGCCAAACGGGATGAGCAAGCTAATAAGAATTTGCGAGCCAGCATCTTCGCCAAAATGTTTTGTAATCAGACTCTTGGCCTTTGTGATGCCGAGGGTGACTGCGACTCCAATCGCTAAGCCTCCGGCGGCCAGCCACACGAAGGTCCCAAGAGCCTGTTGCACGGAAAACACGCCGGTCAGCGCGGCGGCAACCGCGAAGCGAAGGCAAACCAGGCCGGAAGCGTCGTTCAATAGCGACTCTCCCTCCAGGATGTGCATCAACCGCTTCGGAATGGGGACGCGGGCTGCGATGGCCGAAACGGCAACCGGGTCGGTTGGAGACAGCACGGCGGCCAGAGCAAAAGCGACGGCCAGCGGCATAGTCGGGATCATCCAATGGATGAAGTAACCCAGGCCGATGACCGTAACGACCACGAGACCGAGCGCGAGTTCGATAATCGTCCACTGGTCCCGGAACAGACCCTGCTTGGGAATTCGCCAGCCATCCAGGAAGAGCAGAGGTGGCAAGAAGAGCGTGAAAAAGATTTCCGGATTCAGTTCAACTCGAAAATCGGTCATCAATCCAATGACCGCACCGAGACCAATCTGTACCAGCGGCAATGGAATCGGCCAGGGTAAAGCGCGCGAGAGGGAATCACTGAGGACTACCGCGAGCATGAGGATCAGGACGATTGTTATGGTTTCCACTGAAACTTGGATCTCCTTCCGGCTTCATGTTGAGCGCCGAGGGTCTATTCTTAATAGATTTTAATTTTAACGCTAGAGAAAGCGCGACGCACGTGATGGCAGCGCGATGGAGCAGATTTTTGGGGAGGAACTGTCTGAAATGGAAAGTAGAGACGCTCCGAAAAGGGCAAAGCCTGGAGCCATCAGGTCGCTTGTCGCAGTGGCCGAACTTGCGATCGGTGCTGTGCGCACTAAGTCCTGAGGCAAGCGGCCGCCTTGCGCCTAATTTTTGGAGGCGAGTGGTGGAAGCTCGGCGGGAGGCTCCGATCTACTGGCTGGCGCATGCCAATGCAGCGCTCTCACTCTTACAAGTTGCTACGAGTCTCTGCCTTCGACTTCCTGGCAGAAGGATCTGGGATCTTGTGAATGCTCCGAATGGCTAGTGTTTCCCCGGCAACGCCGGGCTGGTGCCACGAGTCAGTCGCTTGATGTGGAATGGCTTGGGTTTTTCAGCTGGTTTGGCGTTGGCCGTTTTCTCGGTTGCCGTTGGGACCCGTTCTCTGGTGAGCTCGATCTCATTCCCTTGCAGGAGTCCGGAATAACGAGTTTGGACTTTCTCGCCGCTGTAGTAATTGGTGGTCGTGATGGTGAAATTCACCTTATCTCCCACCACGGAGCCCTCTTCGAGTGGGAGATCGATCTCATCGCCAAAGAGCTTGCCGGAGAGCTTCGTTCCCTCGAGCTTGAGCTGGAATGCGATATCTTCCGTCTTCTCGAATCTGCCGGGCAATTGTCCCATCCAAAGACCGCTGATGTCCGCTGCGCCCAACGTGCTGATGCTGAGGAACAGAGCCATCGCGCTCTGGGTGAGAAATGCATTCATTTGTGGTGATCGTATCACCTCGATGACACTTCTGCTCGCACGGAGGAGGTGATAGGCTGGAGGCGTTATGTACATGGCTTAATGAATGCAGAAAACGCCATTTTTCCAACTGAATCCTCATTCAGGCGCATCTTTTTCATGCGCTACGCTCCTCTTTTGGGGTCTTCTCGGGCCGGCGCCCCTGGCTGCCCAGCCGGCTGCGGACGGTAAGAAATTCATCAATACTTATTGCGCAGGTTGCCATGGAGGGAAAAGCCCGGCAGGTGGTTATCAAGTGGCTCCGCTCCTGGCTCCGGATAGTTTCCGGGAGCACCCGGAGGCGTGGACTGCCGCTATGAAGCGTGTCCACAACGCGGAAATGCCTCCGAAGGCCGCCCCCTCTCCTGGCCTGAAACACCGGGAAGATTTTGTCTCCTGGGTGCAGAACGGACTGCGAGCCGAGGCCTGTCCCTCGGGGCCGGTTGCTGGCAATGCTCCTGCCCGGCGGCTGAGCCGTTCGCAATATGCCTCCTCGGTTCGAGACCTTTTGAACTTACATGTGGATGTCGCGTCGGCATTTCCAGTCGATGGTGCTGGCGGCGAGGGTTTCGACAATGCGGCAGAGACGCTTTTCCTCTCCCCAATCCTTGCAGAAAAGTATCTGGAGGCAGCCAAGACCGCTTTGAACTTCGCCGCCAAGGACCCGCGTTCCCGCGCCAGATTCCTCATCGCCAAGCCTGATGCTGGCCTCAGCGCGGAAGCTGCTGCGAAGAAGATCCTCGACGAGTTTCTCCCGCGCGCCTTCCGGCGGCCAGTAGATGTGGCCGACTCGCGCTTTTACCTCGATTTGTTCCGCACGGCGCAGAAGCGTGGCGATTCGTTTGAAGATGCGATTCTCTACAGCTTGCGCGCAGTTCTGGTGTCGCCTCAATTCTTGTTCCGCTCCGAATTGCCCAATCACGGACCCCAGCAACGCTTGCTGGACGATTACGCCTTGGCGTCGCGTCTTTCTTATTTCCTGTGGGGTAGCGCGCCCGATAGTCTGCTGCTGGCACTTGCGGCAGAAGGCAAGCTGCAGGATCCTGAGATTCTGAAGGGGCAAGTTGCGCGCATGTTGCGCAATACGAAGTCGTTTGACTTTGTGCAGAGCTTTATCGAACAGTGGCTGCGAACGCGTGACCTCGGTCAGAGTTTTCAACCCGATGCCAAGCTCTATCCCCTTTGGAGCGACGAAGAGCTGCGCGGCGATATTCGCTACCAGCCCGTCCTTTTCTTCCAGGAAATCCTGACGAATAACTTATCGTTGCTGAATCTGATCGATTCAAAGTTCACGATCGCCACCCGGAAGCTGCAAAAGCTCTATGGTTTGAACGTCAAGCCGCCGCGTCCCGATGTCGGCCAGCAACCGCAGCGCATTGAATTGCCAGAAGGCACCAATCGGGGCGGACTTTTGGGAATGGCCGCGGTACTGGCTGTCTCCTCGCACCCCCATCGCACGAGTCCGGTGCTGCGCGGGAAGTGGATGTTGGAAGCGATACTCGGCACGCCCCCGCCCCCGGCGCCGCCTAATGTCCCGGCGCTCGAAGAGGGAGCCGCCGTGGCCGCCACGAGTTTACGGGAACGTCTGGCGCAACATCGGGCGAATCCTGTTTGTGCCAGTTGCCATAGCCGGATCGATCCACTTGGCTTTGCTTTGGAAAATTATGATGTCATCGGCCGTTACCGGACGGAAGAAGCGGGCCAGCCGATTGATAACAGCGGGGAACTGATGGATGGTAGTAAGTTCGCCGGACCAGCCGAACTGAAAGCGGTGCTGTTGCGCAAAAAAGAGCTTGTTATGCGCAATCTGACGAATAAGATGCTCGGATACGCGCTCGGCCGCGGTCTTACGTTGCAGGATTCGTGCACTGTCGATCAGATCGTTGCAGAAATAGAAAAGAACGACTACAGCGCGCATTCCCTGATCAATGCGGTCGTGCTCAGCACGCCATTCCGCTATCAGGCCGGAGCGACACTGGTCACTCGAAAAGTCCAGGAGGAGCGTAAGAAATGATGATTCCTAAGAAGCGCAACCTTTCGCGAAGAAGTGTCTTAAAGGGTGCGGGTGTGGCCATGGGGCTTCCCTGGCTGGAAGCCATGACGCCCGCCGCCTTTGGCGCCTCATCTGCTGCTGCTCCAGTGCGGATGGCTGTCCTCTATATGGCAAATGGGGTGAACACTTCGGTTTGGACGCCCGAAGGCAAGGGGCGTGATTTCAAGCTCTCCCCTACGCTGGCGCCGCTGCAGGATCTCAAAGATCAACTGGTGGTGGTGAGCAACCTGTGGAATGCTGCCGCCAATACGGGCGATGGCCATTATGTAAAAGAGTCGAGCCTGCTTACTTGCACCACGATCAGTAAGACGCTCGGTGTCGATATCAACATGCACGGTGTGTCGATGGATCAGGTTGCCGCACAACGGATTGGCGACCAAACTCCGCTGCCTTCACTAGAACTCGGGATCGAACCGGAATCCACCGGCGTGGATGCCAATGTCGGCTATACGCGAGTATATGGCTCCCACATTGCCTGGAGCAGTCCCACGACACCTCTGGCGCGGGAGATCAATCCGCGTTCGGTGTATGAGCGACTGTTCCGGGCTTCGGGGCCGCAGGGCAATACCGTGAAGCAGGACACCCAACTGCTGGACCGTGTGCTCGAGCACTCGAAAAAGCTGCGGAGCGAAGTTGGTTCGGCGGATCAAGCCCGCATTGATGAATATTTGTCGATTGTCCGTTCGCTCGAACAACGGATGGATCGTGCGAGCGATCCCAAGCGCAACACCTGGAAGCCGAGGGCGTCTATGGCAGGAGTTGCAAAACCAACGGATGCTCCCCGGGATCATACCGAGCATGTGCGTCTAATGCTCGACCTCATCGCGGTCGCCTTCCAGACGGACACGACTCGTATCAGCACCTTCATGTTTGGCAACGCCGTGAGCGGCGTCAATTTCCGCTTTCTTGAAGGCGTGAGCAGTTCGCACCACGAAGTTTCCCATCACTCCAAAGACCCTGAGAAACTCCAGCAGTATGCTCTGATCAATCGCTGGCACATCGAGCAGTACGGCTACCTGCTGCGTAAGTTGAGGGACATGAAGGAGGGCGACGGGAACGTGTTGGACAACTCGATGATCCTGTTTGGCTCTGCCTTGAGTGACGGCAACTCTCACAATCCGCATAAGCTGCCGCTTGTACTCGGTGGAAAAGGGGGCGGCCGCATTGCGACGGGGCAACACCTGGTCTATACCGAAGACTCACCGGCGGCGAACCTCTACGTGTCCATGCTCGATGCCTGCGGCACACCCGTCGAACGCTTTGCCGATAGCACCGGGCCCTTGCCTGGCTTGCTTGCTTAACACTTTCACAATGCAATCGTCCTGAGCCCGCGCTCACGATTCTTCCCGGGAATGCGCAACTGCCGCCAACCAGCTTGGCGGCAGTTGCGCATTCCCACCTCACTTGCAGTCCTAATCCTGGCCGGGGCTACTATGTTCGGCGGCGAACTTCGCCCAACGCTCTGCGGCCGCGGCGTCAGCCTTCACACCTCCGCCACCCTTCAGGATCATCGATGCATTGGTCGCGGCCAGGACGTGTCCGCCTTCGGCTGCCTTCACCCACCACTTGGCTGCTTCGGGTAAGTTCTGCTGGACTCCTTTTCCGACGGCGAACATCATGCCCAGGGCGGCCTGTGCGGGGACATAACCTTGGTCCGCGGCCTGCTGGGTCAGTTGAAAGGCCTGCACTGGATCTTTGGGTATGGGCTTCCCAGTTGCCAGATTCTCGCCGAGCAGTGCCGATCCCCCCTGGCAATAGAGATCAACCGCTTCCTTCTGGCCGCGATTGCCAGGGAGGGCCGCCGTCTGGTGGGTGGAGCCCCAGCCGCAGACTTCGTAATCTTTCTGATAGCCAGCTGCCTTGGTCTTTACCTTTTCGATCCACGCCGTCCACCCACCTTCCGGAATCTTCCGTTCGGGCCGTCCGAGGTCACCGCGGAATTCGCGATCCCGTAGCGGGGCTAGCGTGTTATTGGCGATGGTGCGTAGTTCTTCGTCCTGATCTTCGAGCAAGGTGATCATCGCCTGGAACAAAGCCGGGTCCTGACGGACACCATGCTTCTGTAGGCGAATCGCTTCGACGATTCCATCCGCGGCGGCAACGCGATCGCTGCGGTCGACGGCCTTCTGGATTCCTGTCGCCAGACGAATGAGGGCCTGCTGCGCTTCTTGCGAGCGCCAATTGGCCTGGAGTGCGAGCGCCCGTGCGGCAATGCGCCGGACGATTGGCGCCTCATCGGTGAGCCGCTGCCCCAAGGCTGCCATCGTTGCCTCATCAAAGGTGCCATGGATGCAAGTTTGTGCGGCGGCGGCCCGGATCGCGGGGTCTGTTGAGCGCAGTAACTGTTGCACCACGCTTCCTGCCGCCGGACCACCGACCAGGGCGAGCTTTGGGAAATAGCCATCCGCCTTGGCCGCTGCTGCCGTATAGAGGGCTGGCTTCAGGAGTTTCTGCTCTTCGGCAGAGAGCGGCAGATTCTTGTTGCGGAGCCGGGAGGCCCAGGCCAGGGCATCGTCATTGCTTGCCGGGTGATAGGTGCGGGCTCCCAGATCCTCAAACTCGCGGAAAATCACGTGGTAGCCTTTTGCGCTGACGCGGCTGTAGGCGTCCCGGACATTGGTCAGATGATAGGACAGATCGCGCAGGCCCAGCACCATGTAAATCTCGGGAGCGCTCTTTTCGGCATCGAGCGCAGTCTTCAGCTCAGAGGGCATTGTCCACCAGCCCCAGCTATAACTGATACTGGCTGTGATCAGGTCCGGATGGCGCATCACCAGTTCTCCGGAGATCTTGCCACCCTCGCCTTTGCCGTACATGTAGATGCGGCGCGGATTGATCGGGTAGGTCTTTTGGGCCCAGGCGATCAACTTTCCGATTGGTTCATAGTCGACCGGTCCAAACTTGTGGCCCTGTGGCCCACCGGCAAGAAGTACAAACTGGTCGCTGATTCCAAGGCGCTTGAGCGCTTCTCTTACGGGATAGATCTCGTCGCCCACCGGGCGGTCATGCTCAGGGAAGCAGAGGATCAATCCCAGTTGCTTGGCAGGATCGGTGGTGTGCGCCGGGGCTAAGACTGGCGGCGCTTCCACAACATACTGGATGATCGTCTTTCCCTGTTCATCTTTCAATGAAGACTCAGTGCTGAGGAGTGAACTGGCAGACAGGAGGAAGAAAAGCGCGATTTTATACATGGTTCGGACATGGCAACTATATCAAGGCTTCGTGAAGATGAAGAGGGTTTCACTTGGAAGTCGTACTGTAAGGCCTGTACAATCCTTACAGAGAAAGCTCAGGAAATGCCCAAGCCCACCAAACCTGTTGTCCGCCTGGATTCGCCTGCCGGAATCAAGAAAGCAAAGAAGAAAACAAGTGCCGCTCCAGACCCTATCATCAAGCTGGCCATCCGTTTGAATGAAGGCGTCAATGAGGCACTGCGTTCTCTGATTCGCTATCGAGGCGATCTTTCCGTGATGGCGATTGAGTCACTCGAATCTGTAGACCTGGCGACGGTCGCCTTAGTCAGTGTGGACGAGAAAATGGTGCGGGATACGACAATCTCCCTGCCTCGGCCCCTCCATAAGAAGCTCAAGAAGATTGCTGAAGATCGCGGTTCCTCTATGAATATCTTGGTGAATACCGGACTTGCCTATTGGCTGGCCCAGAAGGGCGCTATCACCTTACGCTAAGCGCCTTCGGTTTCTGCAGGAGCAGTGTAAAGAGTCCCGCGGTGATGAGCGAGCCTCCCAGAAACAGGAAGCCGGGGAGGAAGCTGGCGCTGCTATCGCGGAGCGAGCCCACAAGGTAGGGGCCGGCCAGTCCTCCAAGATTCGCGGCGCCATTGATCAGGCCGAGGCTCAACCCGGCGCTGTGCTTGGGTACGATTTCCGTCATCAAGGCCCACATCGGGCCAATCGCCGCATAGATGCCCGCTGCGGTCAGACAGATGAGCAGAAGTCCCAGAACAGGAAGCTGTACACTTGCGAGAAATCCCAGAATCAGAAAGATCCCCGCAGCCATGCAAGGCATCGCCACATGCCAACGTCTTTCATTCTTCCGGTCGGAACGTCGCGAATTGTAGATGCTGCCTGCGACGGCAAAGACATAAGGGAAGCCAGAGAGCAGGCCGATGAGCAGATTGTTCTGCAGTCCGAGCGAACGGATGGTTGAGGGCAGCCACATTAACATGCCATAGGCTCCACAGGCAAAGGCAAGATCGAGAATGACAAGCAGCCACACTTCGCGGTAGCGCAAGAAATCCCAACGGCTGCCGGCATTTGCGTTGGCAATCACTTGGGGCGCCACGCTTTTCTCGGTCGCCCATTTGGCCTGTTCTGGCCGATCCTCCACCGCCCACCACCAGACGGCAGCAAAGAAGAGCGGCAGAATGCCTTGGACAATAAACATCACGCGCCAGTTGTAGTGATCGATCAGATACCCCGACAGCGGGCTCGAGAGAATTACGGCTATGGGCTGGCAGACGACCCAGAAGCCGTTGGCCCGTGCGCGCTCCTGCGGGGCAAACCAGTTGGAGAGCAGCACAACCGTTGCGGGCCATACTCCTCCCTCGCCCACGCCGAGGAGAAAGCGGCACACGAGCAGTTGCTCATAGGACTGGGCGAAGCCACAGAGTGTCGCAAAAACGCCCCAGACCAGCAGCGCCCAGAAAATAAAACGCTTAGCGCTCCACGCCTGCGCCAGATAGCCTCCCGGCATCTGGAAGAGCACATAGCCAATGAAGAAGATCCCGGCGGCCATCCCGGTCATGCTGGAATCGAGACCAAACTCCTTCTGCAGCGAAGGCATGGCGATCGAGAAATTCGTCCGGTCGATGTACGCGATGGTGTACATCAGGAACGCTGCGGGAATGATCCGGTTCCAACGATTCATGAACGGGTTATTTGTGGGGCGGGTGGCTGGCCACCGAGGCGAGGCCAGTCATCGCAAAGCTGCTCAGAGTCTGGCGCACGATACTTGAGAATTCCGGCTCTTCCAGACGCCGTAGCGCGTTCACAATGCTGCGATGCTCGTAGGCGATCGCCTGGCTGACGGTCACGTCGCTGGCCATCAGGACGAAGGCAAACAACGGTGGCACCAGATTCTCAAGACTCTTAACGAGAAAGCGGTTGTTCGAAAGCTGCCAGCAATAACGATGGAACTCCAGGTCTAACTCGTAGAAGCGTCGCACTTCCTTGTCGGCTGCCGCAGCAGCCATTCCCTCGATCAATCGCTCTAATGCGCCGAGGTCTTTCTCGGTGACGCGTAGCTTGGCCCACTTCAGCGCCAGATGTTCAAACTCAACGCGCAACTGATACAGCTCGCGCACTTCATCGACCGTATAGCTGTTCACGTAAGTGGCTGTGTTGGCGACTCTGCGCACAAAGCCCTGTTCGTTGAGTGTCACCAAGGCTTCACGAACTGCTGGGGTGCCGATCTTCATCTGTTGTGACAGATGCCGTTCGACGATGGGTTCTCCAGGGCGCAGTTTCCCAGAGAAGATTGCCTCTTTCAGGCAGGTGATCACCTTGTCGCGGAGAGATACGCCCCCCACTTCCGGAAAGACAAATGTTGGTTCAGACACGGGAGTAAATTCGATCATCGCACTCTCCCGTCAAGCACTTTCTACAATGGCGACGATTTCCCCGACAGGGACCGTCTCCCCTTCTGCGCAGAGGATCCGCAACAGGCGGCCAGCCACTTCAGCCTGGTACTCAAAGCTCACTTTCTCTGAATCGAGCTCCACGAGCGGCGTGCCGATTTGGATCGGATCTCCTGCCTTCACCAGCCATTTGGAGAGGAGCGCTTCGGTGGTATCCATTCCCAACTTAGGGACGCGAATCGGGACTTCAGGCATTAGAACTTCTCCGAAACTGCAAGCTCGCGCTGACAGACAATCGAGCGGATGGCCGCCTCTAACTGCTCCACTTTGGGCAGTACGTATTTATCGATCGCGATGCTGAATGGCACGGGCACATCCGCACGCGTGATGCGCAGGATCGGCGCACGAAGATGGGCGAAGAGGCTCTCCGCTGCAAACGCCGCAATCTCCGCGGCCATCCCGCAACTGCGATTGGAATCATCAAAGACCACCAAGCGTCCGGTGCGGATTACTGATGCGGCCAGACTGGCATGGTCGAAGGGCAATAGCGAGCGAGGGTCAAACACTTCGACCGAAATACCTTCGCCTTGCAATCGTTTTGCGAGCTTGAGTGCATCGGGAACCAGAGGACCAATCGCCACCACCGTGACGTCGCTGCCCGCGTGCTTCACGTCGGCTTTGCCCAATGGGATATAGACTTCCTCTTCGGGTACCGGGCCTCTTACATTCATGGATGCAGCCGGAGCAAAGATCACCACCGGATCGTCTTCGCGAATTGCGGCGGTGAACAAGCCTTTGGCATCCAGCGGACAGGACGGAATCACGACTTTCAATCCGGCCTGCACCAGCATGGGATAGAGATGGTCAGAATGCTGACCCGCCAAGCCCGCGCGCGCTCCCGAACCCGGGACGAGATAGGTTACTGGAATGCGCCCTTGGCCGCCCATCATGTAGCGCAGCTTCTGGGCCTGGTCGACAATCTGGTCAAAGCAGACATAGAGGAGCGTGCCAATCTGAAACTCCACCACCGGCCGCAATCCGGAGATCGCCGCACCCGTTGCCATACCGACAAAGCCTTGTTCGGAGATCGGCGTATCCCAGACGCGATCTTCTCCAAATTCTTCGAGGCAACCCTTGCTGATGCCCCGGAGGGAATGCCGTACGTCTTCGCCGAGAAAGATCACATTCGGATCACGGCGCATCTCCTGCATCAGTGCTTGGCGCAATGCCTGCAGGCAATTTAGTTGCTGTTCCATGCTACCCCTCGCGCTGGCAAACCCGGATAGGTCGTGACATACATGTCGGTCAACGCCTCCTCGGCTTCGGGCCATGCGCTTTGTTGTCCAAATTCCACGGCTTCTTCGAGAAGCGCTTCAATCTCGACATGAATGGCTTCCCGGGCTGTTGCGCTCAGGATGCTCTGCTCTTCGAGTGCGCTCCCCCAGGTGATGACAGGATCTTTCGCCCGCCAATACTCCATTTCTTCCGTGCTGCGATAGCTGAGCGACAGCGCCCGCTCTGCCGTGAAGTGGCCCTGGAACCGGTAGGCCATGCATTCGATCAGCGTGGGGCCCTCCCCCGCGCGGGCTCTTTCGACGGCTTCTCGCACCGCTTCGTAGACTTGATCGACACGCATGCCGTCGACGCGAATTCCTGGGAATCCGTAGGCGGCGGCGCGCTCGCTGATTCCAGGCCCGGCGATTGAATAACTGGCGGGCGTGGTGACCGCATACTGGTTGTTTTCGCAGATGAAGAGGAGGGGCAGCTTCCAGATTTTTGCGAGGTTCATCGTCTCATGGACGACACCCTGGTTGGCTCCTCCGTCACCGAAGAATGTGGCGGCAACGACGCCGCTCTTTTGGATTCTTGCGGCCCAGGCCGCACCGGCTGCAATGGGAACTCCTGCCGCTACGATACCGTTGGCGCCATAGATTCCAAGCGCAAGATCGGCAATGTGCATCGAGCCACCCTTGCCCCGGTTGTATCCGGTGACCCGGCCAAACAACTCCGCGATCATGCGCTTCACATCGCCGCCCTTGGCGATGATGTGGCCATGGCCGCGATGCGTGCTGGAGATGACGTCATTCCTGCGCAATGCACTGCAAACTCCAACGGCAATGGCTTCTTCGCCAATATACTCGTGCGTCACTCCGGCGATGGCGTTCGCATTCACCAAGTCAATCACACGCTCTTCAAAGCGTCGAATCAGCCGCATCTTGCGGTACATTTCAATCGCCATTTCTGGCGTCAGTGGGGATAGGGGAGAAGGAGGGTTCGTATCGATACTCATGCGCTTAACTCATGACAATTCCGCCACAGGCATTGAGGGTCTGGCCGGTGATGTAGGAGGCTGCGTCGCTCACCAGAAACAAGGCTGTGGCGGCAATCTCCGACGGGTTTGCAGGACGTCCGAACAGTGTAGAAGCCGAAGAAGGTTGGGCGGACGGCGAGATTTCGCCTTCGCGGGCCTTCCAGGTTTGCTGCAACTGATGCAGCATGCCGGTGTCCATCATCCCGGGGGCAATGGCATTCACCCGGATGCCGCGGCTGGCCAGTTCTACGGCTGCCGAGCGTGTGATCGAGATCACTGCGGACTTACTGGCTGCGTAATGAAGCAACGTGGGACGGCCCACCCGCCCTGCGACGGAGGCGATGTTCAGAATCGCGCCGCCGGACGGCATCTGCCGCGCCGCTGCCTGCAGCGCAAAGAACAAACCCTTCACATTGACACTGAGGACATCGTCCCAGTCCGCCTCGGTCAGCTCCCACATCGATTTCGAGTGGCACACGGCCGCGTTGTTGATCAGGATATCGATCCGTCCAAACTTGTTTGCGATGGCATCGATCGCCGTTTGGATCTCCGCGGGCTGGCTCATGTCGACCACTGCGTGATACGGCTGGCCGAATTGAGTGGCTGCCTCTGCCAGACTGCTGGCATTCTTGTCCAGCAGGGCCAGGGTGCTTCCGGCAGCGGCGAAGTCGCGCGCGAGCGCACGGCCCAGGCCTCCTGCTCCACCTGTGATGATGACTACTTTGCCGTTTAGTGTCTGCATGGTTCTGTCTGTATCAAGTTCCGTTCCCGCACCGCATCCACGGCGTTTTGTGCTCCCGCGCGCATCAGAAAGCCCAATGATTCTTCGCTGCAGGCCGCAGAGTGCGGCGACAGGATCACATTGGGGAGATGAAAGAGCGGATGGTCGGCTGCCTCGGGAAGAGGACCGAACATATCGAGCCCTTCATAGACATCAATTGCCGCCCCGGCAATCTTCTGCTGCTCGAGTGCGGCTACCAGGGCCGCCTCATCCACCACCGCGCCGCGTGCCGTATTGATGAAGATCGCATCCGGCCGCATCGACTCAAACTGCGCCTGCCCCATCAGATGGCGCGTGGCCGGGAGCAACGGAACATGCAGGGACACGAAGTGGCTGCTGGACAGAAGCTCCTGCAACGACATGGGCTGTACTCCAATCTCTTGCGCCACCTCGAGGTTCAACTGCGGATCGTAAGCGGCGATACGGAGCCCAAAAGGGCGGGCTCGCTTGGCGACTTCTTGGGAGATTCTTCCAAAGCCGATGAGTCCGAGCTGACGCCCCTCGATGCGGTGGGTTCGTTCTTCGATTCTGGCGAGCCAGCGTCCCTGCCGGGTGGCGCGGTCCATGGTGAGGAGCTTGCGGGCTGAGGCGAGCAACAGGGCCATCGTGTGATCAGCCACCTCAGAAAGGCAAAACTCCGGAATATTGGTGATGCGGATGCCCCGCCGTGCCGCGGCAGCCGCGTCGATGTTGTCCGTGCCGCTTCCGAAGCGAGAGATCACCTGCAAGTTGGGTAGATGATCTATCATATTTTCATTAATTTTTGCCGAAACAATGCACAGTGCCACCGCGTGGGCGTGTTTCTGGAACAACGCCAGGTCTGGGGCCTCTGCTTCCACCAGCGAAAAGCCTGCGGATTGGTAGACTTCCCGTTCCTCGGGTGTGAGCGGAAAAGTGGTTGCATTCAGGCGGATTGCGCAATTCAGAAGCGACATGATAGATCGAAGAATACACGGTATCAGTGCGCATCTGTCGTGTCAACTCCATTATTTATTGAGATCTTTGTGTGAATCGTCTTGCAGAAGGCAATGCACTATGATAGGTTTTCACCGTTCCCTTGAGCATGGTCTCAAGATCCGGTGCCCGGTGGCGCCAATCAGAAGGAGTGTGGGATGCGTACTGTTCGCGATGCAGGTAAGAGGATGGCTGTGGGCCTACTGGTTCTCGCTGGGTTGGTGTGGGACCCGGCTCTGCTGCCGGGACAGCAGAATGCAGCGACGATTGTGGGCTCGGTATCCGATGCGTCGGGTGCCGCCATTGCCGGCGCCAAGTTGACGGCGCTCGATGAGGCGACAGGCTTCGCGCGCTCTGCCGAATCCGATGCCAATGGCTCTTTTGTCATCCCGCTCATTCCGATTGGGACTTATCGAATCAATGCAGAAGCGCCTGGCTTCAAAGTTTTCTCCCGCAAGGGCGTGGAACTCCAGCTCAACCAGAGCGCACGCATCAACATCGAGATGCAAGTGGGAAGCGTGGCGGAGAGCATCGAGGTGGGCGATCAGGCTCCGCTTGTCGACACCGCCTCCTCTGCGGGAGGCGAAGTGGTGGATCGCAAACGCATTGCGGAACTGCCGCTGAATGGACGAAACCCACTCCAGCTTGCGACTTTATTGCCGGGCGTTACCGTCTCCAGCAACCCCGTCGCACTCACCGGAGGCAATCGCAATGGGAACTCCGTTAGTGTGAACGGGTCGCGCACGAATGAGACGGACTATCAGTTGGACGGAATGCGTTTTGCTGGGGGCTATACCAATAGCGGTCTCAACTACCCATCGCCCGATGCCCTCCAGGAATTCAAGCTGATCACCAATTCCTACAGCGCCGAGTATGGCTTCTATGCCGGGTCGATCTTTACAGCCGTCACGCGTTCGGGCACCAATCAGATTCATGGCTCAGCCTGGGAGTTCTTCCGGAACGATAAGCTGAACGCCCGGAACTTCTTTTCGGCTACGGTGCCGATCCTGCGGCAGAATCAGTTCGGTGCCAGTATCGGCTTCCCGATCCTGAAAAATAAGCTCTTTGGCTTTGCTTCCTACCAGGGGCTGCGAATCCGAGGCACCTCGATTGCTTCGTCGTTCCCGCTGACTGCGGCAGAACGGCAAGGCATATTCTCGAGTACCATCCGCGATCCGCGGACCAACCTGCCTTTCCCGAACAATACGATTCCGGCAGATCGCATCAACCCTGTGACGGCCCGTTTGCTGAAAGACATCATTCCCGTTGCTCCTGGATCAGAGTCGGGCCAGTTGGTCACCTCTGGTTCCAACCCGATCGATGGCAACCACTATCTCGGCAAGCTGGACTATCTGATCAGCAGCAAAGACACACTGAGCCTCAGCTACTTCTTTGACAAGACCTCTTTCAAAACTCCATTTGCCAGCGGTCCCTATCCGGTCTACGGCCAGCGCGAAGAAGACCAGGTGATCCCCGTCGCCTCGATGAACTACACGCGTACCTTCACGCCCACGCTCTTGAATCAATTGCGAGTGGGCATCAGTGGCCAGGAAGAGAATCGCCGCTGCAGTTCCGGGCTGACGCCCCGTGCTCTTGGCATGAATATCGATCTCGAAGGTCCTCCCGAGCCGCCCAGCATCAGCGTCACCGGACGCTTCAACATCGGCGGCGGTGGACTCTGCCTCTGGGTGGAAGGCACCAACAACTATCAGTTTGCCGACTCGCTCACCTGGATCAAAGGCCGTCATCAGATCAAGGCTGGTTTCGATCTCTACCGCCGCAAGTTCAAGTTGATCACTGCTGCGGGGGACCCCGGTAATTTCGGCTTTGATGGTTCGGCAACAGGCAACGCGGCTGCGGACTTCCTGCTTGGCGAACTGGTCACCGCCTCGCGCCGACCGCTGATCGATCTCGCCATGCGCTCGATCAATAGCTCCTTCTTTGTCCAGGACGACTTCAAAGTCTCCCGCCGCCTGACCTTGAATCTCGGCCTGCGCTACGAGTTGCTCGGACCCTTCGATGAGACGCGAGGTGTCGAGCGTTCCACCGTCAAGATCCCGCAGAACGCCACTTTCCGGCAAGGCGTGCAATCGACGGTGATTCCGTCTGCGCCTCCCGGATTGCTCTTTACGGGCGATAAGGCTCCGGACTTCCCGGACGGCTTGCCCAGCACGATGGTGCGCATGGATCACAAGCAGATCCAGCCGCGTATTGGCATGGCCTACGATCTTACCGGCGATGGTCTCACCAGCCTGCGTGCGAGCTATGGACTCTATAGCAACGCTCACTTTGGGGACATGGGAGCCCAGAGTTTTCAGAACCAGCCCTTCCTGCTCGGGCAGACGCTGTTCCGCCCCGCGGGGGCCTGAGTGATCCCTGGCAGGGCTTGGAAAATCCCTTTCCCCGTTCGCTCGATCTCACGACGAATCCGAACAAGAAGCTCTTCTTCCTGCCTTCAGAGGTCTTTGGCTGGGACCGCGATTTTGTCATGCCGCGCGTGCAGGCGCTTTCTGCCGGGGTGCAGCGGGACTTGTTGAAGAGGATTGCACTAGACCTCAGTTATGTGGGCAAGCTCAGCAGACACTTGCAGGATACGGTGAACATCAATCAGGCCCGTTACATCCCTGGCGTCGATGCTTCCGGACAGCCGCTCTCGACGCTGGCTAACACTGATTCGCGCCGCATCACCGTGCCCAACATTTATCAGAAGATCAATATGATCCAGTCGGGCGGCAACGCGTCCTATCATTCTTTCCAGACCAGTGCGAAGTACCGTACAGATCGCTTGACGCTTTTAGCGGCCTATACCTGGTCAAAGAGCATCGATACGGGCCAGTCCACCAGTGTGCAATCTGTGAATCATCAGGACAACCTGAATCTGAATGGAGATCGCGGCCTTTCCGATTTCCACCGGGCTCATGTGGCACGCTTCTCATGGGTTTATCTCCTTCCGAACTTTTCTTCTCTCGGGTTCCTGAATCAGGCGGTTGGTGGCTGGGAAATCTCGGGCATTACCTCTTTGGTTTCTGGCGCTCCTTATACGATCCTCACGGGCCGCGATAACTCCCTCACTTCCACCACGAATCGGGCCGATCAGGTGGGGAATCCGGAGATCTCTGGCAGCCGCAGCCGTGGCGAAATGATCATGCAGTACTTCAACAAAGCAGCCTTTGCTCCCAATGGTACTGGCGTCTTTGGCAATGTCGGACGCAATTCGATGATCGGACCTCGATCCACCAATACGGATCTGGCCTTCATCAAAAATGTCCGATTCACAGACCGCTTTGGGATGCAGATCCGTGGCGAACTGTATAACGCTTTCAATCAGGTGAACTTTGGGAATCCGGTCAACACCGTGACCGCCTCCACCTTTGGACGCCTCAGCTCGGCGGCATCGCCCCGGGTGGTTCAGTTTGGTCTGAAGCTGAACTATTAATTGATCTGAGATGCCCATGGCCGGCTCAATCCTCTCTACCGATTGATAGGATTGAGTCGGCAGACTGGCCTCCGAGAGAAGTTTTATGATCCGAATTTCCAAGATTGCAATCCGTAGTAAGTTCAACCCCCTCTCGATCCTTCTGTGCGCCGGGCTGTGTTGCTACGGACAACAGAAGACCGTGCCTCGCTTCGAGACGGATGTGCTGCCGATTCTGCAATCGAAGTGTCTGGCCTGTCATAACGCGAAGATGAAGCAGGCCGAGCTCTCTTTGGAAACTCGCGATGATCTTCTGACTGGTGGCAAGACCGGTGCCGCGGTTGTTCCAGGGAAGGCTGTCGATAGTCTTCTGCTTGCGATGGTAGGAAGCGGCAAGATGCCCATGGGAGGAAAGCCGCTGCCTCCGGAAGAAGCTGCTGCCATCCGCAATTGGATCGATAGCGGAGCGCTAAAACAAGGAGAAGAAATCCTCACTCGTCCCGTCCCTGCGCGGGATGTTTTTGCGTCCATTCTCGGAGCGAAATGTTTTGTCTGCCATGGGCGCCGGGAGCAACAGGGAGGGCTCGATCTGCGGACCCGCGAAAGCATGCTGAAGGGTGGAAAATCAGGCCCGGCTCTCGTGCCTGGAGATCCAGAGAAAAGCCTGATCGTGCAGCGCATTGCAAAGCAACAGATGCCGCCTCCTCACTTGCAGGAGCAGTTTTCCGTTCGCGGTGTCGACTCTGGGGAGTTGGAGAAACTCACCCAATGGATCAAACAAGGCGCACGCGCGGAAACCGAGAAGGCCATGCACGTTGATCCCGACCATGACCCGATGGTGAAGGATCAGGATCGTAAGTTCTGGTCTTTCCAACAACCCCAACGGCCCCGTGTTCCTGCCGTTGCAGGTCAAGTGCGAACGCCGATTGATGCTTTTCTCCTGGAGCGCTTGGCTGCCAAGAAACTCGGCTTCGGCGCAGAAGCCAAGGAGCTTTCGTTACTGCGGCGCGCCTATTTCGATCTCATCGGGTTGCCTCCCTCACCGGCGCAGATTCAGTCCTATCTGGCCGATTCTGGGCAAGACAAATATGAGCGCTTGATCGATCGCCTGCTTGCCTCGCCGCGCTACGGCGAGCGTTGGGCTCGCTATTGGCTGGATGCCGTAGGTTACGCCGATAGTGAAGGCGGTGTGTCGACCGATGCGGTCCGGCCAAACGCATGGCGCTATCGCGACTATGTCATTCGTGCTCTCAATGCGGACAAGCCCTATAGCCAATTTCTGCAGGAGCAACTGGCCGGGGACGAAATGTTCGATTGGAAGGCCGCCAAGACCTACACGCCCGACCAAGTGGAGAAGATGGAGGCTGTCGGCTTCTTCCGTCTTGCTCCCGATGCCACTTATAGTACGGAGCAGAATTTTCTTCCAGAACGCTTCGATGCGATTGCCGCAGAAGTTGAGATTCTCGGTTCTTCGGTGATGGGGCTCTCGCTCGGTTGCGCGCGTTGCCACGATCACAAGTACGATCCCATTCCGCAGCGCGACTACTATCGCGTGAGTGCGGTGTTCCAGACGGCGCTCGATCCCTATGACTGGTTGATTCCCTCCATCGAGTGCGTTGGTGTCGGCTCGAAGTGCGAGGAGAAGAATCTTCGCTTCATCCCCGATCCTGATCCGAAGGTGGTGAGTGCTACCGAGGCCCACAATCTTCCCTTGCGCCAACAGATCGCTGATCTGGAGTTGAAGATCGAGACTGCGGCCAAGCCTTATCGCGAGAAAGCGAAGGCAGACGCGTCCATTGACGATCTGTTGAAAGATTCTGAAGCGTTCAAGAAAGAAGTTGCTGATCTGCGCAAGCTGGTGCAGCAGACAAAGGCAAAGCTGCTGGCGACGCCGGGGTTCCGCTCCCTCTTCGACATGGGAGGCGAACCAACACCAGTAAGGATTCTGTTGCGCGGCGAGGTTACCAATCCAGGACCGCTGGTCGAGCCTGGCCCCTTGTCCGTTCTCTCGAAGGGCTTGCCTCCTTATGAACCGGTCAAGCTGAACTACCAGTCCGGCACGAGCGGCAGACGCCTGGCCTTTGCAAAATGGATCACTCATGAAAAACACCCGCTGACGGCCCGTGTGATGATGAATCGCGTCTGGCAGCATCACTTCGGTACTGGCATCGTGAAGAGCGCCGGCAACTTCGGAAAGATGGGCACTCCGCCCACCCACCCGGAACTTCTCGATTGGCTCTCCACGGAGTTCGTTGAATCGGGCTGGAGCCTCAAGAAAATGCACCGCCTGATCATGACTTCGGCGGTCTACCGGCAGAGCTCAGAGATCAGCCCTGAAGCCTTGGCGCAGGATCCATCGAATGAATTGCTTTCCCGCTTCCCACTCCGGCGGCTGGATGCGGAAGCAGTTCGCGATGCCATTCTGCAAAGCGCTGGCCGTCTGGACCCCGAGGCCTTTGGCCCACCGGGAGTGATCGAGGTCAAGCCGGATGGTGCAGTGCTCGCGAAAGCAGGCAAGCTTGGTTATCGACGCAGTATCTATCTTTTGCAGCGCCGCTCCACTCCCGTGACGATGCTCGATGCCTTCGACTTACCTTTCCTCAGCCCGAACTGCGTGAAGCGTGGGGAATCGATTGTCAGCTCGCAGGCCTTGCAGTTGATGAATGGCGATCAGATTCGCGAGACGGCGCGCTATTTGGCGGGGCGCATCATAGATGCGGTGGGGAACGATCCACGGAAACAGATTGATCAGCTGTATTTAGCGACACTCACTCGCCCAGCCCGTCCGGCAGAAGTGACAGCCGCAGAGAAAGTGCTTGCCGCGATGAAGCAACACTGGACCCAGTTCTATGAGGCGACGCCTCCATCGGAACCCATTGCAGGGAAGGCCGGGCATATGGCTCTGGCGAGCCTCTGCCATACCTTATTCAACTCTGCAGAGTTCTTGTACATCGATTAGAGGTGCCTATGCGAAGACCCAAAACCCGGCGCGATTTCTTCTCTCACATCTCGGATGGTGTTCATGGCGCGGCCCTGGCTTATTTGTTGGGCAGGGACCTCCATGCGGCCGAAGGGCAGCAGCCCGTCATCTACGACCTCAAACCGAAGCCGCCCCAGCACCCGGCCAAGGCGAAGTCTGTCATTCAGCTTTTCATGAATGGTGGACCGAGCCAGATGGATCTTCTCGATCCCAAGCCCCTGCTCGAGAAGTATGCCGGGCAACCGCCCAGCCGGGATCTTGCCAGCCAGATTCGCCAGGTGCGCGATGCAGGCGGCATCATGCCGTCTCCCTACAAGTTCAAGAAGTATGGCCAATCGGGAATCGAGGTTTCGGAACTGCTTCCATATCTGGCCAAGCAGGTGGACGACATTGCTGTCATCCGCTCGATGCACACGACGCATATCGCGCATGACTTTGCGCTGTTCATCATGCACACTGGCCGCATGTTGCCGGGCCGCCCAACTCTCGGTGCTTGGGCTGTCTACGGGCTGGGTTCTGAGAATCAGAATCTTCCCGCTTATGTCGTTCTCGATGACCCGAAAGGGCTTCCGGTCAACGACATTCAGAACTGGCAGGCCGGCTATCTGCCCGGTGTCTATCAGGGCACTCGTGTGCGTTCCGAAGGAATGCCGCTGTTGAATCTGCAACCGGAAGAAGAGTATCCGGCCGCGGTGAAGGATCTGGGGCGTTCGCTGCTGCACGACATGGATGTCGAACATCGGAAAAGCCGTCCCTATCAGCCGAATCTCGACGCGCGGCTGTCCACTTATGAACTGGCTGCCCGGATGCAGTTGGAGGCGACCGATGCGCTCGACATTGCAAAGGAGAGCGATGCAACGAAGGAAGCTTATGGCCTGAATGACGAAGCCACTCTTTCTTACGGCAAGCGTTGCCTGATGGCCCGGCGGCTCGTGGAGCGTGGCGTGCGCATGGTGCAAGTCTTTACTGAAGGCAATGTGTGGGATCACCACACGGATCTGCGCAAGGGCCTGCCTTATTGCTGCAAGAAAACAGACAAGCCGATTGGCGCTCTTCTAGCCGACCTGAAGCAGCGCGGTTTGCTGGATAGCACCTTAGTGGTTTGGGGCGGGGAATTTGGCCGTTTGCCGATCGCGCAATCGCCTGGGCCCACCGCCGGCCGCGATCACAATCCTTCCGGATTCACGTCCTGGATGGCGGGAGGAGGAGTCAAAGGCGGCGTCGTCTATGGCGAGACGGATGATATCGGCTACAAGGCCGTACTCGACCCGGTCAGTGTCCATGACTTCAATGCCACCATCCTCCACTTGCTTGGGATGGATCATCGCAAGCTGGTTTTCCATCGGGAAGGCCGCGGCGAACGGATTACCGACGAGTTTCCCGTAAGCATTCTGCGCAAGATTTTTGCCTAGCTGCCAATGATAGAGCATTGGAGGCTGCCGATTCTTGCTGGAAATTTCAATACTAGGCCTAAAATGATGGATTATTGCTCGCTTCTGCTCTTGGTAAATGATAGATTATGGCTGTGCTTCGGATCTTTCCAGTTCCGCTCTTCTTTGTCCTGTGTACGGTTCGCATGGCGAGCGGCCAATCCGCGGACGAACTGAAATTCTTCGAGACGAAAGTCCGTCCGTTGCTGGCCACACAGTGCCAGGGCTGCCACAGCTCGAAGTCGAAGATGGCCTTTGGCGGGCTGCGGATCGATCAGAAGGCTTCCTTCTTTCAGGGCGGACAGTCCGGTGCGCTTGTGGTGCCCGGAAAGCCGGACGAGAGCCTGCTGCTGAAGGTTGTCGGCTACTCCTCGGAACTGAAGATGCCGCCCACCGGCAAGCTGAAAGCCGAGCAGATCGACGTGCTGCGCGAATGGATCCAGATGGGGGCTCCGTGGCCGGAGGAGGCTGCCCCGGTCGTGGATGCGAGTGTTGCGATCCAGGCAAAAACAAAGGCGGCGGCGCTCCAGCACTGGGCATGGAAGCCTGTTGCCAAGGTGACGCCACCGAAGACGAAGGCGACAGACTGGTCAGCTCAGGCGATTGATCAATTCATCCTGGCGAAGCTCGAAGAGAAGAAGCTGAAGCCTTCGCCCGATGCCGACAGACAAACTCTCTTACGCCGCGTCTACTTTGACTTGGCCGGTTTGCCACCTACCCCAAAGGAAGTGAATGCTTTTGTCGCCGACAAGAGCCCCAAGGCGCTCGAAACCATTGTCGATCGATTGCTCGCTGCGCCCAGCTTTGGCGAACGGTGGGGGCGTCATTGGCTCGACCTCAGTTACTTCGCCGACAATCTCGAGATCGGGCGTAAGATCCCTGCCAAGGACGCCTGGCGCTATCGCGATTACGTGATCCGTTCGCTGAATGCGGACAAGCCCTTTACCACCTTCATCAAGGAACAACTTGCGGGCGACCTGCTTCCTGCGGAAAGCGACGCACAACGCCGGGAGCAGGTGATCGCCACGGGCTTTCTCGCGCTCGGTCCTTGGACTCTTGTGGCGGCTGATAAAGAACAGCTCCGGATGGATGTTGTCGATATGCAGGTGGACCTGATCGGCAAAGCGTTCCTTGGCCTCACCGTGGGCTGCGCCCGCTGCCATGACCATAAGTTTGATCCGATCTCGCACAAAGACTACTACGCGATGGCGGGCATTCTCGGTGCTACTGAAACGCTTCATGGCCGCATCGATGGCATCTTCAGTGATGTCAATCGGATTCAGTTGCCTGAGAGCGTGGAAGAACTGCGCATGCGTGCCGGAGAGACGGAAAAGTTTCATGCCCGCATGGCCACGCTGAAGCCGCGATTGAAGGCGCTTGAAGCGGAGAAGGAGAAATTGAAGAAGGCTCAGCCTCAGGGCGACGCCACTCCGAAGCCCGATGATCCACTCGTTCTTCTTGAGAAGCAGATCGCGAAGCTCAGCAAAGAGATCGCGCTGCTCGAATACAACCGCCCTCTGCCTCCTGAAGCTTTTGCTGTCCGTGACGTAGACGCCCCGGTCAATGCGCACATCAACATTCGTGGCAATCCGCATATGCTGGGCGAAGAGGTGCCGCGTAGCTTTCTTCAGGTGGCCATGTGGGACAAGCCTCCGGTGCTCGCCTATCGTGCGAGCGGACGCCTCGAACTTGCCGAATGGATTGCCAATGAAAAGAATCCGCTCACGGCGCGCGTTGCCGCGAATCGTGTCTGGCAGCATCTCTTCGGTGCTGGCCTTGTTCGGAGTGTCGACAATTTTGGGCTCCGCGGGGAACTGCCGACCCATCCGGAACTGCTGGACTATCTCGCCACCCGTTACGTCGAAGCTGGCTGGTCTTTGAAGAAGGTAGTGCGGGAGGTGATTCTGTCCCGCGCGTATCGCCAGTCCAGCGCACACAACGCAGAGGCCTATCAGGTGGACCCGGAGAACCTTCTACGTTGGCGGATGAACCGGCGCCGGATGGAGGGCGAAATCATTCGAGATTCCATTTTGAGTCTGACCAGGACACTCGAGAACGGTGAGGGCGGCCCTACGCTTCCTCTCGACATCGCAGACAACCTGAACCTTGGGAAGCCGGTCGAGTTCCGCGATGAAGCGAAGCTGCCGGATCATTTGTTACGGCTGCGTACGGTCTATCTCCCAGTGCTGCGCAAAAGCCAGCACCGCAGTGTCGACATCCTGAATCTCTTTGACTTCCCGGACGTGAACCAGGTCAACGGGGCGCGTAGCGTCACGACGGTTCCGACACAGGCCCTATATCTAATGAACTCGCCTTTCTATCAGGAGCAGTCCAAACTTCTGGCGGCGAGAGCCATCGAGTTTGCAGGGACAACAGGCGCCCGCATCGACTGGCTGACCGAACAAGTGTTAGGCCGGAGTGCCCGGCCTGACGACCAGACGCGTGGCAACGACTTCATCTCAAAGTTCAGTGCTGCTTTGGTGCAGTCTGGCAAGACCGCACCCGAGGCAAATATCGAGGCCTGGACGCGCTATTGCCACGCTCTATTGGCTAGTAACGAGTTTCTATACATCCGCTAAGGAGATCCGATCGATGAGCCATCACCCGAATCTTTTCGCCCGTTCCCGCCGGGACTTTCTGCGACGCTCTGGCTGTGGTTTCGGGTCGCTGGCGCTGTCCGCGCTCTGCTCGGCGAACACAGCGACGAAGGTGAGTCCGCTGGCTCCGAAGGCTCCTCACCATGCCGCGCGTGCCAAGCGTGTGATCTTCCTTTGGATGCAGGGTGGGCCTTCGCACATGGACCTCTTTGACTACAAACCGCGCCTCGTCAAGGAGGGCGGCAACAAGTTCCCCATCGCATTGCCAAAGAACTATGAAGCGCCGGGCATTGGCCGCAATCTGTTGATGAGTCCCATCTCCACCTTTAGCCGCCAAGGCAAGGCGGAACTGTTGATGTCAGACCTTCTGCCACATCTCGGAAAGATGTCGCAGGAGCTTTGTATTCTGAACGGGATGCAGGCCGATTCTGAAGCCCATGCGCCCGCCGTGCGGCAACTCCATACGGGCCATACGGTCATGGTGCGTCCTTCGATCGGTTCCTGGGTCACTTATGGCTTAGGCACTGAGAATCAGAATCTGCCCGGCTTTGTCACGGTTTGTCCGCAAGTGAGCGGCGACGGCGGCACGACGCAACTCTTCAGCAACGCCTTTCTCCCGGCGATCTATCAGGGCACGCCGATTGGCGAAGCGGGCAATGCGAAAGAAGCGCAGATCCGCTATCTACAGGACAAAGCCATCACTGCGAAGATGCAGCGCAGCCAGGTGGATCTCATCCAGTCCATGAACCAGCGCTACCTGCAGGATCTCGAGACCGACCAGAACATGGAAGGGATGATCGAATCCTTCGAGATTGCTTTCCGCATGCAGGCAGAAGCTCCGTCTTTGCTCGATCTGAGTCAAGAAAGCGCGGCGACTCTTGCACTCTACGGCGTAGGAGAGAAGGACACCGATAATTTCGGACGGCAGTGCTTGCTGGCCCGGCGCATGGTGGAAGCTGGGGTTCGCTTTGTCCAGATTACCGATGGCGGCTGGGACCATCACGGCCAGATCCGTAAGGGACTGCCGCAGCGCTGCAAAGCAATCGATCGGCCGATTGCCGGTTTGCTGGCTGACCTCCGTGCCCGCGGTCTGCTCGACGACACGCTACTGATCTGGTCGGGAGAATTTGGCCGCACGCCCTTTGAGCAGGATCTATCAGAAGGGAAGGCTCCTGCTTCTGAGCGAGGGCGCGAACACAACCCCAAAGGCTTCACCGCCTGGATGGCGGGCGCCGGAATTCGCGGCGGCATCACGCATGGAATGACGGACGAGTATGGATGGGAAGCCGTGGAGGGCAAGACCCACATCCACGATCTGCACGCGACAGTTCTGCACTTGCTCGGCATCGATCATGAACGGCTGACTTATCGCTACATGGGCCGTGACTTCCGCCTGACGGACGTCTTCGGGAACGTGGTCAAAGACATTCTCTCCTAAGGACTCGAACGATTCCTCATGCCTTCTTTCTTTCCCCGGGCTCTCCTCCTCCTGGCGTGCAGTGTCCTGCTCTGCGGCCAGGTGCAGCGTGTTCAGATTCCGATGCGCGATGGCGTACAGTTGGTGGCCGATGTCTACGGCGCCAGTGCTGGGGAACGCAAACCAGTGCTGTTGCAACGCACTCCTTACAACCGGAAAGGCGCGGCTGCTACCGCGCAACGCTACGCGGCGGCTGGCTACGTTGTCGTTGTGCAGGACACGCGCGGACGTTCTGATTCCGAAGGTGTCTTCTTCCCTTACAACAATGAAGGGCAAGACGGCTTTGACACCACGGACTGGATTCTGCGGCAGTCCTGGGCGAACGGCCGCATTGGCATGTGGGGCGCTTCCTATGTCGGAGCAGTCCAGTATCAGGCAGCAGCTGAGGATGCGCCGGGTCTTGCCGTCCTTGCGCCCACCGCCACTTGGACCAGCTTCTACAACAACATTTACACCGGTGGCGTCTCGCGTCTCGCGCTCATCGCAACGGCTGCGGCCGGACTCTACCCGCCTCCTGCCGGAGTGAGCGCACCAGTCGATTGGTACAAGACTCTCCATGCCTTACCTCTCGCAGATCTCGACCTTGCGATCGGCTGGCGCATTCCCTGGTTGCAGGGCATCCTGGCCCATCCCCGTCCAGATGGTTTCTGGACCCGCTTGAACCTGATCGAGAAGACGAAGAAGCTTTCGATTCCCGCCCAGCACGTCGTGGGTTATTACGACTTCTTCAATCGCGAAACCGTGGCGAACTTCCAGCGTCTGAGCCAGACGGAAGCGCCGCAGCAATTGATTCTTGGCCCTTGGGATCACGGCACCATTGGCAAGCGAAAGCTGGGGGAGGTCGATTTTGGCGCCGCGGCAGAACTGAATCTGATGGACGAGAATCTGCGCTGGTTCAATCGCTTTCTGAAAGAATCGGCACCCACTTCATTCCCCGCGGTTCGCTACTTCTCCATGGGGGACAATCGTTGGCACACTGCCGCGAAGTGGCCGCCGGAGACCGCACAGACGACTGCCTTCTATCTCCATTCCGGTGGAAAAGCGAACACTCGCAATGGCGATGGCCGGCTCGACCGCAAAGCGCCACAAACGAACGAAGCCGCCGATACCTTTCATTCCGATCCTGTCCATCCGGTGCCTGCCTGGCCTCCGGCCATCGTACAGGCGAAGTTCACTGGCTTCTGGGGGCCTGTCGATCAGGGGCCCAATGAAGATCTGAAGGATGTGCTCGTCTACGACTCCGGCCGCCTCACCGCGCCGCTGCGGATTGCAGGTCCTGTGGAGGCGGAGCTATGGGTAAGCCAGGATACGCCCGATGCGGACTGGGTCGTGAAACTGATTGATGTCTGGCCTAATGGCTTTGCGCAGAATCTTGCTGTCGGTGTGCAACGGATCAGTATGTTGCCGAAGGCGCCTCCCAAGCCCGGCTTGCCTAATCTCGTCCGGGTGGATGTGGGGCATGTGGCTGCCCAATTGGAGCCAGGACATTCGTTGCGGGTTGAGATCACGGGTGCCTATTTCCCGCTCTTTGACCGCAATACGAATACCGGAAAGGGTCCCTACGACGCGACCATGCGAGTGGCGGAACAGAAACTCTTCCATAGCCGCAACCGGGCCTCAAAGCTCAGCTTGTTCGTCCTCCCCGCGCAGTAGGCCTTTTCGATTCTTATGCTAAGTTAACAAGACAGTGTGTTGTGTGAAAGACACTTCGCGTTGCTTGTTGCTTCTATGAATCGCTTGATCCTTCTGTTCCTGATTTCCCTTTTTGCTTTTGCCCAGCAGTCTGACCTCCTCGTCGACTGGCTGTCCACGCTCCAATCCCTTCAGTCCCGTGCCAAGAGCGGTTCGCCCGCAGACTTGTCGAAGCTGATCTCTGAACTGAAAACGCTCACTGGGGAAATTTCTGCCCAGGATGCGGTGCTGGCCAAAGGATTGGCGCCGCTGCCTTCTACTGCCTCTAGCCAGCAAGAGTTGCTGGCCTATGTTTCAGATCTGCGCAGGCAGATTGAAGACCAACTCCGCGCCCGGCCGGGCAGCGCCTTCCAGTTGGGCCGCGTCGAGGTGAACGTGTCCGCTGACGCCGTACAGGTTGCCACCGCCACCACCCTCGACGAATCGGAGTTTCGCGAACGCAATGCCCGCGTCGTGCCGGACGCGCTGAATCTCATTCCAGGTGTCAGCATCCAGCGCATTGGACCGCGCAACGAGCGCGGCGTCTTCATTCGTGGCTTCGATGTGCGGCAGGTTCCGGTCTACATGGACGGGATCCCGGTCTATGTCCCCTACGACGGCTATGTCGATCTCGATCGCTTTCTCACCTATGACGTCAGCGAGATCCAGGTGGCTAAGGGCTTCACCTCGCCGCTCTATGGGCCGAATGCGATCGGCGGCGCTGTCAACTTGATTTCAAAGGAGCCCACCAAGGGGCTGAATCTGGATCTCGGCAGCGGCTACGCCTCTGGAGATCAGGTTCATGGCTTCCTGAATGCGGGAACGCGTTGGAAGAAGTTCTGGTTGCAAGGCGGCTTCGCCTGGCTGAGCAGCGATACCTATCCTCTTTCTGGAAACTTCAAGCCCGTTCCTTTGCAGCCAGCAGGAGACAGGCTGAATGCTTACCAGACCGACTACAAAGGCCGTGTCCGCGTTGCCTGGACTCCGAAGCAAGGCGATCAGTACACCTTCACCTACGCCAATCAGAAAGGCGAAAAAGGAAACCCGACCTACGCTGGAACAGATCCCACCGTTCGTCCACGTTACTGGCAGTGGCCGGAGTGGAACAAGGAAAGTTTCTACTTCATCGGCAACAAGAGCCTGGGCGAATCGAGCTATGTCCGCGCGCGTCTCTACTACGACAAGTTCAACAATCTGATTAAGGCCTACGACAACAATCAGTACAACTCGCAGACTCTGCCCTCTGCCTTCACCAGCCCCTACGACGATGACACCTATGGCAGCATTCTCGAACTTGGCACTCGAGCGCTCAAGCGTCACTCGATCAAGACCTCCTTTTACTTCAAGGACGACAATCATCGGGAAGGCAACGTGGGGGAACCCGTGCGTTCCTTCCGCGATCAGTCGCTCTCCTTTGGCTTTGAAGACACAATTCAATTGGGCCGCCGTACCTCCGCGATTGTTGGCTTCAGTGCGGATCGGATTAATGTCCTGAATGCGCAGAACTTCACCGGCGGGCAAGTATTGCCCTTCGCGAAGAACGATCTCTGGGCCTACAACCCGCAGGCCGGTATCTTCCACGGCATTGGGAACTCCGGAAAAGTCCATCTGAGTTTCGCTCGCAAGACGCGTCTGCCCACCATCAAGGACCGTTACTCCTATCGCATGGGGCAGGCGATTCCGAATCCGGATCTCCGGGAGGAACGCTCTGACAATCTCGAGGTCGGGTACTCGCACCTGCTGGGCCGCAAGACTCTGGTTGAGGGTGCTCTGTTCCGCAGCGGTGTCTCCAACTCCACCCAGCGCTACTTTGTGCAACCAAACGTCTTCCAACTCCGGAACCTCGGCGAAGCTCGCTACCTGGGCGGCGAATTCAGCGTTCGCTCAAACCCCCTCTCGTCGCTCCAGTTGACTTCAAACTACACCTATCTCAGCCGTCGCAACCAGTCGAATCCCTCGGTGATCATGATCGATACGCCACGGCACAAAATCTATTCCTCCGCCACCTATCGCCTCTATGGCCGGGTGAGCCTGCTCGCGGACCTGCGCTATGAAGGCGGACGTTGGAATCAGAATGATGGGGGGCGCTACCTGCGCGCTTCGAACTTCACAACCGTCGGACTCGGTGCTACCGCTCAACTCTACAAACAAGTTGAGATGCAAGCGGGCGTCGGCAACCTTTTCGATCGCAACTACTGGTTGGTCGACGGCTACCCCGAATCAGGACGAAACGTCTACATCAACCTGCGCTATCGCTTCTAACCCTTCCTCCTCACCCTCTGCGCCGGACTTCCCCAGTCCGGCGCAATCACTAAATTAACTTTCTTTTCCTAGATCTCACTAATCTCCTGAATCTTGATCTAGTATGAGAGAAACTCTTGCTTATGCGATCTTTCTCCTCCCCGTCGACGTCGTTCTCCCGGATTCCTTTGCTCCTTGCGCTGTGGGCATGCAGTGCTCTGGGCCAGACTGCTTCCCTCACCGGGCGGGTCACTGACCACTCCGGTGCAATTATTACGGATGCCTCTGTCGCCGTGCGCAATGAGGGCACTTCGATTGAGAGCCGAGTGGCCACCAACGGCGAAGGCTTCTTTCTTTTGCCGCAGTTGGTTCCTGGGTCCTACCGGTTGACAGTGGAGAAGAGCGGATTTAAAGCGATTGTACAGAAGAATCTGCAATTGTCGGTCGGTCAGTCCGCCCGAGTCGATTTCATTCTGGAGATCGGACAGGTCGCCGATTCCGTTGAGGTGAGTTCCAGTGCTCTGCTGCTCGATTCAGAAACGGCTTCCCTGGGCGCTGTTATTGGCAGCCGGCAGGTTCGCGATCTGCCGCTCCTCGGCCGCAATAGTTATGCTCTTGCCATGCTGGTCCCTGGCGTTCGTCCCTCGAGCGGCGTGAATAATCTGGTGGTCGATCAGATCTCGACCGCTTCTTATTCGATTAACGGGCAGCGCGCTACCGCGAATGAATTTCTTCTCGACGGTGCGCCGAATTCCGCTGCGGCGCAGAATCAGCCGGTGATCAACGCAAACCCCGACATGGTGCAGGAGTTCAAAGTCGAAACGAATTCTTTCTCGGCGGAATACGGCCGTGCTGCCGGTGGCGTCTTCAACGTCGTGACCCGTTCCGGCTCAAATGACCTCCACTTCACCGCCTATGAATTCTTCCGCAACGACAAGTTGAACGCCAACGACTGGTTTGCCAACCGCAATGGCCTCAGCCGCCCTCCCTTCAAGTTCAACCAGTTTGGGGGCACGGTGGGGGCTCCGGTGGTGATTCCAAAACTGTACAACGGCAAGGACAAGACCTTCTTTTTCTTCAACACCGAGATCGTCCGCTTCATCCAGGGTGTGACCTACACGGCAGCACTACCCGACACGCGCCAGCTCACCGGTGACTTCTCGAATCTGCGCCAGAGCAACGGCGCCCTGGTAACCATCTACGATCCGGCCACCACGGTTCAGAACGGTTCGAGCTTCAGCCGCTCCCCCTTCCCCAACAACATCATTCCGGCGGACCGCATCAATCCCGTTGCGCGCAATATTGCGAAGCTCTTCCCAGCTCCGACCGTTGCCGGGGCGAACTATGGCGCCATCAACTACACCCGCAATGCTGGCAACATCGTGAATAAGGACTCGTTCTCGACGCGTCTCGATCACAACTTCTCGGCCGCCAACCGCCTGTTTGGCCGCTATTCCTACGACAACACGCCGTTCAATCGCGCCCCCTTATACGGCAACGAATACACGAACATCACTCCGACAGCCGGTCCGCAGAAGTTCTCTCGTTGGAACGCGGTCATCGAAGATACGCACATCATCTCTCCGTCGGCGATCTTCATGGCTCGCTTCTCTACCACTCGTTTGATCAATCTTCGACGTCCCTATTCGGACAATTTCAATATCGAGTCGTTGGGCCTGCCATCGAGTCTGCGCCAGGGGATGGTGGATCCCATTTCGATGCCTGCGATTACGATCAATGGTCTGTCCGCTGCCAGTTCGGTTCCGAATCTGATTGTCGGTGGCTTGATCGGCGCGACAGATTCGATCAACTTTGGCAATACGCAGCACACTCTGCAATCGAGCCTGACCAAAACTTTCACGCGGCATACGGTGAAGGTGGGCGGCGAGTTCCGCGTCGTGCAGTTCAACAATCTGCAGGTTGCCGACAATGCGACGAATTTTTCCTTCGCACCTGGCTTTACGCAAGGACCGAATCCTTCCTCTCCCACGGCGAACACGGGTCTTGGCCTGGCGACCTTCCTTCTGGGAATCCCTGGCGGTGGCGTGAATCCTGCTCCGGCGCTCGCGCAGACCAACAAGTATTTTGCCGGTTTCGTGCAGGACACCTGGAAGCTGACCAATACGATCACGCTGAATCTTGGCATCCGTTACGACTACGAAACCCCGCGTACCGATCGCTACAACCAACTGACCAACTTCGACTACAACATGAGCTCGCCCCTGCAGATCGCCGGGCTGAACCTGCGCGGTGGCCTCACCTTCCCGGGAGTCAATGGCGCATCGCGCTACAACGCCCGTCCCGATCGGAACAACTTTGCCCCGCGCGCCGGGCTGTCCTGGCAAGTGCGTCCTAAGACGGTCGTCCGCGCCGGTGCTGGCATTTTCTATGCTGGGCTCACTGGTCTCGGTGCTGGCGCCGGCCCTTTTGGCATCTCTGGCTTCCAGTCCCCGACTTCGATCGTGAACAGTCTTGACGGCGTCAATCCGATCGTGACTCTCAGCAACCCCTATCCGAATGGCTTCAACCAGATCACCGGGAATCGTTTGGGCGCCTCGACCTTGCTCGGCCAGTCCATTCAGTTCTTTGACTATGGCAACTATGCTCCTTATTCCGCGCAGTGGAACTTCTCGATTCAAAACGAGTTGCCGGGCCAGGTTCTTCTCGAATTGGGCTACGCGGGCAGCCGCGGCGTTGGTCTGTTTGAGAATCGCCAGTGGAACCAACTCGATCCGCAATACCTGAGCCAAGGCGACGCGCTGCGGACGCAAGTGCCCAATCCATTCCTGGGCAAGATTGCTGTCGGTAGCCTCGCCAGCGCCACGGTGTCTCGTGCACAGTTGCTGCGTCCTTATGCACAATATGACGGCGTTGCCTCGCAGAACGCCTCCTGGGCGAATTCCAGCTACCACTCGCTTCAGGTCCGTGCTGAGAAGCGCTACCAGAGCGGTCTGAATCTGACGATGGCGTACACGTACTCGAAGATGATGGATTACGGGATCGGGGCTTTCGGAGGGGAAAGCCTCGGCAGCAGCAGTGTCCAGAACTGGTACGATCTGCGCTCGGAATGGAGCCCATCCATCCTCGATCAAACCCATCGTGTGATCCTCAACGGCGTCTATGAAGTGCCGTGGTTCCGCACGGCCCAAGGCTTCAAAGGCAAGACGCTGGGCGGGTGGCAGTTGGGTGGCATCTGGTCTGCTTACTCGGGTGGTCCGCTCGGCGTGACCTCGAACGTAAACAACACCTTCTCGCAGGGCGGTGGACAGCGTCCCAACTGGAATGGGGTCAATGCTTGCGTCGACAACCCGACCGTGAGCCGTTGGCTCGATGCGAGTGTCTATTCGACGCCCGCCTCCTATACCTTCGGCAATGCCAGTCGCACCTCGAACGGCTGCCGCAGCGATAAGACCTCTCAAATCGATCTGACACTGACCAAGAACACGCGGATTCGCGAAAAGCTGAATTTACAGTTCCGCACGGAGGTTTTCAATCTCACCAACACGGTTCGCTTCTCGCCTCCGAATCAGAGCTTTGGCAACGCGCAGTTTGGACAGGTGACTTCACAGAATAATCTGCCACGAGTTGTGCAGTTCGGCCTGAAACTGATCTATTAGAGCTGGAAGGAAGATCTCTGATGAACCGTCGTGATTTCTTGGGAGCAAGCGCAGCCGGTGGTGCTGCGTTTGCCCAACAGGCCCCGCAGGTGCGCCGTACGCCAGAGGCCGTATCGAATGAAAAGCCAAACATCATCTGGGTCTTTGGCGACCAGCACCGGGCGCAAGCCTTAAGCTGTGCGGGGGACCCGAATGCACGAACCCCCAACATCGATAACTTGGCAGAACTCGGTGTCACCTTCACCAACGCAGTGGCAGGCTATCCGCTGTGCTGCCCCTTCCGTGGTTCTTTGCTGTCGGGTGTGTACCCGCACAAGGCTGTTCCAGGACACGAATACGCGATGCCCGACGGCCAGAAAACCGTCGCCCATGCCTTCAACGATGCTGGTTATCGCACGGCTTATTTCGGTAAGTGGCACGTCGGGGGTTGGCACGAGCGCGACGGCCGCGCGGCGATGTTCATCACCGATCCGGCAAAGCGTGGCGGCTTTGAAACCTGGTCCGGCTACGAGAACAACAACTCGCAGTGGGATTCCTGGGTGCACGGCGGGCAAGGCAAGGACGCCTTCCATTACCGCCTCCCTGGCTTTGAGACCGACGCGCTCTCCGATCTGATGATCCAGTACATCAAGGAGCGTGGGCAGGAACAGAAGCAGGCGCGCGCAAAGGGCGGCACGGCGAAGCCCTTCTTTGCCGCGTTGTCGGTGCAACCGCCGCACGATCCCTATGTCGCGCCGGAAGAGTTCCTCACGCGCTACAATCCCCGCCAGCTTCACATGCGGGACAACGTGCCGAACATTCCGCGTGTGCAGGAAAAAGCACGGCGCGAAGCGGCCGGCTATTACGCGATGATCGAAAACCTCGATCACAACTTCGGCCGCATCCGGAAGGCGCTCGAGGAGTCCGGGCTCGGCTTCAACACGCACATTGTCTTCTTCTCCGATCACGGCGACATGCACGGTTCGCAGGGCATGTTCCGCAAAACAAACCCATTTGAAGAATCGATCCGCATTCCGTTCATCATCGGTGGCGAGATCCCCCGTTACGAGGGACGCAAGAACGGCCGCTTCCCGGCAGTTTTGAATCACGTCGATATCGCGCCCACCACGCTTGGTCTCTGCGGCATCAAGAAGCCCGATTGGATGCAAGGTAGCGACTTGTCGCACCATCGCTTGAATAAGCCCGCAGCAGGTCCGGAGCCCGATTCGGCCTATCTGCAATTGGTCATCCCGACAGGACATCCCGACAGCATCAACGCTGCCTATCGTGGGCTCGTGACCAAGGATGGCTGGAAGTACACCTGTTTTGAGAACCGTGGCTGGCTGATGTTCAATCTGAATGAGGACCCGCTCGAGCAGGCGAATCTCGCGCAGAACAATCTGTACCGTGCCGAGCGCAAGAAGTTGATTGCCCGCCTGAAGCAATGGGTGAACGACACCGGCGACAAGTTCGACGTACCGGCGGAGTAGCTGATAAAGGAAATGGCCCTCGCTTCTCTCAAAGAGCGAGGGCCTGATGCTGGTTGCTTCGAGAGTCAGTGGCCTCCCCAGGCCCTACTTGACCCTTGCTGTTTTGGGAGCGACCAACGCGGGCTTCTGGCTGTCCTACGGGATCTATCAGCTGAGGCTACATTGGGCGCCCAGCCCGTACATAGCGGATTTCGGCGCCTACGCACTCGCAATTGTCGGCTGGTTTCTTGTCTTCCTTTTCTGCACTGTGTATGAACTCTGGGTGTTCCTCCGGGGCCTCTGGACTCCTGCAACTCGAAAAGTCTCAATCGCCGGTCTCGCCTGTGTCGCGGTTCAGATCTATTGGACTCTGGGGCTGCTGATAGCGTGGATTGAAGGAGCCTAGCCTGCGGAGGGCTGCCGCTTTCTTGTTTGCCATGGAAGAATAAAAGCGTGCAACCCCAAGCAAGCGGAAATGGCAAGTTGGTGCTGGTGACAGGAGCTTCTGGTTTTGTCGCTTCGCACTGTGTTTTGCGCTTGCTCCAGGAGGGCTACCAGGTACGAGCGACTCTGCGTTCGCTGGATCGGGAGCCTGGTCTCCGGGCCACGCTCGAGGCTGCCGGCGCGAGCCTCGATTCGCGTCTATCCTTCGTCTCCGCCAATCTCCTATCCGACACCGGCTGGCCAGAAGCTGTGGCTGGCTGCGACTACGTATTGCACGTCGCCTCGCCCTTTCCTCTTACCCCGCCAAGGCACGAAGACGATCTCATCCGTCCGGCTCGAGAAGGCACTCTCCGGGTTCTGCGGGCGGTTCACGAGGCAGGCGTCAAGCGCGTCGTGCTCACTTCTTCCTTTGCGGCGATTGGCTATGGCCATCCTCCAACGGAGCGCCCTTTTACGGAAGAGAACTGGACGAATCTCGAGGATGCTAACATCAGCGCCTACGTAAAGTCGAAGACGCTAGCCGAGAGGGCAGCGTGGGAGTTTGTCGCCCGGCAAGGCGGCGCCATGGAACTGGCGACCGTCAATCCGGTGGGTGTCTTTGGCCCGGTGCTTGGTCCCGATTACGCCACCTCCATCCAACTGGTCAAGCGCCTGCTCGATGGTGACATGCCGGGTTGTCCGCGTCTGGCATTGGGTATTGTCGATGTGCGCGATGTTGCAGACTTGCACCTGCGCGCGATGACGCATCCCGACGCGAGTGGCGAACGCTTCTTAGCCGTGGCGGGCGATTGCATGACGATGCAGGAAGTCGCTCTGTTGCTCAAAGCCCGCATGGGCGAAGCCGGCCGGCGCGTCACCACCCGAGTGCTACCCGACTGGCTGGTGCGTCTGGTAGCCCGCTTCAGTGCTTCGGTGGCGCAGATCGCCCCAGAGCTGGGGAAGGTCAAACGAGCCAGCAACGAGAAGGCGAAGCGTGTTCTCGGTTGGTCTCCGCGCTCGAATGAAGAGGCCGTAATTGCGACGGCCGAAAGCTTAGTGCGCCTCGGCTTGCTGAAGAGCACTTAGCGCCGGTCGGCGTGCGCAGACAAACGATCGCCGGCCCATTGCAGACCCTGCACCAAGGCGACAAGGACCAGCACTGTACTCAGCATGACGTCGGGCCGAAAGCGCTGGTAGCCATAGCGAATCGCCAGATCGCCCAGTCCTCCGCCACCCACGGCTCCGGCCATCGCCGAGTAGTTGATCAAGGTCACGGCGAGTAAGGTCGCCGCACGAATCAGACTCGGCAACGCTTCGGGCAAATACACCTTCGTGACAATCTGCCAGGGCCGCGCCCCCATCACCTCGACAGCCTGACGAACCCCAGGATCGATTTCCAGCAGTGCCGCCTCCACCAGCCGCGCGCCATAAGGAATCGCACCAAAGACCAGCGGCACAATCGCCGCTGCGGTCCCGATGGAGGTTCCCACCAGCCATCGCGTCACCGGCACCAGCGCCACCATCAGGATGATGAACGGAACACTCCGTCCAAAGTTGATAATCCCGCCAAGGAGGTTCCGTAATAGCGGCTGTGGCAACAAGCCTCCCGGTGCCGACAGCACCAGCAGCACTCCCAGCAGCAATCCACCGAGGCCGGCAAGTGGCAGCGCAACCGCCACTATGACAAGCGTTTCCAGCGTCGCCTTCGACAGGAGCGGCAATAGCGACTCGCTCATCGCAGCCCCTGCGTCAGGCGGCGGCCTGCAGCACTCTGCGGATGGGCAAGCACTTCGGCGACACTGCCTTCTTCGGCAAGACGCCCCCGCTCAAGCACCGCGACGCGATCGCAGATCGCGCGCACGGCTTCCAGTTCGTGGGTGATCAACACAATGGTCGTGCCAAAAGAGTCGCGCACCGATCGCAACAGGTTCAGTACGGAGGCGGTGGTTTCGGGGTCCAGCGCCGAGGTCGGCTCATCGGCAAGCAATACGGGTGGCTTCAAGGACAGTGCCCGCGCAATCGCGACGCGCTGGCGTTGGCCGCCCGAGAGCTGCGATGGATAGGCATCCGCCTTCTCCGTCAGTCCAAACCAATCCAGCAACTCGCTGACCCGGTCACGAATCTCAGCAACTGGCGTCCCGACAATTTCTAGCGGTAGTGCAACATTCGCACGCACGGTTCTCGACCGCAGCAAATGGAGGCTCTGGAACACAACCCCAATTCTTCGTCTCGCCTCTTCTAATGCAAGTCCCTCTAGCGCGGCAAGGTCCAGCCCATTGATCAATACGGAGCCGGCATCCGGCTTCTCCAATCGGCACAGGCAGCGCAGCAGCGTTGTCTTTCCTGCGCCACTAAATCCGATCACTCCTTCGATCCAACCACTGGCCACCGTGAGATGGATGTCCTCCAAGGCGGTTACTTCTCCCTGAGCGTAATGCTTTGATACGCCCCGCAACTCGAGCAATGCCACCCGCGCTCCTTAAAATGCCGGAATCACTGCGCCTTGATAGCGCCTCTTGAGGAACGACTTCATCTCTGGACTGGTCAGCGCTTCGGCCACCAGCAGAATGCGTGGGTCCTTTTCTTTGCCTTTGCGGCAAGCGAGGATGTTCGCGTAGCGCGACAAATCCTTCTCGTAATAAACCGCATCGCGCAGCGGATGCAGCCCGGAGTCGAGCGCATAGTTCGCATTAATCACCGCGGCATCGACATCCGGCAGCACACGGGGAAGCTGGGCAGCTTCGAGTGGTCGCAACAACAGCCCGCGCTCGTTCGTCTGGATGTCTTCTTCCGTCGGGGAACGATCCGTGGCGCTGGGCTTGAGGGCAATCAGCTTCGCCTCAGCCAGCAGAATGAGGCCGCGTCCCAAATTGACAGGATCGTTCGGCAAGGCGATTGAGGCGCCCTGCTTTAACTCGCCCAAGGCTTTGATCGACTTCGAATAGATGCCCATCGGCGGCGAATAGACCGGCTTCACTGAGACAAAGTCTGTGCCGCGATCCTGATTGAACTGCTTCAGGAACGGCAGATTCTGATACAGGTTCGCATCGATGTCTCCGCTGGCTAGCGCAAGGTTCGGCTGAATGTAATCCGTAAACGAAACGATCTCGATTGCGACGCCTTTCTGCTCGAGCACTTGCTTCACCTCCGCCATCACTTCCCCAGCTGGAACAGGCGTGACGCCCACGCGCAGGCTCGCCGACTTCTTCGCGCAAGAGGCAAAGGCCAGCGCGGCCAGCACGCTACGCCGCGTCAAGAGGCAACTCCCACAGGCCGGATCACGGTCTCGCCAAAGCGTTCCATCTCTTCATACTGAGGACTGAACTGAAGCAGTAACAGATCGACACCGGCGCGGGCAAACTCTCCCACTTGATCCTGCACCTGCGCGGGCGTACCGACTAAGCCGCTCCGCAGCCCACGATTCGAAACCGAGTACTCTTCAATCGACATCCGCTGTTCAAGCTGTGTGCCGTTCAGCCATTGCTGGTAGTTCGCATACCCGGCGGCATTCTGCTTCACATCGACAATGCGAGCCAGTTCCTTCTGCGCCTCCGCCTCGGTCTCGCGCACAATCGCATAGCCAGACACGCCAAACTGCATTGGCGGCTTGCCAAATCGATCACGCCGCTCCGACAGATCCTTTACCTTGGCAGCGACATGGGCAGGCGAGTCGCCATGCATCACATAGGCATCGCACTTTTCAGCAATCAGATTCTTGGCCGCCTCTGATTCGCCACCGGCATAGATCACCGGACGAGGCTGCCGCACCGGCTTTGGTTGCAGCACGGTGTTCTTGATGCGATGGTACTTGCCCTCGATCGTTACATGGTCTTCGCGCCAAAGGCGGTCGACAATTTCAAGCCACTCCGCCGTCCGGGCATAGCGGTCATCGTGCTTCTCAAACGCAACGCCATACATGCGCGCTTCTTGCTCCCACCAACTGGAGACTACGTTCAGCGCAAGGCGGCCATTGCTGATGCGATCGATGTTTGCCGCCTGCTTTGCGAACAGGGCAGGGGAGTGGAAGGTGGGCCGGACGGCAACCATCAACTCCAACTTTTCGGTGACGGCAGCCAGCGCTGCCGAGGTCGACCACGCATCGAGTGACGGGCCATTGACGCCCTTGATGTCATTCAGATTCAATTCGGCAATCAGGCTCAGATCAAAGCCAATCTCTTCGCTGCGTTGGGCCAGGCGTTTGGTGTAGTTCCAACTCGCCTCCATGCCTTCGTCCTCGACATTGCGCAGCCAGCCCCCAAAGACCGGCATCCAGTAGCCGTAGCGCATTGCTTGCTTAGCCACGCTCCACCTCCGCGAGCAAATAGTCCGCCAGCTTGACGAAGGGGTCAAAGCCGATCACACGCGGCGCATCGGCGACAAAGTTCGATAGCGCATTCACGTCGTAGTAGTAGATCTCTCCGTCGCGATCATCCACCATGTATTCGATGCCACCGACATCGATGCCAGTGGCGGCCACGATGCGTTCAATCGCCGCAATCACCTCCGGCGGCGGCTGGTAGGCCTCCACCTTGAGTCCCGCCTTTGCGCCTTCAATGACGCAGGCATTGTCCAGCGTCTCGCCTTGCGCGGTCTGGCAAATGTCGGCGGGGCAAAGGTCAAAAGTTTCGCCGCTCAGGTACACGTTGATCGCATAGAGAAACTTGCCGTTCAAGGTCTCCACGCGAGTGATATGGCCGCCGCGAGCCGGTACAAACTCCTGCAGCAACCCGACATGGTCCAAGCCCAGATCAATACGCCCTGCCGCGACTGCCGCGGCCAGTTCTTCGCGCGAGTTGTAGCGCACCACACCGGCGCCGCTGCCGCCAATATTCGGTTTGATGACGACAGGAAAGCGCAAACCTTCTACGGCCGCGAGGGCGCTCTGCGGGTTGTGCAGCACGCGCGACTTCGGTGCACGCAGTCCCAGCTTCTGGAGCAGCGACAACTGCAGCGCCTTGGAGATCTCAAACTGAAACGCCTTGCTTCCGTTGATCACGCGAATGCCGGAGAGTTCGAGGTCGCCCAGGAAGGACGTCGTATGAAAGATCTCGCTGCCTGTTCCACGGCGATAGGCCGAAGGACTCATGCGGTTGAAAACAACCTTCCATCCCGTCGCATTCTCTCCCGGCCGGTAAAAATGATCGCCTGCATGGATCTTGTCATAGGCCACACTGCGGCTCTCCAGTTCGGCGAAAAGCTTCTCAAACCAAGCGGGGTGCTCATAGAAGATGGCGAGCGGTGCAGACATGCAATTCCTTTCAACTCACTGATAATGGGCGAGTTGTTTATTATTCTAGTATCTCTATCAAAATAGCATAGATTGACTTTGGCGCGTTAGAATAGGCGTATGATCTCAACAGAGCTGAGCTCTGGCGTTCCGACCCGCCGCGCTCTTTACACCAGCGAAAAGACTAGTCGATTCACTGAGTCGGTAATTCGCGAGATGTCGCGGCAGGCCCTCAAGTTTGGCGCCGTCAACCTGGCCCAAGGCTTTCCCGACTTTCCAGCTCCAGAAGAAATCAAAGCGGCTGCGCGTAACGCCATTGACGCCGACATCAACCAGTACGCCATCACCTGGGGCGCCAAGCTGCTGCGCGACGCGATTGCCAATCGCTATAAGAAGGCTTACGCCTTCCCGGTCGATCCCGAGCGCGAAATCACAGTCGTCTGTGGCGCCACCGAAGGCATGATGGCCTCGCTGATGGCGATTCTCAATCCCGGCGACGAAGTGATCATCTTCGAACCCTTCTACGAGAACTACGGTCCGGACATCCATCTGAGCGGTGGCGCTAAGCGGACCGTAAAGCTGCAAGGGCCGGATTGGAGCTTCGATCGCGAAGAACTGCGCCGCGCTTTCTCAGGCAAGACGAAGGCGATCGTCATCAACAGCCCGAACAATCCATCGGGCAAAGTCTTCACCCGTGAGGAACTGACCTCCATCGCGGAGCTTTGCCAGGAATTCGATGTCATTGCGATCACCGACGAGATCTACGAATACATCACCTACGACGGCGCGGTGCACATCCCGATTGCAACTCTTCCGGGAATGCGTGATCGCTCCATTCTGATCAACAGCATGAGCAAAACTTTCTCGGTGACGGGTTGGCGCGTAGGCTGGGTGATTGCGCCGCCGCATCTGACCGATTCCATTCGCAAGGTGCATGACTTCCTCACCGTGGGGGCTGCCGCGCCGCTGCAAGCCGCCTCGGCCATCGCACTCGGGGCAAGCGAAGATTACTATGTCTATCTTTCGAGCAGCTATACGGAACGGCGTGCGCGGCTGCTCGGCTATCTGAACGCAGCCGGCTTCCGCACCTACCAGCCCGCCGGCGCGTATTACATCATGACCGACATCAGCGGCTTTGGCTTCCGGGACGATCTCGCTTTCGCCAAGCACCTGCTGGAGAATGTGGGAGTCATCGGGGTTCCCGGTTCGAGTTTTTACAGTGAAGGTGGAGGGTCCCAGCAGATGCGCTTCTGTTTCTGCAAGCGATTCGAGACCCTCGATGGAGCAGGAGAGAAACTCGCTAAACTGCGTTAGCGGCTGGCCGCCGAGAGACTGCGGATCTGCTTCACTGCCAGATCCACCTTCAGATCGAGAAAGCGCTTGCCCAGTTCCGGAGTGGATCGCCGTGCGTCGCCGCTGATTCCATTCCGGACCCGCTTCTCGTTCGCATTCGGCGCTTCCCCAGGCTTCCTCGGGGCATCGCCCAGGGCCGTTGCGATCAACTCTTTGCGCACCCAACCGGAATCGCCGCCAATGTAGAGCATCTCTGAGGTGTCTGGAATACTCGCGTGAGTGCCGGGCGGGTAGCCATTCTTGTCGAGCCATTCGAAGAACTCGTTGTTCGCCTTGTTGTACACGTCATCGCAATAGAGAACCCGGGTCCCTTCTTCCTGGTACTTTGCAGTGAGCTTCTCGGCGATGGTCTTAAGTTCCTTCTGTCCGCCGCCATGATCGCCCATCAGAACAACAGTCTTGAAGCCGTTCTTGATCAACTGCTCCGTGACTTCTTCATTGAGCGAGGCAAATAGCGCGGTGCTGAGACCGATGGTGCCCGGTAGATTTGGATCGGCGCGGTTCGGCGAAAACGGAATCGTGGGAGCAACCAGGGCATTGCCCAACTTCTTGGCAATCTCGATTGCCGTATAGCGGGCGATCAAATTATGTCCGCCGGTCACATTCTGCGGGCCTCTTTGCTCGATGCCGCCGTTGAAGACTAGCACGGTCGTCTTGCCCTTTTGGAGCGCGTCCTTGATCTCCACCCAGGTCATCCGCTCCGTCTCGAGCAATTGGGCAGAAACAGTGGGGCTGAGTAGTAGGGCGGCAAGACAAAATTGGATTATTTTGTGCCGGAAGGTTTCATTCATTTGATGATTGTCCTATACTCGATCAAAGATGTCGAGTATGCTTTGCAGGGTCTTCCTAGTTCTTCTGTTTGTCTGTGTGGCTCCTGCCGCCCCGAACCAAACGAACCCAATCTGGAAGCTGTCGATGCGCCAGAACTGTGTCGGCTGCCACAATGATCGTCTCCATTCGGGAGGCGTCAATCTGGCGAAGTTCCTGACCCAGGCCCCCTCGGCGAACCGCGAACTGGCGGAGAAGGTACTGCGCCAGGTAGAGCTCGGGCTGATGCCGCCGACCCAGAACTATGCAAAAAAGGCAAATATTATCAATGGCTTGCGCGCATCGCTCGATTCAGCTCCTCTGAGCGCGGGCGCCCCGCCGCTCCATCGCTTAAATCGAAGCCAATATGCGAACTCAATCCGCGATCTGCTCGGTCTCGAAATCGACGTTTCGGCGATGTTGCCTCCCGACGACCTCACTCGCGGCTTCGACAACCTCGCCGACGGTTTGACCATCTCGCCCACGCTGGTGGAAGCTCTGGTGCGGGCAGCGGGCAAGATCAGCCGCGCGGCGCTAGGCGACACCAGCACCGGACGGCAGCAGTCAACTTATTCGATTCCCCGTGTGATCTCGCAAACGCGCCACGTCGAAGGAACTCCCTTTGGCACCCGGGGTGGCACCGCCGTCGAGCACTTGTTCCAGGTGGATGGGGACTATGTCTTCAAGCTCCATTTCTACTTCCACCAGATGGGGACAACGCTGTTTGGCCGCACGCTGGGGAAGGGCCAGAAGATTGAAGTTTCGATCGACGGCAAGCGGCACGCGCTGCTCGATATCGATCCGGCCATGAAGCAGTTTGATGAACTGAAAACGCCGCCCCTCTGGGTGAGCGCTGGCCCGCACCGGATCGCCGCCGCCTTCCTGAAAGATTTTGACGGTGCGGTAGAAGATCTGATCAGCCCGGTGGAGCAGGCGCTCGTCGATGTGAACGTCGCGAACATTCCGGGTATCACCGCGCTGCCTCATCTGCACGATCTGATCATCGACGGCCCGCTAAAGGCCGGAGGCGTTTCGGAGACTCCCGCTCGGCAGCGGATTCTCAGTTGCCGTCCCGAGAACGAAAGTGCAGAACTCGGCTGTGCGAAGCAGATCCTGAAGCAACTGGCCGTAAAGGCCTACCGCCGCCCGATCGGAGAAGGCGACGTAGACCGGCTGCTGAGCCAATTCCAGGCCGGACGGAACAATGGCGGCTTTGAAGCCGGCATCCAGGCTGGCTTGCAGGCCATCCTGTCCAATCCCGAGTTCCTGATTCGTTTTGAGAAGGGAGGGCTGCCCGGCAGGAACTACCGAATCTCCGATCTGGAACTGGCCACTCGCCTGTCCTACTTCCTGTGGAGCAGCACTCCGGACGAAGAGCTGATCTCGATTGCCAGTCGTGGTCTGTTGCATGAACCGAAGCGCCTTGAGGCGCAGGTACGGCGGATGCTCGCCGACCCGCGCGCAGACACTCTCTCGACAAACTTCGCGAGCCAGTGGCTGACGCTGCAGAACCTGACGCACGCCCTGCCTGATCCCTTGCTGTTTCCAAACTTCGATCGCAACGTCGCGCAATCGATGCGCCGCGAAACCGAGCTGCTCTTCGACAGCATTGTGCGCGAGGATCGCAACCTCCTCGATCTGCTGAACGCGGACTACACGCACGTCGACGAGCGTCTGGCCAAGCACTACGGGATTCCGAATATTCTCGGCAACCGCTTCCGCCGTGTTCCGGTGACGGAAGACGCGCGGCGCGGGCTGCTGGGCCATGGCAGCATTTTGACTTTGACCTCGGTTGCCAATCGCACCTCGCCGGTGCTGCGCGGCAAGTGGGTGCTCGAGACGATTCTGGGCACGCCCCCGCCTCCGCCGCCGCCAAACATTCCAGCGCTGAAGGAAGTGGTGGAGAACGTCCGCCGCCAATCGGTGCGAGAGCGGCTGGAGGAGCATCGCGCCAATCCCGCTTGTGCGTCCTGCCATCGGCTGATGGATCCGATTGGTTTTGCTCTCGACAACTACGATGCGGTTGGGCTTTGGCGGCAGAAGGATCTGGGCTTTCCGCTCGACACGAAATCAAAGTTCTTCGATGGCACGCCGGTGGATGGTCCGGTCAGCTTACGCGCAGCGATCCTGCGCCACAGCGACGTCTTTCTCGAGAACTTTGCAGAACGCCTTCTGTCCTATGGAAGCGGGCGGGTGCTGACGCCCAAGGACATGCCTGTGGTGCGCGCCATTGCTCGCGACGCCGCGCTGGCGGGCAATCGCTTCTCGGCCTTCGTCATGGCAACTGTGACGAGCGTGCCCTTCCAGATGCGCCGCGACGAAACAAACCCTAAAGGAGATTGAGCTTGTATCTGACTCGTAAACATTTATCCCGGCGACTGGCCTTACGCGGCATGGGGGCCGCTCTCGGTCTTCCGCTTCTCGATTCCATGCTGCCCGCGCAGACGCCGCTTGCCAATACTGCCGCGAATGTCCGCCCACGCCTGGCCTGCATCGAGATGGTGCATGGAGCAGCTGGCAGTACGCTGGACGGATCGAACAAGCATTACTGGTCGCCGAGTCAGACCGGCCGGAATTTTGAGTTCACGCAGACACTCAGCCCGCTCGAAGCCTTTCGCGATCATCTGACGATCATCAGCCATACCGATCTGAACCCGGCCTCTGCCTTGGAGGCGGCCGAAGAGGGCGCCGATCACTTTCGCTCGAGTGCCGTCTATCTGTCGGCTGCGCATCCGAAGCAGACCGAAGGTTCTGACATCCGCGCGGGCATCACGATCGATCAAATCTACGCAAAGGCGTTCGGGCAAGATACGCCGCTGCCTTCAATCCAGCTCTGTATCGAGAACGTCGATGCAACCGGGGCCTGTGCTTATGGCTACGCCTGCGTTTACGCGGACACGATCAGTTGGAGTTCACCGACGCAACCCTTGCCGATGACCCTTGACCCGCGCGCTGCCTTTGAGCGTCTTTTCGGTGATGGGGCGGAAGCTTCAGAGCGGATGCGCCGGCGGCGTCTCGAGCGCAGCATTCTCGATGGCGTGATGACCGACGTGGCCCGGTTGAAGAAGCAGTTGAGCGCCTCCGATCGCCAGCGTCTTGGTTCCTATCTTGACGACGTACGTGAGGTGGAGCGCCGTATCCAGCGCATTGAGAAGTTCAATGCGAGCGGCGAGAAACGGGCGATCCCGTCTGCTCCGGTAGGCGTTCCCGATTCCTATGAAGAGCACGTCAAGCTGATGTTCGATCTGCAAGTGCTTGCCTTCTCCACCGAGATCACGCGTGTCTCCTCTTTCAAGATGAGCCGCGATGTGAGCCAGCGCGTGTTCCCGGAAAGTGGTGTCAAAGTGCCCTTCCATTCGGCATCGCATCACAACGAAAGCCCTGCCCGCATTGTCGATTTTGCAAAGATCAACCGTTACCACGTCAGCTTGCTGCCTTACTTCTTCGACAAGTTGAAGAACACGCCGGATGGCGACGGCAGCCTGCTGGACCACAGCCTGGTGCTGTACGGCAGCCCGATGGGCGACTCGCATGTGCACAATCACAAACGCGTACCGATGCTGCTGGCCGGCCACGCGAAGGGGCAAGTGAAGGGCGGCCAACACATCCTTGCCAAGGACGAGACGCCGATGGCGAATATCCTGCTGACCATCTTGCAGAAGGTTGGCGTAGATCAGAAATCGATCGGAGACAGCAATGGCGTTTTCGACATCTAGAAAGTTTCTCGCCTCGCTTTTGCTGGCGGCCTGCTCCTCCTTGGCTGGCGACGCAACGTCGAAGGCGGCGATTGAGAAGTTACTGAACGAGGGAGCTGATGTGAATCAGGTCCAGGGCGACGGCATGACGCCCTTGCATTGGGCTGCCTATCTCGAAGATACGGATCTCCTGGCCCGCTTGCTGGAGAAGGGGGCGCGTTGGAATCAGGCCACGCGCAATGGCGGGCTGACGCCCATCTTCCTTGCGGCCACAAGCGGCAACGCAAAGAGTCTGGAACTGCTGCTCCAGGCGGGCGCGCCTGTCGATTCGCGGAATCTAACGGGCGCCACTCCGTTGATGTTTGCGGCTGCCTCGGGGAGTGAAGCGGCGCTCGAGGTCTTACTCAAGCAAGGCGCTGATGTGAATGCGAAGGATACGGCGCGCGGCCAGACGGCTCTCTTCTATGCCGCGGCCTTAAACCGCGGCGCCGCTGTGCGCCTGCTGCTGCGCCACGGCGCGGATGCGTCTATTACCACGCTGGTGCGCAAGCTGGAACGGCTGCGCATGGACATGGACGGCAACGTGACGCCGGTGAAGGATAATGCGGCAACTGCTGCTCCGCGAGAAGCCGAGAGGGCGCCGGCTAGAGCTGCCGACATCGCGAACTTCTCGCCCCGCGAAACCGGCACGACGACAGTCGGCGGACAGACGGCGCTGCTGATCGCGGCGCGCGATGGTCATCTCGACGTGGTGAAAGCGCTGCTCGACGGCGGCGCCAATGTGAATCAGGCCGGCGCGGCAGACAAGAGCACCCCGCTGATCACGGCGATCATCAATGGGCATCTCGATCTCGCGAAGTTTCTGCTTGACAAGGGTGCCGATCCGAAGCTGGTGAATGACGCAGGGCTTGGCCCACTCTTTGCGTTGATTGACGTCCGCTGGGCGCCGAAGGCCTGGTATCCGCAGCCCGATGTTCTGGTTGAGGAAACAGACTATCTGAGCCTCTTGCGGATCCTGCTGGCAAAAGGCGCAAACGTCAACGCGCGGCTGGAGAAGAAGCTGTGGTTCCGCGGACTCTCACAAGACCCCACCTGGGTGGACAGCAAAGGCGCTACCGCCTTCTGGCGCGCGGCCCAATCGGTTGATGTGGCGGCGATGAAAGTGTTGCTCGAACATGGCGCCGACCCCACTCTTGCCACCGCTTCCAATGCCACGCCGCTGATGGTGGCCGCAGGTATTGGCTGGATGGCAAACCATTCGACAGTGGCTCCGGACAGTTGGCTTGAGGCAGTGCAACTCTGCGTTGCTAGCGCTGGAGACAAGAAGACCGAGTATGTGCAGGCCGCCGATAGCCGTGGTTATACGGCGCTGCACGGCGCCGGCTACATCGGACACAACGAGATGGTGAATTACCTCGTAGCGCAGGGCGCGAAGGTGGATGTCAAGACGAAGACGGGCGATTCGCCCGCCGACATGGCAAATGGCCCGACGCGCTTTGGCCTGCCGCATCCGGAGACCTTAGCCCTGCTCGAAAAGCTTGGTTCGCCGAACTCTCACAACTGCCGCTCCGACCAGTGCCTGGTGGCGCCGAAGGTGGATCCACCGAAGGCCGCGCCTGCCAGGTCAGAAGCTGCGAAAGCAGAGACCAAGGGCCGCTGATGCATCTTCTCTTGGTCTGGAGACTCCTGTCGCTTGCGGTGGATGCTGGAACTTATCGTTCCAATCTGCCGCTGGATCATCCTGCGATCGACTACCGGCATCAGGCCGCGAGCAATCGTGTGGAGTCCCTTGGCGGCTCAGTTCCCCAGACCTTGGCTGCGCTTCTGTCGGCGCTCGAGATCTCTCCCGATTCGCAGACCCTGGTCTTCTCGAAAACCAGCTTTGTGGCACGGCAGGTCTCGCCGAAAACGCCCCGGGCGATCTACTTCAACGACGATACCTATCTGGCCTGGACGCAACCCGCTGCGATCGAAATTGCGACGGTGGATGCCAGGCTGGGGATGGCCTTCTATACCGTGCGTGAAGGAAAGCTGGAGCGGCAGACGCAGTGCTTGAGCTGTCATCAGACGGCCGCCACGATGGGCGTTCCAGGTGTCTTTGTTGGTTCGGTGCTGCCGAATGCGAACGGTGTTCCGGCACATGGCGAGCAATCGATCATCACCAGTCCAGACACGCCCTTTCGCGATCGCTGGGGCGGATGGTATGTGGATCGAGTGCCGGATAAGTTTGAAGATCGTTCAAACTCCTGGGCCATCGATCCGAGCGATACGACGCAGTTGACGAAGATGCTTTCGCCTGTTTATGAGGCGTCGCGTTATCTGCGGCCAGGCAGCGATCCCATCGCGCTGCTGACTCTCGAGCACCAGACCACGGCAACCAATCTGTTGACGCGCCTGGCTTGGGAAGATGCGATGGCCAACCCTGATCCTCGCACTTTGCGCGAGGTGATCGCCGTTTTGAGTTATGCAGGAGAGCGCCGCTTGCCACAGCCGCTGGCGGCTCCTTCTGCCTTTCGCGCTCAGTTTGAAATTGCTGGGCTGCGTAGTTTTGATCTACGTGAAAAGGTGTTTCGTTATCCGCTGAGTTACTTACTCGCAAGCGGGGTGTTCTTGCGTTTGCGCAGTCCGCTACGCCACGAGATCTACGAAAAGATCTCCACGAGCGAAGCCCCGGGACTGGGCGACGCTCTCGATATTTTGCAACGCACCAGCGAAGACTTTCGCTTGTGGCGTGAAAACCAGATTGAAAACGGTGTTGCCTCCACGCAAGCAGGCCGCGCCGACCGGAATCAGTAAGCACTGATTCTTCGAACCCGGCCAATACAGTGATCTTCCGCCTGGAGCGGAGAGGAGTTTTTATGAGTCGACTTTGGATCGCCGGATCTTTGCTGCTGCTGGCAGCCTCCGGCGTTTGGGCACAGAATGTAAATGCAAGCTTGCGGGGGACGGTGAAAGATCAAACGGGGTCTGTCATTGCCGGCGCGAAAATTATTATCAAGAACCTGGAAAAAGGAACCGTGCGGCCAGTTGAGACCGGCGCCTCCGGCGATTACTTCGCGCTGCAATTGCCGCCGCAATCGTATTCGGTAGAAGCCAGTGCCAACGGCTTTAAGACGAAAGTCTACGAGAGTTTTGTTCTGCAAGTGGGCCAGGAAGCAAGACTTGATTTCACATTGGATATCGGTGCCTCCAGCGAGCAGATGATTGTCTCGGAAGTCGGGCCGGTCATTCAGTCTGAGGATGGCAGCAATAGCGGTGTGATTGATGAGAAGAAAGTAAAAGAACTACCGCTGAATGGACGTGTCTTTTATGATCTGGCTCGTCTTGTGCCGAATGTGTTCAATCCCCCGCAAGGCGCTACGCTTGCTGCGCGCGGCGGCTTCAATGTCGCGGGCAACCCGGAGACCTCAAATAACTTTCTTCTCGACGGCACCGACAACAACGACCGCACCACGGGCCAACCCAGCGTGCGGCCATCCATTGACGGCATTCGCGAGTTTCGTATTCTGAGCGGCACCTTTAACGCGGAGTATGGCCGCCAGTCGGGCGGCCAAGTGCTGGTCACCACAAAATCTGGCAGCAACGAAATCCACGGCACGGTGTATGAGTTTTTCCGCAATAACAACTTTGATGCACGCAACTTCTTTAGCCCTGGCGATCTGGCGCCGTTCAATCGCCATAACTATGGATTGTCGATTGGTGCACCGATCCGGAAGAATCGCACCTTTGTCTTTGGCACCTTCGAGGGGCTGCGCAATAAGCAGGTAACCGTCAGTCAGGGAACGGTGCCGACAGAGTTGGAGCGCCGTGGCGATTTTAGTAAGTCCAATGGAACGGTGAATCTTCCCGGCGTGGTGGGCAATGTCATTCCGCAGTCGCAACTCAGCGCCACCTCACTCAAGATCCTGCAGTACTATCCACTGCCGAATCTGGCAGCTGCCGCCGGCAGCTTGAATTATGTGAATTCGACGCCGTCGCGTACGCCACAAGATCAGTTCTCTGTTCGTGTGGATCATGCGGTGAGCGCAAAGAACAATCTATCGGTGTCGTATCAGTTCTTTGATTATTTTGTGTACACCCCGAGCACCATTGCCGGTTTCAGCACTCTCGACAAGCAGCGTTCGCATCATGCGGTGATCACCGACACTCATATCTTTTCGCCAAACCTGATCAACGACTTCCGCATCGGGTACAACCGCTACTCCGGTCTCCGGAATAACGAAGACAATGCGCTCGGTAACCTTGTGGCAGCTCTCGGCATCCCGCAAGGCGGTGATTTTGGCGTGCAGCCCACCAATGGCGTGAATGGCGGCCTTCCCGGCATCAGCATCACGGGCATCACCGGAATCGGCGGCGGCACTCCCCAGTGGCGCGGCGACAATACGATCAATCTTGTGAACTCCTTGACGCTGGTGCGTAATAAGCACACTTACAAGTTTGGTGGCGACTACCAGTACTTCTATAAGCACTCTTATTTTGATTCGAGTGCGAAGGGCAGTTTTAGCTTCAACGGGCAATACTCGAGCAACGCGCTGGCAGACTTCTTGACTGGCCGCCTCCGCAGCACCAGCCGTGCGATCGGTGATCCGAATCAGCATCCTTACACCCGCTCCTACAACTTCTATGTGCAGGACGATTGGAAGGTTCTGCCTCGGCTCACACTGAACTATGGCGTCCGCTACGAACTGAACTCGCCGCAAAAGGAAAGAACCGACAAAACGTCGCAGTTTGATTTGAATACCGGCCTTCTGAACTCAGGAAGGGGTGGTGTGTATGACGTTAATCGTTCGACAGGCCTGTTGAATCTGGTGGGCACGAAGGATATTGGCAACACGCTCTACAGGATGCCGAAGACGAATTTTGCACCTCGCTTTGGTTTTGCTTATCGTCTGACCCAGGACAATAAGACGGTTGTTCGTGGCGGCTACGGCATCTTCTTTGATCAGGTGGTTGTGGGCAACGGCCTCTTTCCTCTCTTTGGCCTGGGTGCTCCCTACTTGTCGTCCTTTACAACGACCAATACGGCGTCTGAAGTCTTTGCCACCTGGGACAATCCTTTCCCGCGCGGAACTGCCGGGGGCAGCGTTGCTCCGGGCGGAGTCAATCCTGATTTCCCCACCACTTACATGCAGCAGTGGAGCTTTGGCATCCAGCGGGAAGTCGTCAATAACCTGCTGCTTGATGTTACCTATCAGGGCTCGAAGGGAACCGCTTTGCCGATCAGCTATGACATCAATCAGGCGGTGCCCGGTGCGGGCAACATCCAGGCTCGCCGGCCCTATTCGCAGTGGTCGAGTGTCACCTGGCGTGATGCGGTGGGACGTTCCAGCTTCCATAGCCTTGTGACGAAACTGGAGCGCCGCTATGCCCATGGCTTAACTTTTCTCACCAGCTTGGTCTACTCCAAGTCGCTCGATCTGCAGTCGACTCAATCCAGTGGCAACACGGGAGACGGCGGCATCCGCGATACACGCAACCTGAATGCCGAGTGGGCGCCTTCGGGCTTTGATGCCAAGTTCCGCTATGTCGGTAGCTATGTCTATGAACTGCCTTTCGGCAAGGGTCGTGCTTATCTCAACAGCGCGCCGCGCTGGCTGGATGCGGTTGCCGGAGGCTGGGAAACCACTGGTATTGTCACGGTCCAGACCGGCCGTCCGGTGACCATCACGACCAGCAAGGACATCTCAAACACGGGCAGCACCAACCGTCCCAATGTCGTGGGCAATCCGGTTCTCGACAATCCGACGGTGCGTCAGTGGTACAACCCTGCCGCCTTCTCCGACGTTCTGCCCACCGGCACTTACGCCTTCGGAAACGCTGGACGCAACATCATCAGGGCTCCGGGGATTCAGACCTTCGACCTCGGACTGTTCAAAGCGTTCCGAGTGACCGAGCGTCTGGGCCTGCAGTTCCGGGCCGAGGCCTTCAATGCCTTGAACCGGGCGAACTTCGCAGTTCCGGTTACGGATCTCAACAGTGCGAATCGTGGCCAGATCAACTCGACGGCGATCCCCAATCGCAGTATCCAGTTTGCGCTGAAGATCGTCTATTAATGAAATGGAAGGAAGGGCCGCAACCGCGGCTCTTCCGAATTACGAAGAACATGCAATCTCTACAGATCACTCCGAAGAATGCCTGGCTGGGCCGGCGCGCTTTTCTCGCGGCACTGGGTGGTGGTGCGGTGGCGAGCGCCGTTCCCTTTCCTTCGCTGCGCCCGAGTCCGCTGAGCCTCGCTGAGAAGCCGAATCGCATCGAGGATGTTACTACTTACAACAACTATTACGAGTTCGGTACGAACAAAAAAGATCCGGTGGTGAATGCGAAGTCGTTCCGCACCGATCCCTGGACACTGCGGGTGGAGGGGCTTGTCTCGAAACCACTGCAATTGAGCTTGCCGGAGATCCTGAAGCTGGCGCCTCTCGAGGAGCGCGTCTATCGCTTCCGCTGTGTGGAGGGCTGGTCTGCGGTAATCCCCTGGGCGGGCTACTCGTTGTCGAAATTGATCGAGAAGGCTGCTCCGAGATCAGGCGCACGTTTTGTTGCCTTTGAGACTTATTTCGACGAGGGCCAGATGCCGCTGGCAAAGCAAGGCCGCCTCGCCTTTCCCTATGTCGAGGGACTTCGTCTCGATGAGGCGATGCACCCGCTGACCTTGCTGGCGACGGGGATGTATGGAGAAGCGCTGCCGCCACAGAATGGCGCGCCGGTGCGGCTGATTGTCCCTTGGAAGTATGGCTTCAAGAGTGCGAAATCGCTGGTGCGGATTCGTCTCACCAACGAGCAACCGGCAACCTCATGGAACCTCAAGAAGGCGAATGAATACGGCTTCTACTCGAATGTGAATCCGAATGTTCCTCATCCCCGCTGGAGCCAGGCGACGGAGCGCCGGCTGGGTGAACTCTCCAAGCGTCCAACCCTACTCTTCAATGGCTACGAGAAGGAAGTGGCGCATCTGTATCGTGATCTCGATCTGATGAAGAACTTCTAGATCTCAAAGTCGAGGACGTTGCGTTTGGCTTCGTTCCGGCGGCGGGCAATTTCGGCTAAATGGATGGCGTCCACCACACGGTTGGACGCCTCAATTGCTTCTGCGACGATCGAGCGGGTCTGGCAATCTGCCTCGGAATGGCACTCGGGGCAGGGTTTGGCTTCCGGTCCCGCCAGACAAGGCAGCGGCACAATCGGGCCGTCGACCGCGCGAATGATCTGTCCGAGAAAGATCTGATGCGGGGCGCGCGCCAGCAGATAGCCGCCATTTTTGCCATGTTGCGCCGTCACCAGATTCTGATTGCGCAACTGGACCAGAATCGCTTCGAGGAACTTGCGGGAGATCTGCGCTTCCTCGGCCATCGCGGCGATCGAGAGCGCTTCGCCTTGCGACTGCAAGCTCAAGCGATAGAGCGCACGCAGAGCGTAGCGGCACCGTTTGGACAGCGTTCTCATGTTACTCTTATCGCCCTGGTCATGCTAGAGATGAAACTCCTATTTCTCCGATAGGATATAAGTCTTTTAGAATCAATATTTTGTGCTTGTGGTTGGCGGCTAGGACGTGATACTTCTTGAAAGAGGGAAGAACGACAATGACAAGCACAATGATGACCGCCGAAATGCAAGATTGCATGCAGAGCTGCATGGACTGCTACCGCTCCTGTACAGAGATGATGATGGAATGCATGCAGATGGGGAATTGTGATGGCAAGATGATGCGCATGATGATGGATTGTTCGCAGATGTGCCAGATGTCTGCCGACTTCATGATGCGCGGTTCCGACATGTCGATGGCGATGTGCAAGATGTGTGGCGACATGTGCATGGCTTGCGCCGAGATGTGCGAAAAGATGGCTCACGGAAACATGAAGATGATGGAATGCGCGAAGACCTGCCGCATGTGTGCGGACAAGTGCATGAAGATGAGCATGGGAACGAAGAAGATGGCGAAGAGCGCCTAATTCTTTCAAAGCTTTACAAAAAGGGCCGGTGCGCTGCGTGCGCCCGGCCTTTTTTTGATTTTGAAGATGCCGGAACACGGCGCCTGCCTAGGCCTGCCGGGCTGTGCCACGGATGGGCATCTCAAGCACCTTCGCAAGGCGTGTGGGAACAACAGGAGCCGTTGTGCTTGGCGCGATCAACCCACTGATCGCGTCGAGGCTGAGTTCCCCAGACTCTACGGTCGCGCCCGCGCCCAACTGACGCATCAAGTCCATCTGAAACTCCTGCCGGCGGCGCACCGCTTCCCACTCCTGCTTCAGGAGTTCCAGCCCAAGCTGCAACTGTTCCTGGCTAATGACGGTGGTGCTTCCAGTTGTGGGGAAGGAGGCGAGATTGGATCGAAGGGAGCTTGCTGGCATGGGGCACAAACTAAATCTATATAAAGCATATAGGGATTAAGGTGATTCGTCAAGCCGCTGCCAAACCGCGCAGCACCGTTTCGATGTACTCGCGCGCACGTTGGGCCAGCTTGTCGATCTCTTCCGGCGTCGTGGGGCGGGGAAGCAGCGGCTCAAAGATGTTCTCGAAGGTGAGTGGGATGCTGAGGCCGGTTTTCATGACGGGGGCCAGCAGCCGGTAATGGTCAATTTCCCCAAAGCCAGGGCCGCAGTCTTCGTCCTTCGGTGTGTTGCGGTGGTCCTTGATGTTGAAGGCGCGGATGTCCTGCCAGCAGGTGAGGATATCGGCAATCGGATCGTGATTCTCATAATCCAATACATTGCCCGCGTCGTAGCAGACCTTCACTGCGTCATGCCCGACTTCTTGCACGATGCGGGCGCAATCCGCTCCGGTTGCAGTGTTGCCGCCGTGCTGCTTGATCACCACCATCACTCCCGCCTGGGCTGCCGCAGGGGCCATGCGCTTGAGATTGTTGACGAAGGTCTGGTACTCGCCTGCTGTCGTCTTGCCAAAGGTCAGCAGAAATGGGATCTTTGCCGCAGCGGCTTGCTCGATGCGGCGTAGATGCGCGTCGAGGGCCTGCGGTGCTTCGAGATTCACCGTTGAGAACATCATCACCGGCTCGAGTCCCAGATTGCGGCAACGCTTGGCCAGGGCTGCCGACTCCGATGCGGGCGCCTCGACGGCCAATACGGGCCGGGTGCGTCCGTCACGCTCTTTGTGGTTGACGCCCCAGGCGATGTGCTGATAGCCAGCGCTCTTGATGCCGGTGAGCGCCCGCTCCAATGGGAAAGCGGAGTAGGGCAGCGTCATGCAGGCCAGTGGGAAACGGGTGGGGGCGCTTTGGGCAAATGCGGCCATGGCTGGAGCGGCTGCGAGGAGTTGACGTCGCGACATCATGGCAGTTCCTTGATCTCCACGTTGCGATAGTAGACCGGCCAACCTTCCGACTGCAGGCAGACGTTGCCGGCCTCGGGCCAGGCGCCAGTGCCTTCGTTCACCAGGACGCCATTGAGGACGACCCGAATATGGCCATTCTGCGAGGTAATCTCGTAGTGGTCCCATTCACCAAATGCCGGACGCCCCTCTTTGACAAAAGGACCGCGTTTGGCTCCTGTGATCTTGCCGCCGCGCACCCCGAACAGACTCCCGACTTCGCCGAAATAACCTTGTACTTCAAGGGAGGTGGGCCAGCCGTCTTGGATCGGGCCAGCGTGGATGAAGAAGCCGGCGTTCGGCCATTCTTCGTCGCTCCCTTCCTTCTGCTTCCAACCTTTTTGAAAGCGCCAGTCCGCTCGCAGAATGAAGTTTCGATACTTCTTCTTGCTGCGCAGGAATCCGTTGGGTTGCCCTGTGGTGGCGATGACGCCATCCCGGAGCATCCAGGCTTCTGGAGGAGTTGCGCCTTCGACGGTCCAGTGCTCACTGAGATCGTGTTTGGGCATGAGCGAAACGAAGCCATCTTTCGCGCAGAGGCTGAGGCAGAAGGCGACAACGATCAGTATTCTCATTGGGCTACTCCGCACCAGTCGCAGACAAAGTTGAGTAAGACTTGGGTGGATTCGATAAGCGAGTCGAGTTCCACATATTCGTCGGCCATATGAGCGTTTGCTCCTTTCGCGCCCCAGAGCAGAGTGGGGATCTCAAAGTCATGAAAGATATACATGTCGCAGGGGCCTTCGATGCCACATACTTGCGGCGTGTCCCCCAGAACCGATTGGGCGGAAGCCGCAAAAGCTCCAATCAATGGGGCATCGCTCGGCAAGGATGAGCCCGGAAGCCAGCGGATGGGATGCTCGAGCTGCGGACGGATGGCGAATGACGCTGCGTGCGCGCGCAGGAAAGCGTCGAACCAATTGTGAAAGTGGTGATCGATGGAGGAGCACTCTTCACCCGGCATGGTCTGCCAGAAGAGCTCGACCCGGCACAGGGGCGGTACGTTGGGTGGTTCTGAAGTGCCCCAGGCTGCGGTGAAGATTCGCGCCACCGTTACGGGCACCGGGTGCGCGAGATGCCGGTACATCGAATGGCGGGGGGCTTGTTCTTTCCGTTGTCGTTCAAAGTCCGGAAGGGCATTCAGGAAGAGCCGCAGTTGCTCGGCAACATTGGCCCCTGCTGCTGCGGAGAGCACTCCCGCGTTTGGCGCTGCAAATGTGATTTGCACCGTGCGGCCTCCGCGCTGTGCTGGACAGATGCGCTGCAGGCTGGGTTCGGAGATCACGGCGGCATCGGCCCGATAGCCCATCAGCCGTCCGGCCAGAGTTCCGTTGACGCCTCCGAACTCTTCGTCGACGACGGATTCGATGGTGAGATCCCCGGCCAGCCGGAGGTCCAGGTCTGTCAGTGCTTCCGCAACAAAAAGGTTTGCGGCGATCCCGGCTTTCATGTCAAACGCACCGCGGCCGTAGAGTCGATTGCCCTCGATGTGAGCGCTGAATGGTGAGTGCGCCCAGGAGGCGGCTCCTGCAGGAACGGTGTCGATATGTCCACTCAGGATCAGCGACTTGCCTCCTCCCCGGCCTGTGCGTCTCGCCGCAATGTTGGGCCGTTCGGTGTAGTCGCGGCCCGGCCAATAGGCGGGATGTTCTGTGATCCCAGGCGCATCGAGTGGGGAATAGGAATGGGGCTGCCAGTCCGCGGCACGCAAGGTTGCGGCGACATAGTTCTGGCAGGCTTGTTCAGCCCCGGTGGGAGCGGTGTTCTCGGAGGGAATGCGAACGAGGTCACTCAGGATCGCCGTCAATCGATCGGCACGCTGGCGGACATAGGAGGCAAGCTCCCGTTCGAGGACAGACTTCATGATGGCAACTCCCATGTTTTCTCGAGCGGTTTCCGGAAGCCTTTCGTCAGGAAGGCAAGATAGATTACGCCAATTCCAAGCCAAAGAAAGCCCGTTGTCTTGGCGTCCTTCGACAAGCTCAGCCAAATGTAGATACAGACCAATGCGCCAATGGCCGGGAACACGAGGTTGGTGAGAAAATGCAGGCCGGAGCGATGTCCGCGGCGCAGATAGTAATGCGCGATGACGCTGCAGTTGACCAGAACAAAGCCGGCGAATGCTCCAAAGTTGACCAGTTCCACGACCTGCTGGAAGCTGATCAGCAGCGAACCAATAAAGGACAGGACTCCCATGAGGAGGACGCTACGGACTGGGGTGGCATAGCGCGGGTGCAGATGCGCAAAGATCGAGGCCGGTAGTACTCGATCGCGCCCCATGCCATAGAGAAGTCTCGAGGCGCCTGCCAGACTGGCCAGCGAACTCGCGACTCCGGCGACGATGACGACGAAGGTATTGAAACCAAACAAAGACTGGCCGCCAATGAGACGGCTGATGTCCAGGATCACGGTTTCAACATCGGCGACAGGGCGCTCTGCCGGCCAAACGAGAGTGGCGAGATAAGCAATGGCGACACAGATGGCGGTTTGCAGGAGACATACCATCACTGTGGCAAAGGCGATGTCACGCCGTGGATCTCGGGTGTCTTCGGCTAGCGTCGAGACGGCGTCAAAGCCGAGATAGGAGAGCGTCGCGATTCCGGTGCCGAGCATCAAGGGCTGCAGCGCGAAAGTAGCAGGATTGTAGATCGCATCTGCGCGTGCCGGCGCACCATGGAATAGGGCTGCACCCACAAACCAAGCTGCCGAGACACACATGATGGCGAGCATGATTTCATTCGCCCGCTTGGTGACCTCAATGCCGAAGACATTCGTAACGGTGATGATCGCGCAGAACAGAAAGGACCAGGCGGCAAAGGGGATCTCTGGCATGAGCCGGTGGGCGGTGAGCGAAACAAAGATCGAACTCAGGAGCGGGATGAGCACATAGTCGAGAATCATGGCCCAGCCGGCGAGAAAGCCGATGGAAGGATGCAGCGACTTTCGCGCATAGGTATAAGTGGAACCTGCCTGGGGAAAGGCTGAGGCCATCCGGCCATAACTCACAGCGGTGAACAGCATTGCGACCATTGCCGCCAGGTAGCTGAGGACCGCATGACCTCTTGAGACTTGTTGCACCACGCCGTAAACGGCATAAACCGCAGTGGGGGTGAGGATTGCCAGGCCGTATATGATGAGATCTTTGCGGCCTAAGCTTTTCTTGAGGCCGGTCATGCTATTCTCACTTCCTTGTGGTGCGCACAAAAGTCGAAACAGACAACATATCATGGATTCAGGGGGATATGGTCCATGGTTGATCGAAAATCAGAATGGCAAGCCGCAGCGTGACGCACACTCCCTCTCCTAGCCGAGGCGTCTTGCGGCCGAAGCAAGTTCGTGGCGCCAATAGCGCAGTGGTGCTGCAGTTGCTCCGCCGGGCGAACCGGATGTCGCGCGCGGAACTGGCGCGGCGCAGCAGTCTTTCCGAAGGAACGGTGTCGCGCATTGTTGCAGGTCTGCTCGAGCAGAATCTGGTGACTGAAGAAGGCGCGGAAAACTCGACTGGCGGGCGTCCGGCGACGCGACTGCAGTTGTCTGATGGCCCGAAGGCCATTGGGGTCGAGATCCAGAACTGGGAGACTCGTTTCGCGGTGGCGACGATGCGCGGCACCTTGAGCGAGACAACCTCAGCCCGCACACCCGCCACACCGCAGCAAACGGTGAAGTTGATTGCAGAGCATGTGAAGCATTACTGCGCAACTCATGGACGCAAGGCATTGCATGGCATTGGCGTCTGCGCGCGTGGCATTGTCAATAGCAGGACGGGTGTGGTCGAGATGGGCAACGATCCGGGATGGGTCCATGTGCCGCTTCGCGAGATGCTGGCAGATGCTACGGGCCTGCCGGTTTCTGTCGAAAATGACGTCCGCGCTGCCGCAACGGCTGAGTATGATTACACGACGGCGGGTGAGCATGCGCCCACCTGTCTTCTGTATGTGCGTGTGGATGAGGGCGTGGGTGTGAGCTCGATTCTGAATGGCGAACTCTATGCGGGCCGTTCGATGAGCGCGGGTGAGTTTGGGCAGATGGTGATCGTTGACGATGGCGGCAACCTGCGGCATGACCGGCCGGGTTGTTTGGAGAAGCTGGTTTCCAATACAGCGGTCTGCGATCGCTACCGCGCCGCTCTTGGGCATGGAGCCGCCACCACTTCAGACAGCGGCGCGAAAGTGCGGCGCATCTGTCAAAAGGCGCTGGATGGCGATGCCATCGCGATGCAGGTGGTGCAAGATACGGCCCGCTACCTGGCGCTGGGCGTTGTCAATGTCGTTTGGGGGCTCGACCCGGAAGTGGTTGTGGTGAGCTCAACGTTGAACATGGCTTGGCCCATTCTGCATGAAGCGATTCTGGGACAGTTTCCCGATCATGCGGACTGGCCTGGTTTCCGTGGACTGAGCGTGCAACGCTCTGCTCTGGCAGATCAAGGCGCTCTGGTTGGGGCTGCCACACTTGCCTTTGCCCCGCTATTTCGTCCCGACTAAGGGTCTCTCTTGACGCAGCCGAGAGAATCGGGCTAGACTTTCTTGCAAGTCGCACGAATGGGTTCAGGGTTCTTTCACATGCCGCCATTTTCCCGGGCTGCCGTCCTCGCGGTTGCAGTGGGCGGAGCACTGCTTGCCCAATCCTCACCCCTGTCGACTTTGTCGCGCACAATCTTTGCGGCGGTGAATGCGGAGCGTGCACTCGAGACGGTAGTCCGGGTTTACGCCAACGACCGGTGGTTCCGCTTTCCGAAATTTCAGGAGACCGCGCAATACTTGCAGGTGCGTCTAGACGAGAGCGGAGTGCAGCAGTTGGCGAGAGGCGCCGCGCCTGCTGATGGTCATACACAAGTCGGTTTCTGGACGATGCCGCTGGCATGGGACGTGGCGCATGCGCGTCTGGATTTGATTGGTCCTGAGCGCGCTTCTCTTTGCGACTATCAGGCGAGCCCTGCCTGTCTTGGGATGTGGAGTGGGGCCACTCCGGCCGGAGGGCTGGATCTGGAACTGGTTGATCTCGAGACCACGGACTGGAAAGACGTCAAGGGCAAGCTCGTTCTGACCCACGAAAACTCGGCGAATCTCAAGTCGAAGCTTGTGCAGCATGGCGCGGCCGGCGCCTTGAATGGCTTTAGCGAAAATCCGAAACTGGGCGACGATCGCCAATGGATCAATGCCTGGGGCGATTATGGTTGGGGCTTTCTCAAGACCAGCACTCCTTTGCTTTCTTTCTCGGCAACGCCCCGTCAGGTGCAGCATCTGCAGCAACTTCTGGCCGCGGGCAAAGTGATGGTTCATGCCGATGTTTCCACGCGTTTCTATGAAGGTGTCTACCCTTGGCTGACTGGATTGATCCCTGGGACTACGGAGGAAGAAGTGCTTGTCCTGGCTCACACGGCGGAGCAGGGGGCCCAGGATAACGCAACCGGAGTTGCGGCCAGCATTGAAGCGATGAACACCTTACAGACGCTGATTGCGTCTGGGACCTTGCCGAAACCGCGGCGAGGGATTCGCATTTTGCTGATGCCGGAGATGTACGGTTCTCTGCATTACATTGAGGCGCATCGTGAGCGAATGAAGCGGACTATTGCGTCGATTACTGTGGATACTCCGGCCGCCTCCTATGAGCTGGCAGGCACCGAGTACACGGTCTATCGTGCCCCCCATGTGGGCAAGGCCTGGACTGATGCGTTGATGCCGCGGATTGCGAAGGCGGTGTTGCCCCGCCAGCGTCCTTCGCATGTGGCCGAGCATGCCACTGGTACCGATGCCTATCTGAGTGAGCCGGCGATCGGAGTTCCGAATGTATGGATCTACAGCGGCACGGGAGATGTGACTCATCACAACAGTGCCGACAAGCCGCAGACCGTGGATCTCCGCTCTATGCGAGACCTGGTGGCACTGGTGGCCGAGTATCTGTACTACACCGCTTCTGCTGGCGAGAAGGATGTGCCGTGGCTGGCGAACATTACGCTCGATGCGGCGATGGAGGATCTGCGCAGCGTGGCTTCGCGTGGTCTTGATGCAGTGGGCACAGGTGATGCTCGCGCTGCCTCTTTTTCGCTTTCACGTCTGGACTATATTGCGGATCGCAATGAAGATGCCTTGCGAGGGCTGGCCCGGCTCGGCGCATCGCCAGCGGTATTGTCGCCGATGCTCCACAAACTCAAGCAGTTTCGTGATCTACAGACTTCCCGTCTCCGCGATGCCGGGGTGCATCCGTATGTCAGGACTGCGAATCCAGCTCAGTTTGTGGTGCGCCGCAAGCGCATTGGCACGATTCCTTTGGACGATCTTGCCCCGGAACAGCGTGAGGGATTCCCTTCAGGTGCTTGGGACAAAGTTGTTACCGTTGCCCTCTACTGGTGCGACGGCAAGCGGACCGTTGGGGAAGCGGCCTATCTAACCGAGATGGAGATGGGGCGGCCACTCTCCTTTGATTTTGTTTCTTATTTCCGATTTCTGGAGCGTCACGGGTATGTGGACATTGCGAACTAGTCTCCTCCTGCTCGGTGTGGCGGCTTGCTGTGCCATGGAGGTGCGGATTCTGCCGGAGCACTTGCGCCCGGATCCCTTTGCGGGGATCGTTGCGGTGGACCAGGGGATGGCCGCAACGGATCTGACGGAGATTCGCGCCGCGCGTGGGGGCTATGTTTCCGCGCATCTTGCGGTGACGGGAGGGCCTGCGGTGACGGTGACTCCGAGGTCCAAACTCGCCGTTGAAATCTATCGCGAATGGTTCCATCGCAATCAGGAAGATGGACGTTACTATCCCGATGCCTTGATTCCCTACGATGCGACACCGGCTGGACTTGAGAACCGGATCGCCGGGCAAAAAGTACGAGCCTTCTGGTTGGATTTCTGGATTGCTGCGGATACGCCCGTGGGTGTGTATCCGGTGCAGATTACGGTTGCTGATGGTGCGGATACGAAGCTGGTGAAGCTGACGGTGCGTGTATTGCCGGAGAAGATTCCCAGTGCCGATGTCCTGACCCTGGACCATAATTCTTACGGCAGTTCCTGGATGTTCGGTCAGTATCCCAATACGCTGCCGAAGGGGAACGAGGACGCGCTCTTTGCGATGATCCATTCCTATCACCGGGTCTTCTATGAGCATCGCGGCGCCTTCCATCAACTGGGTTACGGTCATGCGGGCAAGGTGGGACCGGAGTTTGCGCCCGAACTGAGCGGTTCTGGACGCAACAAACGTATCTCCAGTTGGGATCGTTTTGACCGCCACTATGGACCACTTCTTGATGGATCTGCTTTCCGGGGGACTCGCCGGGGAGCGAAGCCAATCCCTTATGCTTATTTGCCGATCAACCCGGAATGGCCGGCGTCCTTTCTTTGGTGGGGAGAGCCGGGCTATCAGGTGGAGCTGACCAACGTGGTTTCCGCGATGGAGAAGCACTTCCGCGAGAAGGGTTGGACTTCGACCTACTTTGAGTTGTTCTTCAACCACAAGAAACGCTACAAGGGATTCTCTTGGGATGGCGACGAGGTCCGCTTCGTCGCAGACAACGATGCGGTGATTGCGTTCCGCAAAATGTTTGATCAAGCGATTCCGCGGGATACGCCCGTTCGGTTTGTGACGCGCTCGGATACGAGCTGGAGCATGGAAGATCAGTTTGAGCGCTTGCACGGTACGGTGAACTTCTGGGTTGCCGGGGAGGGCATGTTGAGTTGGTACCCCGGTTCCGTGGAGAAGTTGAAGGCGCGCGGGGATCAGATCTGGGCCTACGGCGGTACGCCTGCGGTGAACAAGCCGTCGGCATCGATCACGCTCAATGCGCTGCGATCCTGGATCACCGGAGTGCAAGGATTTGTTCGCTGGCAGACTGTCGATCCCGGGCCAGACCCCTGGTTCGCCTTGGAGGGCGGCGGGGAAACTTTAGTGTATCCGGGGGATCGTTTCGGCATCGGAGCCCCACTCTCGAGTGTCCGGCTCAAGCTGCAGCGCAACTGCATGCAGGATTTGGCGCGGCTCGAAGCAAAGGCAGGCCACGGGTCGAGAGCCAGCGTGCAGGAAGAAGTGGTGCAACGCTTCAACGGAACGACACTTAAGGACTGGCAGAATACGCGTCCGGCAATGGCCTCGACACCGGTACTCAATTGGAACAACGTCTCGCTCGAAGAGGCACAGCAGCCTTTTGAATCGCGCTTTGCCACGATTCGTTCTGATGCCTGGATGCGCGTGCGGGAGTCCTTGCAATGAAATTTCTACTGGCCTTGTTGACCCTGGCTCAGCTTCCGGCTCCGCAGATGCGGGGAGAGATGGAATTGATTGCGAAGACTGCCACCGTGATGGTGGATGGCGATCTTTGCCAACGCATTGTGACGCCTCGGGCGCTCGAGTATATGCTGCGCAATCCTTCCAGAGACCGCTGGGCCGATGCGGACAACTATGAGGTAAACGAAGCTGCTTTTGTCGCCACGAAGAAGACGCTCATGCGTTTGGCGAGACTGGCCGACTTTCCCGTGGATGTCAACCTGTGGATGCCGATCCAACCGGATCTGACGCGGGTGCATGTTGTGATCCGCAACCGTCACGAGATGAGCCAGTTCTGGCCCTGGGGCAAATTGTTTCAGGATACGCCGGAGCCGATGCTTGCTGTGTTGCGGGAAGGGAAGCGAGTGACGGTTACAGGGCAGAACGGATTTGTCTCCGTCCTGGCGCCGGTTCGCAATAGTCTCGATGAGATCGTTGGACTGGTTGAGGTGGTCACGAAGGCTCCTCTCGATGCCAGGGAGAACGTCAAGTGATCTCTGCGCTCCTGTTGCCGATCTTGTTGCTGGGAGTGGAGGCGCCTTCGTTTCAGGATGCGACTTATTCCTCGCGGGTCTTTGCCGGGGAGCGCAACTATCGCGTGTTTCTGCCTGCTGGATATCAGCAATCGCAAAAGCGCTATCCCGTCATTTACTACTTCCATGGTCACAGCGATCGGTACACGCTAGAGGCCTATGACAAGGGCCAAGATACGGTTCCGAAGATCGCGAAGTTTGTCAAAGATCACGATGCCATTGTGGTTGCGCCGGATGGCTTTGTCGCCAAGCACTACACGTCTTTTTACGCTGGAACGCCTTATGACGTAAGCGAACAGGGTGGAGACTTCGACTTTGGGGAAGCCTTCCAGGAACTCATCGCACATATCGATGGGAAGTATCGGACGCAAACGGGGCGGCGCTATCGTGCTACTTCCGGCTTGAGCATGGGCGGTTTTATGAGCTTATGGCTCAGCGCTCGCTATCCGGAACTGGTTGGGAGCGCATCTGCTTTTAATCCAGGCCCCGAGTTCTTTCTGGGTGAGTCCGGACGCCGCTCGCTCTGGCGTCCCAAGGATCATGTCGCATTGCATGAGTCCGCAAGCGTGCGCCTGGTACGTGCCTCTGGCGATTACATCAGCCAGTATCACGAGGAAACGAGAGCCGCCTATGCGAGAACTCCCTCTGTCGACTTCGAGTTCCGCCAGGACGAATACCACCGGCACTGGGCCACTTCGATTGGAGAGACCTTCGAGTTTCACCTGCGCGCTTTCAACGATCCACGCCGCGATCAGCTAGCCGATCACTGGACTTACACGAGCCCTTATCGCAGTTTTGAAGTTCGTGGTTATCAGGTGTCGACGGACATTCGAGAGGCTGCCCTGGTATCGATCGAAGACGCGACTGCCGATGGTTTCCGGTTGCGAACCCGCCGTTGGGCGCCCGACGGCCCTGCGGCCTCCTGTCGTGCGGTGACGGTCACGACAGCCCCGCTCTATGTTGCTGGCAAGACCTATGGGGTTTCAGAACTATCCATTGCCAGCGGCGCAATCCGGCGCAATGAAATCAAGGCCAGCGCGGAGGGTCGGCTCACCATCCGGACCGGTTGTGATGGGAGCCAGATTCATATCCAAGGGAATGAGCTGATTGTTCTACCGGAGATACGTCGCTTTGTCGCTGGTGAGCCTGTTCAACTGAAAGTCCGGATCTGGAATCCGGGCGCATCCCGGACACTCAGCGCGGAACTGCGCTCTGAGTATCCGACCGTCAAGATCGAGCAGGGCGTGGTTGCGGCAACCGTGGACGGCACGGCCACGTTGATCTTTCCTGTGGTCTTCAACTCCGGTTCCAGCGAATGGGCGCATGCCCGTCTGCACCTGAAAGTTGATGACAAGGTCTCTCCGATCGATGTCGAGATCGCTCCCGATGGGCTGACTGAGCCGATTGAGATGCGGGTTCTTGATGGCCGTACACAAAGCTTTCATGTCTTTCGGCAAAAAGGTAATCAGGGGGGCGGTGGGCCTGTGACACGTACGGTGACAGAAGGCTCAGGCAATGGTGATGGCATCCTCCAACCGGGGGAACGCGCGACCATCTGGCTGAAACTGCCTGCAGGCATCGATGGCCTGGACCGTGGCAACTGGTGCCGCGCCAAGGTCTATAGCGATTCCCCTTGGTTGACGGAAGTCGCAGACATTCAGGAGCAGAAGCAACTCGAATGGACAGGTGCGAAGAATCGGACCAGCCTCATCGAAGTTGCAGGCAGTACACCCAGCAATGTCGAAATCCCGCTGATTCTCGATTGCGAATCCTGGACTTATCACTTTACGCCTGATCTTCGCTATGGAAGTGAAGCTCTCTATCAGGCGTTTCAAATTCACAAGCATCATCTGTTCCGCTCCACGTGGAGTGGAAGAAAACCAGCTTTCTAAGGAGGCCAAATTATGGCGAAGGGAAAACTATTCTGTCGACTCGTCACATGTCTATTGATATGGATGACCGTCGGCAAGGCGCCCGCCCAGTTGTCGAACGCGTCGATTAAAGGAACGGTAGCAGATTCGTCGGGTGGCAGTGTGCCACAGGCGAATGTAGAACTCACAAACAGTGGAACCGGGGAGAAGAGACAATCGATCACCCGGGCCGATGGCCGCTACGAATTTGTAGCGCTGCCCCCCGGCGAATATCGAGTTAAGACTACCGCGGCAGGCTTTGCCGAGTGGGCGGGTAAACTCACTCTACGCGTTGCGCAGGAGGCAGTCGTCGACCAGGTGCTGCAGACCGGTAGCGTCAGTACTTCTGTTCTGGTCGAGGACGTCACTCCGGTAATCAGTGCCGAATCGTCCGATCTGTCGGACGTCAAAGAAGCCTCTCGGATCTCAGCGCTGCCGCTCCAGAATCGCAACTTTCAGAATATTCTGAACTTCACTCCTGGTGTGGTTGCCGGTGGCTTTGCTGGACAGGGCGCGGCGTATACGCGCGTGAATGGGATTCCCGGAGGCTCTGTCGACTATCTTGTCGATGGCATGACCGCCACGGAGCGTTATACGAACGAACTGCAGCGCTTGCCGCAGTCGATTCCCACAATCCAGGAAATCAAGGTCAGCACCTCGAACGCGAATGCGGAATACAGCCGTCCTGGCATGGTGGAGGTGGTGACCAAGAGCGGTGGCAATCAGTTCCATGGCCAGCTTTTTGAGCTGATCCAGAACAGCAAGTTCGCAGCGAAAAGCTATCGCCAACAGCAGGTGAACTTCCTGGTCCGAAATGAGTTCGGCGGGAACTTTTCTGGCCCTGTGTGGATTCCGAAACTCTACGACGGCCGCAACAAGACCTTCTTCTTTTTCGACTTGGAAGGGATTCGGCAACGCTCGGCCCAGAATGAGCGCTATACGGTTCCGACCGCTGCGATGAAGCAAGGCGACTTCTCGGGTTATACCGATGAAGCCGGCAACCAGATCCGCCTCTACGATCCACTCAGCACTCGTCTCGATCCAGCCACTGGAAGCTATGTCCGCACTCCGTTTGCCGGCAATCGGGTTCCTACGGATCGGATGAATGCCGCTGGCCGTAAGGTGGTTGGCTATCTGCCCGATCCTACGAACAATGTTCTGTATTACCAGGGTTGGAACTATCAGAATCCGAATGCCCGTCTGCGGGATGACAAGCGGATGCTGACCTCTAAGCTCGATCAGGTATTCGGCACCAATCGCCTCTCTGGCCGCTATACCAACACAGACAACGACAATTTCGGCGTCGGTTATTTCCTGAATCCGAACACTCGTAAAATTGGGGGGCACAACGCAGCGCTCTCCTTCACGCAATTGATCTCCCCGGCCATCGTGAATGAAATCCGTGGCGGCGTGCAGCGCTTCCGCGCCTATCGCGGTCCCCAAGTCCTCGACCCGCCAATCACCCAGACTCTGGGTCTGCCCACCTATCCGGGATCGGTGGCATGGCCCTCCTTCTGCTTTGGCGATGATTGGACGAGTTCCGGCTACTTCGAGTGCATCGATCGCGACAACCCGCAAGATGCGCCTGTTCTCACTCTGAACTTCGCCGATAACCTCTCCTGGACTCGTGGCAAGCATGAGATGAAGTTTGGCGTTTTCGTGCAACGGAGCGCGGCGAACTCTTATGAGACCGGACAGCCCGGTGGCGACTACAATTTCTCCGGGAACTTCACCTCCTTGATGGATCCGTCTGCCGCATCCAAGGGAATCATGAACCAGAGAATCCCCAACACCGGCGCCGGTCTTGCCGACCTGCTTCTGGGGTATACGGATTCTTCCACACTCAACCAATACCCGCGTTTCTATACGCGCCAGACGAACTACTCTTTCTTCGCCCAGGACAACTGGCGCGTTAGCCGCCGTCTGACCTTGAATCTCGGCCTCCGTTATGAGTATTGGACTCCCTTCGCCGATAAGCGCGACCAGATCTCGAATCTGAATCTCAACACGCCGGGTGGCCCAACGGTTGTCTACCCCGGTGGCGGCTCGATCACGAAGCAGGGCTTTCCTCAGAATGTTGTCGATGGTTATCTCCGCGCCGGGTTAAAGTTGCAATCCGCTGAGCAGGCAGGCTTTGCCAGCAGCTTGTGGAACATGCCAAAGGCAAACTTCGCTCCGCGTCTCGGCGTCGCCTACTCCATGGGCAAGACCGTCGTCCGTGGCGCCTATGGCATCTACTACTGGGCGATGCCGCTTGTGCAGTATCACCAGAACACCCGCCGCAATGCTCCGTATAGCTATAGCTTCCAGAGCTTTGTCGATAACAATGATTCCGTTGCTGCCTCGTTGGCCTTTCCGGCTGGCGCTGCCGCGGGTTACCAGAACCAGTCTCCGAATGCTCGCAACCTCGGGAATGCCTTCCTCAATCCGAGTGCTCTGAACATCCAGAAGAACAACGGCTTCTCCTTCCTTCCCTGGGAGCAGAACTATAAGGCTCAGATGGCGCAGGAATGGAACGTCACGATCGAACGGGAACTGCCGGGCCGCTTTGGCTCTCGTCTTTCCTACGTAGGAACGCACAGCAGCAACCTGCCGAACTACGATCCGATCAATGCACTGGTGCCGCGTCTGCTTTCGCCTGCCGGCGCCACCACGCCGGAACGCCGCGCCTATGCGGATTTCGCCACCTCCTCGCTTGGCAGCGCCAGCGCGATGAACCTGCTTCGCTTTGTGGGCTATGCGAACTCGAATCAGTTCCAGGCCGAAGTGAAGCGCCGTTTTGAGAACGGTTTTGTAATCCAGGGTTTCTATACCTACCAGAAGACCCTCACCACTTCAGAAGGCAGCAATAACTCGTTCTCGAATCTCCAGTTGCTGCCTGCCGCACTTACCAAAAACGCGTCGATGGATAGCCGTCTCCGTTCGATCTACGGAAATGACAGCGCACTACCTCGCCATACGCTGAGCTTCAACTCGAACTACGAGTTGCCGTTTGGGAAGGGCAAGAAGTTCCTGGGGAATGCGAATGGCGTCGTCGATCGTCTTGTCTCGGGTTGGAACGCCTCTGGCTTCTTCTATAAGCGCAGCGGTCTATTCTTCTCGCCTTATTACAGCGTCGGCGGTTCGAGTACGATTCTTGCTCCGGGGAAAGACGGCATCTTGCCGAAGGATCAGCGCGCTGCCGAGCGTTGGTTTAACCCCAGTATCAATCGCGCCGATCAAGGTGTCGCCTACAACGGCGAAACCTACATTCGCCGTGCCAACACACTCGAGAACGATTATCTGAACTACATCCCGCGCTCTTACATGACGGGTCCTGGGTTCTACAACATCGATACCTCGTTCTACAAGATCACGCCAATTACGGAACGCGTCAAGTTCCGTCTGGAAGCGCAGATCTTTAACCTGCTCAATCATAAGAATCTCGGTCTTCCGAACACCGCCGGTGTCATTACCGCTGGAGTGGGATTGCCGCGACTCGTGCAGTTCCAGGGTCGTCTCGACTTCTAAGCTGCCACTCGAAGCCCGGTGCCGATCCCTTGCGGCGCCGGGCTTTTTTCATCTGAGTCTGAATATGAAACGCTTCCTTCCTTTCCTCTTCGTTCTCCTGAGCCAGGCGCAAGTGTATTCGCCGATTGTCACCAAGGCAGGACAGGCAGACACCAGTAGCCTGCCGACGCTGGTTCGTGACATTTATGCGGAGGCCCATGCCCGGACGCCGCGAGAGAAGGCGGAAGCGATCTGGCGGTTCTTTCTCACCGATGGACGTTTCGTTCAACCAGGCATGATCTATCACATCGCCGGTTGGGCTTATGAAGAGCCAAAAGGCGAAGTGCTCGATCCTCTCAAGCTCCTCAACTCTTACGGCTTCGGCCTCTGTTATCACATTGCCCCTCTGCTGGAGGCGACATTTGAAGCGGGTGGTTTTGTCGATGCCCGTGTCTGGTTCCTCACTGGCCACACTGTTGCTGAAGTCTTCTATGACGGCGCCTACCATTACTTTGATTCCGACATGATGGGTTACAACACCACAGGCGGCGGTCTTGTTGCTTCTGTCCGTCAACTCGAGAAGGATGGCTCGATTCTCAGTCGGCATTTGGCGAAGCCACCCGATTCGCCCTGGTATCCCGCCGATGTCCGCGCGAATGCGATCGGGGGACTTGCTGAACTATTTACAACTGCTCAGGACAACTGGGTCTATCCCTACCAGCGCTATTCCGAAGGCCATACGATGGATTTCGTGTTGCGCCCTGGCGAACGGATGATCCGTTCTTTCCGGCCTGTTGCAGACCATCTCTATTACTTACCTTTTGCCGATGGCCGCGAATTTCCACAGGAGATCGCCGAGTACAAAATCCGGACTCAGGATGGGCCGCGCAGCCAGAAAGACAGCCGTGTCTGGGGCACCGGGCGCATGGAGTATCGCCCGGAGGCCAAGAGTTCTTTCACGGTTGCCATGCACTCTCCGTATGTGATGATCGATGCTCAGTTTCAGATGAACTTGGAGGTCCAGGCTGGCGATTCGCTCCACATTGAAACGTCGACCGATGGTGGCTCTCGATGGCTGCGCGCCGGCACGATTGCCGGGCCCCACAATGGACCTTGGACCGTGTCGCCTGCTCTGCTCGCGCGCGGGGAGCACGGTAAGCAATCGGCGGTGTCGGGCCACTATAGCTATCTCGTGCGCTTCACTTCGAAGGCCGCTCAGATCCGAGATCTTGTTCTGGCCACAGACTTCGCGCTGAATCCCCGGACGCTGCCAGCGCTCGTGTCTGGTCACAATGAAATCCATGTGCGCACTGCAGGTGTCGCGCGGCATCCGATTCCAGTGACGCCCTCGCAAGTTGCCGAGATCGCAACACTCTCGAATGCTGTTTATGTCGAAGAGGCCGGACAAGGCTTTGTTCGCAATGAAAAGCCCGGGCCGGGGAGCGTCACTTTCCGTCTATCGTCATTGACTGGATTCGACGCCGGGGGCCGCTTTCTCGATCTGCGCGATGGCCTTGCTCCGGACAAGTTCACCGCGGAGCTTCGCAAGATATCGCCCTGGCCAAAGACCGGCACGCCGTCGGCCACCATCTCCTGGGCCACCAGTCTCAGAGGGCCCTGGAGGACTCTCTGGAGGCATGAGCCCAAGCTGCAGTGGTTGGATGGCGATCCGATCGATCGCACCCTCCGCTGGCCCGAAGTCGACCGGCATGTCCGCGATCTGCCAAACAGCACGGAGGAGGTCTATCTGCGCTATGAGTTCGATGGCATGGCAATCGATGATTTCCGTCTGGCCCGCTACTCTGCAGCGGCAAAGCAGCCTTCGCCTTTTCTGGTGACGCATGTTTGGAAGGAGAATGGACAGGAGAAGCGGGAACAAAAACAAATTGGGAACGGCAAAGGAAGCTACTCGATTGATGTGCCGGAAGGCGCCATCGAAAACGTAGCAATCCTCCTTGAATGCCCCCGCCAGGAGCCTGTGAAGTGAAGCAATCTGTCCTCTGTCTGATTCTTTTTCTGCTTGCGAGTGGCCTGTATGCGCAGGATCGAGATCTACAGTTTCTGACCAACCATACGGACTATCGCGAACTGCGAAACCAACTGGCCAACTTGGAGCGGAATCGTGCGCTCAGCTTGCTGGAGCAGCGCAAGCAGCGCGTCGCTCAATGGACCCTCGCTGATGTCCAGAGCCGCAAAGCTTATGTCCGGGAACGCCTGACTCGTGCACTGGGAGGCTTTCCGGAGCGAACCCCTCTCCATGCGAAAGTCACCGGTGTGATCGAGCACGATGATTACCGGATCGAGAAGATTGTTTTCGAGAGTCAGCCTCGTTTCTTTGTGACTGCCAACCTGTATGTCCCCAAGAAAGGTAAGGGGCCCTATCCGGCGATCCTCTTTCCCTTGGGCCATGAGCCTGGCGCGAAGTCAAATGACGTGTGGCAGCAAATCCTGGGCACCTTTGCGCGGAAGGGCTATGTTTGTCTCGCCTGGGAGATGGTGGGGCAGGGAGAACGAGTTCAGCTTTATAACAGGGACACAAAGCAGTCGCAAGGCGTCGCTGCCACAACGGAGCACGTCCTCCTCGGCACGCAGACTCTTCTTACGGGCAATCCGCTGGCGCGTTATACGATCTGGGATGGGATTCGTGCACTCGACTATCTCGTCTCGCGTTCGGAGGTGGATCCGAAGCGCATTGGCGTGACCGGGAACTCCGGCGGTGGAACGCATACGGCCTATCTTGCGGCCCTCGACGATCGCATCCAGGTGGCCGCTCCCTCTTGTTACATCACATCTTTCAGCAGACTTCTCCGCAGCATTGGGCCCCAGGATGCGGAGCAGGTGATTCCGCCGATGATTGCCGATGGATTGGACTTTGGCGACTACCTCCATTCCTTTGCTCCGAAGCCCTATCTGGTGCTTTCCGCCATTCAGGACTTCTTCTCGATCTCTGGCGCGCGTGAGACTTTTGCCGAAGCGAAGCGAGTCTATGAACTGTATGGCGCTTCTGACAAACTGGCCATGACGGAGGCTGATGACGGACATGGTTACACCAGCCCACGGCGCCTCGCCGCCTACCGCTGGTTCGATAAATGGCTGAAGGGTGTGGAGGAGACCACTCCGGACTCGCCTGTCACCGTTCATCTCGAAGAAGAACTATGGGGCACCGCAACGGGCCAGGTGCAGACCTCGCTGGACGGCGAAACCGTAACTTCCTTGAATCTCGCGCGGGCTCGCTCCCTGCCGCGGTCTAAGCCCTCAGCCTCTTTGGTCCGCAATCTGATTGGCTACGAACCCGCGAATGGAGCGCCAATCGCCAAGCCCTTTGGCACTCTCCAGCGGGATGGATACCGGATCGAAAAACTGGTCTACGAGAGTGAACCGGGGATTGAGATTCCCGCACTTCTGTTTCTGCCGCAGGGCGGCGCTGCGCGGAAGGCGGCAGTTCTCTTTGCAAATGGACAGGGCAAGGCCGCTGATACGAAAGAGATTGAATCCCTGCTGCGGCAAGGGCTCATCGTGTTATCGATCGACGCCCGAGGCTTCGGAGAAACGCGCGACCCTCATGCCGAGGGCAGCTCGGACTGGACTCGCTACTTTGGAGATTACAATAACGCGATGACCGCGCTTCTTTCCGGGAAGACCTTGGTCGGGAGCCGTGCTGCTGATATTTCGCGCGGCGTAAGTCTGCTCGCTGCCCGGCCGGACGTGGACCCGCAGCGAATCTATGGAGTCGGGAAGCAGGCCGGTGGCGTCCCGATGTTGCATGCTGCGGTGCTCGACCCCCGCCTGCGCCGCGTCGTGCTCGACGAGACGCTTCAAAGTTACCTTGCAGTGGTCGAGCAACCGATGCACAAGCGTGTCGTTGAGCAGGTGATTCCCGGAGTCTTAAGCCACTACGATCTTCCGGAGCTGGTCTCTGCGATGGCCCCTCGTTCGGTTGTGATTGTCGATGCGACTGATCCGCTCGGCTTCGCATCCCCGCTTGCTCTGGTGAAGGCTGCTTATCCGCAGTCGGTGGTTCTGCGTCGTCACCCTGGGGACAGTGCCGCCACGCTCTACGGATTTGATCGGCCCTGACTATTTCGCCAGTCGTGTGGCTTGCCGGGCGACCATCTTCCATTCGTTTCCCCGCTTGACCCAGGCATGCAGCACGTCCATTTGTACGAGATTCGTCGGGCTGTGCCAGAGATCCACTCGAAGTTTTACGAGTGCGGTGTTCCCGTAGATGCGCACGGTTGGTTTTCCGAATTCCAGTTTTTCGGTGACGGATTTGCCTGAGACAATTGCTTCCAGAAACTGGGCTTTTGTCTCAAGGGCGCCGGCAGAATGCGTGTACAGCAGATCGTCGCTCAGGATGCGGTCGAGTGCGGCCCGATCCCGATGCAGCATTGCTTGCTTGAAGGATTCCATGGCCGCGATCACCTGGCTTGTTCCGTCTGCAGCCGGGTCTGCAGCGAGGGCGATGCTTGCTGCCACGATCATCCAACACATTTTCATACAAACTCTTTCCGTTCCCTGAACTCTGGGCTTGCTGTGAGATCTCATAGATATATCGCAGAAGGTGCCTGTGGTGCTTCTGAGGGGAGCGACCTGCTCAGTAATCGTGACCGGAATGAATGATCTCAGAAGCTCGAGACCTCGTTAGGGGCCCGTCAGTGATCACCCGGCGGTCAACTCGATGCAGATTGGCACATGGGGAAGGCTGAGATTCCGGATCAGATCCAAGGAGAGAATGACATGGTCCTGATGCAGGGACAAGATGATGATGGGAGAGGGTGTCGCCAAAGGTTAAAGCGCAACTCCGCGCTGCTGTCACGGCCCCGACGGAGGCGACCGGGCATCTGAATCTGTTCCGCGGATTGCGGGAGCTTATGCCTGCTTGGTGGCCTTGCGAGGGAGGTCCATCTGGATGCCGTTCACTTCTTCCGCCTCAATGACAAGATGATCCCCGGCATGGTCCCCGGCCATCGGTTTGGTGTGGCCGACGCCTGTGACCTCCATCCCCACTTTGAGCGCAACCGCCCGTGCCGCTTCCGGTTTCAGATGGAGAAAGTCTCCAGAATCGAGAATGCCACCGTTCACCTCTCCGTGCCGTGCGTAGTTGAGACTGAGCACTTTGCCAGAGAATTGAGAGTGACCGTTGCCACCATTCTCCTTAAGCAGATGCAGAAGACGGAAGACGCGATGGCCTCGCTTCCCACGGCTTTCCTCTTCCTCCACCTCCGCCGCAATCTCTACTCCCGGCTTGAGGAGATCATTCGTTTTCCCCTTCGGTAGGTTGATTTGAACAGTTCCCTTGCTTGTTTTGAGGAGAAATCCTCGATATCTGCCCTTCGGGCTCAGGTTCATCGCTTGGATTGTGCCGCTTTTCTTCATGAAACAGCATCAGCACGTTTGTTTCCATTCCCAAATTGTTAACGGGCGCTACGTAGCATCTGGCGGATCTGCTTCACTGCAAGCTCAATTCTTAAGTCGAGAAAACGCTTGCCCAATTCTGCGGTTGCGCGCCGGGCATCGCCGGTAATGCCATTATCGATGCGCTTGGTTTTCCCGACCGGGTCTCCCAAAGCGTTTGCTACCAGTTCTTTGCGCACCCAGCCGTCATTGCCTCCGAGATACAGCATTTCCGAAGTGTCGGGAATGCCCGCGTGGGTGCTCAGCGGGTATCCATTGGCCTGGAGCCACTGATCAAAGCGGTCTGTGGCGAGGCGATAGACATCGTCACAATACACGACACGAACTCCTTTGGCCCGGTACTTGAGCTGCAAGCGATCGGCCACCAGTTTCAACTCTTTCTGGCCGCCGCCATGATCGCCCAGGAGAACAACATTCCGGAATCCGTTCTGGATCAGTTGTTCCACGACATCGCTATTGACCGCGGCGAAGGTCTGGGGACTGAGCCCAAGGGTGCCCGGATGGGCCGGGTCGGCATGGTTAACGGAGTAGGGAATGACGGGAGCGGCCAAGGCGTTTCCCAACTGGCGGGCAATGGTGGCGCTCAAATACTTAGCAATCAGATTGTGGCCCCCGGTTGTATTCTGTGGCCCCCGTTGCTCGGTGCCGCCATTGAAAAGCAAGGCGGTGGTCTTGCCGGCCTGGATCGCTTGCTTGATCTCCGGCCAAGTCATCTTCTCCATTTCCACCAGATCTTCGGCGGCGGAACTCAACAGAGGGAAGAAAAGACATAGGACAAGCAGGCGATAAAGGCGCATGAGGATACTTTCTTCAGGCTATCTTCTTTGGAAGCCGACTCGCGCCAGATCCTCGCTAATCCTTGCGGCTGCGTGTGTAACCGACCGCACCAATTGCTCTTTCCGCCCGTCTGGGCAGCGTACCGTAGGGATATTGACGCTGATGGCGCCACAGACGGCCTGGAGCGAGTCGAAGACAGGCGCACCCACCAGCAAGGCGCCGCTCAGCGTTTCGCCATCGTTGACGGAGTATCCCGCTTCGCGCACTGCCTGCAGTTCTGCCTTCAGCACTTTCCGGGATGTCTTGGTGCGCGGTGTAAACGGCGCCAGTTCTGCCTGGTCGAGTAAACTCTTCAGTTCCGCCTCATCGACAAAGGCTGCTACCGCCTTGCCGAGCGCTGTGGCGTGGATCGGGCAGTTGTCGCCAATATGAAAAGTCAGACGCAAGGGATGGAGCGCCTCAATCACATCCACCAGAATCACCGCAGTCTCTCGTCTCTCGGCCAGCGCAACGGATTCATTGAGCTCCTGGAACAATCCATGCAGCCAGGGGCGGGCGATGGAGATAAAGTTCAGCTTCTCTGAGTTCTTACGTGACAAGCCGGCAGTCTTGAGGGTGAGCCGGTACACTCCATTGCTCTCCGGTTGCTCCACATAGCCTGCCTCTTTCAAGGTGAAGAGAATGCGAAAGACGGAACTCTTCACCAGACCCACTTCTTCGACAATCTGCTTGAGCGGTTTTCCGAAATCGCTCGAAGAGAGAGATTCCAACACGTGGAGCGTCTTGATGACAAGATCGATATGATTTTTGGCGGCCATGGGTCGGAATGGAATGCAGTTCTAACCAATAGAACACATTCACTCTTAGGGGATCTGTTGGATCAACCTTATTTCGAGAAATCTAACTACTGAGCCTGTTGCTGATGCTTTGCTTGCAACCAACAGAGACCCATGCTGGCTTCATACTGAGATCAAACATGCTAAATGCCGCCTTTTGTGAAGTCCGCGTCAAGCGCATGCTCGACCGCATGAGCACCGAAAGATGGGACCTTTTTGTCACTGCCAATCGCTGCACGATCTATCGTCTGACGGGCGAAATTGTCCCGGCCGAAGAACCCGTGATCTTTGCCTTGCGCGGAAACGGAGACCGGTTTACCTTGCGCACGGAGAGCTATTCGATTGCTCGCTCGATTGTGGATCCGGTGGGGGATCTCGCTGATCTGCTGAAAGAGCATCTGGTGAAATGGACGAGTGGCTTCGGTTCCTGGGCCGTGGAACAGGCCTCGATTCCCAGCCGCCTGGCTGCCGCTTTCGACAACCGGTTGAACATGCATTCGGTGCCTGCCGATGCTGTGGTGCGGGAACTGCGCCGCAGCAAAGACGAAGATGAAATTGCGGCAATTGCCGCCTGTCTTCCCCTGCACCGGGCTGCTTATGATGCCGCGCGCCGCGTCATCCAACCGGGAGCAACAGAACTGGACCTCTATACCGAAGTGAATGCGGTGATGGCGCAGCATCTGGGAACCAGCTTTGTGATGAAGGGCGATTTTGCGGTTGGCGAGAGAGCCATCCGGGGCGGAGGCCCGCCCACGCGCCGGAAGATCCAGCAAGGGGACCTTTGCCCCGTCGACCTGTTCCCTGCGCCGGAAATGTACTTTGCCGACACCTGCCGCACCTTCTGCGCGGGCGCCGCGACGGACGAGCAATACAGCGCCTGGGAGGCGGTTCTTGAAGCAAAACGGCTTGCGGAATCGCTCGTTCGTCCGGGCGTGCTGGTCAAAGATGTCTATCGGGCTGCGAAGGAACTTCTCGATGCAAAAGGGGTGACAGAAGGCAGCTTCTGGCATCATCTGGGCCACGGCATAGGTGGAGATGGCCACGATGAGCCGCGCATCATTCCAGGTTCCGAGGAGCGCTTTGTTGAAGGGGACGTCATCACGCTCGAGCCCGGCGTCTACACGGCGGCGCTCCAGGGTGGCATCCGCATCGAAGACAACTATGTTGTCCGTGCGAGTGGCCTGCAAAATCTATTCGATTACCCGACAGAGCTCTGAGTGCTGCCTACCAATCGGCGACCGAACCATCCTTGCGCTCAAACGCCATGGTCACTTCCGGTTGGAACGGATACTTTGCCGCTTCTTTCTCGTTAATGTCGATGCCGAGCCCAGGCGCGGTTGGCGGGAGTACGCTCCCGCCTTCAATCGCAAGGGGTGCTCCGAGGATGTCATTCCTCCATGGAACGTCATTGCGAACGACCTCCTGAATCAAATAATTCGGGGTCGCAAAGCCAACATGGATAGACGAGGCGGTGCTCACCGGGCCTTGTGGATTGTGGCAGGCGACAGGCATGAGATAGGCTTCCGCCATCGCCGCGATGCGCCGTACTTCACTGATGCCTCCGCAATGGGAAACGTCGGGCTGGATGATGTGGACGGCGCGCTTCTCAAACAGCTCCATGAATTCCCAACGTCCGGTGAGGCGTTCTCCGGTGGCAATTGGCATTGGCAACGCGTCCTTCACTTCCTTCAGCGCATCGACATCCTCGGGCCAGCAGGGTTCTTCGTACCAGTAGAGGTTGTAGTCACCGAGCAGCCGTCCAAACTGAATTGCCGCTGCCGGTGAGGTGCGGGCATGCAGGTCCACCATGATGTCAATCTCGTCGCCCACCGCTTCGCGCATCGCCTGGACGCACTTTGCGGCTTTCTTCAGCACTGCGGGGCTTTCGATCATTTCGCACACCGGAATGGGCATCGCCTTAAACGCGGTAAATCCCTTCGCGACACTTTGCCGCGCCAACTCGGCGAAATTCTCAGGAGAACCAGTGGTGTACATGCCCTCGAGATTGCCGCCTCCGAGATGATCGTAAAGGCGAAGGGAATCACGAACCGGGCCGCCCAGCAATTCGCAGACTGGCTTGCCCGCATCCTTCCCCTTGATATCCCAGAGCGCCTGATCGATCCCGCTGATCGCGCTCATGTTGGTGATGCCGCCGCGCCAGAAGTATTGCCGGTGCATGATCTGCCAGCATCGCTCCACCTGCAGCGGATTCCGGCCGATCAACAGGACCGCCAGATCTTCAATGGCCCCCACTACCGATCGAGTCTTCCACTCCAGCGTTGCCTCACCCCATCCATACAAGCCGGGCTGATCGGTCTCCACTTTTACGAGAATCCAATTGCGCATCCGCGCATTCACAACCAGCGTGCGAATCGCTGTGATCTTCATGGCAGTTCCTTTATTGCTTCGGCGCTGGGGTGGCTGCAGGGGCGTAGAGCGCACAAGCCGCTTTGCTGTTGCGGAAGTACTCGCTTTCGGCGTTGATCACACCAAGGTGATCCCAGTTCTGGTCCATCGAGTCGCGCCTCCAGAGCGAGCAGGCCTTGGCCCTTTCGCCTTCGGTAAACAGGAAAGTGGCCGTCCCGGCGGCGCGCGTTAAAAACTCCCGCGAGCCTTCATTGGCGCCCTGAAGCATCTCGTTGATCTCTTTGATGCCTTTGAAGAAGAGCAGCGTATCGTAGAAAGCCTTCGACGCCTTGATCTCGAGCAGCGGGCTCACCGTGTCGAGATAAGCCTTTGCTTCCTCCATTTTTCCTGCCCGGCGCAGCGCCAGATAGTGCCAATACTGTAGAGGAATCAGCCAGTTCAGGTCATCGCGCATGGATTCACAGGTCCGGTTCCCCGCAATGTGAGTGGCGCCGGGCACCGGCTTCTTCATCTGCGCCTCGCAGCGTCCGAATTCCTCCGCCGCTTTCTCGTGATCGCCATTGAAATAATAGGCCAGACCCAGATAGTAGGCAGGCTCAAAGGAGCCGGTCCCATGGCTCGTCGCCGTCTTCAGGTCTGCAATGGCAAGGTCAAATTGCCGTGTGGTAATGTAGCGCTGTCCACGGAGCCGATAGAAGCGATAATCCTTGGGGAATTTCTCAATGGCATTGGTATAGAGGGTCACTGCATCTCGAAAGTGCAGCACCGACTCCATCACTCTGCCTGCCTTCACATACTCTTCGGGGTCGTTGGGCGCCTTGGCCAGAGCCTCATAGGCTTTTGCAATCCGGCCATCCGGGTCTTTCGGGGCGAACAGTGCGTTCCCACCCAGGCTTGCGGCCTGTGGTTGTGCAGACCCGGCTACTGTCTCTGTGGCGACCGGCGGCTTTGCTTGGTCGGTAGGCAACAACTGCGCCGAGGCACTCAGAGTGAAAATCAAAATCGCAAAAAGGTACATATTTTAAATCCGGTTGATCAAGGCAGCGACATAAGCCGCGCCAAATCCGTTATCGATATTCACGGTCGTAACATTGGACGCACAAGAGTTCAACATCGATAGCAACGACGCCAGGCCATTGAAGTGTGCCCCATATCCCACACTGGTGGGCACTCCGATCACCGGGCAACCTACCAACCCACCCACCGCGCTCGGCAGCGCAGCTTCCATCCCCGCGCAACAGATGATGACTCGCGCCGCCCACAGCCTTTCCCGCTGTTCGAGCAGGCGATGGATCCCCGCGACGCCAACGTCGCTAATCGCATCCACCTCATTGCCCATCAGTTCTGCGACCAGCCGTGCTTCCTCGGCCACGGGCAGGTCTGCTGTGCCGGCGCACATCACCACGATCTTCCCCTTGCCCATCATTTTCACTTCGCGGCGCAGGATCAGCACGCGGCTGAGCGGATAATATTCCGCTTCGGGGAGCATCGCCTGTACGGCTGCCGCCCCTTCAGGGACGACGCGAGTGGCCAACACATTCTGGCCTCGCGCGGCGAGGCTCGCTGCAATCGACGCAATCTGCTCGGGTGTTTTACCTTGTCCAAAGATCACTTCCGGCATGCCATGCCGCAACGATCGATGATGATCCACCTTGGCGAAGTCGAGATCTTCAAACGGCATATGCTTGAGCCGTTCGGTTGCTACTTCCGGACTCACTTCGCCCGTGCGCACCTTCTCAAACAGTTCCCGGACTTGTTCCTGATTCATGAGCTAAAAATCGACCTTGGTTCCTGGCTCTACGCCGTACTTGGCCGCCATGCCGGCCGCGAGTTCCAACACGAATTGCGCCTCTTTGGTCCCGCCGAAAGTGGGACAGCCGGTTGAACTGGTGGCAGGGCAGGGCGGCACATTCGGGATCACTTCCACCACATTCTTCTTGTTGTCCAGCCAGATGATGTCCAGCGGAATCCTCACTTGGAACATCCAATAGGGATACTTGCCCAGCTTATTATGGAGAAAGAGCATCCCTCGATCGGGCGCCAGCGAATCGCGAAACATCATTCCGCGCAGCAGTTCCATATTATCCACTGCCATCTCGGCATAGATCGACTTGCCATTGGGCATCGTCACGGCTCGCAAACCAAATCGCTCTGCCTCGTCGGACTGGCGGCAGGACATCAAAAGAGTTGCAATCATGCAACACACTACAAAAAGGCGCATCAAACTAAAATGGTAGTAGATCCCACGCATGGCCCACATCGCACCCGTCGCTGACTTCGGATTTTTCGAGCGCCTTCGCCGCACGCTCGACATGATCAAGTTTGAGCATTCCATCTTTGCGATGCCGTTTGCGCTCACCGGTGCGCTGCTGGCCGTGCGGGAAAACCACTTCAATCTTGAGTCGCCCTGGTACAAGCTCTTCCTCATTGTTTGTGCGATGGTGACGGCCCGCAGTGCAGGCATGACCTTCAATCGTATCCTGGACGAGCGGATCGACGCGAAGAACCCGCGCACGGCGACACGCCACCTTCCTGCCGGGCTGCTCAGCCGCAGTTTTGCGCTTGGCTTTCTTGTCGCCAATTGCGTTCTCTTCGCCGTCGTCAGCTACCTGTTGAATCCTCTCTGTTTTCTGTTGTCGCCGGTGGCACTGATCGTCGTGCTGTTCTACAGCTACACCAAGCGCTTTACCTCGCTGGCTCATCTGGTCCTCGGGCTCAGTCTTGGCATTGCGCCCAGCGCGGCCTGGATTGCGATTACCGGCACGCTCGACTGGCGCATTGGCCTGCTCACGCTAGCGGTGCTGTTCTGGACTGCCGGCTTCGACATCATCTACGCCTGCCAGGATACAGACTTCGACCAGCAAGAAGGGCTTCACAGCATTCCTGCCCGCATCGGAATCGCAAACGCGCTGCTTGTCAGCCGCGTTTTTCATGTCCTCACGGTGATTTTGCTCGCACTCCTGTCGCAGCAATTCCAGCTCAGCATCTGGCCCGTCATCCCGGTGGCCGCGCTGCTGCTCTATGAGCAGTCGCTGGTGCGAGCACACGATCTCAGTAAGGTGAACATCGCCTTCTTTACCGTCAACGGCTTCATCGGGATGTCTTACTTTCTTTCCATGGCAATCGAGGTGTATCGAAATGTTTAGTGACCCCAGACTGCGGCCCATTGGCGAGAAGGTCGCTGCCGGACAACGGCTCAACTTTGACGAGGGTGTCACGCTGTACCGCTCGTCCGACATCCTGGCCCTTGGTCAGATGGCGAACCTCGTGCGCGAGCGCATCAACGGCAACCAGACTTTCTACAACGTCAATCGCCACATCAACCCAACGGATGTCTGTGTGGCGCAATGTAAGCTCTGCGCCTTTGGCAAGCAGGTGCGCGATCCCGATGGCTATACGATGTCGCACGAGCAGGCCTGGGAAGTCGCGGGCAAAGGATACACCGAGGCAGTAACGGAGTTCCACATCGTTGGTGGACTCCATCCCACTCTCACCCTCGATTGGTATTGCGATCTGTTGCGTGGCCTGAAGCAGCGCTTTCCCGCCGTGCACTTGAAGGCCTTCACGATGGTGGAGATCGGCTATTTCTCGACGCGTACGAAGCTCAGCATCCGTCAAGTGCTCGAGAAGCTGAAGGACGCTGGGATGGATTCGATGCCTGGTGGTGGAGCCGAGGTCTTCTCAGAGCGGGTGCGGCGCATCATTTGCGACCACAAGATCGACGGCAGCCAGTGGATTGATACCGCGCGCGAAGCGCACAAGCTCGGCCTGCACTCCAACTGCACGATGCTCTATGGGCACGTGGAATCTGAAGAAGATCGAGTGGACCATCTTCTCAAGCTCCGTGAGCTCCAGGACGAGACTGGCGGCTTCCAGACCTTTATCCCGCTCGCCTTCCATCCGGCGAACACGCCGCTCCATCATGTGCCGGTGACATCTGGCTTTGACGACATCAAGAACATCGCCATCTCGCGGCTGATGCTCGACAACATCCCGCACATCAAGGCCTACTGGATCATGATGACGCCGCGCATGGCGCAAATTGCCCAGCGTTTTGGCGCAGACGATCTCGATGGCACCGTGGTGGAAGAAAAGATCTACCACGATGCTGGTGCGACAACGAGCCAGAGCCTCCGCCGCGAAGAACTCACCCGCCTGATCCGCGAAGCGGGGCGCGAGCCTGTCGAGCGCGACACGCTGTACCGTAAGGTTGATCGCAGCCAGATGGCCGCCAGCCCTGAGGCGGCGTTCACGATTCTGGTTTAGCGGAAGATGCGGGAATTGGTCCAGGCTTCGATGATGTCTTTGCCGAAGAACTGCACCGTGCGGTCGCCCAGCACCTTCGCATTGGGCCAGTATTTGGCATCAGGGTTCAGTGAATTGCGAGTGGTGTACTCAATTTCAAGGGTCACCGGGCCTTTTACCGTATAAGGGGCGATCGAGGTCAGTTGGCTCATCGACTCTTTGGCTTTGGCTTGAATGAGCTCGCGAGCGGCAACGGCCGACATCGTCTCGCAGCTATTACGCAGCAGGCCCTGCTTCACTACCGCGGTGACGGCCTTGGGGACAATCGCCTTCAACTCGTCGGCTGCGGCATGATCGCCTGACAAAAAGATCACCGGTGTGCCGAAATGTCCGGCCATCGCGGCCCGCACATCGATTTCGCCGACTGGCTTTCCATTCACCTTCATCGTCTGGATGCCCAGGGAGCTGAAGCTATGCGCCATGATCGCATCGGGGACATTTCCCATGGCATGCTGTCCCACAAAGGCGATAGCGGCATACTTCCGTTCCAGGGTCATCGCAGCGGGGAGCGCCCCCATGATCAGCCGCGCCTTCGGATGGATGGTGAGCGCCGAGAGGTTGTGTGCCATGCTGTGGCCGTCCCAGACGATCACTTCGGTCGCACCCCCGGCAAGAAATCCCTCCACTGCCGCGTTGATTTCTCCGGTGAGCAATGCGGGCATGTCGGTTCCCTTGGGATCGGTCTGGTCCTGGTGGCAAACTCCAGCCACGCCTTCTGCATCGGTGATCACAAACACGCGCTTTTGTGCGATCGCAGTCTCGCTGAAGAGGCCAAAGGCGCTGAGCGCCAGGACGGGAATCCATCTGGAATTGAGCAACATCAGGCAGAGCTTAACACCACAAGGCCAGCCCCGGCTGCGGCAAACTGAAAAGACGCATGCTGCACCGTAGCTTATTGGCTTTCACTCTTGCGCTCGCTGGTTTCGCGGCTCCCCCGATTCCGATTGGGCACCGTGGCTGCCGTACAGAACGGCCAGAGAACACGATGGCGGCCTTCCGGCACGCCATACAGGCGGGAGTAACCGTAATCGAAGCCGATGCCATTGCGACCAAAGATGATCGGGTGATCATCAATCACGATCTCAATATCGACAGCGCGATTTGCTCTCTGGACGGCAAGCCTGTCGCGAAGGACATCCCGATTCGGTCACTGACTTTCGCTGAACTCCAACGCTACGATTGCGGCTCCACCAGAAATCCTGCCTTCCCGCGGCAAGTGCTCGCTCCTGGTGCGCGCATGCCTGCTCTCGAAGAAGTACTCGAACTAGTCCAAGGCCAGAATGTGCAGTTGATGCTGGAGACGAAAATGGATCGCGATGCTTCGCCAACTTTTGTGAATCCGGAACACATTGTTGCGCTGATTGATCGGCAACTGCGCCGCTATGGGGTCTCGAAGCAGATCATCCTGCAATCCTTCGATCACCGGACTCTCGCCGTCATGCACCGCATCAACCCCGACGTCACCCTGTGCCTCTTGAACCCGGCAAAGCACCTCGACAATTATGTGGATCCCTCCCGTGCTCTGGGCGGAGCCATCCAGTTTGTCAACTTCCGCGTGATTGAGCCTGGGGATGTGAAAACGCTGCATGGCGCAGGCATTCGTGTCTTTAGTGGCACTACCAATGACCGGCAAGAATGGAAGCGTCTCACGGCCTTGGGTGTGGATGGTATTCTCACGGACGATCCGGCCGGCTTGCAGGAATTCCTGAAGGCGAAACCGGCAATCTGAAGCTGCTACTCGTCGCTGATCTCCCCGCCGAGTGCCACTCTTTCCCCACTTTCTTCCACGTTGCGCAGGCGTCGCTGGATCACCCGTGTCCGCTGCTCGGCCAGGTCAATCGTCTTTGAGGCCTGATCGAGCTTCTCCCGCACCTTACCAAGCACATCGTGATACTTCAGAAACTCGCCCTTGACGACGCCGAGCAACTCCCACACCTCACCCGAACGCTTCTGGATCGCCAGCGTGCGGAAGCCCATCTGCAAGCTATTCAGCAGGGCAAGCAGCGTACTTGGCCCCGCCATCAGAATCCGCTGCTCGCGCTGCACCTGTTCCACAAATGCCGTCCGCCGCATCATCTCGGCGTACAAGCCCTCGGTGGGCAAATAAAGAATTCCGAAATCCGTGGTCAGCGGCGGCGAAACATACTTCTCTCGAATTGTTTTGGCAAAATGAAGCACTCGCTTCTCCATCTCGCGAATGGCCCACTCAATTCCCGCAACATCGCCGCTCTCGCTCGCCTCCACCAGCCGCTGGTAATCCTCCATCGGAAACTTCGCATCGATTGGCAGCCAGACCGGCAAGCCGTGCAACTCCTGGCCCGGAAGCTTTACGGCAAACTCGACCCGCTCCTGCGTCCCTGTCACCGCCACATTCTTCTCGAATTGATCGGCGGTCAACACCTGCTCGAGCAACGCTCCTAACTGCACCTCGCCCCAGGTGCCGCGCGTCTTTACGTTACTCAGCACCTTCTTCAGATCACCCACACCGCTGGCAAGTGTCTGCATCTCTCCCAGGCCCTGATGCACTTGTTCGAGCCGCTCGCTGACCAAGCGAAAACTCTCTCCCAACCGTTTTTCCAGCGTCCCTTGCAACTTCTCGTCGACGGTGGCCCGCATCTCTTCCAGCTTCTTTGCATTCATGGCTTCGATCGCGCCGAGCCGCTTCTCCATCTCGCTCCGGAGGTCGAACAGCCGGCTCTCGAGCGCACGGGCTTCCTCTCGTTGCTGCTCGAGTTGGGTGCGCAATCCTTGCTGCAGATCCGAGCGCAGCCCGGCTCCCAAGTCACTGAATTCCTTCCGCATCCGCGAAAATTCGTCGAGCATCCCCCCGCTCCCGCGACTTCCGCGCAAGATCAGGAGTAAAAGCGTCGAAATCAGCCCTGCTGCCAGCAGGGCGAGCAGCCATACATTGGAATCCATGCTTCCTTTACTGTAGACTTCGTCGTTTCTACGCTTCCCTGCGACAATAGAAGGATGTGCGGGATCGCAGGCTTTACACATCTCAACACGGCCCCTCCTCTGGGCCGCATTGCTGCGTGTACTGCTTCCATCACCCATCGGGGACCCGACCAGCAAGGTGTTTTCGAGGATGAAACCGTCTCTCTTGGCGCGGTGCGGCTGAAGATCATCGACCTCAGCGCCGGTGCGCAGCCCTTTCATTCCCAGGACCGCAACACCGTCATCGTCTTCAACGGCGAAGTCTACAACTTCATGGAGTTGCGCTCCGAGCTCGAATCGCTCGGCCATCGCTTCACCTCGCATTGCGACACCGAAGTCGTGCTCGAAGCCTTCCGGGCCTGGGGCATCGCCAGCTTCAAGCGGCTTCGTGGTATGTTCGCCTTTGCGATCTGGCACAAGCCCTCGCGGGAGCTCTACGTCGTCCGCGACCGCCTCGGCATCAAGCCCCTTTACTTCCACGAGCAAGGCGAAGACCTCTACTTCGGCTCTGAACTCAAGACGATCTTCGAGCATCCGGAAGTCCCACGCACCCTCGATCGTGACGGTCTCACTTACTATCTCTCCCTGAACTACGTCCCCCAGCCCTACACCCTGGCCGCGGGCATTAACAAGCTCCGTCCTGGCTGCTTCCTCCGCTGGAAAGACGGCACGCTCACCCAGGAGCCCTACTGGACTCTCCAGATGCGTCCCGACGAGCAGATGACCCTCGCCGACGCAAAGGCCGAACTCGACCACCTGATGCAACTTTCGCTCAAGGAACATCTGGTCTCTGACGTTCCTCTCGGCATATGGGCTTCGGGAGGCGTCGACTCCACCACGGTTCTCCATTACGCCGCGCAGCAGGCAGACCGTCAGTTGAAGACCTTCTCGGTTTCCTTCACTGGCCGCAATTTTGATGAATCGCCCTGGTTCCGCGAAGTCGCCAAGGTCTACAACACCGATCACCACGAGTTCGACGTCAACCCGGAATCGGGCCTTGTTGATGCGATCGAACAACTCGCGTTTTACTCAGACGAACCCAGTGCCGATGCTGGCGCTCTTCCTGTCTGGTTCCTCTCGCGCATGACACGGCAGCATGTCACTGTGGCGCTTAGCGGAGAGGGCGCAGATGAATTGTTTGCGGGCTATCAAACCTATCTGGCAGACGAGTATGCCGCGCAGTCTCAGACTGTACCTCGCTTCCTGCGCAAGTCTGCTCTGGCGCTCGCGAATCTCTACCCGGCCTCCAACGACAAGATCAGTCTGGAGTACAAGGCGAAGCGTTTTCTGGAAGGGTCGTTGCAATCTCGAGAAGACGCGCATCTCTATTGGAACGGCACCAACTCGCTTGCCGAAAAGCGAGCGATCGCCCCTGGCATGGCACATCGTCCCGCCTCGGACTTGTATCGCCGCCTTCCCACCGAATCCGGTACGGTGGGTGCGCTCAATCGCAATCTCTGGCTCGATCAACTCTATTACCTGCCGGACGACATTCTCTACAAGTGTGATCGCATGTCGATGGCCCACTCTCTCGAAGTGCGGCCGCCGTTTCTGGACCATCGCATTGTCGAGTTTGCCGGGCGGCTCCCGCAGCACCTCAAACGGAATGGTTCCTCTCTAAAGCACGTTCTGCGTGAACTGGTGCGCGATAAAATTCCGCCCAGTGTCTTGTCGCGGCCCAAGCAAGGCTTCGATATTCCAACCCACCACTGGTTCCGCACCGTGCTCAAGCCGCTGCTGCTCGACACCGTTACGGAGCGGGCTGTTCGCGACACCGGCATCTTCTCCTGGCCTGAGATAGAACAACTGATCGCGCGTCACCTGGCCCGTCGCACCAATGCCGGCTACCAACTTTGGGGCCTGCTGACTCTGTTCCTTTGGATGAAACGATGGAAGATTCAACCTACGGGCGTTCCTACCAGTCCCGTTCGGCATCAGACCGCAATTACTTACTGATCGTCCTGCTCTTCGCAGCGCTCATTTACATTCCCGCCATTGTCAGCCCCCCAGGCTTGATGGATGACGTCGATGCGGTGCAGGCACAGATCGCACGCAACATGCTCGACTCCGGCGACTGGGTCACTGCGCGCCTGAACGGCATTGCCTATCTGGAAAAGTCACCGCTGGTCTATTGGCTCATGGCCGTAAGCTTTGCGATCTTTGGCGTCCACGACTGGGCCGCCCGGATCCCCATCGGCCTCTCTTGCATTGCGCTCTCTCTTCTGACCGCGCGGATTGCCGCCTGGGCCGCCAACCCGCGTCTTGGCCTCACCGCAGGCCTCGTCATGGCTACTAGCCTCGGCCTCTGGCTGTTCACGCGCATCCTCATTCCAGACGTCATCCTCACCTTTTTTATTGCGCTCGCTCTCTGGGCCTTCCTGCGGGTTTTGGATCGGGAGGAACGCTCGCCGCGCCTCTGGTCGAATGTCTTCTCGGCCTCGATTGCGATCGGACTGTTGCTCAAAGGCCTCATTGCCTTTCTGTTTCCTGGCGCTGCTGCGGTCCTCTTTCTTGTCTTCACCAACCAACTCTTTGCGGTAGAAACCTGGCGCCGCCTCCGCATTGTCGAAGGGCTCGCCATTCTTCTGCTCATCGCCGCCCCGTGGCACATCGCGGCCACTCTGGCGAATCCGCCTTACTTCGACCTCACCATGCGCAGCGTTCCCGGCGAATACCATGGCTTCTTCTGGTTCTACTTTCTCAATGAGCATGTTTTCCGATTCCTGAACATGCGCCACCCGCGTGACTACAATACTGTGCCGCGGCTCGATTTCTGGCTGCTCCACCTGGCCTGGCTCTTCCCTTGGTCTCTGAATCTTTTTGCCTTCCGCGGAGCGAATTCCGAACGGCATCGCCGGCTGACGCTGCTTTGCCTCTGCTGGGCGGGCTTCCTGCTCATCTTCTTCACCTTCTCGACCACGCAAGAGTACTATTCGATGCCGTGCTACCCAGCGCTGGCGATTCTGATCGCCTCGGCGATGACTCGCGAACACAACCCTCCGCGATGGCCCACGCGCGCCATCGGAATTGTTTCTGCGCTCGCCCTTTTCGCGATCCTCTTTCTGCTTTCGCAGGTCTGGAATCTTTCCACTCCAGGCGACATCTCGCGTGCGCTTGCGGCACAGAATCCGGACGCCTATACGCTCTCTCTCGGCCACATGGGCGACCTCACGATCCCGGCTTTCGCCTATCTCCGTACGCCTCTCGTCATCGCGGGCATTGCTTTCTTGATCGGAAGCATTGGCGCCTGGCTGCCGCCTCGCGTTGCCGTCTTGGCGTTGGCGCTGATGAGTGTCACCTTTCTCAACGCGGCGCGCATCGCGCTCATCACCTTTGATCCCTTCCTCGGGTCGCGCTCCTTAGCCACGGCTTTGGTACAGGCCCCTCCGGGCCAATGGATTGCGGACAATCAGTACTACGCTTTCTCGAGCATCTTCTTTTACACCAATAAAACAGCGCTTCTGCTCAACGGCCGTGTCAATAATCTCGAGTACGGCAGCTATGCCCCCAATGCGGCGCAGGTCTTCATCGACGACCAGCAGTTCAAGCAGCGCTGGCTCAGTTCCGGCCGCTATTATTTGACCATCGAGCACCCGGCCGTCGAGCGGATTGAAAAGCTTCTTGGGCCTGGGCATCTGATTGAGGTGAAGGAGTCCGGCGGCAAGCACCTTTATACGAATTTGCCGCTATCCTGAAGGCGTGATCGGGCCGCTTCTCTTACTCGCGCTTGCCATGCAATCCCCTGTCGAGGATGGCATCAAAGCGCTTGATGCCGGCAAGCCTGCGGAAGCAGAACTGCTTTTTACCAAGGCTACGCTGGCGGACCCGGCAGACTACTCTGCCTTCTTTAACCTGGCCTTTGCCCAGTCGGTCCTGAATAAGGATTCCGCGGCCACTGCGAATTACCGCAAAGTCCTCGCGCTCAAGCCTGGTCTTTACGAAGCGGAATTGAATCTGGGGATTCTGCTGCTGCGCCAGAAGCTGTCTCAAGATGCAATTCCTTATCTTGAGGCTGCTGCCAAAGCGAAGCCCGATCAGTACCGGCCCAATTACTATCTCGGCGATGCGCTTTTGAACGCCGGCCGCGGAGTCGAGGCCGAGACCGCCTTCCGCGCTGCTTTCCAAATCAACTCGAACTCGGCAGAAGCCGCACAGGGTCTTGGCCAGTCTCTCCTCAACCAGCGCAAGACTGCTGAAGGCGCGGTATGGATCGAGAAAGCTGCGAGTCTCGATCCCAGCTTCCAACCCGCGCTCCTCCAACTGGCGAGTGTCTACGAGGCCGACAAAAACTACGAGGAAGCGATCAAGATTTATCGCCGCTTTCCGAATGAACCCGGCACGCGCGAACGGCTCGGCGAACTCCTGATTGAATCCGGAAAGTCCGCCAGCGCGATTCCAGAATTGGAGGCAGCCGTCCAGCAAAGCCCCAGCCTTGCGAACCTCACTGCGCTGGCCACAGCCTACCTGCAGAACAAGCAGCCGGAGAAGTGCCAGCCGATTATGGATCAAGCGTTGCGCCTCGATCCGAACAACGGCGAACTGCGTCTGCTCTATGGACGGCTCTTGCGCGAACTCCGCAAGTTCGATCTGGCTGCGAATCAGTTTGCGCTGGCAGTGAAGCTGGACCCGAAGTCTTCCGAAGCTTGGTCGGATCTGGCGATGGTCACCGTCCTGATGGATCGCTACGACATCGCACTCACCGCACTCGACAAAGTGAAGGAGCTCCATGCCGAGAAACCGGGCCACAAGTATCTCCGGGCGATCACTTTAGACAAGATCAAGCAGAATCGGAACCAAGCTAAGCTCGCGCTGGCCGCCTACCAGGACTTCCTGAGCGTCGCGGGTGGCAAGTTTCCGGATGAAGAGTTCAAGTCGCGCCAGCGAATCAAAATCCTCGAACGAGAAGTCAACCGATGATCCTTTCTCTCCTCTTCCTCATCTTCGCTGCGCAATCTCTTGAGGAGATCCGGAATCTGCCGGATGCGGAGAAGCGTTATCAGGCGGCGCTCGCTCTTGCGTCTGCCAACCTGGATGAGGCGCGCCTGTCCTCTACCAATGGAACCACCGCTGTAACAAAGGAAAAATTGGAGATGGCTGCTGAGGCGACCGAGCTTTCCCTCAAGTCTTTGGAGGCGATGGGGAAACGGCCTTATCAGAACACCAGAAACTACAAGAGGGCAGAGCTTCGCACCCGCGAGTTCCTCCGCCGTATCGACACTTTGTTGAAAGATGCGAGCGTGGAGGACCGCGATGCTCTCCAATCGGCCCATGAGCGTGTGAATGCCGTTCATGAAGCACTAATCGAAGGAGTGATGAGTAAGAAAAAATGACCCGACGCTGGCTCTTCTTTCTCCCCCTCCTCTTGCAGGCGCAAAAGGACTTCCTCACAGAGGATGAGGTGGACCGCGTCCGCCTGACGCAGGAGCCGAATGAACGGCTCAAGCTCTATACGCTCTTCGCGCGCCAGCGGATCGATCAACTGGAGCAACTCTTTGCCAAGGAGAAAGCCGGCCGCTCGATTCTCATTCATAATTTACTCGAGGAATACTCCAAAATCATTGAAGCCATTGATACTGTTTCGGATGATGCGCTCCGCCGGAATGCTGTGCTCGAAGAAGGCATTCAGGCTGTCATCAAGGCTGAAAAGGCGATGCTCGTCAAGCTGGAGAAATTCGAAGCCGCGGAAGCACGGGATCGCTCCCGTTATGAATTTGTCCTGACCACGGCGCTTGAAACCACGCGGGACTCCATCAGTTCTGGCGAAGAAGACATGTCCGCCCGAGGGAAGCGTGTTGCTGAGGAGTTCAAGCGCGACAAGCAGGAGCGCGAAGCCAGTGTCGCCCCGGTAGAACCGGGCGAGAAAGCGGCCAATCCTGCTGCAGCAAAATCTGCTGAAGCCGATCCCAAGTTGAAAACACGCAAGCCGCCCACCCTTCGTAAGAAGGGTGAAGTCGTACCAGACGATCCAACCAAAAAGTAAAACGAAAGCGGCCTAATTCCAAATGCCCACTTCCCTGAGCGGCTACGCCATGGACCTTGTCAGTCTGACGATTGCTTATCTACTCGCGATTCCCATTGGCCTCGACCGGGAGCGGGAAGAGCACTCTGCAGGCGTTCGCACCTTTCCCATTGTTGCGATCGCCTGCTGTGGCCTGACACTTTTGGTCAAGAATATCGGTGGCACTTCCGACGCCTATTCCCGCGTGCTCCAGGGGCTTGTGACGGGCATTGGCTTTGTCGGTGGCGGAGCCATCCTGAAAGATCGGGGCATGGTTTCTGGTACGGCAACGGCGGCAAGCGTCTGGTCCATCGGCATCGTCGGTGCTGCCGTCGGGTTGGGAGCCTATCACGTTGCTGTCGGGCTGAGCCTCTTCAACTACATCAGTCTGGTTTACTCCCGGCGTTTCAAGACCCGCATCCTGTCGCCGCTCGACCGCGGGACTCCCTTGGCCGATGACTGATCGCCTTTGCTAAGCTGGCCCCAATGAAGCTGGTCTTTCTCTTTGTCCTTGCGGCCCTCCTCAGCCTTGCGCAAAGTGGTGGTGGCGCCGGTGTTCCTACCCAGGCGTTTCACGAGGAAGCGCCGATTGTCACTGCTCACGAAATCACCTTGAACGGCAAGCCTCTCAAGTACAAAGCGGCTGCTGGCATGTTGCCCATTAAGAATGCTCTTGGAGAACCCGAAGCAGGAATGTTCTACGTTGCCTACACGGTCGAGGCCACAGATGCGACGGCTAAGCGTCCCCTTTGCTTTGCATTCAATGGCGGTCCGGGTGCCGGCACTTTGTGGCTGCAACTCGGCGCCATTGGCCCTCGCCGCATTCGCATGAATGATGACGGCTCCATGCCTCCGGCTCCCTATCGACTAGAGGACAATCCAGGCACCTGGCTCGATAAGTGCGATCTCGTTTTTATCGACCCGGTGGGCACCGGCTTTTCGCGTGCCACCAAGCCAGAAACAGCTCGGAAGTTTAACGGACTCACTGGAGACATCGATTCGGTTGGTGAATTCATCCGCCTCTATCTGGCGCGGAACAATCGATTCTCGTCGCCGCTCTTTCTTGCTGGGGAATCCTATGGCACCACGCGCGCTGCCGGTCTTGCCGGCGCGCTGACTACTCGTGGCTATGCGCTCAATGGGGTCATTCTCATCAGCTCGATTCTGAACTTCCAGACGGCTCGTTTCGACAAAGCGAACGACCTGCCCTTTGCCCTCTTCCTCCCCACGTACGTCGCTACCGCCTGGTACCACAAGAAGATCGACCCGGTTTACCAGAAAGACCTGAAAGCCACGCTCAAAGAAGCCCGCGCCTTTGCTGAAGGCGAGTACGCACTTGCGCTCATGAAAGGGGACCGGCTCACCGCAGCCGAGCGCGACAACATTGCGACAAAGCTCTCCAAGTTAACGGGCCTCTCGAAGACCTTCCTGCTCAATAACAATCTGCGCATCGAGATCCAGCGCTTCACCAAGGAACTGCGCCGCGATCAAGACATCACGGTGGGCCGGCTCGACTCGCGGCTCATCGGAACCGATGGAGACCAGGGCGCAACCAATCCGGAGTTCGATCCCAGCATGTCGGCGATCATGCCGCCTTACTCGCATGCGATGAACCAGTATGTACGCGAAGAGCTCAACTACAAAACCGATGCCATGTACTTTGCGCTCGGTGGCGGCATCATGCCCTGGGACTATTCCATGGTGCAGAATCGCTATGTGGATACGAGCGACGCGCTCCGCTCCGCGATGGATCGCAACCCCTTCATGAAGGTTTTTGTTGCGAACGGCTACTACGATCTGGCCACTCCCTTTTTTGCTACCGAATATACCTTTTCCCACATGAGGCTGTCGCCGAAGCTGCGGCAAAACATCACGATGAAGGAGTATGAGGCGGGGCACATGATGTACATCAGCGTTCCCTCATTGATGAAACTCAAGTCGGATGTCGCTGCCTTTCTCGATGAGGCCAGCCACTAAGATCACGCGGCCTCAAACACCAGGCTCACCTCGAGCCCTCTGGGCTTCCGGTTGCGGCAACTGACGCGCCCGCCGCAGGCCTCGACGCAACTCTTGACGATGGCGAGCCCCAAGCCGGCGCCGCCACTTTCCCGGTCGCGGGCATCATCGATCCGGAAGAACGGCTCGAAGATCCGGTCGACAGACTCGTCCGGAACTCCCGGCCCTGCATCGGTCACCACCACGCTCACTTCGCCTCTTGCGCTATTGGCTCCGACGGCGATGGGCCCTTCCGGTCCGGCATAGCGAACCGCGTTCCGAATGACGTTCGCCAAGGCACGGAACAGATACTCGGTCTCGCCCTTCACCATCAGCAGCGGGTCCACTTTGACCTCCATGGCAATGCCTGGCCGCTGCTCTGCGCGTACGGCTCGCCACACCACATCTGCAACGTTCACTGGACCCAGGGCTATCGTTTCTGGACGCATCTCTGCTTTTGCGAATTCAAGCAGACCATCGGTCAATCCGCTCATGATGCGGACGTCTTCTGCCAGGTCTTTCACATAGGCTTCGCCACTCTCGTCCACTTTGCGATCAAGAATTCCCAAGGCCAGTTGCATGCGTCCGAGTGGCGAGCGCAACTCATGAGCCACATCTCCCAGAAATCGCTTCTGGCCATGAGTAAAGGCGCCCAGCCGCGCGGCCATTCGGTTGATCGACGCACCGAGCAAGCCAAGCTCATCATGCCGCTTCACCGAAACCTGGGCATCGAAATCGCCTTCGGCAATGCGGGCCGTCGCACTCGTCATCTGATGGATCGAACGCGTCAATCCCCGTACCAGGGGGACCCAGCATAGGACGCTCACAATGACGGCGGCAAGCCCAATCAGAATCCAGGGCCGCAGTTGAAAGAAGAATGGGTTCGTCAACAAGGTTGGCGAGGCGATGATCAGAATGCCTCGCGACGGGCGTTCGCCCTCCCCGCCAGGCGGCACAAAGGTACGCATTGCCACCCAGAAGTTGTACTTTGAATCGGACTTTGCACTGATCAGAAACGGCCCGCCACCATAAGCGTTCAACCCACGTCCTGGACCCTCTTTGCGCGGATCGTCCTTGCGCAGCATCGGCGGTGGGCCCTCGCGCGGCCAGCCCCCTTCGCGTCCGCCTTCCCGGCCACCCGGGACAAACATCCGCTCTTTCACTTCATGGGGAAGACTGAGCGCCGGCCCCGCAATCCACTCGCCGTCGCCTTTGTACAACGCAAAAGTCACTCCATTGCGTGCACTGTGCTCGCTCAAAATCTGCGTCCAGGTGCTACGTTCGACATCGCGCATTTCGAGCGCAATGCTGCGTGTCTGCGATACGATCCGTTCGCGCGCCGTCGCCATCAGGAAGCTCTCAAACTCCTGCCCCAGTTGCCAGCGAAGCAAGGCCAGGCACATCATGCCCAACACCGCCACATTGCACAAGGCAAGCAGAAGAATCTTGGTGGTCAACCGGAAACGCGGTTCAATTCGCATCAATCTCCCCCTGACTTCCGAATGCGGTACCCCGCGCCGCGCACCGTCTCAATCCACCGGGGCGCTTTCGCATCGTCGCCCAGCTTACGCCGGAGGGAGGAGATATGGACATCGATCGAACGGTCGAACACCTCAAAATCCCGCTCCGCCACCTCGAGCAACAACTGCTCTCGCGACTTCACCCGGCCCGCCGCACGGCCCAGGCTGAGCAGCATGTCGAACTCAATCGGAGTCAGCAGCAACGCTTCGCCGCGCAGCTCTGCGGCGCGCGCTTCGACGTCGATTTTGAGCTCTCCGACGGTGACCATGCTCTCTGCCTCCATCCGCACGCGGGCATTCATCTGGCTGCGGCGCAGTACCGCTCGCAACCGCGCCAGCAACTCGCGGGTGGAGAAGGTCTTTGGAACATAGTCGTCGGCGCCCACTTCGAGCCCGGCAATCCGGTCCGGTTCATCTCCCAATGCCGTTAACATCAGCACGGGGACGGTGCTCTCTTTGCGCAGTTCGCGCAACACTTCCATCCCGTTCATTCCCGGCAGCATCACGTCGAGGATCACTGCGGCATAGGGCATTTCGAGAGCTTTTTTCAGTCCGGCCGATCCGTTGTGCACGACATCCACCTCGTAGCCGAGGGGAGTGAGATAGTCCTTCAGGAGCCGGGCCAGTTTGACGTCGTCATCGATAATTAGCAGCGGAGTTTCGCTCATCGACTTCCAAGCATAAGCTTAAGCACTCCAGCGATTGCAATTCGGCACTTTTACGCAACCTTTACACTTTGATGCCAGATCGACACACTCTCTTTACGAGCGGTCTTCACAATCAACTCATGCGAAACTCCATTCCTCAATTGGTAGTGGCCGCGGCAATCACTTTGCTTCCGGCTCTCAGCTACGCACAGCCTCCGGGCGGTGGCCGTGGCGGCGATCCCGAGCAGATGCTCACTCGTCAGCTCAACATGATGAAAGAGGCTGTTGGTCTCACGGACGATCAGGAGAAAGCAATCCGTCCGATTCTCGCGGAGCAGCAGAAGAAGCAGCGCGAGCTCATGGCCAATGGAATGAGCGACGAAACCCGCGCCGAGATGCAGAAGCTGCAGGCTGCGACCAAAGACAAGGTCAAGAAAGTTCTCAAGGACGACCAGTTGGAGAAGTATGACAAGTTCGAAGCGGAACGCATGAGCCGGCGCCGCGGTCCCGGTGGCCCGCCCCCGCCCAATAACTAAGACTTTTTCAAGCTCCCCTCCTTCCCCCCTAGGAGGGTCTACGATGGAGTGCAAGACGCTCACCCCCGCGCCCTGCACTCCTGACCTATTTTCTGAGGACTTCTTCCATGCCGATTTTCTTGTTACTCCTTGCCTTCACGGCAGCTCTCATGGCCCAGAATCTGAACACTTTTCGCGGGCAGGTGACGGATCCTTCGTCTGCGTCAGTTCCGGGTGCTGTGGTGCGCATCGCTCCTGTCGGCGGCAAAGAGCAGCGTAAGAATACAGATGCGAGTGGAAACTTCGAGTTCCGCAACTTAGTCGCGGGGAAGTACACCATTCGTGTCGAAAAGCCTGGATTCTCGATGTATCAGGTGGATGAGCTGCAAGTCTCAGGGGCGACGCAGTTCAACATCCAGTTGTCGCTCAACGCGCAGGCTCAGGTTGTTGATGTCCAGAGCGAAGTGCAGGGCGTCACGACAGACCCTCTCCAGAACGCCGGTGCGCTTGTGCTCAAAGAAGAAGACCTGGCCTCCTTCTCCGACGATCCCGATCTGCTTGCCGACGAACTGATGGCTCTTGCCGGGCCCGGGGCTGGGCCCAACGGCGGCCAGCTCTTTATCGATGGTTTCTCAGGAGGCAAGCTGCCGCCCAAGTCCTCCATTCGCGAAGTTCGCGTGAACAGCAATCCTTATTCTGCCGAGTACGATCGCATCGGTTTCGGCCGCATTGAGATTCTCACCAAGCCCGGCACCGATCGCTTCCGTGGTGATGCGCACTATAACTTCTCCGACAGTTCGCTGAACTCGCGCAATCCTTTTTCTCCCACCCGCGCGCCCTTCCGCTCGCAGCTCTGGGGCGGCCGGCTCTCAGGCCCCCTCACGGCAAAGAAAGCCTCCTTTTCGATCGACATCGAAGGCCGCAACGTCAATGAGAACGCGATCATCAACGCCACCATTCTCAACACCTCTCTCCTCCCCACACCCTTCCAGCAAACCGTTGTCACCCCGCAGCGCCGCTTCACCATTACCAATCGCATCGACTACGCAATCAACGACAAGAACACACTAGTCGGCCGTTACACCTTCAGTCCGACAAGTTCCGACAACCAAGGCGTCGGCCAGTTCTCGCTGCTCTCGCGTGCTTACAATTCCAAAGATACAGACCACACCGTCCAGCTCACCGAGACAGCCGTTCTCTCGACACGCGCCATCAACGAGACGCGCTTCCAGTACCTCCACTCGAATACCGAGCAGCTTGGAAACAACGCGCTCTACGCGCTCAGTGTGCAGGACGCCTTCACCGGCGGTGGACCGCAGAACGGTGTTTCAAAAACCATTGATATCCACTATGAGCTGACCAACATCACCACCTGGGTCAAGGGCTCTCACACCATCAAGTTTGGTGGCCGGGCGCGGCGTTCTAATCAGGAAAGCACGGCGCCCAATAACTTTGGCGGCTCTTATACCTTCGCGGGTGGTCTCGCGCCGGTGCTCGATGCAAACAATAATCCCATCCTCAACCCCGATGGCAGCAAGAGATTCGAGCAGACCACTTCTCTCGAACGCTACCGCCGGACTCTGCTCTTCCAAGGCCTTGGTTACTCACCTGAGCAGATCCGCAGTCTCGGCGGCGGCGCCAGCCAGTTCAGCATCAATCTCGGCAATCCCTTTGCCGGCGTGAAGCAATATGACGTCGGGCTCTTCACCGCCTGGGACTGGCGCATCAACACCCGCGCCACCTTCTCTGCGGGACTGCGCTGGGAAGATCAGACCAACATCAGCAATCACAACAACATTGCCCCGCGCATCGGGCTTGCCTATGCCTTGGACGGCGGCGCCAAGAAGGTCACCAAGACCGTGCTTCGCCTCGGCACCGGCATCTTCTATGACCGCATCGATGACAGTCTGACCCTCAGTGCGATTCGCTTCAATGGCGTTAATCAGGTGAGCTATACGGTGCGCGATCCAGATTACTTCCCCAATATCCCGTCTCCAGAAGCGCTGGCGCCTTCCCGCAATGCACTCACCATCCGCGAACTCTACTCTGGCCTGCGTACGCCCTATCTCATCCAGAGTTCGGCGGGCATCGAGCGCAGTTTGCCGCGCAACACGAACCTTGCAGTGACCTATATCTTTTCGCGTGGCGTCCATCTGCTCCGCCAGCGCAATATCAATACGCCCTACTTCGACGGCTTCCGTCCCTATGGCAACGTGGGAAACATCTTCCTGAACGAGGCGACGGGCTTCAGCCGCCAAAATCAACTCATGACGAACTTTCGAACGCGCTTCTCCTCGCGCGTGAATCTGTTCGGTTACTACTCGTTGAACTTCGCGCGTGCCGATACGGATGGTGGCGGCCCGGCGAATCCTTACGATCTGCACGGCGAATACGGTCCTGCCCGGCAGGACATCCGCCATCGTTTTACGCTTCAGGGCTCGATCGCCGCCAAATGGGGCATCAGCTTGAGCCCGAATTTCACGGTCAATTCCGGCGCGCCCTTCAACATCACGACAGGCCGCGACACCAATGGCGACACGCTGTTCAACGAACGTCCAGCCTTCGCCACAGACCTCAATGGACCGGATGTCGTGCGCACTCCCTGGGGCAACTTCAATGTGAATCCCGGTCCGCACGATCGCATCATTCCCCGCAACTATGGCCGTGGTCCGGTCAACTACTCGCTGAACCTGCGCCTTGCCAAGACCTGGGCCTTCGGGCCTGAATCGACGACTGCTCGACCCACGCGCGGCGGCGGTGGTGGTGGGGGTGGTGCTCGTGGCGGTGGAGGGCGAGGTGGACGTGGCGGAGGCATGGGAGGAATGGGAGGCGGCATGGGCATGGGGCCCGACGGCGGTGGCGGCTCAACCACCACGCGCAAGTACTCGCTCACCTTCTCCGCCAGTGGCCGCAACATTTTGAACACCGTTAACCTTGCGACGCCCAACGGCAACCTCACCAGTCCTTTCTTTGGGATCTCAACTTCCACTGCAAACGGCGGCGGTTTTGGCGGGGGCGGGGGAGGCGGCGCGGCAGCCAATCGCCGTATCGATCTCTCCGTCCGCTTCAGCTTCTAGCTGCCGCTATACTCATCGAATGCGATTGCTCGCCGCCTTGTTTTTGATCCAGCTCTGCCTCCACGCGGAGGTGATTGCGATCCGGGCGGCAAGGCTCTTTGATGGCCGCTCGGACGCACTCGTCCAGCCTGGCTTAGTGGTCGTCAATCAAGGCCGCATTGAGGCCGTTGGCCCTAACGCCAGCATCCCAGCCGAGGCGCGCATCATCGATCTGGGCGACGCCACGCTGTTGCCCGGCTTCATGGACGCGCACACGCACCTGCGCGGCCTCACTCCCGGCGATTCCAACGCAAGGCAGCTCTCCGGCCTCACCCAGAGCCTGCCCGAGCGGGCGCTGTCTGCCGTGCCCATGGCTCGCGTTACGCTCCGCGCCGGTTTTACGACGATTCGCGATCTGGGCGGCAGTCAGTTCCTCAACATCGGTCTGCGCGATGCGATCCAGAAAGGCTATATCGAAGGGCCGCGCATGTTGACTGTGGTGAACTCGATCGGCACCACCGGTGGCCATTGTGACAGCACCAACGGTTATCTCCCGGACGTCCTTGCCGCCGATCAAGAGAACCCCGCCGTCGGCAACGGGCCCGACGCCCTGCGCGCCGCCGTCCGTTGGAATGTCAAGTATGGCGCTGATGTCATCAAGATCTGTGCAACCGGCGGCGTGCTCTCGCTGAACAACGACGTCGATTCCCCACAACTAACGCAGGAGGAAATGAACGCCGTCGTCGATCAGGCGCATACGATGGGCCGCAAGGCTGCCGCGCACGCGCACGGTGCCGAAGGCGCCAAACGTGCCATCCGCGCCGGAATCGATTCTCTCGAGCACGGCTCTTTTCTCGATGACGAAGCGCTGCAACTGATGCTACAAAAGGGCACTTACTATGTGCCAACACTGATGGCCTATGAAGGCGTCAAGGAAGGCATTGCCGGGGGGAAACTCGATCCGCGGGTGGTGCGTAAAGGACAAAAAGCGCTCGATTCGATCGATCTCACCGTCCGCAAGGCGATCTCGATGGGCGTCAAGATTGCGCTCGGCACCGATGCCGGTGTCTATCCACACGGACGCAATGCCGGGGAGTTCCGCTTGCTGGTGGAGCACGGCATGAAGCCGATCGATGCGCTGAAGGCGGCCACCAGCGTCGATGCGGAACTGCTCGGCATCTCGGACCGTCTCGGCACTCTCACCGCGGGCAAGATTGCCGATATCGTCGCCGTGCCGGGCAATCCCCTCGCCGACATCCGCCAGACGGAGAAGGTCTTCTTCGTGATGAAGGACGGCATCATCTACCGCCATGACCCTCCTGCTCGTCCCTAAATAAATCTGATTTTCCCGGCAACGATTGGACGCTTCCTGCGTATCCCTTGCATGCGAGGAATACTGGACGAGATCCGCAATGCATTCCGTGGGCTGCTGCACGCCCCACTTTTCACCTTTGTGGCGGTTTCTTCACTCGCCTTGGGGATTGGAGCGAATTCGGCCATCTTCAGCCTGATCGATCAGGTCATTCTGAAGAGCCTGCCTGTGGAGCGGCCCGGCGAATTGATCCAGGTCTTTCAATCCGGCTCCCATTACGGCTCCAACTCTGGACCGCGGATGAACTCCTATCCGATGTACCGCGAGTTCCGCGACCAGTCGCCTGTCCATGTCGGAATGATGGGCCGCCGTGAGATCGATGTCAGTGTTTCCTTTGAAGGCAGCACCGAGCGTACAGGTGGCGAACTGATCTCAGGCAACTACTTCCAGGTGCTTGGAGTGAAGGCGCATCTCGGCCGGCTGATCGAGCCCGCCGATGACAAAAAGAAAAGCGGCCATCCTGTCGTTGTTCTGGGCTACGACTACTGGAAAAACCGCTTCGCCGGCGACCCCGCGATCATCGGCAAGGAGTTGTTGATCAACAACTTCCGCATGACCGTCCTCGGTGTCAGCGAAGCAGGCTTCTTCGGCCTTGATCCCAGCCGCATTGTCAGCGTCCGCATCCCGATGATGATGAAGGCCGAGATGACGCCTGGCTGGGATGCGATGGAAGACCGCCGCAGCCGATGGGTGCAGATCTTCGCGCGCCTCAAGCCGGGGACGAGCATCGCGCAGGCCAAGGCCCAGATGAACTCGCAATTCCATAACATGCGGGCGATGGAAGTGAAGGAAGCCGCCTTTGCCAAGGCCTCCGATATCTCCAAGCAGAACTTCCTGCGGGGCAACCTCGAAGTGGAAACAGCCGCCAATGGCTTCTCTGGTTTGCGCCGCCGCATGGCGGAGCCGCTGTGGATTCTGATGGGCGTCGTCGGGCTGGTGCTGCTGATCGCCTGCACCAATGTTGCGAATCTTCTGATCGCCCGTGCCACCGGACGCCGGAAGGAGTTCGCCGTGCGCGCTGCTCTGGGCGCCAGCCGCTGGCGGCTGATGCGCCCGCTTCTGGTGGAGAGTCTGGTCCTGAGCTGCATCGGTGGAATTTGCGGATTGGTGCTTGCCTATGCCTTGAACTCGCTGCTACTCTCCTTCCTGCCCACCGGCTCCACCCCGCTGCGCATTGGCGCGGCTCCCGATTGGCGCGTCATGGCCTTCACTTTTGGAATCGCCTGCGCCACTGGTGTCCTGTTTGGTCTTTTCCCTGCCTACAACGCAGGCCAGACCGACGCAGCGCCCGCACTCAAGGAAGAAGGCCGCGGCATGTCCACCGGCTCCTCAGGCCTGGTGCGTAAAGTCCTCGTCGGCGTTCAGGTGGCCTTGTCCATCCTGCTTCTCGTTGCCGCCGGACTCTTCGTGCGGACTCTGCAGAATCTGAAGCTCACCGACACCGGCCTCGAGCCCAGCCGCCTGATTACCTTCCAAGCCAATCCGCCCCTGAGCGGCTACGATACCGCGAAGACAAAACAGTTTATGCGCGACTTCAAACAGCGTGCCGAAGCCACCCCGGGCATCCTCAAAGTCGGCATCGCCAACATCGACAAAATGAACGGCAACGAGTGGGATTCCACCGTCACCGTCGAGGGCTTCAAGCACGACGCCGGCAAAATGCCCGGGCCCTACTTTGATGCCGTCACGCCGGGCTATGTCGAGACCATGGGCATGAAGATCCTGCAAGGCCGCGACTTCCGCGATTCCGATTTCACAAACGAGCCGCCCGACTCGCAGAAATGGGCGTCCTGGCGGATTTGCATGATCAACCAGAAGTTTGCCGACACCTACTTTGCCGGCAAGAACCCCATCGGCTACCACCTCGGTATGGGCGGCGACCCCGGCACGCCGACCGACATCGAAATTGTTGGCGTCTTCTCCAATGCGAAATACATGGATGTCCGCGAGGATGTCAATATTCAGGTGCTCGTGCCGATGTATCAGCTCAGCCACCCGCCCTCCCTGGTCGCCTATGTCCGCACGGCGGGCGACGAATCGCAGGCCATCGGAACCATTCGCAACCTGGTGCGCCAGATGGACCCCTCACTGCCGCTCCATTCGATGCGCAGCTTCACCGATCAGATCGACAACAGCCTCTCCACCGAACGTCTCTTGTCCTTCCTCGCCAGCATCTTCGGCATCGTAGCCACTATCCTCGCTGCCATCGGACTCTACGGCGTCCTCTCGCTGGCCGTCTCCCGCCGCCAGAAGGAGATTGGCATTCGCATCGCGCTCGGCGCCGAGTCTGGCTCGGTGATCGGGCTAGTGATGAAAGAGATCCTCTTCCTCATCGCCGGCGGTATTCTCGTCGGCGTGCCTGCGGCCATGTTGCTTTCCACCTACGTGAAGAAGCAGCTCTACGGGATGGAGGCCATGGATCCGATCACCTTCGTCCTCGCGGTTGTCTCACTAATCCTCGTAGCGCTCCTGGCCTCCTGGCTGCCGACACGCCGGGCCACCAAAGTGAACCCGATCGAGGTGCTGCGCTACGAGTGAGTGCAAGGGCTTTCGATAAGGGGATGTTAACCTGAAAACACCCCCAAAATGTGGATCGTAAAGCTGGCGCTCAGCCGCCCGTACACCTTCGCGGTGATGGCGGTTCTGATTGTAATTCTTGGTGCCGTCTCGATCGTTTCGATGCCGACGGATATCTTTCCTAACATTGATATCCCCGTTGTCAGTGTGATTTGGAACTACAACGGCATGTCCCCCGACGACATGGAAAAGCGCGTTGTCAACTCCTTTGAGCGTGCCATCACCACGACGGTCAACGATGTCGAACACATCGAAAGCCAGTCGATGGCGAGCTATGGCGTCATTCGCGTCTACTTCCATCCAGGGGTCCGCATCGACCTTGCGGTTGCACAACTCACTGCGATTTCCAATTCCATCACCCGCGTCTTGCCTCCGGGGATTTTTCCGCCCTTTATTCTGCGCTACAACGCGGCCACGGTGCCCATTCTGCAGTTGGCGCTCTCTAGCAATTCGATGAGCGAGCAGACCATCTACGATCTGGCCAACTCCCAGATCCGCATGGGCCTTGCTACCGTTCAGGGCGCCTCGATTCCAATTCCCTACGGCGGCCGTGTCCGTCAGATCATGGTCGATCTCGATCCCCACGCGATGCAGGCGCGACGGCTCTCGGCGGTCGATATCTCCACTGCCGTCAATGCCCAGAACCTCGTCCTGCCCAGTGGCACGGCAAAGATCGGCTCCAGCGAATTCAACGTCCGCCTCAATGCGAGCCCTGAGCTGGTCCACGAACTCAACTCCATCCCGGTCAAGGACGTCAACGGGGCAGCCGTCTATCTGCGCGATGTCGCGCAGGTCCGCGACGGCTTCGCGATCCAGACCAATGTCGTGCGGCAGAACGGCAGCCGTGGCGCCTTGCTCACCATCCTCAAAAATGGCAACTCTTCGACGCTCGAGATCATTGAACGCGTTCAGAAGGAACTCGACCGTCTCCAAAGCATCATCCCCAAGGAAATGAACGTGCGCCGCATGTTCGACCAGAGCCTCTTTGTCCGCGCCTCCATCGACGGCGTCGTTCACGAAGGTATCATTGCCGCGGTGCTCACCGGCTTGATGATCCTGCTCTTCCTCGGCAGTTGGCGCAGCACTCTCATCGTTTGCGTTTCGATTCCGCTCTCGATTCTGGTTTCGATCTCGATCCTCTACCTCACCGGGCAGACGCTGAACGTCATGACGCTCGGCGGCCTTGCGCTCGCGGTTGGCATCCTGGTCGACGACGCGACCGTTGAAATCGAAAACATCCATCGCAACCGCCACATGGGCAAGCCGCTGGTGCGGGCGATTCTTGATGGCGCGCAGCAAATCGCCGTCCCCACCTTCGTCTCCACGCTGTCCATCTGCATCGTCTTCGTCCCGGTCATCTTCCTCACCGGTGCGGCGAAATTCCTCTTCACGCCGCTCGCGCTGGCGGTGGTCTTCGCGATGATGGCCAGCTATATGTTGAGCCGGACGATCGTGCCCACCATGTCGCACTTCCTGCTTGCTCACGACAAGGAATCAGGCCTCATCTGGCGCATGCACGAAGGCTTCAATGTGGTCTTTGAGAAGATGAAGGACCTTTACGGCGAGGCGCTCGAATGGTCGCTCTCCAATCGCGCCGTTGTCTTCACGGTCTTCTTTGTTTTTGTCGGATTCTCCGGTTGGCTGGCTACCAAGGTGGGCGAAGACTTCTTCCCCGAAGTTGACGCCGGGCAGTTCCGGCTGCACGTCCGCGGTCCGGTCGGCTCGCGCATTGAGGAGACAGAGCAGCTCTTTGCCCGTGTCGAAGGCGTCATCAAACAAGTGGTTCCTGCCCGCGAGTTGGACAGCATCCTCGACAACATCGGCCTGCCTTCGCTCGGCATCAATCTGGCCTATTCGGACGGAGCAACGATTGGCCGTTTCGACGGCGAAATCCTGGTCAGCCTCAAGGAACAGCAGAACGCCACCAAAGTCTATGTGCAGCAATTGCGCCGCCGCTTGCAGTCGGAGTTCCCGGAAGCGGAGTTCTTCTTCCAGCCTGCCAACATGATCAACCAGATCCTGAATTTTGGCCGTCCCGCGCCCTTTGACATCCAGGTGGTAACCCGCAATCGTGCTGCTGGCATCAAGGTAGCCAGGGAGATTGAAAGCAAAGTGAAGCGCATCCCGGGAGCCGTGGACGTCCACCTGCACCAGGTCATGAATTATCCGGACATCCAACTGAACGTGGACCGGGCTAAGGCCGACGTGCTCGGCCTGTCGCAGCGCGACGTGGCCAACAGTCTGCTCGTCAGTCTGAGTTCGAGCGGCCAGACCCAGCCGAACTTCTGGCTCGACCCGGCCAATGGCGTCAGCTACCAGGTGACGGCGCAGACCCCCCAAGTCAAGATCGAGAACCTGGACGACATCATGAATACGCCGATCACCCCTCCGGGGGGCGGCAACACCAGCCTGCTGTCCAACATTGCAAGCGTCAATCGCTCCACCAGCATGGCCGTGGTCAATCATTACAACGTGCAGCCCATCTTCAACGTGTTTGCGAATGTCGAAAACAGCGATCTTGGCACCGTCCAGAAGCACGTCGAAGCGATCCTCAAGGACATGCGTCCCAAGCTGCCCAAGGGCGTCACCATCGACCTGCGCGGCCAGGTGGAAACGATGAATTCGAGCTTCCTGCGCCTCGGTCTGGGCCTGCTCTTCGCTATCCTGCTCGTCTACATGCTCATGGTCGTCAACTTCCAAAGCTGGCTTGATCCCTTCATCATCCTGACGGCGCTGCCCGGCAGCTTGAGCGGCATCGTCTGGCTGCTCTTTGTCACCCAGACCACCTTCAACGTGCCCAGCCTGATGGGCGCAATCATGAGCATCGGCGTCGGCGTAGCCAATAGCATTCTATTGGTCACCTTCGCAAACGACCTGCGTCCCGGCGGCCTGAACAGCCGCGAAGCGGCGCTCGAGGCTGGCGTCACGCGTCTGCGTCCCGTCGTGATGACCGCCTCAGCGATGATCATCGGCATGTTACCCATGTCGCTTGGACTCGGAGAAGGCGGCGAGCAGAACGCGCCTCTAGGCCGCGCGGTCATTGGCGGATTGTTATTGGCAACGGTAGCGACCTTGTTCATCGTTCCGTTGGTCTACAGTGGTTTGCGCAAGAACGCGCCGGTATGGAACGAGATCGAGGAGACAGAATAACGTGAAGTCGACGAGAGCGATTGGAGTGTTTCTCTTACTGGGGCTCATCGCTGCAGGAGTGTTTTTCCTGGGATGGGCGCCTCGCCAAAACCGTATCCAGATGATCGAAGCCGAGGCGAAGTCGAATGCCGAGGAGCGGCTGGCCGTCACCGTCGTCAAGGTGAAGCTCTCGGCGCCCACCTCGGAACTCACCCTGCCTGGAAACGTCTCGGCCGTGGGTGAGACTCCGATCTATGCCCGCGCCGAAGGCTACATCAAGACGCGCAACGTGGACATCGGCGACGTCGTTAAGAAGGGCGACACCCTCGTCGAAATCGATTCTCCCGAGCTCGACCAGCAGCTGCGCAATGCAAAGGCCCGTCTCGAGCAACTGCGCGCCTCGGCCGAGCAAGTGAAAGCTGCCATCGAGCAGGCCCGGGCCAACGTGAAGCTGGCCGAGATCAACTTTGGCCGCTCGAAGCAACTCGTTGCCGAAGGTGTCTTCGCCAAGGCCGATCTCGATGAGAAGACCGCGATCTTCGACGCCCGCAAGGCCGACGTCAAGGCGCAGGAAGCCAATCTCGGCGCGGCCAACGAATCGATCCGCGCTCAACTCGCAGAAGTCGCCCGCATCGAACAATTAACCGACTTCAAGCGCGTCACCGCGCCCTGGGCCGGCATCATCACACAGCGCAATTGCGCCGTGGGCAATCTGATCACGCCGTCTGCCATCGCTGCTGGCCGCGATCTATTCCGCTTGAGCGACATCTCGACGCTGCGCGTCTTCGTCACCGTGCCGCAATCGAATGTGGTCGATATCCGAGTAGGCCAAAAAGCGACGGTCCGCGTGCCCGAACTGAATCGCATCTTCATCGGAAAAGTAGCGCGCAATGCGAATGCGCTTGAGAATCAATCCCGCACGCTGTTGACCGAAGTGAATGTGCAGAATCAGAACAACTCCCTGCTGCCGGGGATGTACGTGCAGGTGGGTATGGAAACGGCGCAAGCCCGGCGCATGATTCTCGTGCCTGGCGACACCATCGTCACTCGCAGCGACGGCACCTTTGTCGCCATTGTCGATCAGAGCAACAAGGTGAATTTCAGCAAGATCACCGTTGGCCGCGATTATGGAACCGAAGTGGAAGCCACTAGCGGCGTCAGCGAAGGTGACAGCTTGGTCGTCAACCCCTCGGACGACGTCAAGAACGGCGTCATCGTGAAGGCGACAGCACGCAAGTAGTATGATCTTCGGGTGAAGATCGAATCCATCCGCGCCATCCCGCTGTACGGCAAGGCGTATGAAGATTGGCCCGCCCGCTACGGAGAGCTTGAGCAGACGCGAACGCTTGTCGAGGTGCGCACCGACGCTGGCCTCAGCAGTCTCGGTAGCGTCTATACCTCCGGGCCGCTGGTGAGTGCGGCGCTTGATCTGCTGCGGCCGCTCTACACCGGCGCAAGCGCGATTGACCCGGCGGCGACCACCGAAATGCTCCACCAGAACACCTTCTGGCAAGGGCGCGGCGGCTCGGTCACACACACCATCTCCGGCATCGATATGGCGCTCTGGGATCTCCTCGGGCAAGTTACTGGGCAACCCATCTGGCGCCTGCTCGGAGGCAAATACCGGGACCGCATCCAGCCCTACGCCTCGATGTTGATGGTTGCTCCAGAACGCATGGGCGAGCGTCTACTGGCTGCAAAGGAACGCGGCTTTCGCGCCTTCAAAATCGGTTGGGGACCCTTTGGCAGAAGCGCCGCTGGTGTCGATGAGGCGATCGTCCGCGCAGCCCGTACGGCCATTGGCGACGACTGTCATCTGATGGTCGATGCAGGCGCGAGCGATGCTTTCTGGCCGCACGGCTTCAAGTGGGCGCTCGAGAAGTCGCGCATGTTGAAGGATTACAACGTCGCCTGGTTTGAAGAAGCGCTGCGTCCCGACGACATCGACGGCTATGTCGAACTGACACGCCAATCGCCGGTCCCGATTGCGGCAGGAGAAGTCTTAACCCGTCGGCAGACCTTTTTGCCTTGGATCGAACGGCACGCGGTGGATTATCTCCAGCCCGATGTCACCAAGGTGGGCGGGCTCTCCGAGCAGCATCGCATCGGCCAATACGCCGACGATCACAACATGCTCGTTGTCCCGCACGGCTGGAATACTGGGGTCGGGCTGGTTGTCGACCTCCACCTCTGTGCTGCTGCCGGCAACGCCCGATGGGTCGAATATCTGACGCCGGAACCCTACCTTGAGGATGTCTTTGCCCAGCCCTTTCGCCTCGATGGCGAGGGGATGTTGCAGATTCCACAGGCAGCCGGTTATGGCGTGCAGTGGAATTGGGATGGGATTGCGAAGCTGGCGCGGGGCTAATGCCCGCTGCACTTCTTCTCGGCCATCTTCCTCTGCAAGGCGGCGAGTAGCTTGTTTTCGAGCGCCTCAGGCACAGCCTGGGGCTCGCAGCCCTTATAGATCTGCAAGGTTTTCTTGGTTGTATCCAGAACCACCCAGCAGTTGGGGCACTCTTTGGCGTGTTGGTCGAGCTCTGCACGGGTTTCAGCGTCGATGGACGAGTCCAGGTAATCGCTGAGTTCGCGCAGGAAGTCCTTACAGGTAGGCAAACGCGTCTTCTCCCTTGCGCTTAAATAAGCGAGTCAGTTTTTCCCGCAACTGCAGCCGGGCCCGCAGCAGGCGGCTTTTTACCGCCGGAATGCTCAGCCCCAGCGTTTCCGCTGTTTCCTCAGTCGAGAGTTCTTCAACATCGCGCAGCATGAATACCGTTCGAAATCCTTCAGGCAGACTGGAGATCGTTTTATCGAGAATCTCCCGCAGTTCATCCTGGGAGTAGCGATCTTCCGGATTGCCTTCCCAGACCGCGATCTCGCGCATCATTGTATCCTCACCGGTGTCTAGTTCTTCATCGAGAGAAACGACGCGGCCCGTTTTGCGTTTCCGCAATTTCATCAGCGCCTCGTTCATCGCAATGCGAACCAGCCAGGTGTAAAACTTGCTGTTGCCCTGAAAACCGTCCAGATGCGTATAGGCCTTCATGAACGACTCTTGCAGGACGTCTTCTGCATCCTCGTCATTGTTTGTGATGTTGCGCGCGACGCGAAGGATGCGGCGACTATATCGCTTTACGAGTTCAGGAAACGCTCCGTCATCCCCGCCTTTGGCAAGTTCGACCAACTGCTCGTCGCTGAGGGGCTCGATGGAAGTCATCTTAACGTTCACTATAGCCCATCCTGAAAATAGCGCCTGTTACACTGAGGGGTACCCCTCGAAAGACCCCATGAGTGAAGTTCTTGTAACGCTACCTGACGGGAGCCAGAAAGCGTTCCCCGCCGGGACGCGACCCCTGGACATTGCCCAGTCCATCTCGAAACGCCTCGCTGAAGACGCCATCGTTGCCAAGGTTGACGGCAACCTTTGGGACCTGACTCGTCCTCTCGAAGGCGACGCTGCGGTCAGCATCCTGACCACCAAAGATCCCGCTTCGCTTGAGGTCTACCGGCACTCGACTGCCCACTTGCTCGCCGGTGCCGTGCTCGAACTCTGGCCCGAAACCAAGCTCGCCATCGGTCCTCCCATCGAGAACGGCTTCTATTACGACTTCGATCGCAAGGAACCCTTCACTCCCGAAGACCTTGAGAAGATCGAGAAGAAGATGGCAGAGATCCGCGACCGCGATCTCACCTTTGAACGCAAGCTGATCGCCAAGCCCGAAGGCCTCGCCAAGTACGAGGCGATGAACGAGCCGATGAAAGTCGAGCTGATCACCGAACGCGCCGACGACATCTTCAGCGAGTACACGATGGGCCCCGGGTTCATCGATTTCTGCCGTGGCCCGCATGTCCCTTCCACCAAGAAACTAAAGGCCTTCAAGCTGCTCAGCGTCGCCGGAGCCTACTGGAAGGGTGACGAGACGCGCCAGCAACTGCAGCGCATCTACGGCACCGCCTGGTACAGCCAGAAAGAGCTCGACGAATTCCTCAAGCAGCTCGAAGAAGCGAAAAAGCGCGATCACCGCAAGCTCGGCCGTGAACTCGATCTCATCTCGATCCAGGAACTCGCCGGCCCCGGCCTGATCTTCTTCCATCCCAAGGGCGCGCAGGTCCGCAAGCTGATCGAAGACTGGATGCGTGAGAACTATCTCGCCCGCGGTTACGATCTGGTTTACACGCCACATGTGGCCCGCCGCCAACTCTGGGAAGTCTCTGGGCACGCCGCCACCTACGGCGAAAACATGTTTGTCCCGATGGAGCTGGACGACGCCACCTACCAGCTCAAGCCGATGAACTGCCCGTTCCATATTTTGATTTATGCGAACAAGCAGTACAGTTACCGCGAGCTCCCGGTCCGCCTCGGCGAACTCGGCACGGTGTACCGCTACGAGCGTTCCGGCACCCTGCACGGCCTGTTGCGCGTGCGTGGCTTTTGCCAGGACGACGCGCATATTTTCTGCACGCCGGAGCAGGCAGAGGCGGAAGTCGTCGGCTGTCTCGATTTCGCCTTCCACACCCTGCGTACCTTCGGCTTTGAAACCTACGAAGCGGAACTCTCCACCTGGGATGGTGGTAAATCCGATAAGTACTTCGGCTCGCCGGAAGAATGGGCTCTCGCGGAAAACGCGCTGAAGAGCGCGGTCGAAAAGCTCGGTCTGAACGTCAAGGTGATCCCTGATGAGGCCGCCTTCTACGGTCCGAAGATCGATGTCAAGCTGGTCGACGCCATCGGCCGCAAGTGGCAGCTCTCCACCGTCCAGTTCGACTTCAACCTCCCGCGCCGCTTCAACCTGAGCTACATCGCAGAAGATGGCGCCAAGCACACGCCCACCATGGTGCACCGTGCACTGTTCGGCAGCGTCGAACGCTTCTTCGGCATTCTGGTCGAACACTACGCCGGCGCTTTCCCGGTCTGGCTCGCCCCAACTCAAGTGATTCTGTTGCCGGTCACCGATCGAGCGAATGTCTACGCCGGAGAGCTGGCCGCCAAGCTTACCGCGGAAGGCTTCCGGGTCGAAACCGACACGCGCAACGAGAAGGTCAACTTCAAGATCCGCGAAGCGCAACTCCAGAAGATCCCTTACATGCTCGTCATTGGCGATCGTGAAATCGATGCTGGCACTGTTTCGGTGCGCAACCGCCGCCACGGCGATCTTGGCGCGAAGCCGGTCGACGAATTCATCGCCCTCCTGCGCGAGCAGAACAGCTCGAAGATTCCGATCGAATAGTCGATGAACCTCGTCTTATGGCTGCTGGCACTGGGAGTAGTGGTTTACTGCTTCCTGGTGCTGGTGGCCGTGTATCGTTATCTCAGTGTGCTGCCTCCCGCGGCGGCCACTCTTCCCATCAGCATCCTCAAGCCGCTCAAGGGTGTCGATCTCGGCCTGGACGAGAATCTGCGCAGCTTCTTCAGCCAGTCCTACGCAGGGGATTGGGAACTCGTCTTCGCTATCGCCGATGAAAACGATCCGGCTGCAGCGCTGGTGAGAACGTTCCAGTTGGCCTTTCCTCAGGTGGACTCCCGGCTTCTCATCGTCGGTTCCTCTCCCTACCAGAACGCAAAGGTCTGGAGTCTCGAAAAGCTCTGTGAGGCGGCTCGCTACGACGTTGTGGTCATGTCCGACTCGGACATTCGTGTCACGCCACAGATGCTCGACACCATTGCCGCCGAATTCGCGGCAGACCCCAAGCTCGGTGTCGCCACTTGCCCCTACCGTGCCGTCGGCGGCCCCAGTCCTTGGTCCCAAACCGAAGCGCTTGGCATGAACACAGAGTTCATCGCTGGCGTATTGGTTGCCCGGATGTTAGAAGGAATGCGCTTCACCCTGGGGCCAACGGTCGCGGCTCGTCAGCAGGCGATTGCCGATGCCGGAGGCTGGGCGGGTCTCGAAAAGTACCTGGCCGAAGACTTCGTGCTTGGCCAACGAGTGACCGCCAAGGGCTGGAACTCGATCCTCTCCAGTTATGTGGTGGAGCACCGCATTGGTTCCGAATCGATGGCGACAAACTTTGCCCATCGTCTCCGCTGGAATCGTTCGACGCGCCGCTCGCGCCCCCTGGGCTATCTCGGCCAGTTCTTCACGAATCCGCTGCCGGTCTTCCTCGCTGTCTGGCCGCTCACGGGCTTTGAACTCGGCTTTCTCGGTGCTGCATTGATGCTCCGCTTTACGGTCGCCTTCGCGACGCAAAACGGCGTCCTCAACGAGAACTTCCACCCACGCTACTTCTACCAGTTGCCCTTGCAGGATCTGCTCAGCTTCGCCTTCTGGCTGGCCGGTTTCTTCGGTAACACGATCCACTGGCGTGGCTGCAGCTACCGGCTCCATGCCGATGGCACCTTTACGCTGCTTCAAGCAGACTAAACAGGCGTTGCGCGCGGCTGCGTGCTTCCTGCTCGGGATCGAGCAGCCACAGACGTTCCACATCGTGCCGGCCCGATTCCAACTGGAACAGTCCCTGCGACTTGTGCTCGGCAATCAGCCAGTTCACAATCACGCTATAGGTCAGGCACTCCGCCTTGCTGACGGCGCGGCTGCGCGAGAACTGATAAGCGGGCAGGGCATTGCCGGACATCGCAATCGGATGTTGCGACGAATGTCCCGGCTCGACGGCGATCAGCACTGGACGCTGATCCACGGGCTGCAGGGCAATGGCTTCGCGCACCAAGGTCGCCACCGCCTGATGATGACCATGTTCTTCCGGCCGCGGCGCCAGTACAAAAACAAAATCATAGCTATGCGTTTGCAGCCGGTCCGCAATGCGATCCCGTACCGTCTTCACTTGCCAGGACTTGCAGGCCACCTTTTCGCAACGCGTATAACCCGGGTCAGGCTGCCCGAGGAACTCGGTTGCCCGTACCCCCAGCAGTTTCCCAGCGCGCAGCGATTCTTCCCGGCGGATCGACGGAAGCTTGTGATGATCCTTGCCGCCTTCGGCAAGATCGAGTCCATAAAAATGACCGGCCAAGGCTGCAAAGCGATGGCCTCCCGCTCCGTCCGTGATGATGAGTTGATCGACCGTTCCTCCCATCTCACGAGCGAGCCGGTAGACCGTTGCCGCGCAGTAGTATTCATCGTCCGGGTGCGCGGTAACAAGCAACACGGACGTCTGTGTTGGAGGTGGGGGATAGATCGCAACGGGGGCGGAAATACTCTGCAAGGTCATCTCAGTCCTTTCTTTTAAGCGGCGCGGTGAGTGCGGGCAATCAACCGTTCGGCAGCGACATACGCGGGTACGCGCTGCTTGCGGCTTTCCTCTTCGAGCCAGGCGGCCGCTTGCGCCTGTGTATAGCCCAGCCGGTTGGCGAGCAGACTTTGCGCTCGCGTCTCCAGCTTCCGGGCCCGAATATCGTCTTCCATCATCCGGAGCGAAGCGCGGAGCCGGCGATGCTGTGCCGCGCGGGAAAGCAGCACGGCGTAGTTCAGCAGAATGCCTTCGAGTGTACTGGTCAGCTCAAAGAGCTCCACGGCACGCAATGCCGGCTTACTGGACGCCAGTTCCAGATTTCCAAACCGCTGGTGCCCCACACGCAACTCCCGATTGAGCACCACACCCTGCCGGGCCTCTGGCGTCGGGGATTGGTAGAGTCCTGTACTGATCGTGCCGCGCTGCGGGTCGGCAATCGAGATCCGTACTTGATCGAGCTGGGCTCCCTCACCCACTAAGGCCGCCGCCTGCTGTAAAGCCTCTTCCAACAGGGCGCTGTGCGCAAGCAACTTGCTCACACGATAGAGAATATCCGCTGCAATCTGCATTAGTGTCCCCTCAGTGAGAGCTGGTGCAAGGTCAGAACCGTGATGACGAGCCAGAGGGTGGCTCCAATCAGTTTTGCGAGATCCACTTTCCAATTCGGGGTCAAGGTAGCTTTTCTCATCTCTAGTGTCTTGATTGAGAATATAATGATTTGCGAGCATGGTCAAGAGATATCTATACTATTTCGATCAACTATTGAATGATTCACAATCTGACATACTGGCGATGTGGAATTCTGCACTGCGGCGACAAGAACGGCCAAACGCGGGCCTGACAATTACTTCACCGGCGAAGTCTGGTTGGAGCCTTTAGCGCAAACTCCACTCATGGATGTGCAGATGGTGCGCGTGAGTTTCTCGCCAGGAGCAAGAACGGCCTGGCACACGCATCCCGGTGGGCAAATCCTCTACGTAAGTTCTGGAAGAGGACTCATCCAGAAAGAGGGAGAGCCCGTGCGGGCGATCAGTGCTGGAGACACTGTCGTCATCGCGGCCGGGGAAAAGCACTGGCATGGCGCAGCGCCGGACTGTGCAATGCAACATCTGGCAGTACAACCGCTCATCGGCGGCAGCGGCGCCGATTGGCTGGAACTCGTTACGGACGATGACTATGGAGGATAGTTATGGAAGAGTATTTAGGATTCAATGGCGAATTCCTTGAACTGATTCGAGACACCAATATCCCGGAGGCGAAGTCGATGCTTGACCGCGCACTCCTCTACACCAACCCGCACATTGCGGAAATGAGCAAGCGCACGCTCGGTTCTGCGGCCCAACGCCAGGTGGACAAGACGCGCACTGCCCTGCGCAACATCTTTGGCATCCTCTGCAATGCGGACCTGCAGCCGGAAGACAAAGTGGACGAACTGCGCCTGACACAATTGCGGGCCAATCTGCAGAAGCTCCGCAACAGTTTCGATCAGTTCTTCGCCAAGCAATTCGAAGAGCGCCCCAATCCGATCCTTGCCGCCTGGGTCACCAACAACTTCAACGACCCCACCGTTCACTTCACCAAGATCTATCTCGATCTGAAGGAAATCGATCAGGCCTGCACCCTCATCCACGAACGCGCGCACACCGTCTTCCGCGCTCCCGGCCACCCGGGCACCGGCGATAGTCCCATCTGCATCGTCCCGCATGAAGGAAAGAAACTTGGCTTCGACGTCGCCACTCGCAACGCCTATTGTTACGAGTGGCTCGCCTTAGCCTTACATCCGAGCTACGACCCGACACCCTTTCAGGATGCCTGCAAGCCGCCGCCCCGCACTCCCTAGCCGAGAGTGACGAGTTGCTCTTTCGGGGCTTCCGCTTCGCTGCCCGGCAACTGCTGCGTCAGCTCCATCGAGCAGAACTTTGGTCCGCACATCGAGCAGAAGTGCGCTGACTTGGCTCCATCGGCCGGCAGCGTCTCATCGTGATACGCCTTCGCCGTCTCAGGGTCGAGCGACAGGTTGAACTGGTCTTCCCAACGGAAGGTGTAGCGGGCGCGGGAGAGCGCATCGTCGCGCAACTGCGCTGCCGGATGCCCCTTGGCCAAGTCCGAAGCATGGGCGGCGATCTTATAAGCGATCACGCCCTGCTTCACGTCCTCGCGATTCGGCAATCCCAGATGCTCCTTCGGCGTCACATAGCAAAGCATCGCCGTGCCATACCAGCCGATCATCGCCGCGCCAATGGCTGAGGTGATGTGGTCATAGCCGGGCGCGATGTCGGTGGTCAGCGGTCCCAGGGTATAGAACGGAGCGTCGTTGCAAAGCTCGCGTTGCTTCTCGACGTTCACCTTGATCTTGTGCATCGGCACATGGCCGGGGCCTTCGATCATCACCTGGCAATCGCGCTTCTGGGCGATCGTCGTCAGCTCGCCAAGCGTTTCGAGTTCGGCAAACTGCGCCGCATCGTTCGCATCGGCAATCGAACCGGGACGCAAGCCATCGCCCAGCGAGAACGACACGTCATACTTGCGCAACAGCTCGCAGATGTCCTCGAAGTTCTCGTAGAGGAAGTTTTCCTTGTGATGGTGCAGGCACCACTTCGCCATGATCGCGCCGCCGCGGGACACAATGCCCGTCGTCCGGCCAGCGGTCAACTGGATATAGCGCAGACGCACGCCGGCATGGATCGTAAAGTAATCGACGCCCTGCTCGCACTGCTCCACCAGCGTCTCGCGATAGATCGCATAGGTCAGATTCTCTGCGCGGCCATTCACCTTCTCAAGCGCCTGATAGATCGGCACCGTGCCAATCGGCACCGGGCTGCGGCGCATGATCGCCTCGCGCGTTTCATGAATGTCCTCGCCGGTCGACAGGTCCATCACGGTGTCGGCGCCCCAGCGGATGCTCCACAGCAGCTTCTCCACTTCTTCGTCGATCGAAGAGGTGACAATCGAGTTGCCGATATTCGAGTTGATCTTGGTCAGGAAATTGCGGCCGATGATCATCGGCTCGCTCTCGGGATGCTTGATGTTGGCGGGGATGATGGCGCGGCCTTCAGCCACTTCGCTGCGCACAAACTCAGGAGTGATCGAGTTCGGACGTCCCAGCGATTCCCGAATCGCGATATATTCCATCTCCGGCGTGATCACGCCGGCCCGGGCATAAGCCATCTGCGTCACAGCGCCGTTGATCGGCTGCCGCGCATCGATCCAGAGCTGGCGAAGCTTCGGCAGTTCCTGATTCGGGTCATAGTTCGGATCAGACCACGGGCCCGAGGTGTCATAAATCTTAAGGGGTGACTCTTTCGCAGAAGCGTTGAGGGAAACCTCACGCATCGCGATCCGAAGGCTGGGATGAACCAGCCCGGACAAGTGAATCTTTTCCGAATTCGGATAGCTGAAAGTGCTGAGTGTAGTCGACATGCGCAACCCTCCTAAATCATTCCGATCAAGGAAATGAGGCGCAGATAGACAAGAGGCCAGTGCCGCCAATCCCTACGCCGGCATGACCCGGATCAGGTTCTAAGGGACTCTCTTCCTGGTGTATTCGAGTGTCTCAGTCCGTGTCGGCTTACGCCGGGAGGGACGCCCCTTGGCTGACTCTGAGTGTAGCGCGATCTAGCTGCTGAAGATGCGTCCCTTGTGCTGTCCCACCAGGATCTGGAACAGCCGGTGCGCCATCAGTTCGTGCAGGCTCCACAGCTCCTTGTTCGCTTCAAAGATGGCGTTCGCATCCGCTCCGGCGGCCACGCCCGCGCCTTCCTTCAGCGCCTTCGATGCCTCGGACAGAATCGGGTCCGTCATCACTTCGCCCGCCATCTCCCAAAGGGTGATGAAGCGATCGACCGCGGTCGGGAATGAAATGTCGAACACCCCGTCGTTCGAAGTCGTGCGCGGCGGCTTGAAATCGAGGTTGAACGGGCCGTTGTAATCATAGGTCCGCAGCAGAACCAACACATTGAGCCAATCGAGCGGATTCACCAAACCCACGGCAATATCGACGTCATGCTTCAGACGATAGCCGTCGTTGATATCGAAGTGGAACAGCTTGCCGCACAGCAGCGCGCGAGCGAGAGACGAGCGCACCGCGCCGCCCCACATCAGTTCATGCAGATACTCGGGGTTTAAGCCCACCATCTCCGGATGCGTCAGTTGCCCGGAGAAAATCCAGGCCAGCATCGCGTCCGAAGTCGGCAGCAGAATCTCGGCCTGCGGCTCAAACGGCTTGGCTTCCATGCAATGCTTCATCGTCGGCTGGCCCTTCTTGGCCGCAATCGCGATGTCCGCCTCGCAAGCTGCATTGATGCCTTCGGCAAACCACTTCAGGCTCTGCACTTCATCGACAATGCCCTGAAACTGGTAGCCCAGTGAACCAGGCCAATAGACAACATAGGAGGCGCCCAGCTCATGGCCGATTCCCACTGTATTCTCGAGACGCCACTTCGCGTAATTGCGAACCTCGGGCTGCTCGCCTGCCGGTCCCCCGGCAAACACGGCATTGTGGAAGGTCTCGGTGGTCACCATCGAGCACTTCAGGCCATGCTTCTTGAGCGCCGCCCCAATCTGGCCGATAATCTCATCCTGCTTCGCGTTGCCCAGGGCATCGTAAGGCAGAACGTCGGTGTCATGCGTCGTCCAATATCCTATGCCAATCTCGGCGAACTTCTCGATGACGGTCTCGAAATGGACCGGCTTCCGCGTCGGGGCATGAAAGATCGCGTTGCCGTCATAGGCGGCTGCCCACTGCGGTCCGGTGATGAAATGTTTGCGTCGTTGTTCGGGCGTATAGGCGCCGCCACAAGCGGCTGTCAGCCGGCTAACCAGGGCGCGCTGCTGTTCAGGGTTCAATGGCATCGCGATTAGTTTATCCTGCGCCACGCTAGGTTGATAGAATTGACGTTTTGCCATGAGCCAAGCCAATATTTATCCGCCCTCCGCAGACTTTGTGAAACAGGCAAACGTCTCCGGAATGGAAGCCTATCGTGCGCTGTACCAGAAGGCCGCCGACAAGCCCGAAGAGTTTTGGGGCGAATTGGCAAAAGAGAAGTTGCACTGGATGGAGCCCTTCTCCCATGTCTTCGAATGGGAGCCCCCCTTCGTCAAATGGTTCGTTGGCGGCAAGCTGAACGCCTGCTACAACTGTGTCGATCGTCACGTTGGCGAAGGCAATGGCGACAAAGTCGCGCTCTTGTTCGAAGGCGAGCCGGGCGATTCCCGCCGCATCACCTACAGTGAACTGCTCAAAGATGTCTCGCGCTTTGCCAATGGACTGCTGCGCCTCGGCATCGAAACCGGCGACCGCGCCATCATCTACATGCCGATGATTCCCGAGGCCGTAATCGCGATGCTCGCCTGCGCCCGTCTCGGCATCACGCACAGCGTCGTTTTCGGCGGCTTTTCGGCAGAAGCGCTGAAAGCCCGCATCCAGGACCTCGGCGCCAAACTCGTCATCACCGCCGACGGTGGCTGGCGCAAAGGCAAGGAAGTCAAACTGAAGCCTGCCGTCGACGAAGCGCTCGCTGATTGCCCCTCGGTCACCAGCGTTGTTGTTTGCGAGCGCACCAAGACTCCTGTCCCCATGGTCCACGGCCGCGACCACTACTGGCAGGCCGTCGAAGCCGGACAGAGCGAGCATTGCCCCGCCGTCCCGCTCGATAGCGAACATCCACTCTTTGTTCTCTATACTTCGGGCACCACCGGCAAGCCGAAGGGCATCCTCCACACCACCGGCGGCTATCTGCTGCAATGTGCGATGACCGTCGAGTGGGTCTTTGACCTCAAGAAGAACGACGTCTACTGGTGCACCGCCGACATCGGCTGGGTCACCGGCCACAGCTATGTCACCTACGGTCCGATGGCTCTCGGCGCCACCCAGGTGATCTATGAAGGCTCGCCCGACACCCCTGGCTTCGACCGCTGGTGGGCCATCGTCGAAAAGTATAAGGTCTCGATTCTCTACACCTCACCCACCGCGATTCGCGCCCTGATTCGCCAGGGCGACCACTTGCCCAACGCGCACAATCTATCCTCGCTGCGCCTGCTCGGCAGCGTTGGCGAGCCGATCAATCCTGCTGCCTGGGAATGGTTCTATAAGGTCATTGGCAAGGAACGTTGCCCGATTGTCGATACCTGGTGGCAAACCGAAACCGGTGCGATGCTGATTGCTCCGATGCCTGGCGCGGTCCCCTTGAAACCCGGCAGCGGCACTTTGCCCATCCCTGGTGTCATGGCCGAAGTGGTCAATCTCGATGGCAAGCCCGTCGGTCCCAATGAAGAAGGCTATCTCATCGTCAGCCGGCCCTGGCCAAGTATGGTGCGCACGATCTGGGGCGATCCGAAGCGCTTTGAAGACCAGTATTGGAGCCGTGTGCCCGGCAAGTACTTCACAGGCGACGCCGCGCGTCGCGATGAGGATGGCTACTTCTGGGTTCTCGGCCGCGTCGATGACGTTCTGAACGTCTCTGGCCATCGCCTCAGCACCATGGAAGTGGAAAGCGCGCTCGTCCGTCATCCGGCCGTCGCCGAAGCCGCTGTCGTGGGGAAGCCACACGAAATCACAGGCCAGGCGGTCTGCTGCTTCATCACATTGAAGAAGGGCGAATACGACCACGATGTTCTGTCAAAAGAACTCCGGCAATGGATTGCCCACGAAATCGGAGCCTTTGCCCGTCCCGAAGAGATTCGCTTCAGCGAAGCGCTCCCCAAGACCCGCAGTGGCAAAATCATGCGCCGCCTCCTGCGCGAACTGGTCACCAACAACACCGTAGCCGGTGATGTCACCACCCTCGAAGACCTTAGCGTCATCACCAAACTGGCCGCCCAGCAGGACGACGAAAGCTAGATAAAGCGTTTGACATGCTTGCCCATCAGATCGGCTTCATTGCCGAGGGCAGTGCGGAGATGAGAGGAAGCGATTGCGATGGCCATTTGCGTCGGAGCGCTTCCTCTCAGTTCGTTCAGCATCACAAAGTCATGGATGGTCCCGAGCATGCGTGCGCCGGTCACTCTCACGCCTGCCTCCATCATCTTCCGGGCATAAGCTTCGCCTTCATCGCGGAGCACGTCGTTTTCAGCGGTGAGGATCGTCGCCACCGGAAGTTTTTCCAGTTGGCTGGGCGAAGCGAGCAAGGGCGAGGCCATATAGCTGTGGCGGTCGGATTCGCGCGGCGCATAGGCATCCCAAAACCAACGCATCCCCGCCGCCTGCAGCCACGGACCCTCGGCAAACTCATGATATGACTCGCTCGACATGCTGGCGTCGGTCACCGGATAAAACAGGGTCTGTTGGGCAATCTTTGGTCCGCCCCGCTCTTTGGCCAGAATCGCCACCACCGCTGCCAGATTCGCTCCCGCACTGTCCCCCGCCACGGCGATCCGGTCTTGGGAGAGATCCAGCTCGCGGCCATGCTCGGCCAGATACTTGGTCACCGCATAAGCCTGCTCGACCGGGCCCGGAAACTGGGATTCGGGCGACCGCGTATATTCCACAAACACCACAGCCGCATTCGTCTCCTCGCTCAGATCCTCCATCAAATGGTCATGTGTGTGTGCGCTTCCCATCACCCAACCCCCGCCGTGAAAGTAAATCACCGTCGGCAGAAGCGCCACGATATCCACCGGACGGAAAATGCGCACTCGCGTCTTGCCCCCTGGCCCCACAGGAAGGTCATGATCGACACGCGCCACCGCCCGGGTTCTGGGTGGCTTTGCCTGTAGATCTTCCAGAATTTGGCGCGCCGCTTCATAGGAATGCATGTAGATCGGCGGTGCCTGGCTGGCAGCCAGTTTCTGGACAAAGACGCGCACGTCCGGGTCGAGGATGGGAGCTTTGGTTAGGGTCATGCTACCAATAGGATTAATTGTGAACTGAGTCCGTTTCACGCCACTCCTGTGGCCCCAAGGAGACAAACTTGCGAATTGAAAAAGAATTGCTTGCCTGCCATCTGGACTACTCCCGTTGGGCCACGCTGCGAGTTTTGGAAGCCATCGCGAAGCTACCTCCTGAGCGGATCGCAGAGGATCGCCACAGCAGCTTCGGTGGCATTCTTGGCACCATGACGCACCTCTTCCAGGCCGATCGCGCCTGGTATCACCGCTGTCTGGGGGAATCACATTATCCGGCGAAGCAGGAAGGCGAAGTCTTCGATTTCGCAAAGCTCAAGGCCGAATGGCCCACCCTTCTCGCCAACTTTGCTGCCTGGCTTCGCGCGCAGGACGATGCAAGGTTGGCCGGAACACTCTTCTGGCGTAGTTTTATGGGCGAAGACCGCACCGAGCGTATCGATAAGATTCTGCTCCACGTCGTCAACCACGCCAGCTATCATCGCGGTCAGTTGATGATGCTTGTGAAGCAGACTGGCGGAGAAACGATCGGCACCGACCTGATTCTTTATCCGGGAATATAGATTTCGTTCTTCGAATAGAGCACCGCGCGGCCGCCGATCTTCACCCGGTCGCCGGCCAATTCGCACTCGAGCTCGCCGCCGCGCTCGCTGATTTGCTTGGCCCGCAAGCGGCTCTTTCCCAAGCGAGCCGCCCAATAAGGAATCAGCGTCGAGTGAGCCGATCCGGTCACCGGGTCCTCGGGAACCCCTTGTGCGGGTGCAAAGAATCGCGAAACGAAATCGATCCCCGGCTGCTCGGAGGGCGCGGTGGCGATCACTGCGAATCGCTTGATGCGGCTCAGTTCCAGCATGTCCGGCTGCAGGCGGCGGATCTCGTCTTCACTGCGATAGACCGCAAAATAATCACGGGAAGCCAGAACTTCTTGTGGGGGAAGCTGCAACCCTGCCAGAAGATGTTCATCGGCAAGCACTGGCGCAGGTGGCCGGGAAGGGAAGTCGAGCGTGTAAAGATCCCCGGAAATCGTCACCCCCAACGGCCCTGATTTCGATTCAAAAACAACCTGCGTCAACTCCGGCCGCAATAGCGTCTTGAGCACAAAGGCAGAAGCAAGCGTCGCATGTCCACAAAGGTCAACTTCCGATTTCGGCGTAAACCAGCGAATCTGGTACCGATCTCCTTCGGAGAGGAAATAGACTGTCTCCGCTAAGTTATGCTCGGCTGCGATCGATTGCAGCAATGGATCGGGAAGCCAGCCTTCAAGAGGGACGACGGCGGCGGGGTTCCCCTGAAAAAGCTGATCGGTGAATGCATCGACAACATAGGCGGTGAGAACCATGTCTCATGTTATCGCGCAGTCTCTGCGGCAGCGGCTCTAGTGAATCCGCTGGCGGTTGCGTTCGTTCATGACTAACTCATCGAAGATGGCGAGCACCTGCTTGCGGTAGGTATACACCCGCTTCAGGTTATTTCGAAAGTTCTCGGCATACTTCTGTGTGCCCAGCCATTTTTCGAGAGTCACTTTGGGAACATCAATGTCTCGCCGCAGATCGTCGGCTGCATGGCCTCGCAGGAAGAGACCGTAAAACATCGCTGCTTCCCTTTGGGGTGCGAGAGGATCGGTTTGGTCCGTAAACAGCATGGAGGAAACTCTTCGTCTTTGTCATCTACGCAGTCAGAAAACTACGCGTGAAAATTGAGTATACGGATCAGACGCGCAACTGGCAAGTTGGGGTTGCAAAATCAGCGAAGCGCCACCGCAATCTGATCGATGGCTACTGATTCTTCAGGAGTTACCGGCGTGCCCCCAAATCCGAGAAACCCACCCTCTTTCGCTGCCTCGGCCACGCCATGGGCCAGTTCCATCACCCAGCCCTTGTACTCCTCGGCCTCTTCAGGGCTCACCTTGCGTAAAATGGTGGCCACCGCACGGCAGGCCGCCAAGCCGCGCGATCGGATTTCGTCGGAGGTCTGGGCCTCAAGCCGCGGCATGTGCAGGCTACCTTTGAGGTCTTCAGCAAGTGCCTGCAGCAATTCCGTCTGGGCATGATCGAGCACCTTGTGAGTCCGCGTCGCGGCAGCGGACGATTCCTGTACTAATCCGATCGGGCCGCTCGGGCTTGCGGCCACCACCATCAGCCCGGCGATTGATGGAAGTTCCCGCAGTTGATCCCATTCCTCTGCATTGAAGTCAGCTTTCTTCGCCATGGGCAGACTTACTCGCTATCGAGCCAGTTATAAATGATGCCGCCGAGCCCGGCGCCAATCAGCGGAGCCACCCAGAACAACCAGAGTTGCGCTAACGCCCACCCACCCACAAAGATCGCCGGTCCTGTGGACCGAGCCGGATTCACTGAAAGATTCGTAACTGGAATTCCGATCAAGTGAATCAGGGTCAGACACAAGCCGATGGCCAACGGCGCAAATCCAGCCGCCGCCTTCTTAGACGTCGACCCGAGAATCACAATCAGGAAGAACATCGTCAGGACAATCTCGGCAACCAGTGCGGAGCCCAGTGAATAACCTCCCGGGGAGTGTTCCGCGTACCCATTCGACGCAAACCCGCCGGCTAGGCTGAAGCCTTCTTTTCCGCTGGCAATCAGATAGAGGATTCCGGCGCCTGCGATGGCTCCTAGTACTTGCGAAGCCCAGTAGGGCAAAATCTCTCCCGACGGAAATCTCTTTCCTACCACTAACCCCAAAGACACGGCAGGATTCAAATGACAGCCGGAGATGTGTCCAATGGCGAAAGCCATTGTGACAACCGTTAGACCGAAGGCAAGAGCGACTCCGGCAAAGCCAATTCCCAGACTCGGAAATGCTGCGGCAAGCACCGCAGAGCCGCAACCTCCGAAGGTAAGCCAGAAGGTTCCAAAGAACTCAGCGGCACATCGTTTTGACAATGGAGCAGACATCCATCACGACCTTTCATCCATAGACGTTTGGGAGTATACTCTGTTTCTGAGAGGTTTCATCCCAATATGAAGAAGTTTTTGAGCGTAAGTTTGATCCTGAGCGCTGCCGCGTTCGCTGAATCCTGGACCGGCACCATTGTCGATACTTCCTGCAAATCGAAGGACCTTGCCAGCCACACCAAGCAGTGCCTCGAAGGCTGCTCCAAGAGCGGACTGGGCATCGTTCTGAGCGATGGCAAGTTTGTGAAGTTCGATGAAGCTGGCAACGCAAAAGCACTGGCTGCGCTGAAGGCAAGCAGCAAAGACAAAGACCTCAAGGGCAAGGTAACCGGCAAGCTCGATGGGGATCTGATCAAGGTCGAAAAAGTCGAAGTCCTGTAGTTCCTGGCGCCTCTCATCGCGCCAATCCTACTTTTCTAGCGCGCACGCGGTACTACCGCTGGCGCGCTTCTTCGTTTTTCCGCAACTGTGCCCACTCCGGATAGATCGTCGGATTCTCGAGCCAGGTATTGAGATGCAGGAGCACCTCTGTCTTCCAGGGATCATTGGGCTGGCGTAGCTTCGCCAGCCGGGTGTGTGCTTTCGATTCGAGAACGCAAGCTCGCGCTGCTGCAGGCTCCAAGGCATACAATCTGGCTAACTTGCTTAAGGTCCGTTCCAACTGGTGCGGGCTGTCTTGCCGCACGCCCTCGACGAGCGGATGCAATCTTACGGAACTCTGCCGCAGCAGATTCCGAAGATAGGCCGGGCTGGCATCGGTTTCCTTGAGCCATGCGGCGAACTGTGCAGGGCTCACCTCTTCCATCCCCACGAGCCATTGCCTCAGGCGCGCCTTAACGTTTTTGCCCACGGCGATAAGCCTCCACCGCGCGGTTATGTTCCGCAAGCGTACCGGAGAAGACATGGCGGCCGGTGGCCCCGGCTTCGGCGACAAAAAAGATCGCCTCGGTTGGTGCGGGTTGCAGTGTGGCGAGTAAGGACTGCCGTCCGGGATTGGCGATCGGGCCAGGAGGCAGCCCGCTATGCCGGTATGTATTGTACCGGCTATCATTGGCGAGATCGCTCTTGTAGATCGTGCCCCGATAGCGCCCATCGAGCTGCGCCGCATAGATCACCGTCGGGTCGCATTCGAGTTTCATGCCGCGCTTCAGGCGGTTCGTAAACAGGCCGGCAATCAACGGACGCTCATCCGCTTGTGCCGACTCTTTTTCCACCAGGCTGGCCAAGGTGACAACCTCGTGCGGTGCCCTGTCTGTCCCAAGTGATTTCCAGACCTCCCGGAACTGGCGCGTCAAGCGCAGGCAAAGCATCTGCGCCGTGACCTTGTGCGGCAAGCGGTACGTGGAGGGGTAGAGATAGCCTTCGAGGCTGGGTGCTGCCGGATCCAGGTCCCGGATCAGCGCCGGATCCCGGGCCGCCTGCACAAACTCCTCCGCTGGGAGCAATTTCTGATCTTCGACAATCCTGCCGATATCAAAAATCGAAGAGCCTTCGGGAATCGTCAGCTCAAAATAATAGATCTCTCCCCGTGCGATCTTCCCGAAGATCGCATTCGCACTGGTCTCCTTGCGAAACAGATATTCGCCGGCCTGCAGCTTCGCGCCCGGATGCAGCAACTTCCAGATGCCGGCCTGCAACCGGCTGCGCAGCAATCCTGCGTTTTCCAGCAGCTCTCCAATGCGCATCGTCGACGCGCCACGGGGAATTTCGACAAATACATCGTGATCCAGCGGACCTGTGGTTTGCTGCATCACGGCCACCAGCAGTGCGATTCCCAGCAAAACCAGCACGCCAACTCCAAGAGCCAGTTTTCTCATTCCTGCTCCAGCGAATGCATGTAGCCTTCCAGGATCAATGCGGCTGCAATCTGATCCACTTTCCCCTTGCGCTGCTCCCTACTGAGTCCATCCTCATCGAGCAATCGGTGGGCCTGCGAGGACGTCAACCGTTCGTCCCAGAAAACAATTGGAATCTTTGTGGCCTGTCCCAGCCGCTCGGCGAACTCTTTCATCGTGGCCGACTGCCGCGATTGATCGCCCGACATGTACTTGGGATCACCAAATACGAAGAGCGTCACGCCTCGCTCCTCTGCCAACTGCGCCAGATAACCGATATCCTCGCGAACCCGCACGCGGGAATAGGTTCCAAGGGGCTGCGCAGTGTATCCGAGCGCGTCGGAAATTGCGAGTCCAATGCGCCGCTTGCCGAAATCGAGGCCGAGAATGCGGCCGGTCAGTTGAGCCATCAGAGGGACTCCTCTAGTATGGAATAACGAGCCAGGGAGTGTCAGTTACCGTTCCAATTAGCGACCCGGTTGAGTCCTTACCGGTCTCCTCGCGTGGGCCAGCCCCGACGAGTTTCCCAGTCAAGCTGATCGCCATTGCCTGCGCGATCGCCATGCTGTACTACGGCCGCGCCTTTTTTGTCACCCTCATCAGCGCCATCATCATCACCTTCATCCTCCAACCCTTTGTGCTCTGGTTCATGAGAATGAGGCTCCCGCGCGCCTTGGCCAGCTTTGTCGTCTGTACCATTTTTGTGCTTTTGGTCTACCTGGTCGGGGTTGGGCTGGTCACCCAGGCCAGTGGCCTGATCGATGACCTTCCCGGCTATAGCCAGAAGATCGGAGAACTGATTGAGGGTGGTGCCGAGCGTGTGCGGGAAGTAGAAAAGGGCATCGCTCAGTTTATGCCGAAGCGTCTCCAGGAGCCCGCGCTGCCGCCGGAGCTGGCAAAGAAGACGAAGAAAGCCAAAGCTCCGCTGCCGCTCACCGATCCGAATGCCCCGCCGCCGGTAGTGGAGGTCCGCGTCCAGCCGGAGCAGTCTCCCCTGCTGACTTTCGTCTATTCGCGTCTCGAAACCATTTATAGCGTGACGCTCATGGCCAGTTTCGTGCCGTTCCTCGTCTATTTCATGCTGAGTTGGAGCGACCACATGCAGCGGGCCTTCCTCAGTTTGTTCGACGGTCCAGACCGCGTTGTTGCCTCTCGCAGCATGGAGAGCGTTGCGGTGATGGCGCGCGCCTACATGGCTGGCAACTTCGTGCTCGGGGTGATCCTTGCGGTGCTGAGTACGATCTTTTTTATCTTCATCAGCATCCCCTATCCTTTGCTGGTGGGCCCGCTGAGCGGATTCCTCAGCCTCGTGCCCTATATTGGCTTGCCTCTCGCTTTATTGCCCCCGTTTCTCTCCGCTTTGCCTTTTTTCACCAAGCTGGGAGCCTATCTGATCATTGCGAGCGTCGTCGGCACGCTCCATCTGTTTGCCCTGAATCTGCTCTATCCCAAAATCGTGGGCGCAAGGGTACACCTCAATCCGTTGGCGGTTACGGTTGCGCTGATGTTTTGGGGCTTGATCTGGGGGGGCATTGGCCTTGTCCTCGCGGTGCCGATTGTGGCGGGCATCAAAGCTGTTTGTGATAACGTGGCCGCTTGGAAGCCATACGGAAAATTATTAGGAGATTAGACAATGAATCGTCGTGAAGTACTCTGGACGCTGGGCGCGCTCGGCAGCTCTCTCGAATTGCAGGCAAAGGGGCTCGACTGGTCACGCTTCGCAGTACTGACCGACGAAGTGGCTGGAAGTGAAGGCGACGCAATTGCTTTTGCCAAGCAGTACGGGCTCAAGTGGGTGGAGCTGCGTGACACTCCTCGTGCCCAGGACAAGTCCCGCAAGAACGAAACCTACTTCCGCATGGACTCTGACCGTCTCAAAAAGGTCCATGCCGACCTGAAGGCTGCTGATCTAAAAGTAAGCTTCCTCAACACAGGCCTCTTGAAGTTCGGGCTCCCCGGTACGGAATTGAAGCTGTCCAAGCCAGAAAGCCCAGAGGCCAAGACGGCCCGCGAAGCGCGTCAGGACGCGCAGTATGCCGCCCGGATGAAGGATCTCGAACTGGCCATCCGCGCCGCGCATATTCTTGAAGTCTCGCAACTGCGTGTCTTTGCCTATCTCCGCACCGCGGAGCCGGCGCAGATCTGGGACCGCCTCGCAAATGAATTGGGCGAATACGCCCGAGTTGCCGAAAAAGGCGGTGTCACTCTGCTGCTTGAGAATGAATCGAGCTGCAACGTCGCCACCAGTAAGGAACTGGCCGACATGACCTTGAAGGTGAACTCCAAGGCTCTCGGCATGAATTGGGATCCGGACAATTGCTGGGCCTTCGGCGAGAAAGTCTGGCCCGATGGTTATCATTTGCTGCCGCTGAAGAAGCTGGGAAATGTGCAAATGAAGGCGGCCAATGTCCTCGGTCCGCGCAAGATCGATTGGACCGCCATCATCAAGCAACTGAACAAGGACGGCTACAAGGGCTGCATCGGTCTCGAGACTCATGTTTTCGACGGCACCCTCATCGAAAAAGCAAATCTCTGCATGAAAGAGATCAAGGGTTACTTCCCGGCTGCCACCTAACCCTTAAACTGGTAGGCGATGCACGACTTGCAATTGTTCCGGACCCACCTCGAGCAGACCGCCGAGCGTTTGGCCAGCCGGGGCTTCCAATTGGACCAGGACGCGTTCCGCGCCATTGACGCCCGCCGCCGCGAGGCACTCACGGAAGTGGAGCGCCTCAAGGCGGAACGCAATGATCGGTCTAAGGACATCGGCGCCCGGAAAAAAGCGGGCGAAGACACCACAGACTTGCAGGCGAGCGTGCGCACCATGGGCGATCGCATTGCGGAACTCGAAAGTAGTTCGGAGCAACTCGATGTCGAGTTTCGCGACCTCCTGAAGGGTATCCCCAACCTGCCGCACGAGAGCGTTCCCAAGGGGCATAGCGCTGAGGACAACGTTGAAATCCGGCGCGAGGGGACACCGCGGACCTTCGATTTCGAGCCGAAGCCGCACTGGGACCTGGGGGTCGATCTCGGCATTCTCGATTTCGAGCGCGCCGCCAAAATCACCGGGGCTCGTTTTGCCGTCTATTTTGGTCTCGGAGCTCGTCTGGAACGGGCGCTCATGAATTTCATGCTCGACACCCACACCGCCGAGCACGGTTACACGGAAACGCTCCCGCCCTACCTCGTCAACAGCGAAAGCCTGTATGGCACTGGCCAGCTACCCAAATTTGCCGAAGACCTCTTCAAGTGCGAAGATACCGACTACTGGCTGGCTCCCACCGCCGAAGTTCCCGTCACCAACCTGCTGCGGGACGAAACCGTCGATGCAGAAAAACTCCCGATCAAGTTTTGCTCCTACACTTCGTGCTTCCGCAGCGAAGCCGGTTCCCACGGTCGCGACGTCCGCGGCATCATCCGCCAGCATCAGTTCCAGAAAGTGGAGCTCGTCAAGTTCGCGCATCCCGATCACAGCTACGCAGAACTGGATTCCTTAACCAACGACGCCGAGACGATTCTGCGCAAGCTCGGTCTCCCCTTCCGCACGATGGAACTTTGCACCGGTGACATGGGCTTTGGCAGCGCGAAGACTTTTGATATTGAAGTTTGGCTTCCGGGTCAAAACGCATATAAGGAAATCTCGAGCTGCTCGAACTACGAATCCTTCCAGGCACGCCGGGCGGGCATCCGCTTTCGTGGGGCAAAGAAGAATGAGTTCGTGCACACCTTGAACGGGAGCGGTTTGGCGATCGGCCGCACCTGGGTTGCGATTGTCGAAAACTATCAACAGAAAGACGGCTCGATTCTCGTCCCCGAACAGCTTCGGCCTTATTTGAATGCTGAAGTCATCACGAAGAATAGCCTCTTGAGTTAACTAACTCGAGCTTTTCCTGTCATCCCCGGCGCACTCTTTGGAGAGTGCGCCATTTTTTTTTGAGCAGAATGCAAATCCACCCCGCGAGATTTTCATGCTGTTGTGCTAAGATCCTCTAAACTTCCCACTTACTAGTGGGTAAAGCAGGGAAAGGGGAACGAAAAGCAAGTCGAATCCCTCCGTCTCTCTCGGTAAGATCTTTGATTTGTTTTTTCCTCCTCCACTCAAAATCAGGAGTCGTGAGACTTCTGACGAGGAGAAATACATGAAAGTCTCTAAAGCAATAGGAGACCGCATCCGCGCGGTTTTTCTGGTATCTTGTGCTTGCATGGGCGCTACCGCACTCATGGCTCAGGAAAATTACGGGCAGCTTTCTGGCACTGTATCTGACCCTTCGGGCGCCCCGGTGGCTAGCGCTCGAATCGAATTGGTGAGTGCAAGTCAACCGAAACCGCTTTTGACTGAATCGGACTCACAAGGTCGATTCATCTTTGTACGCGTCCCTATCGGGACCTATACGATCAATGTGGCGAGAGATGGTTTCTCCCGCTATGCCCAACACGCGATTGAGGTGAAACTGGGTTCCTCGATTACGATCAATGCTGCGCTGCGCATCGGCGCGGTATCGGAAGTTGTCGATGTTGTCGAGTCTTCCGTCTCCATCGACCCAACTTCTTCACAAACTACTACGAACATCTCGGCCTCGACGTTCGACAGCCTTCCGAAGGGGCGCAACTTTCATACGCTGCTCTCCGTGGCCCCTGGAGTTCGCTATGAACCGAAGAATGGAAGCGTTGGCGTCGGCGGTTTCCAGATTGACGGAGCCTCCGGATCTGAAAATGGATTCCTCATCGACGGTGTAGATACTTCTGATATTCGACGAGGAGCTCTTCTCCGGCAAAACTCGATTCCCCTTGAGTTCATTCAGGAAATTCAGATCAAGAGTGCTGGTTTTGGCGCTGAATTCGGCGGAGCTACAGGCGGAATCGTCAATGTGGTCACCAGTGGTGGATCCAATGTTTTTCATGGCGCCGTTCAGATGCAGTTTACGAATAATCAGCTCAATCCGCGTCCGCGTGGCTACTGGCAACGGTCCCCTCTTAGTGCAGACATTGGGGACTTCTTTGCACCCAGGCAGGATATCTATCGAATTTTCTATCCTGGCTACGATTTCTCCGGTCCTCTGCTAAAGAACCAGTTGTTCTTCCATAGCGCTTATATGCCGGAGTTTGAACGCCGGGAGCGAAACAATCCCTACGCAAGCGGCGCGCGTACCTTTACCCGGGAGGATATTCGCCATTACATGTTGAATCGGCTGGACTGGAGTCCAACTTCCAAGCTCCAGGCGTATGGCTCTTGGATTTGGAGTCCATTCCGCCAGAAAGGCGTACTGCCCTCTCCGGACACCCGTATTGCTGCTCCTGGCAATGATCAGAGCGTACTCGGTGGGTATCAACCGGCCCAGGCCGTGACAGTGGGCGCAAACTATTCCATTACCAATCACTGGCTGGCAAGTGCTCGTTGGGGTTATAAGTATCAGAATGACAAAATTGGAAATTATGGGTTACCTGGCGATGCCTTTATCACTTACGGGAACGCAACGGCAAACTCGCCGCTGCCGGTGCCCGCTCAGTTTGCGGGCGCGAATGGTTACCGGAACATTTCGAGTAATCTCCTCACTAAAAAGGACATCACCACTCGCCAGAATCTTTATCTGGACAGCAGTTACATTGCCCGGATCGCCGGACAGCAGCATGTCTTCAAGTTCGGATATCAGTTTGCACGTGTTTCAAACGACGTGGAAACCTATTATCCGAATGGCCGCTTCACTCTCTATTGGGGTGATAAATTTAGCCGCGGCAGTTTCTCTGGAGTCACAGGCGATTATGGATACTACATCTGGGAGGACGGCGTTCGCAACCTCGGGAACGTGCACAGCCGCAACCAGGGGTTTTATGTCCAGGACCAATGGCAACTGCGCCGGAATCTCACTCTGAACTTGGGAGTCCGCTTTGAAAACGAGTTCCTGCCGCCTTACAAGGCGGAAGTGAATGGCATCAAGGTACAGGATCCGATCAAGTTCAACTGGGGTGACAAAATTGCTCCCCGGGTCGGTGTTGCTTGGGACGTACTTGGAGATGGCAAGTGGAAGATTTCCGGTAGCTTCGGCATGTATTACGACGTGTTGAAGTATGAGTTGGCTCGTGGGAGCTTTGGCGGCGACTATTGGGTCTCTCATGTGTATCGTCTGAACTCACCGACGATCACCTCGCTGAGCTTGGCGAATCCTGGGGCGCTCGGCCCGAAGATTACGCAGTACGACAATCGGGCTCTCCCGATCAACCCGGATGGCATTCTCGAGGGAATTGATCCGGGGATCAAGCCCTATTCCTCAAGGGAGTTCAATGTCGCCGTGACGCGGCAAGTGAATGAACGAATGGTGGCGAGTGTTCGCTATGCGCGGAAGGATCTGCTGCGGGCGATCGAGGATATTGGTGTTCTCGACGCCGAGGGGAACGAGCAGTATGTCATTGGAAACCCCGGTTTTGGTCAAACGCGGGACACCAAATCTGTCTATGGGCAGAAGACGCCCAACGGCAAAGAGTTCCTCGTCCCGAAGGCCACGCGCCAGTATGATGCAGTTGAGTTCCGGCTGGACGGTCGCTATACCCGGAACCTGAACGTCATGGGGAGTTACACCTGGAGCCGCCTCTGGGGCAACTACTCAGGCGCCGCAAATTCCGATGAATCGGGCCGTTCCGATCCAGGTGTCAGCCGCGCCTTTGACTTGCCGTACTACTATTTCGATGCTTCAGGCAGCCAGAAGAATGCCTACGGCCTACTCGGCACAGACCGTACGCATACCTTCAAGGCCTTTGGCAGCTACAATCTGATCAGCCGTTTGGGGAGTACCTTCTTTGGCTTGAACCAGATCGCCTACAGTGGAACGCCGGATTCGACCTCGGTCATCTACCTGTCGGCGCCCACCTTCCCTTATGGCCGCGGCGATCTCGGCCGTACGCCTTTCCTGACGCAGACCGATTTCAGCATCTCGCACACGATCAAACTCAGCGAGCGAGTGAATCTGCGGATCGACGCCAATGCCCTCAATGTCTTGAATCAGGCGGCAGTCATTGCCCGCGTGACACAGTACAACCGCAACGGCGCCATCTCGGATGTCGTGCTCCCACCTGATGCCAGCCCCAAGGGCTTCTTCTCCGGCTATGATCCGAAGAACTTCGTAAGCAAGGCCGGTCCGGTGTATTACAACCCAAGCTACGGGTTGCCTGGGGGAAACTACAACACGGGCGGGACGGGGGCCTACCAGGCTCCTCGGGAACTTCGTTTCGGTTTGAAGCTGATGTTCTAGCTTGAGAACAGCGAACGGGATGAGCGGCGCGGCCTCAAACAAGGCCGCGCCGCTTTGTTTTTGTTAGCCTAGGAGATTGGCGGTCAGCGAAGCGATCGTACTTCGAACCTACCCCTTGAAGGAAGCGGACTTGATTGTCAGCTTCTTTACTCGCGACCAGGGAAAACTGAGAGGCGTGGCCAATCGTGCACGGAAGCCGAAGAGTGGTTTCGGCAGTTCGTTGCAGCGGTTGAGTCAGGTTCGGATTCATTACACTGCGCGTGAGAACCGGGACTTGGTTCGAATCGACGGATGCGATCTCGAACACTCGCAGTTTGAATTGAGCCGTGTGTACTCGACTGGCGTCGCACTCGACGTAATGGCAGAAATCAGTGACCATCTGTTGCCGATGGCGGAAGTGAATGAGCGGTACTTCCGGATGATGACGCGCGTGCTCGACTTTCTCCGGGTTCAAGGGGAGGCCGGCATCTGGCAAGCGGTGACCTATTTTGAGGTCTGGTCGGTGCGTCTCGGTGGCTTCCTGCCGGAGCTGCGCTTGAGCGAAGAGAGCCACGCCATTCTGATGGAGATTCTAAAGACTCCCATCGAGGCGATGGCGCCGCGCGAGTGGACCCGCATGACTGCTGTCGATCTGCGGCGCGGTGTGGTGCGGCTGATTGAAGGACATGTGGAACGGCGCCTCTTGGCCGCGCCGATGCTGGAGGATTTGGCATGACGACTTATCAGGAAATGATCTTTCGCCTGAAGCGGTATTGGGCGGATCGCGGTTGCATCATCACAGAACCGTATGACGTTGAGGTGGGGGCTGGCACCATGTGCCCGGAGACCTTCTTGCGGGTTTTGGGCCCGGACAAGTACCGCGTCGCTTATGTGCAACCCAGCCGCCGCCCGGCCGATGGCCGCTACGGCGAGAATCCGAACCGGCTCTACAAGCACTCGCAACTGCAGGTGATCTTGAAGCCCACGCCCGAGGATGTGATCGAGCAGTATCTCGGTTCGCTTGAGGCGATCGGCATCGATCTCAAGAAGCACGACATCAAGTTTGAAGAGGACAACTGGGAATCGCCCACCCTCGGCGCCTGGGGCATTGGCTGGCAGGTGATGCTCGACGGCATGGAGATCACCCAGTTCACCTACTTCCAGCAGTGCGGCGGTGTGGATCTCGATCTGGTTCCGGCAGAGATCACCTACGGACTCGAACGCCTTTGCGCCTTCCTGCAGGACAAGGAGAGCGTCTACGACATCGATTGGACCGACGAGTTCAAGTATGGCCAGGTGCGTCTGAAGGAAGAGCAGCAGTTTAGCGTTTACAACTTTGAGATGGCCGATGTGCCGACGCTCTGGAAGCTCTTTGATCTGCACGAAGGCGAGTGTCAGCGATTGATCGGGCTCTATCATGCGAGCGAGGAAGGCAAGCAGCGCTTCCCGGTGCTTCCCACCTATGACCAGGTGCTGAAGTGCTCGAACTTATTTAACCTGCTCGATGCCCGGGGCGCGATCAGTGTGACCGAGCGCGTGGGCGTGATTGCCCGGGTGCGCAAGCTGGCCGTCGGAGTGGCGGGGATGTGGGTGGATCAACAGGGACAGGTGGCAGCGTAATGGCGACCAAGGACTTTTTGCTCGAGATCGGAGTCGAGGAGATTCCGGATTGGATGATCGAGGAGGGGCTCGGCGCACTCCAGGCCAAGGTGCAGGAATTGATTGCGCCATTGAGCGGTTGGGTGAGTATGGCCGAAGCCACGCCGCGCCGTCTGGTGATTGGCTGCCGGGGCATTGCCGAGCGCGAGGCAGACCGCGAAGAGATTCTCAGCGGGCCTCCGAAGCAGGCGAACCCGCAAGCCGTCGAAGGCTTTGCGAAGAAGTGCGGCGTCGCGGTGGCCGATCTCGAACTGATCGAATCCCCGAAGGGCACCTACTATTCGTTCCGCAAAAAGGTCAAGGGCAAGACGGCGATCGAGATCTTCTCGGGCAGCTTGCCGGGCATCATCCTCGGCATTCCGTGGCCGAAGACCATGCTGTGGCCGGGCAAGGGCGGGGCGCGCTTCATCCGTCCGATCCGCTGGTTGTTGTGCCTGCTGGGCGAAGAGGTTGTACCGTTCTCGATCAATGGCATTGCCACAAAGAATGAGACCTCCGGGCACCGGCAACTGGGCGAGTATCGCGTTGCGGTGAGCATCGATAACTTTGAGCAGACCTTGCGTGACAACTTTGTGCTGCTGCGCGGTGAAGAGCGGCGCGCGAAGATCGAGGCGGAGCTACCGCCCGGCGTCAAGGCCGACGAGAAGCTGCTGCACACGCTGACCTATATCACTGAGTTCCCGACGCCGATCGTGGGCGACTTTGCTGCCAGCTATCTGAGCCTGCCGGAAGAAGTGCTGGTGACGGTGATGCGCTTCCACCAAAAGTACTTCAGCGTTGCGGACCCCGAAGGTGGCCTGGTGCCGAAGTTCGTCGCGGTCATGAACACGGCGAGCGACCCCGAAGGTTTGGTCAAGCATGGCAACGAACGCGTGCTGCGTGCCCGCTTTAACGATGCGCGCTTCTTCTACGACGTGGACCAGCAGAAGCCGCTGGCGGCCCGTGTCGAAGACCTCAAGGTGGTGACCTTCCAGAAGGAACTTGGCAGTTATCATGCCAAGACCGAACGGGTGATGGCGCTGGTGCAGGAATTGGGCGGCGATGCGGCGACGGTGCGCGCGGCCGAGTTGGCCAAGACCGATTTGACTTGCGAGATGGTGAAGGAGTTCACCGAGTTGCAGGGCATTGTGGGCGGCCTCTATGCGAAGGCGCAGGGCGAGTCGGCCGAAGTGGGCGATGCGATCTATGACCACTACAAGCCGGTGAGCATGGAGGATTCGATTCCCCGTACGCGCGCCGGACAATTGTTGAGTCTTGCCGATAAGGTCGACACGCTGCGTGGCTGCTTCCGGATCGGGATGATTCCGTCCGGCTCGAAAGATCCTTTCGCCTTGCGCCGTGCGGCACAGGGCATTGTGAAGATTCTGGTGGAAGGCGAGCTCAATCTGGGCCTGAAGGCTCTGGCTGGTGGCGTCGAGAAGCTGGAAGAATTCCTGCTGGAGCGGGTGAAGTATTATTGCCAGGAGATTCGTGGCTACGCCTACGATGAAGTTGCGGCCGTGCTGGCGGCGGGCGCCGATGATCTGCAGGATGTGCTCATTCGTTTGGAAGCAGTGAAGACGGTGCGGGCGTCGGAAGACTTTGAACCGTTGGCCGCGGCCTTCAAGCGGATGAAGAATATTCTCGATCAAGCGAAGTTTACTCCGAGCTCGGCCGTGGACCCCGCATTGTTTACCGATGATGCGGAGAAGGCGCTTTGGACGGCCTTCAGCACAGTGGCTGCCTCGGTGAAGGGCAAGAGCTACGGAGAAGTTTTGGCCGGGATGGCAACCTTGCGTCCGGCAGTGGATTTGTTTTTTGACAAGGTGCTGGTGAACGCCCCCGATCAAGCGGTGCGCGCGAATCGGCTAACATTGTTATTTGGCCTTAAAGCGGAGTTTTCGGGCATTGCCGAATTCTCTGAAATTGTTCCCCAAACATAGGAGACCCAACGCTTCATGAAGAAGTATGTTTATTCGTTCGGTGGCGGTACGGCCGACGGCGATAAGAGTATGAAAGACCTTCTCGGCGGCAAGGGTGCAAACCTCGCCGAGATGTGTAAAAACGGCTTGCCGGTTCCGGGTGGATTTACGGTTGCGACGGAAGTTTGCAACATCTATTTCCAAAACGGTAACAAGGTTCCGAAGGAGATTCAGGACGAGCAGGGCCAGGCGCTTGCCAAGCTGGAAAAGCTGATGGGCAAGAAGCTTGGTGATGCCAAGGATCCTCTTCTGTTGAGTGTTCGCTCGGGCGCGAAGTTCTCGATGCCGGGCATGATGAACACGATTCTGAACCTGGGTCTGAACGACGAGACGACCGAAGGTTTGGCCGTGCGTTCGAACAACGAGCGCTTTGCCTACGATTGCTACCGCCGCTTCATCCAGATGTTTGGTGAAGTTGCTCTTGGCATCGAGATGGAGCACTTCGACCACATCTTTGATGAGAAGAAGAAGAAGCGCAAGATCAAGGTGGACTCCGATCTGAGCGCCGCCGATCTGAAGGCGATCATCGAAGACTACAAGAAGCTGGTCAAGAAGGAAACCAAGAAGGACTTTCCGCAGGACGCCCATGTGCAGCTCGACATGTCGCGCGATGCCGTCTTCCGCAGTTGGAACAACGATAAGGCCGTCTACTACCGCCGCATGGAGAAGATTCCGGACGAAATCGGCACTGCCTGCACGGTACAGGCGATGGTGTTTGGCAATATGGGCGACGACTGCGGCACGGGCGTCGGCTTTACGCGTGACCCTGGCAGCGGCGAGAACGTGTTCTACGGCGAGTTCCTGATCAATGCGCAGGGCGAAGACGTCGTAGCCGGCATCCGTACGCCGCAGGCAATTGCAGACCTGAAGAAGGTGATGCCTGGGGTGTACAAGGAACTTCGCGAGATCACGACGAACCTCGAGAAGGCCTATAAGGACATGCAGGACTTCGAATTCACCTTTGAATCCGGCAAGCTGTACATGCTCCAGACCCGCAACGGCAAGCGTACGGGCCCGGCGGCGGTGCGCATTGCGGTTGAGATGGTGAAGGAAGGCCTGATCGAGAAGGATGAAGCGGTGATGCGCGTGGCTCCGAGCCAGCTCGACCAGCTTCTGCACCCGGTATTCGACAACGCCTCGCTCAAGACGCTGACCAAGATCACGCGCGGCATCGCAGCCAGTCCCGGCGCTGCTGTCGGTATGGCCGCATTCAGCGCACAGGGCGCGGTGGCCATGGCCGCCAAGGGCCCGGCGATCCTGGTTCGCAAAGAAACCACTCCTGACGATATTGCCGGTATGGACGCGGCAAAGGGCATTTTGACCGCTGTCGGCGGTAAGAGCTCGCACGCAGCCGTTGTTGCTCGCGGCATGGGCCGCCCCTGCATCGTCGGCGCCTCGATCATCTCGATCGATGAGAAGGCAAAGCGCTTTACGGCGAAGGTCGGCGATAAGACGATCACTGTGAAGGAAGGCGACTTCATCTCGATCGACGGTACGACCGGTGACGTTTATGTCGGCCAGTCGAAGACGGTGGAGCCGAGCACGAAGAGCGGCTTCCTGGCTGAGTTCATGAAGTGGGCTGATGAGTTCCGTGGCGACTTTGGTGTGCGTGCGAACGCAGACATTCCGAAGGATGCCAAGGCTGCCCGTAACTTTGGCGCAGAAGGCATTGGCCTCTGCCGTACCGAGCACATGTTCTTTGCTGAAGATCGTCTGCCCTTCATGCAGGCGATGATTCTGGCGACGGATGAGAAGAGCCGCCGTGCCGCATTGGCCAAGCTGTTGCCGATGCAGCGCAAGGATTTTGCCGGTTTGTTTGAAGCGATGGAAGGCTTCCCGGTGGTGATCCGTACGCTCGATCCGCCGCTGCATGAGTTCCTGCCGAAGCGCGAGGAACTGATGGTGGCTGAAGTGAAGCTGCCGCATGCGACCGCCAAAGAGAAGAAGGAAATGGCGGCGAAGTTCGGCTGCACGGTTGGCGAGTTGAAGAAGACGATTCCTTCGCTTCTGCATCGCGTCGAAGAGCTGCACGAAATGAACCCGATGCTTGGGCATCGCGGTTGCCGTCTGGGCATCACTTACCCCGAGATCACCGAGATGCAGGCCCGCGCGATTTTTGAAGCGGCCGTCATCGTGGCGAAGAAGGGCAAGAAGATCATTCCGGAAGTGATGATCCCGCTGGTGGGTGGTTATAAGGAACTGGAACACCAGAAGGCGATTGTCGAATCGGTTGCCAAGGAAGTACTCGGCAAGGCTGGTCTGACCAAGCTGAAGTACTACATCGGCACGATGATCGAGATTCCGCGCGCCGCGCTGACCGCTGATTCGGTTGCCGAGCATGCTGAGTTCTTCAGCTTTGGCACCAACGATCTGACGCAGACGACGATGGGCTTGAGCCGCGACGACTATACGAAATTCAACGCTCATTACGAGAACCTCAAGATCTTCAAGACCGATCCGTTCGGTTCGCTCGATCAAGAGGGTGTCGGCAAGCTGATCGAATTGGCGATCCAGTTGGGCCGCAAGACCCGTCCGGACCTCGAAATCGGGATCTGCGGCGAGCATGGTGGTGATCCGGACAGCGTGGCGTTCTGCTACCGCGCCGGCATGAACTATGTGAGCTGCTCGCCGTATCGTGTACCGATCGCCCGCTTGGCGGCAGCACAGGCTGCGCTGGCCAAGGGTGCGAAGACGGAAAGCCGCACGGCGTAACAAGTTAAACGGATGGAAACATCCGTTTTGGTGGGAGAAAGGCGGTGGGCTCTTTGGGGCTTGCCGCCTTTTTCTGTGTGATTCGAGAAAGGAGACAGATATGAGTGATGGACGCGAAGAGCGCGAGGTGATCGAGCGCCGGCGGGAGCAGGAGAAGCGAGAGGATCATAGCAACCGGGTAGATGCGATCGATGATGAGTATGGCGAGCCGGAACGGGTGGATTCCTAGCTGCTGCTGGGGGAGTTGGGTGGGTTGCGCAGGTCCTGGGAATCGTAGAGCAGGAACTGGGCGAGGTAATTTGGGTTTGTTCTGTGCAAATTTGTGTTGCGCAGCTCGGCTGCGGGCATTGTTTTGGGTATTTCGATATCGCTGCCCATGAGGGCGAGCTCGGCTGTGACTTCGTAGGCGGCGAAGCGGTCTTTCTGGAGCTGACACAGGGCTTTGAGGGCGCGATCGGCCCGGCGTTCCTGGGCGGCGGCCATCTTTTGGGTTCGTTCCATTTGTGAGAAGAGGATGGGGTTATCGGGATCGGATTGCCAGCGCTCTTCGGTGAGTTGTTCGATTTTTCTGGATTGCGTGGCTTGGTAGGTGGCCCAGGCGTAGCGCTGGAAGGCTTCCTCTTCGAGGTGGGAAGCGGGTTGGCAGTCCGCGCGGAGGCGGGCTTCGAGGGATGTGTGGCTTGGGTCGCCGTCCGATGCGGGATTGGCTTTGCTTTGTTGCTTGGTCTCCATGTCGTTCTCCTTGCTTTTCCGCCGGAAATCGAAAAAGAGAAGGATATCGCTTGGGGGCGAGCCTTCTCCGGTTTGAATGTAGCAGGGGGAAGTCGGGAAACGAACTTTTTACAGGGGAATTTTGTGGGCAGGTGTTTTGCTATCGCGCGAGCTCATCTCGTTAATGCGGTGCAACTCAGCAGAATCAATAGTTTACACCATGCGTGCGTTGATACTCTGACGGGATCTACACCTGTTCAAATTAAGTCGAAGCGGGATTTGGGACCCGCATAATGATTCGCCGTTGGCGCAGGATTTCCTTCTTTTGCAATCGAGGTTGGTCATCTGGAGGCAGGTCGCTGGGGGCGAAGAGAGCGGGTTGGGCGGGTAAGTGGTCTTGCCGGATTCTCACTGGCCCTTCAAACGGGTAATCGAGGAAGCGGAACAGGTCGCGGTAGACAAAGAGTTGTCGTCGCAGTAGGGCAATAAACCGGCTGGTGTGCCATTTCAAGCGGGAGCGGAGTTCCAGAAAGCGCACCAGCAGCAGGGCGAGAAGACGATGATTTCATCCGCGCGGACGCGACTGCTGTCTGAAATCGCACGGGATTCCACGACAACAAAGGAAGCCTCAGGATATCGATCCGCTTGTCGATCAGGTGCGTCGGGAAGAGTTGGAAAAGCTGTTCTCTGATCGAACGCATAACTGAATCCCTTCCTACTTCCTTTGAGGCGCATGCTTTGATGACCGGACCTGCTCGCTAGAATAACGGGCATGCGGATTTTCGCTGTGGGATTGCTTGTTTGCAGTGCGCTGCTGGGGCAGGATTTTGATGTTCTGATCCGGGGCGGCAAGATTGTCGATGGAACCGGGAGCTTTTGGTATTACGCCGATCTGGGGATTCGCGGCGATTCGATTGCCGCGATTGGGTTGCTACGCGACAAGGCGGCGAAGACCACCATTGAGGCCAAAGGCTTGGTGGTGGCTCCTGGCTTTATCGATATCCATACGCACTCGCGCATCGGGATCTTTCGCCATCCAGAGGCCGAAAACTATTTGCGCCAGGGTGTGACCACGGTCATTGAAGGCAACGACGGGAGTTCTCCGCTTCCTCTCGCTCCTTTCCTGGAACGGCTCAGCAAGACGCCGCTTGGCTTGAACTTTGCCAGCTTTGTGGGACAGGGTAGCATTCGCCAGGAAGTGATGGGACTGGCTGCTCGGAAGTCGACAGCCGGGGAAGTCGCGAAGATGAAAGACATCGTCAAACAGGCCATGCTCGATGGCGCGTTTGGGATGTCGACCGGGCTCTTCTATGTGCCGGGGAATTTCACGCCAATGGAAGAGGTAGTGGAGTTGGCGAAGGTCGCTGGAGAGTATGGCGGCATGCATATCTCTCATATGCGGAGTGAGGGCGACAAGGTGCTGGACGCTGTCGCTGAGACGATTCGCATTGGCGAGGAGGGGCATCTGCCGACGCAGGTGACCCATCACAAAATCATTGGCGCTGCGAGTTGGGGGAAGAGCACCGATAGCCTCGCTTTGATTGAGGCGGCGCGGGCGCGCGGCGTCGATGTGACCGTCGATGCTTATCCTTATACGGCTTCGAGCACGGGGACGGCGGCGATGTTCCCCCAACTGGCTTTAGAAGGTGGACAGAAGGCGTTGCTCGAAAGGCTGGCGGCTCCTGAGAGGCGCGCCGAGATCAAGGCAGAGATTGCGCGGCGGATCCAGTTTGACCGCGGCGGCGGGGACCCGAAGAATGTCGTGATGGCCTCTTGCGGCTTTGACCATGCGCTCGATGGGAAGAGCCTGGCGGAGATCACGAAGGACAGGAATCGCGTGGTGAACTTTGCGAATGCTGCTGAGACGGCCATCGAGCTGCAGAGCCAGGGCGGATGTTCCGCGATTTATCATGCGATCTCGGAAGAGGACGTCGAGCGGATTCTGCGCTATCCGTTTACGATGGTTGGCTCGGATGGGGAGATTCCGACGCTGGGCGCCGGGGTGCCGCATCCACGCAGTTATGGGACCTTTGCCCGGGTGCTGGGCCGCTATGTGCGCGAACGTAAAACGATCACGCTCGAAGATGCGGTGCATAAGATGTCGGGGCTTCCTGCGGTGCGTCTGCGGATGTTCGATCGCGGTTTTCTGCTGCCGGGCTTGAAGGCGGATGTGGTGCTCTTTGATCCAGCGACGGTCGCGGATCGGGCGACCTTTGAGAAGCCGCATCAGTATGCGGTGGGATTCCGGTGGGTGATTGTGAATGGGACGCCGGTGATTGCCGATGGGAAATTGAATGCCGCGCGTCCGGGCCGGGTGCTGTACGGGCCAGCGAAGAAATAGCAGAGCCGCCCTGGCGAGCGGCTCTGTGTTCACGGGGGATCGCTACTCCACGAAGACGGTGGTCTGGGTGGTGGTGACGGTGGTTCCGATGGTGACCTGGATGGTGTTGGCGCCGGGCCGGGTTCCGGCCGGGAGTTTCACGTTGATCTGATCGACGCCTGGCACCAAGGTTGGCGCGTTCCCTGCATATTGCACGGTGGCGGGGATTCCGTTGATGCTCACGGCGACGGAGTTCGTCAGTGTTGCGAGCGAGCTGACGATGAGGCCATCAACCAGCAGCGGGCTCGTGGTGCCGCCGCCCGTGAGGTACAACGAGACGTAGGTCTCTCTGCGCGCCGGGTTGGCGGCCGTGTTCACGGTGCCATCCTGGTTGATCGCTGCCGCCGGACCCTCTCCACTCGAATCGAGGGTGAAGACGGCGGGCTTCACGGGAAGGACCGGAAGCCGAAGGACTGCCGATACAGTGCCCTGGTATTCGACCGTCATCCGCACGGTGCTCCGATCGGCGATGAAGAAGGGGGCGACCACGGCTACCTGGTTGGCAGAAGTGTAGATGACCGGAGCGGCAACGCCGTCGAAGAGGATACGGGTGCCGCCGAGGAGGGTGGGCACGCGATTGTTGGTCACGGTGAAGGTCAGGAGATTCGCGGGACCGAGGTTCGAGCCGAAGATCGTGAGGATCTCACCCGGGGACACGCCATTGTCCGCATAGTTGGCCGCGTTCACCACGGCGGCGATGCTGGGTGCGCCGACCACTGCGACTCCAATGAGGAAGTCCGCTGTATTGGTGGAGCCCCGCGCGTCCGTGGCACGGACGGTGAAGACGTAGGTGCCGGTGGCGGTGGGCGCACCACTAATTGTGCCGCCGCTCGATAAGGTCAAGCCGGGCGGCAGGGCTCCATCACTGATGAGGAAGCTATAAGGAGCCGTGCCGCCGCTGACGACGATGGTCTGGTTGTAGGCCTGATTGATGGTGCCGGAGTGCAGCATCCTGGTGGTGAAGGTGATGACGGGAGCGCTGACCAGCAGGGTGAAGTTTCCATTGGCTGTTGCGCCCGCGCTATCGGTGGCGCGCAGCGTAAAGGTGGAAGACCCAATTGTTGTGGGGGTTCCGCTGATGACGCCTGCCGGAGAGAGGCTGAGGCCCGGCGGCAAGCTGCCGCTGGTGAGCGAGTAGGTGATGGTGCCTGTACCACCCGCGGTGCTGAGGGTCTGGCTATAAGGTTGGTTCAGTGTGGGCGGTGTCAGCGTGGTGGTGAAGCGGAAGCCGGTTCCTGAGATGGTGAGCGCGTAGTTGGCCTGGACAGCGGCTCCGAGTGCATCTTGCGCCCGGAGGGTGACGTTGAAGGTGCCGGGTTGTTCCGGAGTTCCGGAGATCACACCGGCAGGCGTGAGGACCAGTCCGGCTGGGAGCGCACCGACGATGGAGAAGGTGTAGGGCGCCGTGCCTCCAAGGACTGTGGGCGTGAAGGAATAGGCTTGTCCGGTGTTTGCGTCCGGCAGTGCCGTAAAGCCGAAGCGGAGCGTGGACTGTGTGACGTTCAGGGTGAGCGTGACCGTGGCTGTGGCTCCGGCCGCGTCGATGACCCGGAAGCTCAGGACGTTGTTTGAGGCGGTTTCAGGCAGGCCGGAGATCTGGCCATTGCTATTCAGGGTGAGACCAGAAGGCAGGACGCTGCCGTTGGTGAGGGAGAAGGTGTAAGGAGGAACGCCACCGGCAGCCTGTAAGGTGGCGAGGTACTGCTGCCCGATATAGGCGATGGGCAGCGAGACGTTGGTGAAGGCGAGGCCGTTGCTGGCGATGTTCAACGTGAAGGCCTTCTGAACATTGGCTCCGACGCCATCGACGACGCGGATGACCACCGGGAAGCTGCCGGAGACGGTGGGAATTCCGGAGATGTGTCCGGCGGTGTTGAGCGTGATTCCCGTGGGAAGACTGCCGCCGACCAGACTATAGGAATAAGAGGGGGTGCCGCCGCTGGAGGCGAGGTTCAGCGAGTAAGCCACATCGACTCTGCCGCTGGGCAGTTCGCTGGTGGTGATGAACAGGGACGAGGAAGTGACGGTCAGCGAGTAAGTGACTTGCGAGGTTGCTCCTAAGCCGTCGATGGCCCGGACCGAGAAGGTGGAGGTGCCATTGATGGTGGGGGTGCCACTGATGAGCCCGTTTCCGGCGAGGCTCAGGCCAGTGGGGAGGGTGCCGCTGGTGATGTCGAAGACATAGGGCGGGAGTCCGCCGGTGGCGAGGATGGATGCGCTGTAGGGCTGGTTCGTGCGGGCGGTGGACAAGGCCGTGGTGGTGATCTGCAAGGTGCCTGAGCCGCTGACGGTGAAGACATAATTTGCGGTTGCGGTGTTGCCGCTCTGGTCGCTGATGCGAATGGTCACCGGGTAGGAACCCGTGCCGGTGGCAGTGCCGGAAACGGCTCCCGCAGCGCTTAGCGTGAGGCCCGGAGGCAAGGAACCACCCAGAACACTGAAGGTGTAGGGTGCGGTTCCACCTGCGCCCGTAAACGCAGTGAAGTAGTTGATGCCCACCTGGACAGGCGGGACGGAGGTGGTGGTGATGGTGAGATCGGAGGAACTGACGGCGATTGCCTGGTTGTAGGCGACGCTCGCGTTGTTGGCGTCCGTGACCTGGATGCCGAAGCCGAAGTTGCCTGCGGCGGTGGGCGTGCCGGAGATCTGGCCCGCGGCGCTCAAGGTCAGCCCAGGAGGCAGTGCGCCGCTGCTGAGCACGAAGGTGAAGGGAGCTGTGCCGCCGATGGTGGTGAGCGTGGCGGCGTAAGCCCTGGCGACCTGTGCGCTGGAGAGTGTCTCTGGAAGCACCAGGAAGCTATTGGCCGCATTCGTTGGCAGCGTATAGGTGGACTGCGCTGTCACGCCCGCGTTGTCGGTCACTCGAACGGTGAAGTTCGAAGTTCCGGCTGTGGTCGGGACGCCGGAGATGAGTCCAGAGGCTGTGAGGGTGAGTCCTGCCGGAAGCGACCCATTGAGGACGGCGAAATTGTAGGGAAGGGAGCCACCACTCGCAAAGAGATTGCTCGCGTAGGCTTGTCCGACGCGGGATGCGGGCAAGGAGATGGTGGTGATGTTCAGGCCAGTGGAGGCGACATAGAGATTGATGGTTGCGGTCGCGGTGCTTTGATTCGCATCGGTTAGCCGGACGGTGATCTGGTAGAGTCCGGCGGTGGTGGGGATGCCGGAGATATTGCCGTTGGCGGACAGTGCGAGTCCGGCAGGCAGGCTACCCGAGAGGAGCGTGAAGGTGTAAGGAGCTACTCCATTGACGGGGGTGAGCGTCGAGGAGTAAGCCTGCGCGACCGTTGCTGTGGGCAGCGCGGATTGCAGGATGGAGAGATTGGAGGATTGGATCTGGATGCTGAGCGGGGCCTGGGCTGTGGCGCCGGTGGCATCTTGGGCACGGACGACGAAGCTGGAGGTGGCAACGGTGGTGGGAGTGCCACTGATGACGCCGTTGGCTCCGAGGGTGAGGCCCGCCGGAAGCGCGCCGCTGAGCAGGCTGTACGTGATGGGCGCTGTTCCGGATACGGTGCTGAGCGACGTGCTGTAGGGGAGATTGACGAAGCCGCCGGGAACTGCCGTTGTTGTGAAGGCGAAGGCGCTGGAGTTGATGTTCAGGATCAGATCCCGCTGTGCGGTGAGGCCCGCGGCATCGGTCACGCGGACGGTGACGGTGGAGATTCCGGATGCGGTGGGCGTTCCGGAGATGGCTCCATTCGCTGATAGGGTGAGTCCGGAAGGAAGGCTTCCGTTGACGACGCTAAAGCTATAGGGTGCGGTGCCGCCTTGGGCGATCAGTGAGCCGGAATAGGCTTGGCTGAGAGTTCCAGTGGGGAGGGAGGAGACGATGATGCGAGGGCCCGTGCCTGCCACGACGATGGAGAAGCTGGCTTGGGCGGCCATCGGGTTGGGCGTGGAGTCTGTGGCGCGAATGAAGAAGTTGTATGTGCCGCCGTTGCTGGGCAGGCCCGAGATCAGACCGGTGGAGGAAATGCTGAGGCCAGGAGGCAGGGCGCCCGAAAGCAAACCGAAGGAGTAAGGCGCGATGCCGCCAAAGGCTGTGAGCTGCTGGCTGTAGGGGACATTGACCAGAGCGCCGGCGAGGGAGGTGGTGGAGATGGTGAGATTCGCGGCGTTGATCTGAAGTGTGAAGCCGGATTGGTAGGAGTGTCCGGCCGCGTCCGTCAAGCGCACGACGATGGGGAAAACGCCCGCAGTGGTGGGCGTTCCAGCGAGACGACCGCTAGCGGAAAGAGTCATGCCGCTGGGAAGAGCGCCGCTCCCGAAGAGGAGATCCCACGAGTAGGGTGTCGTGCCGCCTTGTCCGGAGAAGGTGAAGTCGTAGGAGGCGCCCACACTGCCGGCCGGGATGGCGGTGGTGGTGATGCTGAGGCCGCTGGCGCTCGAGACTTGCAGCGCAACCGTGACGATGTTGGAGGTGGGGGTCGCATCGGTGATCTGGATGGGGATGTTGTAGCTTCCGGCCAGGGCGGGAGTGCCGCTGATTGTGCCATTGGCCGCAAGACTGAGTCCTTGCGGGAGCGCGCCGCCCGATCCAATGGTGTAGGTGTAGGGCGACAGTCCTCCGGTGGCGGTGAGAGATGTGTTGTAGGGTTGCCCGGCGTTTGCCTGGGGAAGCGTTGTGTTGGAGAGGCTAATTGCTGCGGTACCAGTGCCTGCATGCAGAAGCGCGAGGGCCACCAGAAGAATAGGGTATCGATAGGTTACTGACATCTCATAGATGTAGAATCCACTCGCGTCGAAATGTTTCTGCCGCGCGAAGATCCGGGTGTTGCGCGATATTCAAAGAGTGATGCGAATCTTTGTACTCCTTCTGACAATCGGAATGGGCTTGTCCGGCCAGCCGAAACCGAGCATTGCTGAGGCGCGTGTGTTTCTTGACGATGCGGAGAAGCGCTTGCTGCAGTTGAGCAATGAAGCGGGCCAGGCGAGCTGGGTCCAGTCGAATTTCATCACCGACGATACGGAGGCCTTGGCGGCGCTGGCCAATGAACGGGTGATTGCGCTGGCCGTCGAGTTGGCGAAGAAAGCGACTCGCTTTGATTCCGTTGCGCTGCCCGAGGATATGACGCGGAAGTTGCGGCTGTTGAAGTTAGGCTTGACGCTGGCAGCTCCGGACAACCCCAAGGAGCGCGAAGAGGTGACTCGTTTGGCTGCTTCCCTCGAGGGGATTTATGGCAAGGGCAAGTACTGTCCCGGGGATACCAAGGACGAAAGTAAGTGTCTCGATATCACCGCCATTACGAAGATTCTGGCGAACAGCCGCGACCCGAAGGAACTGCTCGAGGTGTGGAAGGGTTGGCAGACGATTGCACGTCCGATGAAGAAGGACTATGTGCGTTTTGTCTCGCTGGCAAACAAGGGAGCGAAGGAACTGGGCTTTGCCGATTCGGGTGCGATGTGGCGGTCCAAGTACGATATGGCGCCGGATGCCTTTGCGCGCGAACTCGACCGGCTGTGGACGCAGGTGCGGCCGCTGTATGTGTCTCTGCACTCCTATGTGCGTTGGAAACTGCGCGAGAAGTATGGGGATATCGTTCCGGCGAAGGGGCCGATTCCGGCGCATTTGCTGGGGAATCTCTGGGCGCAGGATTGGACAAATATTTATCCGCTGGTGGCGCCGCAGGATGCCGATCCGGGCTATGACCTGACGCAGATTCTGGTGGCGCGGCAGACGAATGCGCTCGATATGGTGCGCTATGGCGAGTCCTTTTTCAAGTCGCTGGGTTTTGCTCCGTTGCCGGAGACCTTCTGGAAGCGGTCCTTGTTTGTGAAGCCGCGAGATCGCGAAGTGGTTTGCCATGCGAGCGCCTGGGATGTCGACAATGTGGATGATCTGCGGATCAAGATGTGTATCGATATCACGGCGGAGGACTTCAACACCGTTCACCATGAGCTGGGTCACAACTTCTATCAACGTGCCTACAACAAGCAACCCTTTCTGTTCCGCGATAGTGCGAATGACGGGTTTCATGAGGCGGTTGGCGATACGATCGCATTATCGGTAACGCCGGAGTACCTGGTGAAGATTGGCCTGTTGCCGCAGGCACCGGCGGCTTCGAAGGATATCGGTCTGCTGTTGAACAAGGCGCTCGAGAAGGTGGCGTTTCTGCCCTTTGGCTTGATGATCGATCAGTGGCGCTGGCAGGTGTTCAGCGGCCAGGTGACGCCGGAGAAATATAACGAGGCCTGGTGGACGCTGCGGCAGAAGTATCAGGGGATTGCGTCCCCAGTGGCGAATGCTCCAGAAGATTTCGATCCTGGGGCGAAGTACCATGTGGCGGCAAATGTTCCCTACATGCGCTACTTCCTGGCCGACATTTTGCAGTTCCAATTCCATCGGGCTTTATCGAAGACGGCAGGTTGTACGACGGTGTTGAACCGTTGCTCGATTTATGACAGCAAAGAAGCCGGCTCACGCTTGAATGCGATGTTGCAGATGGGGCTGAGCCGACCTTGGCCGAGTGCCCTCGAAGTGTTGACGGGCCAGACGCAGATGGACGCGACGGCAATTGTCGACTATTTCGCCCCACTCCAGCAGTGGTTAGACGAACAGAACCAAGGAAAGCCGATTGGTTGGGAATAGGTGGGGAGTTTAGGGGAACGCCCTATCGCTTTATTGGATCTTTTACTTATCTTGATTAGGATTTTTGAAAGTCTTCTCTAAATAAGCGGTATCGCTGAAGTCCCAATCGGTGATCTCGGTGAAGAAATAGGTGCTACCGCCATTCAGAGTGAGGGAAAAGGGATCTGAATAGAGCAGGCTGGCTGTGGCCAGAGGAGCGGCGGCGACGATCTGATCGAACAAGAGGTTTGAATTCGAGGCGTCCCAGATCATGTACTTCAGATTGCCGCTCTTCGGTAACACCCCCCAGAGGGAAAACTGCGTAATTCTCGCGGAGAAATGAGGCATTCCCGAGCTTCTGGCGGGCATAAGGGCGTGGATGTCGTCCGTGGCACCGAGCACAATTGTACTGCCCCGTACAACTGGAGTTCCAAGGGCAGCCAAGAGCAGAAAGGTGCTGATGGCGAGACCGCAGATTCCCCTGAATTTCATTTCTAGACCTCCGTCAATGGTGAAGCGCTGTTCAGGCCCCCGGCGCCATGGACTGACGAAAGATTATCATATGGTTCTTTAATTAAAGTGTATTTTAGTCTGACTAGGGTTTGAATTAAGGTGATTTAAGTGGATTCTTAGATGCTATACCGCCAGGGGTAGTAGAAGATTTCGACGCTCCGTAACCGAGTGGAAGCAGAGACGTCGAATGGGTGGGTGCCGCTATTGGAATTCTTACGATTGGGAGTGCTGTTGTTGCCTATGCTTTTTTTTGCGGTGAACGCGAAGGGGGAGGATTTGCGCGACGTGGAGTATGCGCGCGTGGGAGACGTGAGCCTGCAGCTGGATGCAGCGCTACCGGGTGGGGAGCGATTGGCGCCTGCCGCGATTCTGGTGCATGGTGGCGGTTGGGTGCGGGGGGACCGGCGGGTGAATGTTGCTCCGCTCTTTCAGCCGCTGACAGAAGCGGGGATCGCGTGGTTTTCGATCAGCTATCGTTTTGCGACGGGCCCGCTGGATTTTGGGGCGGCAGTGGGGGATGTGGAGGCGGCGATCCGGTATGTCCGGCACCATGCCGCAGAGTATCGGATTGATCCGAATCAGATTTTTCTAGTTGGGGAATCAGCGGGTGGGCACCTGGCTGCCATGGCGGCTTTGGGAGGCGCGCCGGGGACGGCGGTGAAGGGTGTTGTTGCTTTGTACGCGCCGACAGATCTGGTGGCCTTGGCGAAGAATTCGAATTTTATTCCAGACGGGATTCGACGCCAGTTGAATGGGTCACCATTTGAGAAGTTGATTCTGGCGCGACTGGAACAGCTTTCGCCAGTTGGGCTTGTGCGGTCTGGGATGCCGCCGTTTCTCTTCATTCATGGGATGCAGGATGCGCTGGTGCCGTTTGGGCAATCGCAGGCGATGTGCGAAAGGATGAAGGCGGTGGGAGCCGCGTGCCGCCTATTGCCGGTGGAAGGGGCGGGGCATGGGATTGTACGTTGGGAGGGGAATCGAGAGATGACGGAGGGATATCAGCGGGAGATGGTTCGTTGGATTCTTGGGACGGACCACTGAGAAGAGGTCCGTCCCAAGAGGGTTGCAACTAGAAGCTCAGACGGAGCGCCAGTTGGACCTGCCGCGGAGAGACGGCAGTGCTGTTGATGGTGCCGGTGGAGCCGGAACCCAACTGTGCATTGGGTGCGCTGAAGTTGACCGTGTTGGTGAGGTTAAAGGCTTCCGCCCGGAACTGGAGCGTGGCTCGCTCGAAGAAGCGGAAGTTCTTGAACAGAGAGTAGTCCAGAGTCTTGAGACCCGGATTGCGGATGTCGGGCGAGGTGCGCGACACGTTGCCAAAGCGGAAGGCCGGGGCAAAGCTGAACACCGAGGTGTCGAACCAGCCGGCGATCTGCTGATCGCGGCTCAGACCCGTGCGGTTGCCGGTGGTGCCGTTGTTGTTGGGACGCTGCCCGGAGGAACCGAGGCCAGTGTTGTTGACGTTCTGGGTGATCAGAACAGGAGTGCCACCGGAGAGGGTGAGGATTCCGTTCATCTGCCAGCCGCCAATCAAGGCTTCTGCCGCGGGGTGCATGTTGGAGAGGAGCTTCCGGCCCTTGCCGAAGGGCAGATCGTAGTTGCCGCTCACGACGAGGCGCTTGGCGATGTCCTGGGCGGAGATGGAACGTTCTGCTTTGCGGTTATAGAAGTCCTGCTTGTTCCCTGCCTGACCGAGGAAGGTGACGGTCTGGGAGGCGTCGTCGATCAGCTTGCCGGCGGTGAAGCTGCCGAGGAAGCCGAAGCCGTTGGCGTAGCGCTTTTCAACGCGTGCCGTAAAGGCGTGATAGATCGAGTTGGCCTGGGGTTTCCGGAAGGCGTTGACGCTCGTGTACTGCGGGTAAGGCCGCAGGAGCTGCGAGCGCGAAACATTCGGTTGGCTCAAGGCTGAGGTCGGGTTGGTGATGATGCCGTAGAACGGGTTCGGCACCTGATCGTTCAGCGCATTTCCGAGGTCGCCGTAGCTGGCTGGGAGCTGGTTGTAGGTCATGTTGCCTTCGCCGTCGATCAAGTGGTTGCCCTTGGAGGCAAGATAACCCGCTTCGACGAGGAGAGAGCGGCTGAGCTGATGCTGCAGGTTGAAGTTCCACTGCTGGATGACGGGGTTGCGGGAGTCGTTGAAGAAGCTCTCGCCAACGCCGAGGCCGAGGTTGGTATAATGGCCGCCGCCGCGGGGGTTGTCGACGGAACCGAGCGGGAGATTGAAGCCGTTGGGGTAGGGATTAGCGAGGTAGGCGTTGACCGTGCGTCCGCCATCGAGGGTGGGGAGCATGCCGGTGGAGCCGCGATAGCCTTCCATGCCAGCGCTGCCGCTGGAACCGGCGGCCTGCATCATGGAGCCGGCATACATGAGGGCGTAGGCGCCACGCATGATCGTCTTTTCGCCGAGTCTGTAAGCAAAGCCAAGGCGCGGGCTGAAGTTGTTGCGATCGGCATTGGTCTGGTAACGATGGTCATTGTTGACGAAGTTCATGGAGCCACGGAGATTGGGGTATCCAGGAACGAGACCAGCGATTGGCGAAGGGGCGAAGATGTCGAAGTAGCTGTAACGGTTGTAGCGTTCGGTACGGGGCAGGTCGACGTCATAGCGCAGGCCGATGTTCAGGGTGAGCTTTGCGGTCATCTTGTAGTCGTCCTGGATGTAGCCGCCCCAATAGACGCTAGAGCTGGCCGGGATGGGGTCGTGGGAGACGGAACCACTTGCGGGGGTGCCCAACAGGAAGGAGGCGAAGCCGAAGCCTTCGGTGCCGACGCTGGTGGTTGGATTGCGCTGGGTGAAGCCTTGGTTAAAGGTGTACTGGCCAGCGGGGTTTCCCAGTTGCATGAAGTTTAAGAAGAGCTGGCGGTATTCGCCTCCCGCCTTGATGGTGTGCTTGGTGAGGACCTTGGTGACGGAACCGGCAAACACGTGGGAGAAGGGGATAAATCGCAGCGTTGTAAAGGTGGCCTGTCCGAGGGAACTGACCCCAGAGATGTCGAAACGGGGGAACTCCAGGTTCTGGGTCGCGGCCTGATTGCGAATGGCGACCGGGAAGCCGAGTTGTGTTGTATCAAAGCCAGTGGAGAAGGGGAAGCGGACATTGTTAAAGCGTCCGAAGCCGTAGTTGAAGTTGATGATGGTGGTGGGGTTCAACGTGTAATTTGCATTGAGTGAGGCGTTGTAGTTGGTGGTTTGGCTGGGGCCGTCTCCACTCGGAGTGCCTGGGTTGCCGAAGAAGTTGACCGGCGAGCTTTGCGAAATGTTGTAAGAGAAGCGGCCGAAGATCGTGAACTTCTGGCTGAAGGAGTGGTCCACACGGGTGTCGAACTGGTGGCTGCTCGAGGGTGATTTTGAGGCACCGAAGAAGTTGTTCGCGTTCGTGTTGACATTGTTCGGCGCTTGGGTGGAGGGGACGTAGTAGGCCTTCGCCTTTACTGCGACTGGATCCATCCGGCTGGTGGGGATGACATTGCCAGGAAACGCGGTTCGGAGGTAGTTTCCGGTGCCGTCGTTGGTGGCGGTGAGGGGGTCATAAATGGTGATCGCTTGTCCACTGGCGTTCTTCAGGTTGGAGAAGTCGCCATTGAGCCAGGCGGTGGTGGGCACCGTGGTGGTGAACAGGCTGGCGCTGCGTTGGACTGTGCTCTGTTCGCTGAGGAAGAAGAAGGTCCGGTCCTTGCCTTTGTACACCCCTGGAATGTTGATGGGACCACCGAAGGTGCCGCCGAACTGGTTGCGCTGGAAGGCGCCGAGCGGCGTGCGGCTTCGATTGGAGAAGAAGTTGTTTGCATCGAGCTTGGAGTTGCGGAGGAACTCATAAGCGGAGCCGTGCCAATCGTTGCCACCGGAGCGGGTGGAAACGTTGATGGTGCCACCACCGGTGCGGCCGTATTCGGCGGCGAGGGCATTGGTGACGATGGAGAATTCCTGGACGGTGTCGACGGGAGGCGTGTAAGCCAAGGTATTGATGCCGACGTTGTTCTCCGGCAGGATTACCGAAGTTCCGTCAATGGTGATTTCGCTTGAGGAGTTGCGGCCGCCGCTGATCCAGGGGGTGGAGCCGCCGCCGGGTGTGACTCCGGGCACCAGCGAGGCGAGAGCGAAGGGATTGCGACCGTTGAGTGGCAGATCCATGATGGCCTTATTACCGATGACCGTGGACACTGTCGAGGAGGAGGGGGATAACTGCGCACTGGCAGCGCTCACTTCGACGGTGGTGGTGGCATCACCAAGGGTGAGTAGGATGTCCAGAGATACGGTCTGCTGGACGCTGACCTGAACATTGTTTTCTGCATAGCGGCGAAACCCCTGTTTTTCCACACTGACCTGATAGACGCCAGGAAGGAGAAAAGGCCGGACGAAACTCCCTCCGGAATTGGTAGTGAGTTCCTGTTTCGTATTGGTTTTGACAGCGGTAATGACGACTTTTGCGTCGGGGACGACTGCACCTGTCGCATCTGTGACGCGGCCCTCAAGGGTTCCGGTCGCGGTTTGTGCGGATAGGCTTGATATCGCCATGGTGAGTATCACCAGCGATTGCAAGACAAATCGGAAATTGTGAAGCATAGGTGTGACGCTATCGCGTTGTGATATGCTGCGCAAGGGAAAGCACAGGACTTCACCTGTAAACTCTCGTTGAAACATTTGCTAACTTATTGAGGAATCAGGTGTTATGGCTACTCAAAGTGAAGCGCGCCGAAGCGAAGAACGATTCGTTGGGGACCTGCGATGGGAGCTGGTACAACGTATTGTTACATCAGGGTTACTGCAGCGGGCCACTCGGCTCAAAGCATTTCTGATTCATGCTTCTGAGCATGCGCTACTCCATCCTGGAGAGGCGCTGACGGAGCACCAGATCGGGTGTGCTGTTTTTGAGCGGGACCAGACCTATAGTCCGGCCGATGACAATATTGTCCGCGTGCATGCCCGGCAACTGCGGCAGCGACTGGATGAGTATTTCCACACCGAGGGTCGTGAGGAAGCGATTGTCCTGGAGATTCCGAAGGGATCCTATGTACCTGTGTTCCGGAACCGGGAGGATTATCCGGTTGCTGTTCCAAGAGAAGGTGGTTGGAACCGGCTGCATTCCGTTCTGGCTGCCGTGATTCTGGTTCTGGGGGTTGGCTGCTGCCTTCTGTGGCGGGAGTCCCGATTTGCTGCGCCGGAGGCTTCCTGGATTCTGGCCAGTATCTTTACTCCGGGACAATCGACACGGGTGGTGGTGCCGGATTCCAGTTTCGGTCTCTTACAGGGCTTTCTTGGCCGGAATGTACCGCTGGAAGACTATCTGAAGCCGGGCTACCCGGACAGTTTGGGCTGGCCCGTGGAGAAGGGACAGGACTATGTCGACCGGGCTAAGGCGTCTGTGTCACGGCCTTACACGACCTTTGCGGATACCGTAACTGCAAGCCGGATTGGAGCGGAGGCGGAACGGCATCGCTGGCAGCCGAAATTCTCTTTTCCGCGGGACTTGATGGCGCGGGACCTGGGAACGGGCAATGTGATTCTTCTGGGGAGTCCGAAGTCGAATCCGTGGGCGAGCCTATTTGAGGCGAATATGAATTTCCAGTCGTTCTTTTCTCATGAACGGAATCTGGGAGGCATTGTGAACCGATCGCCGCGGGTAGGGGAAGAGAAAGAGTATGTGCGGGTGACCAAGAACGGTTACCCCGGGGAGGCTTATGCGCTCATTGGTCTCCATGTCAGCGCGGGGAATCGGGTATTGACGCTGTCGGGGACGAATATGGAAGGGACCGAGGCGGCGTTTGAGTTTGCCGCTTCGCCAGCGCAGTCCAGGGAGCTATTGGGGCAGTTAGGGCTGCGGGAGGCTCCTGTGGGCGCCTATGCATTGGAAGTGGTGCTGCGGACTTATGCCATTGCCGGAACGGCGCGGGATACGCGGGTGCTGGCGGTGCGCTATCGCGCGGAGTAGCGCTATTCGATACCGGTGCGGCGGAGGAGATTGAGGAACTGTGCGCGGGTACGCATATCGATAGCGTGGGCGACCAGTTTGCCTTCGCGATTGTAGAAGAAGGACTTGGGTATGGCTTCGATGCCCATATATGTGGAGACGGCTTTCCCCGCATCGCGCAGGATCGGGAACTTGAAGTTCTTGTCCGACAAATAGCTTCGTATCTTGGCTTCTTCTTCATCGGAAATCGCAAGGATCACCAGACCCTTGCTGGCGTACTTCTTCTGGAGCCAGTCGAGATCGGGCATCTCCTTGCGACACGGAGGGCACCAGGTGGCCCAGAAGTTTAGGAGCACGACCTTGCCCCGGAGATCCGCCATGGTCCAGGATTTGCCGCTTTGATCGGTGAGAGTGAAGGTGACGCTCTCGCGAGCGCGGTCCAAGGTTCTGAGCCGTTCGATGGCGTTGTTGAGCGCTGGATCGAAGGGCACTGTCGCTCCCTCGTAGTGAACCAACTGCGCGAGGCTGTCGTAGTCGTCCTTCTGCCGTTGGGCGGGCGTTTGTGCCGCGAGGGCTATCGCCAGTGTGGTAGCAACTTCCTGCAGGCCAGCATTGCCGAGATCGCCTTCAGTCGACAGATTCGCAAGCAGGGAGGCGAGTCGCACGCGATTGTCGGAATGAGGAAGGGCACGGATCTCGAGAGCCATGCGCTTGGTGAGTTCTTTGCGCTTGTTGTCCGGTTGATCGCGGAGACCACGAATGACATTGCGGTAGACCTTCTCCTCACCTGTGTAGGCGATCTCGGGTTTCTGGGCCGTCAGGGTGAGAGTGGCGATGAGGAGTAGGAGTGGTCTGATCATTTGTACTGCTGGCCGCCCTTCATGACGAGGCGGATGTTCTTGAGAGATTGGATGTCGGTGAGCGGGTCGCCTTCGACGGCGATCAGATCGGCGAGGAGGCCTTTTTCGAGGGCGCCTAGACGATAATTCCAGCCAAGGAGATTCGCGGCGTTGCTGGTGGCGGATTGTAGGACTTTGGCGTTGGGGACGCCGGCTTCGGAGTAGGCGAAGAGTTTGCCCAGCGCGGCTGCGCCACGCGTTTTTCCTGGTTGCCTTGTGTAGCTGTCCGAGCCGAAGGCGACGGGGACGCCGAGTTCGAAGGCGGAGCGGATGCGCTGCTTATTCGCTGCCTTATAGTGTTCGAGTTGCTCGCCTCGCAACAAGCGTCCAGAATTCCAGAAAGAGCTTATCTGATTCAGGTAGGCGTAAAATTCTGGATCGTCGTTGCTCTCCGTCATCACGAAGTAGATCTTCTTGTCGGCCATGAGTTGCAAGCTGGCTTGCGAGATACCGTAGCCGTGTTCGATGGAGTCGACGCCTGCTGCAATGGCGGCGCGGACAGCCGCATCAGGGACGGCGTGCGCGGCGACTGGACGCTTGCCGAAGCCGAGTTTTTCGCCACGGCGGACTTCGTCGACGATCGCTTTGAGCTCTTCGTCCGACATGATCTGACCACCGTTGTCGGCGATGATCTTGATGCAGTCAGCTCCGTCGTAGAAAGCCTGCCGGACCGCCTTACGGGCTTCGTCAACGCCGCTGATCTGGACGTACTCCTGGTTGATGAGAGATTGGCCTTCGATGGGGAGACGTCCGATCTGCCCGCCGACCAGAGAGATGGCCCGGGTGGAAACCATCATGCGCGGACCTGGGAACCAGCCAGCCTCGATGGCGTCGCGAAGCGCGACGTCGCCATTGACGCCGGAGTTGCCGAGGTCGCGCACGGAGGTGAAGCCTGCTTCCAGCATTTCGCGGGCTTTTGCCACCCCGAAGAGAGCCCGCGCGGTGGTACCACGTTTCGCAATCTCGCCGATCAGGGAAGTGTCCTCAGAGCCCAAACGCAAGTCGTTCTCGTGAAGCAGGTGGGTGTGGGTGTCGATGAGGCCGGGCAGGACGGTGGCGTTGGTGAAGTCGAGGATGCGGGCGTTGGGTGGGACCGTTTCACCCGCGGTGGGGTGGACGGACTGAATGCGGTCGCCTTCGATCAGGATGGAGTAGCGTTCGAGGTGGCGGCCTGCTTTGACGTCGAGGACGCGCCCCGCGTGGATGAGCGTGACCTGGGAACAGGCCACGCTCACCGCGAGGAAAAGAAGCAATGCTGGTCGCATGCAGATCCTTAGAAGCTAATTTTCAGAGCGAACTGCCAGGAGCGCGGGCTATCCTGGCCGGTGATCACACCGAAGGAAGTGCTGGTGGGATCGGTGTTCGGATTGGCCAGGTTCGGGTGGTTCATCGCATTGAAGACTTCCGCGCGGAACTGGGTTACGAAGCGCTCGCCGAGGCGGAAATTCTTGATCGCCGAGAAGTCCCAGCGGCTTTGGCCGGGGCCAGTGATGCCGGAGAAGCGGAGCGGGAAGGTGCGGACGTTGTTCACGAGTTGGGACCCGGAGGGGACGACGAAGCCATAGCCCCCTTTGGCGACTGCGTCGTAGTTGAGCCAGCGATCAACCGAGCGCTGGTCGTCCGGGAGGAGAATCTTTTTCAGGTCGCCGTTGAAGATACGATTGCCGAAGCCGAGCGGGCCGCCCGATTGATTCTGCCAGACCCCATTCAATTGCCAGCCGCCGGCGACGCCGTTCACCAGCCAGTTGGCATTGCCACCAAACTTACGGCCTTTGCCGAAGGGGATTTCGAGGATTCCGGAGGCGCGCCAGGCGTGGGTGCGATTCAAATCAGAGACCACCTCGGAGGGGCCGGGGTCGCCTGGGTTCAGGAACTCGGTCGCTTGCATTGCCTTGGACCAGGTGTGCGAGAGTTGCACCGTCAAGCCTTGGGCGAAGCGGCGTTCGAGACGAGATTGCAGGGAGTGGTACCAGGAATAGCCGATGGGCTGGAGTTGGTTGATGGAGTAGTTATTGGACTGCGTTGCGCCGCTGATGGTGAACTGCGGGTAGGGACGGAGGATTTGCCCGCGAGTGATGAAGCCCCCACTCACGCTATCGAGACCCTGGAAGGGGTTGGCGACGTTCTCGTTGAGGTAGGCGTTCGTCTTGTCGTCACGAGTGGGCGAGGTGGAGAGATATTGATTCGGGATCGCATTCAGGTCGCGGTAGATCGAGAGCCGTGTCGCGCGGTTGCCGACATAGGACATCTCGAGAACGAACTTCTGCAGCAGTTCGCGCTGAAAGCCTAAGGACCAGCGCTGGGCATAGGGAGCTTTGCGGTCTCGATCGAAGACTTCGATGCCCTGTCCAAGATTGGTCCGGAGTCCGTTAGAGGATCCTGCCGGTGCCAGCAGGCCGCCGGGGAAAGGATTCGCGAGGGTGGCGTAGGGTGTGAGCCCGGTGTCGAGCGAGGCCCGGATGGGCGTCGATTGGGAGAAGCCGGTCTGGACGGTGTTGGTGTAGTTGACGCCGATGGAGCCGGTGAAGATGCCGTAGCCAGCTCTCAGGATTGTTTTGGGCGTGAGTTGGTAGGCGAGTCCGATGCGGGGCTGGAAATTCGTTCTGGGAGCGTTGTAGTAGGTTCTTGGGTTGCCGCCAACATTGGCGAAGGTAAGGCCACCGAGCACGCGGAAGCGATCGACTGGGAAGTCCGGGAAAGGACTCCTGGCGTAGTTCGCTTTCGCCTGGGCCTCGATGGGGTTGGAGACGCCGAAGGCAAACTGCTCAACGGCGCGATCGAAGCGTTCGGTCATGGGCGTCTCGTACTCGTAACGGAGGCCCAGATTCAGAGTGAGACGCTTGGAGAGTTTGTAGTCATCCTGAAAGTAGAAGCCCCAGTACTTATCCTGCTCGGCATAGGATGCGGTGCGATTCATGTTGCCCGCTGGAACACCCAGCAGGAAGCTGGCGATTTCGCCGCCGAGTTGCGGGTTGCCCGCAGTGTTGGAGGCCTTGGTGTATTCCGCATCGAAGTTCAGGTTGGGGGACACATCGTTCATGTAGCGGTTGCGATTCTCACGATAGACGCGGTAATCGACTCCGAAATGCATGTTGTGCTGGCCGATCAGTTTCGTGAAATTGAGGTTGAAGTGGTGGGTGAGAGAAGCGGTGACGCCGTCGCCGGATTCCCAGTTGGAAAGGACGGTGTAGGGATTGACGTTGACACGTGGGAAGGTTGCCAGATCTTTGGGGATCAGACTGGTCAGGGCCGAGGAGAAGCCGAGGCTGGCCAGGTCGAAGCCCTTGGAGACGCGGCGCTCGGGGAACTCCTGCTGCGTGAGGCCGTAACGGAAGTTCATGAGGAAGCTGGGGCTGAAGACATAGACATCGTCAAAGGCAATGCCGCGATTGATGCGGTTGAGGATGACTCCGGTGATGTTGTCGTTGGCCGAGAGGAATCGGTTCTTGTCCTCCTGCCAGTAGTCACGTTGCCAGCGGACAAAGACGCGGTGCTTCTCAGAGAAGGTATGGTCGATGCGGCCGATGGTGGTCCAGTAGTTTTCGAGTGCCTTGGAAGAACGGAAGAAGTTGTTGCGGAAGTCGGCGGTGCCGTTCTGGTTCGGGAGCGGCCAGGCTTTCATGATGGCCTGGGAGATGGGGCTGATGCGGCTGGCCGGGATGAAGTTGCCTGCGAAGGGGGTACGGGTGAAGGTGCCGTTGGCCTGGCGCACGGTGGTTGCCGGATCATAAACCTGATAGTTGGCGCCGAGAGCCAGATAATCCGAAAGATCACCGTTGCGCACCTTTGCCGTGGGGACTGTCGAGACGGCCTGATTGGAGGGGTCCTGGAACTTATTGCCTTCATAGCCGAAGAACCAGAAGGTTTTGTTCTTTCCGTTGTAGATCTTTGGGATGACGATCTGCGAGCCAGCGGAGAAGCCGTAGCGATTGTCTGTATATTGAGCAGGCTTCTGGCCGGAACGGTTCTGGAAAATGGTGGGGGTATCGAAGGCTTTGTTGCGGAACCACCAATGGAGTTCGCCGTGGAGGTCGTTCGTGCCGCCTTTGGTGGAGACGTTGACGACACTGCCCATGGTGTGGCCGGAGGAGGCGTCATAGGGAGTGGTTTGGATCTTAAATTCGCTGAGAGAGAACTGCGGCGGGGAGAAGGCGACTCGAGGGGCGGTGCCATCGGAATAGGTATTGGAAATGCCGTCGATGGCGAACTCGTTCTGATTGTTGCCACTGCCGTCCGTTGAAAACGCAGAGGGTGCAGAGTTGAATGGAGCTTTGCGTAGCCTTAAGTTTGTGCCATTCACTGTGCCGGGGGCGAGGTGCACCATGTCCATGGCGTTGCCTGCAAAACTCGGTAGTTCCGTGATGCGGCGCTCGTCGACAACTTGGCCCAGACTGGAATCGGCAGTGTTGAGCAGGGGCGTGGCGGCGGAGACTTCGAGCGTTTCCTTGACGTCGCCGAGCGTGAGTACGATGTTGAGTTCCACCTGATCGCCGACGCGGACTTCCACCTGATTCTGGACCGCCTTCTTGAATCCGGTCATCTCAACAGTTACGGTGTACTTACCGGGAAGAAGGTAGGGCAGAAGATAATTGCCGTCTGCATTTGTGGTGGCCGTGAGGGTCACGCCGGTAGAGGGGTTGAGGGCACGAACGGGAGCGGCGACTATATTGGCGCCTGTTGTATCTGTGACCCTTCCGAGGATGGTGCCTCTGGCGTCCTGGGCGGAGGCGAGAGAGCAAAGACCCAGACTAATGATGAGCAACTGAACGATCCAACGCATCATGTGAATATTTCGTAAGATGAGGGGGAAGTCAAGAGGAGATTATAGATGAAAAGGGACGCGACGGCGATTTGGCAAGGGGACTTGAAGGCTGGGACAGGCAGCCTGACGAGTGGGAGTGGCGTGTTATCGACGACTCCTTACTCGTTCAAGACTCGCTTTGAAGGCGAGCCTGGAACGAATCCGGAGGAACTGCTGGCGGCGGCTCATGCTGGCTGCTTTACGATGGCGCTGTCGGCTCAGCTCGGCGAGCGAGGCATGGTGGCCCGGGAGTTGAAAACGAAGTGTGTGATTACTCTCGATCCGAATACTCTAACGATTACTCAGAGTGAGCTGACCTTGAGCGCCAACATTCCTGGAGCGGATGAAACGAAGTTTCAGGAAGCGGTTACTGCCGCAGAAAAGGGATGTCCGGTTTCGAAACTGTTTCGGGCCGAAATCAAGGTGAACAGCACTCTGGTGGTCTAGACCAAAGCCTTGCTGTACAGTGCGAGCAGACGGCTCCATGCCTTCTCGGCGAGTTGCTCATTGTAGACGCGCGAATCCGGTGGGCACCAGCCGTGCGCTGCCGCGTAGACTTCGATTTCGGCGTTGAGATTCGCTTCGGCGAAGGTCTTTTTCAGGACGTCCTTCTCCGTGGGTGCTCGCTCGTCGTCGTTGGCGGCAATGGCGACGAGGAACTGTGCCTTGGTCTTGGCTGCCTGGAGATGGGGACTGTCGGGAGTGTCTCGCACGAGGCCTCCGCCGTGGAAGGAGGCGACCGCTCCGACCCGGCCGGGGACGGCGGCTGCCGTACGGAAGGCGATCGGGCCGCCCATACAATAGCCCTGGGTGCCGACCTTCTTATTGGTGGCAACCGACGGCTGGGCGTCGAGCCAGGCGATGAAGGCTTTGGCGTCGGTGAAGTGCGTGGTTTCGTTGAGCGTCTGCGTCATCGGGCGGAGATCTTGGATGGGAGTGGCGGTGCCGGCGGGCGCGGTGGGCGCTTTCTTGGTGCGATAGAACTGGTTCACTACCAGCACTGAGTAGCCTGACTCTGCGAGTCGTCTACCCATCTGCCGGAAAGCGGGCCGGAGCCCGAAGATGTCCGGCCAGATGAGGACTGCAGGAGCCTTGCCGCTGGAAGGATGGACGAAGTAGCAATCTGCTTCGCCATCGGGAGTCTTGATGGTGACGTCGGCTTCCGCAACAGCGGCGGCGTTGGCCACGGCCGGAAGCATCATCGCGACGCCAGCTCCTAGGAGCGCGCCAAACTGTTGTCGAGTGACGAGACCGCGAGCTTCGAAATCGAGACGGTCGTCCTCAAAATGATTCTGATCACACATGATGGTTCCTTCGCTGTACTTTTAACATCTCAATTCTAGTTCCTAAGACTTCCAGCCATAGATGCGGAGCGCGTTGCCTCCGCGGATCTTGTCGCGATTGGCCTCCGTGGTGAAGGCGAAGAATTCGTCGAAGAGTTGATTGGCTTTTCGGAACTCGTCCTGGTTCATGCCGAGGCCGCCCCATATGATACGGTCTGGGCCGAAGGCTTGGAATGCCTGACGCACGCGGGGCTGCACGTCGCGATAGGGCCAAGGCTGCTTGGAGGAGTAGTTGATTCCTGAGAACTTCATCACAGTCTGCGGCTGTTTGGCGAGGGCGAGGATGTCTTGCCATTCCGCTTCTGTCCCCATGCCGCTGCGGCCAAGGTGATCGAGAATGACGGGCGCCTTGGGGACCTTTGTTGCGAGAGCGTTGATCTGTTTGGCGAAGGCAGGGATGAAGTGCATCTGGATGGCGAGTCCGCGATCGGCGACGGCTTGCCAGGTTTTGAGCATCTGAGGGGAATCGAGAGGGCGATCGTGGATGGCGCCGGTCTCGAGCGCTTCGAGATTGGTGCGGTGGACGCGAAGAGCGCGAATGCGGCCGGGCCAGCGCTGCATGAGGTCGTCGATGCGCTTCGGCGTGTCGGCACGGCAGGCGTCGAAGAGACAGGTTCCTTTGAAGAAGTCCTTGGACGGTTCGTTTCGGAAACAGTATTCGAGATAGCGGTGATCGTCCTGATAGGGTTCGGGGTGGACGATGATGGCGTGCGCAATGCCTGCTTGCTTCACAAACTTCACATAGGATTCGAGGGGGGCGGGCGGCGGGGTGTAGGTTCCGTTGGGGTGCTTGGGGAAGGATTTTTTGTCGTCGGCGAAGAGGTGGATGTGCGTGTCGACGAGGGGGCCTTTCGCTTGGGCGGCGAGCGCGAGCGGGGTTGCCAGGAGAGTGCGTCTGGTCCAGAGCATAGATACAGGCAATGATATGCTGCGTGTCACATGAAGTGGGTGTTTTCAGCCGCGTTTTTGTTGCTTGCGGCGCCTGGGAGCGCGGGGGTTGAGGACGATGCGCGCCGGGTGCTGGCCGCGAAGTGTCTGGCTTGTCATGGGCAGGCCGCGATGGGCGGTTTGCGCCTCGATTCGGCAGCAGGATTGCGGAAGGGTGGCAAGTCTGGGAAGCCTGCTACCGAGATGCTGCTGCGCGCGGTGCGCGGCGGCGGGGATGGGGTGAAGGCGATGCCTCCGGGTGGGGCTTTGCAAGCAGATGAGCTTGCGGCTTTAGCGGCTTGGGTTGCGGCTGGGGCTGTGCTGCCGGACGCTGGCAGCGAGCATTGGTCGTGGCAGGAGTTGAAGCCGGTCGCAAATGGCGTGAGTGTCGATTCGATTGTGGCGAAGAGCCTGGCTGCGAAGGGCTTGGTTGGGAATGCCGCGGCCGATCGACGGACTTTGATTCGACGGCTGTACTTCGATCTGGTGGGTTTGCCTCCGACCGAGCAGCAGTTTGCCCGGGCCTTTGGAGATCGTAGGCCGGACTGGGCGGCGCGGCTGGTGGATGAGTTGCTCGCTTCTCCGCACTATGGCGAGCAGTGGGGGCGGCATTGGCTCGATATCGCTCGCTATGGCGAGGACGATTTTAGCGGTACGGAGAAGAAGCCCTATCCGAATGCCTGGCGTTATCGCGACTGGGTGGTGCAGGCGGTGAATCGCAATCTGCCTTATGACCGGTTTCTAAAGGCTCAGATTGCAGGAGATTTATTGGGCGATCCAGGTGGCACGGGCTTAATGGGGTTGGGGCCCTGGTATTACGGTATCTCGCAGCCTCCGCAAGCCAGGGCCGATGAGCGGCATGATCGGGTGGACGTGGTGAGTCGCGGGATGTTGGGCGTGACGCTGGCTTGCGCGCGGTGTCATGACCACAAGTATGATCCACTGAGCCAGAAAGACTACTATGCGCTGTCGGGCGTCTTTGCGAGCAGTAAGTATCAGGAGTATCCGCTGGTGTCTGCGGCTGTGGCGGAGGCCTGGAAGGCTCAGAAGAAGCAACTGGATGGGGCAGAGAAGGAACTGAAGGACTTTCTCGATCGCCAGGCCGACGGGTTGCGTGAAGTGTATGGTCGCGTGATGTCGCGCTATCTGCTGGCGACGCTGGGGGGATCGATTGCGGGGCTGGATGAGGAGTTGGTCAAGCGGTGGACCGCTTATCTGAAGAAGCCGGATGAGTTTCATCCGTTTTTGAAGGCGTGGTTTGCTGCGCCCAATGCTGCGAGCGCACAAGAGTTTGAGTCGCGCATGTTGGCGATCCTATTTGAGAAGCGGAAGCTGGACGAGGAGAATCGGGTGCTGGTGGAGGAGGCAATGAAGGTGGCTCCGAAGCCGAAGCGTACGATTGTCCTGCCCTTTGGATATCGCAGTGACGAGGACTTCAATCCGGGCGCCGATGTGCCGTCGAAGTCGCTGGATCGGGATCGCTATGTGGCCTTCAACCGGGTGTTTCTCGAGACTGCTGCGCCGTTGCGCTTTGCGCCGGAGATGACGGCGCGACTGCTGCCTGCGAGTGCGCGGGCCGAGCATGAGCGATTGAAGCGGCTTCGGGATGAGCGGAAGGCGGCGTTGCCGGCGCAGTATGGATATGTCGATGGGACCGCGGAGTTTGAGCCGATCGATCTGCCTCTCGATGTACGTGGGAATCCGACAGATCCGGGGGATCTGGTGCCGCGCCGTTTTCCGTTGGTGTTGAGTGGCGGCAAGGAGTTGCCTCTGCGTAAGGGCAGTGGCCGGTTGGAGTTGGCAGAGGCTGTTGTGAAGCATCCGCTGGCCGCGCGCGTTGCGGTGAACCGGATCTGGATGCATTTGTTCGGCGAGGGAATTGTTCGCACGCCTTCAAACTTCGGACTGGTGGGCGACAGGCCGGGGAATCCGGAATTGCTTGAATATCTGGCGGGACGCTTTGTGGCCCTGCGCATGGATCAGAAGGCGATGATTCGCGAGATTGTGCTGAGTGAGGTCTATCAGCGGAATTCTGATCGGAATGCTGCCGCGGAGAAGCTCGATGGCGAGAATCGTTTGTGGTGGCGGCAGAACCGGAAGCGTCTGGCGGCGGAGCCTTTGCGCGATGCGCTGCTGGCAGCGTCCGGGCATCTCGATCGTCAGGTGGGCGGGGAAAGCGCGGAGTTGAGTCCCGCATTTGCACGGCGTACGCTCTATGCAAAGGTGGGGCGCTTCCAGGCGGAAGAGACCTTGTCGTTGTTTGATCTGCCGAGTGCGTCCGTCACTTGCGAGCAACGTGTGGTGACAAATGTGCCGTTGCAGAAGCTGTTCTTCTTGAATTCGGAGATTGTGGCGCGTGAGTCCGAGGGATTAGGTTTGTTGCTGGAGAAGAGAGGGCTGGATCGTGGGTATCAGCGCGTGTTTCAGCGTGCGCCGAGTGCATCGGAGATGCGTGCGGCGAAAGAGTTTCGAAAGAGTGGCGGAAGCTGGAAGCAGTTTGCGCAGGTATTGCTGAGTACGAATGAGTTTGCCTATGTCGACTAAGGGATTCGATTTTCATCAGGCCGAGGTGAGCAGTCGCTGGACGCGGCGGGAAGCGCTGACGCGCATGGCGGGTGGCTTTGGCGCACTTGGACTTGCGGGAACGTTGCAGGCGGCTCCGCATTTTCCGGCGAAGGCGAAGCGCATCATCTACATCGTGCTGAACGGTGGCATGTCGCAGGTGGATACCTTTGACCCGAAGCCGATGTTGACGAAGTACGATGGCAAGCCGATGCCGGGTGGCGCTCCGAAGACCGAGCGTGCGACAGGGACTCTAATGGGGTCGCCATTTGCATTCCAGCGCAAGTCGTCCTGCGGCACTGAGGTGTCGGAGATCTTTCCGCGGCTGGGGACGCTGATGGATGAGTGCTGCGTGATTCGCTCGATGCACACCGATGTGCCGAACCATGAGCCGTCGCTGTTCATGATCAATTGCGGCGCGATCCAGCCGGGTAGACCGAGTCTGGGGAGTTGGCTGATGTATGGGCTGGGGACGGAAAATCAGAATCTGCCGGGCTTTGTGGTGCTGTGTCCGGGAGTGCCTGTGGTGGGCCCACCGCTGTGGTCGAGTGCTTTTTTGCCAGCGGTGTTTCAGGGGACATTTCTCAAGAACAATAAGACCGATCCCTTCGAGTTGATTCGCGATATCAAGCCGCAGGCCGAGCCAAAAGCGCAGCGGCGGCAACTGGATTTATTGAAGCGATTGAATGAGGAACATCTGGCGAAGCGGGCAGGGGATTCGCAGTTGGAGGCGTCGATCTCCGCGATGGAGACTGCGTTCCGGATGCAGACGGAGGCGCCCGATGCCTTTGATGTGCGTAAGGAGTCTGAGGCGACGCGGGCTCGCTATGGCGACAGTGATTTTGGACGGAGTTGTCTGATGGCGCGCCGCTTGGTGGAGCGCGGCGTACGGATGGTGCAGATTTACTTTGGCAACAGCCAGCCTTGGGATAGTCATGAAGATATCCAGTCGCACAAGAGACTGGCGGCGACGACGGACCCGGGCGTTGCTTCCCTGCTCGAAGACTTGAAGCAGCGAGGCTTGTTGCAGGACACGCTTGTTGTGTTGGGCACGGAGTTTGGCCGGACGCCGGCCGTCGAGACGGGGTCGATTACGAAGGTCCACAATGGCCGCGATCACAATTCGCTCGGCTTTAGCGTGGTGCTGGCAGGCGGGGGCGTGAAGGGCGGAATCACTTACGGCGCGACAGACGAGTTCGGCTATCGCGCCGTGGAGAAGCGCTGCTACAACCACGACCTGAACGCGACGATCCTACACCTGATGGGCATTGACCACACGGCGCTGACTTACAGCTACAGTGGCCGGAACTTCCGGCTGACGGATGTCGCAGGCGAGGTGGTTCGCGAGGTGATTGCTTAGCCCCACCAGACTTCGCCGGGCGCTAAGTGCGCCTTGGCGACATCGGGATTGATGTCGACGCCGTAGCCGGGCTTGTTGGTGATGGTGTGATAGCCGTCCTTGAGGATGGGCGCGTCGCTGATGACCAGGTCCTGCCACCAATCGATGTACTTCGCCAGTTCATGGACGCGGAAGGAACGCATGGAGGCGGCAGCGTGCGCCGAGGCGATGGTGCCGAGCGGGCTGGCTGGGTTGTGCGCGGCGGTCCAGATGTAATAGAGGTCGGCGTGGTCGTGGATGCGCTTCGATTCGAGGAGGCCGCCGGACTTGGGGATGTCGATGTGGACACCGCTGGTGGCCTGCAACTCGACGAGCTTGCGGAAGCCGTGACGGCCGTAGAGATTCTCCCCCGTGCAGACCGGGATGTTGACGGCATGGGTGACGCGGGCCATCGCTTCGGGGTTGTCGGGAGGAACCGGGTCTTCGATCCACATCGGGTTTACCGGCTCGATCGCCTTGGCCATGTTGATCGCGTCCTGGACGTCGTAGCGCCAGTGGGCTTCGATGGCGAAGTCGGGCTCGGGGCCGAGGAATTCGCGAACCCACTCCATGCTTTGCGCGATGCGGCGCAGATCCCTGCGGGTGAGGTTGCGGAGGTAGGGGTCGTGGCCGGTTTCCTTGAAGTCGGGGTCGGCGGCGATGGGGACGCCGTCGCCTTGGAATTTGTAAGCGGTGAAGCCGAATTTGTCGGCTTTGGCTTGGGCGATGTAGTCGCGGTAGGCGCTCTTGTCGTCGTAAGGTTTGATGACTTGGTGGGTGCGGTAGAAGCGCACGCGGTCGCGGAACTTGCCGCCAAGGAGGTTGACGGCGGGGGTGTCGAGGAGACGACCGGCGAGATCCCAGAGTGCGATTTCGACGCCGCTGGCGGCTGTGACGGTGACGCCGCCGATCGCGCCCGCGCCCGCGCTGCGCATGAGCATCTTGGTATAGAGGCGGTCGACGTTGAGCGGGTCTTCGCCGATGAGGAGAGGTTTCAGTTGGGTGAGGATGAGGTCTTTGACGCCGGGGCCCCAGTAGGCTTCACCAATGCCCGAGATGCCTGCGTCGGTTTCGATTTTGACAAGGTTCCAGTCCCAGGTGCCGCGGACGATCATGACCTTGATGTCGGTGATTTTGACTTTGCCTTTGTGCGGGGCGGCGAGGGTGTGGAGGGGGAGGACGGCTGCGGCTGCGGAGGCCGCGAGGAAATTACGACGCGAGATCATGGTGGGGATTCTATCGCAGGGGCCGTTGTCACGCTGCTTTTCACCCTTACTTCGGGCGCTAGAATGAGGGTGTGACTGAAGTTGAAATCCAAGTCGTGTCCAACGAAGCGGGTGAAACCACGGCGGTCATCGTCCCGATTGCTCTTTGGAAAGAGATTGAGTCGGAGCGGGAGACTGCGTATCTGTTGCGGTCCGAGACGATGCGAAAGCGGTTGCTGGCCGCAAAGGAACGTGGAAACGGCGTGTCGCTTGACGACGTCGTTTCGAAATTGGCCCTGTGAGGGGTGTGGAGTTCGACGCCGATGCCTTCGACGACTTGGCATGGTGGGCAGAACAGAATCGGGCTCAAGCGATCCGTATTGTTCGGCTGGTTCGGGACACCCAACGAGATCCATTTAACGGCATTGGAAAGCCAGAGTCGCTGAAGAATGAGCTCGCGGGTTGCTGGTCGCGACGTATCGATCAGGAGCATCGACTGATTTATCAGGTGTTGTCAGACAAGATTCGGATTCTCTCCTGTCGCTATCACTACTAGGGTTCGCTTGGATGAATTGCTAGACTCTCGCCCAATTTTCGAGAAGCTGATTAGCTTGTGACCATAGAAGGCTATCTCAGGGCCTATCCGCTTCAGCGGAGATGAAAAGTCTCCATGATGGGGATTTCCCTGTTGGTTGGGATCGCAAGCTTAGGGGCGATCTTCTATTCTGTTGGCGATTTCGATGCTGGGGCTTGGGAGGATCTCTACTTTGTGGTACGGATCTGTTTGATCGCAAGCCTTGGGTTCTTTCCTCTTTCTCGTTCTATGACGCACTCAGAAGCGGGGATGCGGTCTGCCGGACGATTCGTCGGGGAGCCCTCGGCATCGAGTGGTCTGCCACGGGGCCGTGCGCGCTACCTGGACGGTGACTTCTGGAGAGGCATCGCCAGATGCACGGAATCCATCGCACGAGACTCAGATAAGCTTGAGAATCTGCATTATGGCCGCCTATCCCAGAACCTATCTTGTTTCGCGAGGATGGAAAGTATTCCTCATCGGACTGTCTCTGTTGCTCGGGATCCCCAGCGTATTGGGGATGTTTTATTTTGGTGCGGGTCATCAGGGTGAGACAAAGAGCCAGATCCACCTTATGGTCGGGATCTGTTTGATCTTTATTGCCTTGTGCGCGTATCTCATCCTGACTACGCTGCGCTCGAAGATTGTCCTATTTGCCGACCGCATCGAAATCCACGAACTGACCGTTACTCGCACCCTGCGGCGCGATGAAATTGCGGGTTGGCGTGTTGCCGCAAACGGGGCGCTGATCTTGGAGCGGAAGCAGCCCGTCGGCAAGATCGTCTCCACTGCCTTGCTCTACAATACGGATGCTGATTTTGACCTGTGGTTTGCTGAACTGGATAACTTGGACTTGAGAGACGAGGAATCCGCTCTCAATGAGATTGCCAACAATGACAGTCTCGGCAGTGATGAGCAGGAGCGCTTTCAGCACTTGGCTCAGGTGAAATGGCTAACACGTGTTTTGAACGTTCTGGGTGGCGTGCTGTTTGTTTGGGGGACGTTTCGTCCAACGCCGTACAGATTGGTGATCGTCCTCCTGCTGCTGGCGCCATGGCTGGCTGTGTTGGTGGCGTGGCGTTCCAGTGGGTTGATCCAGTTTGACGAGCGTCCGAACGATGTGAAACCAAGCATCTGGCTTCTTGCTGCATTTCCAATGCTTGCTCTTGTTCTTCGGGCCATATTGGACTACGAAACGGTTGGTTGGATCACACAAACCGTGGCCGCATTTTTGATCGGAGCCGTACTGTTCGCCGCACAAAAAGCTGCGCATGCGGATCTTCGAGCCCATCGCTTTACCGCCGTCATATCGTTTTTCTTCGCCTTTCTTGCTTATGGCTATGGTGCTGCCCTTCATATCAACGCGCTCGCCGACTCCTCGGATATCCAGCAAACCCGCTATCTGCTCCGTGAGAAGTATGTCTCAAAAGGCAAGGTAATCAGATACCAGGTGCGGTTGAACAAAGCGCACATGGATGCGCCGGAAGTGGGTTCCGCCGAAGTCACCCAATACTTCTACGACATGCTCAAACCCGGCGACGCCATCTGCCTTGCCTTCCGCTCCGGTGCTCTGGGCATTAAGTGGTTCTCGGCAGGGCCGTGCCCATTGAGCATGCAATAGTACAACGTTCCCGTGTCTACGCGCCCGCCGGAACTGACGGCCAGCATCCGGATCACAGACGATCCGGACGGAATCGAATGGGACCTTTAGTTTGCGTTTGCCGTACTCGGTTTCCAGATGGATCGCTCCGTCGTGAGTTGACACCCGATCCAGTGGGCCCTGCTGTCCGGATATGGGTCTGACTTCAGAGTCCTATCGCTACATCGTAAATCTCAGCAAGTCTCAGATCTACGAGTGCCTCGCCTATTATGAGGACCACCGTGGCCAGATTGACTTGCTGGTTGCTCGTCAGACCTCGCTAATTCTCAAGTGAAAGTCCTGCTCGATCACGACGTTCCAGACGACCTGAGCTATTTGATCAAGCAACTCGGTCATGAAGTCACCCTGCTTCGAGATACTCTTCCCTGGGACTCTCCGGTTCTTCACTTTGCTCACGAGACGGGGCGCGTTCTACTGACCTGCAACCGGGACGACTTTTTACGGCTTGCAGAATCGTTGCCTCATCACGGCATTATTATCGTGATCCGCCGACGGACACGGGCGGACGAAAAGGTGGCGTTATTTAGTTTGCTCGAGCGAACTGGAGAGAGCGGCATCAACGGCAATATCAACTTCGCGTAGCGAGTAGATGCGGTGTTGGCCGTGGCTAAAGCTGCTTCTCCGCAATCGACTTAGCCTGCAGGAACTGCAGCAGATAGTCCGGGCCGCCGGCTTTGGAGTCCGTGCCGGACATGTTGAAGCCGCCGAAGGGGTGGGCTCCGACCATTGCTCCGGTACACTTGCGGTTCAGATACAGGTTGCCGACGAAGAAGTCGCGGCGAGCCTGTTCTAACTTCTCCTCATTGCTTGTGTAGACGGCTCCGGTGAGTCCGTACTCGCTGTCGTTCGCGAGTTGGAGGGCGTGGTCGAAGTCCCGGGCCTTGGTGACGGCTAGCACCGGGCCGAAGATCTCTTCCTGGAAGATGCGATCTGTCGCCTCGATGTCGGCGATGATCGTGGGCGGGATGACGTGGCCTTCTTCCGTGCTTTTCGCGCCGCCAGTGATGAGACGCCCCTCCTGCTTTCCAATCTCGATGTAGTTCAGAATCGTCTTCTCTGCCGAGGCGCTGATCACTGGGCCTTGAGGAAAAGCTTCGGCGAGCGGCTTCAGCTTGGCGACGAAGCGGTCGTAGATTGACTCGTCGACGATGACTCGCGAACAGGCCGAACACTTCTGTCCCTGGAAGCCGAAGGCGGAGGAGATGACTCCCGCTGCTGCGGCGTCGATATCGGGGACTTCGCGATCGACAATGATCGCGTCTTTGCCGCCCATTTCCGCGATGACACGCTTGATCCAGCGCTGTCCGGGTTGCGTTTTGGCCGCGAGCTCATTGATGCGGAGCCCGACTTCTTTCGAGCCGGTAAATGAGATGAAGCGAGTCTTGGGATGAGTGACGATGAGGTCGCCGATTTCCGAACCCGCGCCGGGGAGGAAGGTATAAGACCTTGGCGGGAAGCCTGCTTCTTGCAGGACTTCGATGAACTTGGCGGCGATGGTGGGTGTTTCGCTCGACGGCTTGATGACGACCGTGTTCCCCGTGACCAGCGCGGCTACCGTCATGCCGACGAGGATCGCGAGCGGGAAATTCCAGGGCGGAATGATCACGCCGACGCCGAGTCCGAGATAGACCAGATGACCTGCCTCGCCGGGCATCTGTACGAGCGGGCCGGGCGTTGCGAGGCGGAGCATCTGGCGGGCGTAGTAGTCGCAGAAGTCGATCGCTTCCGCCGTGTCCGCTTCGGCTTCGGCCCAACTCTTGCCCGCCTCCAGCACCATCCAGGCATTGAATTCGCTCTTGCGGCGCTTCAAGATGGCGACTGCCTGGAAGAGGAGTTTTACGCGCTCGATGGGCGGAACAGCGTTCCAGGTGGGAAAGTAGGTGTGGGCGGCTTCGATGGCGCGATTGGCCTGCTCGGCGCTGGCTTTTTGGTGGACGCCGATCAGCTCAGCGGGGCGGGAGGGATTGTAACTCTTCAGCTTGTAGGGGCCGCCCTTCTCGGGCCGGCCGTCGATCCAGAGATCGTATTCGCGCCCTAACTCAGTGCGAGCCTGAGCTAGGGCTGCTTCCATGGCTGCCCGGTGGATGGGCTCGGAGAAGTCCCGATACGCCTCGTTGGCAAACGGAGGCAACGATTCGTAGTTCATGACTTTTCCTTTCCTTCAACCAACTAGCCGTCGACCAGATCGCGACCGCGCTCGAAGATCCCGGAGGCTTCGTCGGCAAGATCGCGGCCACGGTCAAACAACTCGCGGCCCTTTTCGTAAACGCCCTGGCCACGTTCGCGAAGATGATCCGAACCTTTGCGCGCAGCCTTCTTGATCTTGTGTCGAGTTTCTTCACCCGATTGGGGAGCGAAGAGGAGTCCGAGGGTTACGCCAATAGCGATGCCGGACAGGAACCAGATTGCGTCGTCTGAAGTTTCATGTGCCATAACACTTTCATTCTACGGCTTGCGAGAAAGGAATCCAGTTGAGGGTCGAGGGATCACGGAGCGCATAAGAATCGGTCATGAGCTTCTGTCCGTCGGACCAGACCGTGATCTGGCCGAGCCGATCGGTGCGCAATAGCAAGCTGTGCGCCTGGGTGAGGCGTTCCACGACTTTCGGATGCGGGTGGTGGAACAGGTTTTCATAGCCTGCGCTCACTACCGCGATGGCGGGTTGTGTGTGGGCGAGAAACGCTTCTGAACTGGAGCTTTTACTGCCGTGGTGGGCCACCTTCAGATAGTCGAGACGGCGAAGCTGAGGGTTCTCGAGAATGTTGGCTTCGACGCGCTGGTCGATATCTCCGGTGAGGAGGAAGTGCTTCTTTCCGTGTGCGAGCTGGAGCACGAGGGAGGTGGCGTTTGCGCTGTCCATCGGCGTATCCCGTGGAGGCCAGAGTACTTTGACATCGAGGTTGCCGAGCTGGACCTGGTCGCCGGTGCCGAGATAGATGATCTGGACTTGCTTGGCCTCCGCACGCGCCTTGAGCTTCTGCCAGAGTGCGCCGCTGACGCTGGTGCTGACCCAGAGCTGCTTCGGCGCGAAGTTCTCGAGCGTGGAGAGTAAACCGCCCATGTGGTCGGCGTCGCCGTGCGAGGCAATGAGCGTATCGATCTGCGCAATGCGCCGTGACCACAGATAGGGCGAGACCGTGGATTCGCCGGGGTCGAACTTGGCCAGCCGGGAGCCACCGGCGTCGAGCAAGGCTGTTGTGCCGTCGGGTGTGGCGAGGAAGATCGAATCGCCCTGGCCGACATCGATGGCAGTGATCTCAAGCAGCCCTGCGCGCAGATCGGGCGTGCGTGCATAGGGATGGGCCACGATGTAGCCGAAGAGCGACAACGACGCGAACACGGGCACCGCGACCCACTTCGGAAAGCGGCGTGCTGCCCATGTGGTGAAAAAGAGTGTGATGGGGAGGGCGAGCAGGATCCAGAAGGGCGGGTCTGGAATGCGCGCACTGTGGTCCCAGGAGATGTGCCAATCGACGACGTCGCGCGAGGTGTAGAGCAGCCACCGGAGCAGCGGCGTGAGGATGGGGCCGGTGAGGATGGCGAGGAAGCCCAGTGGCACGGCGGCTGTGAGGAGCAGCACGACGGGCAGGTTGGCCGTGAGGCTCGAGAAGCTGAGACGGTGGAAGAAGAGTACCGTGGGCAGGCAGAGTCCGATCAGCACGACGGCGGAGGTGATGACAAGATCGATGCCCGAGAAGAACAGCGTGCCGAGTGTCGATACGAGTGGTTCAAGCCGGCGCTGGGGGAGGTGGAGGAGACGGCTGAGCGTGTGGACGGCGAGACGGATTTCCAAACGGCGCTCGGCGATACGAGGTTCAGCGCGATCGAAGTTGCGCTCTTCGAGATGGTAGAGAGCTTGTTTCCAGAGTGCCGTGGTGTTTTCGATCAAGGGGGCGGCCAGTGTGGCCAGAGTGAGCACGGCCAGGAAGGAGAGTTGGAAGCTGGCCTCAAAGAGCTGGCCCGGGTCGAGCAGCAGATAGAGAATGGCGACGGCGGCCAGGAGATTCAACACGCGGCCGCGACGGTAGAAGTGCCGGGCGCCCAGATAGAGCAGGTAGCCGCCGGCGGCGCGCACGACGGGGGCGCTGAGGTCGCAGAGGAGCGCATAAAGAACGGCAAGGATGGCGCAGGCGGCGTGGGCTTGCATGTTGCGCAGCTTGAGCAGGCGGAGAGCCCAGAACAGCGCGGCGGCGAGCACCGTGATGTGGGTGCCCGAGATGACGATGGCGTGGTAGGTGCCGGTTTTGCGGTAGTGATCGATCCAGGCGTCTTCGAGCTTTGCGTTGTCGCCGAGCAGCAGAGCGGCGAGCATGGCGTCGAGGTAGCGGTCGCCTCCGGCAATCTTTTCGATGCGAGCGAGTAGCCAGGAGCGAGTTTTGTAGATGGACTCCTGGAAGGCGTTGCCACAGGAGCGGCCTTCGCTTTCGATTTCGTAACCACGGGCGACGTTTGCGCTCCAGTAGATGTTCCGGTGGGCGAAGTAGCGTTCGGCGTCGAAGTTGCCCGGGTTGCCGGAGTTGTGAATTTTACGGAGGCGCAGCGGTAGCTTGAAGCGCTGTCCGTATTGCCAATCGGGGGGTGTCTCGTTGGCTTTGAGATAGTAACTGACGCGGAGCCGGGCCTCAGGCGTGGCGGCGAAGTGGAAGAAGAGACGGTCGGCTTCACGTTGCGGCAGGGAATCGATGCAGCCTGCGAGGAGGACCACTTCGCGGGGTTCGGTTTCAAGAATCGGAGTGGGTTTTGATTGGGCGGCTGCGGTGCTGGAGACAGCGATCCAGAACAGCACCGCGTTGCCGCTGAGGAAGGCGGCCAGCTTTGCATGGACGTGGCGGGAGAGGAACCAGAGGGCGAGCGAGGCTAGGGCTAAGAGCGGGCCGAGCCAGACTTCGAATCCGAGCAGGCGGGCAAACACGATGCCGCTGATGACCGCGCAAAGCGGTGGCACCAGCGGCTCGTGCAAGCGCTTGGAAAGGGAGTCATCCAACAGTGGGGTAGTGCGTGTTGCCCTACTGTTGTCTCAGACTATTTTGCGGCGGCGAGTTCAGCGCGGGTCTGCTGGATGAGTGCGATGTACTGGCGGGCGCGTTCGGTGAAGACTTCGTACTTACCGCTCTTGATGGTGGCGGCATCGATCAGTTCGCCACCGACGGCCACCGAGCAGGCGCCGGCGCGGAGAAAGTCCGCGGTGGTGTCGAGATTGACGCCGCCGGTGGGGGCCATTTCGATCTGGGGGAAGGGCCCTTTGAGCGCCTTGATGTACTTGGGCCCGCCGACGTTGCCGCAGGGGAAAACTTTGACGATGTCGGCGCCGGCGTCCCAGGCCTGGGAGACTTCAGTGGGCGTGAGCGCACCGGGGAGGATGACCTTCGAGTAGCGCTTGGCCATCTCAATGGTCTTCGGGTTCAGGTTGGGGGTGACGAAAAATTCGGCTCCGGAGAGCATGCAGATGCGGCAGGTTTCGGGATCGAGAACGGTGCCTGCGCCGAGGGTAATCTTGTCGCCAAACTTCGCTGCGATCTGTTCCAGGGCCTTGATCGCACCGGGAACGGTCATCGTGATCTCTGCGGTGGTGATGCCGCCTTCATAGAGCGCTTCAATGGAGCGGATGGCGGCTTCGGCGGTGGCGGTGCGCACGACAGGGACGACGCCGACGGAGAGGAGGTTCGACAGGATTTGTTGCTTGGTCATTCCAAGGCATAGTTTATCGAGGAAAACAGGCTCCCGTTGCCGGAAGCCTGTTGGATGGAGCGGATTCTACCAATCGACGACAGAACCGTCGAAGCCGTCGTAGGTTTCGGGGCTGCGCCAGTCGTGGCCAATCTTGTCGGCCATGGCGTTCTCGTCGAGCTCGACGCCGAGACCGGGCGTGGTGGGCAGATTCAGATAACCGTTGCTGACGGTGAGCGGCTGCTTGATGTAGCCTTCGCCGAGCGAGACCTGCTCCTGGATGAGGAAGTTCGGGATGGCGGCCGAGAGTTGCACTCCGGCAGCAAGCGAGATGGGACCGAGCGGATTGTGCGGCGCAACCGAGGCATAGTAAGCCTCGGCCATACCGGCAATGAGGCGCACCTCGGTGATGCCGCCGGCGTGGCACATGTCGGGCTGCAGGATGCTGGCGGCCTTCTTCTCGAGCACTTCGCGGAAGCCCCACTTGGTGAAGACGCGTTCGCCGGTGGCGATGGGGATGTGCGTGCCGCGGGCGATGTCGGCCATGATGTCGTGATCCTGGCAGTTGATCGGCTCTTCGATGAACATCGGGTTGTAGGGTTCGAGCTTCTTGATGAGCACGCGGGCGAGCGCCGGGCTGACGCGCCCGTGGAAGTCGATGGCGATGTCGGCGCCGTCGCCGACGGCCTTGCGGAGTTCCGCGAAACGCTCGACGATGTAGTCGACTTCGGCGGGCGGTTCCACGTAGCGATGGAAGTTATTGCCGCCGGGGAATTTCTTGGAGTAGCTGCCGGAGGGGCCGGTTTTAAAGGCAGTGAAGCCCTTGGCCATCTGGGCGCGCATCACCTCGGGGGTACCGGCATGCGCATAGACGCGCACCTTGTTGCGGGTGGGGCCGCCGAGCAACTCATAGACGGGGACGCCGAGCGCCTTACCCTTGATGTCCCAGAGCGCCTGATCGATGCCGCTGAGCGCGCTGGTGAGCACGGGGCCGCCACGATAGAAGGCGTGGCGGTAGATGGCCTGCCAGTGGTGGGCCACAGGGCGGGGATCTTTGCCGATGAGGTAGGGCTCGATCTCTTTGACCGCAGCGGCGACGGTGAGCGCGCGGCCCTCCACTACCGGTTCCCCAAGGCCGACGATGCCCGCATTGGTGTGGATCTTGAGGAAGAGCCAGCGTGGCTTCACCAGGATCGTTTCGAGGCGGGTAATTTTGAGGTTGTCCTTGGCGGGTACCGGCACGTCCTTCTTCTGCGACAGGGCGGCACCGGCTGTGACCATGGAGGCGAAAGCCGTGCGAATGGCGTGACGGCGCGATTGAGGCGACATGAATTTCTCCTAGACGGAATAGATCTGGTGAACATCATTTCACTTTTCTGTCGCAATGCAAAAAGGGAGTAGCCTAAATCCTATGACTCGACGGGAATGGCTATTGGCTGCAGGGGCTGGGGCGGCATTCGGACAGCGGCGCAGCAGGCCGAATCTGGTTTTTATACTGGCCGACGATCTGGGCTATGGCGATCTTGGTTGCTATGGGCAGCAGAAGATTTTGACGCCGCATCTCGATGCGCTGGCCAAGCGCGGCGTGCAGTTTGATGCCGCCTATGCGGGGTCGACGGTTTGCGCGCCCAGCCGCTGCTGTTTGATGACCGGCCTGCATACCGGGCATACGCGGGTGCGGGGCAATGGCAAGAACGAGACTGTGTTACGCGCCGGCGATCTGGTGTTGCCGGAAGTGTTGCAATCGAACGGCTACCGGACCGCAATGTTTGGCAAGTGGGGGCTGGGCCAGCCGGGGACGCCGGGTTACCCGACCAAGAAGGGTTGGGAGGAGTGGCTGGGTTACTTCACGCAGCTCCAGGCGCATAACTATTATCCAGAGATCCTCGAACACAATGACGGGATTCTCGAGTTAGCGGGCAATACGGGATCGCAGCGTAAGGATTATGCGCCCGATGTCATTCATGGGCATGCGCTGCGCTGGCTTGACGCGCAGAATGCGGCGAAGCCGTTTTTTCTCTATTACAACTCGACGCTGCCGCATGCGAACAACGAGATGGGGCGCGACACAGGCAATGGTATGCAGATTCCGAATGATGCGCCGTATGGCGCGAAGCCTTGGCCACAAGTCGAGAAGAACTTTGCGGCGATGGTGACGAAGCTCGATCAGTATGTTGGCAGTCTGGTGGCTAAGCTCGAAGAAATGAAGTTACTCGACAATACATTGCTCGTGTTTGCTTCAGACAATGGGCCGCACAAAGAGGGTGGCCATGATCCGGAATTTTTTGCTTCGCGTGGGCCGCTGTGGGGGATCAAGCGCGATCTGTATGAGGGTGGAATTCGGGTGCCGGCGATGGCGGTTTGGGCGAATCAGATTCCAGCGGGAAGGCGGAGCACGGAGCCTTGGGCATTCTGGGATGTGATGCCGACCTTTTGCGAGGCGGCCCGTGTGCCGGCACCCGAGGGTCTCGATGGCAAGAGCATGTTGTTGCAGTGGCAAGGTAAGGGCGGTGCGACTCACGATCCGTTCTATTGGGAGTTTCATGAGAAGGGCTTTGCGCAGGCCGTGCGGCAGGGGCAATGGAAGGCGGTGCGGACGATGCAGGGCGACTTGGAATTATATGACCTGAGTACGGACTTGGGCGAGACCAAGAACGTCGCTGCGGTGCATCCGGCGGTGTTGGCCTCGTTGCGGGAACTCATGAAGACGATGCGGACGGAGAGTGCCGACTGGCCGACGCACGGCTAGGATGGACTCATGAATGAGATCCGCGTCTCGAGTTGGGGCGAACTGAACGAGCGTCTCTACGAGGAGAGCTGGTATCAGCCGCATGGGCGCTTCCGTTCGCCATATGCGTTTCGCGGCTTGCCAGACTATCGCTATGACCGGCGGACTTCGCTGAACCGCTTGGGCGGACGCTATGCGCAGGTGGAAGACGATCTGCAACGGAACTTCCGTAAGTACGCCTCGCGGCTGGCGAATCCACGGGAAACGGCGCTGTCTGATTCCTATTGGAACTGGCTGGCCATGGGCCAGCACCACGGGTTGCCGACGCGCTTGCTCGACTGGACCTTCTCGCCCTATGTCGCACTGCACTTCATGACGGCGAAGGCCGAGCTGTTTCCGATCGATGGCGTGATCTGGTGCATCGACTTCATCAAACTGCGGCGCTTTTTGCCGCCTGGACTGAAGTTGATTCTGAAGCGCGATGGCGCGGTCTTTTTCTCGGCCGATATGCTCGACCAATATGCGCGGAGTCTCGAGGATTACGACGAACGGGTGAAGTCCGAGTTGCCCTCTGGCGAGGCTTGCGTGATCTTCTTTGAGCCGCCCTCGCTCGATGACCGGATGGTGAATCAGGCCGCGCTGTTTTCGATGATGTCGAGCCCGACGCAGCAGTTGGAGGATTGGCTGCAGGTGCATGAAGCGGAGCAGCCGGGGATCTTTCGCAAGATCATTGTACCGGCGGTGTTGAAGTGGGAGGTGCGCGACAAGCTGGATATCGCGAATACCACCGAGCGGGTGATGTTTCCGGGGCTGGATGGGTTGGCGGCGTGGATGCGGCGCTACTACTCGCCAAATCATCTGATCGAGATTCGCTACAGCCCGCGCGAGGAGGATCGCTATCTGGCGCGGATCCAGGATGTGCGGGACCTGCGGATGACAGTGCAGTTGTTTCGCGGCGAGCAGCCGGTACGCGAAGTGCATCTGACCTCACGCGCCGGGAGCCAGTGGTGGGACGAGAGCAGCCAGCTTCCGATTGAGGTTTTGCCACGGCCGATACGATTTGACTTCATTCCTGACTAAACCGCCCGCAGTTTTGCTAAGCTTGAAAAGTCGCAATGTGTGGCGCCATCGTCTAGCGGTTAGGACGGAGCCCTCTCAAGGCTTAAGCAGGGGTTCGATTCCCCTTGGCGCTACCAAATCCCCCCTTCCAACTTGTCACTCGGTCTCATTGTCAGCGGTGAGGATCATTTTCTGGTCCGTGGTCCCGCATGCTCTGTCGAGATGGCGCGCACGCTGGTGCGGCGCTGGACGTTTCTAACTCCCGAAGATCTGCTGGGGCTGTCGCCGCCGATTCCTTCGGAGTGGAAGATCACAACCAAAGAATTCCGGGAAGACATTGCATGGGCGATCGTGTTGCCGGCGGCGACCGAGCACACGCCTGCAGTGGCGCAACTAGTAGCCGAGTTGAGAGCCCGAGGGATCTTAGGCGGCGACTGAGCCGAACAGGTCGGTCTGGACCGGACGGTCAAGCCGGATGTTGCCGAGCTCCGCGGCAAAGCGGCGCACGAGTTCGTAAGGGGCGCGCACTTCGCTCATCCCGAGAAGCTGCTTCATCTGGAAGGCATTGACCAGACTACGGGCGCCGGGGTCATTCGCCATCACGACAAAAGTACGCTTGGCATAGCGGCTGGCCTTGCGGATGCGATGGGTCCACTCCGAGAGTTCGTCCAGGTCGTATTGGTAGGGCCCGCTGAGCGCGCGGCCGGTGAGCCGCACATAGGCGATGGGGCTGGTTTGGAAGGAAGTGGGCGGCATAGCGCGGGCGTGATCGGGCTGGTCGATGTTGCAGAAGCCGACGTGGTAATCGATGAGCGTGCCGAGCGCATCTTCCTCGGCCCAGCTGGAGTGCCGGAATTCGGCAACCAGTGGCAGGCCCTTCAACTGGCGGCGCAATTCAATGAAGCGAGTGCGATTCTCCGCCGTGAAGCGGAAGGAACTTGGAAACTGCATCAAGAGCGCGCCGAGCTTTCCAGCTTCTTCAATCGGGCGAATCCCCTCACGAAATGCGGCGATGTCCTTCGCGTCCACTTGAGCCTCATGGGTGAGTTTTTTCCAAAGCCGCGCGGTGAACTGGAACTCAGCGTTCTCGCGCACCTGACGGCACCACAATTGGCTCAATTCCGGACGGAGCGGGCCGTAGAAGCTGGAACTGAGCTCGACGCTGTTGAAGAAGCGGGAAGTGAACTCCAGTTGATGAAAGGCCTTTGACTTCAGGTTGGGGTAAAAGACGCCCTGCCATTGGGCGTGAGCCCAACCTGAGGGTCCACAGTGGATGGGTCCGGTTGTGGGTAGATTCATATTCGCCACCTCTTCGCTTATTCAGAATAAGGCGAACAGGTAGCGAAGTCAACCGTTATTTTCGCTTGATTTTCGCCTTCTGCTTCTTCGACGAAACCAACCGAAAACTGCCCTCGATCAGGCTCTCGACTTCTTCCCAATCGAGATGACCTGTCAGCTGCAAAGTGACCCAGCCATGTTGTCCGACATAGGCGGTTTTGGTGAAGCGAGGGTCTTCGAGGAAGATCGGCTGTAATTCTTTTTCGACTTTGATTGAGAGCTGCTCGGATTGCGTGCCGCTGAGGATAGTGAAGGGTTTCCCACGCCATTTGAAGAAGGGATGACCAAACTGTTCGACTTCGATTGCCTCCGGGAAGGAGAGGCAATAGCTCCGGATTCGGGCCTGGGGAGTCAATCGTTTGGACATAGACGCACCTTTTGCTAGAATAAGAGAAGTTTATCCTGCAAAGGAGATCTTTCAATGGCAGCAAAACCAGCGTTCGCCACCAGCGCACAGGTGGAACATCCCAAGTTTGGTCTTGGGTCAGTGCTTGAATGCACAGAAGATTCCGTCCGCATTAAGTTTGACGAACATGGGGAGAAGAAATTCGTACTGTCGATCGTTCAGCCGAGTCTGAAGAAGTCTGATCGTCAGCCTCCAGCCGAGAAGAAGCGCGCTGCGCGTAAGAAGGCTGCCACAGCCTAGCTTTTCGAAGCCAATCCACAGTTTCAATCCGTCAGGGCCGCTCGAAAAGCGGCCCTTTCTGTTACACTCGAATTTCCCCACATGAAATTCGGAGTCGTAGTGTTTCCCGGCTCGAATTGTGATCACGACGCATTTTACGCCGTGACTTCCAATCTCGGGCAGCAAGCCGATTTTATCTGGCATGACAGCGAGAACCTGAGTGGCTTCGATGCCGTCATTCTCCCAGGTGGTTTCTCTTACGGAGACCATTTGCGGTGTGGCGCAATCGCCCGCTTTTCTCCTGTGATGCGAGCCATCAAGAAGTTCGCTGATGATGGCGGGCTCGTTGCAGGTTTCTGCAATGGGTTTCAGATCCTCACAGAAGCGCATATCCTTCCTGGCGCACTGGTTCGGAACGCCGGTCTGCGGTATATCTGCAAGACTGTCGGCCTCGAAACGGCCACCACCAATTCCCCCTTTACCAACGCACTCGAGAAGGGCCAAGTGTTGCAGATCCCCATCGCGCATGGCGAAGGCTGTTACACCGCGGATGCCAAGACGCTCGATGAACTGGAAGCTGAAGACCGCGTCGTGTTCCGTTATACGGACAACCCGAACGGTTCGATGCGCGACATCGCCGGCATCTTAAATCCTGGCCGCAACGTGATGGGCATGATGCCGCATCCGGAGCGCGTTTCTGACCCTCTCATGCCCGGCACCGACGGGCTCCAAGTCTTTCAATCGATCCTGACTGCATTCGCTCGAACCTAGATGACCGACACCACTTCCACGACACTCGACGCCCTGCTGAAGAAGCACAAGCTGACGCAGGGTGAATACGAGAAGATTATTCAATTGCTCGGTCGCGAGCCGAACCTGACAGAGCTTGGAATCTTCAGCGTCATGTGGAGCGAGCACTGCTCCTACAAGAGTTCGAAAGTACACCTGAAGAAGCTGCCCACCGAGAGTGCGCGCGTGCTGCAGGGGCCCGGCGAGAATGCCGGCATCATCGACATTGGCGGCGGCTATGCGATCGCCTTCAAGATTGAGTCGCACAACCATCCGAGCTTTATCGAACCCTTCCAGGGCGCGGCGACCGGCGTCGGTGGCATTCTGCGCGACATCTTCACGATGGGCGCGCGTCCGATTGCCGTTCTCGATGCGATTCGCTTTGGTCCGCTCGACAGCAAAGAGAATGGCGCGCGCAACCGCCGCATTCTCGATGGCGTCGTGCAGGGCATTTCGCATTACGGTAACTGCTTTGGCGTGCCGACGATTGGCGGCGAGACGGCGTTTGAGGCTTGCTATGACGGCAATCCGCTGGTGAACGTGTTTGCGCTTGGTGTCTTTCGTCACGATGAGATTTTCTATGGCCGCGCGACCGGCGTTGGCAATCCCGTGATCTATGTGGGGGGCCGTACTGGCCGCGATGGCATCGCCGGCGCATCCATGGCTTCTGACGTCTTCACCGAAGCGAGCCAGCAACAGCGTCCCACCGTCCAGGTGGGCGACCCCTTCATGGAGAAGTTGCTGCTTGAGGCTTGTATCGAGGCGATGAAGACCGGCGCGGTGGTCGGTATTCAGGACATGGGCGCGGCGGGCTTGACCTGTTCAACGAGCGAAATGGGTTCACGCGCCGAAACCGGTATCGACTTCGACTTGAAGCATGTGCCGCAGCGCGAGACCGGCATGACACCTTACGAGATCATGCTTTCGGAATCGCAGGAGCGTATGCTGCTGGTCGCCGAGAAGGGCCGCGAGCAGGAAATCTTCGATGTCTTCAACAAGTGGGGGCTTGAGAGCGCAACGATCGGAACGGTGACTGACGACGGCATGTTGCGTGTGCGCAACAATGGCGTCGTCGTGGCCGAGATTCGCAATCGCGATCTGGCCGATGAAGCTCCTCTCTACAATCGTCCTTACACGAAGCCGTTCCGTTCCGCGCCGATGGAAGGGCCGGCATTCCAGTCGAAGAGCCTCGAAGGCGACCTGCTCAAAATGCTGGCGAGCAACGATCTTTGCTCGAAGAAGTGGATCTGGGAACAGTACGACTACATGGTGCGTACCAATACGCTCGCAGGCCCCGGTGGCGATGCGGCGATTGTGCGGATCAAGGAAGCTGGCATCTCGGTTGCAATGTCGCTCGACGGCAATGGCCGCTACTGCTATCTGGACCCGCGCGAGGGCGTCAAGCTGATTGTCGCCGAGTGCTGCCGCAACCTTTCGGTGGTAGGCGCGCAGCCGGTTTCTGCGACGAACAACCTGAACTTCGGCAACCCGGAACGTCCCGAGATCATGGCGCAACTGGTGGAAGCAATCGAAGGCATGTCTGATGCCTGCCGCTTCTTTGAGACGCCGATTACGGGCGGCAATGTCAGCCTGTACAACGAGACGCTGGGCGAATCAATCTTCCCAACCCCAGTGATCGGAATCGTCGGTTTGCTGCCGACGGCAAAGCCGGTGCCTTCTGCCTTCCCGGCGGCGGGGCTTGACGTGCTGCTGCTCGGGGGCCTGGGCGACTGTGATCTCACGCACTTCGGTGGGACGCAGTATGCCAAGCAGGTTCTTGATCAGCTCTGGGGCCTGCCTCCCAAGCTCGATATGGAGTTTGAGAAGCGTGTGCAGTCGGCGGCGCGTGAGATTGCGCTGGGTGGTTTGGCGGCTGCGGCGCATGATCTGGGCGAGGGCGGGTTGGCTGTGGCTCTTGCGGAATGCAGCTTTGGTGGCGTGGGTGCGGCAGTCGAAATTGCTTCGGAACTGCGTCCGGAATTCACTTTGTTCCATGAAGCTCCATCCCGCGTGCTGGTTGCGACGTCTAAGTTAGAGGAAGTGCTTGCTGTGGCTGCCCGGCACGATGTGCCTGCGGTGATCCTTGGCAAGACGGCTTCGGACACACTGAAAATTTCAATCTCCGGCCAGCCGGCGATTGAAATTGCGATTGACCGGTTATACAAGACCTGGGATCAGGCTCTCGAGGAGGCGTTGCATGTTTGACAAGTTCCACGACGAGTGTGGTGTGTTTGCCATCTATGGGCATCCGGAAGCATCAAAGTTAGCGAATCTGGGGCTCTATGCGCTGCAGCATCGGGGCCAGGAGAGCGCTGGGATCGCCTCTTTGCACAACGACACGATCATCTGCCGCAAGGCGATGGGGCATGTCGCCGATGTGTTTACAAACCCGATTCTGGCGGAGTTGAAGGGTGAGTCTGCCATTGGGCACACGCGCTATTCGACGGCCGGTGACACCGTGGAGTTGAACGCCCAACCCTTCAACGTGATGTGCAACAAGGGCGCGATTGCCGTTGCCCACAATGGCAACATCACGAACGCCATCAATCTGCGCAATGAGCTGGAGCAGGATGGATCGATCTTCCAGGCCACGAGCGACACCGAAGTGATTCTGCACCTGGTGGCCCGTTCGCGCGAGAAGACGATGGCGGGCGCATTGCGCGATGCGCTGCTGCAGTTGGAAGGTGCGTTTTCGCTCGTGTTTCTGGCGGAAAAGCATGTCATTGTGGCGCGCGATCCGCATGGCTTCCGGCCGCTCGCTTTTGGACAGTTGGAGTTGAGCGGGGGCAAGGTGGCTTATGTATTTGCCAGTGAGACCTGCGCCTTTGACCTGATCAACGCGGTTTATATTTCTGATGTCGAACCGGGCGAGATGGTGATTGTCGGGCCGGAAGGCATTACGCGGCAACGCTATGCCCCGATTGCGGAGAAGGCGCATTGCGTCTTTGAGCATGTCTACTTTGCGCGTCCCGATTCGCTGGTCTTTGGCAAATCGATCGCGCATTCGCGAGAGCGCATGGGCCGTCTGTTGGCCCAGCAGTGTCCGGCCGACGCCGACATTGTCGTTCCGGTGCCGGACTCTGGAGTTGCCGCCGCACTGGGTTTTTCTGCCGAGTCGGGGATCCCCTACCGGCAGGCTCTCATCCGGAACCACTACGTTGGACGAACCTTTATCGAACCCTCGCAAACCATTCGCGATTTTGGGGTGAAGTTGAAACTGAACCCGGTTCGGCATTTGCTCGAAGGCAAACGTGTGGTGCTGGTGGATGACTCTCTGGTGCGTGGAACCACCTCACGCAAAATTGTCCGCATGGTGCGCAGTGCGGGTGCAAAAGAAGTTCATTTGCGTATCTCCTGCCCGCCTACGATTTCCCCCTGCTTCTACGGCGTCGACACTCCCACCAAAGGCGAACTGATCGCCGCCAACAATACCCTCGAAGGCATTCGTCGCTTTACAGAAGCGGACTCTGTTGCTTATCTTCCCCTGTCTGCGTTGAGTGAGGCTGTTGAGGATACGAAGCAAGAGTATTGCTACGCCTGCTACACAGGCAACTATCCCACACACTTAATTAACATCGAGGAGTTGGTCAACAACAAGGCGATGATCGGAGTCTAGGATGGGCGCGCCGCAGATTGCTCCAATCGCGGCGTCCGTACCTTACTCGCGCGTGCGTGCCATCGCGGAACTCGCGATGACGATGGAGCACGTATATCCGTTGTACTTTGGCGAATCGAATCTGCCGACGCCGGAGTTCATCAAGCGGGCGCTTGATCGGGCCGTGCGCGATGGCTTCACTTACTACACCTCCAATGCCGGTTTGTTGAGCTTGCGTGAGGCGCTGGCGCGTTACTACGTAGATAAGCATGGTGTGAGCCTGGATCCAGCTACGGAGCTGCTGGTGACCGCCTCTGGCGTACAAGCGCTCAGCGTGGGCATCCGTTGCCTGGTGGACCCTGGCGACGAAGCGCTTGTGTTGACTCCAGCCTGGCCGAATGGCGCCTCGATTGTTTCCTTGATTGGCGCAAAGGCCGTAGAGATCGCACAGCCCCTGGCTGGTAGCCGTTTCACGATCGATTTTGAAGCTCTCGAAGCGGCGCTCACTCCCAAGACGAAGCTGCTGATTTATACCTCCCCGTCGAATCCTCTTGGTTGGGTGGCGACGGTCGCGGAGCAGCAGCGGCTGCTCGATTTTGCCCGGAAATATTCCCTTTGGCTGCTGGCCGATGAGGTGTATGAGCGGCTGACCTACACGGTGCCGATTGCGCCGAGCATCTTGAAGCTGGCCACGCGTGAGGATGCGGTGCTGGTGGTGCAGAGCTTTTCGAAGGCCTATTGCATGACCGGTTGGCGCTTGGGGTGGATTGCGGGCCGTCGCGATCTGGTAAAGCGGGCAACGGAGCTGAATGAATTCCATGTGTCCTGTCCCGCAGGTTTTACGCAAAGAGCGGCGCAGGCGGCGCTCGAATGGGGCGAAGATTTCGTATCGCAGATCCGCATGCAATTGAAGGCGAATCGCGACTATTGCCTGGGGATGTTGCAAGACTTGCCGGGGGTGTCGATTCCGGAGGCCGAAGGCGCTTTCTATCTGTTCCCGAAGCTGGCCGGTCTGACGGATTCCTTCGAGTTTGCCAAGCAGTGTCTGCTCGAAACGCATGTCGGCATTGCGCCGGGCGTCGCGTTTGGACAGGGCGGGGAAGGGTCCATTCGCATTTGCTATGCAGCCGATCGCAGCGTCCTGGAGCCCGCGATGGAGCGGCTGGCTTCCTACATCTCCAAGCGGCCGCGGTAGGTCATCCCCTTGCGTGGATAGACCGCCATCCGGTAGGGGGTTCCGGTGCCTGGAATAAAGAGTTCGAAGGTGAGTTCCTTCGCCTCTGCCGCCGCGCCTTTGGGGAAGATGAAGCGCGTATAGGGGTCCGTTGGCGAGGGTGGAAAGTAGCCGGACATCTTGATCTTCTGCTTGCCAACGCGGAGGAAACTCTGGTTTTCCATGAGCGCCATGTCATTGGCCGCTTGCGTGGAAGAGGTGGGGACCGCAACGGCGAGCACGATGTACTTGCCCGCGTCACGCTCAAGGAATTCCTGGTATTCGTCCCAGGCCGGATCGACGATTGTTTCGACACCGGCGACTTTCTTGATGCGCCGCCGCCTCATCTCTTTTTCCGCTAGTTGGACCGGGAGCGCAGTGGCGAGAAAGGTGGTCACTCCATCGCGAACGCCCGCCGCGCCGGTGGATTCCGCGGGCTGCGCCCAAGGTGAATTCGCGAAGAAATCGAGCAGCTGTTGTTCGTCCCAATCAGTCACTGGAGCCGTTTCCCAGAACGGTGCAGCGACCAATAGAACCAGCAACGCGATCAACTTCGTCATACCGTTATCCTAGCGGGAATGGAGCTTTGTGCGTATCGAGGACGGAAGGCGTATCGACTGGAGAATGATCAACTTCGTTTGACGGTGTTGGCCGAGGGCGGCCACATTGCCGAACTGCTACATCGATCGAGTGGGGTGAATCCGTTGTGGACGCCGCCCTGGCCGACGATCGAGCCTTCGGCCTATTCGCCGGAACAGCATCCCGAGTACGGCAGCGATGCGGAGTCGAAATTGCTATCGGGCATCATGGGACACAATTGGTGCGTCGATTTGTTTGGCCCCCCGTCGAAGGAAGAGGCTGCTGCGGGCTATACGGTACATGGCGAAGCCTCTGTTGTTGCCTATGACAAGGACTTCAAGGCGCATCTCCCGTTATCGCAACTCGACGTGCAACGCCAGATCGCGCTCGAGGGCAACCGGGTTGCGATCGTCGAGACGGTCCGCAATCTGCTGCCCTTTGACCGTTCGATTGCCTGGCAGGAGCATGTGACGCTTGGGCCGCCCTTTGTCGAGCGCGGAGTCACCCGCCTGCATGCGCCCATTCTGCGCAGCGCAAAGCCGAATGGGGAAGAGTTCGAATGGCAGGATCGTGTGTATCCAACGGCGATGCGCAGTGCAGACTTCCATGCGCATCTGCTCACGGCTGGCGCAGTGGCGATTGAGAATCCGCGCTTGGGCCTGGAGCTTCGCTATGACTGGAATCTGCAGGATTTCCCGTGGCTGGGGATTTGGGAAGAGAATTGTGACCGGCAGTTTGCGCCTTGGAATGGTGAGACGCTCACCTGGGGCATCGAGTTTGGCGCGAGTCCGTTTCCCGAGTATCGCTTCCGCCGTGCGACCCGCGGCCTGTTCTGGGGCGCGCCGACAGCAGTGTGGCTGCCTGCGCATGGAGTCCGGGAGATTCGCTATGGCTTGACGCTGCAGGAGACGGGCGCGTGACGGCAGCGCAGGCAGTCGCAGTTGTTCAGTCTCAGCAGCGCGTCTTTGTCCATCAGGCTTGCGCGGTTCCGTTCCCTTTGTTGGATGCGCTGACGGCGCGTGCGGCCGAGTTGCGCGGGGTGGAGATGATCCACCTGCTCACCCTGGGGCCGCTTGCCTATGCCGATCCCAAGCACGGCGACAGCTTCCGTCACAATGCGCTGTTTGTGGGTGCGAATGCCCGGCCCGCCGTACAGAGCGGGCGGGCGGATTATCTGCCGGTCTTCCTGAGCGAAATCGAAGGACTCTTTCTTGATGGGACCTTGCCGATCGATGTCGCGCTGTTGCAATGCACGCCTCCTGACCGGCATGGCTATGTGAGCCTGGGGCCCAGCGTGGACGTCGCCTTGAGCGCTGCACGCGTGGCGCGGCATGTGATCGCGATTCTGAATCCACGGCTGCCGCGTACGCATGGCGATAGCTTCCTGCACAGGAGCGAGATCGACGTTTTGGTCGAAGGTGAGTTTGAATTGCCGGAGAGCCATGCAAAGGAGAGTACGCCGGAGCAGCGGGCGATTGCGCAGCATGTCGCGAATTTGATTCCCGACGGGGCAACGCTGCAGCTTGGGATTGGGGCGATTCCGGATGCCATCGCGGTGCTGCTCACGAATCATCGGCACCTCAGCGTACACACGGAGATGGTGAGCGATGCGATCCTGCCGCTTCTCGAATCGGGTGCCGTGGACCATCGCGATAAGAAGATTTATCGCAATAAGGTGTCTGCGGGCTTTGCGATTGGCTCGCGCCGCCTGATGGACTTTCTCGATGACAATCCGCTCTTTGCCTTTCATCCGACGCGGCTGATCAATGATCCGCTGCTGATTGCACAGAACCCACGTGTTTGCGCGGTGAACGCGGCGCTCGAGATCGATCTGATGGGACAAGTTTGCGCCGATACGATTGGCCCCTTGCAGCATTCGGGGATTGGCGGGCAACTGGATTTTATTCGCGGTGCGGCGCGGAGTGAAGGTGGGATGCCGTTTCTTTGTCTGCCCTCGACGGCAAAGGGTGGGACCCTCTCGCGGATTGTTCCCCAGCTCAAGCCGGGCGCTGCGGTGCTGACCACACGCGGTGATGTGCAGTGGGTGGTGACGGAGTTCGGTGCCGTGAATTTGCGAGGGAAGAACCTACGCCAGCGCGCAGAGGCGCTGGTTTCGATTGCACATCCAAAGTTTCAGAAAGAGTTGTCTCTCTCGATTGCTTAGGCGAGCTTGCCGAGCAGTTCGAGATCGACGTTGCCGCCACTCACCACCAGGCCCACACGGCTGATCCCGCCCGGAATCTTGCCTGCCAGGGCGGCGGCGATACAGACCGCACCACTGGGTTCAACGACAATCTTGAGCCGGGTGAGCGCAAAGCGCATCGCCTCATAGATTTCGTCCTCGGTAACGAGCAGGATGTCTTCAACCAGTCGCTGGACGATCGGGAAGGTGATGTCGCCTGGTTTCGGAGTACGGAGCCCATCGGCAATGGTCTGGCTGCCTGCTACTTCAACCGGCTTACCGGCCTTCAGGCTCAACGCATGATCGTTGGCTAATGCAGGCTCGACGCCGAAGACCCGAATGGCAGGGTTGATGTCCTTGGCGATCAAAGCGCAGCCGCTCAGCATACCCCCGCCGCCGACGCAGACCAGTAGCGCATCCAGATTCGGAATTTCTTCCAGCAACTCCAGTGCCAGCGTTCCTTGGCCCTCGATCGTCCATGGGTGATCGTAAGGCGGAATCACGGTTGCGCCTGTTTCTGCTGCGATCTGCCGGGACAGGGCTTCGCGGTTTTCGGTGAGGCGGTCGTAGGTGATGACACGCGCACCCATGTCGCGCGTATTGGCGATCTTGATGCGCGGGGCATCCGAGGGCATCACGATGGTGGCGGCAAGGCCTGCGGCGCGGCTCGCGTAGGCGGCTGCTTGCGCGTGGTTGCCGCTCGAATAGGCGATGATGCCACGGGCCCGGTCGGCCTCAGGAATGCGCTGGATGAAGTTGGTAGCCCCACGCAGTTTAAAGCTGCCGGTGCGTTGGAAATTCTCCGCTTTGAGAAAGCAGTCGAGGCCACTGCGCTCTTTGAGTCCGCGGGAAGTCAGCACCGGGGTGCGATGGACCAGACCCGCAATCCGTGTGGCTGCGGACCGGACGTCCGCAGCCGTGGGCGATGGCAATTGCACTAGTAGCCTACGCTCTTGTCAACGAGGTTCTGGAGTGCTTCGCCCTTCACAAAGCGATCGAAGTTGGCGAGGAAGATCTCCATCGAATCCTCAAGCCAGGTGCGCGAGTGGTCGGCGGTGTGGAAGCTGACGAGGATGTTGTCCAGGCTGTAGAAGACGTGGCCTTCGGGGAGCGGTTCCACTTCAAAGACGTCGAGCGCTGCACCGCGAATCGACTTCTCCTGCAGGGCTGTGATGAGCGCCCGCTCATCGATTGCGTTGCCGCGTCCGAGATTGATGATGACCGCATCGGACTTCATCGCCTTCAGCTCTTCAGTGGAGACAATGCCCTTGGTGTCGGGTGTGGCAGGCATCGCAAGGAGGAGATAGTCGCTGACGGCCATGAGTTCCTGCTTGCGATCCATGCCCCAGATTTCATCGGCGCACTCGTCGCCCGCGGATTTTTCAGGACGGCGGCGCAATGCGATCACCTTCATGCCGAAAGCCTTGGCGCGGCGGGCGGACGCTTTGCCGATGTCACCGTAGCCGAGAATGCCGAGTGTCTTGCCCTGCAGCATGTCGATGTCGAAGACATCCCATTTGCCGGCTTTCTGGCTGTTCAACATGCGGCGCAGATCTTTTGCAAAAAACAGCATGGCGGCAATGCAATATTCGCCGAGTGACTGGCTATAGGCGCCCTTTGCATTGGTAACCGGGATATGGGATTCCCGGAGGCTGGTGGCCATCAGATGATCGACACCGGCAGACAGGGAGTGGAGCCAGCGCAGTTTTTGCGCCTTGCCGATGGCGGCATTGACAGTCGGCGTGGGCGCACCCATGCCAGTGAGGATGACGTCGGCATCGGCAGCGAGTTCTTCCACCCGGGCAGGGTCTTTGGTGACTTCATACTGCACCTTGTCTCCCAATTTGGGGAGCAGACTGAGGTAGCGTCCGCCGGGCTCGGCGATCACGAGGAGTTTTAGCGAGGACATAGGGGTTAAATCGCTAGGATAACTTGGCCCGGGCTCTTCTCCGCTGGTTGCTAAACTGAAGACGTGGCGGAAGTTTGCAGTTGCGGTACACAGCTCGTTGAGAATGCTCGTTTTTGTCATCGATGCGGCGCGCCCACATCGGTCCTCATTCCTGAGGAAGAAGCGGTTCCGGAAGAGGTCGAGCAACTTCTCGAAGCAGTGGAGCTGAAAACAGCGCCTGCTGAGATCAATTTCAGCAATGGCACTGCGGTTCGAGTGGGTCTGATCGTTGCGGCTATCTCGATGGCAATCTTTGGCCCGCTGGCAAATCTTGGGGGCGGCGGCGCCTCATTTATCGGAATTGTGCTGCTGACGATCTTCGCCGGATCTTTATCCGTCTGGTTCTACCAACGCCGTACCGGCGAACCGCTGACGGTGGTGGCTGGCGCGCGGCTCGGCTGGATCACCGGCGTTTTTATTTTTGCGCTGTTCCTGGTGCTCTTCACCATCTCGTTCATTCCTGCTCTTGAGTCTGGGGAGATTCAAAAGCTGCAGGAAGCGGCGCTCAAACAGAATCTTTCCGATGCCGACATGATGAAGGTAAGAGAAGTGTTTGAGAGCCCGGTGATGGTGTCGATCCTAGTGATTCTCGCGATGGTTGTTCACTTCGTCGGGGCCACGACGCTCACCAGCATCGGCGGCATGTTGGGCGCGAAGCTTCTCCGACGCGACCAGAGTCTTTAAGCTCAGGCCGCCCATGAGCACCCACACGGCCAGCCGCATGTCTCCATCGAGAGTGAAGTAGGCCAGGAGGGCGAAGAGCAGATAGCCGCCCAGGGCAAAGATTAGTTTCGAGCTTTTCATGGCATGTTGTACGAGAAGGCGAACTGCAAGCGCACTACATCGCCCTTGAACTCCGCAGGCAATGGCGGAAATGGGTTGGACGCGCTGATGCCAGCAACGGCGGCGCGGTCCAGCGCCTCCGTGCCAGAGGGTCCGGAAATCACAAGCTTCGGCACCCGGCCGTCTCTGCTGATCGAAAACTGAATCATCGTCTTACCACGGCGTCCGTAGTTTGCACTTTCTGGAATGACAGCAAACCAGTTCTTGCGGACAATGGCGAGGATGCGTTTGAGGTAGGGCCGGAAGTCGACACCTTGCGGATCGCTGAGCAATTCGAGGCTGGAGCCGATCTGGTTCTGCGGCCGCATCGGATTGGCGGGCGAGGGGAGATCGGTCACGACCTGGCCGCTGGTGCCCTGCGAGGCTCCGGCAGACTGGCGGGCCATGTCTTCCATGCTCTGGCGCTGCATCTGGGGAATGCGGCCGTCGGCGAGGCCTTTCTTTGCTCCTGCGGCCTGGCCCACATTCTCAAACGGACTTTTCTTCAACTGTTCCTGCGGCCTGATCTCGGGAGGCGGCAACTGTGGGGTTCCGAGTTGTGCCAATTGCCTGGTGTCGGGCGCAATGGGTTGTAGCTGCGGTGGGGCCTCAACGGGCTGCTGTTGCGGTTCTGAGCGCGGCGTGGGCGTTGGCGGCGGGATGTAGGTCTTGGGCGCGCGGCGATTCTGCAGGCTCGCGTTGAGGTCGTCGACATTCAACTCCTGCTTGATGGGGCCCTTGTTCTTTTCCTTCTGCGTCAGCTCAAAGCGCGGGGCCACCAGCGGGATCACTTTGCGCTCGACACGCGGGGCGTCCTGCGGCGGGACGTAGTGGCTGTCAAAGAGGCTGCGGGGCGCCATCAGGATCAGGCCGAAGAAGACCAGATGGAAGACCACCGACAGGATGGCCGCGATGCTGCGCTTGGGGCGCAGAGAAGCCTCGTCCCAATCCCGGATGAGATTGAGTTCTTCTACAGGCGAGTTGGTGGGATCAGATGGCAGAATAGCCGGCATCCTGCAAGGTCTCTCTCACGACTCGAGCGTGTAATTCGATTTTATCAACCACTTCCATCGCAACCTTCAATGCTTGTAACGACGTCTCGCCGTCTACCTTAGGTTTCTCGCGGCTGCGGACACTGTGGAGAAAGGCTTCGAGTTCCAGCCGCAAAGGCTCGTTTTTGACCACGGCAAAGGGCTTGATTCGCACTTGCTGTTGTGTTCCGACCTCGATGCCGAAGAGCTCCTGCTTCGAGTAGTCGAGACTCAGATAGGCGCCGGGCTGGAAGACACGCATTTTTCGCACCTTCTCGGTGGAGGCCCGGCTGGCCGTGAGATTCGCGATGACGCCACCAGGGAAGGCCATGCGGACATTGGCGATATCCACCTTGCCGCTGAGGATCTGGATGCCCGCCGCCTCGATCGAGACCGGCAGCTTGCCGATGAGGCCGAGCAGGATCTCAATGTCGTGGATCATCAGGTCGAGGACAACATCGACATCGAGGCTGCGCGGGGTGAAGATGCTGAGGCGATGGATCTCAAAAAACAGCGGCAGCGTGACGGCCTTTGCCAGCGCGGTGACGGCGGGGTTGAAGCGTTCGAGATGGCCCACCTGGAGGATGCGCTGCTGTTTTTGTGCGGTCTCGACGAGGCGGGCGCCACTGGCGATATCGAGCGCAATCGGCTTTTCGACCAGGATGTCGAGCCCGGCTTCCATCAGCGCGCAGCCGACTTCGGCGTGGGCGATGGTGGGGACGGCGACGACACAGGCTTCGGCGTTCTGGGCCAGCTCGGTGAGCGACGAGAAGGTGCGGACGCCGAACTCAGCCGCAACGGCTGCGGCGTGTTCCGGATTGAGATCGTAGATGCCGGTGAGCTCGGCGCCGGGGAGTTCCTTGAGAACCCGGATGTGGTTGCGTCCAAATGCACCAGCCCCAGCGACCGCGATTCGAACGACTTTTGCGTGGATGTCCAAACTACCAGTATTTCATCTGCGTTATGATTCCACTTCGGAGTCAGGTGAATGAAATTCCTACTACGCGGCACCGCCGCACTTTTAGTTGGCCTCGGTCTGTACATGACGTCGATGCCAGCACAGCCACAACCCAAGAAAAAGAAGATCCTCGCGATCGGTGAGACGCGTGGCTTTCATCACGACGCGACTTCCGACGGCCTGGCGCTTGTACACGATCTTGGTAAGAAGACCGGCCTCTGGGATACCTACATCCAGACCAGTTGCGAGTTCATCACCAAGAAGAAGTTGACCGGCAATAAGAAGAACCTCGACTATTACGATGCGGTGTTCTTTTACACCACCGGCGAACTGCAGATGGACGCCGAGCAGAAGGCTTCCTTGATGAGCTTCATCAAGGACGAGGGCAAGGGTTTTATCGGCATGCACAGCGCGCTCGATACTTTCTATGAATGGCCTGAGTACGGCGAGATGATCGGCGGCTATTTTGACAGCCATCCCTGGAATACCTTTGACGCGCCGGTCATTGTCGAAGACCGCAGCCATCCGGCCATGGCGCACTTTCCGAAGGCCTTTGTGATCTATGACGAGATCTACCAGGCCAAGCTCTTCTCCCGCGATAAGGTGCGTGTGCTGGCGCGTCTCGATGAGACGAAGATCGATCTGAAGGCGAAGAATGTGAAGCGCACCGATGGCGACTTTGCGGTGGCCTGGGTGAAGAACTACGGCAATGGCCGGGTCTTCTATTCCACCTTCGGCCATCACGAGCAGGCGCTGAACCGCCCGGACATCCAGACGATGTATACCGAGGCGATCAAGTGGGCGCTGAAACTGACCGAGGGCGACGCAACACCGCGTCCCCGTCCGGCAAAGTAACGCCGCGCCGTGGACTACACGCCCCTAGTCCTCAGTCTCAAAGTTGCTTTTGCCGCGACCTTCATTTCTCTTCTCATCGCGCTGGCCTGTGCCTGGGCGCTGAGTGAATTGCAGTTTCGCGGCAAAGAGCTGCTGGACGCTGCGATGACGCTGCCACTGGTGTTGCCGCCCACCGTTCTTGGCTATTACCTGCTGATCGTATTGGGCCGCGAGAGCTGGCTCGGCATGCTTTGGGAACGGGTGACCGGAAGCCCGATTGTCTTTACGCCGAAGGCCGCTGTGATTGCGGCAATCTTTCATTCTGCCCCGCTGTTGACCAAGTACCTGCGCGCCGCTGTTGAGAGCGTCGATCCGATCTACATCAAGGCCGCCCGCAGTCTGGGGATTGCAGAGTGGAACATCTACCTGCGTGTCATTCTGCCGCTGTGCCAGCGGGCCATTGCGGCCGCGGCGGTGCTTGCATTTGCGCGTTCGCTTGGCGATTTTGGCGTGACGATCATGATCGCGGGCAACATCCCTGGCAAGACGCAGACCCTGTCTGTGGCGATCTATGAAGCCGTCGAATCGGGCCGCAACTCGGTCGCTTTGTGGCTGGTGTTGATTGTATCGGTGATTGGTTTTAGCGGGGTTTGGATCGCGAATCGTTTGAGCGCGCCGCCCGCCCTGCGATCCTAGAACAATGCTCGAAGTCCGACTGCAGAAACGATTCCCCGAAGCCCAAGAATCGGCGAGTTTCCAACTGGATGCGCAGTTTGCGGCTGCTGCGGGAATCACGGTTTTGTTCGGCCCGAGCGGGTCAGGAAAGTCGCTGACCCTCGACTTGATCGCGGGCTTTGGGAAGCCCGATGCCGGGCGCGTGCTGCTGCGCGATCGTCTGCTGCTCGATGTCGCAACCGGCGTCTTTCTGCCGCCGCAACAGCGGCGCTGTGGCTATCTGTTCCAGCGCCTTGCCTTGTTTCCGCACATGAGTCTGCGCGAGAACCTCGAGTATGCGGCAACTTCGGTGCCGAAGCTCGAGCGGCATCGCCGGGTGAGTGAGTTGCTTGAAGACTTCCGCCTGGTGGAGATTGCGGGCCGCCGGCCGAGCCAGGTTTCAGGCGGCCAGCGCCAGCGCTGTGCCATCGCTCGAGCGCTTGTGGTGGACCCTGAGATCCTGTTGCTCGATGAGCCGTCGGTGGGCCTCGATGTGGCGCTGCGCTTTGAATTGTATGAGGTGCTGGGACGGGTGCGCGATGAGTTCAAGGTGCCGGTGCTCTTGGTGACGCATGACCTCGATGAGGCCTTTGCGCTGGCCGACCAGATGGTGGTGCTGCTGGGCGGGCGCGTGGCGCAGGTGGGCTTGCCGCGTGACATTCTGTCGCAGCCTGCTTCGGCGGGAGTTGCGAATCTGCTGGGCATGTTCAATCTGCTGCCGGCCGAGATCAAGATGCTGGACCCCGGCAACAACAAGAGCAAGCTGCGCTGGAATGGGATTGAGCTCGAAGGCCCCTACTATCCGGCCCGCCTGCTGGGCGATCAGGTGACGGTGTGCGTGCGCCGCGATGAGATTGCGGTGACGCCGAAGATGGGCAAGGCAGAGAAGGGCGTGCTGGTGTTGACGCTCGAAGGCAGTTCTGAGACCGCGCGGTCGGCGTTGCTGCACTTTAGCGGCGGGCTGATTGTCGAGTTGCCGCTCGAGGAATTTGCCGAGAATAGCCATCATCGCGAGTGGGTGCTGCGCTTTCCCACCGCGACGCTGAGGATTCTTTGACGCGGCATTGCATCACCGAAGGTTTGGGGCCTGTGCCTTCAGGCGCGAGCGTGGTGCAACTGCGGGCCAAGGGTTTGAGCGATAGGGAAGTGTTGCGGCGGGCCCTGTTGCTGCGCGCGAGTTTTGCCGGGACCTTGCTGATCAATGAACGCTTTGACCTGTGCCTGGTTGCGGGCGCTGATGGGGTGCATCTGCCTTCAAATCGGATTGCGCCTTACCGGCTGACAAAGCGCTATGGCTTGCTGGTGGGCGTCTCCTGCCATTCGATTGAGGATGTGAAGCGGGCCGAGGGGGAGGGCGCGGATTATGTGTATCTAAGCCCGATTTTCGAGAGCCTGTCAAAACCCGGCTATGGGCCTGCCTTGGGTCTCGAAGTGCTGGCTGAGGCGGTGCGGGCGGTGCGGATTCCCGTGATCGCCTTGGGCGGCGTAAACGCGCAGAATGAGGCGGCCTGCCGGCAGTCAGGAGCCGCCGGCATCGCGGGCATCTCTTATTTTGGTAACGATATGCCTGGCTCCACCAAGGCTTAGACTTGCTCCAAGCCAGGCGGGTCTAAGTCTTGCGTTGTGGTGGATCTGCTCTGCTATCGCCTTTACCCTCGCCATTGTGATGCTGTCTCGCTGCTCCACTACAAGCGCAATGTACGGTCGCACGCCGACGGTACAAGCGAGAATGAGCTGTAGCGTTGCTGGGTAGCCGGGAATTGAATTGTCGTCGAGGCGAGCTCCTTACGCCTAGGCGATCATTCGGTGACAGTGATGCCATTCCATCGATGGGCCGTTCCGGGTCCGTCACAGCAAGAGCACTCAAATGGTTGATTGCTTCACCTTTTGCTGCTCTTGCCACTTCGGTTGGGTTCTGTATGGAGTTGCCCTTACTTCGGGTATTCGTAGCCTTTGCGGTAGTCGCGGGCGAGGAACTTGTTTGCCGCCGGGTCGTGCAGGATCACTTCTTTCTCCCCATCCCATTCAAGGCTGCGTCCGTGGCGCCAGGAAGCGACGGCGAGCAGGCTCATGGCCGTTGCACGATGGCCTTTTTCGATGTCGCAGGCGGGCAGCCGTTTGTCGCGAATCGCATCGAGGAAGTCGCGCCAGAGCTCCTTGATGTTCTGCCCGTCGGGATCGTTCAGTTTCGGGTCGACGTGGATGCTCTGCTTTTTCGGGTCTGAGGGGTAGAAGGTCCAGCCGTCACGCCAGCCCATGTGGAAGGTGCCTTCGGTGCCGTAGAAGTAGCAGCCGATGGCAGCCTTTTCGGCATTGTTGTTTGCGTAGAGACGATGTTCCCAATCGGCACGGAAGCCTTCAAATTCAAAGGCGGCGATGAGGGTGTCGGGGGCGTCGGTGGAGTCCTGACGGATGAGGCGGCCGCCTGTCGCGTAGACCTTCTTCGGGTATTTCTCCTCGGTCCACCAGAGCATCTGGTCGAACCAGTGGATGCCCCAGTCGCCGATGGTGCCGTTGGCGAAATCCATGAACTGGCGGAAGCCTTTCGGATGGATCGCTTTGTTGAAGGGGCGCAGCGGCGCGGGGCCGCACCAGCTGTCCCAATCGAGACCCTTCGGCGTTGGGGAGTCTGGTGTTTTGACGCCCGCGCCGCCAGGGCTGCCGACGAAGGCGCGCACCATGCCAATCTTGCCGACCTTGCCGCTCTTGAGGAATTCCATGCCCGAGATGCAATGGGGCGACATGCGGCGGTGGGTGCCCACTTGCACCATGCGCTGGGTGGCACGGGCGGTGCGCACCATCGCGCTGCCTTCCTTGAGGGTGTGGCTGATGGGCTTCTCGACATAGACATGCGCGCCGGCCTTCATCGCGGCAATGGCGGCGAGGGCGTGCCAGTGGTCTGGGGTGGCGACGATGCAGATCTCCGGCTTCTCTTTGGCGAGCATCTCGCGGTAGTCGCGGTAGCGCCTGGGCGTGTCGCTACTGAGCTTGCGCATCTCGGCTTCCGTGGCATCGAGAGCGGCTTCATCGACGTCGCAGATGCCCACAACTTGAGACTGTCCGGCCTCCATGGCACAACGCAGAATGTTGTTGCCCCACCAGCCTGCACCAATGATTGCGGTGCGGTAGCGGGTGCTCGATTGCGCCCATAGCGGAGTGGACAAATAGATCGCGGTTCTTCTCGTCATTGAGTTATGTATACTGTGGAAGCTCCCCCGGCACAAGCTGAATTCTTCCTAGATGCCGCACTCCAACACTATTCTCCTGAACACTCTGGCGCACGAGATGCGCCAACCACTGAGTACGATCGAGTCGATTGCGTATTACCTCGAGTTGGCGCTGCCCAACGCCGAGCCGCGTGTGGCTGAACATCTGACGCGCTTGCGTCAACTGGTGGCACAGAGCGGGTGGATTTTGAGCGATGCGCTGACGTTGTCGCAAGCAGGCGCGGCGGCACCCGAGGCGGTGGATCTGGACCAGATTCTGAGGGCTTATGTTTCTGAGCAGACGCAGCAGGATTCGCTCGGCAATCGCTTCAACCTCCATCTGGACGGAGGGCCTGTGTGGATGGACTTCCGCCATGCGACGCAGATGGTGAGCGCGGTGTGCCGCCTGCTGGGTGGCGCGGCAAGGCCAGGCGCTCCGGTTGCGATTGTCACGGATGTGCTTGCTAGCGGTGATGTGCAGTTGCGCGTGACCGCTGTTGGCCTGATGGGCGAGGATTGCAGCCCGGCTGCCGGGTCTGGCTTGATCCTCGATTGTCTGGAGCGCATGGCCGCCGCCAACGGGGCTAGCTTGATTGTGCGTCTGTCGGATCCGAGTTGTCTGGAGTTGACGCTTGCTCTTCCTGCCGCTCCGCAATTGACTGCAGAGTTTTCCGCATTTCTGGCAGACGAGCAACGAGAGCCAACTGCTCCAGGTATTCTTTAAGCGGCCGTGCCGGGGTGCCCCAGACAGGCTGCCCGGCGCGCACAATCTTTGAGGTGAGTACGCCGCAGCCCGAGCCCAATACAGCGCCTGCTTCGATGCGCGCCTTATCGCCAATGCCCACCTGCCCGCCGATGATTGCGCCGGCTCCTACGGTGACGCCACCTGAGAGACCGGTCTGGGCGGCAATGACCACGTTTTCGCCAATTTGACAGTTGTGGGCGATGTGCACGAGGTTGTCGATCTTGACTCCGCTGCCGATGAGGGTGACCCCGAGCGCGGCTCGGTCAATGCAGGAGTTGGCGCCGATCTCGACATCGTCGCCGATGCGGACCCGGCCCACTTGCGGGAACTTGCGGTAGCGGCCCTCCACCAGCACGAAGCCGAAGCCATCGGCGCCGAGCACACAGCCAGAGTGGATCACCGCGCGGGCTCCGATCTCGACACCGGCATAGATGGTGACGTGGGGGTGGATGATGCTGTTGTCCCCGATTTTGACGCCTTTGCCGATGGTGCAGTGGGCGCCGATTGAGACGTTGGCGCCGAGTTCGACATCGGCTTCAAGAACAGCGCTCGGATGGATGCCGGTGGGGCCTTGGGGCGGGAAGAGCAACTGGAGCGAGTGGGCGAAGGCGCTGCGCGGCTCGTTTGCGCGGATCAACGTGCGATCGCCGCTGGGATAATCCATCGTGACGATGAGGCAGCCGGCGGCGGAACTCTGCGCCATTGGCCAGAACTTGCGGGCGGCGACGAAGGAGAGTTCGCCGCTCGTGGCCCGCTCGAGCTCGGCGGCCCCCAGGATTTCTATTTCTCCATCGCCCTCAAAGCTCAGCTTCAGATTCTCCGCCAACTCACGAACACGCATAATCTATTTATGCCCATAGACCCGGGTGCTTTGGTTGCACCCACGGCAAGAATTCATCCCGATGCGACGATTGGCCCCGGTTGCGTGGTGGGAGAGTACTGCATCATTGAACAGGATGTGACGCTTGGCCCGCGCTGCATTCTCGAACCTTACGTGTATTTGAAGCGCTGGACGAGCCTTGGGGAAGGCAATGAAATCAGTGCTTCGACCGTGCTGGGGACTGATCCGCTCGATAAGAACTTTCGCGGCGAGCGCAGCTATTTGCGGATTGGCAATCACAACAAGATTCGCGAGCATTTTACGATTTCGCGGGCGACTAAGCCCGAGGCGAGTACGGTGATTGGCGATCACAACTTCATCATGACCTCGGGGCACATCGCGCATGATTGCCAGTTGGGAAGCCACATCGTGGTGGCGAGCTGTACCCTGCTGGCCGGTTATGTCGAGGTAGGGGATCGGGCTTTTCTGTCGGGAGGCGTCGTGGTGCACCAGTATTCGCGGATTGGACGGCTGGTGATGGTGGGGGGCAATACGCGAGTGAATTCTGATTTGGCTCCGTTTTTCTTGTATTCGAATTTCGATGTTGCTGTTGAGGGCGTAAACACGGTGGGGCTGCGGCGGGCTGGTTTTGATGCCGCCGAGCGGCAGGTGGTGAAGGACTGCTACCGGCTGCTGTTCCGGAGCGGGCTGAAGAAGGACGAGGCTTGTGCGGGTCTGGAGGCGCTTGCGCATCCGATTGGGGCGGAATTGGCTTCGTTTGTGCGATCGAGCCAGCGCGGAATTGCCCGTCCGGCGGCGTGACGGAAACTGCTCCGAAGCGTCCATGAATGTTAGGATCGGAGAGGAATGCAGCAAAATTGGGTTCGTTTGTTCGTGCTTGGAATCGCGATGGCAGGATCGATGCTTGCCGATGATGTCATCAAGATCGCGCCAGCGCAGGAAGCGCAGTTGCGGGAGCGGCTGAATTTTTTTTGGGAGCAGTTTGTTGCCGGAAAGTTTCGGCAGGCGGATCAAGTCGTGTCGGAAGATTCGAAGGACGAATTCTTTGCCTGGCCGAAGAAGCGGATCAAGAGTTTTCATGTCGATCATATTTTCTATGCCGATGGGGGCAAGGCCGCTAAGGTCGTAACCACGATTGAGTCGCAGGCGGCAATCCTGAACGTCGGGTCAATGGATGTGAAGCAGCCTCTCGAATCCTGGTGGCGTCTGGAGAACGGCCAATGGTTCTGGTTCAAGCCGAAGAATGAAACCCGTCAGACGCCTTTCGGCACAATGAACACGAACGAAAGCGGCGGCGAGGCTCCTCTGGTGCCGACCGGCCAGTTTATGCGCGGTCCTGATATTGAGACCTTATGGAAGATGGTGCTGCCGGACCGGACAGAAGTTGTTTTTGTGATGGGCGAAGCCAAAACAGAGACGATCACCGTCAAGAACGGGCTGCCGGGGAGTGTCAACCTGACCCACGATGCGCCTGGAAGCCAGGAATTAGAGTTTGATCTGGATCCGCGGATTGTGCCGCGGGGTGGATCGGCAATACTGACCATTCGCTATCAGCCAAAGGGCAAGCCCGCCAAGGACGCCGAGGCTGTGCTGCAAGTGTTCCATCTGGGTGTGGCGCAGACCGGCAAGTCGTTCGACATCAAGGTCCACATCAACCCGAAGAAATAGCTGCTGCCGTCTCTTTCATGGTGTTCCCGATGGGGGAGAGACGCTTTTCGGTTTTGGGTTCGTTGCGGTTGCGTGCCATCGAGAGTTCGCTACCGGGCGGTGCTCGATCCTCAGGAACTCACGACATACATGAATTTGCAGTTCCGGGATTGCGTTTCCTCCGTGGCCTGCGCGCTGCTGGCGATCTATTTTAGGGGCCGTGGCGAGCGGCCCCTGGTTCCTCAGACCACTCCGAGTTTGGCCGCGATCTTGGACAGCAACTGCCGGTCTGCGACCGTGAAAGCGTTGACCGTATCCTTGTACGCATCCTTGATTCTTACGGTCACCACGTTGCCAAAGGTAAAGGTGAGTTCCTCATTGTCCTTGAGGGGACGCAGCGGGACAGGGATCGGTGCGAGCCGTGAGCCAGGGCCATAATCGACCATCCGCTCCCGCGGCAGAATATTGACCGTCGCCGCATCCTCCTTAAGGAGTGCGAGTTGGTCCAGTTGGGGAACGCCCTTTGTGTCTGCGATCACCATTCCATTTTTGTCGTAGAGCAGTGCTGCATCGTAGAGCATGGTGCGCTTGGTGGTGGTGCGGGCGGCAGGATCAAACCAGCATTTGACCGGCTTGGAGGAATCCCAGAGAGGAGCCTCCTCGCCAGTTGCTTTCAGATACTCATCCCGTGTTTGGAAGTACGGGAAGAGGTAGAGGTCGTTGATCGGAAACATTCCGGTTCCGGTTTCGCTCATAGAAGCCTCAATCACATAAAACTAACAGGCAGTTAAAGCGAGCGCTTCACCACCGGTTCCACGATACGGGATCGCTGGGTGCTTTTGTGCCTGCTTCGGAGGGAAGTGATTGAGAAGACGGGAGATCTAGTTTTGAAAAACTTGTGACTGTCGCTTTTGCCTCCCAGCCAGCGGGTTGTTTTCCATCCCCCCTGTACAGGTCCGCTTCTATCCCATTGCGAGGCGAGTAGCCGTTTGGAGAGGGGTTGCGCCTCAGGTCTTGTAGCTGTGCTCAAAGGAAAGAAAGAGGGTAATTCCTGTGCATTCCAACCGGTTGTCCATTTTGATGCTGATGGTTCTCTCCGCTGTCTCTGGCCTCACGCAAAGTCAGGCGAATGTGTTTCTCGATGATTCTACGATTCAGGTGATCCATTTGACGATGGATCCTGCAGACTTGGCAACGCTGCAGCAGAATTACACCCTGAATACTTACTACCCTGCGACCTTTGCCTGGAACGGGCAGTCGCTCCAGGTGGGGGTCCGGTCGCACGGAGGAGGCAGCCGCAGTCCGGTGAAGCCGAATCTGGATGTGAACTTCACGAAGTATGTGAAAAAACAGGACTTTCTGGGGTTGACCTTTTTCCTGCTGAAGGCGAATAATGAGGACCCTTCCAATCTGCATGAATGGCTCTCGATGAAGCTGTTCCGCAAGATGGGTTTGCCCGCCCCACGAGAAGCGCCGGCGCAGGTTTATCTCAATAACCAGTTGCTGGGTTTCTACTTCATCGTGGAGCACGAAGATGAGAGCTATCTGCAGCGGAACTTCGGGGAGAGTGGTGGCTATCTTTATGAGTGGCAGCAGAATGGAGTTTACGAGTTTAATAACCTCGGGACCGACCCTACTCTCTATGCGCCGCTTGTCGATCTGAAGACGAGCCAGGCGGCTCCGGATCTGGCGAATCTGATCAATCTGGTGCAACTGATCAATCAGCCAGCGACGAGCCTGACTGATGATCAGTTTGCGAGCGCTTTGTCGCAATTCATGAATCCCGCATTGTTTCTGGCTCACATTGCCGTGGAGTCGGTTCTCGCTGAGGAGGATGGGATCTGTGGCGGCATTGTCGGGATGAACAATTTCTTCCTCTACCAGTTCCAGAATTCAACTCTCTATCAGTTTCTGGCCTGGGATAAGGATCTGACTTTCTCTGATCCGAATCGCGATATTTTCTTCGGCATCACGAACGGATCGAACATCAATCTGCTGGCGCAGCGCCTGGTGGGGATTCCCCGCTACCGCACGATGTATCTGAATTCGCTGGCCAAGGCTCAAACGCTGTTTGGCGGCACTGGCGGGTGGGCTGATGTTGAACTGACCCGTGAGTATGCGCTGATCCATGATGCGGCGGTGAACGACCCGAACAAGCAATGTGCCACGTCCAATGGCCTGATCCCTTGTGGTGTGACGGACTTTGAAACAGGCGCACAGTGGCTGCATACCTATGTGGCGGGGCGCTATCCGATGGTCATGTCTTCACTGGCGTCTGCTGGCTATGTGGCCACTCCCGCCGATCCGCAGATTGCCGCAGGAGGGATAGCCGCCTGGGGAGGCACAGCGGCGGTGTCGCCCGGCGGACTGACCACGGTAAACGGTCTTGATTTGGGAAGCAACCTGCAGCCCACGAATGGCCCCGTGCGTTTGCTGGGGAACACTTTTGTTGCCGTGAATGGCGTGCGTGCGCCGCTGTTCTCAACGACCCCGACTCAGGTGCAGTTTCAAGTTCCTGCTGATGTTCCGCTTGGAACGGCGAATGTTGTGGTGTGGAATGGAAACGACCTGAGCAATAGCGTAGATGTCTCTGTACTGGCGGCGACGCCGGATATTCTGGGAGTGATTCATGCGGATGGAACGACCCTTTCTTCGGCTCGTCCGATGCTGCCTGGGGAGACCTTGTCGATCTATGCGGCGGGGTTGGGGATTCTGAATCAGAATGTCGCGATTGGCGCGGCGGGTCCCACGGATGTTTTGGCGACCACGTTGTTGACTCCGCAGGTGATGGCCGATGCGACGCCGCTTTCGATTCAGTTCTCAGGGTTGGCTCCTGGCTTTGTCGGCTTGTATCAAGTGAATGCGATGGCGCCTACGAGTTTGAGTGCACCACTGGCTCCCCGTGTGGTTCTATTGACGCAAGGCGGACAGTCGGCGTCGTGGACTGTCGGATCGGTGGGGGCCAGCGTATCCTCAAAACTGCACGGAGTGCAACTGACCGGGGCGCGTTAGAGAGGCCCAATGCTGATCCAAAACCGAATTCGTTGCTTTGCGCTGCAGGTGACGCTGCTTGCTTCGCTGGGCATCTCCCCGCTTGCTTTTGGGGTGACACTCGTTCGCAGCCCCTACTTGCAGAATGTCCAGCAAGACCATGCTTCAATCCTTTGGACGACCCGTGAGCCGGGGGTAGCCACGGTGAGTTTTACCGATGGACGGAGCGTCCAGACGGTGAGGGCGAAAAGCCGGGAGTTTTCGCCGGAAGAAACAGGGATGCCGGATGTCTTCTATCAACATGAAGCAGACCTGACGGCGCTGCAACCCGGGGTGAACTATCAGTACATGGTGCTGGTGAATGATGTGCCGTTGAGTCCGTCTTTGTCGAATAACCAAGCGCTCCATTTCATGACTGCCGGGCCGGGGCGCTTCTCTTTTCTTGTGCTGGGAGATAGCGGATCTGGCTCGCCGGAGCAATTGCAACTAGCGGGCCGCCTGAATGCGGAGCAAGGGATTTCGCTTGTGATTCATACAGGCGATCTTGCCTATGAGAATGGGACCTTTGCGCAGTTTGACGATCGATACTTTGCTCCCTACCGGGCCCTGATGGGCCGCCTGCCTTTCTTTCCGACGCCCGGAAATCACGAATACTACACGCAGCGTGCGGCTCCTTATCTGGCCGTGAATGCATTCCCCGATAACGGGGGACCGGCCGAGGATCGGGGCCGTTATTACTCCTTTGATTGGGGCGACGCCCATTTTGTGTCGCTCGATTCGAACCTGCTTCGTATGGATGCTTCCGAAAGGATGCTCCAATGGCTGGAAGAGGATCTGAAGGGAACTGGAAAGTTCTGGAAGATTGTCTTCTTCCATCACACCCCCTATCCGAGCGGGTATCACCTCGATGATCCGATCTGTGCCGCCGCCAAGGAGAAGGTGGTGCCGATTCTAGACCGCTACGGAGTGCAACTGGTGCTGAATGGGCATGAGCATAGCTACCAGCGCACCGTCTCTCTGGTGAATAGCCAGCCTGTTTCGAATGGCGGTGGAACTGTCTATATCAACAGCAGTGGGGGCGGGGCATGGCTGCAGCCGATTGGAGAGGTGTCCGAGACGGCAGTGTCGCTGCATCTCCACAACTACTTGCGCGTGGATCTGGACGGTGTTGGGTTGACGGTGAGAGCGCTGGGGATCACAGGGACGGAGCTGGACAAGGTAGTGCTCGCGCCAGTGCCGGTCATCCAAAGCGTGGCGAACGGAGGTGATTTCAGCACGAAGGTGGCAGGAGGATCCTGGATTGCGATCTTTGGACAGAATCTGGCGCAGAGCGCAGGAATCGCTGCTGGATTGCCTGAGACGACCTTGAACGGGACCAGCGTCCGGCTCGGAGGGCGTTCCTTGCCATTGAGTTATGTCTCCCCGCAGCAGATTAATGCACATCTCCCCTTTGATGCGCTGGGGCCGGAATTGCTCACGGTGCATACGGCAAACGGAAGTTCGACGAAAGAGCTGGACGTGGTGGCTGTAGCTCCGGCGATCTTCGCCGTGTTGCAGGGGGCTCAACTGGTTACGGCAAATCAGCCTGCGACGGCCGGTGAGACCATCCTGGTGCTGGGGACAGGATTGGGTGCTGTGGCGGGAGAACTGGCTCCGGGTGCCCCTGCGCCCAGTCCGGCCGTGGCGGTGTTGTATCCCGTGCTGGTTCATGTGGATGGCCAGGTGCTCACGCCGACTTTTGCCGGCCTGTTTCCTGGCATTGTCGGGTTGTATGAAGTGATTGTGCCGTTGCCGAAGACGATCTCCTTGGGGCAGACGCTGCTGCAACTGGAAGTGGATGGCGCCAAGAGCAATCCGGTACTGATCTCCATTGTGGCGGGAAACTGAAAAGACCCCGGCGTTGGGGCCGGGGTCTACTTTCTGGTTGGGCGGACGATCTACGCGGATGCTTTCCGGTGGATCTCCTGCAGGCTCCAGACGCGAGCGGGCGTGTCCTGCTTGGACACCATCGCTTCTGCTGCGGCCTTTGCTGCCGACATGGTGGTGATGCAAGGGACACGGTACTGGATGGCGGCACGGCGGATGGCCTTCTCATCGCCAAAGCTGACGCTGCCCATGGTGGTGTAGATTGCCAGTTGGACGCTGCCGGTCTTCATGAGATCGACCGCATTGGGACGGCCTTCATTCACCTTATAGATGACCTTGGAGGGGATGCCGGCGGCCTTGAGGGCGTTGGCGGTGCCGCGTGTGGCGACGAACTGGAAGCCGAATTCCTTCAGCTTGCTGGCGATGGCAACGGCGTCGGGCTTGTGCCGGTCGTTGACGCTGATGAAGATGGTGCCGCTGGCGGGCAGGGGGATTCCGGCGCTGAGCTGGGCCTTGCCGAAGGCTTCGCCAAAGGTTTCGCCGACGCCCATGACTTCGCCAGTAGAGCGCATCTCTGGACCAAGCACCGGATCGACTCCCGGGAACTTATGGAAGGGGAGAACCGGGCTCTTGACGAAGAACTTCGAGACCGTTAGGACGCCGCTGGTGCGGCCGCCGGTGAGGCTAGAGAGTTCCTTGAGAGTCTTGCCAAGCATCAGGCCGACGGCAACCTTGGGGAGGGCGATGCCGGTGGCTTTGCTGACGTAGGGCACGGTGCGCGAGGCACGCGGATTCACTTCGATAACGTAGACCTTGCCATCCTTAATCGCGTACTGGACGTTCATCAGACCCACCACCTGCAAGGCGCGGGCGAGATTGACGGTATAGTCTTCGATGGTCTTGAGCTCGGCGGGCGCAATACTGGTGGGCGGCAGGACGCAACTGGAATCGCCGGAGTGGATGCCGGCTTCTTCGATGTGCTCCATGATGCCTGCGATCAGCACGTCGTTGCTATCGCTGAGGCAATCGACGTCGACCTCGAGCGCATCTTCAAGGAAGCGATCGATGAGGACAGGACGGTCCTGCGAGAAGTGGACGGCTTCCTGCATGTAGCGGCGGACCATGTCTTCGTCGTAGGCGATGACCATGGCGCGGCCGCCGAGCACGAAGCTGGGGCGCACGAGCACCGGGTAGCCGATGCGGCGGGCCACTTCACAGGCTTCCTCAACGCTGGTGGCCGTGCCGTTTTCAGGCGAGGGGATTTTGAGATCGTCGAGCAGCTTGGCGAAGAGCTTGCGGTCTTCGGCGAGGTCGATGTTCTCAGGCTGGGTGCCGATGATCGGGACACCGTGGCGCTTGAGGCTGAGAGCGAGGTTCAGCGGAGTTTGGCCGCCGAACTGGACGATGGCGCCATCGGGCTTCTCGGTATCGTAAATGTTCAGCACTTCTTCAAGCGTGAGCGGCTCGAAGTAGAGGCGGTCGGAGGTGTCGTAGTCCGTTGAGACGGTCTCCGGGTTGCAGTTGACCATGATGCTCTCGTGGTCAAAGTCGCCAAGCGCGTAAGCGGCGTGACAGCAGCAGTAGTCGAACTCGATGCCTTGTCCGATACGGTTGGGGCCGGAGCCGAGAATCATGACCTTCTTGCGCGAGCTGGGCTGGGCTTCGCATTCGCTCTCGTAGCTCGAATAGAGATAAGGCGTGAAGCTCTCGAATTCGGCGGCGCAGGTGTCGACGCGATTGAAGACGGCGGCGACTCCGGCTTCTTTACGGTATGCGCGCACTTCGTCCGGGGTGCTGCCGGTGGCCTTGGCGATGTAGGCATCAGAGATGCCGTCGCGCTTGACCTGCCGCAGGGTACGGGCGTCGAGGCTCGCCAGGGTCTTGCCCTTGAGCGATTGTTCTTCGTCGACGACGTCCTTGACCTGGCGGAGGAACCAGGGATCGATGGCCGTGAGTTCCTGGACTTGCTCGATCGTCCATCCGAGGGAGAAGGCGAAGCGGATGTAATTGAGCCGGTCGGGATTGGGGGTGATCAGGCGTTGGCGGATCAACGTCTCGTCGTAGACTTCTGCCTTCTCGCTCTTGCCCGTTTCGAGCGAGCGCAGGGCCTTGCCGAGACTCTGCCGGAAGGTACGGCCGATCGACATGACTTCACCGACGCTCTTCATCTGCGTACCGAGGGCAGGGGAGGAGCCAGGGAATTTTTCAAACTGCCAGCGGGGGATTTTCACCACGACGTAGTCGATGGTGGGCTCAAAGCAGGCTGGGGTGACGCGGGTGATGTCGTTTTTGAGCTCGTCGAGACGGTAGCCGACGGCGAGCTTGGCGGCGATCTTCGCAATCGGGAAGCCGGTGGCCTTCGAGGCCAAGGCCGAACTGCGGCTGACGCGGGGGTTCATCTCGATGATGATCATGCGCCCGTTGGCGGGGTTGATGGCGAACTGGACGTTAGAGCCGCCGGTGTCGACGCCAATCTCGCGCAGACAGGCGAGCGAGGCGTCGCGCATCATCTGGTATTCGCGGTCGGTGAGGGTCTGGGCCGGCGCGACGGTGATCGAGTCGCCGGTGTGGACGCCCATCGGGTCGAAGTTTTCGATGGAGCAGACGATGATGGCGTTGTCGGCGAGGTCGCGGATGACCTCCATCTCGTACTCTTTCCAGCCGAGCATGCTCTCTTCAGCGAGCACTTCGTGAACGGGGGAGAGGTCGAGGCCGCGCTCGAGAATTTCGATCAGCTCTTCGGTGTTGTAGGCAATGCCGCCGCCGGTGCCGCCGAGGGTGAAGCTGGGGCGGAGGATGAGCGGATAGCCGATTTCCTGAGCGAAGGCGAGACCGTCTTCGACGCGGGTGATGAGACGGGATTCGGGCAGATCGAGGCCGATCTTGCGCATTGCGTCTTTGAAGAGCAGGCGGTCTTCGGCCTTCTTGATGCTTTCGACCTTGGCGCCGATCAACTCGACGCCGTATTGTTCGAGAACGCCCGCTTCGGCGAGGGCGATGGCGAGGTTGAGGCCGGTTTGGCCACCGACGGTGGAGAGCAGGGCGTCGGGGCGTTCCTTCTTGATGACTTCGGTGGCGAACTCGACGGTGAGCGGCTCGACGTAGGTGGCGTCGGCCAAGTCGGGGTCGGTCATGATTGTTGCCGGATTGGAATTGATGAGGACGACTTCAAAGCCGTCGTCGCGAAGAGCCTTACAGGCCTGGGTGCCGGAGTAATCAAACTCGCAGGCCTGGCCGATGACGATGGGGCCGGAGCCCACGATGAGGATCTTCTTGAGGTCTGTTCTACGGGGCATCTGCTACTTGGAGCCTTTCCAGTCGCTCATCAGCTTGATGAAGTCGTCGAAGAGGTATTGGGAATCGTGAGGGCCGGGTGCGGCCTCGGGATGGTATTGCACGCAGAAGAGGGGGTGGTTGCGGTGACGCAGACCCTCGAGGGTCTGGTCATTCAGATTGATGTGGGTGAGGTCGACTTCGTTCTGATTGAGCGAGTCCGGGTCGACACAGAAGCCGTGGTTTTGCGCAGTGATCTCGACTTTGTTCGTGGTGCGGTTGAGCACCGGATGATTGCCGCCACGGTGGCCGAATTTCAGCTTGTAGGTTTTGCCGCCAAGCGCGAGGCCGATGACCTGGTGGCCAAGACAGATGCCGAAGATTGGAGCTTTCCCGATCAGCTTCTGGACTTGCTTGGTTTGGAATTCGAGCGGTTCAGGGTCGCCGGGGCCGTTCGACAGAAAGATGCCGTCTGGTTTCAGCGCGAGGACGTCTTCGGCGCTGGTGCCGGCGGGAACAACGGTGAGGTCGCAGCCGACATGGGCGAGGCGGCGCAAGATGTTGCGCTTCATCCCGAAGTCATAGGCGACAACTTTGAAGCTGGCAGGGGCGGGCTGGCGCAGGACTTCTGATTCTGAGACGCCGGTGACAGTCTCATTCCATTGGTAGGACTTGGGAGTGGAGACGACGGTGGCCAGATCGAGGCCGGCCATCGATCGGACATTGCGGGCACGCTCGACCAGTACGCGAGGGTCGAGTGTCGTGGAGGAGAGAACCCCCCGCATTACCCCGCCCATGCGGAGTTTCCGGACGAGGGCGCGGGTATCGATTCCGGTGATTCCAGGAATTCCGTGTTTCGAGAGGAAATCGCCAGCTTCGTCGTCGCTTCGCCAGTTGCTAGCGAGCGGGGAATATTCACGGACGACCAATCCTTCGAAAAACGGCCGAATCGCTTCATTGTCAGCGTCGTTGGTTCCGTAATTTCCGATCTGCGGGTTCGTCAGTACGACGATCTGCCCCGCGTAGGAAGGGTCTGTGAAGATCTCTTGGTATCCGGTGAGCGAGGTATTGAAAACCACTTCACCCGCTTTGTCTACGGGCGCACCAAAGGCATTGCCCTCGAAGACCGAACCGTCTTCCAGGGCGAGCAAGGCAGTGTTCAACCTTGTGTTCTCCTTATTGGGGGGATTTTCACCATTTTATCATGGCGAGGGGGAATCCACCGAATCGGAGCTTTCGGTCCCGAATTGGAAACGTCCGTTTCAGATTGGGACGTCCGGAAAATGCCACCTGGCAAGTTTTTGTTAGGTGGGCAGCGTGTTCGCGTTCACCACTTTGAGGTTGCCCTTGGTGACGCTGTCAATCGCGTTTGTGGAATTGTTGAGGTTATAGCTGGCGGCCTCCGCGCGGTAGGTGTCGAGGACGTTTTGGGTGGCGGAGAAAGGATCTTTTGCCGTGCGGGCTGCGTTCAGGCTGTTGGCCAGGACGGAGGCGTCAATCATCTGCCCGTTCGGCATCCGGATATATTGGTCTTTTTGTTGGGTTCCGAAGGTGCTGAAGGGGGAATCGACGAGCGTTCCGCCGAGCAAGGTGGCGAGTTCCTGCCCTCCTTGTTTATCCACATTGCCAACGGCACGTGTGGCTCCGTCGCTTCTGCCGTTGGAGAGATTGGTCCACTGGATTCCCACCGGAGCGATATTGAAGGGCGTAGAGCGGTTGAGGTTATTAGTTAGGACATTGGCATAGGAGCCGGTATTGGCGTCGAGCCAGGCCTGCTTCATGGGGTCCGTCGCGGCCAGCGGCTGGGGGGCTGCGGTCTGTGCGACGGTTTTGGTGCTTGCTACTGCCGTGGCGTCCGCCAGGGCAGCAGCTGCATAGCGGCGTGCGCTGTTGTTGGTGGCGGCGATTGCATCGGCGCGCTGGGGAGGGTTGGCGTCCAGAGTCTCTTCAACGCTACTGGTGCGGCGACCTGTAGCGCTGTTGTTCGACGTTCGTGAGGCGGTGACGCGGTTGGTGAGCTCTGTCCGATTGGCTCGAAACATAGCGGAGGAGTAGGAAATCGTTCCCATGCAGAGGCGCTGAGCATGTTCGGTGCCAAAGTCAAAGAAGGTGGTGCGGATTTTGAGTGCAGAGAGGTGCCGGTTCTGGGACATCGTTAATTGCAGTGCTGAACTGGTCCGAGCTCGCCGTTTGTGAGAAGGCGTTCCAGCGCTGAGATCTAGGAATAGAGACGATGGCTCAATAATTAAGCTCTAGTAGGCACAGTACTGAGACGTAGAATCTAATGCAAATGTACTTAGATCCCGGGAGCCCCGCTCGTCGGCGTGTCGATCTGACCAGACAGATACGGCCAAGGATAGTGTTGCTGGTTCTGAACCATCGCTGGTCTGCACTTCCTATCGACTTTGCTTCGTGCCTCACATTTTGATCCTGTTGTCTCTTGGCTGCGGCGGTTTTGGTACTAGGACGCGAGGCCTCTAGTACTACCGTCTAGTGGACTAGCAATGCTAGTCTGAGGTAACGGCCAATTCAAGGGGGTCACGATTTCATGAGTATTCGTTTCGGTGTCTTTTTCCTTTCCGCATTTCTTTGCGCCACTTCGATTTTTTCCCAAACCTCAGGCAGAATTTCGGGCACGGTTACAGATGCGTCCGGGGCTGCGATTCCTGGCGCGGCGGTAGAACTCTTTGTGGCCGGAGGATTGTCGCCGGTGGCAAAGACAAGTTCTGGCGCCGATGGGAATTTCGCGTTGGCAGGAATCCGTCCTGAGATCTACGATATTGCTGTTTCCGCTACCGGATTCCGCAAGGAAGTGCAGCGCGGCATCAAGGTGGATACCAGTACGGAACTGCCTCTCAAGCCTTTCAGGCTGGAGTTGTCAGCGACCAATGAATCGATCGAAGTGTCCGCTGAGTCGGCGGTGGTGCAGACCGCTTCGGCGGAAGTTTCGACGACGGTGACCAATGCACAGTTGCGGCTGCTGCCTTCTCTGAACCGGAGCCCGGTCGGGCTTCTGAGGACGCAGGCCGGCGTATCGTCGAACGCAAAAACTCCCACAGTGGTCAATGGCTTGCGGCCTTCTTTTGCGAATGTCACTCTCGATGGTGTCAATATCAACGACAACTATATCCGGACCAATTCGCTTGATTTTCAGCCGAACCTGCTGTTGCTCGATCAGGTGGCCGAGGCGACGGTCATTACCTCAAACGCGAGTCCAGCTTTGGGGAACGGTGCGGCGCAGGTGAATCTCTCGACGCCTTCCGGCACCAATCAGTATCACGGTGCATTGGTCTGGCTCAATCGGAACAATGCGCTCGCCTCCAATACCTGGTTCAACAATGCCAGCAGGGTGGCCCGGCCTTTTCTCAATCAGAATCAGTTTGGCGGTTCGCTCGGTGGAGCGATCAAGAAAGACAAGCTGTTTTTCTATACGAACTACGAAGGGCTTCGCCTGCGGCAGCAGACGGCGGTCACGCGGACGGTGCTGCGCGAGGATGCGCGCAATGGCATTTTCACGTATCAGGATACGGCCGGCAATTTGCGGAAGGTGAATCTTCTGGCGGCGGCGGGACTGTCCGCGGATCCCCGCACTGCGGCAATGATCAAGGCCATCCCTTCGTCGAGCGTGATCAATCGCAATGACATTGGCGATGGGCTGAATACCGGTGGTTATGGCTTCAATCTCCGGAGCAATCGGAACCGGGACAATGTTCTCGGAAAGATGGACTATGTACTTTCGACGAAGCATTCGTTTGCGGGTACCTTCACCTGGAATCGCGATGTTCTTGACCGTACCGACACAACCATCATGACGAACTTCGATACGGTTCCTGTGGTGACCAATGATTCCTCGCCGAAGCTCGTTTCGGTCACGTATCGCTGGAGTCCCAGTGCAACTTTTACGAATGAGCTGCGTGGTGGCTTCAATTTAACTTCGGCGCCTTTCTTGACGAGCCAGAAATTTGATAACGAGATTATCGCGCCGCCACAAGTGAGTGGGGTGAATCTTTTCAATAACCCGGTCAATGCTTTTCGCGCGAACGGAAGAGATACGAATACCTACAACATGCAGAACAACGCAACGTGGGTGAAAGGGCGCCACTCCTTCCAGTTCGGCTACCAAAGCCAATGGATCCGCGTGCGGAGCTACAACGATACTGGCATCACGCCAACTTATACCCTTGGCATCAGCGCATCGAACCCCGTAAATATTGCCTCTTCGCTTCCTGCGATCAGTTCGGCAAACAAGAACGTTGCCGATGCACTGCTTGCGCTGCACGCTGGCTTTGTCACCTCGGTGACGCAGAACTTTCAGGTGAAAGACCGGACGAGTGGATTTGTTCCTGGACAGAGCAATGTCCGGAAATATACAAGTGATAATTACGCTGGATATTTCCAGGACAAATGGCGTGCCCATCGCCGGCTCACCTTGACGGGAGGAGTCCGCTGGGATTATTTCGCCCCGGTGACCGAAGAGAATTCGCTCGCTCTCCTGCCGGTATTGAACGGACAGACTCCGATTCAGGCGATGATGAATCCGCTCGGGACCCTCGACTTCGCCGGGAATTCGGTGGGCCGCTCCTGGTACAAGAAGGACCTCAACAATTTTGCGCCGAACGTGGGGCTGGCCTATGACATCTTCGGTGATGGGAAGACCAGCTTTCGCGCCGGTTACAGTGTCAATTTCGCAAACGACGAATTCATTCGTGCGCTGGAGAACAGCGTGATCACCAATACAGGGTTGACCTCGACGGTTACGACGACGAATTTGGTAGCCCGCGCTTCTGCGCTGCCGGCTGTCGTGACGCCTGCTTATAAGGTGCCTCGTACTTATGCGGACAACTATGCGCTCGACCCGACTTCGGCAATTGGTCTTCCCGATCCGAATCTGGTGACGCCTTATGTGCAGCAGTGGTCGGCTGGAATTCAGCGGGAGATCGCCCGTGGCGTTTTGGAGGTGCGTTATGTGGGCAATCGCGCGACGAAGCAGTTCCGCGCCTTTGACTATAACCAAGTGCTGATCGATGTTCCCGGCTACAAGACAGACTTCGTGAATGCCCGCCGGAACGGACAGCTAGCTCAGGCCGCCGGCCGAGCCTTCAACCCGGAATACAACCCGGCCATCGCGGGCAGCACGCCGCTGCCGTTCTTCGATCAGATGCCGGGCGCGCTGCTGACGAATGGCACGATCAGCGGTTTGATCCAGCGCGGCGAGATCGGTGAGCTGGCGAACACCTATCAGAGCAACTTGCTGAATGCACCGTTCAACTTCTATCGCAATTCGAATGCGGTGGGCGTCAACATGATGACCAACTATTCGAACTCGAACTACAACTCGATGCAGATCGACTTCACCCGCCGCTACCAACGCGGCTTTTACTTCCAGGCGAACTATGTGTGGTCCAAGACCCTGAGCGATACCACCGGCGATTCGCAGACGCGCTTTGATCCTTTCCTCGACATCAATAATGCGAAGCTCGAGTACTCGCCCACCTTGTTTGATCTGCGCCATCAGTTCAAGCTGAACAGTGCCTATGAACTTCCGTTTGGCCATGGACATCGGCTTTCGGGTGGCAAGGGACTGAACCAGGTGATTGGAGGCTGGACGCTGTCCACCTTTATCACCGTGAGTTCCGGGTCTCCCTTCACCATCTTGAGCGGCCGCGGGACGCTGAACCGGCAGGGACGGTCGACGACGACCAACACGGCGGTGAGCACGCTGAGCTATGACCAGATCAATGCGCTGTCGGGCGTCCGGATGACGGGCAATGGGCCTTACTATTACGCCGCTTCGATGATTGGTCCCGATACGCGCGCCGTTGCCTCCGACGGGAGCGCGCCCTTTGCGGGCCAGGTTTTCTTCAACCCGGGCCCTGGGGACGTGGGTAGCCTCGGCCGCCGTGTCTTCTACGGTCCGATTTTCAAGAATGTGGACGCAGCGATCCAGAAGCGGACGTATCTGACCGAGAGTCAATACTTCGATCTGCGCATGGAAGCGTTTAACGCAACCAATTCGGTGAGCTTCGATGTGCCGAACTACAACATCAACAATACGAATTTCGGACGGATCACAACGACACAGTCCGATCGCCGGATCGTGCAGTTCAGTCTGTATTACCGCTTTTAAGCGAGATCCATTTCTTAATTGGAACAGCGGGCCCACGGTGAAAGCCGTGGGTCTTCGCTATTGTTACGCCTCAATTTCAGAGGTGTGAAAAAGCCGTGAAGTATACACTTCGGCGTGGTGTATCCCTTGCTCTTCTGATCCCAAATTTCATATCCTGGAGGGAGTCGCCTCACGCGTGAAAATCTGGGCCAGAAGGCTCAAAGATTCACAAAAATCGCAAATAATGCAACCGCTTGCGTTGACAATCCGTCGGGCGCGATCTACCCTTCATATAGTCATCGCGGTTTCATCGGTGTGACAACGAATCCAAAGTGTACGGGGGGTCCAGGAATGACCTTTCAAATCGGCGAAAAAGTGGTTTACCCAAATCATGGAGTCGGTACGATTGAAAACATCAGCGTTCGATCTTTCGGAAGTCAGAACGAACGTTTCTATTTGCTCCGTTTAGCTTATAGTTCCATGACCGTTATGGTGCCCTTCTCCCACGCGGAAGAAGTCGGCCTCCGTAAAGTCACCCGGAACACCGAAGTCGCGAAAGTTCTGAACTTTCTCGCCTCCGGAACTCCTCGCTGGAATCCTGACTGGAAACACCGCTTCAAGGAAAATACCGAGAAGATGGGTAAGGGTTCCCTTTACGAGATCGCAGAAGTTTTTAAAACGCTTTTGTTGATCCAAGGCGATAAGCCGCTCAGCTTCCGTGAGAAGAAGATGCTGGAGCGCAGCCGTCAGATGTTGTTGGCTGAAGTTGCTATTTCTCGTGCATTGGCCGAAAAAGAAGCAATTGAGATGTTGGATCGTTCGCTCCAAAAGTCGAAGCTGCATTTTCCAGAACCGATTTAAGACCTTTTCTATTCCAAACAAAAAGCGCCGGCGGAAGCTGGCGCTTTTGCTTTTTGGAGTGAGGGCTAAGGAAGTTGCGGGAGTCTGCCGATAAATGAGAGGACGGAAGTGTCTCTCATGGTTTGTCTGTACTGCGGCAAAAAACTCCCGATCGTCAAAAAGCTGACGGCTGAGGAGTTTTGTTCGGTGGCGCACCGGCGGGCTTTCCATGCGGAGCAGGAACAACTTGCGGTTGCCAGTCTGCTGGAACAGCAGCAACGGATGCGGCCCTATCGCTCCCAGTCCGCGCTCGAGCCTCCAGCGGTGCAGGAGACTCCCCTTTCCCCCAAGACTTCGGTGCTCTCCTCGCGGGGCGGTGCGGAATCCATCTGGCAGGGCGCTGCTCCTTTAGCCGCTGCCATCCTTCCCCTCGAGCCCACTACGAATCTTTCTCCGGCCCCGGTGAGAAATGGCTTGGCCGCGCCCCAATCTGGCGTTCAACTCTTCGAGCCTCGCGGATGTGTTGGGGTGGAGGAGGCAATGCAGGCGCTTTCTCTGTCGCAGATGCTTCTGCCCCCATCGCCGCTCCCCGTGCCTACGGAACAGGCGGACAAGTGTTGGATGCCTGCCGCGCTGGAGGAGTTTACTTCTGTCTCCATCGCGGCTCGCTTCCTGAAGACTGCGTCGGGGCAGGCTAGCTTGCCGGAGTTGCCGATGCCCGGGGTGATGGCTTTGCCTCATCTGGACTTGCACCCGGAGTCCCCGGCTGTGCCGGAAGAAGTTGATTTCGACATGGATCTTGGGGAGAGTGCTTGTCTTGCCCTGCTGCCGGGTTGCGCGGTGCGGCCTCCGGACCGGTTGCCGGTGGCGTCTGCAAAGGGGCTACAGCGTTTGGGCGCGATACTCCTGCCGGTTGGCAACGGACAGTGCCTGAGCCAGACTCGGCCTGCCTTTGCGTCGGTTCTTGAGCCGCAGGCGTTGGTTGGGGCGGCGGGGCTGGCGGAGGTACGGGATTGCTCCACAGGGCCCCTGCGTGCCGAGGCTCCGGTGCAGATTGATTCTGGGTTTCTGGCATTGGCTTCGCTTGAGTGGAACGCGCTTGCGGAGGATCTGGCGCTTCCGATCGAGGCGAAACGAAGTCCCTTCGCCCCGCCAGCCTCGCAAAACGCGGCTGTTTCCGGAGCGCCTGTTCACCCGGTGCGGACTTCGGCGCCGTTGGCGAGGGCGGTGAGCTTGGGGGGCGCTGTCCCCCGTTTCTTCTCCCGGCCGAAGGCGGTTGCTCCCCGGGAAGCGAATTTGCTCTCTGCGGAATCCGTTCCCTTTGCCGCGCCTCCCGTGGCGATTGCCGCGGCGAGGGAGACGAACGCCAGGGGCTTGGATTGGGGGACGCTTGGGGGCCGATTCGAAACAGAACTATTGCCCTTGCCGTCCGTCGTTTTGGCGCCCAGGGGGCTACCGCCGATTGGGTTGGAAGCTTCGTGCTCCGCGTTGCCGACCAAGGGCCGGATTGTGGGCTTGCGTCGCTCCAGTCTTTGTGTGCTTCCTCCGGTGCTTGCGAGGGCCAAACTGGTTCCCGTTCCTGTGGCTCCGCTGTTGCGCCCACTGCGGCCGCGATTGCATGAGGCAGTCCGGTTGGAGAATTTCACGATCCTCCTCCCCCGGCTCTCCCTCTCCATTCAGCAAAGCAAAGAGATCCATTCGCCCTTTGCCGCATTGAGTCAGCTTGCTGGTGGTACTTCCGACCTGTCCTGGAGCCGGCTGAAGAAGAGTTGGCAAGAGGCTCCCAACGATTTGCGCTGGATTGCGGTCGTGATCCCGATCGTGATCGGTCTGATCTGGTTGGCGAATAGTCCTGGCGCCAAAGGGAATTTGAAGCTCAGCGTGCGGAATCAATTGAGTTCTCTGGCTCCAAATGTCGGGGAACTGGTGCAGTCTGCCTTGAAGGAGGACTCATTGGCGAGCTTCCGGCAGGGAATCCAACGTCGCGCGGCGATCGAACTCAGTGATGACTTCCGGCAGGGACTCGGGGAGTGGAGTGGGAAGGGCGATTGGGCGCGCGGTTGGCGCTATGATCCGGCTGGCTTCCTGCGGCCTCGGCAGCTTGCGCTATACACGCCGAGCCTGGGGCTGGAAGACTACCGCTTTGAATTCCTGGGTGCAATTGAACAAAAAGCCCTATCGTGGGTGTTTCGTGCTGCCGATCTTAGGAATTACTACGTGTCACGCCTTGAACTCACCCGGCCTGGGCCGATTCCAACGGTGGAGCTGGTTCGCTATGCGGTCCTTGACGGGAAAGCGGGGCCTCGCAAGGTGATTCCGCTTCCTTTCCAGGGGCGGATGGACACGATCTATCGCGTGCGGCTCGATGTGAATGGATCTGATTTTGTGACGACCGTCCAGGGCCAGGTGGTGGACGTGTTTACGGATGCCAGGCTGGCTCGAGGCGGAATCGGTTTCTACGCGGATGCAGGAGAAGATGCCCGCTTGCGATGGGTTGAGGTCTCTCACCAATATGATTTTTTAGGCAGGCTTTGCGCCTTCCTCGTCCCTTATAACATTTCGAATTCAACTGTGAGGTCTGCGCCATGACATTCCGGCGAAAGGAAAATTCGGCACTGAAATCCAACGGACCCTTAACCGCTGGACTCCATAGCGAGGGCCAATCGGCTCTTGCGAGAGCTGTCGCACTCCATCTTGAGGGCAAACGGAAGGAGGCGCTGAAGGAAATTCACGACGCGCTTGATTCCGGCCAGCAAGACCCCGAGCTGTTTTCCGCTCGAGGGCATCTTCACTTCGAACTCGAGCAATTTGAAGAAGCTGCGCGCAGCTACCAGAAGTTGTTAGATCTCAATGCGAAACATCCTTCAGCGCACTTCAATCTCGCGGTCTGCTGCGAGAAGCTGGGGCGCTGGGCTGAGGCGGCGGATCACTTCCATAAAGCCTTGGAATTGCCCAGTGCCGGCGCGCAGACGCGTCTTGGACTGGGCGTGGCCTATCTCCATACGGACCGGGCGCCCCAGGCGCTGGATCTGTTTGAGCAGGTCTTGGCCGTCGATCCCGATCATGAAACCGCGCTGTTCGGCAAGGCTGTTTCGTTGCAACTGCTCAACCGGCTGGAGGAGGCTCTTGCTCTCTACAATACGATGCTGGAGCGGAATCCGAGTAGCGAAGAGGCGCTGGTCAATCTCATTACCATCGGGATTGCGTTGAAGGATGTCAATATCATTCGCGTGCACTCCGAGAAGCTGCTTGAGATTCGTCCCTTCTCCCAGCCTGCCCTCGAAGGGCTGGCGACTTGTGCCTTTACAACGGCAGACTACGAAGCGGCCGCGCGCTTCTGCCAGAAACTGGTGGAGTACACGCCCGATCATTTTGAGCGCTGGTTCAATCTGGGGGTGGCCTATCAGAAGCTCCAGCGGATGGAGCAGGCCCTGCAGGCCTATCAGGAAGCAACGCGGATTCGTCCTGACAGCGAACAGGCGCTGGTCAATCTGGGGATTGTCCGGCAGCAGCTTGGGGATCTCAAGGGCGCACGCGAATCCTATGAACTGGTGCTGAAGAAGAATCCGACGCTGACCGAAGTTCGCTATAACCTGGCCGTGCTGCTCGAATCAACGGGTTCGCGGGAAGATGCGGAGCAGATTCTCGAGGCCTTGCTGAAAGAGAACTCCGAATCGGAAGAGATCTGGTTCCGCCTGGGCTTCCTGCGTCTGGAGCGAGGCGAGTTGCAGGGTGCGGTGCAGGCATATGAGACTTGCCTCGAAAAGCGTCCGAACTGGCCTGAAGCCCAGTTGAATCTGGGACTTGCGTATTGGCGGATCGGCGATCGGGATGCGGCCTCCCTGGCTTTCTCGAATGTGTTGCAGGCAGAACCCGGTTCGATGGACGCGCTCCGTGGGCTGGCGGCTCTTGCTGTCGAGAAGGGCGATCAGGAGCAGGCTCTCGAACTGCAGGCGAGATTGATCGATCTTGGGGAGCGTTCTCCCGAATTGTTCTACAACACCGGTTTGCTGCTGCAGAAGAGTGGCCAGGTGGAGGATGCGATTCGCCTCTATAAAGAAGCGTTGAGCGAGCGTCCCGGATTTGCCGAAGCGCTGCTGAATCTCGGTCATGCGCTCAAGACCCAGGGTCAGCAGGACGAGGCGCGGTTGTACTGGAGAAAGGCGCTCGAAGCCCGGCCGGAACTGGCGAAGGGCTATTTCGAGGCTTAGACCGCTCCGCCCAGCTATTCATTGACTCTGGCGGCTGCCTGTTCCAGTGCAGCCGCCAGTTCCATTTCACTCATTGTGGTGGAGATAAACAGTTCTTGCCGTGCGCCATCGCTCAGGGCAATCGCCTTGAAGCCGTTGGTGGTGGGGACGGTGATCCGTACACTCACCTTGCCTTTGGCATCGCGCACCTTCGCAATCCGTCCTGGTACCACGCTCCGAATTCCTTCGTTGTCCTCGAGAAGCCGTGCGAGCATCTTGCGGACGCCGCTCACAATCGAGTGCTCGATCTTCAACCGGTCGTTTGTGCTGCGAAGTCTCATCCTATCGATATGATGAGGCCTGGGGGCTCTTGTGCGCAAAATCAATCTTTCAGAAAAATTTGGAGAGTTTCAGGATCATTGGTCCCCGAAGATCGTGGCTGAGCTCAATGGCCAGCATGTGAAGCTGGTCAAGTTTGCCGGTGAGTTCGTCTGGCATCACCATGATGAGGAGGACGAACTCTTCCTGGTGGTGGCAGGATCGTTTGTCATGGAGTGGCGGGATACTGCTGGGGTGGAGCGGGCCATTCCAATGGGCGTGGGGGAAATGCTGGTTGTGCCGCGTGGTGTAGAGCACCGGCCAGTTGCAGATGGGGAAGTGAGCGTAGTGTTGTTTGAGCCGGCCTCGACTCGCAATACGGGCAGTGCCGTGACCAGCGAGTTGACGGTGGAAGATCCGGTCTACCTCTAGCGTGAGCTACGCTGCCTGACTCTAGAGGCTGTCATTCACGGATGAGAAGCTGAAGAGATGGCCGCCTCCGGCCCGAAAGCGATAGCAGACCGACCTCAGTGACGAAGAGTGGAGTTTGCTGCTTCTTCAATGGCTGCGGTATCTGGTGAAGTGTGGAGCGCCCTGGCACTTGATGCCGCACGACTTGCCGCCGCGGTACGTGGTCTATCAACAAATACAACGCTGGATGCCAGCGCAAGTGCTTGAAGCCATGGTTCCTGATCTTCGAGAGGTACTGCGATTGGGGGAAGAACAGTAGGCGCAACTGAGGCGGCCATTCTGGACAGCCGTACCTTTCAATTGACACTGGAAAGCGGGGCCCGAGCCAGCTACGACGGGCAAAACGACGAAAAGGAACGAAGGTCCATATCGCCGTTGAGATCTGCGGCCTCGGCGATTGAGATCTGCCGGTTTCGCTTTTCGCTCCGCCTTCACGTGGAGTAACTTCCGCAGGTCGTGAAGTATAGAACTTGGCAGATCCTTCGCTTTGGCTCCGGAAGAAGGTCTGGTGACCCTGACGCGCTTAGCTGACCCGGGCACCGCACGATGAGAAAAGGTCTAGATCGCCTCTCGGTCTTGTTACGTTTTCGCCTGCTCTCCTTGGCATGCACGTGTTTCAGGGTTCGATCGAATCGCGGACCCTCAATGATTGTGGCCAGCGGTCGCCGGAATTCTCCCCTTATGGCTCGAAGAATGCGGCAATGGTTGCTGCGCGAAGCATGGGGTCCTTCTCCGTCCAGGTGACCCAGCCTTCTGCCAGATCAAACTCGAGCCGCAGGTTGGGGAGATCGAGGCGCTCCGGCTTTGCTGGTGGAGGACTGGCCAACAACAGGACGCTCTCCTTGAGCTCACCCCCAACTCCCGTTACGCCATACAGCTTGGTCAATGAAGCCAACCAATTGCTTGTCCAACGGCCTTTGGTTTTCCATTCGACATCCTGGGGGCCCCAGTCGATTTCCACCTCAAAATGTTCGCCGACCCATTCGCCAGCCAGATCGAAATGATAACTCCCGTCCTTTTGTCTTGCCCAACGGCTCAGTGGGAAACGGAGTACGACGGGCGACTGTGCAACGATCACCGCATTGCGCGGAGAGAAGTACTTGGCTTCGCCGAAATACTGGAAGCCGCAACTGGCCAAGAACAGAAGAACGCTACAGAGCGTCTTCATTTCAACCTCTTGCGGAAGAAAAGATCGACACCAAAAATGCCATTCTCGTCCCGCACGGCGACCACGCTCCACGCTTTTGAGATGTCCCAATCGATCCGGACAATCTGTTGCTGGGTGCGATTGAGATTGGTGATGTAGGTGAGCGTAACGTCGCGGCTCACCTGCTGCTCCAGGGTCAGGCGCGCTTGCGGCACGTTGTCGATTCCGGTGAGCTGCGGATCGATGCGCACGCGCGAGATGCCGAAGAAGCGTTGCAGCCGCCCGTTGATTCCGGCTGTGACTGCTGCGCCCAGGATCACGCTTGAGTCGTTGCCGAAGACGCCGCCAGGACTTTGCCCCACGGGCGTTTGCGTGAGCGAGCCAGAGGTTCCGGGATTGCGGCCCACGGTCAGCAGCGCCAGGATCTCGCTTGACTGGAGCGGTGGATCGCTGCGATAGCTCATGTTCAGCTTGTTGGCCGGGCCAGAGAAGTTCATCGAAATGGTGACGCCGCGGACTCGCGTTTCCAGGTCAAGACTGATGACCGGCTCGATCCGCAGGGGATTGTTGAACTGCACCTCCCCACGGCTGATGTCGTAGCGGGAGCCGAAGAAGTCGATCTCTCCTTGGGTGACAGTGAACTGGCCCAGCAGGATGGGGCGGCCCGGGGTGCCCCGCAGACGGAGCGCGACTTCGCCTTTGATGTCTCTGGTCAGGGAGGTTGAGAACTCCGCATTCTGCGCGGCGTCGATCTTCACGTCGAACTGGAGATTCTTGAGGAACTCATTCCGGATCGGCTCGGAGACATCGCTGATGACGCTGTTGCCGGCAATCAATTGCGCGGTGTCGATCTGGCCAATGTTACTGCGCAGGATGGTGATGTTGCCGGTGAGAATACTTTGCGCTGTGGTGCCGGAGAGCGCGAGTGTGCCGTTGGCACTCGTGGAGACGCCCTCGGGGTAGCGGAGGCGTACCTGTGTTGCCTGCGCCTGCATGCGATAGCTCAAAGTCCGGCCGAAGCCAATGAAGCCGGTGAGCTGGAGTTCGCCTCCCCCGGTCTGCGCCTTCAGGTTGTCGATGGTGGCGCGGTTCTTATCGAAAAGGATGGTGCCATTGACCTTGTCTAGGCCCGTGATGACATCGCGCAAATAGAAGGAGGCGTTCTTGAAGTCGAGCTTTCCGTTGATCTGCGGATCGGCGGAAGTCCCCTGGATGCTGGTGTCGAGAGCGGCGACACCGGTGGCGATCAAGTCCGGTTGCAGGGTGGAGAGGATCGCCAGATTGATATTGCCCTTGGCCTGGCCACTCAGGCCACCACTGTTGGCGCGATACAAAATCGAGGTTGTGAAATTCGTGTCTTTTGCAACCAGCTTGACGTCTCGTGCTCCAATGAATCCGCGGCGGAACTCAACGACGATCGGGCCGTCGTTCTTGAGGACGACATCTGCCACTTGTGGTAGCGTTTCTTTGACGTAGTCCTTGTTGGGCGCCAATTGGAGCTGCGGGATGGTCAACCGTCCATCCCATCCGGCGGGATCGAGCAGCGGGCCTTTGAAGTAGAAGCTGGCCTCGGCGCCGCCCTCATAGGGGAGTGGACTCGGCAACTGCTCCTTACTCAGTAGTTGCGCGATGGTGGGGAAGTCGAGTTTGGGCAGTTGCAGCCGCAGTTCCGTGTCGAGCTTGGTGCCGAGCTGGATGGTGGCGTCGCCCTTCACTGTCTGCTTGCGAATGTTTCCGGTTGCGGTGAGCGAGGCCTTGCCGGCCGCCGTTCTGGATGTGAACTCCAACTGGCCGACCGGACGGCCAAAGCGCGTAATATTGGCGAGTAGGAGGCGGCCATCGATTTTGGAGGCGGAGATTCCTTCTGGAGACCAGGCAAAGTCCAACTGCGTATCGGCGGTCACTTGTGCATTGAGGTCGAGATTCTTGTCCCGATATTGCGGGATCGCATTGAGAATCAGCGAATCCAGCTTCACGGTTGCGTTTCCTGTGCCGATCTTCCAATCGTCGCCGCCTGCCTTCAGATTGAGCAGGCCGCGGGCGGGCTGACGGCCCAGTCTCGCTTCCCATTCGGGAACACGCAGCTCGCGGCGGGAAGCGCTGAAGGCTGCTGAAATCTGGTCGAACTGGAAGTCGCGGAAGCGCAGCGAAGGGGATTTGATGTTGCCATCGGCGGAAGGCTGGCTTAAGGTGCCATGCAGAGCCACCGCCAATTGCGCCGTGCCCGACAAGGATTCCTTGAGTCCCAGCTCGTTGAGCTGAGTTTGGAGGTCGCCAATTTGCGCGTCGGCGTTGCCGCTGAGCAAGCTATCTTGTCCCAGCTTTCCTTCATCCAGCACAGCGCGGAAATTGCCCTTGATCCGTGTCGCCGCGTGGGTCAGTTGTAGATCGTCGAGCGCCACTAAGTCCTGGCCGTAATCCACCCGGCTCTTGAAAGCGCTGAAGTCCAGGCCGCGTGCCGTGAAGGCGTCAGCTGCAATGGAACCCTGGAACCGCGGGGCTTTGAGCGTGCCTCGCAGGGTGCCTTGGATCGATGCTTCCCCGCTGCGCAACTCGACGGGAAGCTGTTCCTCCTGCCAGCCGGCAAGCTGTGCGACGGGCGTCAGCTCTGTCAGATCGGTGGTGCGGAACTCAACGGCAATGCCTTTGGACAACTCCCCCGAGAAAACTAGACGCGAATGTGGCAATGCAAGAAAGCTGGAACGAGCTAGCAGTTGATTGCCGTTTTCGTGATAGGTAAAGGCCAGCAATCCGCTCATCGGGCTGGGGCCGCGCGTGGAAGCAATCTCGAGATCGGCTTCGAGGCGAATGGGCGCCTTTCCTCCACTGGCTGTGATTGGGCCACCGATCTTGCCACTCCAGGGGGTATTGCGGACATTCAACTGCTGCAGGCCGGTTTCAAGATCGAGATTGGTGAGGTCTCCATCAAAGTTCCAGCCTTCCTGCTGGTCCCACCGGAACCTGCCGTCCAGGGTGCCGCCGAAGCCATCGGCGTGGAGCCCCGTGAGGGTGAGCCGGCCGGGCAGGAGGTCGATCTTGCTCTTTGCGCCCATGGGGCCAATGCGCGAAGTGGCGTCCCGGTAAAAGACGTCCCGTGCTCGAAGATCGCCATGGAGTTCTACTCCGCGCCTGGCTTCGTAGAGGAACTTGCCGGTGTAGTTCACCAGCCCGGAGGGGTCAATGGGAGCGCGGAGGAAGGGGTGAACCTGCTTCAGGGCAACGACGCCATCGATATCGAGCAACAGCTTGAGGGGGGAATCCGTACCGTCGATATTGTGAATCTCACCGTGCGCGTTGAGATTGGTGCCCATCGGGGATTGGAAGCTGGCCTTGTCGATCGTGATCCTGCTGTTGTCCATGCTGAATTCGACATTCGAGTCGCCCTCCAGTTTGCCGAAGCCGCTCTGTTGGTAAAGGACATTGGCGGCCAGTACCTTGCCGCGGTAGATCCGCGATGCAGGCAGATAGTCCATGGTGGCCGCGAAGTTTTTGGCGTTGATGTCGAACTTGGTTCGTTGTTCATCCCAGGAGAATTCGCCATTTTCGACATCCAGATGGCCCAGGCGCAGGTTCAGGATGCTTTCCAATCCGTTTTGTTGTGCGCCGGTGCGGGCCTGGATTTTCGGCCAATTGGTGGTTCCGTCCGGGTAAGTGATCAGCCGGAAAGTGGGCTGCTTGAGAACCAGACCGCGGAGATCGACCTTGGTGCGGCTGAAGGTGGCGAGTCCAATTTCGATGTCGGCTTCATCGGCATGGAACATTGGTGGGTCGCCGGGCTTCTCCATTCCGTGTAGGGTGACTCCTGCGGCAACCGCCCGCCCGCGCCACAAATCGATGCGCAGGGATTGGATCTCGAGCTTTGCGCCCAGGGCCTTCTCCACCTCTGCCTTTGCGCGTTCGACGATGTAGCGGTCGAGCCAGCCGGAGTTGAGGAACCAGTAAGCGCCCGCGCCAGCCATCAGCAGCAGGCAAAGGAAGGCAAGCAGGACTTTGCGGCGGCGGCTCACTTTTCCTCCTTCTGCGGGGCGGCGAAAACAGCGTCGATCCAGCGGACTTTGGTGGCGGCCTCGGTCTGATTCAGCCAGCGGTCCAGCAGGTTGTCGATGCGCTGCTGGGTCAGTCCTTCGAGGATGGCCGCTCTTGCCTGGTTGTAGCTTGGCTTCTTCTTGCCTTTCAACTCGCGGTCATAGTCGTAGTCGTAATACTCGCGAATCTCATCCTCGGGAATCTGGACGCCAGGCCGGAAACGGAAGTCGATGAAGGCCAGCGTCGCCAACTGTTGCATGAGCGATTCGCGAAACTCCGCATCGGTGATGCCGTATTGCGCAAGCGCTGCCTTGTACTTGGCCGCGTCTCCGTTGAAGCGCTGCTTCAAGATGGAATCGAAGTATTCGGCAATCTCCGATTCATTGGGCATCGGGTAGCGATTGTTCTCCAATTCGATCCGGATGAGTGCGATCTCGATCAGCTTCTGTGCCGCCCGCTTTTTATCGGTGGGGTCGGTCTTGACCGGCTCTCCGTTCAGGAAGGCTGCTGTTTTCAAATGGAGAAACACTTGTTGCTCGGTGATGATCTCGTCTCCCACGCTGACCGCCAGACGATCGACGATTTCCGCCGAGGCAACGAGGGTGAGGAGAAGGAGCAGGATTCGCATTAGAATGCCTGCCCGAGGGAGATGTGGAATTGGAACTGGTTCACGCGGAGCAGCGCCTCTTTGCCGCGGCCAAAAAGCAGATCTTCGCGGCTGCCTTCGAATCCATTGAAGCGCGGGGAATTGGGAGAGAAGGCAAGATCGATACGAACCGGACCGATCGGAGTGCGGTAGCGAATGCCAAAGCCTACCGCGTGCACCATGTAATCGAAATCACGAATACTGCCTTGCCGCCACTTGAGGCTAATGTGTTTCAGCTCGCTGTAGACATTGCCTGCGTCGTGGAATAAGACGCCACCCAGATTATCGCCGATCAGCGGAAAGCGAAGTTCCAGGTTGTTGACCAGGATCGCTTTGCCGCCCAGCGGGAAGCCTGTGATCAGGTCTCGCGGGCCGGCCTGATTCTCGGCGAAGCCGCGATGCGAGTAAGCCCCGCCGCCAAAGAAACGTTCCGGGAGCGGCACGGTGGAACCATGCGTGTAGGGAGTGAGAATGCCGAAGTTGATGCTGCGGGCGAAGACCATGTCTTTCCCGATGCGGTAGTAAGTGGAGTTCTTGGCGAGCAGACGGGTGAAGTTTTCGGAAGAGGCAAAGGCCTTGGTGGCGATTCCGAAATCGATCGTCGTATAGCGGCCCCGTTTGGCATCGACAGGATCGTCGCGCCGGTCCTGAATGAAGGTGGTGGAGAAGCTTCCCACGCGTACTGGTTGTGCCAGGATCGGAATTAGTGCGGGGGCGACTTTAATCGAGTCCGGGTCCACGGTTACTTTGCGGAAGGTTAAGCGATACTGCATTGCGTCGGCCCGATTCAGCCGTTGTGCTAACTGTAAACTGCCTTCGAGGCGTTTTGCACTATAGGTGAGTACGTTCCGGGAGTCGTCATAGAGCGCTGTGGCGGTGAGCCCGAAGTGGTCACTGCCCCGGAATTGGGGCGCCAGATAGCTAAGCAGGACGCGGCGCTGGATGGTGGACAGCCGTGTCTGCGCCCCGATGGTGTGGCCGAGGCCAAAGAAGTTGCTTCGATTGACGCCGAGGCTGATGCGCGGAGAGAAGCCGGCGCCACCGGCCGGCGAGTCGAGGGTGGTGACCCCACCGCCAATGCGTGCGATCTCGGCGCCGAGACCGCCATTGAAGCTCCAGCGCGAGGCTTCTTCGAGATTGAAGAGAACCGTCTTGGAGATCTCTTCTCCATCCGGATTCTGCAGTGCCGTGTCGACGCGAGCAAAGATTCCCAGGTCATAGAGACGGCGCTGGGAGGCGAAGATTTCGTTGTTGCTGAGCGGGTCGCCCGGCTTAAGGCTGATCCGCTTGTCCACGAGCGAAGCGTCTGTTTCATTGAGCCCGGTGATGATCACCTTGCGGACAAAATGCTGGGCGCCGGACTGGATCCGGTAGATGACCTGGATGGTGTCCGGCTTGCTGCCACGCTCGACCGAGGTGTCGAGATTCGCCTCTGAGTACCCGTTGCTGTAGAGCAGGTTCAGGATGCGCTCCCGGTCGCTATTGAGCGTAAGGACGGAATAAGGCTGTCCGATGGTTGCATTGACATAGCCCTCGAGGACGCTTCGGTCGGAGTCGCCCACTCCTTCAATGCGTAAGGCCTCAATGCGCGTCTGCGGACCTTCGTTGACGTCGACATTGATCCCCACCTGTTGGGTCTTGCCGTTGTGTTGGCGCGTGACGGTGGTGGTCACTTTCACATTGAGAAAGCCGTTGGCGCGATAGAGTCCTTCGATGGCTTGCCGGTCTCCGGCGAGCAATTCGTCGCTATAGCGGCCCTGACGGTAGCGCAGGATCGTGGCTGGCCGGACGGCCATGCGCTCCAGCAGGGTCGCGTTATCGAAATAGTGGTTGCCCTGCAAGTTCAACGCGGCGACTTTATACTTCAAGCCCTTCTCAATATAGAAGTCGATGTAGGCGTCCTTCTTGGGGTCGATCTCTTCAACAGGTGCGTTCTCCTGCTCGACTGCATACTCCACTTGGGCATCGAAATAACCTTTGCCGCGCAGGAATGCGCTCACCTTGCGGCTACCCTCGATGAGCAGATCCTTGTCGACGCTTTGCTCTTCGTAGATGGGAACCAGCTTGCGGAGGTTGGCCTGCGAAATCTTGGTTCCGATCGCGCGTACTTGCACCTGCGGACCGGCATCGAGACGCAGACTGGGGATTGCGACCTGCTGGGTGGGCTGGTAGTCCAGACGTTCGAGAGAGACCTTCGCCATCAGATGTTCTTTTTGCCGGTAAGCCTGCAGAATGCCTCGAATGCCGCCTTGCACCTTCTGCTCACTGATGTACTGCCAGCCCAGGAGTCCGCGGAGCCGCTTCCATTTGGTCGCCTTGATCAGGGCATCCTCGGTGAGCAACGCGTGACCCTTAAAGTTTGGCGGGCCGAATTTCGCGCGAGTTCCCGGTTCGACATAGAAGCGGATGTTGACCTGCTGGTCGACAGGATCCCGTTCGAGTTCGTAGCGGACCTGGGATTCATAAAATCCTTCGAGGCGCAGGTCCGTTTCAATCGCTTCGACAGACTGGGTGAGGACACTTTCGTCAAAAGGAGTGCCAAGGGGAAGTTTGGCTGCATTGATCAAGGCTCCGCGTGGCATCACCCCTGGTGTGCCATCCACATTCACACTGCCCACAAACTCATTCTTCTGGGTGGCGAAGCTGAGAATGAGCTCATCGCCTTCGAGGCTGGCGTCTGCCGTCAGATTGATAAACCGGCCCGTGCGAAACAACGCTGCCAGGGCCGCGCGCAGCTTGGCGGCGGTGTAAATATCACCTGTTTTGAGGGGCAAGATCTGCCGGAGTTCGGAGTCTGGAAGGGGCTGCTGCTCAGGCAAAAATCGGATCGCGGCAATCCTTCGCCCTTCGTAAGACTGCGCGAATGCCGCAGACGTCGTCAAGGCGAAAAGGGACAACAGGCCCAGTACCAGTCGCTGCTTCCGCAAAGCCACCAATGTAAATCTTAGCAACCGCAAGAATCCTGATTGTTAACATAGGCTTAGTGTTGCTACCCGACCGCTATTCGCGGCAGATCCGATTTGTGCCGCTCGGAGCGGAAGGCCAGGCCCGATTGGCAGCCGCCTCGGTGGCGATTGTCGGATGTGGTGCTCTTGGTACTTTTCAGGCGGCAGCCTTGGCGCGCGCTGGGGTGGGACGGCTGAAGCTGCTTGACCGGGATGTGGTCGAATGGTCCAATTTGCAGCGCCAGTGGCTGTTTGACGAAACGGATGCGCGCGATCAGAGCTTAAAGGCAACCGCGGCGGCGGCAAAGTTGCTTACGGTCAATAGTTCGATCCGGGTGGAAGCGCTCACTGTGGATCTTAACGCGTCGAATGTCGAAGATCTGCTGGAAGATGTCGATCTGATTCTGGATGCCACCGACAACTTCGAGACCCGCTTTTTGCTCAACGATTTTGCGATCGAGCGCGGTATTCCCTGGATCTATGGTGCGGCGGTGGGGTCTTACGGACTGGTCTTTCCGATTCTGCCTGGAATTGGTCCTTGTCTCCGCTGTGTGTATCCAGAGGCGCCTCAGGGTGCGCAGCCGACCTGTGAGACCGCGGGCGTGCTCAACACGATTCCGAGTACGGTGGCGGGATGGCAGGCGGCGCTGGCCACAAAGCTGATTGCCAAAGGGCCATCTGCCGTTCCGCAACGGATCGCGACGTTTGACACCTGGGAGTTCCAGACCCGCCAGGTTCCGATTGCAATCGATTCCAACTGCGTCTGTTGCCAGCAGCGGCGCTTTGACCATCTTGATGGGCGTGTGCGGGCTCCCATCAGTCTCTGCGGCCGCAATGCGGTGCAGATTCACGACCGGCAAGTGGCCGTAGACTTGGCTGCGCTCGAACAGCAACTGACCGGACTGGGCAGCTTGCGCCGCAACGAGTTCGCGCTGCGCTTCTCGCCGAGTGAGCAGTACGAACTGACGATCTTTGCCGACGGACGGGCGATCATCAAAGGCACGCAGGAGATTGGGATCGCGCGCAGTCTGTATGCAAAGTTCATTGGGCGATAGTCTTACGGTTGTTTGGCGTCAGAGTCAGGTTTCACAAGGGCCAGAACTAAGGGTCACCCTTATTTTTTCACTCGCTGCTGCTCTCTAGAATCGAGCTAGGCTCCCCTAAATGATTCCTAAGCCAGTTGTGAACAAGGCGCAATATACCGAAGCAGAAGCGGCGGCGCAACTCGGCGTCTCCGTCGATGATCTCAGAAACCTGATTCGCCGCCACATCGTGGTGGACGAGGTGGATGCGACGAATGTGCCGATGACGACCTTCCAGCCTTCCGACCTATTGGTGCTGCGTCTGCTCTCGAAGAGTTCGCTCTCTCAAGTCGCCTGACAGATCTCCAAAAAACGCCCACGCCAGAATACAATCGAAGGACTATGGCGAATCTTGGATTTCTTGGCCTCGGCATCATGGGGCATCACATGGCCCGGCACCTGATGGAAGCGGGCCACAAAGTAGCTCTCTGGTCCCACTCTCCTGCAAAGGCGGAAAAGCTGGCAGCGGAAAAAGGCGGCATCTTCTGCAAGACGCCGGCTGAAGTGGCAGCGCATGCAGACTGTATTTTCTATTGCGTCGGCGACTCCGAGATGAGCCGGGAGCTTTGCCTTGGGAAAGATGGTCTGATCGAAGGCGCAAAGCCCGGTACGGTGATCGTCGATGCTTCCACCGTATCTCCCTCAGAGTCGCGGAAGATTGGCGAGGCGCTGGCCGCCAAGGGAATCCATTTCCTTGACGCTCCCTGCACGGGGTCGCGGCCCGGAGCGGAATCGGGCAATCTCACCTTTATGGTGGGTGGCGACAAGGAAGTTTTCGAGCGCGTCAAGCCGTATTTTGAACCGATGGGGAAGAAGCTGTTCTACTGTGGCGGGCCCGGTCTTGGATTGCAGGCAAAACTGACGCAGAATCTCGTCCTCTCCAATCTCCTGAACGCTTTCAATGAGGGCCTCGTCCTTTCGACCAAAGCCGGCGTTGACCCAAATCTGATGCTCGAAGTACTCGATAACTCGGCGGCGAAGTCCGGGTTGATCTCCTTCAAGGCTCCCTATGTCTTTCGGCGCGATTTCACCACTAACTTCTCCGTAAAGTGGATGCACAAGGATATTGGGCTGATGCTGGAGTCCGGGGCGGAGCTCGATGTGCCTCTTCCGCTCACTGCGCTCACTCGCCAGATGTTCCAGGCGGCCATCAGCAAGGGCGATGGAGAATCCGATATCTGCTCTACAATCAAGGTCTTAGAGGATATTGCGGGCGTCGAAGTCAAGTCCAAGGGTGAGTGAAGAAATCTTCTCATACAATTTTTTGTAGAAAACACTTGCAATTCCAAAAACAGTATTCTAGTATTGGAATTAAGCCGGGGAGCTCACAACTCCCACCAAAGCGAGACTAACCTCAGAAAGACCCCTGAAGCAACTTTAGCTCCCCGGCGCCCTTTGGGTCTTCCTTCTTTCTTTTCCTTCTCTCAACTTGAATTCCATTTCGCGATAGCATTTGCCTATGCGCTGGATTGGCTGTTTGCTTTTTGCTGCTTCGCTGTTTGCGGAGCGGCCAAGTCGTGTTTTGATCATAGGAATCGACGGCTTGTCGGTGAAAGGGCTGGAGCTGGCTGAGATTCCGAATCTCAAAGCGCTGATGGCGCGCGGAGCCTTCACTTTACGGGGCAGGGGCGTGATGCCGACCGTATCCTCTCCGAACTGGGCGAGTCTGTTGTCCGGTGCGGGACCGGAACAGCATGGTGTCACCTCCAATGAGTGGCAGCGCGACAAGCATGAGATTGATCCGGTCTGCGTGGGAAGCGATCAGATCTTTCCGACGCTCTTCGGGGTAATTCACGAAGCGAAGCCAAAGCTCCACTTGGCGGCAATCTATGACTGGAAGGATTTTGGCCGCTTGATCGAACCCTCCGCCCCCCGCCATCTGGCGCATGTGCTTCATAGCAAAGAGACAACGGACGCCGCGATCGCCTATTGGAACGAGCAGAAGCCGGATCTGTTGTTTGTGCATCTGGACGATGTCGACCATGCGGGGCATGGCAAGGGTTGGGAGGGCGAACACTATCTGGCCGAACTGCACCGGGTGGATGCGCTGGTGGGGCGTCTGGCGGCTGCAGCGGGTCCTAAATCGCTCGTTGTACTCGTGGCGGATCACGGTGGCACAGGGACCAAGCATGGCAATCTGCGGATGAATGAGCTGCAGATTCCAATGATCTTTGCCGGGCCTGGGGTGAAGGCCGGCGAACTCCCGGCAGGTGTCAATAACTTCGACCTCGCTCCAACTCTGACTCCTCTATTTGGTGTGAAGCCGCACGCCTGCTGGGTGGGGAAGCCGCTGATTCGGTGGCGATGAGCTGCTTGCTAAGATGAAGCAGCCATGCAGATGTTGACGGTATTGGGATCGACGGGATCAATTGGGGTAAATACATTGGATGTCGTCCGGCGGTGGAAGCACCGCTACGGCATTTATGCCTTGGTGGCGGGGACAAATGTGTCGCTTCTGGCCGGGCAGATTGCCGAGTTTGAACCGAAGCTGGCCGTAGTAAAGGACGAAGAAACACGGCAGCGTCTGGTTGCAGAACTCAAACGCCTTGCCTTGCCTGCGGGAAAGTGGCCGCAACTGGAACACGGTGCAGCGGCCCGTGTGCAGGCGGCGATTGCGCCGGAAGTGGAG